>NZ_LMLV01000035.1:0-436886 GCF_001422685.1 Paenibacillus sp. Leaf72 | reverse complement strand
ATCAGGAGTGCAAGCACTCCATCAACTCCGCTCGACTTGCATGTATTAGGCACGCCGCCAGCGTTCGTCCTGAGCCAGGATCAAACTCTCCATTTAGGTATTGTTTGACTTGCTCATTACTTTTTTTGTATCGCTTTACATTAACTTAAGTTAATGTGGCAGTTTCACTCGTTGTTCAGTTTTCAAAGAACAATTTCTCTAACTAATTCTTTTTGTGTCAACCGCGTTTTCTCTCAGCGGCGACTTTTATAATATACCATGACTGCCTACTCAATTGCAAGTACTTTTTTTCTTTTCTTCGACATTTTTTTTCGTTTGTCGATTCAAGTTATTTCCTTGCTTCAAAAGCGGCGTGTATTAATATATCACAGCTCGCAAAATATAGTCAAGCCCTATTTTAAAAAAAGATACCCTACGCTTGTAGCAAGCGATTTGGGTATCTTTTGCCGTTCTATTTTATACAGCCAGCGTCATATATCGAAGCTCCAACGCCTCAGTATCTCCGCTTGCTGCCATCACCGCAACTTCACGAATAAGCGAGCGTTTGACCAAACGTTGCAGCAGCAAGGATAAATCGACATGAAGGGTCTTTATTCGCTCATGCTCCTGCAGCTCGCTGATGCTCCATGGCTCCTCCCGGCTCATCATGATGCTAAAGAGCAAGGAACAGCAGTCCTTCATTTTGTTGATTACCGTAAACTCACAAGCGAGCATAACCAGTTGAACGCGCTGCTCCAGCGTTTCAGGGCTGACGGTTAATTCTTCATACAGCTTATACACCCCAGGATGTACCCGACGCATTTGACGCCACACGGTTAGCTCTGGATGCTGCCCTTCTTCAATTAATACAATGTGCGCCCAGTGATGCAGTGCAGTTAATATATTGCTGTAAGCATCCAGAATATTGCGCTCTTCGTAATCATGCTTTGCCTGCAGGTAACTTCTCAGAAAGCCGGAGAACTCTACAAACCGCTTTTGCTCTCTCATGACGTCCGGAAATTGTATAATGCGCTCACGAATATCGCTTATACGGCTGTCGCGCTCCAACAGTATCTCCCCCCGAACTATCCATTGAATAATACTTTTGTTCTCCCCGCTTGCCATCCACTGCTCCAGCTGGCCTACACTCACACTTCGAATCAGCACATGCTGGCCTTCAATGCGTACATGCTCAATACTTTGAACAGCAGTCTGCTCCACAATTGCAAGCAGAAGCAAATCCAATCCTTCAGTCAACGGACTGTAAGCATAAGAGTTCTCGATTGCGATAAGACCAAGCAGCTCTGGCTGTGATTGATGCGTTTGAATGAAATGTTCTTTTATATGTTTCACTTGGGCCTCCGTATAGCTAATCCAATATGATTAAGATATAATAATCTACGGTGTTTGTTATTTCGACAAACCCGAGACAGTTTCCTGCTTACATGGATGGAAAAACCGTCTGATTTTAATAAGAATACCATGGAGAGGATGGACAAAGTGAATAAGTTTTTTTTCAAATCAGCGAAAATAAACGAATTTCGTCTGTGGGGGCTGATTTTCACACTTGTCGGCATGGGTGTTATGATTCTCGGTACAGCCGGAATCGTGCTTTGGGGACAAGCTGGTAAAATCGTTGCCGCAATTTTTATGGTTATTGGGATGATTTCCTTGCTCGTCAGCGTTGCCGTTTATTTCTGGGCAGGCATGATGTCAACCAGTGCAACGATGCTAACATGTCCCGAATGTAATCGCCCGACGAAAATGCTCGGCAAAACGGACCGCTGCATGTTCTGCAAAACGATTTTGACACTCGATCCGGCGCAAGCCACACATGCTCCTTCCGAATAGTACGCTGCTCTTAAAAATAAGTTACATAAGCTTAAAAGGGCGTTGCCGCCAAAGAGGGGCAGCGCCCTTTTTTGGCACTAAAATAGCAGCTGCTCTAGAAGAAGATATCTATAAATCTATATATGAATAGAAGAAGGCCATCGCGTGTTCAGCGATAGCCTTCTTTTTAATAAAATTTTAGAATTATCATTGCAGTTTACGGTTTTTTATTCAATGCGGTATCAATCGTTTTCCAGATCGCGTTCGTTTGAAAAGTGCGCTGCCAGGTTGCCACTCCAGCTAACCCGTACTTTTTAACCAACGCAACTCTAGCTTTGATCGACAGCTCGTCCTCAATCCAGATGCGTTTCAGTGCTTCCTCTTCCTTATACTCCACATAATGCTGTCCAGCATCCCTATCGAGCACAGGCTTCAGCTTGTATTGCGTAATGATTTCTTTCACTTTATCCATGCCAAGCGCTTTAGAGCTAACCTTGGTTTCGCCATTCTCTTCGGTCTCCGTCCAAATACGGGTATATAGCGGCATGCTCAATATAAGCTTGCTCGCAGGAACACCATCTTCGTCCAATATTCTCTTCAAAGCTTGCTCCGTCCAAGGCAGCGAAGCTACCGAACCCGCAACCGGGCTTGTCGCCCAATGCTCGTCATAAGCCATAACCATCATATAGTCTACCACTTTGCCAAGCGCTTTACGATCTAGAAAAACAGACCACATCTCGCTGTTCGACTTAGGCGTCACATCAATAGATACGACTAGACCCGCTTCATGAAGCAGCGGCGTCAGCTCGCGGACGAACTGGACCAAGTTTTCCTTATCTTTCGTATAAACATTTTCAAAGTCTACATTAATGCCCTGCAAATGATAAAGCTCTGCAAATGCAAGCAGCTGCTGGATCATATGAAAACGCGTCTCTACAGTCGCAAGCGCCGCGCTCGTCCGATCAGGCTCAAACCCGTTGCTGAAAAGCGCCCACACTTGCATCTTCTGCTCTTTGGCCCATTTTACATACACGGGATCAGCTTTGCCTTTAATTGTGCCATCCTCATCCTGAAGCTCAAACCAGGTAGGACTGACGACATTGACGCCTTGCATTTCCGGAATGGTGGCTGGATCTGGCTTGCGTTGATATACAGCCTCCCATGTAAGATTGATTTTGCTGCCCGTAACTTTCCATGCGACAAAATCCGTTTCATTATCGCTAGGCGCAATTTGCTCCATGCTAGCGAGAGCCGTATTATCCTTAGCCATATACCCAGGATGCCCATCCGGTCCCTGCACGAGCAGCCAGCCATCGCTTTCCCCCCAAACTCTGAGCTTGCCCGCGAGTGGAACCTTCTCCACAATCGGCGCCCGAATCGTAGGCTCTGTCCGTATGGCCGCCCCTTTTTCCCGCTTCGCTTCCGCCAGTTGAATAGCCTCACCCGACTGAAGCAAGGTGACAACGCCTGAATCTGCAACATACTCCGTCTGCAGGCCATAAAGCTCCTCAATCGGCGTTATTGGAATATAAACGACATCATCCTGCACCTCAGCTGTAATCGTCAAGTCAAACGGCTTGCGGTTCACGGTCGCTGTCAAGGAATTTGTCTGCAAACGCAGCACCTTATTCGCTGTTGTCAAAATAATCGATCCGCTATCCGCTTCATAGCGTATAGGCTGGTCTGCTCCAAGCACCTGCTGAAGCACAGGAAGCGGCAGCTTCACCTCGTTATTTTCAATAATAGCACCTTGCTTCATTACTTCGCCATGAACAACGATTGGATTTTTCACCCCATAATCGGGATCCATTTGTTTAAAATTAGGAATGTAGCGATCGTATACAAACCAACCCCCACCTGCTGCCAATATAATGATAAAAAAGAGAAGCATATTCCGAGCCCCACTGCTCTTGCGGCGACGAGGAGTTCGGCGAAGCATAGTTTCCAAGCGTATCTCGCTCCTTTATAAAAGACGAAAGCGTGCATATCCGCGGTTGAACGCTTCCCTGCACGCCATCATTTTGTTAGGTTTCATTCATTCTTGATTGTTCGTTCTTATTTCTTAGCTGCCGCACAGGTAGAGCAGGAACCGTAAATTTCCATTCGATGCCCTTGCACGATAAAACCGGTCTCCTGCGATGCGACACGCTCCACCTCAAGCAACGGCGGGTATTCAAAATCAACAATTTGGCCACAGTCATTGCATATGGCATGATAATGCTCCGATGTATCCGCATCAAAGCGGCTGGAGTCATCCCCATATGTCAATTCCTTAACAAGCCCCGCTTCTACAAATAACCGTAGGTTATTATATATGGTCGCCACGCTCATGCTTGGAAAATTAGGCGACAGTGATTTATAAATTTCATCGGCTGTCGGATGAGTCATCGATTCCATTAAAAAGCTTAAAATGGCATGACGCTGCGGGGTCATACGGACACCATTCATTTTTAATTGCTGCAATGCTGCATTAACGGCTCCCATTCCCCTCACGCCTTTCGTTAGTAGTTAAAGCTATTGTACGTGTTTTCAAAATGATTTGTCAATGAATGTGGTTATTGCTCCGCACCGGCATACTGTATGGCAATACTGTTATTAGCATTAATTTGTAAACGGTATTGCCCGTCTCCAACCGTACCCCGTACTGTTTTTTTGCTCACTTCGAGCGGCAAATTCGTCGTAATCGCGCCAAAAGTGACCGATCCATACACCGTGTAGCTGCCATACTGCGGGACAGTCAGCTTAATTTCCCCTACGGAGCTATCGACATCCCAGTCACCCCCGACTACCGAGCTCGCCAGCTCGATGCCGCCATTTAAGGTTGCAGCCTTAACGGAGCCGCTCGCTTCATTAATGTTGATTTTTCCATTTTTCGTATCGGCTTCTATATCTCCTGAAATGCTCGTCATCTTCAAAGCCCCATTCGTCGCTTCCGCAAAAACATTACCTGTAATAGATGCTGCGGTAACAGCCCCATTTAATAAGGTTATACTCGCATCACCCGTTATATGACGAAGCGTAATCGTACCATTATTTGCTTTTGCCTGAATGCTGCCATTTATTCCTTCTGCTAAAATTTCTCCTGTATCGCTGGAGAGCTCCACACCTCCGGGAGCATCGAGGTTTTTAATTTTAATCGGCCCATTATCGGTATGCACGAGTACAGAAAGCTGTCTCATCGGCTGTTCATCCTTCTGCTCCTCCACTTGTTCTGGCGACTGCTCGGGAGTAGGAGTTATTGATGTCGTGTTTGAAGCAGAGACTTGCTCCACGTTATTAGACGAATTAGACGAGCTTGGATCTGGCGTACTGCTCTCCTGTGCAGCTGGATCGTCCGACTCAAGATCGAGATCAGGCTCGGCAATTTCCTCTACTTGAACATTCGGCAAACGCGGCACGGTTACGGTAATATTGATACGCGGTTTGCGCGTTCCATTGTCGCCGTAGCTGCTGCTTTTGGCCTGCAAGGTAATTTTCTCACCACTTGATGACGCCTCAATCTTCGCTTTGTCGGCCATTTTATCAGCCTCAGCTTGATCATCGATATCAACCCATACCTCGGTATCTATACTGATATAATCATTATTCCCGCTTTGAAGCGTCACTGTTCCATTCACATTGTAAATCTGAATAGCTGTCGTCTTTTCTTCCATCGGAACGACCAGCACTTCTTTCTGATAATGAAAGCCTTTTTCCTCGCCGTAATCCTGTGCGCCATTCAGATCGACATATTGATCAATCCAGCGAAAAGGCAAATCTGCATATTGCGTTACCAAGAAACCAAAGCCCGCAATGACAACCGCTGCCATGCTTCCGATAAAATCAAGCCGCAATTGCTTTCGCGTCCGCCGCTGCAATAGGCTGTAGGCAACGAGCTCTCCTCCCAGACATATAAACAGCGCAGGCCACCAATAACGCATGAGCGCAAAAACATTGCTGCTGTGTATTTCATCCCACAACAGCAATCCACCTGCAGCTGCAATAAATAATGCAGCGGTGAAGCTTCCTAGCCGAAACACCGCTGCCAGCCGTTGACGCAAAACTAAGCCTACCGCAAGCAGACCTAGAACAGGGCCTACCGCATAATTCGCCGCTTCGTCAAACCAAGTGAACAGCGTGGTCGGCTGCCTAAGCATCAGCAGCAGCATAAGCAAAATGCCTGCCACCATAATGAGTATGCCATCCCTAAGCTTTAAACCGGGCTGCGTTTCCGTTCGCCGATCCAAACTTTGCAGTGCATCGTAGACGCTAATAAAATAAAATACAGGCAGCGCAAGCCCTAAGTAAACAATAAGCAGTAAATGCTTCGCGCCATCGGCATCCGCCAGACGGACAATGGTCCCGCCATCAAGCAAAATACCAGCGGCTAGCAGCAGCCCTCTCGTATATTCTCCTGTATATAGATGTCCCGCTCCCGGCCATAGAAAGGCCAGCAGCACCGTAAGCAGTCGACTTTTCCTACGTCCCGTTTTCATCCCTTGCTCCTGCAAAACATGTCCTCCGTATGTGCAAGTTTATTGCTTATTATTGTACCATAGATGCCCGCCTGACAAGACTTTTGCTTGAAAATGTAAAAAAAGAGCCGTCCAGCTTGTGGACAGCTCTTACTTGGTTGGCATCAATCAACTTCCATGTTGATTATGCTTATTTAAGCTTGCTGCAGACGCTCCAGCAGCATTTTGTTAACCATTGCCGGATTCGCCTTGCCTTTTGTCTCTTTCATAATTTGGCCGACCAGGAAGCCGATCGCCTTCTCCTTGCCTGCACGGAAATCCTCGACCGATTGCGGGTTCGATTCAATAACTTTATCGACGATGGCAATGATTGCCCCCTCATCGCTAATTTGTACAAGGCCCTGTTCTTCTACGATTTGCTGCGGCAGCTTGCCGGATTCCAGCATTTCCTTAAAGACGGTTTTGGCGATTTTACTGCTGATCGTGCCTTTCTCCAGCAACCCGATCATTTCTCCAAGCCCTTGTCCGGTAATTTTCACATCGGACAGCTCCAGGCTGTTCGAGTTCAAATAACCGAGCAAATCGCCCATAATCCAGTTGGATACAGCTTTCGCATCCTTCGTATAGGATAAGCTTGCTTCGAAAAAGTCTGCCATTTTCTTAGATGCCGTAATAACATCAGCATCATAGGAAGGCAAGCCGTAATCGCTTGTATAGCGGGCTTTACGTGCATCCGGAAGCTCAGGAATCGACGCTTTGACGCGTTCTTTCCACTCTTCGTCGATATAGAGGCGAACCAAGTCAGGATCCGGGAAATAACGATAGTCATGCGACTCTTCCTTGCCGCGCATTGAAATCGTTTTGCCCTGCGCCTCATCCCAGCGGCGAGTTTCTTGAACAACCTTATTGCCGCCGTCCAGCACTTCGGCCTGACGCCATTGCTCATATTCAAGACCACGCTGAACACCGCGGAAGGAGTTCATGTTTTTCAGCTCAGCGCGCGTGCCAAGCTTCTCTTGTCCATAAGGACGAAGGCTGATGTTTGCGTCGCAGCGCAAGCTGCCCTCTTCCATTTTCACATCCGATACTTCGCAGTAAAGCATAATCGCTTTCAGCTTCTCTAAATAAGCTTTCGCTTCCTCAGGTGTACGAATGTCTGGCTCGGAAACAATTTCAACGAGCGGCGTGCCGACACGGTTAAAGTCAACGAGCGAGGCATAACCTCCATCAACGTGAGTCAGCTTGCCTGCATCCTCTTCCAAGTGCAGACGGGTAATGCCAATTCGTTTCGTAACGCCGTTTACTTCAATATCAATCCAGCCGTGCTCGCCGATAGGCTGATCAAATTGCGAAATCTGATAAGCTTTAGGTGAATCGGGATAAAAATAGTTTTTACGGTCAAATTTGCTGACATCAGCAATTGTGCAATTGAGCGCCATCGCCGCCTTCATTGCGTATTCAACCGCCTGCTTGTTCAGCACCGGCAGCACGCCGGGATGACCGAGGCAGACCGGGCAGGTATGCGTATTAGGCGGAGCTCCGAAAGCGGTGGAGCAGCCGCAAAAAATCTTGCTGTTGGTGTGCAGCTCAACGTGCACCTCCAGCCCGACTACCGTTTCATATTGAGTCGCTTCAGACATCGTTAATCCTCCTTAGAATTTTGCTGGGCGAGGTTACTTCGGTGGCATAAAGCATGATGAAAAAGATGCTGCGCTGCGTGAAAAGGTTGACTTTCGATCGCTGTTGCCCAATCTTTTTCTGAAAATATAGGAAAGGATATTATTTTTCCATCCTTTCTCTATATTCCACCCTCGAAACGGTAGCTTTGCCGCCAGAGGACGGCGACAGCCGTTTATGCTTGATCAATCCCGCTCAGCGGTAATATGATTGGGCAAGACGAACGCTTGCGCTTCTACAGTTCAACCTTTTCACTCCGCTTGCCTTTTTCATCTAGCTTCTATGACAGCAAAAAAGTAAATATCGCGTCGCAAGGTTGAATATATTAGAGCTGCGGACGCAGCTTATGGAATTCGGTATTTTGCTCGAAGGCATGGGCCGCGCGCAGAACCGTCGACTCGTCGAAGGCTTTGCCGATAATTTGCAATCCGATTGGCAAGCCTTCCGCTTGGCCGCAAGGAATGCTGATCGCCGGAACGCCTGCAAGGCTGACCGGAATCGTGCAAATATCGTTCAAATACATCGTCAGCGGGTCGCCGACCTGCTCGCCGAGCTTGAACGCTGCTGTTGGGGCAGTTGGTCCAATGACGACATCGTATTTTTCAAATACTTGGTCAAAATCCTGTTTAATGAGCGTGCGCACTTTTTGCGCTTTCAAATAATACGCATCATAGTAGCCGGAGCTAAGCGCATACGTTCCCAGCATAATACGGCGCTTAACTTCTGGACCGAAGCCTTCGCTGCGCGATTTGCGGTACAAATCAATCAGGTTCGCCGGGTTGTCTGCACGGACGCCGTAACGAACGCCGTCGAAACGAGCCAGGTTGGATGAAGCTTCAGAAGACGCAAGCAAATAATAAGCCGCAATGGCATATTCGGTATGCGGCAGCGAAACCTCTTCCCATGTTGCGCCAAGGCTCTCATACACTTTCAATGCATTCAAAACCGCTTCCTTAACCTTTGGATCAACGCCTTCTCCCAAATATTCCTTCGGTACTGCAATGCGCAAACCTTTGACATCTCCGGTCAAGGCAGACGTATAGTCAGGAATGCTTACGTTCGCGGAAGTAGAGTCTTTTGCATCATAGCCAGCAATGGCTTGCAGCACAAATGCGGAATCCTCAACATTTTTAGTCAAAGGACCGATCTGGTCAAGCGATGAAGCGAAAGCGACAAGGCCAAAACGGGAAACAAGGCCATACGTTGGTTTAAGACCGACAATGCCGCAATAAGCTGCTGGCTGACGGATCGAACCGCCCGTATCGGAGCCAAGCGAGAAATAGACTTGGCCTGCCGCAACGGAAGCTGCGGAAGCACCGCTGGAGCCGCCCGGCACATATTCCGTATTCCATGGATTGCGAGTCGGATAATAGCTGGAATTTTCATTGGAGCCGCCCATCGCGAACTCATCCATGTTCAGCTTGCCGATCGTGACGGATTGCGCCGATTTCAGCTTGCTGACAACCGTTCCATCATAAATCGGATTGTAGTTGTCAAGAAACTGGCTGGCACATGTTGTGCGCAAGCCTTCGGTAACGATATTATCTTTAATTCCAGCCGGAAGGCCGAAAAGCAAGCCGCGTTCAGCACCTGCTTGAAGCTGCTTGTCCAGCTCCGCTGCATGCTGGCGAGCTCCCTCTTCATTAAGCGTAAGGAACGCTTGAATGGAAGCATCTGTTGCTTTAATACGAGCAAAGGATTCATCAACCAGTTCAGTGACGGAAAGCTCCTTTTGGCTCAGCTTGTTATGTACATCCTGAAGACGCAAATCAAACAGTGACAAAACATGTTCCTCCCTTCAATATAAAAGCGCAGCAAGCATTTACGGCTATCGCGCTAGATCATGCGGACTATTCCAATACAGCTGGGACTTTAATTTGGCCGTCTTCTTCATCAGGCGCGTTGAGCAGCACCTTCTCGATCGGCAGCGATTCATGCGTTACATCCTCGCGCGTCACATTCGTAATCGGCAGCACATGGCTGGTCGGCTCGACGTTTTCCGTATCAAGCGAGTTCAGCTTTTCTGCATATTTTAAAATCGCATTAAGCTGCTCGGTGAATTTATCCTTCTCCTCGTCAGACAGCTCAAGGCGAGCCAAATTCGCAACATGCTCGACATCTTTAATCGTAATGCTCATGAATGTTCCTCCCCCTTCTTAAGCCTGCAATCATTCTTTCTATTATAGCCTAGAATCACATTTTGACAAAGTGCACAAACGAGGGCTTGCGCGCTTCTGTTCTGCAATGCCCATTAACAGCAGACGACCCTCCCGCACCTGGCGGAAGGGTCATCTCGCAGAAGCTTATTAGATCCACGCTTTCAAATTAACCTGCCTTATAAAATCCTTCTGGCTTTGGCCTTCAGCGGCAGCTGGCTCCGCTTCCGGGGCAGACTCCTCGCCTCTCATTATACGCATAAACAGCTCTTCATTATGAGTAGCCAGCGCAAAGTCGATCAGCGATTCGCGTTCGATGCGGTCAACCTCTTCCTGAAGCAAAACATCCTCCAGCTCTACATCTTCATCCGGCAGCAAAAAATTGCGATTGGCGGCCGGAACGCGCACCACGTAGTCAAATACGTTGTCTGCATTGCGATCGTAAGCAATTATATAACCATATTCCCCTACGGGAAGATTTTGCTCAAAATGATCAGATATAATAATTACCTTAGCTCCCAAACTAAGCATCGTCTTCACTCCTGTCTATCGGACGCTAACCTATAACTATTATCCTACTAAAAAATAGTAGCGGTGTCCAATAGGGATTGAAAGTGTCCCTTTGCCAGCTGCGAGCCAACAAAAACAGCGAGTGAAGAAGCGTCACTCATTTCGATTCAAATTACGGTGATTACGGTGTTTGCCCTTGTCTGGATAGTCCGTAGAAAAAAAATTCCACGAGCTGCTCCAGGCTCAGCATGTTTCCACCTACTTGATCCGAGGCTTCCCAATGCCGACTGAGCTCATTTTTAAACATTATAAAATAAAGCATCACCATCTCTTCGCTAATATCAGAATGAATATAGCCCCCCTGCTTGCCCATCGCAACAAAACGCTTAAAAAAAGGCACGACCTTCCGTTCATTATACCGGTCCATTAAACTTACGAATTCAGCTTGCCCAGAAAATGCCGCTTGATGGGAATCTTCGGATAGCAGCTTTAAATTTTTGGCCTCGCATAACATTATTTCTTTCGTCTTCTCAGGGAAAGGAATATCTGAACCCAAAATTCGCTCATATTGTTCCAGCTGCTTATCCATCCAGTCCATAAGCATATCGAAATAGAGCTGCTCTTTGGTTTTAAAATAATTATAAATTGTAGCTGGCGACACTTTTGCCTTTTCTGCAATTTCATTCACGCTAACCTTCTGGAAGCCATAACTAAAAAAAAGTTGGAACGCTGCGCTGTATATTTGCTCAAGTTTTTGCTGTTTCCTTCGTTCGAAGCCGTTCATCTTCTCCACCTCATTATTTAGTTTAGTAGAAGTTTTAGAGTAAATCAATAAAATGAGTATAAATCTATTGAAGATTGTTCTTTTCACAGTTATAATAATTTTGTAGTAATATAATTCAAACACTACATAATTAGGAGGAGCGACATTGAGACCATTAAAAATCCCTTCATTTCTGCATGATGTATTGGGTGAGAAACAGAGCATAATCGCGATTTTAAGCATTTTGCTGTTCGGAGGTTTGTTGACTGCTGCGTTATATGTAAGTTTTCCTGAGCTTACAGCAGGCTTGCCATTTTGGCGCAGTGTTTTGGCTTTATTGTTGGTTTTCGATATTTTTTCAGGCTGTCTTGCTAATTTCACCGCTTCAACAAGCAATTTTTATGCAAAGCGGAAAATCAATCGAGCTGTATTTATAGCCATCCATGTTCATATTGTGGCAGTTTCGCTGTTTCTGGACACGGCAGTCGTTTATGCTGTCAGCGTTTGGCTCTACACAATCGTAGGCGCATTCATTGTAAATGCTCTAATTGGCAAGCATACACAGCTGTTCGTTGCAGGCCTGCTTTTATCTATAGGGATGGGCGTTATGCCTATGCTGCCACACTTAGAGCCCTATATGCTCATTATTTTTTTGCTATTCATGCTGAAGGTGCTGTTTAGCTTCGCTGTCGACCATTATGGCAAAGCCTTACAGCATTCGGGTAGCTAATCATGAGTCATTCCTACCATGTTGTCAGACTTGCCAAGTCAGATAAGGAATCCTTCCTTTCTGTCATGGGCAGCGCCTTTGCAGAAGACCCATTATTTATCTATATATTTGGTGATCCAAAGCTCGATAATCGAGCAAATAAAAGCATACAGGCCTTCTTGTCTTTTATATTTGATAAAAGCTTCCTTCTAAATGAAGAAATATGGGGTATATACAAAAAAGAAAGCTTGCTTGGCGCATACGTCATTGAGACGCCGCACAAAAGCAAGCTTCAACAAAAAAATGGCGGATTGCTGCTGTTAGGAAGGCTGCTTCCTTTATTCACACGTATATCCCGTAAATCGCTGGGCCAGCTTAATGCCTATATGCGAGTCACCCGCACCGCTGCACCAGCCCTGCCGCATCACTACCTTATTATGATTGGCGTAAAGCCCGATGCTCAAGGTACAGGAATTGGGAAAGCTCTGCTGCTGCATGTATTAGAAACAGCGCTCGCGGACGATTATTCGCATGGCGTAGCTTTGGATACAGAAAACGTCGATAATGTAAATTTATATCGCCGTTTTGCCTTTGCATTAAGCCAGAAATTACAAATCGGTCATTTGCCTGTCTATTGCATGTTTTATCAAAAAGGACAGCGAATCTGAGCGGACATATTAAGCCAGAATCATTGCCATGATAGACTTAATTGCCACCAAATTATTGTCGTTTTCCCCTGCTGAACCAGTTCCATACGGGCTCTACATCGTTATGGTCAAGAACAGCTACACTGTAATCACTCGCATTTCCCATCGTGCGCACACCTAAAGTTACTAAACCTTTTCGCTGCTGCCCCCAGCTGCGTTTCACCTTCATGGCGACAATTTGCGGTCGGCGTACCAGGTAGGTGATTCTTGCCAAATTACGCCGGCGCAGTGTTAATTGGCCGTTTTCCAGTCTTACTCCTGCAGCTTTATGGCAGGCCCGTCTCCATAAGTAAACAATCGGGATAAGGATCAACGACCACAGAGCGGCTGTACCCCAGAATCCGAATGCCGCGCCGCAGAGGAGAAGAGCGACCGCAAGCTCGATGCGCATATAATAAAGCAAGGCCCGCTTAGGGGCGTGTGCGTTTATCTCCATTAGCTTCATCTGGGGCACAAAATGGCTAATCACATGCTCCAGCTCCTTTACTGGCACAAAAGGATGAAGCATGAGCTGTTCGTTTTTGTCAGACGAGACAACTTGAAGCTTAATTTGGGCATAACCTATCATTTGCCGGAAGATGCCCTCCTCAATGAGGACGGATTGTACCTTGTTCGGATCAAATAGATAAGCTTTTTTGTCCAGCATACCGTATGATACCGATATTCGCTTACCTTCACGATGAACGGCGAATCCGCTGTATTTAATAATGTACAAAATAATTGATAGCGCCCAAGCCGCTGCCAATGCGCAAATTGCGGCGACAGCAATGCCGATGATGACATAGCCGGGCACTAAGCTTTTCGATTCCGCATACAGCATTTCAAATATTCGCATAGGAGCAAATTTCTCCAGAAAATCATCAGCAAAAGAATAAATACCCGCAATAAAAGCGAGCGCAAGACCTAAATTCATAGAAGTGGCTGCTGCCAGCAGCAGCTGTCCGATAGTCAGGCGAAAATACGCGCTATCTCCCGATTTAGATGATTGCTTGCCAGAGCTGGAATGATGGTTAAAAGCTTGCCTTGCTCCCGTTTCTAGTTCCGAAAGGCCGTTTGCGCTATAGTTCAAGCCGCCTAACTCGCTATTGGCTGAAACGCCATGGGCACCTTCTATCGGAACTGCGCTAGCTCCATGCTTCGAGGTGTCGACGTCTTTATCCAGCCTGATTATGCGCTTGCTATCGTCTGCCTGATGAGCAGCCCTTTCTACCGTTTCGTGCTGACGGGACAGCAGTTGCTGGCGAAGCTGCTCTGCATCTCGTACAGTGAGCGCTGGCAATATGCCATCTGCTTTTTTTCCTCCACCTGGCGTTTCAATTTTGAGCTCCGCAACACCAAGAATCCTCTGCAGGAATGGCTGCTCCACATTGACCGAGTGTATGCGTGCATAATAAATCGTCTTCTCATCCTTGAATAATACGCCTTTTCGAATGACAATGCGGTCTGCTTCTGGTGTGTAGGTGAAGGTCCGCCATTCTAGAAAGCCAAAAAACAAAGCAAGGACAATTAATCCCACGGCTCCTGCATACCAATACCACTCCAGCCCAAGAAATCCCGATTTTCTAAGCAGCGTAATAATAATAAGCGGCAATAGTCCTTTAACAAACTGGAACAGCGTAAAAATAACAAATACTTTGTGCAGTCTTCGCGGATTATTCATGCTGATCATCCACTTTCGCAAGCTGTCCGATTTTGCGTTTCAGCTCCTCGGCTTTCTCCAGCTTGAGCCCTTTAATGCGATGAATCGTGGCTGCCGTTACAACTGCTACGCTCGCCAGCTTAAACTTTCGCATAAGCGGTCCGCTTTCAAGCTCTACATGCTGGACACGAACCATGGGAACGAGCACATTTTTAATAATGATTAGCCCGTATTGCAGCTCAAGCTCTTCCGCAAACAGTTCGTATTGGAATCGACGGTAGCGAAGGCTTGGCACTACCCAAATATCCAACACGCTATAAACCGTAACGACCCCAAGTCCGATCCATAACGGAATAAGCGTCCACTCTTTCGATAGAGCCAATATCCCATAACCGAATACGATTAAATAACCAATTGCCGCTGCAATAGCTGCCTCAATCCGGATTAATTTGACGTAATCCTTATCGACCCTCTGCGTTAAAGCCCTATTCATTTCTAGTCCCCCTATGGCAATACAATTAGCTGCTCTTTCGTTCGTGTAAGCTGGCGAGGAGCTCCATCTGTAATGACATAGCTGTTCTCTACTCCAACAACCCCCTGGCCGGGAAAAGTAAATTTCGGCTCAACTGCAAGCACCATTCCGGGAGCGAGCGGCAGATCGAAGCCGCGGGCCAGCACAGGCCATTCATCTACTTCAAGGCCAATGCCATGTCCAAGAAACTTCGCTTGATCAAGGCCATAACCCATATAATGCGCAGAAAGCCCCGCAGCGGCCGCTTGATCAAGCGAAGCGATATAAAGCCCTGAGCATGGCGTCCCGGGAACCATCCCTTTTTCCGCTGCACGCATCATTTCCTCCGACGTTCGGTAAGCATGAGCAAGCTGCTCTGAAAGCTCTCCAATAACCGCAGTACGCGTCTGATCAATAATGTAGCCGTCAATACAGCAGCCCACATCAATGAGTATCGGCTCATTGCGTCCGATGACTTTGCGGCTGACGCTTTGCGGAGAAGCAGCCCCTAAACCAAGGCCGCCTGCCGGACCGTCAAAATAAGTAGGTACCGCTGCAGCAGCTCCTGACGTCACCATCCCTGTCGCTACCTCCTGATTGTAGCCGCGCATGCGCATCAAGCCGATATGCCCGCGGAGCCGAAGCTCATATTCCACTCTGGCTATCCAGGCCAGCTCTGTAATACCCTCTTTCAACACATTCAAAGCTTCGCCTAATGCCTCATCTACAGCCTGCGCCGCAGCTTCTATTCGCTTGATTTCCCAAGGCGATTTAATCATCCTCTGTCCTCTAATAAGGGCAGAACCATCCACTAGTTCGCCTGCCCCAGCCGATTGCAGCAGCTGGTTAAGCTTTATATAGGTTTGTGCTGGAAGTACATCAAGATCCACAGCCACAGTAGCAGAAGCGCCCGCCTTAAACAATTGCGGAAACCGCTCCGCAAGCGTTTGTCCGAATTGGCGGAATGAGCCTAATGGCTCTACAGCAAACAGCGTCTCCAGTCTTGCACGCTCCAGGCTGCGTTTGACGAAAAATACGGGCGCGCCTTCGGCTGGAACAAAAGCGTAACCATTTTGCATCGAGCCTGTGTAATAATACAAATCTATATTTTGTGTGAGCAGCATGCCGTCAATCGCCTTCTTGCCCATCTCCAGCTGAAGCTTGCTTATCCGCTCCTGAACCAAGTCATCCGGTATGTCTCTCGTTATCGTCGTCTTATCCATCGTTGTGCTCAACTCCCGAAATCATTTATCCCTCCCCTTCATTAGAACAATTTTACAAATGGCAGTCAACTGCAAGGCAGCTGCCGCAAGCATTTTTATGATCAACATCTCCTTTATACGGTTAAAAATCAAAAGTCAGCTCGGACACGCTTTTAATCGTCCATTCAATTGGCTCAAGCACTGTGAACACCCTTGGGTTCACAACCTTAATGATCATGACAACACCTGGTCGGCGCAGCGTAGCTTCATAGCTGTATTGCGAATTTACGTATTGATAAGGAAAAGCATGCTCACCGTTAATGACCTCGAAAACTAAAACTTTAACCGGATCGTGCAGGAAGGAGCTGCCGAGCGGCTTCCCTGCTGCATCAAGCTGCAGATTGCCTTGCAAATAACGGCTTGCTGCCGCTTCGGCTGCCACTGGATCTATGCGGACGATACCGTCTCCTAGCGCAGTTTTATCGATCTGCTGTGCAGCCGCATGAACGGCACGGTTCAACGCATGCTTGCCCTGGAAAAGCGTCTTCATCGCAATTTCCTCATCTGTCTGCATAACGTGCAGCATGAGCCAGATTGTCATCATCAGCACAATGATTGTCAGCTTATACATAGCATAACTCCCTGTCGCCTGTTCACCCATTTAGTCATTCAGCTTTACAAGCGCCCTAATAGGGCTTTAATTGCCTTTTTTCAAGGTACATATTCGCTCATTTTGATGCCTGTAGCGCGAAGCCTGCCATTTTCATGAGGCGGCTCCACGCCGATTAAGCGATCCAATTGAAACAGTCCCTCATAGGGATAGCTAAGCTGAACGATCAATCCTGTTCCTCGCAGCAAGGGCATAGCAAAATTCGTTGCCTGCTCGCCATTATCAGCCGCTACCTCAAAAATCAGCGCTTCCGGCTTCATTCCGAACTTTGCCAGCCGCTGCCGCGACTGCTCAAGCATCTCTGGACTGATATAGCCATACTTGCCGCTCGCCCCGATTTCCAGCAAATAATCAACCTCCTGCTGCAGTACAGCCTGGCGCACAATCAGCACATGTTTATAAATAGGCGAGAACATCAGCCAGCATAAAATCGTTGAGAACAGCACAAATACTAAAATGCTCTTCATGGGCTCATCGTCCTTATATAGCTGCTTGTGGCATCACCGGAGCGTTCGAGCTGTTTTTTCATTCCTTGATCCCCTTCTGCAGCTCCAGAGTAAATCATAACAATCGTCACAAGCAGCAAAATGGCTGCCAGCAGGCTCCTCATCGCCTTCCCCCTCTCCTTGCCGCTAACGCTGGCCATAAACCCTACTGCAGCAGCTTGCTGATTTTTTCATTGGCAGCGTCTCCTTGCGATTGGATTTGGCTGCTGGTGCCAGTCGTGTCCTTAGCAATAATGCCGTTGAAAAGCAAAATAACGACAACTAACAGCATGACGGTCATTAAAATATTGCGCATTGCGAATTCACCTCCTTTTACATGTTGGAGATTCATAACCCTCAGCCCAATGATGCGAACAACTTCTGTCCCTCCATCACCCATGGATAAATAAAAACTTGAAACGTATATAAAATAGGAACTCCCGCAAGCATAAAGAGCAAATACGATGCTGTCTCCTTGCGGCTGTCTTTGGCAAGCTCCAGCTTCTCCTTATACTCCTGAATACGGTCACGCAAAAGCATATAATACTCCTCGCTGTCATCGATGCGAAGCGAATCAATGGTCTCTACAAAGCTCATGCCGTCATCCGTTCCCATTCTAAACTTGAATTGGCGCAATGCCTGTTCGGCATCGTGATACCATTCTCCGAGCAGCCGCTCCAAATCGCCGCGAAGCGTTCTCGTATACGGGATGCAGCGTGTCAGCTTCGTATGAATATGCAGTGACGAATCAGCCAAATAAAGCAATTGATTGCTCATTACATAAATTTCCTTGGTCATGCGCTCCGATCGAAGCTTGCGCAGCATCCGAAGCCATGGCAAATCCCAAAGCAGCAAAATCCAGCAAAAAACGAGCAATGCGGTTAAATAGGCCATAATGCTGTCCTGACCCTGACCCGCACTTACAGGTACACAGATAGAAATAATTATTAGCCCTACAATAAGCAGCAATTTGCGAGCAGCTACGTACCAACCGGGGTCTACTTCCACTCCGCATCCTGCGAGCAGCATTTCCCGGTCGACATATGACTGTTGTTCCCTTGAAAGCTTAAGCTTGCTAAGCCATCCATCCGGTATTTTTCTTGACCGCCATTTGATTCCAGTGAGATGCAGCCAGCGGGGCTTCTTCTGCGGCAGCAGCCTGAGTATAGCGGCCACTGCAATAAATCCAAATATAAACTGGGCCGCAATTGCTCCTATACGCGCGCCGATTTCGACCCAATGATGCATCGCAGCCTTGCCTCCTTTCCTGCCTGCACATACGTAATGCACAGCAGCTTACATTTTTTTTCGAGATAGCCATAGTCCCATTAAAAAGGAGCCAAAAATGAGCAGCAGCGCATTTAAAAGCATATCTCTGCCCTTCGCGTCCAGAACATAATAATAGTAGGCATTCTGCTCGTTATAATGCATATTGATGCCAATAAATAAAGCCAAAAACAACATCGGCGTAAAATTGGCAATGCGGATTTCCAGCAGCCGATTCCGCTCCTGCTCATTCGCTCGCCGTGCTTTGCGCATATCCGTCAGCAAATCTTTGAGGCCATCTGCCATCGGCACGCCTTCAGCAAGCGCAACGCGCAAAATATTAGCGAAGTAATCCGCCCACGTATGCCCAAGCGATGCAGCAAAAATCCGCAAACTCGCTTCATCATCACCGCGGACAGACAAATTGCGATATAGTTGCTCAAAAACGGCTTTCATCGGGCCGAGCAGCCTTCTTTCATCAATCGTTCGCTGCAGCGCTGCCCTCACCTGTACCCCGCCGTTCACTAAATAACACTGATAAAACAGCTCAATGGCAGGTAAAAATTCGACCTGTGTCTGCATTTGACGCTGGACGAGCAGCGCCCGCAGCACCGTATATGGCAAACAGCCCAGTACAACCCCGAACAGCAGGGTGCCTTTTATCGTCTGAAAAAACAATCCGCCAGCGGCCAGCCCAATCAGCAGCAGCAGGCCCGACAAGCATAAAAATGCCAATGGCTGCAGCTTGATCTGGAGCGCCTCTAATAAATCGGCAAGCGGACGATAGAGCTTGTCCATCCGCTGCAGTCGCTGCTCCAGAAGGTGGCGGAAGCGCCCTCGCTGCCGATAGGCTAGTCTAGCTAACCGCTCATGCCTCTCCATCCACAAGATAAGCAAAGCAGCAACCATAATAAACAGGAACAAAAATAGCAGTGCACCGCCTCCAAGCACATACAGCCTAGTCAAAAAACAAACCTCCCCTCGCCAGCTTCTTCATAGCTCGCTGCGAAGGTCGCTGCGGATATTGCCACTGCTCCAGCGCTTCATCATAAACGGCCCAATCCCGTACTTTCACCTCGTTGTCCGCCCAGCCTATTTCAGCAAGGCGCGATACGACGCGCCGCCCTCTGATGTTGCGCATTTCAATTCCAATCTCCACCACATATTCGGCTATCCGTTTCGTCAGTCGTTCCGGGTTCATGCCGCGCCCATCCAGCATGCACATATCGGTGATCGTCTCTGGCACATCCTCCAGCGCATTCGCATGCACGGTTGTCATGCTGCCGGAATGCCCTCTAGTGCAGGCTCTCACATATATGTTAGCATCGCTGTCCCGAATCTCCGCATGCACGATGCGCTGAGGAGATTGCCTAAGGGCCAATTTGAACGCCCGGCTAGCCTGGTGCTGAGGATCATCCTCGTCGGCTTCATATTCGACGATATTTTTTGCTGGAAAGTCTCTTCCGAGCATCATTTCGAAGCGCCCTTCAATGGTAATGATCCGCTCCTCATCAGGCAGGCTTGCAATTAGCGCCTTCATGAAATGGGTTTTGCCGGAATTCGTCGGCCCAATAATAATAAGATTGAATCTCGCATGCAGCACAGCTTGCAGCATGGCAAGCATCGCATGACTTATCGTTGCGTATTCCGGCTCGCTAAGTACAGGCAGGCCAAAGCTTTTAACTGTAAAAAAGCGAATTGTCAGCGTCGGCTTCGAGGTGAAGCCGAATCCTGTCATCGTGACGCGCGAGCCGTCGCTCAGCATCACCTCCGCCCAGCGCTTGCGCGGGGTAAACCGATCATTGTTATACAGCACCAAGTTGCTCTGAATACGCTCAACATCGCGAACACTTGCAAATTGATGCTTCGACATAACAGCCTCACCACTGCGAACCTCATAAATTTGCGTGCCTACGACCTGCACCTCCTCCAGCCCTTCCTTATGCTGCAAAACGAGTTCAAGCACATTCAGCCCAATAACCTCGGCGAACAAGGCCTCAGCAAGCGTTTGATAGGGATGATGATTACCATCTTGATTATGAATGCGTAGTCGCCGCAACCGATCATTAATAACTGCATAAATCTGTTCCCGCTCTGGCATAAACCCAAGTACAGCACGGTTCAGCGTCTCATTGTACTGCCTTCGCTCCTCATCATTCAGCCCACGCGGCGCTGCCAAAAAAGCTTTCATCTCATCAGCGAGCCTGTCAAAATCCGCTTCATGTGACGGATCTGGCAGGTGCACGTCCCCGCCCTCTCCTTCCTTGCTTCCAGTCGCCCCCACTCTCAACTGGGCTGAATAATCAAAAGGAGAAAATCGGCTGTCTCCCGCCTTCAAGAGCGGGCCTCATTGCGATGCGAGAGCAGCTTGCGATACCAAGGCTGCAGCTTAAAAGCAGGAGCTATAGTCCGAATGCCATATCGCTCCATTAACTGCTGCGATGGTTTTTTCATTGCTGTCCTGCCCGCCTGATCTTCCCCCAGCCATTGACCAAGCTTGCCGCTGTCCAAATGGATAAATGTATCCTTCGTCATTTGCATTTCACCTAGCTTCACCGTACCCATTTCCTTGCAAATATCTTTCATTCGATAGCCTCCTCTGCCCCATGGGGGCTCTATAATAACGGTATTGTATTGGTCAGCTGTCAGGCCGAATAACGGAGAAATTTGTGTGATCCAGCGTCTTCCATCCTCCTGAAAATGGGAAAGCGCACCGGTCGTGACTACAATTCGCGTACTCGCCAGCCGCAATGCACACACGGTAGCTGCATTGTCCCAATAAGCGCTGACATCCATAAAAAGCACCTCAAAGGTTTGCCCCGCAATATGGATCAAATGCTCGGCCTCCTCAGGGGTAAAAAATTCGGCCTGATCACGCACAACATTGCCGAACAGCACTCGCAAATTCTCTCTTCCTTCAACCACATGCATAGCACTCTTCAATTTTCCCGGTGTCAGCGAGCCTGATTGCAGCTCAGGCCGCAGCTTGTCGAGCGTGCTTTGCGGCTCCTTGATGCCGAGGTAGCGATGGAGCTTCGCGCTCTTAAGATGCAGGCATAAATAGCCGACATGCAGGCCGCTGGCTTCGGCCATTCGGTATGCCGCCGCAAAAGCCGCTGTCGTCGTCCCAATATTAGGCGTCGTTCCCACAAAGGCAATGAGCGGTATTCGCTGCTCCATCAAGGCTGCTCCTCCTTCATCTCATCCACAACATTAAGCGATTCGGGGCTGAAAGCAACGACAAGCTTATAGCTTCCATCCTTGCAATAGCCATCGATTGCAAGCCACTGCCTCTCGGTCAGATTGAGGTTTATGTAATCGATCATGCCATTGGCCTCACGCCGGGAGGCATACATCTTTTCCTTATCCCCATCCGCTAAGGAGAGCAGATTCGGATCGTCCATATTATCGATTTCAACATTGCCTGAGGATTTGACTGACGCTACTGTAATTGCCTGATCAAACAGGCGCCCGGTACCTTCTCCTTCACCGGATAAATACAGCACCACCTTATCCCCGGCGCGAATGCCGTTAGAGATGGAGCGTACATAATCGCGCGGAATTTGGAAGGTCGATTCGCCGCTGCCCGGCAGCAGGTGAAAGCGGTCGATTTTCCAACCGAGAATCGGTTCCTGCTTGCCGAGCGGTACAATCGTCTCCATTCCGGCAGCAGTCGCAGCATCCAGCAGCATTCCATTGTCGTAAGCGGCTTTCGGTACATACCGGTAGGCGAGATCCTCTGCCATCAAAGTTGCGCCAGCCATAATAAAACGCTTGGGCACGACGACAGCAACCATTTCTTGTCGCTGCAATTGCAGCTGCTGAATCTGGAACAGGCCGTATACAAGCGCACCCGACAACAGCGCAGCCAGCACACTGATCCAAATATTCCTTTTTCTATTCATTCCTTCCCCCTTTCGAGCCATTAGCAGACAACAAAAAAAGAACGCAGCAGCAGCCTATAAAAGGCTTAACTACTAGCGTTCTTCGCTAAATATTGCTCATATGTAATTGGTGTGTTTCTTGATTAACCACATAATAGCAAAGGAAACATTTCTTGTCCATCTTTTTTTATAATAAATTTTCAAACGCCGTTCATGCACAAATGCGCTCCCCTACAGCATCAACGGATGCTATAGGGGAGCGCATTTACACAGGATATAACCCGTCAAGGTGAAACGGCTGTCGCCATCCTCTGGCGGCAATGCTACCGTTTCACGCTGAAATATAAGCCCATTATAAGTGTGAAACTTATAAATGCTTATATTTTTAAAAATCAATCAAGCCCACACTAATCAGCAGCGCATCATCGACCTTACGCATCGTTTCATCGTCCAAATGCGTAATTTTGTCGGTCAGCCGCTGTTTGTCGATCGTTCGAATCTGCTCAAGCAGAACGACGGAATCCCGGTCAAAGCCATGTGCAGCCGCGTTCATTTCTACATGTGTAGGGAGCTTCGCCTTCTGAATCTGCGCGGTAATGGCCGCCACAATGACGGTCGGACTAAACCGGTTGCCGATATCATTCTGAATGACAAGAACAGGCCGCACTCCTCCCTGCTCCGATCCGACGACAGGTGACAGATCAGCAAAGAACACGTCTCCACGTTTTACGATCAAGCTCTACACCCCGCTTACAAGACGGCCGAGCGTGTGATCAGCCTCTACCTCCGCTTGAAAAGCTTCCGAGGCCATGTTCAAGTTGATTTTCGCCATCTCCAGATACCCACGCTGCATGGACTCGCGGATTTGCCGTTTCTTTCTTTCCACAAGGTACAGCTTCATAGCCTGCCTAATAAATTCACTGCGGTTAGAGTTCTCCTTAGCTACGATACCGTCAACCTCCTCCAGTAAATGATCCGGCAAGCTAATCATGATCCTCTTGGTGTTCTGCACATTGGCCACCGAACAAGCACCTCCAAAACTTTTCCACAACCTTTAATACACATTATTGCAATAATAAGGCCCCTCTATACTTCAACATATCTATGTCAGCGATATATCAAATATGCTGTACGAACATGACGTACTTTAGCGTCTTTAAACCCGACCTAGCATTAATTCGAGACAAATGGTGAAATCCCTCTTTTTTTGCGTAAAAATGGCATTTGAAATTTTTCCCGAACGCTCATGCTGTCAAATTAAAGGATTTACGACGGATAGCGCCTTTCCATCCTTAAAATAGACACGCGGTACACGAGCGGCCAGCATGCAGGTGACCTCATAATTAATCGTATCGAGCTGCTTCGCAACCTCTTCTGCAGAAATCCGCGCATTGCCCTGATCGCCAATGAGTACAACCTCTTCGCCTTGCTCAACGGGTTCTCCAGCTTCCGTCGCCGCCGCATCAAGCGCAATCATGCACTGATCCATACAGATCGTCCCGCGGACAGGAACCTTTACGCCACGAACAAGCGCTTGCGCTTTGCCTGTCAGCATCCGGCTAAAGCCATCGGCATAGCCAATCGGGAGCGTTCCAATCCGCTCCTCGCCCTGCGTCACATAACGAGCGCCGTAGCTGATGCCCCAGCCAGAAGGTGCATTTTTCACCATGACGATCTCTGTCTTAAGCGACAATACCGGCTCCAACTGCAGCTCATCATGGCGCACCTCATCCGAAGGGTAAAGGCCATACATACTAATGCCAAGCCGCAGCATATTGCCCGCAAGCTCCGGCGTATCCATGCCTGCAGCGCTGTTAGCCGCATGAATGATCGGAATCGGCAGCTTCTGCTGCAACACATAACGAACGACTTCCTGAAAACGCTCATGCTGCAAAATCGTATAGCTTTTGTCATGCTCATCCGCACGGGCGTAGTGGGTAAATAACCCTTCGACCTCAAGCTGGGGAACGGAAAGCGCCTTTTCAATAAAAGGGATAGCCGCATCCGCTCCAATGAGCCCAAGCCGTCCCATGCCGGAATCTACTTTAATATGAACCTTTAGCTTATTATTAAAATGATCCTCATCCGGAGCTGGCAGCTTGGACGCTGCCTCTAATACATCCTCGCGAAACAAGGCTATCGTTATATCATGTTTTCTTGCAAGCCACAGCGCATCTGCAGCAACATAGCCAAGCACCAATATAGGGATGGAAATGCCTGCCCGTCTCAGCTCCAATGCCTCATCCAGAAAAGCGACCCCTAAATAATCTACTCCGCAGCTCGCAGCTTCCCGTGCGATTTCCACCGCTCCATGGCCATAAGCATTGGCTTTCACAGAAGCCATCAGGCGTACGTCCTCGCCCATATGCGCTCGAAACACGCTCAAATTGCGGCGCAGCGCATCCAAAGAAATTTCTACCCGTGTTGGGCGATAATACCCCTCCAAGTCGTTCACCTTCTCCTCATCCGGCAGCCCCATACATGAAGGCCAGTAAACATCAATAGTATTAATGTTATACGTTGCCGTCAGGACTGTCAATGAAATGACTGCCGGATTTGATTAGCACGTCTTGGAAATTCAGGGTTCTTCCTATTTATCGACGCCCGATTGCACGGATTGGGCAATTTTGATCATTTCGGTTTCTGGCAGCGTGGCGCTTGTCAGCCTGAACTGATCGCCTTCATAAGTCCAGCTGAGCGTTTGCTGCTCGGTTCCCGAGGTGAGCTCTCCCCACGTAAAGCCAAGATCCACCAAGGTGCCTGGGACAAGCGAGGCTGCTTGATCGTGAGGCTGAGTCTGAATGAGCGAGAAGTCGTAAACGCCTGTGTAACGAGTCAGTTGGCCAGGATTTCCAGCGAACTCCACATCACTGCTGTCTTTCCAAACGACACCATCCGGCAAATACGTCGGAGCCATTGTCAGGAACACGCCATCATCCGGCAGCGCGCTTGTCTCATTGGCTTCCTCATTTGCATTCGAGCTGCCGTCTGTATTTTGATCTGTACTCGCATTTTGATCAGTGCCATTGTTTTGCTCCGAATTGCCATCTGTATTGGCATTGCCAGAGATGCCTGTACTGCTGTCCACTTCGTTCTGCCCGCCTGCATTATTGTCTGAGCCAGATGCCTGATTATTGTCCGTGCCATTGTTATTGACATTATCCTCCGGAATTGCCGAAGTTGCTTGCTCGCCTGTGCCGCTGCTCGATGGGGTCGACTTCATATTAGCCTCTGTTTCAAATACACTCTTATCAAATTTGGAGCCAAATTCGAATGTATTGAACTGCACCTCGACCATTAGCGCAGCATTGGCATCGCTGACCTCAACATGGACTGGCTTATAGCTTGACTTGTCGAGCCAAATCTTTTGCCGCGCCAAAGATCCATTATTGTAATTTGCCATAACGTCGAAGACGTAGGCACTTTCTTCAGAAGCAAATTGGCGCGAGTTATCCAGCAAAATGCTCTGCACGAGCGTCTGGTACAAATAAACCTGACCTTGATTTTGCGGCCAATCGCTTTGGAAACGGAACACTTTATTGAGGCGTGGCGTCAGGACGAAAACGCCATCGTCATTGCGCAGTACAATTTGAGTAATGTCTTTTTCTTCATTAGTCAGCTTGATGCGGTAATATTGCGGCTTCTGGTAGGATACTTCAACCTTGTAGGTAAGCGGCTGTTGGCCCGTATGAAGTGTCATTGTCCCGCTTCCTTGATAGCTCTCAAGCCCATTTACTACCTTGTCCAGATCCTTCACCACGGACTCGGCATCCTTCGTCCCGCAGGCAGCCAATACGAGTGAAAAACATAATATCATTGCCGCGGCCCATGTCATGCGACGCATTAAAATCAACCCCTCTTCACAATGTTTTGCCATCTGATTCATGTGTATGAGGGAACTTGGACATTTATGCGGACTAGTTTGACAAGCTCACTGAGAAAAGCAATCTATGTTTCCCCCGCCATTTGTCGCGTTGATGCCCGCCTAAAGGCTAGTATGCTGAACGGACTGCGGTCCGTTACGCAATCTCGCGGAGCGCATTACAATAAGGACATAGACGAACACGGGAAAGGATGAACGTTATGAAAAAATTATTTCGATCAACGACGGATAGCAAGCTAACCGGTCTCTGCGGAGGAATTGGACACTGGCTCGGCATTGATCCTACTATTATAAGATTGCTTGTTGTTTTTGCATCCCTTTTCAGCTGCGGTGCAGTCATCCTTGCCTACTTCATTGCGACGTTGGTTGTTCCAAAGGCTCCACATGGCGATTTCAGATTTTCTGATAACTACTAAAAATTAATTTCGAGGAGAGATGATAGAATGGGAATTTTACAACGTGTATTTAGTATGACGAAGGCAGCGGCCAATGAAATGTTAGATAAAATGGAAAACCCGGTGACGATGCTTAACCAGTATTTGAGGGATCTGGACGAGGACATTGCAAATACTGAACGAGAGAGCTTGCATCAGCAGGCGCAAGAGCGTGCTTTTCTGGCAAAGCTTTCGGAGCTGCAGCAACAAGCCGACTACTATGAAAGCAAAGCAGAGCAAGCGGTCGCAGGTGAACGCGAGGAAGAAGCCCGCGCTGCACTTGAAGCAAAACTGGCTTATGCCGATCAGAAAGAAGAAACTACAAAGCTGGCTCAGCTAGCCAAGCAGAGCGCGTTTGAGCTCGGTCTTCGTCTCGAATCGCTTAAGGAAGAAAAAATTCGGCTGCAGGAAAAACGCAAAGAGCTCGTTCTGCGCTTGAAGAAAACAGACGGAGCCACTGGCTATTCATCAGCGGATTCCTTGCACGGAAGCTTCGCTTCCCGAGGTTTTGACCGTATTGAACAGAAGCTGATGGAACGGGAAGCGCAGCAGGAGTTGTCCAAAGCTTCTTATGGCCTGGATGGTGCCCCAACGGGAACTGCAGAGCAAAATGCGCAGCAAAGCGCAAGAGTAGAGGAAGAGCTGCAGCGGTTATTGCAGAAGAAATCCGTCAGCTAAGCGTAAACGGCTGTCGCCGTCCTCTGGCGGCAAAGCTACATTTTCGAGGGTAAAATATAAGAACAGGAGCCACTCATTTAGCAGTCATGCTGCTTTCTGAGTAGCTCCTGTTCTTTTTTTCGCACACCGTCCGTTATCCTCTTGAGCGCCTCAGTCTCTTCCGCAACTGCTCATAGCTTTGATAGATCCACTTGGACTCCTTCGTAAGCAAAGGACCGAGCACAGCAAGAATTAAGACGTACAGCACCGCAAAGGATTGAATGGAAACCATTAAACCGCCCGCTTTGCCGATGTTCGCCATAATGATGGAGAACTCGCCTCGGGAAACGAGCGTAAAGCCTACATTAAGCGATGCCTTTGGCGAAATGCCTGAAATACGGCCCGCCAGCATGCCTGCTCCCAAATTGCCAACCAGCGTCAAAAGTACCGCGATCAGCGTCATCCCTACCGCGCCGCCCAAGGATGCTGGTTCGATCGTTAATCCAAAGCTAAAGAAAAACAGCGCCCCGAAAAAATCGCGGAAGGGTAACACCTGCTGCTCAATCCGCTTCACATGCCTGGATTCGCCAAGTACAAGCCCGATCATCAATGCTCCAATCGCTTCTGCAACATGAAGCGTTTCCGAGAAGCCTGCTACAAGAAACAGCAGCGTCATAATCATCAGCAGAAACAGCTCTGACGATTTAATATTAAGCGCAAAATCAATATATTTAATAATTTTCCTGCCCACAAATAAAAATACAACGATAAAGGCAAGCGCAGTCAAAGAGATTAGCAAAACGCTCCAAAAAGAGGATGCGCCGCTCAAGATGAGCCCCGTCAAAATCGATATGTGTACCGCAATAAACAAATCGTCAAACATGATCATACCCATAATGATTTCTGTTTCCGGGTTGGCGGTTCTCTTTAAGTCGACCAGCACCTTTGCCACAATAGCAGTGGAGGAACTGGTCATAATGCCGCAAACGACTAGCGTTTCTTTGATGGGCAAGTCCGTAATCCAGCCAAGCAGCAGCCCTGATAGAAAATTCAGTGCGACATAGAAGGAGCCGCCTACGATTATCGCTTTACCTGATTTCAACAGCCGCGCTACCGAAAACTCCAGCCCTAAATAAAACAGCAAAAATAAAATGCCTAAACGTCCCATAAATTCGATAAAGGAGGAGCTCTCAATAAACCGCAAATCAATAATCCAAAAATGCGGCGCATGCGGTCCCACAGCCATCCCGATCAAAATATAAAAAGGAATAACCGAGAAGCGAAGCTTCGCTGAAAGCAAGCCTGTCAGCGTAATGAGCGCCAGTGCCATCCCGACTTCAAATATGAGCGTCTCCATGGGCTAAAGTGCCCCATTCAGCAAAAGTTTTTTTAATTGGTTCAGTTGAATGCGTTCACCTGCCACGACTAATGTTACGCCTGACGTAAACGCGTATTCCGCTCCAGGATTAATATGCTTCGTCTTATCCTTCTCTACTATGGCCAAAATGGTCGCACCCGTCGTTTTGCGGATATCCAGCTCCCCAATCCGTTTGCCAACGCATTTAGATAAAGGCTCCAGCCGAATCCATTCGATAACTAAGCTATCTAGCGCTATTTCCTGATTTTCCAGAAATTTAGGCTTATAGGTGATGCCTGCAATGATAGCCGATACAACTCTGGCTTCCTCGTCATCAAGTGTGACCATTGACCGCATCTCATCAGGCTCATCTGTGTCCATATGAAAAATATCCCTTCGTTCATCATTATGAACGACGATAACCAGCTGCTCCCCGCTGCGGGTTCGCAGGCTGTATTTTCGGCCAATACCGGGCAATTCGGATTCTCTAAGATCCACTTACAGCTCCTCCTTCCCTGGATAATTGGTTAGCAGTGAACTTAATTGAAGCGAGAATGACACGCATGGGGCCCGATGGTGTCGCTACAGTGATAGACTCGCCTAGACGTGCCAAAAGCAATTGCCTGCCAACAGGCGACAGAAAGGAAATGAGGTTTTCGTCTGGATTGGCCTGCTCAGGCAGCACGATGGTAAAGGAATCCAACGCTTCATAATCAGGATATTCAATCGTAATATGGCTGCCAATAAGCACCATGGATTGAAGTTTTTCTTCCATTAGCACGTCCGTTTCCGAGAGAAGCTCTTGCACGGCCTCCGTATACAAGAATAGAAATTGTTCCATCTCCATACGCTCTTTCCCCGGCATAACAAAATAGGCGTCGAGGAAGCGTTTCCTCTCGACACCTAACACGGCAAGCTGCGACACAAGCTGTTCTTGGGCATAGGACAAACCGATACTATGGTTCATAGTAGACCTCACTCCCTATGCGTACATTACTGATTTTGCATAAACAATAAACCGCTTTTTCCATGCTGTTCTCCTCCTAAAATAATATAAGGCCTCTGCGTCAGAGGCCTTATAACAAGCTTACCAAACAATTAATATATGTCCAGCAATTATTTAAATCTAATGGGACAAGCTATGCTGATGTAAAAAGGGAAAAGAGGTTGTACAGACTATTGATTTCGTATAAACTACAATTGATAACAATTCTCATTAAATGATTAGCAAGCAGAAAAGTGAACGCTAGCGCTAAGCTGTTGAAAAATATAAATGAAGAAGCTTCTTTAAAAGGAGGACGCGAAAATGAGAAAACCAGCTTCCGTCCTGCAAGCGGACGGCGGTTACAGTTATTGGAAGAAACAGACCACCGAAGCAGAGTTCGAGCAGCAGGCCGCTGCTTTGAGCGAAAACGAAAACTGGCCTTCGGAAGCGAAAGCCATGATCGACCGAACCATCCATTATATGAATGAAAAATATGCGGAAGTCATGACCCGGCAGAAGCTGTCCTCCATCGCAGGCATGAGCCTATGGCATTACTCCCATCAATTCAAGCATTGGATCGGGCAAAGCCCCATTGATTATTTGAACAGCATCCGGATCAACAAAGCGAAGGAGCAGCTGCTGCATTCTAATTTGCGGATTAAGGAAATTGCCGAAAAGGTCGGCTTTGAGGATGAATTTTATTTCAGCCGTAAGTTTAAGAAAGCGGCAGGCATAACGCCAAAACAATATGCAGCGTGGACGAATACACGAATTGCTTCCTTTTCATTTCCCTATGCCGGACATTTGCTTGCTTTAGGCATTATTCCGTGTGCCGCACAGGTCGATCCGCAAAGGGACGTGCACCGCCATGCTTTTTTTCAGCATATTCCCTATCCGCTTCGACGATCCAAACGAATGGAGCCGGATTTAGTTGATTATAATCGCAGTGCGCTTCAGCAGGCTAGGCCCGAGCTCATTTTATGCGACGATATGGTGAATGAACAGATTATAGGCTCCATCGGCAAAATCGCCCGCACCGTCGTCATTCCTTGGCTTGAGCTAGACTGGCGGCAGCAGTTTAGGCAAATTGCAGCCCTGCTTGGCAAAGGAGAGGACGCTGCATGCTGGCTCGCGAATTATGATCAGAAGGCGGCTTATGCCGGGGAGCGGGTCAGGAAGCTTTTTCAAGGGGATACGATTTCAATTGTTCATCTCATGCAGGGACATATCGTTGTATATGGACGACGTAACGGAGGGGCTGTCTTATATGAGGATTTGAAATTAAACTGCCCTTATGACTTAGAAAACATATCGATTTTACGTGAGATTAAGGAGCAGGAGATGCCTATTTTTACGGGAGATCGTCTGCTGCTTATTATTGATTCTGACCAAGCCTCTCAGCAAATGTGGCGGCAGCTTCAGCATAGCAGCGTATGGACAAAGCTTAAAGCTGTAAAAGCGGGAAATGTGCGGCGAATACAGGAATGCCCCTGGCTGGACTACTCCCCTTTTGCCCACAATCTCATGGTAGAACAGGTAGAAGAATTATTTAGAACGAACTAAACACGAATGTCCATGTTTTGCAAAGCGGCGGGAGCGTATAATACGTTTTGATCATTATAAGCCTGACCATTATTGTCAAAACGGAGGTTTCATCATGTATTTGCACCGTCATTCCTTCCTGTATATTGCTCTTGCTGCCGCTATTGTGCTGTTGTCAGCGTGTGGGAACAACTCAGGAAGCGGGCAGCCGTCTAGTTCGGCTTCTAACCCTGTCTCGACCGCTTCACCTTCCGCTTCTTCACCGGAGACTTCTTCCGATCAACAGCCGCTCAAGGTTACACATCCCTTCGGCACAACTGAGCTTCCAGCGGGCCCTGAGCGGATTGCTTCCATTAATTTGGAGGATATGCTGCTCGCTTTAAATGTACCGATGGTATTCGGAATGTCGATTGGCGAAGGCTATTATTTAAACGACAAACTTAAAGAGCAAGGTGCCACTTTGGAAATTTGGGGCGATAACCTGAATCTCGAAGCGATCGTTGCAGCTCAGCCGGATTTGATTATTGCGAGCACCGCGATTATGCAAGAAGGTTATGATAATCTTTCCAAAATCGCGCCAACCATCGTATACGATCGTGAGGATTGGAGAAATTCGCTTGCAGCTATTGGACAAGCGTTGGGTATGGAGGATCAAGCACAATCGGTCATCAGCGCTTATGATAAGCAGGCTGCGGATGCGAGAACAGCTCTGAACCCTATTCTATCGGAAGGCAAAAGTGCAGCTTTCATCCGCATGACCGCCAAAGATTTCCGAGTCTATTTCCCTAATTATATCGATGAAAAAACGCAAATCGAATGGCCAACCTATCCCGGCGTTCTATATAACGAGCTTGGAATAAAGCTGGATCCAACCGTTGAGAAGTGGCATCAGGAGCAGCCTAATTTTCAAAATGCGACGATTTCGCTGGAGATGCTGCCCGAATTGCAGGCTGACTATTTATTCGTTACGCTCGGTGGAGCCGGCAGCACGGACGAGGAAATTAAACAGGCGAAGGAAAGCTTCAGCGCGATTGAGCAATCCGCCGTGTGGAAATCGGTACCGGCCGTTAAAGCGGGCCATGTCATTTTCGTAAATGCAAGACATTGGATCAGCTCCGGCCCTCTAGCAAGCAGCATGAAAATGGATGATGTTGTGGCGGAGCTCGGTTCTTCTAATTAAATAGTTGAGCTAGCAAGCTATAAAAAAATCCCGAGCATCCCATGTATATGGAGTGTTCGGGATTTTGTGTTGTAACTTTTAACTTAAATACAGCTTGACATGAATTTATTCTTCTTAATACACTATTTTTGAAATATATAATGTTTAAAACAAATAAGAAAGTGAGGTTTCAAGGTTCACATGACATCTCCACAACATAAAGTCCCAAAATACATGAAGCAGTTTGCTTGCATTGGTTCCGCCTGTGAAGATACTTGCTGCGCTTGGTGGGGGATCAGTATTGATAAACATACCTACACGAAATACCAATCAGTAACCAATACTAGCTTAAGGCGCAAATTGAAGAAAAACTTATCCATTAAACCGCAGGGCAGCGTTCAAGATTATGCTGAAATGCAGTTGAACCCGAATACAGGCGATTGTGCCATGCTTGATCATGGAATGTGCTCGATTCAATTAGAACTCGGCGAATCATACCTGTCCCAAACATGCCGAACCTACCCCCGTGTCATTAATCAGGCAGGCAATGCCTTGGAAATGACGGCCCAGCTTTCTTGCCCGGAGGTGGCCCGATTAGTATTGCTTGATGAGCAAGCGATGGAATTAGTAGACGTCGATTTAGCTCACATTGGCTCCGTTACCTATAAACATAAAGCAGCCGCTACTCTGGATCCGAATCGCCCGGAGTTCTACTTTCCTGAAATACGCGAGATGATGATGGAGATTATGAAATATCGGGAATTCAGCCTGCCCCATCGCCTTATTCTGCTTGGTGTGTTCTGCGATAATGTCAACTTGCTGATGGATGAGAAAAAATATAAGGAGCTGCCACATTTATGCGTTCAGTTCAGGGAAGAGGTTGCCCACAACGATGAGCTGCGCAGTTATAATGTGTATCCGCTAGATCCTATTTTTCAACTGCAATATTTGAATAATTATTTGATGGATATTTTGGATGATACGATATGGAATGCCCGCTACCGAGAGTGTATCCATGATTATAAACAAGGAATGACGCGAAATGGAAGTTCATTGGAAGCAATTGCGGGTACCTACGATTACTCTTACGAGCATTATTACAAGCCATTTATGGATCAGCATGCGCACGTTTTAGAGAATTTCATTTTGAATCATTTATATAGCCGGATGCTTGCGGAAATGCATGTGAACATCCCCGTTTTTGACAGCTATCAAATGCTCGTGGCCGAATTTGCCATGATCAAGCTGCATCTTATCGGCATAGCTGCGCACCATCAGCAATTAACCGAGGAACTGACCGTAAAGCTCATTCAATCTTATACTAAAAACTATGAACATACCGCGCTGTTTCTTAAAAACATCCTCGATGATTTTAAAAAGCAAGGCTATCATACGCTAGGCTATATGAGCCTGCTCATTAAAAATGACTAAATAAAAAAGTTCCGAACCTCCACTGATAGGGGTCGGAACTTTTGTTATTTAGAGGGACTCTTCAGCGGATCATAACGCACAAATACAGGAAAATAGCGCGGAGCCATCGTAAAGCTAAACTGCTGCTCCGTATTGTCCTTATATGTAACCGTGTAATTACCGTGGCCAGTATCATAAACAATTTTTAGAAAAGTAAACTCGCTGCTCGCGTAATGTGAGCGAACATAGTAATGGGAAGCTGCCTTAGCCGCATTTTCCTGAAACAAGCTCGTATTAACGAGTAAAATAAGCAAGGCCATTATGACGATTGAAAAAAGAATAAAACGCTTGTACTGCATGTTACTCCTCCGCTTAAGCTTATGTAACAATTACGTGAACATGCTTGTAACATCATTCCATTGCGAGTGGTCAGGCAGCTTCTGTGCTCCCCAATATTCAAGAAACATTCGAACAATCTCGCCTTTATCCGTCGTTTTGTATTCATAGTGTTTGAATGAATCATCGGCATACACGAACCGGATTTCCACAACGAAGCCGCTCATGCCTTTCCCTACGGTTGCAGCCTGCAAATAGATGCTGTTTTCCAGCGGCAAGCTCGGCTCAAGCACGATAAAATCCTCATAATCCAGTTCAAATCCATATATGATATCCGTGATAACCGACATATTAATCTCTTCTTTCTTAAATTCCCCATGATCCGTCATCAGCTTATATGTAAGTCCTGCATTCCCCATAAAAGCACCTCCCAGCCAAGGCCATTATGCCCCGGAACTCAAAAAACATGATTTCACAATTGTATCATACGGCTATAACCCGATAATATCAGTCTGCCGACTGATTATTTGCCTCAGCTATGCCAATAGAACTAGCTTCATCGTAAAGTTTGATAGTTGACAATGACACACGGGCTATTTAAAATGAGAAGCAACCATGTGTAACCGATTACACATCACATAATCAAAAACAAGAGGTGTTTCTATGTCTCAAGCAAAAATTACCGTTATTGGCAGTTTGAATATTGATATGGTTACAGAAACGGATGTGATGCCGAATCAAGGGGAGACGTTGATTGGCAACGCTTTTTCCAGCTTTACAGGCGGAAAAGGCGCTAATCAGGCAGTCGCTTGCACAAGACTTGGCGCTGCGGTTACAATGATCGGCTGTGTCGGCGAGGATACGATGGCGCAGCAGCTAAGGGACGCGCTTGGCGCTGAGGGTATCGATATGCAATATGTGAAAACGGTTCCTCATAAAGCTACCGGCATCGCTGCTATTACCGTCACCGAAGGCGACAATCGCATTATCGTTATTCCAGGAGCAAACCACTGCTTGCTTCCAGAAGATGTCCTTGCACTGAAGGATGTCATCGCTGCCTCAGATATGGTCATGCTGCAGCATGAAATCCCGCTTGAAACGGTCGAAGCTTCCATTAAGCTCGCGCATTCACTCGGCGTACCTGTTATTTTGAACCCGGCGCCTGCTGTGAGATTGCCGGAGGAATTGCTAGCCCAGCTGCATCTCATTACGCCAAATGAATCTGAGCTGGCTATTGTGACAGATTTAGAGCGCCAGACTACGCCGGAATCTTTACTGGAGCAGTATCCGCATCCAATCGTAATGACAGCAGGCAGCAACGGCGCTTATTACAAATCGGCGGATGGGACGCAAGGCCATGTAACGGGACATAAGGTCGAAGTTGTAGATACGACTGGTGCAGGCGATACGTTTAACGGTGCATTGGCTGTGAAGCTAAGCGAAGGAGCCGCTCTAGAGGAAGCTGTCCAGTTTGCCGTTGCCGCAAGCGCACTATCCGTCACCAAGCTAGGTGCACAAAGCGGAATGCCGCTCCGCAAGGATGTCGAAGCTTTCATCCAGCAAGCATCACACTAAAGCTCACTATTGAAAGGATCTAGCCCCTATGACCACGATCAGAGATGTCAGCAAGCTGGCTGGCGTATCGGTTGCCACTGTCTCTCGGCTGTACAATAAAAGCGGATATGTAAGCAAGGAAGCGGAAGCCGCCATTCAAGCCGCTGCCGAGAAGCTGAACTACAAGCCTAATACGATTGCCAGAAGCCTTGCGGGCAAAAAAACAGCTGCAGTCGCCTTAATGGTACCCGACATTTTGAACCCTTTTTTCCCGGAAATTGCCCGTGCTGCTGAGGATGCAGCCGCATCCCAAGGCTATACGCTCGTCCTTTGCAACACGGACAATAATCCCGACAAGGAAAAAAGGTATATTGAAGCGTTAATCAATAAACAAATTGATGGCATTATCGTTTCCTCTTATATGATTTCACCCGAGCAGATTATTGCCTTGCAAAAACGGTCGATTCCGATCGTCGTCATTGATAAAAGCTTTCCTGACCATCCAATTGTTACGATTACAGCAGCTAACCGCTATGGCGGACAGCTCGCCGTGCAGCATTTGCTGGACGCTGGCTGCGGCAAAATCGCCCATATATGCGGGCCATCGCATGTGCATTCTGCACGTGAGCGGACGCTCGCTTATGAGGAAATGTGCTCTGACCTGCCGTGGTTTACGCCCAGCCTAACCGCATTCGGCCACTTCAGCGTTGCAGGAGGCTACGAGGCAATGAAAAATATTTTTCGCCAGCATCCCGATGTGGACGGCGTATTCGCCGGCAATGACCTTATGGCCGCGGGAGCGCTTAAGGCGCTGCATGAGCTCGGCGTATCCGTCCCCTCCCAAGTGAAGCTAATTGGCTTCGACGGTGTTCGAATGGATATGGTATATCCTGAGCTGACCACCGTTTCCCAGCAAATTTATACGCTCGGCAGCACCGCTATGAACTATTTAATTCGCCTAATCAACAACGAGCCGATCGAGCGCTGCAACTATGAGCTGGAAGTAGCGCTGCTCCAGAAAGCTACGACCTAATTTCAGTATGCTGATTTCCGTTTACTGATTTCAATTTGCTGATATCAGCACAGATGAACCTTCGACTCCGCTTGTGCTGCTTGCGGACCTCGAAGGTTTTTTCCTACATCCGTTAAACAGGAAATTCAAGGAATGGTATGGCATAATAAGAGATAACCTGGTGCCTCTGATTACTATTTTTTTTACAGGGGGAATTTACGATGCTTAGATCCATCTTTGAAACAGAAACGCTGGAGCAGCTGAACGAAGTCATTCAAGCGGCTCCGGTTATGGACGAGCTTCGCGAGCTGCTCATTGCCGAATATCATCGGCTTTTTCATTATGCCAACATCAAGCAGTGGAATGAGCTTGTACGTGTATGCGAGGCGCTTGCTATTACTGGCTGGGGAGCTTCTTTGACACCCGTAGAGGCAGTTGCGGAAAAATGGATCAACGGCTCCTTCTACACCGAGCTGCGCACCCGCACCTTCAAGCAGATCGAAGGCTCCTGCAAAGGCTGGAGCAAGCGGCAAGACAGCTTCGTCATCCATGAAGGCAGCGACAACAACGATTATGGCATTGCCGCCTTTGCTTCCCAGCGCAATCTGCTGCCGAAAAATCCGCTGCGCCTCGTCCGCTCCGGCAACTATCAGCTGTCAGCCAAGCCTTTCATAAACAGCCTGAGCGAGCTGCGGAGCGCACTGGATGAACATATGCGTCAGCAGCTTTACGGCGATTCTTTTAGCTACATCGGTATTTATTGCTTCTTTAGCCATCATGATGATGCCGAGCGTACGCTGCAGTATGAATATTTTCACGAGCAAAACGATGTTCCGGACGGGTTCGAGCAAGGGTATTACATAAAGCCGAAATTCGCTGTCGGCAAGCTGGCTTCCCGCAAGGGCGAGCTTAAACTAGAGGTGACCAGGCATTTTACGAGAGCGGAGGGAGAGCTGCCTTTACAGGAGCAGCAGCAGCTGTTTAAAGCGGATCTGCTCGTTATTGTGGACCTGCTGGAAGAGAAGCTGCGCAAGAAAAAGCTGAGCTACCGTGTAGATTTATTAAAGGAAGATTTAATTGATATTTTGGAAAAATGGACGACGAGGGGGAACGCTACATGAGCGTAAACCGTACATTAATGACGCAACTACAGCAATTCGCTTCCGTATTTGGAAGGCATGACATTGACCTTGGCGAGGTTTATTATCATGAAAAGCCGCTGCCCGTTCAGGAGCCGCTTCCACTTGGAGAAGCGCTGCACACCTTTTATAGCTGTATAGAATTGCAGGAGCATCCGATGATTGGCGGTGTTCTGGCCGTGCAATTTTTCCGTTTGCCGGAGCTGGAACGGGCGCAGCAGGGCTGGCGCTGGATTATGACGGCTTCCGGACTCGCTCCTGATCCAAAATGGCCAGCTGGCTGGATCGTCTTCGCCGATTACAATGGCGATGCGCTTATCGTTGATTCGGCCGATCCGCAAGGGCCGGTATACGGCAGCATTCAGAAGCGGCATTCGCAAATCGCTGCCTCACTGTCCGACTTTTTCGCCATGACCACTGCATTGATGAAGGTCGAGGAAGAGGAATTTGAGCTCGATGCTACAGACGAGGATTCCGAAGTAAAGAGCGAGTTTATTGAACGCGCAATGGAGCTTGCCCCGGCGATTATAGGACGCGAGCATGGACAGCAATATTTGGATTTTTTCTTTAGCTAGCGATTGATTCGGCTTGTAAAAAAATAACTGGCCATGTACCGCGTTGTGATTTGCGATGCACCATAGCCGGTTATTTTCGTTTATTATTCATTCTGAACGCATTCACTAAAGACGCATCCGTTATGACCGCTCCTGCTCCTTGATTTCCTTCAGAAAAGCTTTCAGCTCCGGATTCGCTGGTGGGTCCTGTAGCTCCATGCTTCTCAAGGCGTCCACAGCAATGCGCAGCACGGCATAATTGCGGTACCAGCGATGGTCGGATGGTACGATATGCCAAGGCGCGTGCTTGCTGCATTTTTCAAACAGCTGCTCGTAATAGCCCTGATATTGCTCCCAGTATTTCCGCTCCTGGAGGTCCGACGGGTCAAACTTCCAATTTTTCGAAGAATCCTCGATTCGGCTTTTCAGCTTCTCCAGCTGAAACTCCTTGGAAATGTGCAAAAAGATTTTGACAACCTTAACCCCGCTATCCGCAAGCAGCGACTCAAAATGGTTAATGTGCTTAAAGCGCCGCTTTGCCTCTTGGTCGGACACTGCACCATGCACCCTTGTAATCAAAACATCCTCATAATAAGAACGGTTGAAAATCGCGATTTGGCCCAGCTCCGGCACGTTGTTGTGCGCCCGCCAAATAAAATCATGCCGCTTCTCCACATCCGTCGGCGCCTTGAAGCTGTGAGCGGACACGCCCTGCGGGTTCAGCCCGGCAAACACATGCTTCGTTACGCCATCCTTCCCGCTGCAATCCATCCCTTGAATGACGAACAGCACCGCCTGCTCCTTCGCAGCCGCGAGCTTCTCCTGAAGCTGCTCCAATTCCTCCTTCAGCTTCAGCGCTTCCTTCTCCACCTCTTCCTTATGGTTAAAGGAACCTTTATCCTTTGGATTGATGCTGCTCAAAACAACCTTTTTATTCGCCATCTGCTCATGGTTTTTTGCCATCTGCTTCACGCTCCTTATGTACCAGTATTCCACTTTGTGCCAATCTTATCAATCTTGCACCTATCCAATATCTTACCCTGTAATTGAATTTTTGATAGACTTCACAGCGCTAATGGATTCCACACCTTAGTTATGCGTTAATGGCCTGCAATAGCTGCTGCTTGTCCAGCCATGATTGTACATGGGCAAGGAATCGCCTCGTAGCAGGCGAGCAAAACTTCATAGAATGGACGGCGATGCCAAGCGACCGAAAGCTTGGTTCTTCCAGCTCCATGACGTGGACATGATGCTTGCGCCCTTCAATTACGAGCTCGGGCAATATGCTAATGCCCAGTCCCTGTTCAACCATGGCAATAATAGCCGCATCATCACCCGCCTCAAATCTGACGTTTGGCGTAATCGCCGCCTTCTTAAGCACACGCCGAACGTCATGATCCGAGCCCGCTTTAGGAATAATGAAGGGTTCCTCTGCAAGCCGTGCAAGCGGAAAAAAAGCGGCTCCGCACATCGGATGATCCTGGGGCAATATGCACAGCATCCGATCTTCTTTTAGTGGGAACACCTCCAGCTTGTCACTCGTGGGCAAAGAGAAGAAACCGCAGTCGATTTGCCCCTCCTCCAGCCATTCCTCAACCTCCTGATAATCTCCCTCCATCAGCTTAAATTCAATTTGCGGATAATCGTTCAGGAAAGCTTTCATCATCCGCGGCAGCCAGTGGACGGATACGCTTGTGAACGTGCCGATACGAATCGTACCAGCCTCCAGCCCCCTGATTGCAGCGATCTCTTCTTGTAATCGAACATTGGCTTGCAGCACCTCGCGCATCGGCTGCAGCAGCCGCTCGCCTTCCGCTGTCAATTGAATGCCCGCACGGCTGCGCTGCAGCAGCCTAAAGCCGATTTCACTCTCCAAGCTGTTGATCGCGTGGCTAACGCCCGATTGGGTAAAACCGAGCGTTTCCGCCGCCTTCGTTAAACTGCCAAGCCGCGCAACCTGTACGAATATTTCATATTTATTAATGCTCATCCTGCGTCTCCTCTATTTACATGAGCATTTCTCATGCTTAAAATAAGAAATCCTCGTTATACTTATATATCAAACCCCAGTATACTAGGTTTCGGCCCATAAGCCTATTCTATTAAAGTCGGAGAAGATAAATCTCATGAAATCTAGAAACGCCGAATTACTCATCGTGCTCGCAACCGTATTTTGGGGCTGTTCTTACTTATTTATGAAAATAGGGCTTGAATCCATTGCTGCATTTAATTTAATTGCCCTGCGCTTCGGACTCGCCTTTCTGCTGACGTCTCTTCTCTTCTGGAAATCGCTGCGCAAGGTAGATTGGCGCACGATTAAATATAGTGCGATGCTCGGCTTCCTGCTATTCGCCGTTTTTGCCTGCATCATGTTCGGACTTAAGACGACTACGACGTCTAATGCCGGCTTCCTCGTTAGCATGACCGTCATCTTCGTTCCGCTGCTGTCGGTTCTGCTGTTCAAGCAGAAGCTTGCTCCATCCATGCGGCTCAGTGTTGTGCTGGCCCTTACCGGCATCGCGCTGCTGACGCTAAAACTGCCATTCAGCATCGGGGGTGGAGATATCCTTTGCATGCTGTCAGCTGCTTTTTATGCCCTTTATATTATATTAACGAACTCGGCGGCGAAAGCTTCAAACACGCTGAATCTGGGCATTTTACAGCTAGGCTTTGCGGGCGGTTTTGGCTTAATCGGCATGCTGCTGTTTGAGACCCCGACTTTGCCGCAAACGCCTGCCAGTTGGGGCGCTGTGCTTGCGCTAAGCCTTTTATGCAGCGGCTTTGGCTTCATTATTCAGCCCATTGCCCAAAAATACACGACACCAACGCGAACGGGGCTTATTTTCGCCTTGGAGCCTGTGTTTGCGGCAGCCGTAGGCTTTTGGTTTGCACATGAAATTTTGCCGCCGCAGGGCTATGTCGGAGCAGCGCTCGTGCTGCTTGCTGTCGTCGCCTCCGAAATAAAATGGCATCGGATTACGAAAATTGGCCGTTTCGACCTATAAGCCTGCATTGCTATTTATGAATTCATCCATTCATAATAGATAGCAGAATAGGAGCGATCAACGATGAACAATCAAAGGAATTACAATAATAACAGCAGCTACTGGGAGAGCTATCAACGATTTTTCCCTGCAGAAATACAGCTAAAAGAAAACAACCTGCCTACTGAAGAATGGTGGCAATGGAATAATGGTGAAATTCACTTAGATCGTTTGCTCGCACCCGAAAGTCCGCTCAAAATTGTACTCGTGCATGGCGCTGGAGGCAATGGCCGTTTATTCGCCCCTTATGGCAAGATGCTGCAAAAGTACGGCTATGAAATGCTTGCACCGGACCTTCCTCCCTATGGGCTCAGCCAATTAAGCCCTCCCTCCAAATCGATTCGTTATGAAGACTGGATTCAGCTTTTAGTTGATTTAGTTGAAAGCGAATATAAACGTGATGGCAAACCTATCGTACTGCTCGGCGCCAGCATTGGGGGCATGCTCGCCTATCATGTTGCTGCCCGTAGTCCATATGTGCAAGGTCTAATTGCTACAACCTTCGTAGATACTAGTGACGCTGCTATGCGCCTCCAGCTTGCCCCTAATAAATATGTAGCGGTGTATGGCAAATGGCTAATGGATGCATGCCCAATTTTACTAGATTCATTTCGGCTGCCTGTTTCCAAAGTATCGCGCATGAATCTAATAGCCAACCATCCTGAATTAGCTCAGCTTATTATGGAGGATCCCCGTGCAGCAGCAACCCGTGTGCCTCTTAAATTGCTAAGAACTTTTCTGAACATGACACCGGAAGTGCAGCCAGAAAACTTTAATTCCTGTCCTGTACTGCTGGTTCACCCAGAAGCCGATCCCATGACCCCGTATGCTTTTAGTGAAAGCTTCTATAATAGATTGGCTTGTCCGAAAAAGCTGGTGTTGCTGGAAGGAGCCGGACATTTTCCGATTGAACAGCCAGGACTTGAACAATTAAGTGCTGCTGTCCTGCAGTTTCTCGCTAATCTTGCCTCATCAACCGCCAAATAACACAACTCGCACCAGCATCTCCCATGTTTATTCAATAAAATTTGTATAAATAATTATATTATTAGTATAATGTTTTTCGCCCTATAAACCGATAAGTATTCAAGCAGCTTCCTTTTTTTCACTAAAAGAGAGTTGTTTACAGCAAATACTATCCCACAGCACTAGAAAGGAAGATTAAGTAATGAATAAGCTTCACCTTTTTACAAAAAAGAATGTTTGCATGCTTTTTATTCTCACCCTGCTGTTTACTAGCTTCGGCACAGTAACAGTACCGACAGCCGAGGCAGCAGCAAACGCCAGCGGTTATGTTTATTACACATCTGACCAAGACCTGTTCCGTATTAAAACAGATGGCACTGGTGCCGCTCTCATAATGGAGGATTTTGACGTTCCTGGTACTGCACTGAATCGCGGTGGCAACTATTTGTATTATTTGTCCTACAGCGGATCAACTACGCTGCTGCGTTTGCCGATCGACGGCACAGCAACCGAAGATGAAGTATTTTATAACGATGTGCTGCACTATTCCATTGTGAATGGAACGCTTTACTACATGACAAGCGCTGGGAAAATCTATTCTGTTCCTGCTAATGCTGCTGCTGTATCGGAAGCAAAACAAATCGCTGATAAAGCTGATACAGACTTTGAAGAATTCAAAATCATTGATGGAAAAATCTATTACAATACCGTGCGTAATGGTCGTTCCACATGGGTAGCCTCCAAAGCAGTTACAGGCGCAGGACAAGTGCAATACATTGCAGCGGGTGCGATTGAGCAGGATCACCATATCCAAACAACTGCTAATTCCGTCAATATTATTGTCAATACCAAGCCGGAAGAACAAATGTATTCGCTTGATTGCATCGTGCTTTATAGCGTTCCTAAAAAAGGCGGCGCAGCTAAAGCCCTTAACTTAAATGCTCCAATTGATGCAAATGCTGCATATTCCGGTATTTGGGCAACAAATACGTACTACCTCTTCAACAAAGGCATTCGCCTTGATTCCGAAGGGCATTTCAACTATAACACCGGTAAAGGCTACCTCTTGAACACAAGCGGCAAAACCTTCTCCCTGCACAGCACAGGCGTCTATGATATTGCAAATGTAGGCACAGACAAAGTGGCTTTTATTGATTCAGCAGACAAAGGTTATGTTGCCACGATAAAAAACAATAAAGTTACCAGCAAAAAAAATCTTAACATTTCTAAGCTTCATTCCGTATACAACATTATGTCAGGCGGAAAAATCGCTTCTACAATCTTTTTCGGTGACAATGCCAGCTATTTGCTGAACTCGGATTTGTCGGTTCAAAAAATACCTGGATTGAACTGGGACTATATGCAGCTTAGTGAAGACGTTGATGGCATTTACTACATCAATGACGACTCTAAGGATGCTGGCTACGGGCAGTTGTTCCAACTGAGCAGCAATGGCAAAACAGCATCCAAGCTTAGCGAGCAATCGATCAGCCGGGTTCTGCTTGTTGCTAAACAATAAGCTGCTATTTTTTAGTCCTAATAGGTAAATCCACTTTTTTAAAAAAGAGGAGCAGAATTTTAAAATCTGCGCCTCTTTTTCCTTTATAAAATGCCTGATTTTTTTACCGTTTAATCTGCTCAAGAATTTGCGGATCTTTAATTTTTGTATCTTGTGCAAGCAGAACAATTTTGGATAAAATCTCTGCTGTCTTTGGATCTTCATCTATAAACGGCAGAAACAGCTTGCCGCGATGCTGGGAATGAACCGGAATAATGGCAATGGCACCAGAAGCCTGTTTATATACGATACCGCTGCCCAGATGAACGCTGTATTCACCTAATTGACCTGCAATTAAAGCATGATTGCCTTCCAATCTTACATTGTCAATTTTGAGCAAGCGCAACGATTCACGAACGATAGCTTGGCGAATTTCAATCGTTGTTAGACTGGCCTCAGGATCTACTCCGCCTACATGCGCCACACTGACGACTAAATCCACATCACGCATCACTTCAGAGAAGACGAGCGGCGGCACATTTTCAATATCAATCGGTTTATACGTATGGCGGTCAAAGAAACGGACGGTCTCGATCGTCGGGCATTCGACATCCGATGGCGAGAACCAATCAGCAAGCGCATAAATGCTCGCAATGATATTTTCCTTGTAATAAACCTTCTGCAGCCCCTCCTCATAGCTTACCGTCCATAAACGGCTTTTCAGCAAGCTAACGGTTTTACGAGGCTGTACCTGGTGTCCATCATATCTGCGGGATATCGCACCACTAGCCAGTTCATCAGCATTCGGTATATACAGCTCCCTGAATACTTGTTTGAACGGCTGCTTCAACTGCCTATCAAACATATCCTTCTGGTACAAACTCCACTGTCCGCTATTTAGCAAATGCAGAGGATGGGCAATAAACAGCTCCTCGCCTTCGCAAACTTCACATGACCCCTCATCTGCTCCCAGCAGCGCCCCATTTTCAAAATAACCGAGCTTCCCATTGGCACCAAATACCAATGTTCTAATTAAAGGTGCAATAACCGGATTTTTCGCGAGCTTGTTAATCTCTTCCTTAGTGAAGAGACTTCCTGTTTCCATGGAGCGTTCAAGCTCCTTGCGCGCCCGCTTGTATTGATCGGAAAGCTCCGATTTAATTTGTTTTAACGTCTCCATGTATTCATGCTTTTTAAAAGCGGCCGGAACCGACTTAAGCTCCTTGTCTTTGCGGAGCAAACGGATTTCTGCTTTTCCTTCTTCATCAATAATAAGCTGTACCGTCACATCCTCGTCCAAAGCGACTGGATCAAAGTAATGCAGAAGCTCGTCTATTTTCCGCCCTTCCATATCCCAGGTTAAACGAACAACATCTGTATACCCTGCATTTCGGGCTAAATTATCCAATGCAATAGAGCTTGTTTTTGACTCTGTAGCTCGGCGCTGGGCTCCGAATGTTTTGCTTTCTTTAAGAAATTGCTGAATAAATTCATAACGCTCCAGTACATCACGCTGCTTGTCTTGCTCCAATGGAACTAGGCTATAGCACAGCAAATGATCTTTATTGCGCTTATCTGCTACTGATTTTTTCAAATCTGCAAGCTTAAGCTTGCCCAGAACCGCATCGGCAAATAATTGAGAGCGTCTGTGATTGGAACCAGCCGAAATGTATTTTGCAGACTGATAGAGTTGATCAAACCGTGTCTCTCCCAGTTCTTTATAGGCCGAATGGAACCAGTTCACATCGAATGCGCCATCGTTGAAGTCCTCCGGCAAAATCGGAGAATAATGTGCTACAATCGTTTCTTTCTCCCCTGAAAACGTCTCATTAATATGAGCGTGAAAATACCAGGCTGCACTTCGCAGACCATCCCAGCCCAAATATTTTGCTATAATATCAACCCATTGCGGTGCATACATCGCTGCTTCAAGCAGTCTGACCTCGCTTATTTTGCTACCTTTAAGCAGCTCTTTCAATGTCTCCTCGTTTTCCCCCGCAGCAGGGTGGCATACTTTAAGCATTTGGCTGAACGATTCTTTCTTCGTCGTATCTTTGCCATAGCTATAAATGTAGCCCCGAACGAATGATTCTTTATCCAATCCTGTCAAAATACGAAGGAAATAAGAAGTCCCCTGAATATGTGAAATGCTTGTTGCGAGCTTGGTGACATCTGTCGGAAGATCACCGCGATTAAGTTCAATTTCCAAAATCCGCTCGATAATCCGATTTTTAATAGCTTCAATTGCTGGATATGAGTCTAAAACATGATTTTTCGGGCTAGTCATTTCCCTAATATAATTATCGCTTCTTGGTCTGGACATTAATAATCGAATAAGTTCATGTTCGGTCAGTATTTCCAAGCTGTACGCCCTTGCAAAATCCTCAATTCCAAGCAAATAACCATCGTATTCCTGAAGCGCAAATAACCAGTAATAAACTTCAAAATACGTTTTGAATGCATCATCGCTATGCAATTCAGACTTTTGCCAGCTTCGCCAGAAACTCGTCAATGCATTTAAAATGCCTTGGTATTCATCCTCTTTGTCATACGGAAAGCAGCTAATAATTAAACGCAGCGCATGATTCGACTTGTCAAAACGCTCCCGCTTATCACTATCTGAAATATAAGCGCCAATAATTTCATTGACCTGATTCTCATAATTCAATTGCTTATAAATCGCTTGCATTTCCGCCACCTTATTCATTGGATAAATGGCTTCAATCAGTTCCTTACCCCAGTTCTCTATCACCTTAACGTTGGACCTGTACATTTCCCAGCTGTTCAATTCTCCCGTGCAGCAGCGATGCAAGAAATTGGCCTGACGATAAAACTCCAGCTGCATTAGCTCAAGCGGGCCAAAGCCGCTCGAATCCAAATAACTTCTCCATACTTCAGCAAGGGGGTACCGATCCAATACGGGTGTTGGATCTTCGGGATCATAGCGCCAGCTAGTGGTGGACAGCCTTGTCCCGAGTAGTACAGACTGTTTAGCCTCATAATAATCTTGAATTTCATACTCATGCTCCCGATACTCGTGCACAAGCTCAGATAACCCTTCCAGAAAACGCTGCATTTTGTCCACCGGCAACGTAAAATATTGCTTAACTTCTTCCAACGCTGACAACGGCAATGGTTCTATTTGCAAAAGCCGATCCACTTTCTCCAAAAGGTTGTACAAGCCGAAACCATTTGTTAAAGAATAGGTGGTCTCTTGCTTCAGCTTCGCTAGTAATAGCCGTTCCTTATCCGTTGGCTCAGTAAGGACTTCTACCTGATCCTGTAGCTCCGCAAACAGCTTTGCGTGCTGCTCGTCTTCCTTCATCTCAGTCAGCAATTCCAACGCAGCCAGACGCTGCAGCTCCACCCTACTTTGCAGCAGTTCCTTTGTTACAGCCTTAAGACTGGACGCTGGCTGATTAAGAAGGAGCTCAATGGCACCTTGGCGAAGCGCTCCCTTCTTAAGCTTTAGAAGAGCGGATATGGAGGAAAGCTCCTCCTCATTAAGTTGAAGCTTGGCAGCTTTACTAATCGCGATTTCACGATTGCTTGTACTTTTATCTGAAAGGCTTGCAAACAAAAAGCCTCGCTGTGCTCTATTTTTTAGATCGGGAAGGAAATACTTTAACAGCTCGCCCCGCATGCTAGGGCTCAATGTATCTTTAATAGCTATCATTTCAGCAATCATTTCATTGTCCATATCGTAAGCAATAAGATAAAGCATTTTACTTACTATATCATCGGCACGTAGCGTATAACTTCTCCAATCAAATACACGGGAGTTTCTCGTAATTTCCTTTTCATTCATCCCGGACAGCATCGTGGAAAATTTCAGGAAATGACTTTGTCGCTCCGATTTCTCTTCAAGCAAAGGCGTACTTGTATAGGTCAACGTATTGTCTCGATCCATATGCCATTCATAGCTGTATCCATAGGCATAATTATCAAGAAGCCAATACTGTAGTTCAAAATCTGTCTCATCAAGCCAATTTCTAGCAATGGCAAAACGCATCGCTGTATTGGTGCTCTGTGCAAGAACATACTGGGCTACCACTTTACGGTACGTTTCTTGACTTGCCATTAAATACGCGATCTTGTCTTTCAAATCATCTTCCTCATGAACAGCTGTCGCCCACAAAGCCATAAATACTTCATTTACGTTGCTGCTTTGCAGCCACTGCTCACATAGTGCCTTATTACTAAGAGACTGGGTTGCATAGCTTAGACATTGCTTCGCTACACGCGCATTAGCAGCCTCCAAATTCATGCCTGTCCACACGTCCAGCGCACGAACAACTGAACTAAAGCGGATTAAATTATTGTCCTCCACAATTTTCAGCATAAATATCATAGCCTCAATCGTACCCGAGTCCATTTGCTCGACAATACTTTGTCTGAGGCCTTCTTGCAGTCGGGCAGCAACAAGAAGCTCGCCTATCATATGATAAGCCCGCTTACTGTGGCTCAAAAATATACCGGAAATCATAGAACGGGAAAGCAGTGCGGTGTTATTGTCCCCATATATAATTTCTCTTAAATATTCAAATGTTTCTTCGTTGCCTCTGTCGATCTCATAGGCAATCATATCTGCTGCGGCAAGCATAAGATGGTTGTAATTCGAAAGAGAAGAATAATCCACTTTTGTTAAATAATCTTTTACATTGAATTTCGCCGCCTGCATATAAAAGAGTGAGATGCATTTCTCCATCACTCTTTCTGTATGTATTTCTAAATTTGACGTGCGGAATGGACGACGCAAATAACCATTGCTGTGCGGATACTCCACGCAATAGTTAACAATATAACGGAATACGGCTGCATAAGGATCATCAAACAGCTTGTCCATAATAATAACGAGTGGCTCAAACCAACTGCTATTATCATCTGCTGCTATTTGCGTCAACAGCTGCTTCAATTCTTTCTTCATGTCGCTGTCCATATATCTATTTTTAGCAGATTCAATTACTAGAACGGCAAGCTTGCGATAAGATTCATCCTTATATAAGGTACCCGCTTTATCCAGCATCTCTTTAAAATATTCCTTACCCGCTTCCAACTCCATATTGTAACAGCCTCCTGTATATCTAAAATGAATTATGAATCAATTTGGCTACCACATTCTACCTGCCAACATTGTAAATCGAATCAATGCGAGATCGTCTCCATCCTGTATATTTAAAGGACTATCCATTTGTTCGACTTCATCGCCATTAATGAATACCTTGTATAGTCCATCTTCAAACGCCAGCAATGCGGTGCAAAGCGCTTCATCTAAGCTCGCCCTTTGCTCATTATATATAGAGCCAAAACCGACTTTTCCCGTCTCGGCTTGCAGCTCTACATCACTTTGCGTCAAATATGGCACAAGCGGAACGTCCGTCTCCTTCTGATTGAATTTCTGAACATTTACAGTAATCAGGTCCGTAATTAGCGCTTTCAACGTATCCGGTTTATTTGCAAATGTCCACTCGAGACGATCTAAATAGCTTTTCTTCTTACCAAGGCTCTTAACCGTTATGTACACAATCATGACTGACTACCTCCGGATACTTATAATGTTCCCTGACTACCATAATAGTACCATAATAAGGAAAGGACGCCCTTCATGCCGTTAGGAGGAAATAATGAAATTTTCTCTAAACAGCTAGGACCAATTACACTTAAAAATACGTGACATAGACTATTTACACATATCGCAGCTAGAGAACACGATGCATAAACTTTTAATATTTCGATATCATGTATATTTAATTGCCCTTTAATATTTACGGCTTGCCAAAAGAGAACATAGGTTCTATAATTCATATTACAGGAACATACGTTCTTAGTCAATAAAATTCCAGCGTCTTCCTTCTGCTTTTGATTATTTGGATTTGTTAATTCATTAAAAAAAGAATGTTTGAGCCTCTCTTAGTTTGGGTATAACCCTCTATTGGAAACTTTGCCTTTATGCTCGATTGTTTTTTTATCATTTTCAGGAAAGCAGCTGGATTGACGCTGCTGAGCAGAGCGTGTTATTTTTAATTTTGACATGGAAACTTTTGGAGGGATTATGAATGATTGAGATTCGCTTATCCGTTGATTACGATGAATATGAAAATGGTGTTCGCATTTCCCAGCTTATTGAACAGCTCACTGAAAAACCGAACGCAGCTAATATTTCCGTCCTTACGATCGGCGATTGGGGACAAGCCTATGAGAACGGCCCTGAAGATGCCATCGAGTCACTCATTAAACACAAACATATTTTCACAGGACTAAGCAGCGTATTTCTTGGAGATATGGAATCAGAGGAATGCGAAGTATCCTGGATTAATCAGACAAACATCGCTCCACTGCTTGAGGCCTACCCTAATCTCCGTTCCGTGACAGTTAAAGGAAGCACCAATTTAAGCTTTGAGCCCCTCCAGCATGCAGCGCTTCAGGAACTGAAAATTATTTGCGGCGGATTGCCGAAAAGTGTAATTAAACAAATTGCTGGCTCCCAGCTTCCTGAGCTTCGCAGACTCGAGCTTTATCTCGGTGTAGATAATTATGGGTTTGATGCATCGCTGCAAGAGGTTTTGGCAGTCGCAAAACCAGAGCTATTTCCTAAGCTCACCTATTTGGGTTTGAAAAATAGCGAGATTCAGGATGAGATAGCCATTGCGATTGCTGACTCCCCAATTGTTGACCAATTGGACACGCTTGATTTGTCTTACGGTACACTAACCGACGTAGGCGCAGAAGCTCTCATAACGAGCGAGCGGGTGAAGAAGCTTAAACATTTAGATCTTAATTACCACTATATGAGCGAAAAAATGATTGAGCGCTGGAAAGCTACTGGTCTTTCTGTTGATCTTAGCGATGAACAAGATGCTGATGAGGATGACTGGCGCTATCCCTGCATTACGGAATAATGGCCGCTTCCGCTTCAGTACAGCCCTATTTGATAATTGGGAACCCGGGCAACAAACGTACACTTGGCCTACAAGCTGCCAGACACAAGCTTGGGCTTCCCCCCGCTGTCGTGCTTCCTTATTCGGATTTGCTGAAACGTTCTATTCATTTAGGTGAATTGATTCAGCAGATGGCAGCAAACTCACAACCCCTTGAGGGCAAGCCTATTATTATCCGGCTGGATGCTCCCGGGGAAAATCCACTTGTGGAGCGTGAATTAATTGCTTGGGGAGCAGAATTCGAGAGCAGCAGGAAAGATTTAAGCAGCGGTTTATCCGTTACTGCGGCCGAGTCATTGCGGCTTCCCGAACAATATGGAAGAATCCTTTTTCCAGGGCAATGGTACCTTGGCTACTGCCGCTTGCTGGCCGAGATCCGTGAAGCTGCACAGCAAAGTGATTTTCCTATCCGCTGGGTCAACGATCCGGCGGATGTTGCTGTTATGTTCGACAAGCGTCGCTGCCAGCAGCTGCTTTCACAAAATGGTGTTCCCACACCTGCTCTGCCGGCTCCTGCTGGCTCTATTCAAGATTATGAATCGCTGCTGGCGGCTGTTCAATCAAGCCGTATGAACCGCTTGTTCATTAAGCTTGCTTATGGCTCTGCAGCCTCAGGCATTATCGCTTATCAGCGGCATCCTGCAACCGGCTCAGAAATTGCAATTACAACGATTGGTGTAGAACAACATAACGGCGAACAGCTTTACTACAATTCTGGTAAATTGCGGCGTTACACCGATCATTCAACGATCCGCTTAATTATTGACTGGGTATGTCGTGAAGGTGCTCAAATTGAGCGTTGGATTGAAAAAGACAGTATCAATGGCAGCAGCTACGATATTAGGCAGCTTGTCGTTAACGGTTCCCCTTGCCATGCATTGGCAAGGCTAAGCCGCACGCCAATTACTAATTTGCATTTGCGCAATGAGCGGCTTTTAATAACAGATGACACGCTGCCAACTGAATTGAAAGAACAGGTTGAAGCTACCGCAGTATCCGCACTTGCCGCTTTCACTGGTTCGTCGGTCGCGGGAATTGATGTCCTTGTACAAAAAAAACGGGGCCGGGTCTACATATGCGATGTTAATCCCTTCGGCGATTTACTTTATCATGCCGAGCATAAGGGAATGAATACTTACGAATGGCAAATGTCTAGTTTAAAGTAGTAAAAGCTTACGTAGAGAGGATGCTCAGGATGATTGATATGAACCAGATCGTGGGCTCCCATGATATTGTAATGATTACGCTCGATACGCTGCGTTATGATGTAGCCAAGCTCGAAGAAGCCAACTGCCGCAACTTATGTGCAGATGGACCATGGGAGAAACGGCATACGCCTGGCAGCTTTACATATGCTGCACATCACGCCTTTTTTGGCGGCTTTCTCCCTACACCCGCCAATACAGATAAAGCATCGCATGTGCGATTATTCCATACCAAAAATACAGGCTTAAAAACACATCCCCATACGTGGCAGTTTGATGCACCTGATCTTGTAAGCGGCCTTGCCGAAGCAGGTTACCGAACGATATGTATTGGAGGCGTCATCTTTTTCACTAAGAAAAACAAGCTGGCAAAAGTACTTCCCGGATATTTTCAAGAAAGCTACTGGCGTATGACTTTTGGGGTTACCAACCCTCGTTCTACTGAACATCAAGTTAATCATGCTCTAAAGCTGCTGGAAAAGGCTGATCCCCATGAAAGATTGTTTCTGTTCCTAAACGTCTCAGCTATTCATGGGCCGAATCATTATTTTCTCCCTGGCGGATCACGAAAAGACTCCATTGAGTCACAGCGTGCAGCACTGAGATACGTAGACAGCCAGCTTGGCATATTGTTCGATGCGCTGCGAAGCCGCGGCAAAACCCTTTGCCTTGCCTTCTCCGATCATGGAACTGCCTATGGCGAAGACGGATATGACGGACATCGACTGGCACATGAGGTTGTATGGAACGTACCGTACCGTGAATTTATTTTATAATGAAAGAGGAGAGATGCCGGATGTCTATGCCAACATCACTAACGAGACCAGCGGATTTGCCGGAATGGGGCAAGCGCTGGTTCGCCTCCCCTTACCGCTCCTATCTTTATTCTTATCCGCATAAGACTGCTTATCGACCAATAACGCCGGCGTTGCCCCTTGATGAGCTCTGGAAGCACGAACCGGCTGATTATTATTTTTTATATATGCATATCCCTTTTTGTGGCGTGCGCTGCGGATTCTGCAATTTGTTTACACTGCCTGATCGCCGTACCCATGTCCATGAGCAATATGTAGACGCACTTGAACGCCAAGCTTTGCAGTGGGCTCCTATTATTACAGGAAAGCCTTTTTCCCGCTTCGCCATTGGCGGCGGCACGCCTACGCTGCTTGAAGCTACTCAGCTAAATCGGCTGTTCACAATTGCGGAAGATATTATGGGGCTGGATACATCGCAGGCTTCTATTTCCGTGGAGACCTCTCCCGATACAGTAAGTGAAGAGCGGCTGCAAATTTTAAAAGACCGCCGAACTGACCGAGTTAGTATTGGTGTGCAAAGCTTTATCGATGAAGAGGCCTCGGCGATTTATCGCCCACAGAAGCCTAAACTTGCTGAACAAGCTATTACGATGCTGCAAGCTTTTGATTTTCCATTGCTGAACATTGATTTGATTTATGGTTTGCCGGGCCAAACGACCGATTCATGGATTTATTCGCTAGAGAAAGCAATTAGCTTCTCTCCAGGAGAAATTTTCATTTACCCGCTGTATACGCGAGAGCATACTATTCTAAAGCCAGACCAAATTCAGCGCCAAGGCACCGATGCACGGCTGGAACTCTATCATATTGCATGCGAACGACTTAAGGCGGCAGGCTATAAGCAATTTTCCATGCGGCGGTTCGCTAAAGAAATAACGTTTACGCACAAAAACATTTTACCGTTTAGCTGTCAAGAGGAAGGCATGGCAGGACTCGGCTGCGGTGCGCGCTCTTATACGCGTGAAGTGCATTATGCATCCCGTTATGGCGTAAGTGCGGCGGCTACAAGAAGCATCATTGCCGATTATGTTTCCACAGAAAATTTCCAATCCGCGAATTACGGATTTATATTAAATGTAGCTGAACAGAAGCGGCGGTTTGTTTTAAAAGCGCTGCTTCACGCCGAAGGCTTGTTACTTGCAAGCTATTCAGAACGTTTCGGCAGTGAAGCACTAGCCGATCACTCCGAATTGGCTGAGCTGATTCAACTCGGCTTTGCGCAAATAATGGACGCCGGGCAAACCCTTCGTTTAACGGAGCTTGGCATGGCTTATTCCGATGCAATCGGCGATGAATTTATTTCTGGTGATATAAGAGAATTGATGGAAGGATACGAGCTGTCATGAAGGCCGTGCTGTATTATCGGGGATCGCTTTCTTCCTGCAACTATGACTGTCCCTATTGCCCATTTAGCAAAAATAAAGACAGTGCCGCTACGCTTCGCAAGGACGAGGAGCAATTGCATACGTTCATGGATTGGGTTCGGGAGCAAGGTCACGCCGGCCATGAATTGTCTATTTTTTTCAACCCCTATGGCGAAGCCCTGATCCATCGCTGGTATCGCGAGGCTATGATTGAGCTGTCGCATATGTCCCATATTTCCAAAGTAGCTGTTCAGACAAATCTCTCTACGAAGCTGGACTGGACAAGCCGGCTAAACCCGGAGAAAGCTGCTTTTTGGGTTACTTACCACCCTGGTCAGACGACGCTTAGCCAGATGCTGTCACAGTGTATGCAATTGTATCAACAAGGGCTTAATTTTAGCGTTGGAACGGTAGGGCTGCGGAGCGCCTTTGAGCAAATTGAAGAGCTTCGGAGCAGCCTGCCAGAGGATGTATACGTTTGGGTGAATGCTTTTAAAGATAAGCCCAATTATTACACAGAGGCGGAAATTGTACGGCTTGAAGCCGTTGATCCTTATTTTCTATGGAATACGAGAGATTATGATAGCTTCGGGCAACGCTGCTCCGCTGGCTCCTCGGTGTTTTATGTTCAAGGAAGCGGTGTTGTCAAACATTGCTACAAAGATCGGCGTATCATTGGTCAGCTCTATCGAGACGGACTGGAAGGCTTATCCGCAGAGCGGCCTTGTGGCATGAAGAAATGCGGATGCTATATCGGCTATATCCATATACCAAAGCTGGAGCTTGGAAGCATCTATGCTGATAGTCTGCTAGAACGAATTCCGGCGCATTTTCAGCACAAAGAAAAAGTAATCACTTCATAAAACAGGTTTCTGTTTTCCCTAGACTTTTCCTGTAAAGGAACTTGTCTATTTCTGTCGAATTATAACTAATATGATACTCAAAAACTATCCAAAAATCAGACTTTTCATTTATATCTTGCTATTCGCAAGTATTCTAACTGGACTGCATTTCGCTTGGAACGCAGCGCATAAGCCCCCTGTCCATCCTGTTGCTAAACAAGGTGTACTTGATTTGCGTAACTGGCATTTTACAGATGGGGAAACGATTCGGCTTAATGGACAGTGGGAGTTTTATCCGGATGCTTTTCTCCCACCTGAGCAATTTAATTCCATCCCTGCAGACAAAAGCTGGGCTGCCGTTCCTGCTGCATGGGGCAGTTATTCGGACAAAAATTCGAATCGTTCTGGCTTTGGATTCGGCACTTATCGTCTCAGGCTTTTGCTGCCTGACAATAACGTTGACCAGTATGGAATGGAAATGATGGTTGTATCCAGCAGTTATGAGCTATTCGTTAACGGGCGTTCTGTATCCAAGCTCGGTCAACCTTCAGAAAATAAGCAAGAGCATGTGGGAAAGATGTATCCCCTTATCGCATCTATTACAGGAACACATGAAATGAATATTGTGCTGCATGTGTCCAATTATGATTTCCCTAAAGGGGGCGGCATTACCAAACCGATTAAGTTCGGGACGCTTGCTTCCGTTCAATATGAAAATAATTTTTTAATTGCTATGCAGCTTATGGTCGCAGTCATCTATTTGCTTCATCTTATTTATGTTGGTCTGCTGCCTTTGCTTGGAGTTCGGAAGAAAGAGCTTTTTTATTTTGCCATTGTGGTTTTCTGCATGATGACAGGCACGCTTCTTGATGACAACCGCTTGCTTACGATGTGGCTTCCAATCTCTTTACATTGGACTATAAAAGGGCTAATGATTGCTATGATTGGCGCATCCACGTTGCTATTAACGTTTTCTGCGAACTTCTTCGCTGTTTATCAGAAAGGCAAAGCGGTACGGGTCTATTTATTTCTATGCTTCCTTTATACGCTTGCCATTGCGATATTGCCATTCAATTATGCGATTACTCTTTCACCTTATATGGCTGCTGCGGTTACCGTACCGTCTCTCTTTATTCTTATAATGATTCTGCGCCTGGCCCTTAAGGGCGAAGAGCATATGATTTTTCTCTTATTCGCAGCTATGAGCGTCGCTTCCAGCATTTTTTGGGGCTCGGTCAAGTTAAGAATAGCCTCGGATTTGCCTTATTATCCGTTTGATTTAATTTTTGCTTTTATCTGCTTTGCCTCCTTCTGGTTCAAACAATTTCTGCAAACAAGAACCGATTTGGAGCAGCTTGCTTTCAAACTGCAAAAAGCCGATAAAGCGAAAGATGAATTTCTCGCTAATACTTCTCACGAGCTGAGGAATCCGCTGCATGGCATGATTAATATGGCACAGACCGTATTGGCTAGTACTACCCATTCCATTAGTGAAGCAAGCAAAAACAATTTAATGCTGCTCATTACCGTAGGACGCCGCATGTCGCTGCTGCTTAATGATTTGCTTGATGTGACGCGTCTAAAGGATCGAGATATTCATTTGAATAAGGAAAGCGTCCGGCTGCAAAACATCATTTCCGGTGTATTCGATATGCTGCGTTATTTAACTGAGGACAAGCCTGTCCGGCTTGAAATGAATATTCCCCGTTCATTTCCTAAAATAATCGCGGATGAAAACAGGCTGATTCAGATCTTATTTAATCTCATCCATAATGCGGTTAAATTTACGAATGAGGGGATTGTTAGTGTCCATGCAGAAGCTATTGGCGATAAAGCCTATATCCACATACAGGACTCAGGCGTCGGCATAGAGGCGGACGTACAGCGCACTATTTTCCAAGCTTACGAGCAGGGCGATTCTAGCATGACGGCTATGAGCGGCGGAATTGGCCTCGGACTCAGCATTTGCAGGCAGTTAGTCGAGCTTCATGGAGGCAAGCTAACGGTATATTCGGTCCCTGGTAAAGGTTCTACTTTCACCTTCACCATGCTCCTTGACCCCCATTCAGCTGCTGACGAACCGGAATTTATACTGCCAAGCGCAGTTGAAGCAGCCGTATCTGCAAAGTCCGTCATTGCCGCCGATTCGCAATTACTGCGCCTTGATCAGAGAAAAGCGGCTTCAGAAACACAGCAAAATAAAGCTACTGTGCTCGCCGTGGATGATGATCCTGTTAACTTGAAAATATTATTCAACTTGCTGGATTCAGAGTTTTATGAAGTGGCTACCGTCACGAGCGGCAAGGAAGCACTCAAGCTGCTTGAAACGAAGGAATGGGATCTCATTATCGCCGATGTTATGATGCCGCAAATGTCGGGCTATGAGTTGACCCAAACGATTCGGAAACGATTCAGCATTTCTGAGCTTCCTATTCTATTGCTAACTGCTCGCAGCCGTCCTGAGGATGTCAACACAGGCTTTATGGCAGGGGCAAATGATTATGTTACTAAGCCTGTCGATGCAATGGAGCTCAAGTCTCGCGTACAAGCTTTAACAGACCTCAAACAAACGGTAAATGAGCGGCTGCGAATTGAGGCTGCTTGGCTTCAAGCGCAGATTCAACCACATTTTCTATTTAATACGTTAAATTCCATTGCCTCCTTAAGTGTAATTGACCAATCGCGAATGGTGCAATTGCTGGAGGAATTCGGGAAATATTTGCGAGCGAGCTTTGATATGAAAAATTCAGAACGCGTAGTTCTGCTTCAGCATGAGCTCGACCTGCTTCATTCCTATCTTTTCATAGAGAAAGAACGCTTCGGCAATCGCCTGCAAATTGAATGGGAGCTTGATGAACTGCCGTGGCTTCGCATTCCACCGCTTTCCATTCAGCCGCTTGTAGAAAATGCCGTGCGTCACGGCGTACTCGCCCGTTCAAGTGGAGGCAGCGTGCGTATTCGCCTGAAAGAATACGACAATTATATTGAAATTGCGATTATAGATAATGGGGTAGGTATGGAGGAGGAACAGGTTAGGAGCGTGCTCGAGCAGAACCGTGGAGGAATTGGCCTGCGCAATACTGACCGTCGCTTGAAACAGTTATACGGTAAGGGATTACGCATTGAAAGCACAGAAAAACAAGGCACGGTTGTAAGCTTTACTGTCCCAAAATCATCAACCAATGAAGGTAATTCAAATAAGTTATAGAGCAAGTATAGAAATTGTATAGAAGTTGCGTGTATAATGTTGGGGGAACAAAAAAAATAAATATGGTGATAAAACATGCGCTTAAAAAAATGGGTTAAGATTCTCCCGACCTCCATTATGATTGCCGCAATAACGGGAATGTTGGTGCTGTTTTTCACGCAACTGTTCAGACTCCCCGAGCCAATCTACTCTAACCAGAACCTTCCTTTCTTCTTCAACACCTTTATGGTCATCATCATTACCGTACTAATCATAATAATGCGTGCCATGCTTGTTGAGAGAGCAGTATTGAAGAAGCTTGCTTTTAGGGACGGTATTACTGGTCTATATAATCGTCATGGGCTTGAGCAATTCTGGAAAACATATCGCAGCAAAAAAAGTATGGCCATTCTCTATCTCGATCTGGATCACTTTAAAGAAATAAATGATCGCTTCGGTCATCATGTTGGAGACGCACTGCTTCGGGAGGTCAGCGTTCGCTTACAACAGGTGGAGTCTAAAAAAAGCCGTGAGTTATTCCGGCTTGGCGGTGATGAGTTCGTTATGATTCTCAAAAACTGCGATCCTATTATGGCGAAACGGGCTGCCACGCAAATTTTGGATAAACTGACGACGCCTTATGCAGTCGAAGGTTATCACGTGTTAATTACGGTGAGTATCGGTATTCGGATGTGCACGGCCCGCAACGCTGAGCATGATATGCTTGTAAAAGAAGCGGACGCTGCGATGTATGTGGCCAAGAAACAAGGCAAAAATGGATTTTTTGTCTTCCGGGAAGGCAGAAGCAAGCTCCCGAAAGAAAAATACGGCAATGTTAATCAAGCTAAGCCATAAAACCACAAGGCAAGGAGTTCTACTTCGTCCATTTATTCCGTGGATTGAGAGTGACTCCTTGCTTTTTTTTCCTATTTAGCAATCACGCACCTCTATAGTGTCTCTATTTGACGAGCGTGTACAATTAGCCTGTGCGTCGGATTAATGAGCGGATCACAGGTAATAAGTGTAAGTATATTTTCTCCCGGGACACTATCTAAAACTGATAATTCGGTTGGCTCCACAATTAACGTCTCGTACACTTTATAAATAAATTTGGCAGTGCTCGTCTGCACGACAATTTCATCGCCAATTTCTACTTCATTCAGCCGATTAAATAACCTTCCGGTTGTATGGGCACGATGCGCTGCTACAGCCGCATTGCCCTCCTCCCCAAAAATAGCGGTCTCTCGCATATGTACAGCCGCATGCTTCATATTCGCCTTAGTAGCGCCCTCTAGGATCGGTAATAAGACATCAATACGATCTATCGTAATCGTTGCAATGGGCTTGCCATTTTGAAAATCGTTTAATAGGGAAGCTGCTTCATCCTCGGTTTCTTCTCCTGCATTTAACATATCATTCAGCTGTGCGTAGCTTTGTGCGGCCCCCATATTTACAGGCTCGGGCGTATCCATGAGCAGCAGCGCTTCTTTTAACAGCTTGTCCTGCTCCCGATCAGCCATCCATTCATTCCACTGCGGATAAATGAGCAGCAGCGCTCCGAGCGCTACCAATATAATTGCGATTTTACGCAAATTCTCAGCTCCCTCTGCTTATATGTCTCTTAACTAAACTGAATAGGCTTCTCTATTATGCAGAGCCTGGCTCTACAGTTTCTCTACAGGCCACACGCTTCTATAAAAAAACCTCCAAAACGAATGAAAAATCTTCGTTTTGGAGGCCGTATGTGCAGAGTAGAATGCGTACAGAATCAAAAATTTTCTACTCTTATGAAGCTTACTGCATCACGCTTAAGGACGTGAGCGTTTTTTTCTAAGCAATATAGCTCCAAGGGCAATTAATGCAGCGCCTGCGAGCTGGATTGGCAATTGACTGGACTCACCTGTCTTCGGAAGTGTGCCTTGGTTATTCGGTGCTGGCTTATTTCCATCTCCATCTTCATCCGAATCCTCCACTACCCCGAGCGGGATTTCATCCACATCAATTTCAAATAAAATTTCCTCTTCGTTGCCGTCAGCATCTTTTACAATAATGGAGAAATCATCTTTGCCTGTATAACCTGGGTCAGGCGTATACACCCATTGTCCATTATCGTCAACCGTTACTTGTCCATGCTCCGGTTGCTTGCCAACGTCTGTATTTCCACCTTTCGGAACATCAACTTTACCTTCAACTGGCGTATTTTCCTTAGTCTTATCTTTCTCTACTACAGGAGTCGCCGTTGGTGCTGGTGTCGGTGTGCCTGGCTGAACAGGAGTTGGAGCCACCGGTGTTGGCGTAGGCGTCGCTGTTGGCGTCTCCGTTACAGCAGGTGTTGGTGTAGGAGACGGTGTTGCTGTGGGCGTAGGTGTCGGCGTCGGTACTGATGGGTTGCCCGAATTTCCACCTGGACTAGTTGGCTTATTAATAAGCCCAAGGTCAATCGTCAAATCTTCCCAGCCACGCGGCGCTCCTTCACCAATAACAATAACTTCTGTGTATCCATCTACCTGTTTGTTTGAATCTTCCTCAGCAGACACGCCGTCTGCCTCAGCTTTCGTTACGGTGTAGCCAGTTGGCACAATAAATTTCACAAAATATTGTCCGCTTGGCAATTGATCAAACAAATAATAGCCAGGATTTCCACTCGCATCATTTGCTGTAATGGTTTCTCCAATTTGCTGTTTGTTTTGATCAAAAAGCTGTACGGTAACGCCATTGCGGCCATCCGCAGCCAGTTCATCCTGCTTGCCGTTGTCATTACGGTCAAACCATACATAATTGCCAATAACCCCTTTGGCAACTACGCCAAGGTCAATCGTATGATCAACCCAGCCAGCCGTCTCGTTAATAACAATTTTGACTGTTATGCCGTCTGCATCCGTTGCGTTGGAATCAAGGGCTGCGTTCGCTCCTTGCTCCGCGCTTGTTTTCAAATAATCGCTTGGCAAAACGAATTGAACATAATATTCGCCTGCAAGCAAATTATCGAACAAATAATAACCCGGCTTGCCACTTGCATCATTCGCTGTTGTAGTTTCAGCTACAGGCGTACCTGTGCTGCTGCCTTTATACAGCTTCACCACAATGCCATTAATTCCGTCTTTCTCATCTTCGTTCTGCAAGCCATCACGGTTGCGGTCGAGCCATACATAATTCCCGATTTCTCCGCGTGGAACAAGACCCAAATCAATCGTCAGATCATTCCAGCCTGCCGGCCCAATCGTAATGACCTCGGTTATTCCTTGGCCATCCGTTTTGTTGGAATCCACATCTGCCGCTCCAGCTTCCGGCTTCGTTACGCCGTATTCTGCCGGAATGACAAACTGGACATGATAATCGCCTTGCGGCAATCCGGCAAACAAATAAAATCCTGGCTTGCCATTTTCATCATGCGTCACGGTCTCAGCCAATACATGGTTTGCATCGTCATAAAGCTTAACGATAATGCCATTAATGCCTGTTTCCGCTGCATCTTGCAGCCCATCTTCATTACGGTCAAGCCATACATAATTGCCGATGGAGCCCCGCTCATCCGAAACGACAGGTATTTCATGCTCAGTCGTCACCGGCGGTGTTTCATCGGAAACAGCTTTAGCCACATTGATAATGGAAGCCGCTGCTGTATCTACTGATGTTACTTGATAGGAATACGTAAATTCCTTCGATTCCCCAGATTTTAGCGATGGAATGCTCGGTATGCCGGATACTTTCGTATCCGTAATCACAACATTCGTTAAATCGCGTTTGCCTGTATTCGTTACTTTAACCGTGTAGTTAATCCAGCTTCCTGCTGCTGTATCGGATACAGCGACTGCACTGCCTCTTTTCTCAATCTTAAGCCCTGCTGTCGGAATGCTAGCCTCATCCTTAATCGGATCAGGGGATTCATTGTAATACACGGTTGCTACATTATCCAAATCTGTCAAATCCAAATCCGCACTCGTGACACGGTATACGCCTTCAAGCGTCAATCCCGCTCCTGCTGCAAGATTTTTAATGACAATAGACGGATTCGTTCCGCTATTAGCCAACTGGCCAATAATGTCTGGTCTGTCATGGCTGCCGCCATTCAAGGCAACTTCCTCGCCATTATACGTCAGCTTAGTAAATTCAAAGCCAGCTTGCAGTCTGTCAAGCGCATCTGAAATTTTAAAATTATGCAAAGTAACAGAAGATGTATTTTTCAAAGAAAGCTTATAATGCACATCGTTCCCTACCACTACATATTGCTGCGATGGAGCAATTGTCGAGGAGCCTTGCGTCACACTTGTAATTTCTTTCTCAAACGTGATGGTTGGGTAAGACTCGCCAGTAGGTGATGCTGTTTCGATTAAGCCCAAATCGATTGTCGGAATTTTACCAGCAGTACCCAAGCTGATCGTATCCGTACGATATGGCGTATAACCGTCTACTGCAGCGCCTTTCGTTACCAGGTTGGAGTCATTGTCATTCGTATGGCTTGGATCTGCGCCATGCACATTGGCTGTCGTCGGCATGTAGCGATCTGGCAGCACAAACTCTACGAAATAATTTCCTGCCTCAAGTCCCTGGAACAAATAGTAGCCTGGGCTTCCATTGTAATGATAGCCTGTCTTGCTTGACTTGAACGGTGTCGTTTCACCCGCTTTGTACAGATTTACGGTAATGCCGTTAATACCTGCACCTTGGCCGCTGTCGCCTGGATATTCTTCATCCTGCGTGCCATCACGGTTGCTGTCGAACCAGACAAAATTGCCGATTTCGCCAAGCGGTACATGCTCGTCATTCGGGTGAATCAGGAAGCCGACTTTGTTAGGCGCTGTTGGAAGCATTTTGCTGCCTTCATCATTGCCTGCACCGATTTCAGTTGCTTGAATGGCAAAAGAGTTCCAAGCTACTTCATTTGTCGGTGCTCCTACAGGGGCATCCATTTTCCAATCCAATACGATATAGTCGCCTGGCGCAAGTCCAGATGCTCCATCACTGCCTACAATGTTCGACAGCTGGAAGTAGAGCGATTTGATGTCTGTCAAATCATCCTTTTGGTAATTCCCTTGTTCGATCCAGCCCTGCTTGCTGTCATTCACATTCGTGAAATTGACAACCTGCTCCTGATTAACCGACTTGCTGTAATACGCGGACAGCGTGTAGTTTACCGTTCTGCTTCCCGCTGCCGCTGAGGATGTAAAGGTTTTATTGCCGGAAGAGAGTACTTCCGCTAGGTTAGGCTGCCATTGGGAGCCCCTTGCTTCATAAGGCGAACCGCTGTTGACGCGCAGTGCATTATCGCCTACATGCGGCAAAATATCCAGCACATCAATGACGCCGAGTCTCGTATTGCCGCTATTGCGAACTGCCAATCTGTAATCCGCTGTTCCGCCTTCGTACGTTACGCTGTAGCGCGGGTACTCGGTGTATTCAATATCGCCATCACAATCAAATGGCTGTACAGGAAGAGCTGGTTCTCCATCATACGTAGCATCATCTGATGCCCGGAAAATAGGCTCCAAATCGCCTTGATTCCATTTTGTCGACTGGACGAGAGATGCTTTGCGTACCGTTACGTTCGCTGAAGCATGAACAAAAAACTCATTCGTTCCCGCCGTTGGATCAAAGCCTATAACTGTATCTTTAATCGTATTGTTGCGTGTTTGCCACGCTGGCAAACTTTGCGGATTATCCTGTGCGGAATCCCCTGTATGCCAGAACTCTGAATTTGGATCGCTTGTTGTAATATACATATCGTTCGTGTAGGTAGTACCTTGAGGCGTACCTGCACGGACCTCGCCTTTATAGCTGATTTCAAAGCTTGTACCTGGAGCAAAAGAGGTGCCGTCGGACCATGACCATTTCACAAGGGTCCGTCCCGTACCGTTCCAGTTTTTATCAACAAGCTCCAGCTGTGGAGCACTTGCTCCAGCAGGCGTGCCCGTAAATGTAAACGAGGCTGCCAGTGCCGCAGCAGGATCAGCTATTTTAGGATTCGTGTAATAATCAAAGCTTGTTGGCAATAAATCATAGACAACTGGATTAATATAAGGTCCCGTTGCTTTAATATCGTTGCGGACCGTAAGTGTGAACGGCACCGTGCTGAGTGGACGGAAATTTCCCGCTCCAATCGCTTTATTAGCTACAAGCCATGGCTTCTCATTGTTGATGTTGAAATCTGCCTGAGCCGTTTTCTGAGGCTTGTCATCCCATTGGCCCGGAATGGTAACATTCAGCGCTTGATAATCCAGCGTGACTTGATTCGTTACTTGATCACCGTGGACGACAGGGGTGTTCGTGCCATTAGCAAAATCTCTAACGGTCCCTGTAATTTCAATGCCGCCAATTGTACCTCCTGGAGCTAGGGTGCTGAACGACCACTCCAAGGCAACCAAAAATTCGCCAGCATTTAGCACAATGCGGTTCGTACCAGCTGTCGTGCTCACTGTAATTGTGCCGTTAGGCGCAAGGCTGCCGCTATACGCATGCCAAGTTTCAGTCGTACCATCGCTTGTTTTATAACGAAGCTGGGAAGTGAAAACATTTGGCATTTTAATGCTGCTGTAGTCCATTTCCGCAGGCAGCACATCTGTCAATACCAGGTTCGACAAAGAGGTATTTACATTCGTCCCCGTATTGCTGATGCCGCCGATGTTGAACTTCTGTGTTTGGCCATGCCAGCGATACTGGTAAACACGCGACTTGGTTAGTCCGGAAACGCCAGATACTGGCTCTCCGAATTTAGTTGTCACATCAGCGTCAGGATCAGTGACCGAGCCGCCACCTTCGAGCGTATAACCGCTCAAAATTTCAACATTATTTTTGCGTTCCAGCGGTGTTCCGGTCGGATGACCATACCCTAAATCGTCAGGGAAGGTGACCGATACTTTCGCTTCGAAAGATTGTCCGGAAGCAAGCTCAATATTCGACCAAGTGATCGTGCGAGCTGTTGAATCATAGACACCGCCTTCTGTTGAGCTCACATATACAGCATCTGGCGGCAGTGTATCGACTAACGTCGCATTTTTCAAGCTGCCAGGGTTATCATTGCCGGCTTCGCCTTTAATGCCTACCGTATACTCAACCGCTCCGCCAATAATCGGAACTGTGCTGCCAAATCCAGTAGCTTGGCTTTTATAAGCCCACCACTTGTCGTAGGTCGAAGCAGTTGGCGTCGCCGTCGGTGTTGCTGTAGGCGTCGGTGTAGCTACCGGATTCGGGTCCGCGTTAATCGTTACATTCGCCGATGCCGTTGTACTTTCCGCTGAATCAACGAGTGTAATCGTCGCCGTATTCGTCGTAGGCACAACCGAGCTTGAGCCAGTCGGCTTCGCTTTCACGGGAATTTCCAGCTTCACCGAAGTACCGGAAGGCAATGGATGTGCATTGACGGTTAGAGTTTGGCCATTTTTCGTATCCCAGCCTCCATCCTCCCAGCCATCTACAATTTCAAATTGTGCCGGTACTGTATCAACAATCGTTACATTCTTACCGACATGAGTCGCTCCATCTGCCTGATACAAGATCGTATACTTGAAGGTATCTCCTACATTAACAGTGCTCACACTGGCTGTCTTTGTAAAAGTCAGCCCTGTAATCGGTCCTGCTGCCTGTACCGGTGCTGCGAATGGCTGTAATGCAGCTTGCAGCAGCAAAACGAGCAGCATGATCCAGGAAATCTTGTGCCTGATCGCTCTCTGTCTACTTGCGGGCATCTCATCAATCCTCTCTTTTTCTCTATCTCCTCTAGTTTCTCTCTTGTTGTGAATACCGATAATGCCTAGTACAAAAACATTACCTTACAAATACCACGTCATTTTCCATCCTCTTCCTCCTTGTATTCAAATAAGAAAATTATATCCAGCCCAACTGTACAAAAACTTTACAAGCCTCCCCTTTATCCGTCAGCTAAATAACTGCAAAAAAGCTTCGTCCATCCGATGAAGGATAGACGAAGCTTCTGTGTGTACCTATTGAGTTATATGTGTTTATTTCCGTTTAATAAACTTTAGCAGCCGTATAACGCGAGCTGTCTTTAATCATTTTGCCCGCTTTCTTGCTGTTCTTCAGGCCAGCATCAAGCGTCGTATCGATCGTGATCCATTTGCCGTCCAAATATACTTCATTCCAGGCGTGATAATTTGATACATCAGACGCTTTGCCCGTCACCATCTTGGCCGGAATGTCCAAGCTGCGAAGCATGCCTGCCATTAATGCAGCGTAGCCGTAGCAAATATCTTTCTGCGAACTAAAGGTACGATCGATTTGAGGCAAATAATCGTTGGTCACCTTAGCCGCAAGCTGATGATCGTAAGAAATATTCGCTACAATATAATTGTAAACCGCCGTTACCTTCTCGGTATCCGTCTTTGCTCCCTTAGTCAGTTCCAATGCTTTCTTAACCGCTTTGCTGTTGCTGCTCCAATCAATATTTTGAATGGAGTTCAAATAGACGAGGCTGCTGTCACTCAAATTCAAGGTAACTTTGCCTGTATGAACTGCTCTATATTTTTTGGTACCACTTACGTTTTCCAATAATGAAATCGTATAATCTCCATTGCCCAGTTGAAGCGCAAACCATTCTTCTGTCTGGTTTGTCCGGAGCGCATACGTATAATTTTTGCCGTCTTTGGCTACAACCAGCCTTGTATCTACGCCTGACTTGACCTCATAACGAATGCCGATGCTTCCTTTATCCACATTGGATTCGTCGAGCCAGCTTGTCCCAGCTGCCGCTGCCACTTGAGCAGTTGCTTGAGGGAACACGGACAGAATCAACGCCAGCAAAATCATAACCGTTAAACTTTTGCGCATAAAAAAAACTCCCTTCGGTGGCTAGGCTGCCATCTAATAATAGAGAAGGCCCTTTAGCTTTGCGTCCCTGCCTTTCGACAGGTTTGCCGTTATCGTGTAAAGTTTTGTAAGTGGTGTTAGGTAGAAAAACTACCTTATATTAAACTATGATTATCTCTAGTATATACCCATTATTTGCAATAAACAATACGTTAAATCTTTTTTATTTCCAGGCTGAGGCTTGTATTTTCTGGTTTTTCTTCATCCATCTCCGCTTTAACCGTTTCATAAAAGGCTCTTCCTTCCGCTCTTTAAGCATGCCCTTTACGTCTCTAAGCAGGAGCATATACCGCATTTCATCTTCGTGCTTCAAGCTTTGAAATTCTTTCAAATGTTCTGCGCCCATCTCGCTTCAACTCCATCATGCGTTTTATCAATCCTATGTCGGTTGATAAAATTCCGATACCCGAAACAGCGTTTAGCTGCTTTTGACCGTGTAAAACTTTTGGAATCTCCAAAACTTCCTTGGTCCTGTCGACAAATAAAGCCACGCAAAAAAATCACGAATACCATCATCTACGATTCCCTCATTGTACCGATAAAGCTGACGCTGGTAGTTCAGGCGGCATATTTCCACCCCGTCCCACCAAAAAGAAAACGTGTTCCGCTTATCATCATGCTCCAGAGTAATCATAAATTTCCCTTCCGAAAGCTGAAAATACTGCTTGTCATAAAAAAACAAAGGCCCCTCAGAAGTAGCTGTAATGCCAATAAAATGACCTCTATGATGGGTATAAAAGCCACGAACGATGGTGTAATCGGTCATTTGATTCAAATTCAGCTGTCGTAGGTGCTGGGCTCCCTCGCTTATACAGCAAGCCAGCTCAGGATAGCGAAAATGGCGAATGACATTCATTTGCCGCTTCTCGGTTATCATCATCTTCTTCAACCATTCCTTTGGACATGCTATTTTTTTGAAAATGAAGCTCGTAAAGCTTGTCCGTCTCCATTTTCACCTACTCCTCCATTATAAATAGGGCAACTCTACAATTTCTCGACAAAATCTCTGTTTAATCTCGCAAAACTTACAAAATAATAGGCCGCATAGAATATTGAATTTTTATTCCTTCAACAGTATGATAATTCAAAGGAATACTCAGAAAGGACTGCAGCCCTTTGGAAGAACAAAAACTTTGGACTAGAAGCGACGGATTTACAATTAGCACAAATAAAGCTTATTTGGATATTGAAACGATTTATAAATTTCTAAACGAGGAATCTTATTGGGCAAACGGAATTGACAAAGAACTTGTACAAGCAGCCATTGAACACTCCATTTTGTGCTACGGCATTTATCAGGGGAATCCGCTTAAGGAACAAGCGAAGCTAGTTGGTTTTGCGCGAGTTGTCACCGACCTTGTCCGCTTTTCCTGGTTAGGGGATGTATTTGTTATACCCGAGTTTCGAGGTATAGGACTTAGCAAGTGGCTATTAGAAACCATATTGGAGCACCCCAAACTAAAAGGAACAAGCTTTAATCTAGGTACAAAAGATGCTCAGACTTTATATGCCAAGTATGGTTTTAAGCCTCTCGAGCAAGTAGAAAGAAGAATGGCACGGCCATTGGATTGGAGAGCTATTTATGAGGGCTATGGTTTAAAAAGTCAATAGCACTCGCTTGCCCCTCCAATTATTTACCATTTTGTTTCCTTCACCAGTCTACAAACCATTAACGCCGCTTTTCCAATCTTTGTACCATTCTGTAATGTATGCGCTTGGCTGCTCGTTCAATTCCTCCATCAGCGCGGCGGTTAAAGCATTGTACTGCTGATTAACCATAAGATGATTCCCTTTAGACGCATACAGCTGCATTAAGGCAAAATAAGCCTCTTCCGCCTGCGCATGCTCCTCGATAATTCGAATATATCCGGCAATCGCTTTATCCAGCTGGCCATGCTCGACATGCCAAGCTTCCAAGCGATAGGAAGTATTCAGCCACAGGCGCTTCAGGCGCTGGCGTTCGCTCTCCGCCCACCAATAATCATAATCCTTTAAATAATCGCCTCGATAAAGATTCATAGCCTCCTCGTATTCCGCAAGGGTTGCCGCCGCTAGCGGCGGTGCAGCAGCAATTCCTCTCTCCCATTCCTCCACATCCAGCACAACCTGATTAAGCGTCAATATGTATCCTTCTGTTGTATTGGCGATGTGAAAACACTTTCCAAACTGATCAAGCGTTTTCCTAATATGGTACACCGTCGTATACAGCTGGGCATATACTTTCTCCGTCCCATTATCGGGCCATAGCAAATCGATTAATAGCGATTTCCTTACCAGCTGTTCGCGATGCTGGAGCAAATACAGAAACAGCTCCTGCGCCTTTGTCGTACGCCAACGTATGGCTGCATCCTTTTTTCCAGAAAATTCGACACTAAACTGCCCCAGCAGCTGCAAAATCAGGTGCTGCTCCTCATTCGTTTTTATCACTTGCTGCACGGCCTGCCCTTTATCCTTCACATGGGAGTCCAGCCGCTTCTGAATCCGTTCCATCGTTTTCATTAACCGCTCAGGATGGATCGGCTTGACGACATAATCCAGCGCATTCAGCTCAAAAGCTTTCACTGCATATTCATCATAAGCGGTTACAAATACGATATTCAGCTCTGGTCTTACCTCCAGCAGTTGCTCGGCAAGCGCAATGCCACTGACTTCGGGCAAATTAATATCCAAAAATACAACATCCGGCAGATCAAGCAAAATCCGCTCTTTCCCGACCGTTGGATCCTCATATTTCCCCAATACCTCTACGTTATTTAGTTTCACGAGTTGCCGCTCCAAGTAATCCAAAGCGAGGCTTTCATCATCTACAAGGATAACCTTCATGCTTGACTCCTTTAATATACGAAATAACCACTCGTTCACAAACTCTGCCATGCTGACAACAATTATAATGCAGTTAAATAGTTGCCGCAATCATTTGGCATGAATAGTCGTTACAAATTCAGGAAAATTTATATAGCAAAAGAGCAGCAAGCGTTAAACCTAAGGCAGGTCAAACGCTTGCTGCTCTTGCGATTTGCGGTTTTGGTTTTGCCTACAGGCAAAACTCGCAGCGATAATAGATGGAATACACGATCCAGTTGTTCTGCTAGACAGTCTACCAGGCGTTGACGCCCAGTTGTTCAATCGTTGCTTGAATAAAAGCCGGCTCGTCCTCTGGCGTACGGGAAGTAATCAAATTACGATCAACTACGACTTCCTCATTGCGAAAATGCCCCCCGGCTGCCTGCACTTCCTGCTCCAGCTCTGGATAAGCCGTCAGTGTGCGTCCTTGCAGCAAACCAGCTTCCGCCAAAATTTGCGGGCCATGGCAAATGGCAGCAATGGTAATGCCTTTTTCATCAGCCTCTTTGACAAAAGCTTGCACGGCCGCATCTTCCTTCAAGTGGGAAGGTGATGCGCCGCCAGGAATAATAATAGCCGCATAATCGCTCGCCTTCGCCTCATTAATCGCAAGATGCGACTTATAGGCAACTGTGCCCTGCTTGCCTTTTAGTTCCTCATTGCTGCGCAAGCTTATAATAACCGCCTCATGGCCATTTTTCACCATTTCATCATACGGATTTTGCATTTCTGAATCTTCAAAGCCATCGGCCAGCAGAAAAGCCACCTTCTTCATTTGCGTCATCATTTACACGCTCCTTCTTGTTTGGGCTCTATGTTACTTTACCCTAAAAAAAGGTTTCGCAAACAAATCCTGCTGTTCATATTCCATCAACGATACACGAGCATCCTCCCGCAATAGTCGCATTCCTCGCTTTGCTGGGGAAGAAGCACCTTATTCGCCCCGCAGCCTGGGCAGCTGATTGTTTTAGGTTCAGATGATGCTGGGGGCGGAGAGCTCTGCCTTGCATTATCGTGTTCTGTCTGCTCTACTAAACGGGCAGCTGCTGCCGCTTGCTCCTCCGCTTCTCTTGCAGATTTTCTCGCTTGCTCCTCATTTTCAGCAAGACTTTTCTCATGCAATAGCTCTTGTCTTGCGATATGCAATTCAAGCTCTAAAGAATCAATCGTTTCCTTATGCTTCTTTTGGACTGATTTACGGTTCGAATAGCGCAAACCAAGGTACACTCCAATCCATGCTGGGAAAACGAAAATCAAGGAATAAAGAAGAATATAAAACATTAATTCTTCCCGATTTGGAGTCGATATTCCATTTTTAATAAAGAAAGCACCAATAACTAACCACACAATTCCGTTTACATACGAAATCATTTTAGATGAATCGTATCCCTTCCGCATTGCTCATCCCGCCTCTGTATCATCGTCCAGTCTCTTTAATTTAAATGTTGTACTCGTGCAAGTCTTGCCCTCTTCAGCTCACTTGTTTCGTTTTGCATCTCATGCAATCGCTGCTCCAAGCTGGCTGAATACTTCTGTGCTTTTTCCATGTATTCTTTTTGTTTTATTTTATCGACCTTCTCGATCATTGCCGCCAATATAAATATGACTGCCGCTGTTATCCCGAAATATTTCCCGAAAAATAAAGCCTGCTCCGCGAAGGACATCTCACCTGCTCTATATAAGGGCATATACAGCATGCCATTCACAAGACATCCGATTGCAATTATTTTAAGTACTCCACCCATCCCGCTATCCCCTTTCCCTTTCGTTGCTGCAATCATTTGAGACCATAAGCTGCTATTATATTGAATCTCTTACCCTAGTAAAAAAAGCAGCATCCGTTAAACCCGCTATAGGCTAAACGCTTGCTGCTCTTATTTCTCTTTGGAGACCCTCAAATAGGCTGGCTTAAAATTAACTATACACCAGCATCGTTCCACAATAGTCGCATTCCACGCTCTGCATAGGCTGCAGCACCTTTCTCGCGCCACAACCCGGACAACTGATATTTTTAGGCATGAGGGGTGGCGGTGGCGGAGACGACGGTGGAGGCGGTGATGTACGGCTCGCGGCTTCGCGCCTTGCCGCTGCCTCTGTTTCTGCGCGCAAAGCCGCCAGCGTCGCTTCCTTCTCAGCCTCTAGCCTAGCCGTTGCTTCCGCTTCCTCGGCTCGTTCGCGTTCTTCTCTTGCAAGCTCCTGCTCATGCTCCAGCTTCTGTAGCTCTATTCGAAACTGGACTAGATATGGCTCCTGTTCATTTAAATATTTTTGCTTCCAATTAAAACGCCTGTTCTTCCTTACCCCAACACAAAAAAGGGAAGCGCCAGGAAATAAAGAGAAGACAACCCAAGAGGCTATGAGTCCATCTAATCCATAACTTGGGTCCAATGTATTCGGATATAAGATGAGACCTAAAGCAGCCCAGAATACGCCAATTGCCTTGTGCCAAAAACCAGCTGCCATTTTCATTCACCCCGTCTTTCGCTCTGCATGGCATAGGAGCCTTTACACCTAGCGGTATTCAATACTTGCATGGCAATATTCGCAGAGGATTGTTTGTTTAGGCCATAGCATCGTATGGTTGCCACAGCTTGGGCAAGCAACAGATTTTCTCCCTTGTCCTGAGCTGCCCGCTGGAGCCCTGCCTTCCCTTGCCTGCTCTCTCTGCAAACGGGCATGCCTCATTTCGTCGGCCATTTTTTTAGCCTCGAAGGTGTTTTGTTGTATCGTGGCATGGGTCGCCCGGATGTTTGCGACCCATGCGTCATCACGCTTCTTCTCACTCTTGGCAAAAAAATACGCCATAATAAAAAAGAACAAAGCAGGAAGAATCGCTCCTAATAAATATATTCCTACTTTTTGTGTAAATAAAAGCGAACTTGGCCTATTATCGAAACCGCCTAGCATATAACCTACAATTAGCAATAATCCCACTCCAATTACGCGAAACAGCAAACTCATGAAGCTTTCCCTCTTTCCCAGCAGCAACGCCATTACGTCTCACGCGCAGTAATGTGCTGCTTTTGATAGCTGCCACAGCCCAATATTTGCGTCCCCTGTGCACTGCACTCGAGCAGCAAAAGAGCTATGCTCTGCCAGCAAGTCCATGCCCGCATTCCGGACAAAACTTCTGCCCCGGCTGCACTTCATGACGACATCCTGGACATTGCTGGCTGCCGCTGCTGTTGCTGGTTCCGCAGTGCGGACAAAACTTGGCGTTTGCGGCTACTTGCTCGCCGCAGCCTCTGCACGGATGCGGCAACGTCTCGCCGCAAGCGCTGCAATTGACTGCATCCTCCGCACAATCCGCGCCACAGCTTGGACAAGGATTATAAGCATCGCCGCAGTTGGCGCAAAACTTGGAATTTTCCCGATGCGGCATCCCACACTTATCGCAATTATGAATCGGTCTCGGCGCTCCCGCCTGACCGCCAGCGGAGCTGCCGGCAAGCCCTTTGCCGCAGCTGTTGCAAAACTTCGCCTGCGCATCGTTGCGGCTCTGACAGCTTGGACAAACCTGAGCTGCGCCGGCTGCTCCATACAGCTGCTCGCCCAGCTGTCCAAATTGGCTGCCGAATATGCCGCCAATTCCCGCTCCCATGCTAAGTCCGAGGGCTGCGCCCATGACGCCAGCTTGCGAGCTGCCTTCATTTTTCGCTGCGCCCTCCAAGGTGTCGAAGGTACGCTCCTGCTGGTAGTTGTAGCCGATAATGTCCATCTCTGCTTTGCGCGCAAGCGCTTCGCGCAGCCGTTTCAGCGAGGCATCATCCTCCGGTGTACTGATGGAATCAATGAAGAAATTAACGAGCCGAATGCCGAATGGGTGCATCAGCGCCCCAACTCGTTCTTCGACGTGCTTGGAAATTTCGCCGATGTAGGCGTTGATTTCAAGCAGGCTCACTTTTTTGAACACCAGATAGGAAGAAAGCAGCTCATTAATATTCATCATAATCATGCCGCGCAAATGTTTGGACAGCGTTTCTTGATTGAACAGCGGGAGCGTTCCAACCAGCTTGGACAAAAACCGGCGTGAATCCTCAATCGCAATGCCGAACTGGCCGAAAGCCCGAACCGGAATGACAATATTGTATTTCGGGTCCTGCAATTGAATCGGCGACGACGTTCCCCACTTCACATCGAGAGATACCTGCTTGTTCACAAACCACACCTCGGCCGAGAACGGCGATCTCCCGCCAAAAGGAATGTTAACCAACTGGTTTAAAATCGGTATATTAAGCGTACTGAGCGTATGCCTGCCAGGCCCGAATAAATCGAGCGCCTGACCGCCCTTGAATAACAGCGCCTCTTGCGTATCATTAACGATTAACTGCGTCCAAGTTCCTAGCTCCGCATTCGGATATTTCCAAGCGTATACGTCCGGAGAACCGTCGTATTTGACCACCTCTACTATAGCCATTCCCTCTCACCTCTAACATGTTGACTTTTTTTGTCACTCACTAGCAGCTTGACGAAACAGAGGCTATTCTGCAAGAAAAGCTTCGCCTTTTTCACTGCACTATCAAAACTTCTATCTCTATTATTTAATAATAAGAACAATTTTCCTGTTTTTCAACAAAATTATGGTCCATATTCCACAGATTTAAGCTAATTTCTCCAGCATTCGACTTTACTAAGCAAGCCTAACCTAAGAAAAAAGACATGGATCGATAATCCTGCCCCGCCTAGGCCAGTCTATCATCCATGTCTTATCGTTTAGCTTGCGTTTAACTTGCGTTCAGCTTATCGCGTCTAGGCTTGCGGCTATACGCCGTATTGCTCGATTTTAATCAAATTCGTCGTACCGGATAAGCCAACAGGCGCTCCAGCCGTAATGACGACAAAATCTCCCTCAGCAAGCAGCCCGGTTTGCTCCGCATCCGCCATTGCCGCATGCAGCAGCTCGTCCGTCGTGCCAGTCTTCGTGCCCTTCACCGGAATAACGCCCCAAATCAGCGCCAATAGCGGCAAAATTTTCTCGTCGGAAGTAATCGCGATAACTGGCGATTGCGGGCGATATTTGGATACCATCCGCGCCGTAAAGCCGCTTTCCGTACGAGTAAGAATCGCTTTCGCCTTGAGCTCCAGAGATGAGCTGACGACCGCTTGGCTAATGACTTCGGTAATCGTCGTGGAAGCAAGCTGACGGCGCTCCTGGAAGCCTGCATAGTAGTCCAGTTGGGACTCCGCCTTAAGCGCAATAGCAGCCATCGTTGCAACCGATTGAACCGGATATTTGCCCGCAGCCGTCTCGCCAGACAGCATGATTGCATCTGTTCCTTGCATAACCGCACCTGCAACGTCGCTCACTTCTGCTCGTGAAGGACGCGGGTTTACTTGCATGGAATCCAGCATATGGGTCGCAACAATAACCGGCTTGCCTGCTACGTTACACTTATTAATCATGTCGCGCTGCATCGAAGGCACATCTTGAACAGGAATTTCAACGCCCAAGTCGCCGCGGGCAACCATAATGCCATCCGAAGCTGCAATGATGGAATCCAGGTTTACGACGCCCTCTTCATTTTCAATTTTCGAAATGATTTGAACGTGGCCAGCACCGTGTGCTTGCAGCAGCTCGCGAATTTCCAAAATATCTTCCGCTCTTCTTACGAAGGAAGGCGCAATAATATCGATGTTTTGCTGGATGCCGAAGTGGATATGGCGAATATCGCGCTCTGTTACACCTGGCAGCGTCGTGCGGATGCCCGGAAGGTTAACGCCTTTGCGCGGCTTGATCAGACCGCCGTTTACGATCGTGCAGTGTACTTCCGTCGCTTCCACCGATGCCACCTCAAGATCAATCAGGCCATCATCGAGCAAAATTGTATTGCCAGGCTTCACGACAAGCGGAAGCTCGCTATAGTTAACATGAATGCGGCGGCCATTGCCCAGCACTTCTTCCGTCGTCAGCGTCAGCGTCTCGCCAGCCACCAGCATGTAAGAAGCTTCCTCCAGCTTGCCAATCCGCACCTCTGGTCCTTTAATATCCAGCAAAATCGGCACGATTGCATTTTCAGCAGCAGCCGCTTCGCGAATCCGCTCAATACGCCGGGCATGATCCTCCAGTTCCCCGTGCGCCATATTCAGACGCGCCACATTCATCCCCGATCGAATCATTTCCCTTAAAGTATCAACCGAATCACAAGCAGGTCCCATCGTACAAACAATTTTGGTTTTACGCATGAAGTCTCATTCCTCCTGAACATTTATACCCCTATTATAAACCTAGCCGTTTCAATCGACTACGAAATATAGTATTCTAAATGTAATATAGTACTGTTCAAGCGTAAACGGCTTTCGCCGTCCTTTGGCGGCAAAGCTTCCGTTTCGAGGGTGAAATATAAGCTGATTATAAGAGTGAAACTTATAATTTCTTATATTTTTGATAAGGAGGCCGATGGCCCAAATGCTGCAAGTAACAGCGGTTCGACAGGACCGAGGAATGGAATGGTTTTACGAAAAAAACACAAAAAACACGAACGAAGCAGCTTTGATTCTAGTCAGCTATGGGACGGTCGTCTATTGGATTGAGAACGAGAAGGTGATCGCCGAGAAAGGCGACCTGCTCTATATACCGCCAAACCAAGCGTATTATGGAAAATGTGTGCCTACTGTTTTTCATGAGAAGTTTGTTGTTACATTAAGTTTGTCTTCTGCCCCCGTATTGCCGCTGCTTCAGCGCCAGACGTGGGTGAAATCCCGCATTGGCATGTACGACATGCTGCTGGCCCGAATGAAGCATCTTCATGCGGAATGGCTGGAGCAAGCCGAGTATGCGCCTATCATCGCCCAAGCTGTCGTAACGGAATGGCTGGCGGTCTGGAACCGCGAATGGAATAAAGGTCCCGCAATGGCTGATACGAATCAGCAAGTAGAGCGTATGAAGCATTATATTTTCAACCATTATCGTGAAAAAATTACGAAGGAAGAGCTCGGCAGCTACATTCAGAAAAGCCCCAACTATGCTGCAACCCTGTTCCGCCGTGTCACTGGGCAAACGATTAGCACCTTCGTTCATGATACGCGTATGAAAAAAGCGATCTATATGCTCGTCGATTCGATGCTGACGGTTGGTGAAGTTGCTGAATTTGTCGGCTATCGCGACGTTTCTTATTTTCAGCGGCTGTTCAAGCGTTTTACGGGAAGGACGCCGACCTTTTATATGAAAGAGCGCGCCAAAACTCAGCCTTGAATCGCCCAATAAATGAAACATTGACATTGATTTCGATAATGATTATCATTCTAATTGGAGTCAAGAATAGGTTTAGGCCGTGCTTGATAATTAGAGATTTCTAGGAGGAAATTATGCTCTCACGTTTTGGATTTCTGAAAGGCAAATCACAGGTTACCCTCGTTGCTCTGCTTGCTCTAACGCTGCTTCTTGCAGCTTGCGGCGGGAAGGAAATGACAAATAACAATACCGCAGGTTCAGCCGCACCATCCGCCTCGCCGGAAGCAAGCGTTGAAGCCTCCGAGGCTCCTGCAGCAGATAAAGTAGTAACGGATGCTATGGGTCATGAAGTAACCATTCATGGCAACCCTCAGCGTATTTTGGCTTCTTATTTGGAGGATCCAGTCGTCACGCTTGGCAAAATTCCAGTCGCACAATGGACCGTTGGCAGCGACAGCATTCAGCAATACTTGCAAGGCAGTCTGAAGGATGTTCCTACGATTGCCTACGATCTTCCAGTAGAAGCTGTGGCAAGCTTCTCTCCTGATTTGATTATTATTGGCGAGGAAAGTGCCGTACAAAAAGGCCTTTATGAGCAATATGCCAAAATCGCCCCAACTTACGTGCTCGGAAGCGCGACTGCTAAAGACTGGCGTAAAACGCTGCTCACAATCGGCGATTTGCTGAATAATAAAGCAGGCGCTGAGCAAGCGATTGCCGAATATGATCAAAAAGCAGCCGATGCCAAAACTAAAATTCAAGCGGCAGTCGGCGAGAAATCCGCAGCTGTCTTTTGGCTGACACAAAAAAACTTCTATATGGTAGATGAAGTCGTATCAAGCGGAGCTGTTCTTTATCAGGATCTGGGCCTCAAAACTCCGAATCTGGTTACCGAAGTGCCCGTAGAAAGCCGCGGCAACTGGAACCCCGTATCACTGGAGAAGCTGGCCGAGCTGGATGCCGATTATATTTTCCTGCTCAATAGCGACAAGCAAGCTGGCGATACTTCCATCATTGATGGTCCCATTTGGCAAGGCCTTCCGGCTGTCAAAGCAGGCAATGTCATTGAGCTCGATTCGTCCAGCAGCTGGCTGTACAAAGGCAAAATCGCAAATGGGCAAATCATTGACGATGTGCTGAAAGCAATGGTGAAATAAGCATTTAATAAGCCTCTGGCTTTTGAACACGCCGTACGATCGTCCTTGCTGGACGAGGTACGGCGTGTTTTTTCAATTAGGCATTAATTCATGGAGTATGGCGTTTTGCTTTTCCTTTTTTCAACAATAAGCACTGTACGCCTGTCCATTTAGCATTATAATAGGAAGTGATGTAATCACTTACATGGAGGTTGATAAACGTATGAGTTCGATCCCTTTGCATAAACGCGGCATTGAAGCGAGCCAGCTTGTTCTCGGCTGTATGCGCTTTGGCGGCGGCTGGAACCGTAATCCGATTGAGGCCGAGCATTTTAAGGAAGGCCATGAAGCCGTCGACGCGGCGCTGGAAATCGGCATCAACATGTACGATCATGCAGACATTTATACGTTCGGCAAAGCCGAGCAAGTTTTCGGCCAAGTGCTGAAGGACCGTCCGGGCCTGCGTGAGCAAATCATTTTGCAATCCAAATGCGGAATTCGCCTGCAAGGCGGCGATGATGATCCGCAGCGCTTTGATTTTTCGGAAAGCCATATATTAAGCAGTGTCGATGGTATTTTGGAGCGGCTGCAAACCGATTATCTCGACATTTTGCTGCTGCATCGCCCAGATGCGCTTGTTGAGCCAGAGGAAGTAGCCAGTGCGATTTCGAAGCTCAAGGCTTCCGGCAAAGTTCGCGCATTCGGCGTTTCCAATATGAGCCAAGGGCAAATTAAGCTGCTTCGCGCTTATACGGATGAGCCGTTTATCGTGAATCAACTGGAGCTTAGCTTGCTCAAGCATGGATTTATTGATACAGGTTTGCATGTCAATCAGCTCGCAGCGCGCGATAATGTGTTCCCGGAAGGAACGCTTGAGTATTGCCGAATGGAAAATATTCAGCTGCAATCGTGGGGCCCGCTCGCTCAAGGCATCTATTCCGGCGCGCCGCTCGGCGACAGCCCTGAATCGGTTGCTGCAACAGCCGCGCTCGTCGCTGAATTCGCCGAGCGTAAAGATACGACGCCGGAAGCGATCGTACTTGCATGGCTGATGAGACATCCGGCTAACATTCAGCCTGTTATCGGCTCAATCAATCCGAAGCGTATCCTCGCCTGCAAAGATGCCAATACGCTTCGTTTAACGCGCGAAGAATGGTACAGGCTGTATAACTGCTCACGCGGCAAAGCGCTGCCTTAAGGATTATAAGAACAACGGTACTTATATGTAATTGAAAAAAGCTTCCAACACCACTTTTCGTGGCAGCGGAAGCTTTTTTCTGATTCATAACTTATTATCTTGGATCGTCAACGACGTGACAATTCGTGACTATGCTCGACTACGCGACAGCTTAAACGCCAGCAGCGCGGAAACGATAAACCTTGCTTGCATAATCGTTATGGAATTGCGGCGTCGCAAGTCCAGCATATAGCAGCTCATCGCCGCCATACGTCTCGCCATTTTCTTGCCATACATAATCGCGGCTTGGATCAAGCCCTTTCAGCACAAAACGGCTGAGCGGCGGATTCGGCTCCTGCAAGACGGATGTGTAGACAGCAAACGCCTCGCTCTTGTCTTTCGAAACGAACATCCATGCGGCAATATTGCCTTCAAATGGGCTGGACAGACGATAGAAATCGCCAAACTGCACGAGATGGCGGACTTCTTTATAGAGCGCAATCTGGTCTTTCACCGTTTCCTTCTCATCCTCGGTGAACTTCGTCAAATCCAGCTCATAACCAAAGTTGCCGGACAGCGCCACATTGCCGCGCGTCTCAAGCGGCGTACTGCGGCCAACCTGATGGTTAGGAACAGCCGATACGTGGGAGCCCATCGAGCTAATCGGATAAACGAGGCTTGTGCCATATTGGATTTTCAGCCTCGATACGGCATCGGTATTATCGCTCGTCCAAGTTTGCGGCATGTAATACAGCATGCCCGGATCAAAGCGTCCGCCGCCGCCGGAGCAGCTTTCAAACAAAATATGCGGGAAAGCAGACGTAATCCGCTCGAGCACTTCATAAAGGCCAAGCATGTAACGATGAGCCGTCTCACGCTGGCGCTCGGCTGGAAGCAGTGCAGAGCCGATCTCGGACATATTGCGGTTCATGTCCCATTTTACGTACGTAATCGGTGCGCTAGCGAGAACATCAGAAATCGTTTTAATGATATATTCGCGAACGTCAGCACGGGACAGATCCAAAATCAGCTGATTGCGAGCCTCTGTACGACGCCTTCCTTCGACATGCAGACACCACTCGGGATGAGCACGATACAGCTCGCTGTGAGGCGATACCATCTCCGGTTCAAACCAAAGGCCGAACTGCATATCCAGATTGCGAATGCGCGCTACTAGATCCTCAAGACCGCCCGGCAGCTTGTTTTTGTCAACGAACCAGTCTCCAAGCGATGAATTGTCGCTATTGCGCTGCCCAAACCAGCCATCGTCGAGCACGAACAGCTCCATGCCCAGTTCCTTGCCAACCTTAGCAATATCCTCAATTTTATCCGCTGTAAAGTTGAAGTAAGTCGCTTCCCAGTTGTTGATCAAAATCGGTCTGCTCTCGTCACGGAAGCTGCCGCGGCATAGACGCGAACGATAGAGATCATGGAAGCTGCGGGACATGCCGCCCAGCCCTTCGGAGGAATGCACGAGTACCGCCTCTGGCGTCTGGAATTGCTCGCCTGGCTCCAGTCTCCAATTGAAATCAAACGGATTAATTCCGATAAACAATCTTGCCGCATGGTACTGGTCGACCTCAACGCCTCCTACAAAGTTTCCGCTGTAGACGAGGTTTACCCCATATACATCGCCATGATCCTCTGTTGCCCCAACAGATAACAGGGCGATAAATGGATTTTGCGCATGGCTGCTTGCGCCGCGGCGGCTTTCCACCGATTGCAGTCCCGGCTCCAGCTGGCGGCGGTGAATGTAACGCTCGCGCGCCCATGCACCAGACAGCTGAAGCATATCATAATGGTCATTAGGGAGGTCTAAGCTCATGCTAAGCGCCCGAAGCAGCTGCAGCGTGTTCTCGCTGCCATTTATGACACGAGCCGAGCGAGTAATCGCGTTATACGATTCGAATACGGTATAGAGCAATACGACACGCAGACCTGAGTAGCTGTCAGCAAGTGTAATTTCAAGCGTCTGTGCCTCGTCTTCGCCTTCTACATAGACAGACGGCAATCCTTCAAGTGACGGCTTGCCCTGTACGATCCGGTGAGAATCGTAACGCAGATCCGTTACCGTCGTTCCGTCAGCAAGCTGTACTTGATAGGCCGGATAGCGGAAATCCGAATTGCCGAATGCCGGATATTCCTGCGGAAGCGTATCAAGCGACACTCTTAAATCATCCGCTTCTGTTGAAGGACTGAACGAGCAGCGCTCCTTCAGCTCAAGCAGTCTTCCGAGCTGGCTGCCTCGTACCCGCTTGCCCCAATACACATGTGCCGGGTAAGCGCCTTTCACCAACGCGATCACATAGCTGGTTTCTTTCGATTGCAGATGAAAAAGCTGATTTTGTTCGTCAAAAATAATAGCCATTATTCATTAGCCTCCTTATTATGGCCGGCTGTCCCGCTGCTTTCACGCGCCATTAGCGTCGTATTCATCATGACATGCAGCGGAACTTCACGGCCTTCAATCCGTTCCAAAAGCAGTTGTACTGCTGTCTTGCCCATTTGCTCCGTATATGCCTTGACGCTCGTTAGCGGCGGCTGTACGAAAGCCGATACCTCAATGTCGTCGAAACCGACAATTGCCATTTGCTCCGGCACCTCTACACCGTGCTCATGCAGCGCGCGAAGCGCACCGATTGCCATCGGGTCGCTGCCGACAAAGCATGCGGTAGGACGTTCTTCCAGGCCCAGCAGCCCATTCATCAGCTCATAACCGCTGCCTGTTGTCCATTCCCCGGCAAGCACCCAATCCTTACGCAAAATACCGTGCGACTCCAGCAGGTGCTGCATATGCTTGCGCCGCGGCTCGTCGGCGGCTTGATCTACTCCACCGCCAATGTAGCCAATGCGGGTATGTCCAAGCTCCAGCAGATGCTCCATAACATCCTCAACCGCCTGCTCAAAATTCAAGTTGACCGTGTCATAATGCCGCAGCTTGCCTAGATGGTCAATCATAACGACTTTGTCGCCTTCGTACAGCATCCGAACGTCACGCTCTGCCACCCCGCCAACGACAATGAGGCCATCCAGCTGCGGATGAGGCTCCATAGCTCCGCCAATGCGCCATACTTTAACGATGGCGATGCCGAGCTCCTCACAACGGCGCTCGATCCCTCTGCGAATAGACAGGAAATAAGGATCTATATCCTCATGTTCAAGCGTAAAGCTCAGCAATAAGCCAACTTGCAGGTGTGAACGCTGGCTTTCTTGCTTGAGCCGTTTTAGACGCGATGGCTTATACTGCAACTTTTCCGCTATCGCGAATATGCGTGCACGCGTCTCTTCGCCGACAGCGAGCGTCATATCGTTGTTAAGCACACGTGACACCGTCGCGGCAGACACCTCCGCCATAGCCGCAATTTCTTTAATCGTTGCCATTTCATCCACCACATTCGTTTAGTTAATAAATTTACTAAATAACTTCCGCTTTATTTTAGCAAATTTCTTGGTGCACAACAAGCCTTGTCTTAAAGAACGAAAAAAAGAGCCTACCCTAGTACGGGAAGCTCCTGCTGGCTTTTCCTTATTTTACTCATAACGGGTTCAACTTACTCTAATCTAAGGCTAAGACATACAAGCCTTAAGACACATGCTTTTGGTAAAGCTTGATGAAGCACTCAGCCGTAACCGGCGGACTATAAATATAGCCTTGCACCAGATCGCATTTATGCTGGCGAATAATTTGCAGCTCCTCGTCGGTTTCGACGCCTTCCGTCACAACCTTCATATTCAGGTTATGGGCGATAACGACGAGCGATTTAAAAATCATTTGCTTCTTAAAATCCGAGACAATATCATGGATAAATGATTTATCCAGCTTCAGATAATGCAGCGGAATGTTTTGCAAATAGCTAAGGGACGAATACCCCGTACCAAAATCATCTAGAGAAAGCCGAATGCCAAGCTGCTGCAGCTCGCGCAATATTTTCAGCGTGTGATCGGGATTGTCCATAAAAATCGTCTCCGTCAGCTCAAGCTCAATTTGCTCGGGTCTGACAGAAGCTTCTGTAATAATGGACTGGATCGTCTCCACGATATGCTTTTGCTGAAATTGCAGCATCGACATATTGACGCTGACCGTCAGCGCCGTGACGCCTTGCTGCTCCCACATCTTGATTTGTTTGCATGCCGTTCGAAGCACCCATTCCCCCAGCGGGATAATGAAGCCCGTCTTCTCGGCAAGCGGAATGAAATCAAGCGGCGAGATCATGCCAAACTCAGGATGGCGCCAGCGGATCAAAGCTTCGGCTCCGTATATTTGTCCGGATTTCAAATCCACCTTTGGCTGGTAATACAACACGAACTGCTCGCCCTCAAGCGCAGGGAACAGCCCATTTTCAAGCTCCTGCTCCCGCTTTGAAACATCCTTCATCGATGGGGAATACAGCCTGCTTGTATTGCGCTGCTTCTTGGCGACAAAAAGCGCGGTGTCCGCCTCCTTGACCATACGGTCGCCGGTTTCCTCCGTCAGCTCATGCTGCAAACTAATGCCAATGCTAGCGGTAATGTAAAATAGCCGGTCATTCAATTGTATAGGTTCGGCAATCGTAAGCAAAATATCATCAGCTACCAGCAGCAGCGGATTCATATGATTGACGTCATTCAGCAGCACAACAAATTCATCTCCGCCAAAACGGAACACCCGCCCATTAGAACCAACGGTCTGTTTGAGACGGTCCGCGAACTGCTTGAGCAGTTGGTCGCCCATCGCATAATCAAGCGTATCGTTAATGACTTTAAAGCGATCCAAATCGATATACAGCAGTGCTGCCTGCTTATTGCTGTAAGGAACAGTATGTATTTGCTCAATATGACGCGTATAGCCGTAACGATTAGGCAAGCCTGTCAACAAATCATGAGTCGCTTGAAATTCGATTAATTCCTCGCTCGCCTTGCGGTGATCAATCATGCGATTGAACTGCTGCGCCATAAATTCAAACTCGTCCTTCGTATCAATGTCCAGCTTCTGGTCGGTATCTCCCTCCACCAGCGCCGAGGACACGTGGACCACTTTGCGGATGTTTTGGAGCACAATTTTGCGAATGAGCAAAATCATCAGCATCGTTGTGAAAACAAAAGCAACCAGGGAAATGATGATGGTATTGCTTAAGCCTTTATAGTAGTCCTTGAGCATATTGCCCTTCGGAATGATCGTTTCAAAATACCATGTTTGATCCTTTATATGTATCGGGTTAAGCAGCCTCATTACCGTTCCGCCCAACATGGGGTCGGAAGTATACATAATGGTTAGAGCCTGCTCCTTCAGCTCCTCTAACGATTCGCCCTTAGGCAAAGGCAAATAAGGCTTGGATACCAGCGCGCGATCAAATCCATTAGCAAGGTAGCTGTCACCAGCCGTAATCATCGTCGCGTAGCCGCCCATAGGACGGATTTTCTCCACTTCCTGCTGCACCATGTCGAGGGAAATATCCGCTCCAACGACACCTAGAAACTTGCCCTGCTCATCCAAAATCGGATAAACAAATGACGAAATCAAAATCCGCTCGCCATTTATATCATAATAATAAGGCTCCATTAGAGCGAATTTCTTCGTCCGCTTGGGGATTTGGTAATAGTCCCCGTCGCCAATATTTTCATAGTTTTTATTAGGATAGGCTACTATCTTGTCGCCTTGACGCACAATATAGGGGACAAAACGTCCCGTGTCATCATCGTAGCTGCTTTTGTTGCGAAAATTCCCATCCTGATTATCGAACGCATTAGGCTCCCAAACCGTAAAAACACCGAGTATATAAGGCTGTTCCCGCACAAAATTTTCAATGAGTCTAACTGCCTCCGAGCGGTCAGTCATGTTATATTCCTTCATTTGCTGCAACGATTGCTGCAGTCCTTCAAGTCTAATCAAGGCATCGTTCGTTTCAATGGACATCTTGGTTGTGTAGGCATTGGACTGATTTTGCGCAACCAGTTCCCCTTGACGCAAGCTGACGTCGTAAAGCTTCATTAATTGAATGGAAGCAAGCAAAGTGAAAGACAGGATCATGAGGGCTCCCAAAGTAAAAATTAATTTATGTGCAATACCAACCCTCATTGTTTTCAAGTGCCTATCCTCCTCCAAATGAAGCTGCTTATTGAATCGACGAATTTTGCCAAATTATGATATAGTTCTAGTATACTTGACGCATTAATCCAAACACAACGCCAAATTAATTTAATATTTTAAATTACCACGACAAATTGCGACAATTATTGTCGAATCTCGATTTAACTGCCCTATCTGCTGAAAAAAAGCTGTTTTTCCGCCATTTCCACCTGGCTGCTGACGTTCAAAAAACTGTATTTCCTCCGAATCATTGCCTGTTATAGCCGAAAGCTCCCCTACATGTGATGGGAGCTTTCGCGCTTTCCGGCTATGCTTTTGTTTTGCCATCCTTTGGCGGCACAGCTACCGTTTCAAGGGAAATACGGCGAATTTAACGCCTGCTGTCGTCTGCCGTGTCCTTGGAGCGTTGAAACTTGCGAATATCCTCGCGCAGCTGCTCGGCCGTTTTTCCTTCAGTCTCAAGACCATACTCTTTCGCTGCATTGCGCAGCATTTCCAAACGCTTGGCCCGATGCTCCGCTTTAAAAGCTTCCCACTTCGCCGGATCTTTTTCCTTCGCTGCCTTCAGCTCGCTCTTTAATTGCTCGGCTGTCTTGTCTTCTACCGCAATGCCGAAATATTCAGCCATATAACGAAGCTTGGCGAGACGATACTGCTCGTGGCCCAGCGCGTGCTCGCGATGCTGCTTTTTATGCTCCTCGTGAAAATGGCCCTTGGCAGCTGGCAGCTTGCCAGGCTGTTCCTCCGTCTGTGGCGGCTGGACAGGCTCGGCGGCATAGGCCGCGGGTAACGCTATGGCTGCTACGAGCAGGCATGCCGCTGCTGACCTCACTATTTTTGACTTATTCATCCTTGGACACAACCTTTCTGCTGGGCACAAGCGAAGAAAGAAAGGGCTATTTTTAAAATCCTTTCAGCGCCATGCCTGAATTCTTGATGCAAGAGGGCGAATCGCTTCAGCCCCTTTACTTGGTTATTTTGTCCATCAACGATTTAACATAATCATGAGAAAAGCGGAAGAATCATAAAAAACGCCAGAGCTTCTGCTCTGACGTCTGGCGCTGCAAATACAGCTTTATGTGTATGGAGACAGCCCATTTGCCCCGTTCTTACTGCTGGCTCGCTTTATGCTTCAGAAGAAGCGCCGTACTCCAACTGCTGAAGCTGTGCAATCAGCTCTTCCCGGGAAAAATGCTCGCCAATAAACACGGCTACATCATTAACTTTGCCTTGCGGTGTTATTTTCATAAAATCGCTTTCCCCATAGGCATATTGAAACAAGAAGCGGCTCGCCGTATCCGTAAAGGTCACGATGCCCTTCGCCCGATAAACATGCTCAGGCAAATTTCTTAGCAGCGCTTCAAACTGAACACTGTCTACGGGTCCCTGCAAATAATGGGTCAGCGTCATGACATGGTCATGCGAATGGTGGTGGTGCGCATGCTGCTCTTTATGCTCGGGAGAATGCTGGTGATGATCCTCATCATGCTCATGGGAGCAGCCCGGGCCACAGGCATGGACAGCTTCAGCGTTTTCCTGGTTCGCAGTCGGCGGCAAGGCCGCGGAGCTTGCAATCACCGGTTGCTGAGCGTCCAGCCAGGACCACTCGTCTATAATGCAGCGCATCGTTGCAACGATTTGGGCGTGGGCGTTCAGCTCCCGCAGCGCCTGCTGCGCTTCAACCAGCTGCTCCGGCTCCAGCTTGTCCACCTTATTAAGCAGCAAAAAGCTCGCGCAGCGAATTTGGTCCTGCATCAGCTTAAGCGTCCGTCCTTTGCCGGCACGGGTACGCTTTAACAGCTCAGGGCCATCTACAACTGTAATAACCGCTCGCAGATCAATGCGCATATACATGGCCGCTTCGGTTACGCCGTCCAAAATCTCCATTGGATTCGCAGCACCCGTTGATTCAATGACGATAATATCAGGCTGATGCTCATCCATCAGCAGCTTCATCTCCAAGCTCAAATCGCCGCGAATCGTACAGCAAATACAGCCGCCCAGCAGCTCGGCCATCGGCACTTCATCTCCGACTTCTTGTCCATCCAAATTAATATCGCCCAGCTCATTCATAATGACAGCTGCTTTCTTACCTTCAGCCTGCCAATAATCGAGCATGCGTTTCAACAGCGTCGTCTTGCCGCTTCCGAGAAACCCGGTCAGCAAATAGACTGGTACTGGCGGTTTGCTATTTTCCATCTCCAAAACTCCCGTATCCCATTATTGTCCTTCTACATAAGCTTTATTATATCGTAATAGTTACGTTTTCGCACCTTAAATACGGCCCAAGCTATGTAAAAGCCCGGAGCGCGGGAAGCTCCGGGACGATTAAGCCTATTTCATGATTTTGCACGCTCAGGAAAGCTGGCAGTCTGAACGAAATAGCTTGCAGCGGTTATGCAAAACCTAATAAAGTTATGAGCCATGTCGGCAGACATCAACATTTATTCATTAGATGAAAGCGCGAGTGATGATAACAAGTAGAATGAAAAGGACAAGGATCGCTCCTACGTTAGTAAAGGGGCTGCAGCCGTGGCCGTGGCCGTAGCCTGCACCTGCTAAATTGTAGCTCATTTGTTCAACTCCTTTTTGTTCAGATATACGTTTCTGCAGCCCAGCGCCTAGTTCGGTGCCGAACCGCCAGATCCTATAACTGGACTATAGCCAGCAAGCGCGAGTAATAATTACAAGCAGGATGAAAAGTACAAGAATCGATCCTACGCTTGTGAAAGCTCCGCCTACACCGCAAGGGGCACAGCCAATTCCAGCGTTTGCCACATTGTAGCTCATTTGTCCATCTCCTTTGGTTGAAGTACACAGTATCCTATGGACGAAATGGCGAAACGGTATAGGCGCTTGCAAGAAATGTGCGTTTGACCCGTCAGAGACTGCGACGAAATGAAGTACCGCTAATTTGTTGACAAAACTCCCAAAACCATGGAGATTTTGTCAACAAAAGCGAGTACTAATTTCCTCGCAGCTCCTTAACTACGGGCTTGCTGGCTTAAGGAGCCTTTTATGCAAAAACCTTGTCGAATCCGGCTTTGGAGCGGCTTAGCAGTTCATCAGCAGTTCCTTCAGGAGCAGTCTGGGTCAATATTTCCTGTACAACTGGCCCCTTGTAGCCGATGTCGGCGAGCGCAGCAAGAAAGCCTTTCAGGTCAATAATCCCTTCACCAGGGTAAAGGCGGTCATTGTCCAGCAGCTCAGCAACAGGAAGATCGCGGGCATCATTAATATGAACGTGAACGACCTGATCAGCTCTAAGGCTCCGCAAATGCTCCGGCGTAAAACCCGTCGTATGGCAATGATAAGCGTCCACCAGCAAGCCGACATTTGGCCGATTTATTGCCGAAATAAGTGCTAGCGTCTCCTCAACCGTCCATATAAAAGGGTTCGCCCATGCTGTCCGCAAATGATGCGGTCCCACAAACTCCAGCGCAAAACGAATACCATACGCGTCCAAAATGTCGGCAATTAGGCGCAAACGGGATATCGCAAGCGCTGTGAACAGGGCCGATTTATAGTCCGTCGAGGGCAAAATGTATGTACAGCAGGCTGTACATCCCAATTGTGCCGCAGCCGCTGCATGCAGCGGAAGCTGCTTCAGGCCCTCCCGAAACTGCTCATCCGTGCCGCGCCATTCAACATTCAGCCCTATGGAGCCTAAAGTCACATGATGGTCAGACAGCAGCCTCACTGCTCCTTGCTCCCCATGCTTTTCTACAAGCGCTTTAGCATCGATATCCACGACGCCAAATCCATACTCTGAAGCTTTTGCAATCAGCTGTTCATCTGTAATGGAGCCTAATCCCGACTTGCTTAATCCTCTAATCATTCCCCTACACCTCTTCCCAGTTAAATAGCACACCTAAATATTCATCTTTTTTACTGCGTAATCCTTCATAGGCAGCAGGTGCATCAGCAGGACTCATGATGTGGCTAATGAGCGGCTCGACCTGCAGCTTGCCATATTGCATGAGGCGGAATACGACCTCTGAATTGCGCACAAGGGAATGCTTGACGAATGCTTCAGGCGTTAGCGGATAACGCCATTCATGTGCTCCCTTGAACGTCACACAGCCGCGACCATTCAAATGAATGCTGTTCAGCAAATCGGTTACATTGCTTTGCAGCTCTCCCCTTGGACTGCCAAGCAGAATCGCTTCTCCATATTGGCCTACAAGCGCTACATTGTCCAAAATAACTTGCGGGACGCCGGTCGCTTCGATAAGTGTAGATACGCCTTTGCCGCCCGTCAACTCCATAACCTGTTTATGCGTATCCGTGCCTGCCTCAATGGCATGCTGGATGCCGCAATTTTTCGCGAGATCTCTGCGTTTTGCAGCTAAATCAATGCCAATAACCGAAGCGCCTTGAAGTCCGGCCAGCTGCGCGGCCATATTGCCAATTAGGCCAAGGCCCGTCACCGCTACATAATCGCCCAGTTCAATCGACGATACTCGCGTGCTTGTCATCGCTACCGTGGCCATTCGTGTAAAAGGAGCCCAAGCCAGCGGCAGGCTGTCCGGCACTTTAAGAAACACCCCACTTGTCGTCGTCAGCTCATAGCGGGAATGCTTCCCGTAATGAAACACCATATCGCCAATTTGGAAGCCTTCAGCCGCATCCGGCCCCAATGCCACAATTTCACTAGCTGCCGCATACCCTGGTACAGATGGCATATGGAACCAGCCTTCGCCTCCCGAAAGACAAGCAAGCTCCGTGCCAGGGCTAATGAGCGTATAATGCTTTTTCACCAGCACCTGATTGCCTGTAAGCTCTGGAACCTGGGCTTGCAGCTCCTCCTGCTTTACTTCTACTTTCCATGGCGCTGTAAATTCAATTTGCGTGTTTTTCATGAGACGCACTCTCCCGTTATGTAGTGGTTGGATTATCACTTATGAGGCTCCGGATAGGACCGGATGCTTCGGCCTTGAATTGGCTGGGGGTCAAGCCCGCCTCGCGTTTAAATATTCGGCTAAAATGATGGATGCTCGAAAATCCGCTGCCCCCCGATATAGCGGTCAACGTCTCTCTGCCCTCCATAATCCGTTTTTTGGCATGCTCAATGCGCACATACGTCAAATACTTATGAAGCGTGACACCCGTCTGCTCTTTAAATAAGTTGGATAAATAGCCAGGAGACAGCCCGGACTGCTCACTTATGCGATCATTATCCAGTTCAGGATCGGTGTAATGCTGCTGAATATAGTCAATGCATTGCTGGATTGGCGCCCACGCTTTCGCCTGTGTGCCTTCCTGGCGCTCATGCCCGCTTTGGTTGCGCAGAAAAAGCACGAGCAGCTGCAGTGCGATTGCCTTAAGCTCCAGCTCGCTAGTGGCGCCGCCTTCTATGAATCTTTTTCGCATGATGAGAAACAGCTTCTTCAGCTCCATGCGGTCAGGCCCGCTAATGGCGGAAACCGGATGCAAGCCTTGCAGCAATTGCTCACACTGTGGAATGATTAGCTGCTCACCTGTTACAATGCCAATGGACTGCCAACGTTCGCGGGTATCATCATGGAATAAATCAAAGTGAAAAATATACTGAATCAGCGGCTCGCTCGACGTAGAGCGAATGAAATGCGTCATCAGCGGCGGCATCACAATGGCATCGCCTTCTCCAAGCTGATAGCGAACGCCATCTAATATAAAATCGGCTTCCCCCTGCTCAATAAATGTAAATACATGGTCAAAATCCAGCCACTCGCCCGATAGCTCGGCGGATTTGATGATTTTAACAAAACGAACGAATGGAGAAATATCTTTTAATGCTGCTGCCGAAAAAGTCATCCGCTAGCCCTCCTCCTGCGAAAATAGCTTATAAGCTTTAGTTTAACATGGAAGAGGCAATCATTGGAGGGAGAGACAAACTTACGATCATGTGCTTTTTCGCCTATTCGTTTGCTTTGCTACCGTTTTATTTTAACGTAATAACGCTTCCAATTCTTTAGGGGAAAACATGACTATTTAACAAAAACTACGATTTATTTTTCACAAGGATGTGGTAGGAAAATAGACTTTGCTGGAGAATATAGTTCAACTGAGGACATCGTGCTTTTATATTCAAATGAAAGGAAGGTGACCCTGCCCATGTCTCTTTTTTATTATATGGCCGCTAGCCATGAGCTTCCAACAGGCTCGTTCGGGATGAATAATAAGACGATGACACTAATGGATTACGTCACTTATGTGAATCCAGAGGCTAAAAATCATGAACATATGAAAACTTTATTGGAGAAATATCCGAAAGGGGACAAACTGATAGAAATTTATGAAACCGAAGAGGATGCTGCGGGGTTATTTGTAAGCGGGCCCATGGAAAATCAAGATGCCTCTCATATTTTCCGCCTCCCCTATGTATACGAAGTACACCCGGATGGCGGCTCCTTCGAAATGAGTGAGGAAATAAAGCGCTTGTATCCCACTGCCTATCCATGCAGCAAAAAATGCTTGACGGAGCTGTTCCATTACCTCGACCGCAATCTGGAAATCGGTGAGGAAATCGAGCTATTTTCCTGCTGGGCGGATGGAATGGAGCGCTTTAGGGAAGCGGCCAAGCTGGAGCCTGATCTGATGCTAGAAATATCTGAGCTGCTTCAAGCAGAGGAGTTCGAATGGAGGAGGCAGCAGTACATCGTGGTCAAAAAGTAAGCTTGCGGCAAGCGCCGAAATGGAGAGCGTCTGGTGAGTAACGCAAAAGTGCGTCGAAATCGTGGTTTCTCTCCATTTCTTTGTTCAGATCCTATCTGTGAGTCGATAAAATAGATGGTCACAGGCGTTTTATTGTTCTTTTTGTCCGCTTGCTTTGCGAAGCTCATTTGCAAGTCGATGTGCTTCTTGCATGCCTGCGGCATCGCCTTTTTGCTTGCATGCTGCCCAGGCGGGCTGCAAGTAACGCTTAATAAGATCATTAGCATCCTCGGCTTTCATGATATACAAGTCCTCCTTCGTTATATGGGCCATCGCCGCCGCAATCTGTGCCGCAGTTGGCCGAATGCCAGCCCGGAGCTGCGCCGTCGATAGGCCAAACGTCATTTCAAAATGGGGATAATCCTTAAATGAAGTCCAGTCTCCTCCCCACGCAAAACCAAGCCGCTTCGCTTCATCTACTACCTCGGCCCAGTCCGCGACTTTATTGGCATTGCCGTCGCGTTTCGTATCCCAATATACCTGCTTTCCGTCTTGCGACAGCAGCGCAAAATCTATCGCTACGCCAAAATTATGGTAACTGTAGCCGCCTCTGGCGTTAGTGACGATACTGCCCGCCGACGTTCGGCCTTGAGCGTAGAGCTTGTCTTGCTCAGCAATTGTACGCAAGCCTTGCGTAATGACGATGGGAATATCGCGCGTATAGCAGCGTTCAATTAAGCGCTCTGCGGCGGCGCGAACAGGGGCTAGCAGCCCTTCGAGCTTGGGTACGGATTTATTTTTCACCTGTAAAAGGGTTAGCATTAGGAATCATTCCTTTCTGTTTGGTCTGTAGATTCAGTTGGTTCTGTTGATTCAGTTGGCTCTTTTGGTTCCGCACCGCGTTTTGTCGCCCGCTCCATCTTCGCTTTCAGCTCGCTTTCGATCAGCTTGACCACAGCCTCGGGAATCCATTTACCCCAGCCGGCGTGGTAGGCGTTGGCCGTTAAGGACTGCCAGGTGTGATAAATCAGCCCAATCGTAATTGCGTAGAAAAACAGCCCAGGCATCGCCAGCATCATATCCAGCAAATTCGCCAGTACTGGCAGGGCCAGAAGAAACAGCGTCCGCAGCACGCCCTGCATGCCGTATTCTGAGGAATACGTCGTATCTTTATGCGAAGCGGCAATGCCCGTAATCCAGTCCAGCCCAATGACCACCATTAGCAGCAAAATCGGAATCAGCCTCCCCTCCCCATAAATCAGTCCAATCCACGGCGCCAAAAAAGCGCCCACCGCTCCCGCAATCGTTGTCCCCGGCGTAATATCGACGTTAAAAATAGGTTTGAACATATTAATGTTGCCCCCTTTCGTGTTGGTCTCAGCGAGGTTGTTGCGCTAGAGTCAAAAAAATGAGGCCCCGCCGGAGCGGAGCCTTATTTAAATAATGATTTCATCACCAATTAAACTCTAGAGATCGATAGCCAACTATTTCTTCCATCCATATTTGTGACACAACTTGCCGTGCAATTACCATAAAAATCGATAATATCTCCAACATTTAAATAAACTAGAGTCGAACCCGAAATAGTAACATATCCCGCTGAATTGTTGGTTACCGAGCCTAATGTTCTTGCATAAATACCATTTACATATATGATAAGTTGACTGTTTGAGCCAGCAGCAACACTCATTAGTTGAATCGATGCCGCAATATGATGAGGACCAGCTGTTTTTGCTGTAAATCGATTGCCTCCAGTCCACTCCCCAAGATGATCTTTACCAATCGTTGCATATGCCAGTCTTGTAATCACATTTGTAGGTAAAGAAACAGCTGAAGATGTATGCGCAGCTTCAACATATGATTTTGCAGATGCTGTATTATCTCCCCATGGATTTATCACTGAGTTTGCATTATTAACAATCATCCCACCAGTATCCGCGAACATAGGAACATTCGAAGTGATAAGAGACGAAAGAATTGTCAATTTTGCATTAAGTTGAGCCGTGTAAGCCACATTGTTTCCAACTCCAGAGATCGTCTCAGCTATCATACCCGAAGAGTAGGCACATAGTATTGCATTGCTTTTATTGCTAATTTCACAGTCATAAATACTTACAACAGGAGAAGTGATAGCGAATGCTCCAATCTTATCAGAACCTACAAAAACAGAACGACAGTATTGAACACTAACGTAGCCTGGATTATCGTAAATAAAAATGCTAGAACTATTGGCCCAAAGCGGCGCTGTTAAAAATTCAAACCCCTTAAGAATTACGCGAACTGTATTTTTTTCCGAAATGAAATTATTAAATCTATAATTAACTGAGCTGCTCCTGGCTGCTGCTCCGATTATGGAAATGGACCCTTTTCCGATAAAGCCTCTCAAAGCAATTTCCTCATTGTAAGTACCAGCTGCAACATTAATAACAATCGCATGATCAACGATGTTAGGTATAATTGCTATTGCTGCTGCAATGGTTTTAAAAGCTCCAGAAGCTGAATTAGAAAGACCATCATTGTTGTCATTACCATCAATTCTAACATATAAAGTTAAATTATTAGCTGTTGCAGTCGGAACATACTCTGTATAATCCCACTTAAATATTTCATTTCCTTTATTACCTTTCAAAACAATTAGTTTGTTTCCAGGGGAATTAGCATCAAGCATCATTGAATTATAAGATGGATTAAAACGTTTGAATCCAACGCCATCATGGTATGCATTTGCAATCAGACGGGAAACAATGCCTTCTAGACTAGCGGACCCATTAACAGTACGTACAACAAATCTATCATTTGAAACCGGCCCTACAAAATTCTCACCACCATTAGAAACGAAGCGCCTCGCTACTAAATCACCTTCTTCGGTTCTTTGAGAGATGGTATTTGGTTCCGCTCCACTAGTAGCGCCATGCACATCGGTTGTAGCTTCTGTGTGAGTATCTACTTTTTCAAGATTATCATTCACTTCCTGACCCAACTCATTCATATCCGTCTCGGTCACAATATCATTAAATTTCCAGTCTGTTTTAGCCATGTTTATGTTACTCCTCCTTCACAAAAATCGTTTGAATCATGAGTGTGTCTGATGCAATGGGCAGGTTTACGGTGTTGTCGCTGACGGTTCCGGCTGCATTTTTCAGCTCAATGCGAGTGACGGTATCAACCGCTCCCTCCGGAATAAAATAATTCAGGCTCAGCACACCATCGCTGGCCGATTTCACTATAAAATCCGTAATTTCATAAGCCCCGCTATTGAGCACAACCTTCGTAATTTTTGAGTCAATAAACTCCGCAACCTCCTGCTTAAACGTTGACGTAATCACTTCACAATCACCTCTGCTTCCCTATCTGTAAATGGCGTAACGCCGAGCTTCCAGCTGCCGAGCTTCGTGTTACGCACGAGCGGAACTCCCACAATGCGCTCTTCCAAAACAACGCCATCCATAATCGCCGTCTGCTGGCGATACACGATATTGGCAGGTTTAATCGCCGAAACCGTACGCTCGACCTCTTTAAAAATATTAGCATCGTCAATCGCCGCTGTTACCGTCAATATGAAGTTCTGCACATCAACGGTAGCGACGCCTCGCCCTGTACCGACAAGAAAATCCAGCCGCTCCTGCAAATACCTCATCGTAAAAGGAGGCTTGGTCGAATAACGATTAACGATCCGTCTCCGGCGAAAATCAATGCTCTCTGCATTCGGATCAGCTTGAATGCCCAGCATGCGCTCTCTGCGTTTGATAGCAGGCAAGCTAGCGGTCATTACAAACCCGTCGTCCAGTTGCTGAAGCTGTGCCTGTTCCAACAGAGCCAGCTCCACATCTTCCGAGGCTGCGAGCTTGATGAATTCCTTAATGTCCGCATACAGCTCCGGCCAATAGGATGAAACCGGCTTAGTCATGCACAACCACCGTCCCCAATAACGGGATTTCATCCTCAGCCAAAGCTAAATTGGCTGCAGCACCGTTTAGCTTTGTGCCGAGTACATCCACCACTCCTAAAACAGTCAAAATACGGGCCTCGATTTGAGCAATGCGAACGGTAAGCTCCTGCTGATTCATCCATTCTTGGCGCAGCTCTAGCAAATATGCGGAAATTTTATCCTCAATATCGCTTTGAACCTGTCCTACCGTCCGGCCTTCCCCAAGCACAACTGTCGTTTCCACAGCAACCTGTGCCCCGTCGACACCTGTTACCGTTACCTCATGCCCAATAGGAGCCATGCCAAGCCCGAGTCCACTGTTGATGGTTGGATCAACGGCTGTCTGAACAAGCGCAATGAGCTGTTCCGCTGGCTTTGTCCAATCCGCAGCAATAACCGTGCATTTGACGGTGCCGCCGCCATTCCAGACCGGGAAAATTTTCGCCCCGCCTACGCCATCAATCGAGCTGATCATTTGCTTATAATCGGCAATATTGCCGCCAAACGCCGGCTCATTCACGACGCTGTAATACCTTGCCCGCAAAGCCTCATCCGTTTCATCCTCTTCACCTGGCACCAAAATTTGCGTCAGCTCTGCACGCGCCAACCCATCAACATAAGCAAGCGGCAGCAGCGCCCCATATTTCTGATTACCAAGGATGCCCGCTGTCTCACAGGTCAACGTGAAAAGTCCCGTTCCGATTTTCCCCGTCACCGTATACCTCAAATCATCGAGGGCAAACCGGCTCTGCAAAGGAACATCTACGGGCTGACCATTGCTGCCAAAAAACTCCCCTTGCCGCTGGGCGAAGGTCGCTGGCTGCCTTTCCACACCAAACTCAGCCGTCCGCCGCTCCAGCCACTCGCCCGTAGCCGTATCCGCGAACAAAAGCGCCTGATTTACATCAAGCTGCGCATACATCTCTGACAGCTCAGCAGCCGCTGGCGCCAGAGCGTCAAAAATAACGCTGCCCTCACGCTTATCTACATCATCTGAAACCCGGTCCAGCATACGCTGTAAAATAAAGCTATACGTAAATGCCTCATACACGGGCCATCACCTCCTCTTTAAAGCTTCCTTCATCGGTCACTACCGTAAAACTCACCGCTGCCTTGTCTCCCTCCACCGTCAGTTCAAAATCAGTCACATCTGCTATTCGATCATCCGCCAGCAGCGCTTCGGTTACGCGGCGCTTGAGCTCAGAGCGTACATAGAGATGGGAGGATTCATTCAATAAATCCAGCTCGGAGCCATAATCGAAGCTATAGATAAAATAGCGATAACGCTCCGTTTGCAAAATTTTGAACACAGCCTGCTTAATCGCACTGAGGCCATCCGTCATGCCGGACATACGCTTATTGGCAAAATCGATATAATACGTGCGACTAGGCTCAATTGCCGCTTCGGTCTGAAGCTCGTCGATGCTTGCACCTTGTGGAATCATGCGCTCACCCGATCCAGCACGACGAACTGTTGTCCGCCCTGGACCCGAAGCAGCAGCACCTTATCGTCAATATCCAACGCACGCCGAATGCGCAGCATTGATCCTGAGCCAGCGGCAGCTGTCTCAATAACCCCCTGGTTCGTACTAGTTCCCTCTGCCTCATCCGTTCCTGCTTCATAGGTAAGCATGAGACCTGTCTCCAACTGTGTCATACTTTCCGGAATAATTAAAAAATCCTCCGAAAGCGTGAAACGTTGGTCGACGTTCACTTCCAGAGGATTTGTGCCGGTGACCCTGCCGATTAACACAGCGACGGGGTTGCCCGACGCATGGGCGGCAGCGCCCGCTTTTTTAATTGCATCAAGCAGTGCCATCATATCACCTTCAATTCTAATGTCATCGTATGCGCGTCCGCTTCGAGCTTGTGGGAGCATTCTTCGACCAGAAAATACTGTCCAATATCCAGTTCCTCAATGACAATCGGAACATAGGAGCCTGCACGCACGCGTAAATCACCGATCGCTTCAATGCTGAGGCTGCGCTGCTCCCGATTTTTCAGCTTCAGCAATTGGTCCAGCAATTCATTAATTTGCGCACTGTTCATTTGCTCGTCGGCTACCTGATAAAATTGCAGCAGGCCCCATTTGGCGATATTTGCGCTGTCCTGTCCAATGTAGACGTCTCGCTTCCCGGTTTCTTTATTGTTTTGTACCACTTTGATCTTATTGTACGATTCGCTGTCGATCGAGCTTTTGTAGCCAAAATCCGTCATCAAGCTCCAATCGCCAATGATAGAATCTGTCTTCATGTCCTCAATATTGCGTAGAGACAAAGCACCCGCTTCATCGAATAATACAAAATTGCCCTTATCATTAATTAGCGTATAGTCGAGCGCTTTGCACATAATATCCAGCAGCTTTTTGTTGTCCTCCACCATAGAAGGAATGACATACTCCGTCTCCGCAAGCGTTCCTATTTTCAAGCCCGTATCCTCAGCAATTTGCTTAATCATTTGGGTAGCGGTTTTGTTGCTGAACACATACGTATCGCTCATCAGCAAATAACGCAGCTGGTCATACGCCTTGATCGTGACACTCTCGTCCCTGCCGAAATTGTATTCAAACACATAGCCGTAAAATACGACCTTCCCATCCTTCGACAGCCGCACGACGTCGCCATTGTTAACCTCAAACGCTTGGTGCTGGTACGGAGCGCCCTTAATAAGTGTAAAATCCAAGCTCGATGCAGAGCCTATCCGCTTCGTTTTATACGTTAGGGAAGGAACGAGATTTGTCACATTCCACACTTTCCCATTCCGGTTATCGATCAAAATTTCCAGCATCTCATCACCCCGGCAGCTTCAGCACCCTACCGATTTGCAGCTTGCGCAGCTCAGAATCGGCGATGCCATTCAGCTTCTGTATTTCCTTCCAACGCGACTCATTTCCGAGCTGCTTTTTGGCTACCCCAATGAGCGTATCGCCGCTTACGAGCGTGTAGGTTTTTGGGGTTTCCTTGGTCAGGCGCCCTTTTGTATCGCGTTCTTTACCGCCACTCTTCTCATGTTTTTTATTAACTTTGACGGGCCTTGCCTTGTAAAATACGTACTTTTTCAGCCCCAGGCTGTATTCAATATCACCAGAGCCCGCCGCTTCACGCCATTCAAACTTCTCAATGCTGACGGCAAGATTCAGATCGAAGGAGGCACCTGTGAAAATAAAGCGGATTGGACGTTTCTTTTTCATCCAGTCCTGGATCAAGGTCAAATAAACATAAGGCTCGAGCAGCGTCTCGCTAGCGATAAACGAATAATTCGCTCCAGGCGCAGGAAAAAAGCTGTCGAAGGAAATCTCCGTCAGCTTTGGACTTTGAATCACATTAATTTCGCCAAGACCGGACACGTCGTAAGACTTGCCGCTAGTTGCGTCGCTAATTTGCAGCTCAGCTGGATTAACCGGCAGTCGAAAGCCGCTTTTCTGATTATCATAGCTGAGCCAAATACCGTACTCATGATGCTTGTTTGTAATCATTAAGCATACACCCCTTCCGCGGACGAAGCGATTTGCTCATTCAAGGAGCGCTCAATTCGGCTAATAATGGTGTCAATATCGGTGCCATTGTTGATGTCACCGGTTTGTACGCTCACGGTCGGCTGGAGCGATACGAAGTTTTGAATGTTTTTCATCTCCGCAAGCTCGCGCATCGTCTTGATATCTTCACTTCCGATATCCACAGTATCGTTGATTTTGCCAACTTCATCGACTTTATTAATATGGTCGATGCCGCCGGAGGCACCCGCTCCCATGCCAGCTGCACCTGCCGGATTAGCAGTTGTAGAAGCAGGCTTGGTCATATCTGCTGTAGCAGCAGGAGTAAACTTATCCGTCGTTGCGGCAGGAATGAGCGGCTGATCTCCTTCTGTTGGAATGAGCCCATTTTTTCCACCGTTTAAATTACCTCCGGCCCCACTCAACTTATCCGTCAAACTAGTGGTCATATCTTTCCCGGCTTGATTTCCTTGTGCAAACGAGTCTCCAAGATCCATCTTGCCCATCCTGTATTTGTCCAGATTCACAACATCTTCATCTGATGTCGGTTTGAGACTCTCTACAAAGCTGGCATCAAATTCAGGAATTAATGATATTTTCGTATCTGCAACGCTGTTAATTTTCTCAATAATCCAGTTGAGGCCATCCAATACTCCGTTAACCATTCCACCGAAAAACTCCGCAACATTTTTGACCAAATTATAAAATAGATTTTTTATAGCATATACGGGATCAATAAAAATATTCGCAAAAAACTCCGCAAAACTAATGATATAATCCCAAAACAACGAAATTATATTGTATATATTCGCGAATAATGCGTAAAAAACACCTGTTACAAATCCAACAATGTCAGATGCCGTAGCTCCAAACATCATAACAATAGCAATCAGCAAGCCAACTGCTGCAACAATCAATAATATCGGCCAGTTCATAATGGCCCAGATCGCCGCCTGCATAAGCAATGGAGTGATCATCGCCCAAAGATTTGTCAGCATGATTGGGAGATAAATCGCTCCAGCAGCAAGTAGCATTGCAGCAATAATCGGCCAATATTCCGCAAAGGTTGTGACAACCCATAGCGCGAGTTGCCCCACTAAAGAAAGCATTTCAGCGGCAACAGTCAATCCTACACCCAACATATCAAAATAAGGCTGTAAACGACCGCTGTTAAAAGCGTCTAGTATCATAGCAAACAATGGCGAAAGCGCCTCAATGGCGCCCATGCCCGCACTGGACAGAGAAGAAGTTAAATTTGTCCCAATGGCACTAATTTGTCTTGAAGGACTATCCATCATCGTATCAAAAGCAGCTTTACCTAAATTTGCTTTTTCTAGCACCTGATTAAGTCCATTCAGAAAACCATCCATATCCTTATTATTAATAAATGATTCCGCATCAAAGCCTTCCATAGCTTCTGGAGCTATGTTGAACTTCGATGCAAACTCATCCATGTCTCCCCCCATTGCCGCTTTCAACGCATCCGCGGCTTCACCGACTCCCCCTTGCGCAGGATCAAGAACAGCGAGCTGCATCGTCATATCTGACATTTTAGTCAATTGATCCACATTTGCGGCCATAGGCATTAGTGAATAAGTCCCCTCGATGCCTTCATTTGGATCAATTCCCGCCTGTAGGGACTGGGTCCTTATTCGATTAAAAATATCGGTGCCTTGCTCTTCGCTGCCTGTTCGCGCAATGAGCATATCCTTCTTTTCCTGTTCTTTGAGAGCGCCCTCGATAGAAAGCTGAACAATTTGCTTAAGCGCTGCTCCGGCCTGAGCGGCGATATTTCCCCACATTTGATTCCAAGCATCCATTTGTTCCTCAACCGTATCTCGAATTTTATTAAAAACAGAGAAACTGGCTGTTGCAATGGCTAATGCTGATTCCAAATCCATTTCTGGGATCGGCATTCCGAATATTTTTCGGGGCTTTTTACCGCTGTTAGCCGCATCTTCGCCCGCATTTGCTGTCTCATCAGGATTAGCCGCGGTACTGTTCTGAGCCGCATTCGCTGCTTGAGCTGCTCCCTCTGCAGCGGTCGTGGCTGCTGTATTGAAATTTTTAACGGCATCGGTCAATACATTGACTTTACGCGCCATCTCATCAAACTCTGCATTTAGATTTCTTAAGCCTTCTGTCAGCATTTGTACGCCGTTAATTAATCCATTGCCTTGTTCAGCAAAACCCATAAAACTTTGTTTCATACTGTCCATCATCTGAGTAAAACTGCCTACAGAATTCTGACGTTCACGTACGGTAACAACTTCGGTGCGTGGTTGATATACAACGATCTCATTTCCTGGCGTAACGGTACTCGCCATCCTTCCACCTCCTTCACACAAGCGTAAACGGCTGACGCCGTCATCTGGCGGCAAAAGCTCGTTTCGCGGTGAAATATAAGTCCTATTTATAAGCTCCAACTTATTAATTCTTATATTTGAACAAAAGCGCCCTCTAATAGAGAAGCGCCGTCCCGCTAACTTTCATTATTTCTTCTTCATCTTGGCCCGCTGCTTTTTCTCGCCCTCGATGCGGACATCGATCATGGCGTAGATCGCCGCTTTCTCGCGGCGCGACATGCTCATCAGCTCATGGGGCAAAATGCGAAGCTCGTGGAGGGCGTAGTAAGCGTAATTCGCTTCACCGTCGCCCTCTTTAATTAGTTTTTTACTTCATCGGCCAGCTCATTCAGGCTTTGATTAAAGCCGTTGATTTCCTGCACGCGCTGCACGAGCGATGCATATTCGCCCGGACGCAGCATTTTGCGGAGCAGATGCTCGGCACCCATCGTGCCGTACGATTTTTGCAGCTCGGCATCCTTCAAGCTCGGATATTGAATGCTGCTTACGACCAGCTTGGCCAAATATTCATCCGTATTCGTCTCAGGCACGAAGGTGCCATTTTTGCCTTTCACTTTGCGGGTTGCGGATTTGCGGCATTCTTCATTTTCCGCCTCCGTCATGCTGCGCAGCTCCCAGGCTACCGGATTGCCGTCTGCATCCTTGAATCGCTCGGACACGACGAATTTCTCCGTCGCCTCCGCAGCTGTATTTTGCGCAAAAAACAAGCTTAAGTCACTCATTTGCTACCTCCATGGATTGGTTTTATTGGGATAAAGCTATTTATACGCGTGCTGGTGCTTTGAAGCTTTCGGCAATATCGACGCCATCGAAGGTAAACTCAAGCTCTTCCTCAAGCGCTTCGCTCTCCGTGTCGAGCTTGCCGATGATGACCTTATTCAGGTTGACGTTGTACAGCACAACCTCTTGGCGGCCGATCGTCGAAGTCGGATCTTCGTTGATGATGTGGACATCAAAGTTCGTATCAATACCCGTTTTCACGTAATCGAGCATCATTTGGCGAAATTTCGACGTCACATAATACACCGTCATGCTGCCGGTACCCGACCAGCCCGTCGCTTTATGCTGCAATGCGCGATGACCCAGCGTCTTAATTTCCGCTTTCGTCTTCTCCACGCTTGCTTCAAGCGTTTTAATATAGAACATTTCCTCGTTTTGGCCGTTGATTTTCGCATAAGCGCGTCCCTCTTGCCCCGAAATCGTATCTCCTGCATGCAAAAATGCCATATTACTTCACCGTCACTTTCATATATACTTTTTCAATGCTGTCAACCGGCTGGATGTAAACGTTGATGACGATGCTGTCGGAAGCCTCGCCCGCTTCAACCGTCAGGTCCGTTTGGGAATTAAAGTTTTGAATCGCATTGCCATCCTGGAGCAGCGTCAAATATTTCACGCATTCGCTGCGGAATAGGCTGCGACCATCCGGATTATTGTCGATTTTGCCAATGTATTGCGTCTCGAACAGTTTTTTCATGTCGGTCGCAATGCCGTCCAGCACGCGGATAACACGGTTTTTCGCAAAAGAAGGATTTTTGCCTGGGACATAGGTGACCAGAGAGTTAATATCCTGCTCAACGATGACACGGCCGCCGTTCGGCGTGAACAAAAATTCGCCCGCACGCAAAGCCTGCTCGATTTGCGAATTCGAATAACGAACGTCGACATCCACTGCACCTTCGTACACACTGTAAGTAAGCGATTGGCTCATACTTGCGCCGGAAGTAGCAGCTGCCACCCATACGGTTGCATGCTCGGCATTCACTTCTGTGCCGTCTTCCAGCTTGACGCCATTTTTCACGCTAATGATACCTTCGTAATCCGATAGTGGAGCATTCGCCAGCACGACCTGAATTTTCTTGCCATCATTTTCGCGCAGTCTGCGGGCAAAAGCGGCGTAAACCGACTTCAGCGAGCTGTCGCCAGAAACAAGCGCCACCGCATTAAATTCCTGCAGCTCAACAGCTGCCAAATAATCCAGATGATTTTGATTCGTCACCGTGCCATTCGCACCGCCAGCAAGTACCGTACCAGCTGTCGCTACAAGCGCGCCAGTGCCGCTGAAATCAACGAAGCGATTGGATTCAAGGCCAGCAATCGCAGCAACCGTCTGCGAATCCACTTCTTCACCTGCCAAATAAGTGACAACGTCGAATTGATCTTCATCATCCACATTGCTTTGAACCGATACGGTAATCGCATTGCCGCGTGTACCGCCAAATTTAGCCGTTGCAACCAAACCGCCAATTGTTGCAGTCGCTTTCGTCCCTGCGTTCAAGCGGTAGAGCAGCAAAGTTTGTGCCCGTTTCAAAGCCTCACGAACGAGCAGCATTTCCGGTGCGGTTACATCATAACCGAGCACGCTGCGCAGATCGTCACCCGCTTTAATGGAAATCATCGTTTGCGGCGCACCCCAGTTTAGCGTCAGCGCCGTTGATACGATGCCCCGTTCCCCTACGTTTGCTGCCGATTGCGGCTCAGCCGCGAAATTAATGTATACCCCTGGTCTTGCCTTCGTTTGCGTTGTCCAAGTTCCTCCTGCCATGATCTACATGACCTCCTTTTGTGAATATGCTTGTAATTGCTGTTTGACCTGCTCATGGGAGTAAGTGCTGTGCTCGTCCAAAATGACATTCAGCACATCCTTCTCACCTGCGGAATACCGCGCTGCTGCCAGCAGCTTCTGCTTGCTGTGCTTTGCTTCCATCGTGCTTTGCCGATTTTCCTGATCGTTCACCGCTGCTTCCCTCCTGTTTCCTCCAAGCTAGCCTTGCGGCGCTGTCCCCGCCTCAATCGGCGATTACCGGCCTTGACGCTGCTGCTGTAAAGCTTCCTTCGTCTGGAGCTACATGTCCTCACCCCCTTTCATATTGAGATATTTAAATTACTTCGATTTATGAAAAGAGGATTTAAAATACCTAACAAGCGTCGTTTGTTGCCGTTGCTCATTTGGTGACAATATCATAATAACACGATTTTGGAGGCCGTTTCGGACACTCAGCGGACACTATACGGACATAAACCGGACAATCTCGTAAACCGCTTTTTGACGCCATCTGCGGAAGGTACGATCAACGATTCCAAGCTCCGATGCGACGAAGTCAGCTGGCTTTCCTTCAATATAACGGAGCCTCAGCAGCGTCGCATATTCAGGGAAACAAGCCTCCAGCGCTTCCAGCGACTCATCGATCGTTTGCAGCTGGCGCTCCAAATCCTGCAGCTCGCTCAAACGTTCAATGACACCCTCATAACCTTCCGGAGCTGCACCTGCCCTTGCTTCAATAACTTTAGCGATTTTGCGGCTGAGCTCCTGTACGAGCTGCTCTTCATCGGCATTGCCCGGCTGGATTTGCTTTACTTCCCTAAGCTGCGCTTTCGTTCCAGCGGGGTACCTCGTCAAATGCGTATGTGCCAGCTTCTCTAATTGCTGCTCCTGCTTGTCCAAATACATATAGGAAGGAAGTCCGCGCAGCTGGCGATGAAGCTCCTGAAGCTTGTCATCCTCATATACGGTGCTAACCGTTAAACCGCTGCCTACCTTTTGCTTCTCAATCAGTTTTTTCCTGGCGACGAGACGCTTGTACGACTTTAATTGCTCAATTGTCATTTTTTCTACGTCCATTAAAATACCCTCTTTCTATTTAATTAAGTATTTTTATTACCCTATATTTCAAAAAAATAATAGCGAACCTGCGATATTGACAATACCATCGTTAAAAGGTAAAATATAAATATAGTATTAAAAATACGTTTTAGCCACTTAATTGGCTTATATACTCGCTTTCAAACGATTAACTTGCTATTTTCAGTAGCATTTGCGGAATCATTTCATAGCCGCTGTAACGACTGTGAATCTTATTATAATTGATATTTATAATACCGTCAAGTATTATAAATACCTTTTCAAGAGACGGAGGGTATTACCATGGCGATGGGAGCAAGGATCAAGCAATTGCGCACACAACGAGGGTTAACACAGCAGGAAATTGCCGAACAGCTTGGCATGGGACGCTCTAATTTTGGGCATATCGAGAATGATCGTGTCGTCCCGACCAGTGAGGATTTGCAGAAAATTGCAGACATTTTGCATACGACTGCCGACTATTTGCTCGGACGCCGCGATGCGTTTGCGGAGCATGTGCCAGACTGGGCAACCGCTAAAGACAAACGCGATTTCAAAAAAATGCTGGAGGAGGACGGAGAAGTCATGTTTGACGGCGTTCCGATGAGCCAAGGCGACCGCCAGCGTGTCATGGATGTGCTGACCGGACTATTCTGGGAAGCTAAGCAAATGAACAAACGTACCCCCAAACCAGATATCACGGACAAAACAACAGATCATGCCGAAGGGTAGGTGCTGCCATGGACAAACTAATACTGCGCCTTGTACGAAAATTCCAGACAAGAGATCCTTTTGTGATCGCAAACGGTTTGGGAATCCATATTCGTTATGCCGATCTGGGGAATGAAACGCGAGGCTTTTATTATAAGAAGCTGCGCCGTCGGTTTATCGTCATACACGAGCGTCTGCCGGATGACTGGCAGCGTTTTGTTTGCGCGCATGAGCTGGGACATGACCGCCTGCATCCCGGCTTCAGCCGTTTTTGGTTGGACGAGCAGTCCTTTATCAATGTTGGAAAATATGAGCGCCAAGCGAATAAATTCGCCGTCCGCCTGCTGACCTCCGGCGACACGATTGGCCGCTCGGAATCCATTGGCGAGCTTCTGCAGCGCAACGGCGTCCCGAAGGAAATGGATAAGTTTTATTTTTAGCTGCGGCCCTGCCCATCAGAGGTGGAACAACAAAGAGCTCCAGAACGCCAATCGGCGGCCTGGAGCTCTTTATGCTGCAATCATTTTATAAATACTTTTCCAAAATATTCACAAAAGCAGTTAACGTCGCCAAATCCGTCTCATCAAACCGCGAGAACTGCGGACTGTCAATGTCGAGAACGCCAATAACCGCTCCATCCCGCTTCAATGGAATGACCAGCTCGGAATTCGATGCGCTGTCGCAGGCAATATGGCCGGGAAATTGATGCACATCCGCTACCAATATCGCCTCGTCGCGGCTAACCGCCGTTCCACAGACGCCTCTGCCCACTTTGATGCGCGTACATGCCGGCTTGCCTTGGAAGGGTCCGAGCACAAGCTCCTCCCCATCCAGCAAATAAAAGCCGACCCAATTAATATCGCTCAAAAATTGCTGGAGCAGCGCCGAAGCATTGGCCAAATTAGCGAGCTGGCTGGGCTCATCTTCGATAAGCCCCTCCAATTGCTTCAGCAGCAGGCGTTCGTTCTCTTCCTTCGTTCCTGTATAAAGTTGTTCTGCAAACATCGCTTACTCCTGACTGATTTTGATCGCTTGCTCCAAATCATAAATAATATCGTCAATGCCTTCGGTGCCGACAGATAAACGAATGAGTCCTGGCGTAACGCCGGATGCAAGCTGGCTTTGCTCATCGAGCTGCTGGTGCGTTGTGCTTGCCGGATGGATAATGAGCGACTTCGAATCGCCGACGTTAGCAAGATGGGAAAATAGTTCCACGCCATGAATCAGCTTTTTGCCTGCTTCTACGCCGCCTTTAATGCCGAAGCTGATAATCGCGCCTTGGCCCTTCGGCAAATATTTTTGCGCCAGCGCATGCGACGCATGGCTTGCGAGACCTGGATAGCTTACCCATTCTACCGAATCATGCTGCTCCAGATAGTTCGCTACTGCAAGCGCATTAGAGCTGTGGCGTTCCATACGCAAATGCAGCGTTTCAAGTCCTTGCAGCAGCAGGAACGAGTTGAATGGCGACAGAGAAGCGCCCATATCGCGAAGCAGCTGCACACGCGCTTTAATAATATAAGCAATCGCACCAACAGCTTGCGTATATACAAGACCATGGTAGCTTGGGTCCGGCTCAGTCAGGCCTGGGAATTTGTCATTTTGCGCCCAGTCGAATTTGCCTCCGTCTACAATAACGCCGCCAATGGATGTTCCATGACCGCCAATAAACTTCGTCGCCGAGTGTACAACGATGTCTGCTCCATGTTCAATTGGACGAAGCAAATACGGGCTTGGGAACGTATTGTCCACGATGAGCGGAATGCCATTCTCATGGGCAACCGCAGCAACAGCTTCAATATCGAGCACATCGCCACGTGGATTGCCGATCGTTTCCGCGAATACCGCCTTCGTATTGCTATTGATCGCTTTGCGGAAATTTTCCGGATCGGAGGAATCGACGAAATGCACTTTAATGCCGAGCTTCGGCAGCGTATGGGCGAACAGGTTGTACGTACCGCCATACAGGCTGGACGAGGAAACAATTTCATCGCCTGCGGATGCAATGTTCAGAATGGAGTAAGTGATCGCCGCTGAACCGGATGCCACGCCAAGTGCGCCAACTCCCCCTTCAAGCTCAGTAATCCGCTTCTCGAACACATCTGTCGTTGGGTTCATAATACGTGTATAGATATTGCCAAATTCTTCTAGTCCAAACAATCTTGCCGCATGATCTGTATCTTTAAAGCCATAGGAAGTCGTCTGATAAATCGGTACCGCACGCGATTGTGTAGCGGGATCAATTTGCTGACCTGCGTGTACCGCTAAAGTTTCAGGTGAATATTGTCTTTCTTGCTTAGCCATTATAAAAAACCTCCCAGAACGTTAGTTTTTCCAAGCTTACGAATATAACACCCTGCGTCATCACTAATCCTACCATTAAAGTAGGAATTAAAAACGATTATAGCAGATCTATGCAAAATTATACAGTAGGGAGACAAGCTTTCATACAAAAAAATATTCCGCCAGTCCTTGACAGAACTGGCGGAATACAGATTAAGCAATCCAAATTCTACTCTTACTCAAACGCCTCAAATGGCGTCACAAACTCCGGCATGCCCTCGGCATAAGACGTATACTCGTACTGCTCGAAAGCGATGGCGATTCCCTCATGCTTTAAGTAGAAGGAACGATTCGATTTAATGCCATCGAACGGTGCAATTAGCGGCAGCTTGCGTTCTTTAATTTGCTTGTTGATCGAAGCATTAATAATGGATAAGTATTTCGAATTGTAATCGGCAGCTTCCTTTAGCGTCAGCAGCTCGCCGTTATTGAGATCAAATGTATAAGGCACGCGGAAGGTCATCCCATGCGCTCCGCCCAGGTAGGAGTAATAATCCACATACAGGCTGAGGCGCCCCTGTTCATTATAGGTCACGTTAAATACGCCCTCGAAGGTCACCTTGGGAAACGTTGTACCCGGATTTTTCTTGATGTACGATGCATTTGTGGCCGTTGCTTTAGTAAGATCCTTCTGACCGGCTGCCGCATAGGACTCCGCTTCCTGCTTCAAAAACGTATTAATTTTCCCCTCAACCGTTTTATCCTTAAGGTCTTCAATAACCGGATAATTGACGAGCAGCGTTTGCTTGTCGTTATTTTCCTGAATCGAGCCCAGCGCAACCGTAAGCTCATTTTCCTCAATCGTTTGAATGACTACGGTCTTGCTGCCTTTCTCATAGGAAATGCCATAGCCCATCCGCTCCAGCAAGAAGCGCAGCGGCACATAAGCCGAGCCTTTATAAATAAGGGCCGAATCGCCGTATGTCTTCTGACCATTAATCACATAGCTGCCATCCTCCGGATTCGCCGTTAGCTTGCGGCCTCTTCCATCGAGTGTAATCGTCCGGCTATTCACATTCCACGTAATATCCAGGCCCAGCTTCTCATTGAGCGAGCGAATGCCAATATAGGTGCTGCCGTTAATGTTAATTGTCGGGATGGAATATTTGTAGTCGTCAATGATAAACGGTTGCGGGACGACGCGATAAGTTTGCACAGCCGTTGCCGCTGCTGCCTTCTCAATTGCAGGAAAACCAAATGCTGCAGGCGATGCGCCTACTATAAGGCTCGCTGCCAAAATCGAAGCAAGGGTACGTTTGTAGGTCATATTTTTAAAAGGATTCATATTCATCATTCATCTTCCTCTCCGTGAATTCATTATCATTGTAGACGCATATACCACCCTATAAGTTACAAACTGGCTAATAAAAATAGGGCTTAGGCGCGGAGCGACGAATCGCTCCGCTACTTGTTCCGGGCTACTTGTTCCGATTCACAATAACGAGCTTCATCTCCAGCATTTCTTCCACCGCATATTTAATGCCCTCGCGTCCTGTGCCGCTGAGCTTCACGCCGCCATAAGGCATTTGATCGACGCGAAACGTAGGAATATCGTTGATCAGCACGCCGCCCACATGCAGCGCATCCGCCGCATCAAGCGCTTTGCCAATATTTTGCGTGAAAATGCCTGCTTGCAGGCCGTAATCGGAGGCGTTCACCTGCTGAATGCCTTCCTCGATGCTGCTGATTTTATTGATCAGCACGATTGGCGCAAACACCTCCTTGCAGGAAACCTTCGCTTCCGCTGGCACATGAAGCAGCACGGTCGGCTGCATAACGCCTTGCTCGTCGACTCGGCCGCCAATAGCTAGCTCGGCGCCTAGCTGAACCGCTTCCTCCACCCAATCTATCGCCCGCTTCGTCGCGGTTTCCGAGATAAGCGAGGATACATCCGTATGCTCGCTCAGCGGATCACCTGTCCGCAGCGCTGCAGCTAATGCGATAAACTTGCTGACAAAGGCTTCATACAGCTCGTCCACTACAAAAATCCGCTGCAAGGATATGCAAATTTGCCCCTGATACGAGTAGGCCCCGGTTACGCACCGTGCCGCGACAGCATCGACGTCACTGTCCTTGTCAATTATGACAGCGGAATTCGAGCCCAGCTCCAGCGTCACCCGCTTCAGTCCCGCCTGCTTGCGAATGCCTATACCGACCTCTGGGCTGCCGGTGAACGTAATCATCTTCACGCGGGCATCCTGCACCAGCTTCTCGCCAAGCAGCTTGCCGTCTCCACTAATAACATTGAGCGCTCCCGGCGGCAGGCCAGCCTCCTCGAACAGCTTGGCAATGAAATAAGCGGACAGCGGCGTCTGCGGAGCAGGCTTCAGCACGACGGTGTTGCCTGCCGCAAGTGCGGGTCCCACTTTATGGGCGACCAGATTCAGCGGAAAATTAAACGGCGTAATCGCGCCAATAACACCAAGTGGCTCGCGCAGCGTATAGGCAAGCCGTCCTTCGCCACCTGGAGCAGCATCAAGGGGCACCATCTCGCCATGAATACGCTTCGCTTCTTCCGCCGCAAATTGATACGTTTGCACGGTCCGATCCACCTCGGCGCGAGCTGTCCTGATCGGCTTTGCCGCCTCCATAGCTACTATGCGCGCTGCTTCTTCCTTGCGTTCCTGCAAGAGCGACGCCACCTTGGCCAAAATTTCCGCCCGGCGGTAGGCGGGCAGCTTCCGCATAACCGCTGCCGCTTCCAGCGCCGCCTCAATCGCTTGATCGGCCTGCTCGATTGTTGCGCTCGCTACCTCAGCAATTACCTCGCCTGAATAAGGCGAGCGTAATGAATCGTACTGCTGTGCAGCTGCTTCCTGACCATTTACATATAAGTTTTGCTTCATTGCAGCTCGTCCTTCCTCTCCCAAAAACATACCTGTTTAACTAGCCCTATGTAACTATTTATAACCATAATTCGGGCCATTGAAGCGAAATCCCTTCTAGCATACCTGATTCAAGCTTCCTGTACATTCATATCCTTATACTTTCATAAAGGCCGATGAAAAAGCTTATATTGAAATCAAGCGGGTGAGTCTATACAATGAGCAGGTACCAAATTTACTTCCCTTAAGGTGGCTATTGCAAATGTTCAACCGACTTCGTACCGTTAACAAAAATTATGCGCTGCAGCTCGCAGCTATTTTCATCGGCTTTATTGTGTTCGGCATTTCTGAAAATGTAAAAGGACCCGCGATTCCCCGGATCCAATACGATTTCGCCCTTGATGAACAGCAGCTTGGCTCCTTGCTGTCGCTAAACGCGCTCGGTTATATGCTCGCCTGCTCATTTACCGCTTTTCTGACACGCAAGTTCGGCGTCAAGCTGGTCACGCTGGTTGCATTCGGCTCGATGGTTCTCTCAGGCGTACTTATTTTCTTTTCCAAAAGCTATTCTTTCTTCGGGGCATCCTATTTCCTCATGTATATTGGCAACGGCATGCTGGAAATTGCGCTAGCGGTCATCGGGGCGCGCATCTTCGTGCGCAATGTCGGAACGATGATGAATTTATCCCATTTTTTCTATGGGCTCAGCTCAACCGTTGCCCCGATGATTGCCTCAGGCCTTATTACAGTGAGCGTCTACGGCCATGTTTTGGATTGGCGCGGCATGTATCTTATTATGCTGTCGCTCTGTCTCATTCCGATGATACCGACGCTGCTGAGCAAATTTCCCGGCGATGATCCAGCAGATGGGCCGCGCTCTGGCTTCCGGGAGCTGATGCGTGATCCGGCATTGTGGCTGCTGGCGCTCATTCTCACCTTCGGCGTCGTCGCAGAGCTTGCGGTAGGCGGCTGGCTGGTCAATTTTCTGGAGAAGGCTTACGCTTGGAAAAATGTTTCCGCAGCCGGCATGCTGTCCGCCTTCTTCCTCTGCTTCTCTGGGGCAAGGCTGCTGCTCGGCCCGCTTACGGACAAAATCGGCTTTAACTTGTCGCTGCTGCTCTTCGCCGGCGTATCATCGATCTGTACGTTTATCGCGGTGTTAGGCGGCGAATCGCTGGCGTTTCTGTTCGCCGCCGCCGGAATCGGCATTGCTCCGATTTATCCGACCGTTATGGCCTTCATCGCCAAGCGCTATCCGCGCGGCAGCGAATCCGCCATTACTTTTACGGTCACGATCATGGGCATCGGCAGCGTTATTTTCAACTATTTGATAGGCGCAGTTACCCAGCTGGTGAAAAATAGTTACGGCGCCGAGACGAAAATCGGCCTGCTGCGCGGACTTCAAGCCGGCTACGGCTTCATCGGCCTCTGCCTGCTCTTATGCGCGATAACCGGCGTTTTCCTCTACCGTTATTTAGCGGCGCGCAAAGAGCTAATCTAGCAGCCTGTCCGCCTGCTTAAAACGGCCTGACCCATTCGCGGGGCGCAAGTCTGAGCTCCGTGAATCGTCAGGCCGTTTTTCCTGTTACCAGCTTGCTATTTTCCAGAAGGCGGGCTTTGGCTGATGCTGCTCATCGAGAACAAATGGCCAATTTTTCCTGCCTCTCACCGGAAAGTTATCCAGCCACGTATAATCATCCGCCGCTCCCCAAAATGTTACCGATGTCAGTACCTCTTTATATTGCCTGAATAAACGAAAAACCTCCTCATATCGCTCTGCCTGCCGCTCCAGCATTTCGGCAGTCGGCTCGCGCAAGTCGGTGCGCTGGTCCTCGAAAGCAAATACGGACATATCCAGCTCCGTCATTTGCAGCTTCAATCCAAGCTCCGCATAACGCTCAATCGCCGAGCGAATATCGTCCAGGCTTGGATCATGCACATTCCAATGCCCCTGAAGCCCGATGCCGTGAATCGGTACGCCCTGATCCAGCAGCGACCGTACGAGCCGAATGATTTTGTCGCGTTTTTCGGGGAAGCATTCGTTATAATCATTGTAAAAAAGCAGCGCGGATGGGTCAGCCTCATGGGCAAACTCAAATGCTTTAGCGATATAATCCTCGCCGATGATTCGCAAATAGCTCGAATCCCGCAGCCACACGCCGCTTTTATCCTCGATGGCTTCATTCACCACATCCCAGGCGTAAATTTGCCCCTTGTAGCGGCCTACAACTGCGGCAATATGCGCCTTCATCCGGGCAAGCAACGTTTCACGGTTGGCAGAAGGCTCGCCATTCGCCCCGGCAAACAGCCAATCCGGCGTCTGATTATGCCAGACGAGCGTATGCCCGCGCAGCTTCATGCCATGCTCCTTTGCGAAGCTGGCGATTTCATCCGCCGCCTCGAAGGTATAGAGATGCTCCTGCGGATGCAGCAGCTCAAATTTCATTTCATTTTCTGCCGTCACACTGTTGAAATGGGCGGCCAGCACCTGCTGCTGCGTCTTAATCGTTCTTCGATTGACGGCAGCGCCAATATCAAAATAATCGCCGTATTGTGCGGCAAGCCCCGGAATTGCATTTTCCTCTTTTCTATCGCTCATATCCCATCCTCCTCCACTAGCCCTTCACACCGCCGACCGTCATGCCCTTCACAAAATATTTTTGCAAAAACGGATATACCATAATGATCGGTACGCTCGCTATAATCGTCATCGTAGCTCTAATCGAGGTAGGCGTGACAGACGTCACCCCGCTCTGGCCGGAAGCGAACTGGTCGGCTGCGGTCGATGAGGTGGCCGCCGTATTCGACGTCTGCAATATTTTCATCAGCTCATACTGCAGCGTACTCAGCTCAATTCGCGAGGAATTGTACAAAAATACGTCAAACCAGGAATTCCACTGTCCAACCGCCACGAACAGCGATACCGTTGCAAGCGCTGGTACAGTAAGGGGCAAAACGACGCGCATAAACGTCGTAAACTCGCCCGCTCCATCGATTTTCGCCGATTCCAGTATGCCGTCCGGCAGCCCTTCAATAAACGAACGTATAACGATCATATTAAATACGCCGATGATGCCGGGAATAATATAGACCCAGAACGAATTGATCAGGTGCAGCTCCTTAATTAATAGATAGCCGGGGATGAGGCCACCGCTGAAATACATGGTGAAGATAAAGGCGACCGTGACAAATTTGCGCAGCACAAAGCTTTGGCGGCTGACCGTATACGCCAGCATGGCGGTGCAGAACACCGACACTATAGTGCCCACGATCGTCCGCAGTGCCGAAATCGTCGTCGCATAATAAATCGAGGCCTCATTAAAAATGTATTTATAGTTGTCCAGCGTCCACAGCCTCGGCCATAAATAAATATTGCCGCGAATCGAATCATTCGCATCGTTAAACGACAGCGCGAACATATTGATAAAGGGATACAGCGTAACGATCATTAAGCCGACCATAAACACAATATTGCATAAATCGAACAGCTTATCCGGCCAATTATAAAATTTGCTCCGCGCCAAACGCCCTTCCTTCATAGCGATTCCTCCCTGCTTTGTTAAAATAGTCTGCTCTCGCCAAGCCGTTTCGCAATTCCGTTAGCAGACAAGAGGAAGATGAAGCTGACGGCGGTTTTGAATATGCCCGCGGCGGTCGCCAGCGAATAGTTGCCCATATCCATCCCGTATTTCAATACGAATATATCAAGGTTATCCGAGTATTCGACCGTCATCCCATTGCCCAGCAAATATTGCGGCTCGAAGCCCGACTCCAAAATATGCCCTAAATTCATAATGAGCAAAATGACGATGACCGATTTCAGGCCCGGCAGCGTAATATATCCGATGCGCTGGAAGCGGTTTGCACCATCAATTTCAGCCGCTTCATATTGTGCAGGATCAATCGTTGTAATGGCCGCGAGATAAATAATCGTGTTCCACCCGACATTTTTCCACACTTCCGCCGATCCGATAATGCCCCAGAAATACTCGCCCTTGCCAAGCCATAGTATTGGCTGATCGATAATATGCAATTTGACGAGCAAAATATTAATAATGCCCTCCGGCGAAAGCGCCGAGGATACAATGCTGGCCGCAACGACCCACGATATAAAATGAGGCAAATAGCTGATCGTCTGCACGACCCGCTTGAACAAAATATGGCGCAGCTCATTGAGCAATATCGCCAGCGTTATCGCCGTTAGAAAGCCGAAAACCAAATTAATCGTACTCATGACGATTGTATTGCGCAGCACCTGATAAAACGTATCGTCCTGAAATAAAAACTTAAAGTTTTTCCAGCCTACCCATTCCTGGTCAAACAGCCCCTTAGCCGGGCGGAATTTCTGGAATGCGATCGTCCAGCCCCATAGCGGCACATATTTAAATAACACCAGCCATAGCAAAAAAGGGACGGACATCGCCACTAGAACCTTTTGCTGCAGCAGCTTTTTGAAAAAAAAGGGCAGGCGCGAGCGCCTAAGCGCTCGCCCCTCATCGGTTGAAATAGCTGGCTGTGTCTGCTTCTCCACCTGAAAATTCTCCTCTCTCTAACCGTCTACCAATTGCCTGCTACGCGCTCCTTGACGATATTCGTTATAAAGGACTCATAGCTTGCGGAATCCAGCTTGCTAAATTCAGCCGTATATTCGCTCCAGATGGAATCGAATTGCGCCGGATCAGCGAGCACGAGCTTAGGCAAATATTTTTTCGCGATATCGCTGCTCTTCTGTTCAAAAATCTGCTCCGGCGTGCCTTGGCCTTTATTAATGCTCCAAGCGGGGTACCACGGCCGTTCATCCGGCTTCGCAAACATTTCAGCAAACGTCTTGACGCCATAGGCATCCAAAATCGCCTTATCCCCGTCCGTATAGCCTGCATAAGCGACCTCCGGCTGATTGCCTACCGCATAGGAGTTGCCATCCGCCAGCAGGGAGTTATTGCCGTAACGCGGCCAATTGTATTGGAAGTAGGACCAACCGAACTCGCGAGTGAACTCCGTGTCATTGCGCTCGCTGATTTGCTGTTCGTTCATAATAAAACGCCCGTTTGCATCGACGCTGTAATTTTGGTCTTTGATGCCCCATTGCACGAGAATTTGATTTTCTTCCTTGAGCATATTGTCAAAGTATTGGATAATGCGGACCGGGTCCTTCGCATTTACCGAGATGCCAATACCGCGGTTGTTGACGAAGGCAGGCGGATCGACATATTGATCCTTCGTATTTTGATCGAATACGATTGGTAGCGGCGTATAGCGCTTCTCGTCAATGCCCGCTTTTTTCAAATTGTTCGTTGCATCTCCAACCTGCCAGCCGTAGTTGAAATAACCGAGCACACGGCCGGAGGTCAGCTTCGCCAAATATTGATCCTTGTTTGCGGTGAACGATTCAGGGTCGAACAGCCCCTCGGCATTTACCTCATTCAGCTTCTGAATCCAGCGTTTCTCGTATTCGCTTGCTTGATAGGTTTTCGCTTCATGCGTATTCATATCAACGAGCACGCCGCCATCGTTCGGATAACCGGCCAGATGCATCGAAGGGTTTGTAAGGGTAAAGAAGTTGTCAGCTACGCCTGCAAAAATAACGAAGCCCACCGTATCCTTGCCATCCACTTGCGGATGCTTCTCCTGATACTGCTTGATCAGGTCAAAATATTCATCCAGCGTCTTAATTTTCGGATAGCCGAATTCCTTCAAGACCGAGCGCTGCATCCAAAATGCGCCTTGGCTAATGCCCGGGTCGCCAATGTAGCCTTGGTCCGCGGAAAAAGGAAGATGATAGATTTTGCCGTCTGCTTGCTTAAATTTATCCATGTAAGGTCCATATACGCGTTTAATATTAGGGCCGTATTTTTCGATTAAATCATCCAGCGGAATGAAGGCGCCGGCATCCATCAGCTTATCAATTTCGCCATCTGGCACGATCACATCAGGATAGTCGCCGCTGGCGATCATAACGCCGGATTTCGTTTTTACGTCACCGACGATAAACTCCATTTTGAAATCAACGCCAGTCTGCTTTTGCAGCTCCTTGCCGATGACCGTATCGCTTGCGAGCGTATCCTTGTTAGCCGCAAAGCCGTAATACGTGAAGGTGACGGGCTCCTGCTCGCCCGCTGCTTCCGAGGAGGAGGCCGGACTGCTTGACGCATTGCCAGCATTTCCAGCATTGCCTGAATTGCCGCTGTTGCTGCTGCATCCGATCAATGCGACAGATAGCGTCGCTGCCAGTCCCATTGTCCAAAGCTTCTTTTTGACCATATTGGTATGACCCCTTTCAATCTATTGGTTTGTTTTTTGTAAGCACTTTCATTGTAAAACGTGGAAAGAGGCTGCGTTACCCTAAAAACTTTAGCTTTTACTGTGAAAACTATAGGTCGGGGGAACATTGGGGCTGCGCTGCGCGAAAGGTTTGGGTTCCGATCGCCATTCCGCCTGAAATTTTTCAATTGGGACCGCTCAAGCGGTTAAATTTCAGGCGCAAAAGCGAACGCTATCGCTTCTCCACCCAAACCTTTCACATCCGCTTCACCCCTTGTTCACCCTCCCTTAGTGGGATGGACAAGAGGGCGGGGCGTCCCTGCTACGCGCCCTTGTCCATTACCGGGAGGCGGAGCTCTATGGTGGTGCCGGAGCCGAATTCGCTGCGGAGGGTGAAATCGAAGGCGTCTTTATAGCAGAGCTTGAGCCGGGTGTATACATTTTTCATCCCTACGTTGTCGCCCATCGCCCCGTCCTCCTGCAAATATTGCATCAGCTCGCTCAGCTTGTCCTCCGGCATGCCCATACCATTGTCCGTTAGACGGAACAAAATCCGGCCATCCTCGTAACCAATATGCAGTCCAATGAGACCGATGCCCGGCGAGCTCTCAACGCCATGAATGCTGGCATTTTCGACAAAGGGAAGAAAGCTCATTTTAGGAATCGTATGCTCGTATACCGCGTCCTCGACCGTCAATTGATATTGCAGCTTGTCGCCGAAACGGTATTTCTGAATATCCAGAAAACATTCAATCAGCTCCAGCTCCTCGCGAACCGATACCCAGCTGCGCTTCCATATAATCGACTTGCGGAATATTTTGGCCATCGAATGGATCGTCCGCGCCGTCTCCGTTTCCCCCTTCATTAAGCTGCGCATACGGATCGTCTCCAGCGCATTAAAGAGAAAATGCGGGTTGATCTGGCTGTGAAGGGCATGAAGCTGCGCTTGCCGCTGGCGGATTTCCAAATCCTTTTTCTGAATATCCGCCATATAGACGTCGTTGATTAAATTATCGATCCGCATCGTCATTCGGTTGAATTCGCCCGTCAATTGCCCGATCTCATCGCGCGACTCCTCGAACGGAATCGTCTCGAAATGCTGGTTTTTCACCTTCTTCATATGCCTTAAAATGCGGACCAGTCTTACGTGGATAGATCGAGAAATGGCGGCAATAATCAAAGACGGAACGACAATGTTAATGCTCGCCAACAATAAAATGAAGGTGCCCGACTTGCGTACCTCCTGCAAAATAACCTTCTCGTCCATGACGCCATACAGCCGCCAGCCGTTTAAATAATTGTTGTTCGCATACGGCTTATCGAAAGCGATCGACTTTTCCGGCATCGCCATCTGCTCAAGCCGCAGCGTCCCAGCCTCCCAGTCTGCCCCCGCCTCATTCGTATAATGAATCATCCCGTTGGCGCTTACGAAATACATGCTCCCTTCAAAACCGATTCCGGCAAACAGCTGCCTGAAGGTCGCCATATTCAAATCGCTTTTGATCAGGCTGTTGTATCTCCCGTCTCCGCTATTATTCAAACGCTGTATAAGGCTGATCGTATCTCCGCTATGAATGAGGACGGGATACGAAGCGCTCGTTTGCTTGAACTGGTTATACCAGTCGGCATCGAGAGCTGTATTGTCGAGCGGCAAAATCTGCCCCGAGGCAAGCACCGTCGGATTATCCGTATAAATAACTGTCGAGCTAATCGTAGAGTAGGCTTGCTCCGACTTCATAAACACGCTTTTCATATCCGTAAACGCTTCTACATATTCCAGCTTCGATGTGTACGTGTGATCCAAATGCCCGTTCAGCAGCGGATCGATATAATATAAATAGGAGATGCCCGCCGCCTCATCAATGACGGATCGCACCTCCCGCTGTAATTGCTCCAAAACCATGTCCGCATCGCGCGTCTTCTGGTTTTTGATGTTGTTTGTGGTCACGTTGTAGAAGATGACGTTCGTCAGTACGATCGGAATAAACACCGAGCATATGTACATAACAAGCAGCTTATCCCGCAATTTCAATTGATTTAATAGATGCATCCACCTGCCGCCTCCATCCGTTTAGGTTTTGTCAAACAGGCCGTTGCGATAGTCGGTTGGAGTAACCTTCTCCAGCTTTTCAAACTGGGTGACAAAATAGTCCGAATTCTGGAAGCCAACCATCTCTGCCACCTCATACATGCGCATATCGGTTTGCCGCAGCAGCTTCTTCGCTTCCCTGACCCGAATGCTGAGCAAATATTCGTTAAAATAGACGCCATAGGTTTTGCGGAACAGCTGCCCCAAATAAACGGAATTCATATAAAACTTTCCTGCCAGCCCCTTTAGGCTAATATTTTCGTTGTAATGGGCTTCAATGTATTTCTTAACCTTCTCGATGCCGCCTTTGGATTGGTCGCTGCGAAGCAAAGCGATGTAGGCAGCTGCCTCGTTCGTAAAAGCGAGAAACAGCTGCTTCAAATCGCATAAGCGTGTGCCCTGCTGCTGCCAATTCATCATAGCGGGAAGCTGCTTCAGCTGCTTTTCATCCCCATTCATTTTGCGAATAATATTAATGATGCCGATGAGGAAGCGGACCATCGCATTCGATACGGCATCAGGAGCAAAACGTTTCTCGCGAAACGCCTGAAACAGGAGGTCGATGTCAGCGGCATATTGCTCCGGTTTATTTTCCTCCACCTTCTCAATCACTCTGCTGTACAATGCTGCCTCCATATCAAAATAATACAGCGGCGTTCCCTGTACACGGCTCGCATGCACAATAACTTGGTCCGCTTCAGCAAATTTATAGGCCATCGCTTCATTCGCTCCGCGGTAGGACTCTTTAATATGCTGCAGCCGCTCAACTGGATTGCCTACATACAAAGTGACCGGATGCCCTAACTGATTTTCCAAGGTGCTGTGCAAGAGGCGAAAAATATAATGCCCATCGGAATCGTCCGCCAGCAAGCTGTTCATATGCAGCAGGCAGCCATACAGCCCCGTTTGCTGCTCATAGGTGAATATGGCTGGTGATTCGTGCTTTTTGTCCGTTGATTGGTTGGATTGGTTGGATTGGCTAAATTGGATATGGCGAATAGCCGCCTGGCAAGCGGCTGTGAAGGCTTTCGGCGTCGTATCAGTGGTGCCCGCCATGTGGACTCTCGATTCTATTGCCGTTTCTGATGCTGCTTCTGTTGCCTTGGGTGCCGTACCTGTATGCAGTTCAGCCAGCACATAAACATACGTGCCAACCTCCTCTAGCTCAAGGGCTGAACATAGCGTCTTCATATCCTCTTCTTTAAAGCTCCCCTTAATCAACGTTTCAAAAATCGAGTCGGCAGCCAGCTTATCGCCCGTCAAGCTCGCAATACGCTTAAGGGCGAGCGTTCCGGTCAGCTTCTTCAGCGTCGCCGTAAGCTCGCCCTCATCAATAGGCTTTAATATATAGTCATGAACCCCATAGCGCAGCGCCTGCTGGGCGTAATGAAAATCGTGAACGCCGCTTACAATAATGAAGGCCGGACATTCCTGTTCCTTTTCCGAAGCTGCACGAATCAATTCCAGGCCATCCAGCATCGGCATACGTATGTCTGCCATCACGACATCCGGATTAAGCCGCTTCATCTGCTCCAGCGCATCCATGCCATTTTCAGCCTCGCCGCAAATTTTATAGCCCAAGGCTTCCCAGTCCATTAAATTCATCAGCCCTCTACGGACAAACATTTCATCATCCACCAGCAGCACCTTATACATTCGGCTTCCTCCCTTGTTCCTAGTGAAACTCTATAATTCGCAGATGTTGCTTCGGATTCCTTTATTATGCAAAAAAATAACTGAAAAAATGGCAGATACATTTCAGATACCGCTATAAAGAAAGCGTTTACAATTTATTATAAGAGCGGGGCTTTTACTTTTTCACCCCACAATGTTTAGGATTTACTTAGAAGATTAAAGGACTTTTTTGGAGCAGGACAAACTCACTTTCTTCTAAAGCACGTATTATAAACGACAACAACAAAGCTATCACCTTTCCTGTCCCTCAAATGCTGAGCAGAAGCCTATTTTTCGTATTTTTCAAAAAAAAGGTTGATTAACCAACAAAACCGAGTATAATACTTGGTATATAACTTAAGCGGGGAGATAACGGACATGACAGTAGAAGCGTACACTCAGATTTGGATCAATGACCATTTGGATTTAATCAATTATGCTATGCAAATCGGGGATCAGGAATGGCAAGCTGAGCTTGTAGCTGCTTTGCAGGAAATGAATGTACCGAGCTACCCTTCGGAAGAAGTCGTTAAGGAGCTATTATGGCGCCAGTATGATGAGGTGCTTCGGCAAATGCTGGCCATTTATGAGCAGCTGCGCAATAGCGCATTTAAAGGGGATTTAAATATAGAGAAACAGCTGTGGAGCCTGAAGCTTAGAAGAGTTAATCTAGCAAAACAAATCAAGCAAGCCTAGCGATTAGACAGTTATTTGGGCTGAAAATAAAAAAGGCAAGCAGTTGTCTGCTATGCCGCTAACTTTTATAAGGACCGACCAGCGAGGCTTAGGCCATCATTTCCTTTTTGTCGCGCATCATAGCCATCATACCAGTCATCATTTCGTCGCACTCTTGCATCTTGGACATCATCATGTCGCTGTCCATCATTTCTTTGCTGTCCATGGAATCCATCATCATTTTCATACATTTCATCTTGCACATCATTTCTTCCATACACATCATCATCATCATGTTTGTCGTCATTATTTTCACCTCCACTTTCAAATTCATCATTTATTTTCCTCCCTAATCATAAACCAACTCCCACAAAATAACAAGCTTTTATAGTTGATTTATAATTACATACTGTGTTATATTTATATGTTACTATTCTCATTAGACTTATAGGGATTGTTTTAAAGGAGAGGAATCATGCTAAAACCTGTACCTTTCGGCATCATCGGATTTGGCTGGAGAGCGGAAGCGTATTTGCGGATTGCCAAGCAGCTGCCGCATTTATTTCAAATAGTCGGTATCGTGGTCAGAGATCCGGCAAAATATGAGCATGCTGCTGAGCAATGGGGCGTGACCCTTTATTCAACGCCGCAGGAGCTGGCCAAGCATTGTGAATTTCTTGTGGCAGCCGTCTCGAAAACTTCCATGCCCCACGTCCTGAAGGAAGCGGCGTTACTGGACATTCCACTGCTGGCCGAAACGCCTCCGGCTTTCAACGACGAAGGCTATCAGCTCGTTTCCTCGCTCATCCAATCCGGCGCCCGTATCCAAATCGCCGAGCAATACCTTTTGCAGCCGCATCATCAAGCCAGAACCGCTCTGATTCAATCGGGAAGCCTGGGAGAAGTACGCCACGTACAAGTATCGACGGCACATGGCTATCACGGCATCAGTTTAATTAGACAGTGGCTTTCCGTCACGGATTCCAGCTGCCAAATCGTTTCGCGACGTTTTGAACTCCCCATTCAAGAAGTGCCCCATCGAGGACGAGCCGCGCAAGACCGGCTGGAGACCGAGATTCAGGATATTTCCATTATTACTTTCGGAGATGGGAAAAGTGCCGTTCTTGATTTCGCACGCTCTCAATATTTTTCGCCAATACGACACAATCGCATACTAATACGCGGCTCTAAAGGGGAAATCCGGGATAATGAGGTAACCCGAGGATTAGGTGCCAATAGCTATGAAGACGTAACGATTAGAAGAATGCAAGACGGCTTGGAGGGCAGCCTTGCTCCGCTTTCGCTTCGGGAATTGCGGGCAGGATCAGAGTGCGTTTTTCGCAATCCGTACTACCCTGCCCAGCTATCCGATGAGGAAATTGCGATTGCCGAAGTTTTGACTCGCATGACGGCATATATAGCAAGCGGAGAAAGCTTTTATTCACTATCCGAGGCTTTAATCGATGTTCGTCTATCCCTGGCTATTGATGAGTCGATTGCTACCGGCCATGCGGTAAATGTGCTGTAGTTAGCTTGTTCACTTTCAGAAGCTAAATAGACACCGAATAAGGCACTCTGCCCTTAAATTGCACAACCTCTCGAATGTCATGGCTTTGCAGCAGCTCGATCGCTTCTGCGAAGCCTTGCTCTAAATGCCCCACCTGATGGGCATCTGAGCCAATGGACACCGCTCTGCCTCCTAAATCCACATACATGTCCAGAATATACGGATGCGGATGAATCCAGCCTTGGCGATACAGTCCGGTTGTGTTCAGCTCCAGCACCTTTTGCTTTTCAATGATCAGCGTTAAAATATCGTACAAAATAGGCTTGCAAGCCGCTATATCTTGTTCCTCAACCGGATAGGTCGTATATCTCGCTACATAATCCAAATGGGCAACGATATCGAAATTGTCCATCTGGTCGACAGCCTCTCTTACATGGCTAAAATAATGCTTAAGCCTTTGCTGAATCGGCAGATCATGATAGGCTTTTTCAGAAAAATCAAGGGTGCCGTCGTTATGCGCCGAAAGCAGAATGACGTCAAACTGTTGCTGAGCCAAATAGTCGTTTATGACGTCTTTATAATCGCTCCGATAGCCGACCTCAATGCCTTTGCGAATTTCCATCTTATAACGCTGTGTCAGCTCTTCCGCTTCTTGCTTGTAGCTCTTCCAATCAATGAGAACATTCTGTTTGAAATATTTGCAATCATACTCTAAATGGTCTGTCGTTACGACAGCCGGCTTTCCCAGCGCAAGCGCATATCGCACAAGCTCCTCCAGCGTGGAGCTGGAGTCTGGCGAATAGGAGGAATGCACATGCTGATCAATTAAAAGATTAGGTATTGTCATCCTTTTCTCCTTCTCATTCTACTGAAACTGCAATAGATTGCGCCCTTCATCTGTCATATCGAACAAATGGATTTTATCCGGCCTTATATCAATTGAGACCGTCTCGCGCTCCTTTAACCGCTTCTCGTTATCGGTCAGCAGACGAATCATCATATCGGACTGGCCAGCCCGATCCGTCATTTTAACGAGCTGCCCGCTGCCTAAATGCTCAATCAGATCAATTTCGAGTCTAATCGATGTCTCACTCGGCTGCTCGGGGATGAACAGATCATGCGGACGTATGCCCAGCTTGACCGCCTTGCCAATATGCTGTGCCTCCAGCCTGCGCGACTGAGGGATTTCCAGCTCGAACAGCTCCGTCTTTACCCACTGCCGATCCTCTCTTTGCTCCACTATGCCATCAATCAAGTTCATAGGCGGATTGCCTAGAAAGCTTGCGACGAACAGGTTATACGGATGATTGAACAGCTCGCTGGGAGGCGCATATTGCTGAATTTTCCCGCCGTTAAGAATCGCTACCCGATCAGAGATGGCCAAAGCTTCCTCTTGGTCATGCGTGACAATAATAGTCGTTACGCCTAATTTGCGTTGGATTTTTCGGATTTCATCCCGTACATCCAATTTCAATCGCGCATCCAAGTTGGACATCGGCTCATCCAGCAGCAAAATTTCCGGGTCCTTGGACAGCGCGCGCGCCATGGCGACACGCTGCTGCTGTCCGCCTGACAGCTGCGACGGCTTGCGATCGAGCAGATGATCGATTTGCAATATTTTGCTCGTCTGCAAAGCACGGTCGTAGGCGTCCTTCTTGGCCATTTTTCGCTCGCGAAGCGGAAACGCAATATTGTCTCGAACCGTCAAATGAGGATACAGCGCATAGGATTGGAACACCATTCCGATATTTCGATCCTTCGGCTCCACATGATTGACTAGCTTATCCTTAAAATAAATTTCCCCGGAGGTTGGCTTGAGCAGCCCAGCCAGCATCATTAGCGTAGTCGTCTTTCCACAGCCTGAAGGGCCTAGCAGCGCGACAAATTCGCCCTTTGCGATTTCGAGATTCAATCCGTCAACCGCACGGCCTCCATTTTGCTTGCCATCATAGTTTTTCACAATATTTACAAGAGAAATCATACCTGCTTTGCTCCTCCCAAATTCACCTTCAGGAATATTTTCTGGGTAAAAATATAAAACACGATTAGCGGAATCGTATAAAACAAACCAATCGCTGTAATTAATCCATAGTTCATAATGACATTTTCCTTCGTTACGAGCCGCGACAGATAGCCGGCAAGCGTCAGCATATTGTCATCGAATATAAACAGCTTGAACAGAAACCATTCGCCGTAGGCGCCTAAAAAGGCAAAAACAGCAATTGCCCCGATGCCCGGCAATACGTAGGGAACGAGCACCTTCGTAAGCGCTCGAAATCTCGAGCATCCATCTACCATCGCCGCCCATTCCAAATCCCACGGCACCTCATCGAAGAAACCTTTCATAATATACACTCTGCCTGGCAAGGAGCCCGTTATAGCAACGAGGATAACGCCTAAGTAAGTATTTACTAGATCCATTTGAACCAATATGAAAAACGTAGCGATAATGAGCGTGATGCCCGGAAAGGAGCGCATAAGAAACAGAAACTTCATGGCGGCCAGCTTTCCTTTGAAATCGAGCCGAGAGAACGCATACGCAGCAGGCACAGCAATGCCGATTTCAATCAATACAATAAGAAACGAATAAACTAATGTATTTAGAACAATGGGCCAAATCGCTGGCAGACGGACGCCCGCATACTCGACAGGCTCCTTAACAAAATTGAAGTTTTCAAGCGAAAATTGGCCCGTCGTGCCATTAAAGGTGGCTGCAAGAAAATACCATATAATCATGCCGATAATAGGCATCGTGAAGAGCAGCAGATACGTGTGTACGAGCAGCTTTTTTACTATCGTTGTCGACATATTTGCCTCCTAATCCTCAATCCGTGATGGCTTTATCATTTCATCAAAATCAAACAGCCTCAGCAGCCATAATGTCAAAATAAGCGAGATCAACACAACCAAAAGCGAAAGAGCGGCGCCGTAGCCATAATATTTTAAATGAAAGGCCTGCTGGTACGCATATAGAGATAACGTCGTCGTGTCGCGCATAGGTCCGCCATTAGTCAGCAGCAGGATGAAGAAATAGGAGGACACAAAGCCAATAAGATCGGATATCGTAATATACATTAACGGCCATTTCAAAGATGGAAGGATGATTTTAGTGATGACCGATTTTTCACTTGCTCCATCTACTTTCGCAGCCTTATACAAATCTTCAGGTATCGAGCTGATTGCAGCAGATAATAAAATCATGCCTCCTGAAGTTGTAGATACAATCGTAGCAATGATCACAATAGCCATAGCGATTTTCGTAAACCATGAGACAGGATCACTGTCTGGCTGGAATAAGAGCAGAAATTTATTGATCAGCCCACCCTCCGTGGGATCAAATAAATATTTCCAGAACGTTACATATACAACTGCCGGAATAATGCTCGGAATTAACCATAGGACACGATAAATGACTGCCGTCAATTTGCCCTTTAAGAAGTACTGGGTTGCGATCGATATAAACAAACCAAAAAACAAAGAGAACACGAGCGTAATCACGGCAAATATAACGGTATTCCATAAAATTTGCGGCATGCTGTAATCGGAAAATATGTGCTTGAAGTTATCAAAACCAACAAAGTTGATTTTCATGGATGCATTTAAATCGGTAAAGGACATTATAATGGTCGCAATAGCCGGGAGAATAAAAAAGACCAGCACCAGCAGAGCAAAGGGCATAATGAATAAATAGGGGTACACTTTCTTGGCAAAAGGTTTCTTGTAAGCTGTCTTGGCTGAAGTTACCGGGATCTCCATAATGAGATCTGCACCTGCTTCCTATAAGCAAAATAGATGGAAAGGTGCTCCTGTCATCAGAGCACCTTTCCTTGTATCATCGTTATTCTACAATGAGACTGTCCGCTGGCACGTTTTGCTTGACATCCTTTTGGAATAACTCAAACGCCTGTGCGGCGGTTTGCCCTTTCGTCAGAATGGCATCAATGCCAAGCGTAAAGGATTTCATATAGACCGCATAATCCATTTGGGCTGGGCGCGTTTTCGTAAATTCGATTAAATAAGCATGATCTTTGTAGAAGCTCATTTGCTGGAAGCGGGCATCCTCCTGCGCTGCTGCTGTTACAGGCAGCTTGCCGCTCTTAAGCGTATGATTAACCTGCAGGTCCGGATCCAGCACATGCTCAATCAATTTTTGAACATAAGGCATCTTCTCATCATCCACAGTAGGTCCCACATAGATCATCGCGGGGTTGCTGTAGGATACAGGTTTTCCTCCCTGCTCGACCGACGGAACCGGAATCCAGATTGCATTTTCCTTAAACCATGCTTCATAGCCAGCCAAGTCCTCTTCCATGCCAAGTTGTGTACGCATCACTTGATAAAATTCAGTACGGGCAAATTCAGCAAACAATTCGCCTTTAATGAACAGCTCGGCAGCCTTGTCCGTATCAATCTCAGCAATTCCCTCCGTAACGACGCCGCGCTGCTTCGCGTCCTGCCAAAACTCATAAACCTTCTGCGTATTTTTCGACAGTACCATCTTGTTCTGTTCCGCACTATAATTGAAGTTGCCGAATGTATAATTCCAGCCTTCAAACCTTGTATCCTCAACGCCAAAGCCTACTTTAACCAGCTTTTGCTTAACAGCCGCATCTGCAAGATCCACAAGCTCACTGAATGTGAAGGTTCCAGCATCAACGCGAGCCTTCAGCTCATCGATTTGCGTCGTTGTCCAGCCTAAGCCTTCCAGCGCTTTGCGGCTAATGAATACGGGAGAAGCATCCATATCTTGAATGACGCCATAGTAATGGTCCTCGTATTTCATCATGTTGTTGTAGGACTCCGGCATATTTTTGAACACGTCTGAAGTCCCCACCCAGTCCACATCACGGATGAGTCCGGCGTTCAGCTGCCAGCCAATATCCACGCTGGAGTTAATAAATACATCTGCTACCTTATTCGCCTGTGCCTGCAAAATCAGCTCATCATCGCCAATACCAGGCCACCAATCTATTTTCACCTGCACGTTTTCCGACTTTAATTGTTCGTTCAAGCGCTTTTCTGCTTCTATGAAGTTGTCCTTCCGTGCTCCCCATGTGTTCTCGCGTACCGAAATAACGACCTCTTTCATTTTCGCCCCATTGCTGGAAGTCTCTGTGCCGTTATTTGCAGCAGCTCCAGAGTTTGAGCCTGTGCCACATCCAGCTAACAATGCGGTACTAGCCATTACACTAACTAATCCAAGTGCAAGCCTCTTCATGCTTTTAAACCCTCCTCGTTGTCCAGTTATCACTGGCTTAACTAAACTATAAAGGAGAATTGTAAAAACTGTGTCAATTACACATTAATAAATTGTTTTTTTATTCTTTTAATTGCAATGATGTTGTTTTCAAAATGATTGATCTGTTTTATTTTGTGAACACTTGCCCAAGTGCCTGATCCAAAATCGCGATCGCTTCTTCCATTTGTGGAAGGGTTGTAATTAATGGCGGAACAAGCGTAATGACATTTCCTCCAGACACCTTGAAGCTTAGTCCGCTGGACAAGCATTCATAGAGAACCTTTTCGGCACCTTCTGCTTCCTTCTCTTTCGTCTCACGATCAGATACGAGTTCTATTGCCGCCAGCATGCCTTTCACCCGAACGTCGCCGATTACGGCATACTTCCTCTGCAGCTCCTGAAGATGCAGTGTCAGCCACTGCTCCATCTTTTGCGCATGCTCCAGCAGGTTTTCCTGTTCGATGTATTCAATGGTAGCCAAAGCTGCCGCACAGCCTACAGCGCTTTTCTCATGCGTATAATGTCCGAGTGAAATATCGCCAGCAATATCTAGATGCTCTCTCGCAATAATGCCTGCCATCGGAAAAATGCCGCCGCCCAAGCCTTTGCCAATAACAACGATATCCGGAACAATATCATAATGCTCGTGAACGAACATTTTGCCCGTACGGCCTAATGCCGTCGGTATTTCATCCAGGATGAGCAGCACCCCATAATCATCACAAATTTGACGCAGCCGCTGCATATAGGCAATGGTAGGAATTTGTACATCCGTGCTGCGAATCGGCTCTAGAATGACCGCGCACACGTCATCTTCCCGCTCCAGCATATAGCTTAAGTAATCGAGATTTTTGGCAGCTGCGGCTTCTCCTTCTCCAAAGATCGAACGATAGCTGTTATAGGGCATCATATGCTCCGTTCCAGACATTAACGGTCCGATCCCGCTTCTGAATACAGCTTCGCCGCCAATGGATATCGCATCCAAGCTTGCGCCATGAAAGGAATCCCAGGTGGATATCGTTTTGTGCTTGCCAGTTGCCCTGCGGGCTAGCTTTAGCGCTATTCCAATTGCGCTGGTGCCGCCTGGCGTAAACAGCACCTTGTTCAAATCTCCCGGCGCAAGCTGGACTAGCTTCTGGGCCAGTTGAATAGCAACCTGGCTCGTATAGCGGCGCGGCAGAAACGGCAGCTGCTGCATCTGTTTCATGATGGCATTCATCACATACTCATTTTTGTAGCCGACCTGATGAACGCTGTTTCCATGAAAATCAATCACCTTGCGTCCGTCCTGATCCTCAATGTAAATGCCTTCTGCATTTACGATGACATTTAAGCATGGCGTAGACATAGACTGATGAAGAAAAAGCTTGCTGTCCTGTTCGAGTACAGCAAGCGTTTCTTCGCTTAGATGCTCATCCTGCCAAGCTTGACGGGCATCCGTTCCATTGATATCTCCTTCTATGCGGCTATTGATGCGGTTTGGCATAAGGCAGCTCCTCCTTCATCAAACGTACATTGATTTGCTCGATCATTGCTGGCAGCTCGGACATGTCCTCAATAACGGCATGGGCTCCTGCTTCCATATAGCTCTTGCTCACAGCAGCGATAATATGGCGTTCTTCCTCTGGCGTCAGCTGCTGCGCCTCTGCCTCCGTAAAGCCAAGCATGGAGCTGCCCTTCACAATGCCAATCGCCCATACGCCAGCACTATTCGCTTCCTGGATGTCCGAAATCGTATCGCCAACCTTTACAACTTGCGCATGGTGGCGAAGGCCAAGCTGCTTCATATTTTCATAAATCATATAGGGATACGGTCTGCCTTTGTCCATAACAAGATCGGGCGTTACCCAATGATCAGGTTCGTAACCGTATTCCTTAGCTGCTTTCGCCACGATGGACAGCATGGTAGACGTATAGCCTGTCGTCGCTCCGATTTTCAGTCCTTGCTGTCTTAGCTGCTTCATAGTCTCTATTACATAAGGATTTGGCTTCCCGTATAGCGGGAGGATGGCCAGCAGTCTGGGCTCAAACCGGTCATGCAGCTCATCAATATCCGTCTCCGTATAACTGCGGCCAAATTTTGCTTGAAAAGCAGCTTCTATTCTCGGCATTTGCAGCAGCGATTGAATATGATCCCGTTTCAGCTGCCCCATAGGAACGCGAACCTCTTCCACCGTAACTGGAATGCCTAGCTCCTCAAAAACATCCATAAACACCTGCACGGGTGCAAAACAGCCATAATCAATGGTCGTCCCGGCCCAATCTAAAATAACGCCTTCAATTTTCATAGTTGACCTCTCCAACATAACGTAATATTTGCTCAATTAAATTCTCCATATCCTTTGCATGCACGTCCCCGATATTTCCGATTCGAAATACTTGGGCGTCTGTCAGTTTGCCAGGGTAGATAACAAGGCCAGCCAGCTTCAAAAAGCTATAAAAATGTTCAAATTCAAAAGGGATATGCGTCGGATACAAGAAGGTTGTAATAATGGGAGATTGCAGCTCTCTAGGCAAGTAAGCCGTAAAGCCAGCTAGCGTCAGCCCTTCCACGACGATTTGCTGGTTGGTACAATACCTTGCATGGCGTGCTTCCACACCGCCTTCTTCAGCCAGCTCTTCTAGTGCCTGTTCAAATGCATGTACGACATGCGTTGGCGAAGTAAAGCGCCATTTGCCGGAGTCGTTCTCCATCGTCTCCCACTGGTCATATAAATCGAGCGATAACGAGCGCGCTCTCCCTTTGCATTTCATAAGCTCCTCCCTTTTGCAAAGCATAAAGCTGAAGCCTGGAACACCTTGAATGCATTTATTGGCGCTACTAATGATAAAGTCGATTTGCAGCTCCTCTACCCCAATCGGAATGCCGCCAAAGCTGCTCATGGCATCGATGATTGCGATTCGATTATTTCGCTTAATGACCTCCATTACCGCCTCCAGCGGATTCAAAATGCCGGTCGTCGTCTCGCAATGGACCATAGCGATATGCGTAATTGATGAATCCTCAATAAGCTTCCTCTCAACGACTTGAGGATCTATCTGCTCATTCGCTTCAAACTCAAGGGATGCATGTGGAATATGGAGCACCTTTGCTATATCCTCCATGCGCTTCCCGTAGGCGCCATTTTGCAAAATAAGCAGCTTGCCATCATTCGGGATGACTGAGCCAAGCGTCGCTTCAACCCCAAAGGTGCCGCTGCCCTGCATGAACAGAGCCGTATAGTGCTCCTGAGATGCGCGGCCAATCTCTAGCAGCTGCTGGCGAATCTGCTGGACAACGGCTTTATAGTCATGATCCCAGGTGCACCAATCCTTTAACATCGCCTCTTTGACCGTTAATGTTGTGGATAAGGGACCCGGCGTCAATAATACATATGGATTGCTCATAGCTCCTCCTATACTTGCCACTCGGATTTGGGATAGATCGGATTGCTCCACGCGACTTTTCCCAATGCATCTACACATTCCACTCGCACATATTGCTCATCATTTTGAATGAAATATTCCGCTTCGGTGATGTATTCGCCAGTTGGGTCCATTTCAGCCAAGCCATTGTGGGGAAAGGTAATAAAGCGAATACTCTGCACAGGGGAGCATTTGACCTTAAGCCTGTCGTTCTCCATGCGAAGATCATAAATGGTCGGACCATTGGAGCTGTAATAACGCCCTGCTTTCACCGCCTCAATAATCGCCTGCTGCTCTAATCGCTCGGTCTCTACGACAATCCAGCCGCCATAAAATTCGGATACTGCTATCTCCGTCGGACCACCATGGGCATCGTCTGCCGCTATGGCATTTACCTGCTTGCCACGTTTTAGGACATAATCCCAGTAGGATACGCCATAACCGACCGCCTCTTGAATTTCCGACTGGTGATTATAGATTTCAATCGCTGCATAACCCTCCAGCTGAAGCAAATCCTCTTCTCGATTTTTCGACCATTCTGGATGGTTCATAATGACGAGATTGCCTTTGCTTCTCATGTCGTCAATCAATTGCTGAATCGTATTCAGGCTCTCGTAATCGGGCTTCTCATGCACCTCATCATGCTGAAAGGGCTTCTCCGCCAGCAGCGAACGGTCCAATAGTCCATGCAGATGATACTGCTGGCCAGTCGTTTCACGATCCATCTCGCATGCCATTTCATAGCCGTCCAGCATAATAAAATCACCGGTGTCATACGCATCGCTGTGAAAATATATTTCATGGTCGCTTAAGCACATAAAATGATAGCCTTTTGAACGATAAGCCTCTCTCATTTGCTCTATCGTATATTCCCCGTCACTGCGAACGGAGTGCGCATGAATGTTACCTTTATACTTTTGCCGCTCAGCATCTAAAATAACAGCATCTCTCATCGCTATTCCCCCTCCGCCAAATCTGCCACAAAGATCGGATTAGACCACGCTATTCTGCCCTTCTCGTCCACACACTCAACCCGAATATATTGCATGCCCTGCTTAATCTTCATGCTTCCAGAGGACATCAGCTCGCCCGTCCCGCGTTCCACGAGAAAGGGTCCGCGCAGCGGAAATGCTTTAAACATCATATACTGGCAGGGCGAGCACTCCACATGGACAAACCCATCCTCCACACGATAATCAAAAATTTCGGGACCCGAACTGGAATAAAACTGTCCGTTCTTCAGGGCTGTAATAATCCCTTGCTGCGTAAGCTCCTCCGCCTCGACACATACCCAGCCTCCGCCATACTCAGAAATTTTGCTGCCCTGGTCATGCTCATGCGAGTCATCAGCAGCGATACCAAACACGCGCTTGCCATTTTGAAGCGCATGATCCCAGTAGGCCGCCCCATAAGAAGAGCTTGGTGTCCATTCTGTTGCATGATTATAGATTTCGACTGCAAAAAAACCGTCGTACTGCACCATATCCTCGAAGCGTGTCAAATGCCATTCGGGGTGATTGAAAATAACGAGATTGCCATGCGCCTTCATTTCATCAATCAGCTTCTGTGGGGATTGCGGCCCCTCCCAAGGAATGGGAACCTCGAATGCTTGCAAATGATGAAATCTCTCTTTCTCCGGTCGCATCGTCGGATCATCCAGCACGCCAAAGTGGTAACCTGGGTCTTCGTCCGGCACTAAATTCAAGCCGCCTCTTTCCATGCCTGGCAGCACGATGAAGGATTCAGTGTCATAATCAGCCGTTCGAGCGAAAATATCATGATCGGTTATGCTGATGAAGTCATAGCCTTTAGCCTTGAAAGCAGCCACAACATCCTCCGCTTCCTGCGATCCATCTGACCATGTCGTATGCGTATGCAAATTCCCCTTGTACTTTCTTTTGCTTTTGTCTAAATACACGGCGTCCTTCATCGTCATCACTCCTGTTTTCCTAGTTATCCATTCGCTTAGCAAATAATTGCTTTTTATTGCTTTTATTTTTATTTATGTTGTTTTAAACATTCTACTGCGAAAAAATGACCAATACAATGCGATTCGAAAGATTTAACATAGGGATTACAATTTTGACACAACAACAAACAACATCAAAAAAAGCCAGCAGAGAAGTTGCGCTTCTCTACTGGCTTTTACGACGGATTGGACCATCTGGTTGGACCATCTAATTCGATCATTTCATTCGATCGTTTGATGCAAACCTTATACTTTACTCATCCTTTACTCATGCTTTTCTTCTGCTTTGCTATTCAGTTGGCATCATCCATCTCGTATTCTTCTCTTCCAGCTGCGTCTTCCACTCGGCCAGGGGCTCCAGTTCCGAAATCACGATATCGACATTTTCAAAATCGCATATTTTCACCATGGACCGCTTGTTCCATTTCGATGAATCCGCCAAAATGATCGATGTTTCCGACTGCTGAATCCATTTGCGGGTCAACGTTGCCTTCTCATAATCATAGCTCGTAAATCCGTGCTCGATCGATAAGGCATCTACGGTTACAAATGCTTTATTCACAAAAATATCCGACATATTAGCTTCCGCAATAGCGCCCGTGACACGGGAATGCTTCACATTCACCTCGCCGCCAAGCATAATAATCCGGCCATCGAATTGCTCTCTTTTTTTGAGCTCAATCAAGGCCATCATGGCAGATATCGAGCTCGTTAGTACGGTAACCTGCTGCTTTTGGGATAGAAACGGGATAATCTGCAGCGGTGTTGTGCCTTCATCTATAAAGATCACGTCATAATCGTCGATTAGTGAAAAAGCAAGATAGCCAATTTTCTCCTTCGCCTCTTGATTAATGCAGGCTCTTTCAAACAATGTAGGCTCTATTTCTACCTTCAGCTTGATTGCGCCTCCATACACCTTCTTAAGCTTATTTTCCTTCTCCAGCTCATCGAGATCTCTGCGAATCGTTTCTGTTGTAACCTCAAACATGCGCGCCAGGTCGCCCGCAATGACCTTTCCATGCTCATTCAGCAAGTTCATAATGCTTAGCTTTCTTTCTTCGCCTGCGAGAGACATCACAAACCCTCCATTCTACTTCGTTACTATTCTCACGCACCCAGAACCCTACAAAGATGCCGCCGCTGCTGGCGCTTCCGGGCTAGGCCCAGCTAAATTCCGCATCCATTTCTGGGAACGATAACGTTTATACCCGATCAAAGCTTTGCTAATCTCTTCACATAAAAATAAAGCATACACCCATTCAAGCGGCAGATGGAGCACGTACACGCCAACAAATACTGCTGGCAAGGCAATGGCCCATGTTGTAATTAAAATCATGTTCATCGTAAACAAATTATCTCCGCCTGCTCTAAACATACCGACAATCCAAACATTATTCAAGAAAAATGCTGTCATAGCCAGTGCTTGCAGCAGAAGCACATTCCCTAATGATGCATGAACCTCCGCGCTTAGGTGAGGAAAAATCAAGGCTGCAAACGGCGAAACTATAATAATGACAACACTTATGATTATACCAGCAATGACCGAAATGCGAGTAAATCTGCGCGCATAATCCATCGCCTGCTCCGGCTCATCCTGGCCCAGCTTTTGTCCAATCATGACCTTTGCTGCATAAGCAAATCCGTGAATCCCCATCATAAAATATCCCTGCAGCGTATTGCCCAACTGAAATGTAGTCAATGCCGCGATGCCCAATGCTCCAAAAGCTACGGCATACAGCATATTGCCAATCGACCACATTCCTTCGTGGAACATGAGCGGCGTGATCGTTTTCAATACCTGTTTGCGCAGCAGCAGAGGCAAGCTAAATAGCTCGCGGACGCGAATGTTTACATAATAGGATTTACTATAAATGAAGACGAACAAAACCAGCAGGCTCGCACCAGAAGCGATTAACGTTCCCCATGCAGCTCCAGCAACACCAAGCTTAGGCAAGCCTAGCCTGCCGTAGATCAGCCCATAATCCAGTGTAATATTGATGGCCATCGCACATAGACCGACATACAAAGTGATCTTAACCTTCCCTATAGATCCAAGCGCCTGGGCATAAGCATCCCTAATTGCACTGATTAGAAAAACAAACGCCATAATCGTCACGTATTGAATGCCAAGCGGCATGAGTTCAGCGTCCTTAATAAATAGAGAAAGGATCGGCTCCTTCCAAATCGACACAGCAGCAAATGCCAGAAGACTGATGCCGATACCCGTCATCAGCATAAAGCCGAATGTCGCACGCAAAAGCGTGTACTGCTGTTTTCCATAGTACTGGGTCATATAAGCAGTCATTCCATAAACGGCGGTAAGAATCATCGATAAAATGAAGCTGATCCTGCCTGCTGCGGCCGTAATCGCGACGGCTCCATCCCCCAAGCTGGTCACCATCAGCATATTAACTAGCGAGAATGAATTAGCTACTAGCATTTGCAGCACAGATGGAACGACTAATCCTTTCATCTCGCGAGTAAATTCAGACTTTCCGATCGTACGCTTCCCCAAGCCTATCCCTCATCTACATTCAAATTGTACGATATCTTGCATGTTTCATCTTCGTTTCGATCAAAGCACTGTAGCTTTCATGTTGTTTTAATTGCTTTTTTGTTGCCTCGTTTATCATACCTATTGTTTGTTGATTAATCAATGCATGATGACGAGAGAAAGGAGGATTTACAAATACTTTAGTTTTTATCGTTAAAAGCTGACCAATTAAATAAAAAAGCCCACCTCCTTGGAATAGGAAGTAGGCTGAATGACTAGCTCACAAACCGACTCAGACGTGACCGACCATAAAGCGACTGTTTATGGGAGGTGATGCCTTGTGACAGTATTTGAAGCACTCATGATCATGCTTACTTTTGGTTTGCTTATCGTAGCGCTACTGTCCGAGAAACGAAAATAGACCGCCCCCTGGTCAAGGAATGCGGTCTATTTCGATCGTAACACCTGATTAAAGCCTACTGCCCTTAAAAGCAGCTGTTGCAGGGGGAGTCGTGTTAGCGCACGGCTCCTTTCTGCATTATATGCTTCTGTTGCTTATAATATAACACTGTCGAGTGGATAAGTAAATTATCCACTTTACTTTTTATTCCACCATGTACGATTACCTCAAACTATATAAAAAGCACCTTAGAGTCTACTGAAATATTCCAGTGAACTCTAAGGTATACTAACAAAACGATGTGAGTTTTTTGTGTATTTTAGGTCTTATCATAGGTTTTCTATCCGAATCCCCTTAAAAATCAGCCCTATATTTCCAAGTCAATATCATGTGTTTACGCTCACACAATCGATTCAGTGCATCAAACGAAAAAAAATGATATTATGTATGATGTATGATGGATAAAGGAATTTGCCATAGCTTTTTTTATATATTGCAACAAGAGGAGATACTATGAGTAACGAACATAATTTTTGGCTTGACTTACCGAAGCCATTTTTCATATTAGCACCAATGGAAGATGTCACAGATGTTGTATTTCGTCACGTCGTTAGTGAAGCTGCAAAGCCCGACGTATTTTTCACGGAATTCACAAATACAGAAAGTTATTGTCACCCTCTAGGAAAAGACAGTGTACGTGGCCGGTTAACGTTCACAGAAGATGAACAACCGATTGTCGCTCATATTTGGGGCAATAAACCAGAATTTTTTGAACAGATGAGTATGGATATGAAAAAACTCGGTTTTCGTGGTATCGATTTAAACATGGGATGCCCTGTACAAAACGTTGCTTCCAATGGAAAAGGTGCTGGATTAATACAACATCCTGAAGTTGCAGCAGAAATTATTCAAGCCGCAAAAGCAGGTGGATTGCCGGTTAGCGTTAAAACAAGATTAGGTTACCATAACATTGACGAGTGGCGCGATTGGTTAGGACATATTTTGAAACAAGATATTGCGAATCTTTCCATTCACCTTCGTACAAAAAAAGAGATGAGTAAAGTAGCTGCACACTGGGAGCTAATCCCTGAAATAAAAAAATTACGCGATGAAATTGCTCCACATACGTTGTTAACGATTAATGGAGATATTCCTGACCGCGCAACAGGATTAAAATTAGTAGAACAATACGGCGTTGATGGCGTCATGATTGGACGCGGCATTTTCACCAATCCATTCGCTTTTGAAAAAGAGCCTAAAGAACATAGCGCAAAGGATTTTCTCCATTTGCTTCTTTTACAGTTGGATCTTCACGATAAATATTCAAAAGAAATTCTGCCACGTTCATTTAAACCGCTTCTTCGCTTTTTCAAAATCTATGTTCGCGGATTTAGAGGCGCAGGCGAACTAAGAAACCAGTTAATGGATACAACGTCAACAGATGAAGTACGTCATTTAGTAAAAGCGGTTTTAGAGCAAGAATTAGATTGATTTTGCGAAATCAAAGAGACCTTTCAAGAGTTCAATGAACTCATGAAAGGTCTCTCATTTTTGCATGATGTGGTCAAACGGTGTTTCCGTTTAAGGAAACTTTTGATGCTGCAGACTTCTCAGCCTGATTACCGCATGGAGCGCTTTTCTGCTCCATCGGCGATGAAATCTACCGCTTAAGCGCGGTCGCTCATCATCGAATTACTTCGATAATGATTTCATCACATCATGCCGCCCATGAGACATATGCGTTCTTATGGTTTTTTTGAGTCTTTATGTAGCGATTTCATCCGATATCCTTCAGATATTAGTCCAATAAATACTTGTGAGTATGGTGTGTGCGTAGAGTTTGTGGGCAAAATGTGGGCACTCATGCAATTAAAAATATGCACCGTATGTGGGAAACGGCCTCATTTCTGCGGCTTCTATTGTAGTAGCTTAATAGCGCATAAATCAATGTTATTTCAATAAATTCACCTAGTACTCTTTTACTTTACCATACCTTTTCTCGAGTTTTTACGGCAGTTTTACGGCAGCCTTTGAAAAGGTACTTATAAGAACTAGTTTGACAATATAATGCCCCTCAATAGACCATCGCATATTTGTCCTGCTAGCCAGACTTGTCTTAGGAAATTATTTACACGCTTACTTCGTTGCTGATTCCGAGGTAATTGTGACTGTTTGACACACAGGAAAAAAACACTTCAATCACATTTCGGAATGCGACGTAAAGCTGTGATACTCGGGCTAAATTAACATCATTTACGAGATGCTCTTCTGTCATAATTTCTTCTATTTTTTTTAGAAACACATCATCAATAGCGTTAACTCCGTATTTCGGCTCATAGCTTTTCCATTGCTCCTTCATTTTTGTTATAGAATCAACTACTTTATACCTTGATATGAAATAATAACCTGAAAAAGTCGCTCTGGTATCCGTGCAGGAATTTTGCAACACATACTTCAAGCATTGCTTCACTTCAAGGATATAGGTATTGACAACATTTTTGTTTTTGCGTTCTTTCCCCTCGATAGAGTTTACGATTAACTCTGCCAAATCGGTATATTTGTCAACTAAATCAAAGTCAACGATAATTTCATTGAAGGCTTTCCATGCTGTTACCGCAAATGTCCCAGTATGACCATAATCGTAGTAACCATTGGTCTTTGCAGTGATTCCTCCGCGTGGGCCTAACAGGGACTTCTTTATTAAATCGTCCAGACGACTTGTCATATGGAAGTCATTCGTTATGGGTCTTACATAGACGCTATTGGTTCTGTCGCCGTTTAAATAATCGGTTACGATGTCAGAGAAGTGAAGGTTTTCAAAAGTTTCTAAAACCTTACTTTGAAAATCAGCAACTCTATCTGCGTCGTCAAAGAAACCAACTATTCTTTTCAATAACTCTCTAAAATCAGCGAGGCTTTCTAATAGGCGCTTGAGTACTTCCATCTGGCATACGGCATAGAGTTTATATTCTTCAGAATCATAATTCTTTTCTTTGTTCTTTAACTCTACAATTTCCGGTAACAAAAGCTGTCTTTTATTGGCTTGAATGAGTTGATTTGTTGCCTCGCCATCTTTGTCGACAATCCCTAAATGTTCAAGGAGTTTTCTGATTTCCGTAAAGTTACGTTTTACAATTTTCGGGTTTTCCATTGAATCGTTGTATGCTTTAACCAGACTATCATCACCACATTCCTCTAATTCTCTAGTTAAATAACCACTTTGTTCAATAATAAAAGTAGGAACGGATTCAAATATTGACTTTACAAAATCACCGTACATGTCGCGTGCCAAATTTGGAAAAACAGAGTCACGTCCATTCATAAACACGCACGCCTGTATTCCGTCCAATCCGGTATCCGCTAAATTGGGAGATTTTTTACCCGAAGACATACTATCATCCAAAAATCCTCTTGTGTCCCGTAGTACTACTGTATCGAATCCATATTTGCTCATTAGTTCTAGAGCCCACTGTGTTGCAGGAACCTTGATTTTTATATATCGAATTATTTTATCCGCATCTTTTTTATTTATCGTCTGAATGGTATAAGCCAAATCGCTCTCGAGCTTCTTGCGGAACTCATCTAACGCAGTCCGAATTTGAATAGCTTCGTCCTCTTTGTTAGCGGTGTCTTGCACATCAATTTTTAGCTTTCTTAAGATTTCATTTGTCTTTTTAGCGTTTTCCTCTACGAAATCGTCGTGAAAGTCCACTTTCTCGACAGAAGCTGAATCGCATTCATTCAAAGCATAGAAAGTTGTAACTTTCGTCAACCCTCCGTCATTGTCGCACAACTTTTTAAGAAGTTCAGTATCACCAAACTTGCTTCGGTCAATCATAGACGTGATAAAAGTAGACTTTCCGGAATTGGTAAGTCCTATTACAGCTACATCGACCTCTTTATTGAAAACTTGTAAACTCATAACACTTCCCCCCTCGTATAAAATATAGTTAGCTCTTTCGCTATATTACTTCCATCAACTTACGGTTCAACCGTAGCCAATCCTGCGCCTCTTTGTAGCTTGGCATTACAGTTGCAACCCGAATCCAGAACTTCGCGCTGTGGTCTTTATATGTAACATGGGAAAGTTCGTGAACCACCACGTAGTCAATGACCGACTGCGGACACATCACGAGCCGCCAAGCAAAGTTCAATGTGTTGCCCGCTCCGCACGAACCCCATCGGCGTTTTGCTTCCGACATTTTGACAGAAGCGTATTTTACCCCCATCAGGTTGGAATAGTAGTCCACCCGTTCGCGGATAACTCTATCGCCCTGTGCCTTCATCCACTCGGCAAAGCCTTCAAGCATCATGTCCTCCGGAACAAACAGGAAATTGCCCTCGATCGTGACTTCCTGCACGGCTTTGCGGAGGACGGCATAGGACTTCCCGAGGTACAGGACGTTCTCGCCATCCTCCAAGACAAACGCGCTCTGCTTCGTTGCGTAGTCGCTCACATGCCTTTGTTTATCGGTTATCCACCGTGCTTTCTTTTTAATGAAATCACGGATAACATCTTCGCCCAACTGAATCGGTGCCCGGACTACAAGTTTTGCCTCACTGTCGACAGTCAATGCCAGTGTCTTTCGATTGGAGCGTACTATTTCATAGGGGATTTCGTTCATTTGTAATGCTCCCTCCCCAATTCGATTATTTTCTGGACGATGTCGTTAATCTTGCTGCCGATACTTGGTGCGGTTACTTCCATGTCCAGTAGCTTGGAGCGAATTTCAGCCCTGGTCTGCCGAATCTGCATATCATGGTCCCAAAAGTCCCGCTTGGCGGTGTCCGTCTTAAGCCGTGACAAGCAGTCGTCCGTCAGCGATTTTAGGGCATTGAATTCAACCTGGGTCAAGTCCTCAAACTTCTTGTCACCGAAGACTTCTTTTCGGAGCAACGAGAAAAATGGCATCTCTTTTACAGCTTCGTACCCGTATGTATTTTCCGCGTTACGGGCGTTGAAGAGGTCGGTCTTGATGAACTTTTCGAGAGCTTTGCGAAGTTCCTTCCAGTTACCTGTAAGAGTTTCCAGCATTTCGTTCAGGTGCTCGCTGAAGCGCTCGAACAGTTCCGGGTCACGCGGCGTATTCTCAATAATATACTCACGGACGGCGTATTCCAGTTCGTCCACCACGGCGCGGTCGGTCTTGTCGGGTTTCTCAACCCCCGCGATGAAGTCGGGGGAGAGGATATCAATAGGCGGCACTTCTACACCCACGCCGCTGACGGCGAGGTACTCTTCGATGATTGCCCGAACCTTGGCGCTGGCGTCCTTCATGGAATAACGCGGGTCGCGGGTGCGGTTTGCCACCGACTCACGGATAAACGCCAGTTGCTTGTAGCCATCACGGTATTGAAGCGCCACAGGGTTCGGCAGAACGCGGTCATAATACTTCGACAGTTTTTTGAAAAGGTCGTTGTACTCGTCACGCAGCTCTTCAACCGCAACAAGCTCCTCTATTACGGATTCTGTCTGGGTGGAAATATCGTAGCAGACCTCATCACGGACAAAAGTCAGAATTTCGTTGTAAGCGGAGTTAAGGCGGTCAACGTCCTCCGAAACAGATAACATAGGGTCTTTATCCTCTTCTGAAACTCCTTCAAGCGAGGCGTATTCCGAAAGAGCTTCCTTGAGGTGCTGGGTAATGCCAACATAATCAACGACATAACCACAGGTCTTATCCTTGCCGTAAGTGCGATTGACGCGGGCAATCGCCTGCAAAAGGTTATGGTTGACCAGTTTCTTATCGAGATATAGAACCTGCTCGATAGGTGCGTCAAAGCCAGTCAGCAGCATATCGGATACGATAACAATACCAGTGTATCCACCTTTGGCAAACGACGTTTTGAAACTGCCTTCCTCCCCGACAATCGCGTCTTTGTCGGTGCTGTCCACGAGAGCCTTCAAATGCGGATGACGGTTTGCGTCGTCGGTGCCGGACGAGATGATGCACTCGACTTTCAATTTTTCCAAAAGGGCAATGTCAATGCCGTCGGGGTTATCCGCTTTGAGAGCGGTAATCTTGGCGATAAGCAATTCCTCAAACGCCTTTTTATATCGGTACGCAGCTTCGCGGTTAAACGCTGCGACTTGAGCCTTAAAGCCGTTCTGAAATACTGTTCCTATGTAATGCTCTAGCATATCGGCGGCTTTGGCTCGGATAACAGCATCAGCCTCCATATAGCCCTTGAGGGTATATCGGCGCATGATGTCCTGTTTTTCATCGTCGTCCGCATAACCGAAGATGTCCACAAACTTGCCGTTCATGGCTTCCTCATCAATGACGGTGCTGTTCGCAGCCCGACCCTCGTAGCGAATTTCCACAACCACGCCGTCTTCTACAGCTTGGCGCATATTGTAAGTATCAAATACGCCGCCGAAAGTGTTAGTAGTCGCTGTTATCGGTGTCCCTGTGAACGCAACCCGGACAGCATTCGGCATCGCCTTAATCATACCAGCGGCAAGTTCCCCATACTCACTGCGATGCGCCTCGTCAATCATTACGAGGATTTTATCGGACTTGTTCAATTCAGGGAAAACGGAGACCTTTTTCTTTTGGCCATCTTTTTCAGCCGTTTCACCGAACTTATGAATCATAGTGAGAGTAATATCGCTCGCTTCGGAAGCGATAAGCTGCTTCGCACCCTCAATACTTTTCGCTACGTTGACCGTATAGCCCAAAACCGCACTCGTCTGGCGCAGTTGCTTCTCTAAGTCATCACGGTCGACGATAAGTACGATTTTCCAATCCTTCAAGTCATCGGAATGGTACATCTGCCGAATGACATACATCATCGATAAGCTTTTACCGGAGCCTTGCGTATGCCAAATCGTGCCGCCCTTGCGGTCGGTGCGAATACGTCCCACTAATTTTCGCGCACCACGATACTGCATATATCGCGGCGCTTTCTTTATTACTCCGTCCCAAACAGTGTAGTTACGGACAATGTCGAGGAAGTTACCGAGCGACAGCATACCCCATACGAGTTTCTCTTGGCTCGGTACGATACCGCCGGACGGGTCGATGTCCGAAAGAGGAAACGGATATGGTTCCTTCCATTCGAGGTAGTTATCCACACTACCCGTGATGGTGCTGTACTTCGCCATCTGGCGGCAAGTAGAGATGACAAACTGGTTATAGCTGAACAAGTCGGGAAAGTCCCGCTTGTATCGTTCAATCTGCGCTACGCCGTCAAAGAACGGTTCTTTTAGTGTGGACGATTTGCACTCCACGACAACAAGGGGCAGACCATTTACAAAAAGCACGATGTCGGGAATGATTTCCTTTTCGAGCCGTTGGATGCGGAACTGCGACACGGCGAGAAAGCTGTTGTTTTTCGGCTCGGCGTAGTCAATTAGTCGCACAGGCTGATTATCCTCGCCGGTTTCCTCGTTATATGCAGAAAGACCGACCGCCAGACGCTCATCGCCCTCGCGGTTACGGTCTATTAGGGAAAACCTTTTGAAGCTGTGCAGTTCCGTGACAAGGTCTTCTGCTTGACTGTCGGTCAGCCACGGATTTAGGTCAAGGAGGGCGGCTTTCGCATGGCTCTCCAGTATCACATCGCCGAAGTCGGCGCGGCAGTTCTTGCCGCCTCTCCAACGCTCGATAGTCCAGCCTACCTTTTCAAGGTGGGCGAGGAACGGTTCTTCAACGTATGTGAGTTCGTTGTTAGATTTGGTATTTGCCATATCAGATCCCTCCTTGCAGTTTATCGGTGGTGACCTTGTTCGTCAGCAGGTCGTTCATCAGACCACGTTTAATGTCTTCCAGTTTCCTCAGCCGTTCACGTTCGGCTGTTAGCCGCTCGTCCGCGGCCATTATTGTTTCGGCGATAGCGCGTTGTTCGTCGGGCTTTGGCAGCGGAATCGGTATTGTTGAAAGATAAGTTCCGCTTGTAAGTGCGCGTGTGGTGTAAGTAGCGCCTACTATTATTGCTCTCCTGATTTCCGGCGTTGTGAAGCAAAACTGGCAATAATGAATATCAAGTTTGTCATTCTTCGGTCGTCCTCTCAGTACGAACCCACTAAACACTCCATCCTCAACATCATCAAGCAGGACACTCGTATAGCCGACCTCGTTTACTGACTCGGAAGTTCGGGTGAAAAACACATCGCCCTTTCTAACCTCAAACCGTTTTATCTCGTTCTTGCTTAAGCGTACTCGCCCTTCGAGGCTTGCGGCGTGAATTCCAGGCTTTGAGTAGACATCCATGTAGTTCACAATCGGAATACCTTCTCCAAAAAACTCTTTGCCTTTGTTTAGACCATTCTTGAAGTCGAGTAGGTTCCCAATCTTCAGCAGTTCCCAATCACCCTTATAGCCAGAAAGCCTAACTCTGCCCGACAACAAATCCTGCATAAGCCCCTGCTTCACGGCGGCGTACTTCTCTACCAGAGCGCGGCTCGCGGCGATAGCTTCATCGGCTGCGGTTAGTACGGCGGCTATTTTATCTTGCTTTTTATGGTCTGGTTCATAATAAATGCAACACTTTCCGAGTTCTGTTGGGTTTATCGCCGGATAGTTTGAACCCGTCGTTCTGTTATTCACTTCCCGAACGAATTCATCTTGATGAAGTGAATAATAGATATACATCGGATTGTTTTCGGTTCTTATCTGTGCGTAGCCAGTAGAGGCAACCGTTCTGAGCTCACGTTCTTTGCTGAAAAAATAATTGTTCTGCTGGTATGGACGCACTGTTTGAAAGAGTATGTCGTTTACTTTCAGGAGCCTTTGCGCCCGTGATGGTGCTTCGGTTCTCGACACAATGACATCCTTTGTTAGTTTTCCTGCGGTAACAGCATCCAAATCAATATAGTAGAATTGGGCTGGACGCTTTTTACCACTATAAGGGTTAATCTCCACGATTCCAGAATCAAGTCTTGCTTTACCCATAGTACCCCAACCCCCTTAGAAAGCCGTTCAGCTTATCCTCGGCGGCGGCGCGAGTGTCGGTTAGCTGTTTCGCTGATATAGCATACTTCTCCCAGAGGTGATGCACGGCTTTGACCGTTTTATCGAGTTCAGCTTTCAGATATTTATCCAACTCGATAATAAAGCCCTCACACAGGAGTTCCATCACGAGTGTCTCGCACTGTTCGGTGGTCAGTTGCTTTCGTATGGCCTCGATTTTCTGCTGCAGTTCGGTCTGTGCCTTTTTCAAGGCTTTATTTGCCTTGCTCTTTTCGGACTTCAAGTCCTTTATCATTTTTAGGGACGCTTTTGCTTCCTCCGTCCCCAGAAACTTCAAATATTTTTCTACGTCCGAAACTTTGACTTCCTTGGCTTCATCCGCCCCCTCGCCCTCGGAATCGTCGTCACCCTCCCCCATGTCGATGCTCTCGGCATAGCTTTGCAGCTCTGCGGCAGCGTTCTCCGCATCGCGCTCCAAAACTTCAAGGGCATCCAGTTCAGCGGCAAAGTGTTCCTTTGCTATCTTCTCGTCGGAAACAAGCGCAGCGACAAACCCCTCCGCACTGATGGTCTTAAATACATTCTTGATGGAGATGACCTCCTTGACGGTAACCTTGGTATTGCTGTCGCCATCCGATTCGATTTCAGTGGATTCCCTCACGGTATAGCTGTGTTCCCACCAGTTGGCGAACACCCCGATACATTGGAATCTGTCCATCACGCCGAGCGGTTCAAGCATCTCACGCAGTTGTTCGGTGTACTTCCGCTTGAATTCATATACCTGTACGGTCTTGCCAATTTGTAAGATTTCGGTGGCGGCCTGCACCCACCAACTATTAGCGGCTTCGGTAACTCTACTGTTGGCGGCAGTCACACCCGCGTTCGATTGAATGGCTTTCTTAATATCGTCTTTGTCGGCATGGACAAAGTCGGCGTAGCCGTTTCCACGGTCGGTGAAGAGGTTGCTTTCGGCGATGCCGTACTTAGTGACCAGACCGTTCAATGCAGTTATTTCCGCAATTGGTACACCGCCGAAAAGGTGCGCCTTCACATCGTGCGGTTCTGCAAGTGGAATATTATCAACATAGCGGCGAATATTCAGGTTGCAGTCGTTGCCTTTCTCGTCGGTAATTTCGTTTATCGGCACAATGCTTGAATATCCCGGCACTTCGAGAAAGTTGTCAAAGACGTAGACAATCTTCTCGATATCCTCCGGACGCAGGAAGTTCTGATTGCGACCTTCGCCAAACTCCGCATCGGCGTTGATGATAAGGACGCTGCCTTTCAATCGCTTCGGCTTCTTTTTGTTTATCACAAGCAGACACGCTGGAATGCTCGTGCCATAGAAAAGGTTTGGGGGTAATCCAATGACCGCCTGCACGATGTCCTGCTTATCGGTCAGAATTCCTTTGCGGATACGCTGTTCCGAGCCACCACGGAAGAGTACGCCGTGGGGCATAACCGATATCATAATGCCGTCGTCTTTGGTTGACGCTATCATGTGTTCCACGAACATCAGGTCGGCTTTTTTTCCCGTTTCAGGTGCGAAGCCGTACTGGAAGCGATTCGGCAGTTTCATTCCCGCTTGGGAGTAGTTCTGCGAAAACGGCGGATTAGCGATGACGCGGTCGAACTGGCGCGTTAGGGACGGGTCTTTTTCATCCGTCCAATGCGGCTCACCTATGGTATCACCGTGTTGAATATCCGCATCCTTGATGTCGTGCATTATCATATTCATCTTGCAGATTGACCATACGGAAGCCGCGTCGTCCTGCCCGAACAGCGATAAGTCGTCGGCTCTGCCGCCGTTTTCCTCGACATATTGTTTGCTGTGAATTAGCATACCGCCCGAGCCGACCGTCGGGTCATAAACACGATTACCCGCCGCCGGTTTAATTAGGCGCACCATGAGTTGCACCACCGGAGACGGGGTATAGAATTCTCCGCCCTTTTTGCCCGCGCTGTCGGCGAAGTTTTTAATCATGTATTCATATGCCGCGCCTAAGAGGTCGGGGAATACGAAGTCCTCGTTTGTCAGACGATATTTGTTGAAGTGACCAATCAGCTTAATTAGCTTCGCGTCGTTGATTATCTGCTTGGATTTTACTTTCTTGCCGAAATCTATATTTGAAAGCACACCCTCAAGCGTGGGGTTGCTCTTTTCAATCCTCGTAAGGGCGCGCTTCAGTTTGGAAGCGACCTCGGTTTTTAGGTGCAGGATGCCCGTCCACTTTTCGGGCATTGCCGCCGTACCGAGCTCGTGTTCCTCGCACGTCCAGCGAGCCTCCCACGGAACGAAAAAAACATTCCCGTAATTAATAGGTTCTTCGAGTTCCTGTGCAATACGTTCAGTTGACCATCCCCTTGCCTGAAAACCCTTTAAAAGTTCTGTCCGTTTAACTGTGAAATTGTCAGATAATCGTTTGAGAAAGAGCATACCAAAGATATACTCCTTAAACTCGGAAGCATCCATCTTACCACGCAGAATGTCTGCTGCTTTAAGAAGATGGTTCTCGAGTTGTGAAATAGTCAGTTTTGCCATGAATTATTCTCCTTCGAACACGACATATCAAAAGTTTCCCTACTCAGAGAGGAAAAGCTCTCGATGCGTGTCATTCCATATTTTTCGATGCAGCGAAGTATTGTCACGCCGTATTTACCGCTTTCTCCTTGTTGTTTCTATGTCAATGATTATCAACATTTCACCATTGGTTTCACCGTCGATATGGCTACTTTTGCCCCGTGTGTACAAAACTCTCAAGAAATCGGATCGAGCATTTTTCTCTGAAAAAACAAAGGATCAGCTTCACGTGTATTCATTTTGAGTTCGACATACGATACCATGTGAATCTCTAGATAGAACTCACCTATCGTGGAAGGGTCTATCTGAAGTTCAGTGACACCGATATGCGCCAGTACTTCATAAGCGTGTTTTACGGCATAAGGAAATCTTGGTCTAATCGGTATTGTTCTTCTTCTTAACATAGTCGAAAAACATCTCTACTTGGTCAACGAGCCGGTCATAATCGACGTCATCCATATCGCCGCTACGTGCCAATCCGTCGATTATTTTTTGGGCGGTTTTTTGTTGCTTCTCCGTCTTAAGGTCAGGAAACACACGCTCTATCATGGGAATATCACCCTCGTCGCTTTTGTATCCGGCAAGGCGAAGCAAATCATCCTTTGGTACTCCGAGGGCTTCCCCAAGTGCATTAAGAACAGGTACGGAAGGATTTACTCGCTCTCCGTTTTCAATGCGGTGAACTTCCGAGTGGCTTATACCTGCTTTCTCAGCCAAAGCCCGTTTAGACCAGCCCTTACTAAGCCGTCTATCTTTTATAAAATCGCCAATAGAGTTCATAGTACACCTCCTAAAATAGGATAGTATATCCGTAACCAAATGGAAACATATTTTTACGTTCTATTTATTAAAGGATACATCAGAACGTGATTTTCCCGTTTCTCTTCGACACCATTTTGTTATTTGTATCGACGAAAGGAACATTTTAGCTGTATAATCCATTTGTACCTCAATGGCAACAATATCTAAAATAATGTGGATCAATGGATCCAATATTAGATTATATCATTAAGCTTGTCAACAACTAGCGATGGTAAGATAGCGAGCTGGCACGGCAAATGGAAATAACTTTTGCTGAAGCAAGCAGATTAATGAAAGGTCAGGCCGGTTTCGATAGTCATAGACACACGAAATCGCCGTGAACCCAGATGTATCAAGGGATTCGGCGATTTGTGGATAACATTGCATATACCTACGGTTTACGAGAGATAGGGGAGAGAATCCCTCCATATTCTCTGGGGCCGGTTTAAGGTTAGTTGCAAAATACAAAATCTCATTTCTATATTATATCTGTGATGCTTAATAAAAAGGAGATGATATAATTCCAGCAAATGTAGAAACAATATTTTATGTACGGGAAGCACCGTGGCACGGGCTTGGGGAAAGAGTTGAGGAGGCTTTAAATTCGTCCGACGCATTGCATCAAGCGGAATTGAAATGGACTGTCATGCAACGTTCCATACTTACAGACACTTTGATGGATATACCCGGCTTTAAAGCAAATATCCGTGACGTGGATATTGGATGAAGCCAAGAAAACACTCCTTCTTGCTGAATATTACATTACATGGATAGTTTTGGGATGGAAGTTGATCGCTTAAACCGTATCAAAATTTCCGATCACAGGATTATATAGTACATCGAGCTTCTGATCCTCATACCTGATAATGCATCGAAGACGCAAGAATAGAATGTGGAGTTTCTAAGATCCGATTTGAAGCTTAACTATTTTGAAGCACCGCTCTTGAACATGTCGGGAAGAATGGTTATCGATTCATCAATGCCGTATCGGATTTCGCAACCCATGCGAAACCGCTGAGAGAAACCCGTCCTTTAAGGAAAATTTATTCATGAGGACGATGGAAGGGAATCCGCTAACTGATCAAGCATATGAACTCGTTCAGGCCGCTGTTTAATCGTTATCGATTAATGCAGAGGCCATTATTACTTAGGGCAACCATTGACGGTTGCCCTTTGCTTTGCCAATAAACATTTCTCTTTTTAAAGGAGACCCACCATGCTGAAGAAAAGTACTCCTACCGATCTTAAATCGTTATTAGCTTATTCGCTCCGTGAAAAACCAGGAAGCGACATCGTCGAGGAAATCTTCCGGAGGTTCCCCACTTTTTCAGATCTTATCGACGTTACTGAGCAGGAACTGCTTGCCATTGAAGGTGTAGGAAGAGCAAAGGCAATGCAGATCGTAGCTACTCTAAAGCTTTCGCAGATCATCTCTTCTCCATCCCCTTTAGTTAGTAAGATCCGCTCCCCGATGGATGTCTATAAGTTGCTGGAGCCCGAATTCCGACATCTGAAACAAGAGCAGTTTATCTGTCTCTTCCTCAATACAAAGAATGGAGTGATGAGTAAAGAGGTCATCTCGATCGGATCTCTCAACGCCTGCATCGTCCATCCACGGGAAGTCTTTCGCATGGCAATAAAACGAAGCTGCGCTTCCATAATATGTGCCCACAACCACCCGAGCGGAAATCCCGATCCAAGCCAAGAAGACATTTCAATCACAAAACGGCTGGTCGAAGCAGGGACAATTATAGGTATCGAAATGCTTGATCACGTGGTGATCGGGAATAACAAATACTCGAGTTTAAAGGAACAAGGCTTAATGTGAGATAGGACGCTATTGTTATTTAGGAGGTAGTTTACATTGGCAACCGTAGTAAAATTTCATGCAGACATTCTCGTAGAAATAGATAATCTGTCCTACTACCAATGGCTTCAGTACCGACGAAATGGGGACGGTCAAATAAAAAAATTGAGTTTGCACGAATGCACTAGCAGCCTTTCTACTATTCGTGATGACATCTACGTTCCCTATGACGCCGGGATTGATTGGGCAATTGGTTCGTACTAGGCCTTTTCAAGAGCGTTGGAAGCTGTAGGTAACCATAGAATTTACAATATTATTCTAGATAATTGCCACCAATTTGCCGCAGGAAGTGTTATTGGAGATTTTGACAATGGCCATACCTTTCTATGGATGCTGAAAGACGTTGTAGTGGATGCTCATGGAGATCAAATCATCTGGAGGAAATGGAACTGGAAGGGCTCTTACACCCTATCGGAATCATTAAACCGTTACTGGTACAATTAGTAGTAGCCAGGCGTCACTTCCACTAATAACAAGCCATTTCAATTGCATTGTGTATGCAATTAGGCTCTCTTTTCTTTCTTGCATTTGAATACCGTAAGGAGTACGCGATTAAGCAAATCGTATCAGTAAAAATTTATGTTATTGACGACCATACCCGTTGCACGATGATGCTTGCAGAAGAATATTAGAGAAACGTTGGTTAAAAGATTTCAAGTATATATTATTCCATAGAGACACTATGCTAGATAGTGGTCCTGATTCAAGGAACATAAAGGAACATAGGCAATCTCCCCCGCCTCTCAATGCATTAACATGCCTCTAATGATTGTTTACCGCAACATAAACCACACATCCTGCTTATATATACGAATTTCATGGTTTTATCATATTGAGGCAAATTGATAGAAAAACTATCCTTTTCATAGTGATAGGAAGAGGTGAACATTTCATATGAATAATGCCCGGCAGATTGGTGAGAACATTCGCTTATTGCGGTCGCAAAAAGGATATAGTCAGGAACAGTTGGCTCTTCACGCTGGTGTCAACACTTCGTACCTTGGTCAAATTGAGCGCGGAGATAAAAATCCGACGATTAACACATTGAATAAAATTGCCGCTGGATTGGATACCACTCTCGAACAACTGATGTTTAACACTGTTACAAACACAAAGGGCCTTATAAACAAAAACGCCATTCTTACTGTGATTTCGCAAGACGATCTTAGACAATTGATTGTAGATACGATGAAAGCGAACGCAACAACATGCCAATCAAAAAACGACGACAACGGAGGTACAGGAAATTGATGTATGCTGCAGGAAAAAAGCAGGAAATTCAGAAAAACAGGCCGATTCGCAAAAAATGGTGGTTGTGGATGCTGACAGCAATTGCTGTTCTTTCGTTAGTTGGTATCATCTTCTCCTCAAATCCAGAGCCACTAGAATTAACAGACTTGTCAGGGGGAAGTAAGAAAAACGTTATTGCCAAGCTCGGCAAACCGGATGAACCATGGGTCATTCGAGACGATGAGGACGATTATTATTACATGTATCCGTTTGGAGTCACACTGCTGGGCAATGATGAATTCGTGTCTGAGATTTCTTTAACCTATGGCGAGGAGGGAGTCCAAAGTAACAAAGTGTATAGCATCCTCGGACTAACGTTGGGTGCGAACTTCAATGACTATATCGCACAAAACCCCGGTGTTTTTCAAGCACCGAATCTGGATCTGATCTCCCAAGAAGGACAGCGCTCCCGAATGTATCATGACAAGCAAGAAGACACCATACTTAACTTGCTCACCGAATCCGATAGCATCATTGGTGTCCGTTATGTCCACTACGCAAATAGCGATGAATCGTATACGTTAGACCTTGCCAACTACATAGGGAATAGCGTGACCGAACAGCAACTGATGAACGAGTTAGGGATCACATCCACGATCTCCGGCGATGCAGAGAACACATATTACTTTGGACAAACAAGCATGGCCAACTGGATTAAAAGCGATACCAAGAACGACAAAATTCAGGAGATTATGATCACAGATGGGCGATTCTTTAATATTGGCGGTCAGCGTATCGGGGATAGCGTAGAACAAGCTACCGCCGCGCTAAGTAATTTGATTTCGACAACAGAAGAAGCGGGTGGAGTGAAGGTCGACACGTTTGAACTTACGGTGCCTAACACATTAAACGATAGTATCGTAGCAGTTCGCAGCTTCAAAGGGAATATCGTATCCATACAGGCAACATCACGATCTACATACGCCGATTCGTTATTACCCCTGGTCGAAGAAGAACCCCCGCTTGTAAAGGAGACTCCACCGAATACGCCTACCGACACTTGGCCGTCACTAAGTTTGGAGCAACAGATTGAATTCAATCAATATTTTAGTGAATTCAGTTCGGTGAACTTCGGCACATCGCCTTATATTAAGGACACTGCGATTAGTTCTTACAGTACGGATGAACTGATTCGATTTGCAATTGAACGAAATCAAAAATTTGGACAAGACAACAGCTATAGCTTCAACCAAGAAAACGACAGTGAGATGATCATGCATCAAGACTTGGTCGCTGAAGTTATCGATTATTTCTTTGGTATTCAAATTAATCACAAGTCCATCTCCGGTTACACATACAAAGACGAATTTTATGGATGGGATGCGTACAGATGGGCATATATGGATTCTAACCTGTTTTCTCAAGTACAGCGGTTATTGGATAATCAGGACGGCACATTGACGGCTGAAGTCGGCGTGTTTCAAGATCTGAATGACTATGGGTATTTCGCTAGCGAAGATCCCGACTATTTGCAAGCGAAGTCCATTCGCTATCAGCCTCAAGCTGCCGGTTCGGAAGCTTCACACTTTTCTTATATCGGCACAGTAAAAGCAATAATTAAAAAGTCAGAAACCAATGACTGGATCATAATTGATTACAAAGTAGAAAGCATGTATTAGTTACAGACAAAACATAGCCCATATCACTAACAACACATTTAATAAGGAGGCATTCCATGCAACTTCAACATCAGGAAACAAATAATGGTATCAACCCACAAGCTCATACTTCCATCCATTTAGAAACTCCGATGAAAGCTTTCAAAAAATTGCACCTCATCTTTATATTAATTGGAGGGATCGCACTTGCTTTCGGAGGTCCGGTCGGCATTCTATTCGGAATTGTAATAGGCTGGGCAGCGGCATACCTTACTCTGCAAGGCATTTCGGGATTCAAGCTTATAAAATTAAATTTTATGGACTATCCTCTTCCCCACCCTGTAACAGATTCTAAGCTTTACGAGCGCTTATCGGCTATATCCCTTCATCCTGATTTCAAGTTGGAACAAGGAGCATGGGGGACACGATTTGTTTTCAAGGACATGACAACTCATAAAATTCTCATTGATCAGAAAAAACAAACCTACTCCATTATTTCGAAACTCACCAAAAAGAACCTCGTAAAAAAGCGGCATAATCCTGGAGTAACTGAGTATTCGTTCGCGTTTACGTCTGTTCCGATTATTAGACAATTGGTCGATGAAGCAACGACGTCATTATCAGAGCCTGACCCAACATCCGCTAAGAGGGCAAATTGAACTTACGAGTATTGGAAATTTAAATATACTACGCTTTTTATAAAATGCCGAGCTTTCCATTTGAAGATATATGTCACTACATGGAGATATTTATGAGTTCCCGTGCTACTTAATTTTAACCTAAATCTCTAACATCTAAATAACCACTCTCAATAGCTGCGTAAAATTCTTATCCATTTCTTCTACCAAATTGGGGATATGATCGTATCCCCAATTTACAGGAATGGTAACGGGGTTTATGCCGCATTTTTTTATTTTTTTAATCAATGTATTGAATTCATTCACTTTTTTCGGTTCCGTAGTATCCTCACTATATGCCAGCTTTGCCTTATGAATGGAACGTTTCTGATTGACTAATAACAACACTTCGATCATTTTGTTAATTGTTTTAGTCCTGTACTGTCCATTGCTCTGAATTAACCGTCTTGCTTCATCCAAAGTGTAATAATCTTCGAATCCAACCGTTTTCTCATAATAGTCATAGATAAGTTTCCTGGACAATTCCTCATTCATAAAATAATGACAATCACGGTATCTCCATCCAAGCTTCTGCTTTAAGCTGTTTGTTTTCCCATTCAGACATTGTATTTCAATACGAATAATTTGGTTCGCATCTTCAAGTCTTTCATAGTCTTCAAACTCTCTTCGCATTTGGTACTCTTTATTATAAATATTGACTCCTACTGAGTGACCCTTTGTCTGAATATAGAAGCTATTCTTATAAGCGACCTGCCTCCCGGACTTTTTATCCAGTTCTGTAACAAGATAAAAGTGGGCTGGGATATCTGCCCTGCTGATTAACTCCATGTAGACTTCATGTAATATGGTACGGATGTTGATACAATAATCAATTCGTTTTACTTGATATTCGTCAATAGCATTTAGCTTGTAAAATAGTTGTAAAGGTGTCAGCTCCAAACACTTTTGAAGTGGCTTTAGAACCGCTTTAAATCGATCGCATATTTGCGGGAATTCACTTGCCTTTGCAACCTTTACATACTCTCTTTCTTGTATAAGTACTTTTGGATTCAGTCTTATTTCAATAGCATGATAGTGGATTCCAGATGTCAGTAGAGTTCGACGGAGTAAAATGGTCATTCCACTGTTACAGTAAAGGGTAAACACATACAAGTCGGGGCACATGTTATCTGGAAAGTGCCTTGAGTTTTGTTCGTTAGACAGTTGTTCCAAAATAGATTTAACGATTGGATAATCGATTGCCTGAATAGGTTGAAACAATAATAAGGTATGGAACATAGTTAAACTCCCCTTTTTTTCTCAATGTACTACCTGCACACTTTTGTAGTTAAATAATTTCTTTTTCTGTCACAGAAAAGTAATGCATAATTCAAAATGTTGTTATTTAATAATCCAATAAAATAAATACATATATATCACCTCTACTCTTTTTTATATTTAATTAAATAACTGTTATGTACTATTTAATAAAATATAAGATCAGATAACAAAGTTAGAGATGATTTAATAAACAATAGATTAATAAAATTTGCATGAGGAGCGTGACAATATGTATGATGATTACAATGAAATCTTGACCGTCTCACAATTGGCCGAATTGCTTCAAATCGGTTTAAATACCGCTTATTATTTGGTCAATTCAGGCGAGATCGAATCATTCAAAGTTAAAAACTCATACCGTGTACAGCGAAGTGCCGTTACTGACTACATAATTAGTAGAAGAAAAAAGAAATTGGAGGAAGATTGAATGTTGCATTCAGAATTCATAATCGAGAGAAAAAAGGCGCTGTTCTCGGATAAAAATAGCAAGAATTTCCCTGAAAAATACCATATTCCAAAAAACGTACTGTATTCCCCGGAGTTCTTTAACAATTTAAACGATGATACGCACCCAACTGAATTCAAACTACTTTCTGTTGTCCACGACTATCTGCATTTGTTTCCCAATACAATCGCCTCTGTTATCGAAAAAGAAGAACTCGAGTTCGATATAATTGATGATCTTATCCGACATCTTGCTTTGATTACGCGGGTAATTACACTGACAAACGAGCAACCTGTGGAAGAATCAATAGCCAATACTTATGTGAAACAACTAATGGAATTCATTGCTAATAAGGAAGAAAACGAGGAATTAAATTTAAAGCTTCGTGACTCTAATGAAGAGACTCTTATTCAAAGCGAAGACTTTTCCTATCTGCCTCGAGAAGATCAAGCAAACAAAATAATCACCGATTTAATCACAAAAACCTCTCATTTACCCCAGCAAGCTCTTCCACTGCGGGCATTCATTGCTATATATAAACAAGTGCACAATGAACTTACACATAGCAAGGGGAAGAGACCTGCTATACATACGTACAAAATCTGCAAGATTAATCTTACTACTGAAAGAAGATTGCATAATCGCTATTGGGATTATTTTTATAATTCATTGCAAATGGTTTCATCATCCAAAAAGAACTTAAATTTGGTACTTTTTGAATGGGAGCATAATATCGTCCTAGCAAGCCACATTAATGTTTCTACAAAGGAATTGCCCATTAAACTTAAGCACTGGTCACGCAAAGTGTTGAGTTTGGCCGCATTATTGCCTACCGTTGAGGTAAGATTATCATTAGTTCAATACTATGCTGAACATCGAACGTCAATTTTGGAAGAATCACTTTGGGGCGCTCCCAGGATCTCTGTAAAAGATACAGACATCACCGATGCTATGCTTAAGCTTGCTTCAGATTTGATTGCAACATCGTTGCTTGTAATTCCCATTCTGGAAATTAACACTCAACGTATCCTGTCTGACGAAGATAAAACTCTTTTGGAAGATCTATCGGTCAGCAGGTCACCTTACTTGAAGTTAAAGGACTCAGAAGACATCGAGGAAACCTTGCTTGAAATTCATCACGTCCAATCCCTCTATAGAAAACACAAACTTTGGGATATCCAGTCTATAGTAAACGAATTTTTCACAACAAACCCTGATAATGATTTCACAATTGATAATCGCACGATTGAAGTTATCAGTACCTTTGTAAGAGAAAAGTATTTTATGGATTTCCTGAAATGAAGCTATAAACACGTTCAAGTGCTCGCTATATTAAAGAAAAGCCATCTTTCCTTGACGGGAGATGGCTTTTCTTTTTGTAAGCAGAATTAGATTGACGTGTCAACTCATCTAATTTATTTCCATTTTTTATTAAATATAATTAGTCGCCAAATCCCTCTAAACTGAAAACAGAATTTCACAAGGAGGGATGAACAGATGTCAGGCAGACGTTCAAGTCCAGTAATAATCCAAAATCCACCTTAGAACACGTCTAATTTTTCATGATCTTTGAAAATCGAATAGTTCAGAAAGGGGAATCCAAGATGATAGCCAACACTGTAAATCTGGTCAGCATCCTGAAAGAAGTGGCCTACTTTGTTAAAAACGACCAGCAATTCGAGACCTCTCTGATTGATCCGCTCAACAAGTTCTTGGCCTCAGAATCGCTACGCACCAATTTTCTGATAACCGAAGACGGCAGCGTGAGCATCATTAGAGGTAAAAAAGAACGAAAGCTATCCAATACTTTTGTGCTTCCAATAGGCGACAAAATTGTTCACTATCCCAATTACGATGAAAGATACCTGAGAGTCATTTGCCTGATGAAGGGCGTCTGGTATCCACCGATTTATCTTTCCCCTAGTCAATTAAGGAACGACCAAGATTGGATGAGAAAATCGCTAGGTTTCAAATCCGTAATTTGGGGAAGTTACAGCTACATCGTGGAGTACGTGAATACTCTATGTGCGCTCGTGCCCACTGTTCATGAATACGCCTATATTGGCTGGTCAAAAACCCATGCCGGTATTTACATCACTGGCGGCGGGGCTATTGGAGATAGCGGTGCGCTCGATATTACTGCTCACCCTTCCATACAGAAATTCGAGCTCCCGAAACCAGAAATCGATAAATACACAGCGGTAAAAACCGTGGTCGAGACATTTCTTGAACTCGGCTCGCACGACTTTACCTTTACTGCACTTTCGTATATGCTGCTCAGTTGCTACAAATCACTTTTGGAACAACTCCCTCATACTCCTGAATTTGTATACTACACTTATGGCACGACTGGAAGCAGGAAAACCGCTTCGAGCAAAGTGTTCTTCAACAGTTTCAGTGACTGGGAGAGGGTTCCGGTAAACTTTACAGCCACTTCACCTGCAATTGAGATGCAAAGAATGATTGCGCGGGATACAGTCCTCCTAGTTGATGATATCCCTCCTAGTGTCAGTCCGCAGGAAAGGAATGTCATTCAATCGAAGCTCGAAGCCATTTTTCGGTCAACCGGCGATTCTACCGGACGCCAGAAAATGGTGAGTTCAAATCAAAGCATGGAAATGAAGGCACAAGGGCTTGTAGCAGTGACGGCTGAGGACATGTATGTGAAAAGCGCATCATCATTAGCCCGAGGCTTCTTTGTCAAGATGGACTCTACCACGATCAAGTTGGACAAATTGTCCATTGCACAACGACTTCACGGTCACTATTCGGCTATGATTTATTACTTTATCGAGTACATCTCGAAAGATGTGAATTCGTTCGTAACCCGTGTAGCCGATCTATTTAAGAAGAACGAAGTTTATTTTGCCCGTCATCATGAAACTGCTCATGGCAGGCAAATTGCCAGCGCTGCGTGGCTTCAGACATCTTTTGAGATTTTTCTTGAGTTTGCTCAGGCTCACGATGTTCTTGACGATGATGAAATGACTGTGTTCCTTCAAGAAAATGAGGACATCTTGGATGACAAAATTGTCGAAATGGTCAAGCATAGTCATGCAAACGGGGAAGTCGAGCTTTTTGTTCGAGCTATCAAGGAATTGATAGCTTCTGGATCATTGCTCTTTGCCGATATTAAACTGAAAGGCCGAAGCAAAATTGCGGGGTTACCGTCAACACATCCCAAAGCACTAGGCTACCGTGATTCGGAATTCATCTACTTGTTGAGCGACTCTGTTTATAACCGAGTATGCGCACATTATGCCAAGCAGAACAAAACGTTCCCCGTTACGCAGGAGATGCTTTGGAGCAGTTTGCACGATAAAAAGCTGCTGGTACCGGATCGAAACAAGGACGGAACCCGGACGGTTCGATTAACCATAAACGGAGACCGCATCCCGGTTATCCGTCTGAACCGCTCGCTATACGAAAGTTGGGGAGAACATCCTTATGACATTAATGCTAGATTTTTGCCGGGTAGCTCGGCAGGAATGCTCAACTACCGTTAACCACTGCTGTCATCCTGCCGAGTTCTAACCGGGCATTACCCAACTTGCCAAAACAAATATGCTGAAGGAGTGCTAACACTATGCGTTCAACACCTCCCATCTTCGAACGATTCATTATGGCGGACTGTCTTTATCATCAAGTATTGCATGATGAAGAGAACTCTGCATTTGATCAATTAAAAGCAGAAGCCCGCGATAAAAACCCTTGGGCTATAACGCGACTGGCACATCTCGCCATTGAAGGCAAAGCTGTCTATCATGATGTTGAAGGACACATTGAATATGGTATTTCAATGCTTCTTCCATTAGCGGAACGCGGGTTCGCTTTTGCACAATACAGATTAGCTGAGGCTTACTTAATGATTGGCCAAAACAAGCAAGCTATTGATATGCTGGAGCAATGTGTGCAAGCCAAAATACCAGATGCCGCCTACAGGCTTTTCAAACTATACGAAAAACAACATCCAAAACGAGCAAAAAAATTCCGCGAACTCGCTGAGAGATGGGGATACAATGAAGCAGATTTCGATGAGTCACTCGCATCCAAGGGGATATCAGCGACGGTTAGTAATACTTCAAGCGCTCTTCCCCCAATCGAAAACAGCGATAACGAAACATTTGATACTGATTTCGCTCAAAGTGAGAAAGATCCGATTTCATGGTTGAAAACAAGCTTTGTACGAAAATCACAATCACAAGTTAAAGTCTATTCGAATAGGTAATCGATTAATAGAGTGTAAGAATTTTGAAGTGTTTTAGCATCCATTTCGAAAACTACACGAGAGTATACGTCAATCAGTCAATCTGGTTTATATATTATAACCTGATATCACTTGTGAAAGAGGTGAATTATCGATGAGTGAAAATTTCACAGACTGCAAAGTTGTGTATTTTTCCAGTGACGCCCACTGGCGAAACTTTCAACGTTGCACAAACAAATTTCCTTATCGCACGAAAGAATACATTTCCTCGTGCTATCTGGCCGCATATCCAGAAGTTTTCAAGTGTTTCGAGCTTGATCAGCAAGAAGATGGGCCATTCGACTGGTACTTCAATTGTTTGGATAACATTTCCCTCCAAGAGGAGCATCGCTCGACAGGCTCATTCGCACCACTAACCGGACAAACCACTGCACTCTTCCATTTAGCTCTTAACCTGTGGAACGGATATTCATTTGATTTGGCAAGAGGACTTTCGATATGGGACTCCAAGCTTTACACAGTCGCTCTTCAAGCGATCAATCTACGACGGGGGAGGTTCGCAATCCATGAATAAAACGGACTATCCACTTATTTTGCAAATGAAAGATGTGAAGGCAATTTTGGGAGTATCCCGATCGACAGCATATGAAATTGCTAAAGCTCCCGATTTTCCATTACTCATTATCAACTGCAGAAAAATCGTTTACCGGGATGATTTCTTCAAATGGCTGGACTCCAAGCGCGCAAATCCCAATGCGATATCAGCATAACAATTCTTCCATGTAGAGATGGCCACGGCCATCTCTACATTTTTCGAAAGGATGATTTCTATGAAAGGCTACTTTAGAAAACGTGGTTGTAAATGCGTCGGTAAACGCTGCACTTGTGATGCGACATGGTCATTTACACTTGATATCGGTCGAGATTCTCTGACAGGTAAACGAATCCAAAGACAAATGGGCGGGTTTAAAACCAAGAAGGAGGCTCAAGCTGCATGTGCAGCGATGCATACGGAGCTTGCAGAAGGAACCTACATAGCAGAAAAGGAGATGTTATTCCCGCTTTAGTTGAAGAATGGCTGAAGCTCTATGAAACCACGGTAAAAATTAGTACCGTACGTGTTCGAAAGCATGAAGCATCTCGACTGCTCGATTACTTTCAAAATCATCAGGTAAAGAGCATCACTCGAAAAGCTTATCAAAATGCCCTTCTAGACTTGTACGAGCGGGGCTTTGCGTTAAATACGATTGCTGGCATTCATTCCACAGGACGAATGCTATTTACCAAGGCAATAGAGTTAGAAATCATCAAAAACGATCCTACACAATATGCAAAGTTACCTCGCCCCCAAAAGACAGTTGAACAAATTGAAGCGGAGGAAAATGAGATGAAATACCTTGAAAAGCATGAGCTAGCTAAGCTTCTTCAAACAGCGAAAGAGAAGGGACTAACGAATGACTATATCATCTTCCTGACTCTTGCATATAGTGGACTTCGAGTCGGTGAGCTCTGTGCATTGAAGTGGAAGGATTTCGATTTTCAGGAACACACGCTGTCAGTAACGAAGACTTATTATAATCCAACTAATCGAGCAACAGAGTATCATTTGCTGACTCCTAAGACAAGCACATCGAAACGAACCATCGAGCTAGACCCACTGGTTTTTAAAGAGGTAGAAAAGCTAAAAGCTCGTCAAAATGAGCTTAAAATGCTCCATAGAGATGTGTATTACGACCAAGATTTTGTATTTGCCAAAACAGAGAAGGATATGGGCTATCCTGAATTCATTAAAACGATCCAGAATCGCATGAGAAGGCTTTTGCGTCTCGCTGGCTTGAACGAATCATTAACCCCTCACTCATTGCGTCACACGCATACATCGTTACTCGCTGAGGCCGGAGTCGGCATTCATGAAATAATGGAGAGATTAGGTCACCAGGACGACGAAATTACAAAGCGCGTTTATCTCCATGTCACCAAAACGATGAAAAAAGAAGCGTCCCAAAAATTCAGTGAGTTGATGAAAGGTGTATAATATAAATACTGTCCTGAGCCTGCTAGGACAGTATTTATATTTCTACAATGAAGTACCTCCTATCATCCAATAATCTCCAATCAATTCGATGCACTCCAGCAACATCAATAAAATCGCTATTCTTTAGTAATCCTGTTGGTTTATAAATCCTCCCCTGAACTACCTTGTTTCCTCTAAAGTAATCATATATGCCCAAATTGTCCTTACCTTCATAAAATGGGCGATCCTTTACTAGAGCTACAGTAAACGTTTTTGAAAATCCCTGTTCCTTTAGTTGCTCCATAAATTTAATATCCTTAACGAATGAATACAACTGCTCAGGATACTGGCCATTCGTCGGATATTTTAACTCGACAGCGAATCTTTCCTTGCCACTTACGATACTTATATCAATTTCCTTCTTTACTGTATGACTAATCCCAAAATACGAAACATTCCGTTCAAACTGTACTTTATATTGCGGAAAGGTCGTCCGTAAAAAAACACCTAATTCGTGCTGAAGGCTAAACTCATTATACACCTCAATATTCCGAGCAGCTATGTAATCAAAAAATTGCTCAAGATGCTTACTCTCCAAAGCAAGACCTCCTCCCCTTCTTAAAAACAGAAGACACCGTAGAGCAATTTTCACCACTCTACGGTGTCTTCATTTTACATAATGTGGGCAAAATGTGGGCGATCAGTGTCGCCCTGAGGAGAAACCCTTGCTACGCAAGGGCTCAGCCCTCAGTTTACATCATGCCGCCCATTCCACCCATGCCGCCCATGTCAGGCATGCCGCCGCCAGCACCTTTTGGTTCTGGCTTGTCAGCAACAACCGCTTCAGTTGTCAGGAACATAGCTGCAACGGAAGCTGCGTTTTGCAATGCAGAGCGTGTAACTTTGGCAGGGTCAACGATACCTGCTTCGAACATGTTAACCCATGTTCCAGTAGCAGCGTTGTAGCCTACGCCGATTTCTTCATTTTTCAAGCGCTCAACGATAACCGAACCTTCTTGACCAGCGTTCGCAGCAATTGTGCGAAGCGGCTCTTCAAGGGAACGAAGAACGATGTTAACGCCTGTTTGCTCGTCGCCTTCTGCATTAACAGCAGCAACAGCTTTATATACGTTAATTAGAGCAGTACCACCACCGGATACGATACCTTCTTCAACCGCTGCGCGAGTCGAGTTCAGGGCATCTTCGATGCGGAGCTTGCGCTCTTTCAATTCTGTTTCAGTAGCAGCGCCGACTTTGATGACTGCTACGCCGCCGGACAATTTAGCCAGACGCTCTTGCAGCTTCTCACGGTCGAAGTCGGAAGTTGTTTCTTCCAGCTGCGTACGGATTTGGCTTACACGAGCCGCGATGTCAGAAGCGTCGCCGCTGCCGTCAACCACGATTGTGTTTTCTTTTGTTACGCGTACTTGACGAGCGGAACCCAGTTGCTCAACCGTAGTCGATTTCAGCTCAAGGCCCAGTTCCTCAGTGATCACTTGACCACCAGTCAGAGCAGCGATATCTTGCAGCATCGCTTTACGACGGTCGCCGAAGCCTGGTGCTTTAACAGCTACGCAAGTGAATGTGCCGCGCAGTTTGTTCACAACCAGAGTTGCGTTCGCTTCGCCTTCAACATCTTCTGCAATGATCAGAAGCTGTTTGCCGGATTGAACGACTTTCTCAAGCACAGGAAGAATTTCCTGAATGTTTGTAATTTTTTTGTCAGTGATCAGGATATACGGGTTATCCAGAACAGCTTCCATTTTGTCCGTGTCAGTAACCATGTAGTGGGAGATGTATCCACGGTCGAATTGCATACCTTCAACCACTTCAAGCTCCGTTACAAAGCCTTTCGACTCTTCAACGGTAATAACGCCGTCGTTGCCCACTTTTTCCATAGCTTCTGCAATCAGTTGGCCCACTTCATCGTCAGCGGAAGAAATAGCCGCAACTTGGGCGATGGATTGTTTGCCTTCGATTGGTTTAGCGATGTTTTGCAGCTCTTCAACTGCAGCTTTAACCGCTTTTTCGATACCTTTGCGGATAACCATTGGGTTAGCGCCAGCTGTTACGTTTTTCAGACCTTCGCGAATCATCGCTTGAGCCAAAACAGTAGCTGTAGTTGTACCGTCACCGGCAACATCATTTGTTTTTGTTGCTACTTCTTTAACAAGCTGTGCACCCATGTTCTCGAATGCATCTTCCAGCTCGATTTCTTTCGCGATGGATACACCATCGTTCGTGATCAACGGGCTGCCGAATTTCTTCTCCAGCACGACGTTGCGGCCTTTAGGTCCGAGTGTAACTTTTACAGCATTTGCAAGTGCATCAACACCACGCAGCATTGCGCGGCGAGCGTCTTCGCTAAATTTAATATCCTTTGCCATTATCATTTACCTCCCGAAAATATATTCATATAAGTATGCTTAACGGCCTGCGCCGTTTCGTTTAAGTCCAGTCAAGCTGTATGTGAGCAGCCTATTCAAAGATCGCGTGAATGTCGCTTTCTTTCATAATCAAATACTCTTTGCCGTCGTATTTAACTTCTGTTCCCGCATATTTGGAGAAAAGGACGCGATCGCCTTCTTTAACTTCAAGCGCTACGCGAACTCCGTCTTTCAGCGCGCCGCTGCCAACAGCCACCACTTTACCTTCTTGCGGTTTTTCCTTAGCCGAATCTGGCAAAACGATACCGCTTGCAGTCGTTTCTTCTTTCGCGATCGCTTCTACTAATACACGTTCACCCAAAGGTCTGATCATTGAAAATAGCCTCCTTTAAAAATTTGTCGCTTATTTTTGTTAGCACTCATGAGCATGAAGTGCTAACAATCATGTTTATCATACTTTTTTTCGTTATTAATTTCAAGTGCTTGAGGACGATTTTTGCAGGAAATTTACATACCACTGGAAAAAGACCGCTTTATGAGACCGTCTGCTTTAACTCATGCAGCGCTAGCAAAGCCCCTCATCCATTGTTACCGAGCTTATGCCAAGGTAAACGATCTTCTGTAAAAGTTTGAGGCGCGGCTGAAGCTTCGCATTTATAAAGTGCGCAGGCCACAGATAGCTGCAAAAATAAGAGAAAGCGCACCTGTACGAAAATGGCTGCGCCTCTTCACTTACTCTCGCTGCTGGTAGCTGGTAATCATACTCTTGCTCATAATCTTGTTCATAATCTCGCTGCCTATTATGACTGCTACCCCTTCAGTGCATGATCAATTGAAAAAAAGGACCCTGACCATGCTTTGCGCGCTGTCCAATCCTCAGGCTCGCCGCTCCAAAAGGGATGCTCCGCGGCAAGGCCAAGCGGGAGAAACACAGCCGCGCATAAATACAGGCTTCCTGTGGAAATATAATGCTCGCCAATGTCTGGCTGGCTTCCACAAAAGCCGATGGTCAGCCAGCCGTCCTCTGTAAATGTGCCGGGAACAGACAAGCTGCGGCGGATAACCGCTGTTAATGCGCAGCGCGCCTGCGCCGGAGTTACGCTGCTTGGCAGCTCGCCAAGCAGCGCACTTTGCGCCAAGCTTTGCATGGCGCCGCAGCGGTAAGCAAGCGAGCGGCCCAGCGGCGGAAATGTGCCCTCCGGCGAAATGAGCCGCTCCTGCACCTCCGCCCAGCGCTTCGCTCTCTCCGTGATGCTCGCCTGCATTGCATCCCAATCTTCATAGCAGCCTTGAACGGCTGCTACGATGTCAACGAGCATAGGCTGGATTACAAAGCTGTTGTAATAGTCGAAGTGGAACGACGGGCCATCTCCGTACGCTCCGTCTCCGACATACCATTGCTCATGCTGCTTAAGGGCATAATCAATGCGCATCGGGTCCCAGTCGCTTTCTCCCATGCGGTACAAGGCCGCTTCAATAATCGCGGAGAAAAGCAGCCAGTTCATGGCGAATGGCTTGCGCGAACGGGTTAGTTTGAAAGCTTGGACAACGTGCTTCTGCACCTTGGCATCCAGCTTGTCCCAAAGCTCCGTCGGCGCACGCAAAATCGCCTGCGCCAGAAACGCCGTATCAACGATCGGCTGAAAGCCTTCTGCAAAATTCATATAATCCGGTGACTGCGGATCACAGCCAGCAGCAATCGCAGCCCGTGACAGCTCCGCATATTGCTGGCGCAGCCGCTCTTCCGCTTCGTCTGCCCCGCCTCTGCTTTCAAGCCAGGGCGCTATTCCACATAATAGGCGGCCTAGCGCCTCCAGATGGGTCACATCAGAGCGATCCTGTCCCGCAGCAGATTGCACGGGCATCGTTTTTTTTAACTCACGAGCCGCAAGCAGGCGCAGCACAGGCTCAGCAACCCGGCATAGCTCGCTCACCCAATACTCGCGTTCCTCCAGTAACCGTACTCTCTCGCCTGAATCTGTACCTTTTTCCCCAATCAATGGCCGTTCGCCCCTTTCTGTTCCCTATCTATGCAAATTGGATAACGATCAGATGACACTTGATGTTCGCCTTACGACCAGAAGCTATCGTAGCCTCGCAGCTTGGACAAGCCCTCCGTAAAGAAATAATCGCCGTAGATGAGCGGGACGTCGAGATTTTTGCGTTCCGGGTAGTGGCTCGTGCCATGCAAAACCAGCCCTTCCTCCTGTGCATCGTCCGCCCATGCGCCATAGTTCTCGTACAGCGATTTCAAAATCCGCTCGCCCGCTCGGCGATACAACTCACGCTCGACCTCTGGCACTACATCCGCAATTGCCAGCAAACCGCAGGCCGCGCAAGCGCCCGCCGATGAATCGCGGTATGTCTCCACGCCATCCGGTAACCGGAAATCCCAATGCGGTACGGAATCCTCTGGCAAATTCGCCAGGAAAAAATGAGCCGTGCGCTTCGCCGCATCCAAATACCGCTGCTCGCCGCTATGGGCGTAACTGAGTGCCATGCCGTAAATCGCCCAGGACGCGCCGCGCGACCATGCCGATTCGGCCGCAAATCCTTGCCCGCCATGCTTTGCAGCTACTTCGCCACTTTGCGGATCAAACTCTACGATATGATAAACCGAGCCATCCGGCCGAATAAAATGCTCCAGCACCGTATCGGCATGCGCCATCGCCAAATGCTTGTAGCGCGGGTCCTCCGTCGTGCGCGAAGCCCAATAGAGCAGCGGCAAATTCATCATGCAGTCGATAATAGCCAGCCCGTCATTGCGCTCGCCTTCCCGCCAAGGGTTCCATGCCCGAATATAGCGCCCTTGAATATTGAAGCGGCCGCATAGCAGGTTTGCTGCAAGCAGTGCCCGCCGCCGGGAATCTTCCTCCCCAAGCAGCTTATAACGTGCCACACTAGTCAGCGTCCACATGAAGCCGATATCATGGTCGAGCCGGTCATAGCCCATGATGACTTCGTCGAGCTTAAGCTCGCAGGCTTCGGCAAGCTCTTTGTAGCGCTCCGTGCGCGAATTCTCATCTTGATAGAGCAGCCATAGCAGCCCCGGCCAAAAACCCGCCGTCCACCAATGCGCCGCCTCCAGCACATAAACCCCGTTCACGCTTGCATGGGGAAATTGCGAGCCTATTCGGCCGCTAGTCCGTCTGATCTTCTGATTCACCTTATCCCAAGCTTCATTCACCCAATTTTGCTGCTCCTGCACCTTCTCCTGCACTGTCATGGCTTCGCTCTCCTTTTCTTTGACGCTTTAATCTCGTGCTTTTAGCTATTCCACCCTATGGCTCAAAGCGAAAAACAAACTCGGAATCCACGGCCGCAGTTCCCGCCTCCAAATGATGAAAATCCAGCGTGTACCATTGACGTTCACGCCCAAAATGATCCATGTCGCTCCGCTGCGTCACCACTTGCCTCCACTGCTTCGCATCGAACGCAATCGTCAGCCTCTTGCGTCCCTGCAGGACCACGACACCGCCGGCCTCCCCGGCCTCCGGCATCTGCCATGCAACGAAGCGCTCGATAATCTCGCGCCCGCCGACTACTTCCTCCCGAAACCGATACCGGTTTCGGATCGTCAGCACAGGCAGCGCGCCCTTCTTGTTCCACTCGAAGCGCCGCCCCAGCAGCGCAAGGCCCGCTTCCTCGCCGTACGCGGCCTGCATTTCCAGCTCCAGCACGTCAAGCTCCGCGCTGGTCGCCGCCTGCACAACCACGGCGCGCGCGTCCGCGCCCTCGCGCTGGCGCGCGCTGCCAATAATCGGCACGGAATGTCCGTGCGAGCCGTTGCACCAAATCGTATACCGCTGCGGGCCAAAATAGTCCGCCGTATACTCCCCGCTGCCCAAATCCGCCAAATAGGCTTCTCCGTCCGCATGCATTACGAACTGCCCGACATCATTATGATTATGCGGCTCAGCGTTATGTCCGCCTTTGGCGGCAAAGCTATAAGTAGCGCCATCCGTTGCGACATAACGGGACAGCAGCCACTGTACATTTTCCAAATAAAACGATTCTGTCGGCCATAGAGCTGCAGCGCTTTCCGAGTCGCTTCGCCCCTCGGCACTTTCACTATTAGTTGCCGCTGTCGTTCTCGTTGCCGTTGCCGTTGCGTTTGCCGACTCCGCCCACCAAAGCAAATTCCGCACCGCAGGCGCCCACCTTGCGCAGTGATCCCCTGTGTAGCTGTCGCGCAGGCTGGCATGCGGCAGAGCCACAGCTGGAAACTCCTGATGCAAATATGAGCTCAGCCCCATGAAGATACCGCTTTCAGAAGGGGCATCGGAAAAATTCACAATGCTGCGTCCACCCGTAAAGCATTTCTGCTGAAACATTGCGATCTCTTGTACTTTTGCGCTGCGGAATAAATCAATGGCTCCATCCGTTGCCGCCTTAAGCAGCTGTGCAATATAAACATAAAAGCCAAAACCATATTGCCAATACGAATACCCTTCCGCACAAGCTCCATCTTCGCCATAGCCGTCCAAAAAGCAATCCATCGCAGCTAATACGCGCGAAAGCACCGCTTCCAGCCGTTCGCGATCATCCATCAAATGCAGCGCCGCTGCGCCAATCGACCCGGCACATACCGCCGCCCAATTATGCTCCGCATTCTCCCAAAAATAAGGCCCCTCGGTCAAAAATGGCTGAAACAGCCGCTTTTCCACTTCTTCACGAATACGCAAGTGCAGCTCCTCTGGCAGCCGGGATCCGAGCAGCACGCTTATTTCGCTGAGCGCGAAGCCCGTCTCCGCAGCGAATAAATCAATCGGCGTCTGCTGCTCCGCCCCGCCCAGATGCGCAGGCAGGCACCACGTCCGCTCCTCGCAGATCGACCAAAGCGCAGCCTGAAGGGCCTCCAAATATGGCGCTTCCTCCGGCTCAATCAAGGACATTAGTGCGAATGAATTCAGCCGCCGCCTTTTTTGAAAATAAACCCGTTCGTACGGCAGCCGCTCCCCCGTCTCCCCGTACATCCGAAACAAGGATTCGCTCAGCTCCGGCTCTTCGCTTACCAATTGGCGCTGTGCCTCGGCGCGAATCTCCTCGACTAACGGACGCTGCACCTCAGATTGGCGCAGCTTGTCATGCCATGCCTCGCCTAGCTGTCCTTCAGACAGCGGCTCTCCATTCAACAACAGCGCCAGTCCTCTCCGGCGCTCTGTCGGCAAATTCTTGCTGTTGTTCTTGCTGTTGTTCTTGCTGTTGTTCTTGCTGTTGTTCTTGCTGTTGTTCTTGCTGTTGTTCTTGCTGTTGTTCTTGCTGTTGCTTCTTCTGCTCCATATATCCCGCTCCTCTCCCCAAACTTCTACAGCCTTTCGTTTGTTCTCCGTTCCCTATCCGTTATTATCTGCTTTCGTTCTGCCCTCTATCTGACCTCGATCTGCTCTTGATCTGCTCTCTATCTGCCCTCGATCTGTTCTCGATCTGCTCTTGATCTGTTCTCTATCTGCTCTTGATCTGCTCTTGATCTATTCTCAATCCATTTCTATCTGCTCTCGATCTCCACTCTATCTGTTACATATCTCCACTCTATCCGTTCCCAATCCGATCCCGACACCTTCAGCAACTATCCATCTCACCTTAAAATAACAGGCTTCCAGCTGCCTTAGCATCTCTTACAATCGCTTTGTCCTTCTTACAATCGCTTTTGCCCTCTCCGATATTCCACAGGCGTCACACCTGTACATGATTTAAACAGCTTTATAAAATAGCTCTGGTTATCGTAGCCAAGAGTCTCGCATATTTTGCCTATGGGGGAGCCGGTTTGATCTAGCAGCTCTTTGGCCCGATGCATTTTCATCCGTATTACATATTCGATAAAGGTCTCGCCCATTTCCTTCTTGAACAGGCGGCTGAAGTAGCTGGGGTTCATAAACAGCTGGTCGGCGACCTCGTCGAGACTGATCTTTTTGTCCAAATGCAGCGAAACGTATTCGCATGCGTCGATGACCTCGGCTCGCTTGCTGCCGCTGACGCCATTTTCGGAGGCGGTTATCGCTGACAGGCAGTGGGCAATCAGCCACGCTTGCAGCTCGGAGAGGCTGCCCAGCTCCCACACCTCATGGTGGCTGACGTCAATCGAGCTTGCTGAGCGGGTATGCTGCATCAATTGAAGCTTGAGCTTTACGTCCAGCAGCAGCTTAAACACCCAATCCTTCACCTGCTCGGGCGGCAGCCTCCGCTGCTCCGCGAGCAACAGCCACTGGCGCACCAGCTCCTCTGCCGCCTCGCGCTTATGGCCCAGCAGCGCCTCCCGCAGCAGCTCGGCCGCCTCGCCAAACCTTTCAAGCAGCGGATTGTCGCTGCCTGGCTTTGCAGGCTGCGCCGCCTGCACGGCGCCTGCCTTCACAATAGAGCCAGGCGCACGATAAAAGCGCGCCTCCGCCCCGGAAAGCAGCTCCGCCAGCGATTCCCGCAAGCGCAAAGGGTCGCTCGCGCTATCGCCGATCAGAAAAGACATCGTTAGCTTCAGCGAGCTTTTGAGCGTACGCTGCACTTCGGCGAGCAGCAGCTTTACCTCGTCGAAGCCGTTTATTTTCAATCCATGCGGGCATACCTGCATGAAGAAGGATTCTTGTGGACTGTACACAAAATGGGCAGCGGGGCTGCCCGTCTCCCTGCTCGCCATCACTTCGCGGGTAACATTATCCACTACAAAACGCAGCACCTCTTCCGAACGAAAACGCTGCAGCGCCCGCGGGTAATCGTCGATGATGCCGAGAACGGGAATGACCCGCTCGGAGGCTCCGAACGGCAGGCCGAATGCTCCCAGCTCCTGCTGCCATTTTTCGGGATCCAGCATCGGCTGATGAAGCGTCGCCCTAATAAACTGCTCCTTCAGCAGCGCCTTGTTACGATCGACCATATGCTCCTTGCGGAGCTGCTCCATATGCAAATCTTTCGTCTCATTCAGCTCCGCCTGAAATTGCAGCAGCAGCTTGCGTATATCCGCAGGATCGAGCGTATCCTTGAGCAAATAATCCTGCACTTGCAGCTTGAGCGCCTGCTGCGCATAACGAAACTCATCGTGGCAGGACAGCACCGCTACGCGCAGCTCTGGTTTGTGCTCCTTCAGCCGGCGTATGAGCTCCAGTCCGTCCATGCGCGGCATCCCGATATCTGTAATCAGAATATCCGGCATTTCCTCCAGCGCCGCTGCCAGCGCGACCTCGCCGTTCTCATGCATACCTAACAGCCGAAAGCCCAGCTCCTCCCACTCAATGGCAAAAGCCAGCAGATCCAGCACGGGATAATCATCATCAACCAGCATCACCTTAACCATCAGAATCCACCACCTGCTTCGGAATGTACAGCGTAATGACTGTGCCTTGCCCGATATCGCTGTCTATCGTCATCTGGAAGCGCTCGCCGTAGGTTATGCCCATCCGCTCATACACATTAACAAGCCCAATGCCCGAAAACTTTCCCGGCAAAGCGCCTGTTTCTCCTTCTTCCTCGCCTGCGGCTCCCTGCTCCAGCTTTTCTAAAGCTCCTGCGCCCAGCTTATATCGCAGCCGTTCAAGCTTTCCCTTCTCAATGCCTTGACCGCTGTCGCTTACCGTTATTTGATAGCCGCCTTCCGCTTCGCTCGCACTAATCGTCATTAAGCCGGCCTGCTGGCTGAAGCCATGAATGAGCGCATTTTCAATAATCGGCTGCAGGCAGAAGCGCGGGACGAGTGCCGTTAAGCTCAGAGGCGACAGGTCGAGCGTCAGCTCCACCTTCTCCTTTTGCCGCATATTCATCAGCCTTACATAATCAATGGCGAGATCGACTTCCTCATGAAGTGGAATGACGCCTTTATCCTGGCTAATGGTCATCCGCAGCAGCTTCGACAGCGAGCTGATCATTTCTGCGCTTTCCGAATCTCCTTTGCGCAGCACCTTCATCCGAATCGAATTCAGCACATTAAACAGAAAATGCGGGTTGATCTGCGCCTGGAGCATCGCAAGCTCCGCCTTGCGCTTTCGCACCTGCGTCTTCGTAATTTCGCCAATCGTCTCCTTCACCTTATCGAGCATTAAATCGAAGGACTGGCCCAAATAGCCGATCTCATCCTCCCCGCGAATGCCCGAGCGCACCTCCAAATTGCCGCGCTGCACCGTCTCCGCTACCCGCCCTAGACGAACGAGCGGCCGTGTAAATTTACCCAGCAAATAAAGCAGCAGCACCATAAATAAGCAGAAAGATACGAGCTGGAACGTAAAGACGCGTTTGAAAATAACATTCAGCTTAAATACAGCGCGGTCATACGGAGTAAGCGACACCAGCTTCCAGCCCGTAAGCGAATTCGTATGCCAGGCCATTAAATAATCCTCGTTTTCAATTTGCAAAATATGCGGGTCCGACTGCTCGCTTGCAAGCGTTGCATAAGGAAAAATCTCGCCCACACGCTTGGCGTCGGGATGCGATAAAATGTGGTCCTCGCTGCCAAGCAGCATCGTCTCCTGCTCCAGCTCGATTTTCCGAAAAATATCGCTCACCTTGGTTTCCAATATCGTCACGATGACGTAGCCGTAGGGATTTACGCTGTCGCCGCGCAATGCCCGGGCAATGGACAGCTGGTAGGGGCTGCGGCCTTTATCACTGTCAAACACCGTCGGCGTAGCTCCCGGCCAAAACGATTGCAGTCCGGACAACCCATTTAACTGCGCGAACCAAGGCTCCTCGCGAAATAAGCTGGGGTCGTATTCATCAAACGAATAATTGGCAAAATTCGTCCCGTCCTTCAGCAAAATCGTCACATACGCCTTATCGCCGACGACGGTCATATTTTCAATTTTATTCATAATCTTCATGCGATCGAGGTAGCGGTCATATTCCGCGCTTGCGCCCTCGTAGGTTTTTCCTGAAGCAATCGCTTTCATAATCCGGTTCATTTCCGAGTCCAGCTGTACGTTATTGGCGATATAAAACATATAATTAAACAAATTCGACACATAGCCATCCACTAGCTCCAGCTTTTGCTGCGATTGCGTGACCGCCTCCTGCTTCATCGCATCCTTCGTCAGCATGTTGTAGACGGCGAGCGTAATTAAAGTGGGGAGGAGCAGACAGACGACAGCCGCTACCATCAACCGATAGCGAAACGACCTCAGCCGCAGCAGCGACAGCCATTGACTAGACATAACCCCACCCCTTTTTTTCGTCGTTCTTTCAAGTGTAACTGAAACGCACCATTTCCGCGTCGTTTTCCCTTAAGATTTTTTCTATATCGATTGGACTAGAGCATATAAGATCGGGAAGCTTCAGTCGATCAGCTTTGCCCCTAAGATGAAGCTGTTTAAATGGAAAATACCTTTTGTCGGACTGTGACGCCGTTATTTGTGAGCAAAACAAGCTTTGGCCGTGCTCGCGGACTCAGAAGCCGCTATATGTGCTGCATAACATGAAATGAGCCTAGTTTGAGGAATATAACCGCCTCACAGTCCGCAGCAACGTGAAAAAGGACGAAAATGGGGCAATAAGGACTTTACAGTCCGCGAGCAACGCAAAGAGCGCAATTGCATAAAGAACGCCACGGTACAAAGCTGTACGAGCCACGTGAATTTCAGCCAGCAGAAAAGATCCGCCCCAGTTGCAGCAACTTGGGCAAGGAAGGAGTAGGGTGGCTGGAATCTTTAGCTCAACCTATACAGCAAAATCATTGATTTTCTGCGGTTTCAGGCAAAAAGAAGTGCAGCAACAGCTCTGCACTTCTTCCTATGCTTTACCCGTGTGGCAAGGTGAAACGGCTGTCGCCATCCTCTGGCGGTAAAGCTAACGTTTCGCGGTGAAATATAAGCTGAGTATAAGGGTGAAACTTATAAATTCTTATATTTTGAAAAAGTTTGCGCAGCAGACTTTCTTCCACCACATACCCTCTTCTACTTTTTGTTCGAATCAATCACCTGCTGCACACGCTCCTGCAAGGCGGCAATCGTTTGATCAATATCCTGCTGATCAAAAATCAGCTTCTCGTACTCCTCATTGATCACTTTATAAATTTCCGCTTGATACGTAACGGGCGGAATGATTTTGGACGATTTGGCGTTTTTCAGCACCGACAGCAGCGACTGCTTGTCGACCTTCTCCGGATTTGCCGTACCACTCAAAATCGTATCAATAATCGATTCCAGCTGGGAATCGTCAATGCCATTCCAGGACGGAACATTTTTACCTTGAGCGATCTGTCCTTCAGTCGTATACCAGCGAACAAACTGGTACGCAGCATCCTTATGCTTGGAAGCAGCTGCAACCGATACATAATCCGTCGTCACCATCGTGTAGCCGCCTTCGTCTGTGGCTGCATTTTTCGGAATAGGAGCGACTGCCACTTCAAAGTTAAGCGGGAATTGCTCGGTTCCGCCAAGCTCCGTGTTCATCCAGCTGCCAATCATGATCATGCTGACTGCTTGGTTGAAAAACTGATTGCGGTAATGCAGCTTCTGCGAAATCATATCGGTGTAAGGGGATGCCGATTTGTCCTGCTTCTCCATTTGCACGCGCAGCTCCAGCGTTTTGCGCATGAGCGGATTGTCCAGATTGGACGTGCCATCCGCCTTCAAAAACTCGGTATTATCCGGCTGATTCGCCAGCGCCAGCTTCAGAAACTCCATCCAGCCGCCATTTTGCGGACCATGGAAATACGTGCCGTAATGCTTCGATGCGCCATCGCCTGTCGTGAGCGTCTTCGCATAGCTCATAAAGTCATCCCAAGTCCATTCGGTTGGCACATCAAGTCCAGCAGCGGTCAGCTGCGTCTTGTTCAGCAGAACATACCAAGGGTTGAACTTGCCTGGCAGCGCATAATATTTGCCGTCCAGCATCGTATCAACCTTGTACTCTTCATTAACCTTAAAGCCCTCTTTAGCAATAAAATCGTCAATCGGAGCAACCATGCCAAGACCAACGCGCTGCGCATAGCCAGCCGGGTCACTGAACATAATGACGTCCATCTGCTCATTGGAGGAAGCGGCAAGATCCAGCTTCTGAATCGCCTCCTGCGTATCGCCCTTCTCGCTCAATACGACGACATCAACCTTGATGTTTGGATTTTTCTCCTCAAATGCCGCAATCGTCTGCTTCCAATTATAGCTCGCTTCGTTTCCGAACGTATGCAGCTTAATCGTAACCTCTTCATCAGGCGCCCCCTGCATCGGGCTTTCCGTGCTGCTGCTCGCTGCTGGCGAAGCCGCTGCCCCGCCGCTCTCTGCATTTCCGCCTGATGAGCAGCCCGCCGCCACCATCATAATCGACATCAGCATAAGCGATAACCATTTCATTTTTCTAAACATGCAAACCCTCCTCATGAAAATAAAAAAATAACGATAGCTGTGTGAAATATGTGTGTATGCGCTTTCTATCTATCGTTATTGTAGCAATGCGGCTGCCCGCTCCTATACTACAATATTGACTACATTTACGACTATTTTGACTTCCCCTAGCAGCCCGCTTGGGGCAGTGTCTGCCGCTGTACATCTTGCAACTGATTAGACTACCCCTTTACTCCGCCCAGTGCAATACCTTCGATGACGCTTTTTTGCCCAATGACAAAAATAATCAGCAGCGGCACGATCGACGATACGGCGGCCGCCATAATGAGCGAATAAAATTCGCCGTTAATGGTCGTAAACTTTTGCATCGCCAATTGAATCGTGTACAAGCTGTCCGTCCGCAGGAAGATCAGCGGATTCTGGTAGTCGTTCCATGTCCAAATGAAGCGCAAAATCGCATACGTCGCAACGGCTGGACGCACAAGCGGAAACGCAATTTGCATAAATATCCGGGCATGTCCCGCCCCGTCGATTTTCGCCGACTCAATATATTCATTATGGACGCCCATAAAAAACTGGCGCAGCATGAAGGTGCCAAGCACGCTGAAGCTGCCGAGCAAAATCAGTCCCACATGACTGTCGAAAAAACCAATCGAGCGATACAAAATAAACTGCGGCACCAAAATCGCCTGCTGCGGGATCATATAAGTGGCGAGTACAATAAGAAACAAATATTTTCCTGCTGCAAACTGAATTTTGGAGAAGCCATAAGCAGCAAGCGCGGATACGATGCACGATAATATCGTCGTGACTACTGTAATTTTAATGGAATTCAAATAGTATTTATAGAATGGAAATTGCCCATTCCACACTTCCTTGTAATTTTCAATGACATGCCACGTTTTCGGTATCCACTGAATCGGATAGGTGAACACATCCGCCTCAATTTTGAAGGAAGTGGACAGCATCCAGACGAAGGGCAGCAGGAACAAAATGCTCATGCCCATCATAAGCACCGTGAAAATCGATTTGCGAACCGTATTTATCGTTTTTTGGTTCATTCTCTTCTTGCCTCCCTTATAGAAATGCTATTAATAATTCACCCACTTCTTCTGTCCTACCCATTGCAGAAGGGTAATGAGCAGCACACAAGCGAACAGGACGACTGCCATCGAGGAGGCATAGCCGATTTTCAAATTGACGAATGCCGTATCGTATAAATACCAGACGATCATGCTGGTCGAGGAAAGCGGCCCGCCTTTGGTCAAAATCGCAATTAAATCAAATACCTTGAACGTCGAAATAATGCCTGTTACAAGCAGGAAAAAGGAGGTTGACGACAGCTGCGGGAACGTAATGCTTTTGAATTTTACCCAGGCGTTTGCTCCATCAATATCGGCCGCCTCATACAAATCCCGCGGAATCGATTGCAGTCCTGCAATGTACACGATCATATTAAAACCGATAGCCGTCCAGACGGTAATCATCATGAGCGATGGAAGCGCATATTTGGGATCAGCAATCCATTTCGGCGGATTTTCAATACCGAGCGCCATGAGCAGTTGATTAACTGGTCCCGCTGACGGGTGGAAAAGCACCTGCCAGACGATAGCTACCGCTACTATGCTGGAAATGTACGGCATGAAATACGCAACCTTGAAATAGCCTTTCAAATACACATGCTTGTCGATCATAATCGCGAGAAACATCGAAACCGCCAAATAAGCGGGAACGGTCAGTAGAAAATAAGCATTATTTTTCAGCGATTTTAGGAATGCCGCATCTTTCGCCAGCCGCTCAAAATTATCGAAGCCGACCCATTTCAGGCCATCAAAGCCAGCGATAAAATTCCAGTCCGCCAGCGACAGCCCGAAGGTAGCGAGTATCGGCAGCAGCGTCAGCACCGTCACTCCTATGAGCATCGGGCCTACGAACAGAAAACCTGCGAGCGTTTCTTTTCGCTGGATCGCGCCGCTTGACCGCCTCGCCGCCAGCTGCTGTTTGCCTGAATGCTTCTGCTTGGTCGTTGTTTCTTGTAGCGGATTCATGAGCCTTCACCTCGATCTATAATGGATACCTTTATCATAGAAAAAATGGCGCTCGCGCTGTGACGGTATTTTGCCAACCTATATCATTATTTTGACTTTATCGCGGGCAAGCTTGAGCATCTGGCAAAAAAAAGCGATGACCAGCACCTTATGGCGCCAATCATCGCTCTTACCTTTTTTTGCTTATGCTTGCAGCGGCTTATTCTTTTTGTCGGAGGGGAGAAATACGGTGAACAGCCCCAGCAGCGGCAAATACGAGCAGCATTGAATTACGAACACAATGCTTGTCGCATCAGCAAGATTGCCGAGAATCGCCGATCCCGCACCGCCAAGCCCGAAGGCAAGGCCGAAGAATATGCCGGATACGAGCCCGACCTTGCCTGGCAGCAGCTCGTTCGTATACACCATAATGATCGAGAACGCCGAAGCCAAAATCAGCCCCGCAAAAAAGATCAAAATAACCGAAAGCGCCAAATTCGCATACGGCAGGGCAAGTGAAAAGGGTGCCGTGCCCAAAATCGAAAACCAAATCAGCGCCCTGCGGCTGAATTTATCCGCTAGCATGCCGCCGAACAGCAGCCCAATAACGTTTGCAACCAGAAACACGAATAAGATCAATTGTGCCTGGCTCGTCGATACACCGAATTTTTCTATGGCATAAAAAGAATAATAGCTCGTTATCGCTGAAATATAAACGTATTTAGAAAATACCAAAATCATAATAACCGTAACCGCAACTGCAACTCTTGCCTTAGAGAGGCCGCTTCTCGCGAACGGATGATTTTGCACCGTCCCCTTGCGCTCCTTCTCAGCCTTCAAGTGCTTCGTGTACCAGCGGGCGACGTAGCTTTGCAGCATGAACCCGACAACAAGCAGCAGGGAAAACCAGACGACACCCTTTTGCCCCGTATGTACGAACAGCATCGCTGTCATAATCGGAGCAAGCGCTTGTCCAATATTTCCGCCAAATTGAAAAATCGATTGCGCCAGTCCTTTGCGCGCCCCGCCTGCCACATAAGCTACCCGCGCCGACTCCGGATGGAATATTGCTGACCCGACCCCAATTAGCATAACCGCAGCGAGTATCATCCAATAATACGCCGAGAAGGACAGCACCAGCACACCCGCCAGGGTGAAAAGAATGCCAATCGGCAGCAGCCTTGGAATCGGCCGTTTATCGGTAAAAATACCAATAAGCGGCTGTAAAATCGCTGCCGTCAAATTAATAATTAAAGAAATAAAACCAATTTGCGAGAAGGTTAACGAAAAAGAATCTTTAAGCACCGGATACAGCGCGGGCACAATCGATTGAATCGTATCATTGAGCAAATGCACGGAGCTTGCAGCAAACAAAATCGGAAAAAAAGTGGTGGCCGCGACATTGGCCGGAGCCGGCCGAATAGCAGCTTGATTGGTTGACATTAGGTTCTCCTTTTTCGAAGTAAAAATCGACGTTTGATATGCGATATATTGCATATTATATTCTGATTATGTATGATATAGCAAGATTTATTTTCACGATTGCTTTTTGTTTATATCGAGCTTACTTTAATCCATTTGCGCCCTCTTGCTGCTTCGATATATGATAGGAAGTAGCCAATAACGCCGTTTAAGAGCTGCGGCTCGAATTTTTTTGAAGAAGGTGATGCAATGCCGATACCGACTAATTATTCCTCGCCGCTGCGCATATCTGCGAAGGACCGGGCTTTAGCCCAGCTCCAGAAATGGATTATAGAAGGCACGCTTCAGCCCGGAGAGAAGCTGATCGATGCCGAGCTTGCAGATGCACTTGGCGTCAGCCGGACGCCGATTCGCGAAGCGCTGCAATTGCTTGAAGTACAAGGGCTTGTACAAATGCTGCCCAGCAAGGAAACAAGAGTGACGATGATTGAAGAAGAGGATATGCCTAAGCTTTATGCGCCGCTTGTTGCTCTGAATGCTCTCGCGGCAGAGCTTGCAGTGCCGCATATTCAGCCGGAGCATATAACCCGCCTTAACGAGCTGAACGCCCAGTTTGCGAAATGCATTCAGGAGAATAAGCCTTATGAAGCGATCGAATATGATGAGGAATTCCATAATGTCATTTTGGAGCTGGCGGATAATGCCTATATTCAATCCTTCACCTCCTCGCTGCAAATGCACCTGCGCCGCTATAAGTATTTATTTATTAAACAGCCTGCTTTCATTGCCCAGGTAGGAGTTAGAGAGCATCAGGCGATCATTGACGCGCTGGAAGCCCGTGATGCGGAAGCTGCTTCCCTGATGATGAAGAAAAATGTAAGCATTCATATTTAGGCACTAAGCTGGAATTTGCTCATCTTAGGTGAAAAAAACCAACTTCACTCCCCGCTTGTTAAAACGGAGTTAAAGTTGGTTTTCTCGTATTTATGGATAATGCTATTCGGCTTATTCCGACGGTTTTAACGCTTTTAGAATAAAGGCCGTCGTATCTGCAATCCGCTCTTCCAGCGTGGTCGTATCCTCTCCCATAAGCACCAGCATACGAGTATTACCTTTAGGAAAAAGCAGGGTTGAGCTAACCGCTGTGAAAGCCGTATGAATGGAGTTAAATTCAAACACTCCCTGTTCATGCCCCTTCAACAGCCATTGATGCACCAGCTGCCATAACGGCAGGACACGCTCTTCAATCATTTCAATACGTGGAGTGTTCAGCGCAAACTCGCATTGAATAATGTAAGAGAGCTCAGCATCCTCGTAACGAAAGGTGAGCAGCTCCCGAATAACGAGCTTTATGCCTTCAAGCGGTTCCATATCCTGAGCGATAGAAGCAATGCCTCTGCTAGGAAAAAAAGCTTCAAACAGGGCGAAAAACAAATTATCTTTTCCGCCAAAATAATAAGAGATCAGCGCCACATTCGCGCCCGCTTCCTCACAAATTTGCCGGACGGATGTCCTGTCAAAGCCTTGAGCGGCAAACAGCTTTTTCGCTGCCAGCAAAATTCTCATTTTCACATCGATATCCGCAGCTTTCATCTCAGCCTCCTAACGGCAACCACTTTATTTGACGCAAGCACTCGGGGCTGACCAGAAAGCGCGGAAACGAATTAATTAGACTTCATTGCCATCTGCCCTGGCTTCATCACAGCTTGCTTCTTCAAGCCAACCGCTGCCATGCTGATCACAAATCCGACGATCGCAATAATAGCCAGTGCTGCGACCTCGCTTCCGATGCCCGTGCCACCGAACAGCACATTCATTAGCCCCTCAACTGCATAAGTTGCAGGAAGCGCTTCTCCAAGCTTTACATAGAAATCTGGGAGCAGCTCACGCGGCACAATTGCGCCGGAAGAAACGAGCTGCGCAGACAGCGCAATAATATTAAACAGCATGCCAGCCATGCCGAACACGTACAGGAACATTTGAGAAACAAACATAAAAGCAAGCACGAACATGAGCTGGAACAGCCACAGCTTCAAGAAGCCCTGCTCCATTTGTCCATTGAATGCAGCAAGCAAAGAAGAACCAATCAGAGAAACGAAAATTGCCGATCCTGCCGTAATGATGCTGCGAGCTGCAAAACGCTTCCAGCGGCCTGCCCCAGCACTAACCATCATCGACGATTGCTCCAGGTTCATCCCCATAATCATCGCGCCGACATAAGAAGCTAGTACCATCATCATCGGAACCATCTGATTGTTCATGCCTTTGACTTGGTTGGTCGATTCAATGTTCGCCGTAATACGTTCCGCTAAGCTTTGACCGGCAATTGCCGCCTGCTCCGTCGGAATACCCGCCTTGCCAAGCGTACCGGCAATACCTTGCTCTATCGCCTGTGCATTAGCTTCTTTCGTTACTTCTGCGGCAACGCCGCTCATAATAGATTTAATTAATGCAGGATTGGATTCATTAATAATATAGCCAATATCCGCTTTGCCATCTGCTGCCATCGCCTTTTGCGTAAAATCAGCAGGGAAATAAATGATCATTTGCAGCTCGCGTGCGTTAAGCTGCTGCTTCGCATCCTCAAGACTGGATGGCTGCGACATTTGGAAAGGCAAGCTGCTAACCAAGGAGCCTGCAATTTGCGTGCCGAACTGTTGATCCTCATTGACTACTGCAATATGCAATTTATCAATACGATCGGTCACTCCATTATAACCTGTCATCCATATAACTGAAAATACAATTTGAAACATAAGCGCCGTAATAATACCAACAATTGTTGTTGGACGCTTCATAAAAGCTTGAATCGTGTTTTTCATCGCCAATCCCATCCTGTCTGTGTCTATTTATCCGGTTTAAACAAATGTTTTAAACAATCGATTTAAACAACTGTTTTAATAATATATTTTGCTTCAAAAATTGTCAACATGAAAATTATGATTTCCAGCTAGCTTATTAAGTCGAGCTTCAGCCAAATAAATGATAAAAATCCCTGTGCCCGCTGCCATAAAAGCAACGGATACAGGGATTTTTATCATGCCGATCGCATGAAGCTATGACGCTTCTTCATTCATTTCCTCTTCCCGCAGTTTGTCTGCCGCAAGCTGCTTGCGGTATATTGCAGCGGACAGGAAGACGCTCATTTCATATAAGCCGATTAATGGGATAGCAACGAGCGCATCCGATACAAAATCGGGCGGCGTCACTACAACCCCAATAAAAATCATAATAAAATAAGAGATACGGCGCATTTTGCGCAAACGAATCGGATTCAAAATCCGGATTGCGGTCAAAAACATAATGACCAGCGGAAGCTCAAATAAAAGCGAAATCGGAATCAAAATATTAAACATAAAGGTGAAATATTGAATAATTCCGAACGTCTCCACCAAATTCAAACTGTCCGATACATTTCTGGTAAAATGGAACGCGAGTGGAAAAACGACAAAATAAGAAAACGACAATCCCACCAAAAACATCAATAAAGCGAATGGAATATATTTAAGCGTTGCCCGCTGTTCCTTCACATGCAAAGCCGGCTTAACGAATGCCCATAGCTGATATGCCGTAAACGGAATCGTAATAATAAGCGCAATGACGAGCGCAAATTTCATATAGACGCCGACGCCATCCCACAAGGAAAACGTATGCATCGGCAGAGAGCGCGCTGGCTCAAGGCTCATAATGAAATCGTATGCAGGCTTGGCCACAAACAATCCGGCAATAAGACCGACCAAAATAACAAGCAGCATATAAAAAATCCGTTTGCGAAGCTCTCCGATATGCTCCAGCAGCGGCATCAGGCCTTCCTCACGCAGCCGTTCGCGATTAAAGGGTTGTTCGGTAGCTTTGTCTTGCCTGATTCCCATCTGTCACAATCTCCTTCCAGAAAAAAAGCGGGCCCGATTAATCCGGCAGCCGCTTGTTATTCGACTCAGTATTTTCTGATTTGGAAACGTCGATCCGTTTCTCCTCTTTTTCCTTAGGCTCGTCATCCAATACATCTCTTGCACCCGCTTTAAATTCCTTAAGCGTCCGACCGAAAGCTCTACCCAATTCAGGAAGCTTGTTCGGACCAAACAACAGCAGGGCCACTAGCACCAGCAAAATAATTCCCGTTGCACCAATAGATGGCATAATCGTCTACCTCCTTCTCACTCTTGGTTGTCTGTCCAAACTCAGCATCCGTACAAACCGCCATAACCGAGCTGTGTAATATCTTCCTTCACAATTTGATGCCCAGCAAGTATGCGTGCCAGCAGGACATCGAATGAAGTAAACGGGTCATGCATGACGCATCCCGGTAAGCCAAGAATTGGCACTTCGTTCAAATAACCCATTAACAGCATGGAGCCAGGCAGCATCGGCGTTCCATAACTAACAATGTGTGCACCCGACGCCTTAATTGCGCCTGGTGTGCGGTCGTCAGGATCGACAGACATTCCGCCTGTTACCAATATCATATCATAATCTTGCCTAAGCAAATAGTTAATTTCATTAACGATCACCTGCTTGTCGTCGGGTGCAAAACGCTGCTCGATGACCTCTGAGCCGAAGGCTTCCAGCTTGCTGCGGACAGCGGGACCGAATTTATCCTCGATCCTTCCGCCGTATACTTCTCCACCCGTCGTAAGCAGACCAACTCGCAGCTTGCGAAACGGCTTTACCCGAAGTGGAGCAGCGCCCTTATGTGCCGAGCGATATTCAGCCGCCAGCCGCTCCACTTCTTCTACCTTAGACTCCGGTACGACAAGCGGTATAGCGCGAGTAGCCGCGAGCTGCCCGTCCTTCTTCACTACGCTATTCGTCTTTACCGTTGCAAGTGCAATTTCGCCGAGTGAATTAATCGCGTGCACAAGTGCTTCGTCAACCTCGACGAGCCCCAGCAGCTCGGATTTCATGCTTACTTTGCCTTCATGCGGCTCGCTAAGCCAAATGCCGTCTCCGCTAAGCGCCTTTGCCATCCTGCTTGCAGCATCATCCTCATGAAGCTCTCCAGCGGCAAGCTCCATAATGTAAATATGCTCCTTGCCAATATCGAGCAGATTCGGAATATCGGCTTCGGTTATAATATGGCCTTTTTTGAAAATGCGGCCTTTAAACTCGCCCGGCACAATGCGGGTCAGATCATGAGCCAGCCGCAAACCAATGGCATCATAGACGGACACTTCCTTTAGCACCGACTTGCTTTCCAAACTCAGCTCAGCCGCTGTGACTGCTTGCTTTTGCTGCTTTTGCTGATCTTGCTGCTGCTCTTGCTGTCCGGAGCTGCTCATAATACGTCCTCGCCCTGTGTACCGGAAATAATCTCAAGCGCCTGAGGCAGCTGATCCATAATGGCCATTAAGCTTTCATGGACGCCTTTCGGGCTGCCCGGCAAATTCACAATCAGCGACTTGCCACGGATGCCGCATACGCCTCTGGACAGCATCGCGCTTCTCGTCTTTTGAATAGCGCCAAACCTCATCGCTTCTGCCAGCCCTGGAATGACCCGATCAACCACGCGCAATGTAGCATCAGGCGTCACATCACGGATCGCAAGGCCTGTCCCTCCCGTTGTCAGCAGTAAATCCGCCTGATAATATTCGGTCATCTCAATGATGGCTGCCATAATTTCATCCTGCTCATCCGGAACGATGCGATAATCGACAATAACGCCGCCAAGCTCCTCCTCTACCAGTTCCCTGATAACTTGAGCGCTCGTATCTTCACGTTCACCGCGCGAGCCTTTATCACTAGCCGTCAAAATAGCCACTTTCCACTGCATATACCGTTCCTCCCATCCCTTGTCCGATCATGGGTGATTCCATCGCTGGAAACAGCCGCTCTGCTTTATTTTTCTCTCGAGTCTGCTTCCGCTTGAAACTGGTAATCGCCGTTTTTGCCACCGGTTTTTGAAACAAGATGTGTTGGGCCAATCACCATATCCTTCTGGATTGCTTTGCACATATCGTAAACGGTAAGCGCGGCGATCGAAACCGCCGTCAGCGCCTCCATCTCGACCCCTGTTTTACCTGTTGTTTTCACGGATGCCTGTATGTAGAGCTCATCTGCGCCATTGTCGTCAAAGCGCACATCCACGCCAGTCAATGGAAGCGGATGACACATTGGAATGACGTCCGATGTTTTTTTTGCGGCCATAATAGCTGCAACCTGAGAGACGGCCAGCACATCGCCTTTGCCTATCGTTCCCGCTTTAATCCGTTCCAGCGTCTCGCTGTGCATCGTAACGGTCGTCTGTGCTGTAGCGCTGCGAGACGTAACGTCCTTATCGCTTACATCCACCATTTTGGCTCTGCCCTGCTCGTTAAAATGCGTCAACCCCACAGCACACTCTCCCCCTCACGGCTTTTATATGAAATGAATCCCGGATTCCGTTACGATTCCGTTCATCTTCAAATCGTGCTCCTGCATCGGAACCTTCTCTGCAACCTGCGCCTCAAAAGCTGCGCCAATCCATATCGCGTGCTTCCCTGCTTCGCCTGCTCGCTCGGCGAAGCGATCATAATAGCCTCCGCCATACCCCATTCGTCCGCCCATGCGGTCAAACCGAATGCCGGGGACGATGATGCTGTCTGGCACATGCCCCTGCGGAAGCTCCTCGCATTTTGCCGGGTCAGGCTCACGAATTCCGTATGCGCCCTCCATCAAATCTGCTGGCGATTGCAGCCGGTACAGTGTCATCGAACGATCAAGCGGATGACAACGGGGCACGATTACTTCACGTCCTGTTGACCACAACCAGTCCATTAGCGGCCACAAATCCAGCTCGGAGCGAAACGGAACATAACACATGATTTCGTGCAGCTCTGGGTGCGCTTCCAGCCACTGGCTTAACGCGCCGCAAGCAAGCCCGGACCATAATGCGCGATCCTGTTTCGACAGGCGATCACGGACTTTAGCAGCATCTGCTCGAATACGCTGTTTCTCCGCTTTAATTTGCGATTTTTCATTGTCCGCCATAACCGCTATTCTGCCTTTCCAATTCCTCAATTTCGATTATGTTCAGTTTACCATTGTTATGCAACTTTCGCCAATGGCGGCTTGCATTTGTGGTAATATATAATGAAACAGCAAGCAAGCAAAAGCTAAGCAATTATTCGTTGGAGGTATTTTTCATGCTGCTTCAAGTTTCTAATATAAGTAAAAGCTACGGTGTAGATCCCATATTATCAAATATTACGATGCAGGTGCTTGAACGCGAGCGCATCGGACTCGTTGGCGTCAATGGCGCCGGCAAGTCCACACTGTTAAAAATCATTGCCGGAGAGCTGTCTTTCGACTCCGGCGCCATCCACAAAGCCAAGGAAACGCGGCTTGGCTATTTGGCTCAAAACAGCGGCCTGCAATCCGACCGCACCATTGAAGCCGAAATGCGCGCTGTGTTCGCTCATTTGCTGGAGGCTGAGCAGGAGCTGCGCGATCTGGAGCAGCAAATTGCTGATCCTGCGCTGCATGAACAGCCGAAGCGATATGAAGAGGTGCTCGATCGCTATTCCCGCCGCTCCGACTGGTTCCGCGAGCAAGGCGGCTTTGAAATCAATACGCGCATCAACAGCGTTCTCCACGGCATGGGTTTCGGTACTTTTCCGCCGGATACACCTATCCATACGCTGAGCGGCGGTCAGAAGACGAGGCTGGCACTCGCCCGTATTTTGCTTCAAGCGCCTGATTTACTCATGCTCGATGAGCCGACCAACTATTTGGATATTCCGACGCTCACTTGGCTCGAAGGCTACTTACGCAGCTATTCTGGCGCCATCCTTGTCGTTTCTCATGACCGCTATTTCCTTGATGCGCTTGTGCAGACGATTGTCGAAATCGAACGGCATTCCGCTAAACGGTATACTGGCAACTACAGCCGCTATATTGACCTGAAGGCCGCAGAATACGAAAGCGATTTAAAGCAGTTTGAGAAGCAGCAGGACGAAATCGCCAAGATGGAGCAGTTCATTCAGCGCAACATTGTCCGTGCCTCTACTACGAAACGCGCTCAGAGCCGCCGTAAAGCGCTCGACAAAATGGACGTGCTCGACAAACCGCTGGGCGATTTAAAGAAAGCTAATTTCACGTTCCAAATTGAGCGCCAAACCGGCAAAGATGTGCTGCAGGTGTCCGATTTATCCGTGCTGTTCGACGAGAAAAACAAGCCCTTGTTTCAGCATGTCTCCTTCCGCTTGCAGCGTGGCGAGACGGTAGCTCTTATCGGGCCTAACGGCATTGGCAAATCGACATTGCTCAAGACGATTGTCGGTCAGCGCCAGCCGTCGAGCGGCAGCATCGCCTGGGGCTCCAACGTCAAGCTCGGATATTACGATCAGGAGCATACCGGACTTAATCAGACCAATACTGTACTGGAAGAGGTTTGGGGGCTCTACCCCCATATGGAGGAATCCCGTATTCGGACTGTTCTTGGCAGCTTTCTATTTAGCGGCGAAGATGTGCTCAAACGCATTTCGGCGCTCAGTGGCGGCGAGAAGGCTCGCGTATCACTAGCAAAGCTCATGCTGGCTCAAGCCAATGTGCTCATTTTGGACGAGCCTACCAACCATTTGGATTTATACAGCAAGGAAGTGCTGGAATCCGCTTTGCTCGATTATGAAGGCACGCTGCTCTTTATTTCTCATGACCGATATTTCCTTAATAAAATGGCGGAGCGTATTGTCGAACTGACACCTAAGGGCACCGAACATTTCCTAGGAAATTATGACGAAATGATAGAGAAAAAGCATGAACTCGAAGAAGCGCGGCTGGAGGAAGCGGCTAAGCGGGCTGCATCAAGCAATAAAGCAGCTGCGTCTTCTGACAACGTTAGCGATTACGCGCTGGACAAGCAGGCAAAGCGAGAAGAACGCAGCCGTCAGCGCAAGCTGGAGCAGGTAGAAGCTGATATTGCCGACTTGGAGCAAGCCATTGCGGATTTGGAGCTTCAGCTGACAGACCCTGCTATTTTCAACGATTACATGCGGAACCAGGAAATCCAGTCGCAAATCGACCAGAAGCGCATCGCATTAAGCGAAGCCTATGAGCAATGGGAAACGCTTAGTGAATAATATCCGCTACATCACTTCCTCTTTAGAATAACTTAGCAGAGCATTAACCATTCACAAGCTAGATGAATTGGTTAATGTTCTTTTTTATATTAAAAAAGTGCTGGTGAACGTGGTCATTAAAAAAATATAAAAAGATGCTTGCGCTATAAAAGCGCAAGCATTGAGAGGGAAACCAATTTTAGGGTATTACTGAGGGGATCAAGTGACTGCAGCTTGCAAATATTGCCGCAGCTATCCCAATATAGAAATGTCATTGCCTATCGAATATATAGGCAGCGACGGTAAAACTCAAGGGACAAATTGCTCAAGTCGGATAATACCAAGCCGTTTTGCCTCAGCGATCGCTTCCGATCGGGACCTAACGTTAAGCTTTTCAAATATCCGGGTTAGATGGTACTCTACAGTACGCTGACTCATATGCAGCTTAATGGCAATATCTTTGTTACTATTGCCGTACGCGACCTGCTGCAAAATATCCTGATCGCGTTCTTTGATCGATACTTCTTCAATTACCTTCTCAGCACGCGTAATCTTGACTTCGTTGCGTCGCAGCTGCTTGAGTAGTGAAATCGGAATAACCGCTTCCCCTCGCATAGCGCATCGAATGGCGTTATGCAGCTGTTCTCGCGAGACCGTCTTAGAGATAAAACCGGAAACGCCGCATTCAATCAATAAATTATAGTGCGTACTAATTTCATACCCAGTATATATGAGCACTTTGCGATCTGGATCCTGCTGAATCAAACGTTTTGCAAGCTCCAGACCGCTAATGCCTGGCATGTTCAAGTCACATAAAATAATGTCAAAGCCTTCGTTGCTAATCGCATCCAGCGCTTCCATGGCCGATAATACAACCGTCACCTTCATTTCAGGATCTTGTTCAATCATCGTTTTGGTGCCTTCTCCAACAGATGGATGATCATCAACTAATAAGATACGAATCACGCAGCAAACCCCTTTCCGATCGGCCAGTCGTCATATTTTGCGGCAATATTATAATGACCTCAAGACCTTTTCCACGTTTCGACCGGAATGTTATTTCACCTTCAAGGCTAGCGACTCTTTCTTTAATACCGGATAAACCCATATGCTCGAAAGAAGCCTCCATATAATCGACATCCATGCCGACCCCATCGTCCTTATAGTGAAAATAAACCATGTTTGTTCGCTGCTCTAATTCTAGCGTGACCAGATTGGCACGCGCATGCTTATCAGCATTGCGAAGCAACTCTTGGACAATGCGATAAATCGCTGTAATCTGCTCTTCGTTAAGCAGGTTGTCGAAAGGCTTGGCCCGAAAATCCACCGCAAAATTGTTTCTCATTTGCGTATGCTCAATAATCGACTCCAATGCTTCAACAATGCCCATTTCCTTAAGCAGCGGCGGTCTTAACTCATTGCAGGTTTCCCGAATTTGATGGATGACATCAAGCAGCCCTTCTTTGATTTCGTCAAGCTCGACTTCAAGCTTTTCCGTAATCGGATGGTCCAGCATGAGTGCTTCCAGCCTACGGTACCACAATAACTGGTCTTGAAGCGCAGAGTCATGAAGATCTGCTGCAAGCTTCCGCCGTTCATTTTCCGAGAGGCAAAACAACAATCTTAAAATCCAAGGTGTTGTCGCCTGCTCTTTCTTAACCTCAGATTCCAAATCCTCGATTAAGCTTTCAATCAGATATAAGTTTTCAAACACGATACTTGCATAATTCGCAAGCGTCTTGAGCCAACGCAGCTCATCTGAATTGAAGCGGGTATGGTTGGTTTTGGAGCCAATCCATACGATGTACTGCTTTGACTTCTGGCAGCCAATAACTAGTCCCAGACCATGAGGCAACTCAACGACTTCCCCGACTTGAAGCGAATCAGACACTTGCAGCAGAAAAATAGCTGTACTCTGCTCGTCTTCCTTCTCTCCTACCGGGTTAACCACTGCTTCGATCTGGTCTACAATGAGAAAATCAATTCGGCTAGCCGGAAGCAATGCCCCAATTTCTTCTTTCAGCACCATCTCCAGATCATCCCGTTTCATGACTCGTGCAATTTTGCGTGAGAAACGATCGAGGCTGTCTTGGTAGCTGTACATGGCTTTAAAAAGCTTGGGACGAAATTTATGATCAATCTGCTCCTTGGAATAAAGAAACAGGGTCATAACAACGTAACTAACGATAAAGATTTGAAGCCATCTGACCCAAGAGAATACAACGTCCCCACTTACAATCGCAGCAAACGCCAATGTAACGATAAGCGCTGGCAACAAGGACAGCAATGTATAATACTTAAAGCGGGTCAATATAAAATCAACATCAAACAATTGGTTGGATGTTAATAAATAAAAGTAAACGATCGGCAGCACGAACAAAAACGGTGCTGTGAACGCCGCCGGCAAAATTTGAATGTTTCCTCCCAACAACGGCAATAAATTCATCGTCGTAAATGGAGTAAAAGCAACCAAATGCGAGGTTAGCGTTATTTTGAATAAAGAGTTGAACCTGCTACTCCGATAATAAAAGTACTTCCTAAACAACTGATAGACACAAATGAAATTCCCGACTATCAGTGTGGCATGATATACCATTCTAGCGTTTAGAAATACTTTCTCCGGAATAAAATTCGTCCAAATATAGACGAGGCAAAACAAGGAAACAATACTGAAAGCTACCGACAGATACCATATTAGCTTAGGGCTAATAAAAATCATGCCATATCTTCGCAGGTACATATTCATAAATAGCAGGAACAAAATAGCTACAAATGGAATGACTGCATACATGACGGTAACGCCTACCAAATCATTACGATAGGCTGCGGCTGAAGAAAAGTAACTCAGCCCAATCGCCAAGAAAAACAATATGAGCATAATGGCAGCATTATCATTTTTCCTTTTCCTATACAGGAAGGTGGATAGCCCCAGAAACAACAACAGGGAAGCCCATGGAATATAAAGCTGAATGAGCAGTTCCAAACCTGTATGATCACCGTTCCAACCTCGATTGAAAGTCACTAGCCTTTGTTCGCCAGCTTTTTCACTAACGACAATGCTCTCAACTCTCTCTACGGAAGAAAACTTGATGATATTAACATTTTGTCCAGCTGGCTTTCCATTAACTTCATCAATAACATCCCCAAGTTGAATACCCTTCAAAACAGCTTGTCCTGCTGGCTCAAGCGACTCTACCAAGTATTCACCTTGCGAATTTTTCACAGTCACTATACCAATAAACGGATCGCTAATGATAACGACTGTAAGGTAACCAAGTAAAGCGAATAATCCACTCAGGAAGAGAAAAAGCAATAGATTCCTTGAGCGCAACAGCTTCATCTTTCTCCCCCTAAATTCATGCAGCGCATTACCTTATGTCCAGTAGACCATTTGGTAATTATCTTTCTTATCTGCTTGAATGCTCAGGGTTTCAAAAATCGCTTTTTTCTCCGCTGGAGTTACTCCAGCCATTTGCAAGTTCCCGCTTATTGCTAAATCCATCAATTGCGAGTCTTTGGCTAAAGAACGAATATATTCTTTCAACACTGGAACTCCTCCTTGGAATGTGTAAAGGTCTTTCTGTAGATAACTATAGCAGGAAATGATAGGTAAGCAAACGCAAATCTAGTTCGTATTTACCGCAACTACCATTGCGGTGTTATGGCGAAGCTATTCTTTAGCCAATATGCTTAACAGCATTTCCTTGTGCACGGCCACTTCAGGAACCGATTCCATGAGCTCCATAAAACGGTTATAATGTGTACGCATCACAACTAAGCCGTACAGCATGGCGCCGGATTTTTCATACGCTTCCTCAAACAGTCCGCGCTTATCAGCTACATCAGCCTCATTCAAGCGACCTTCAAAATAATCCCTGATCCAATTATGCTGATCTACAGCATCCTCAAGCATGTACAAAGTAAGAAGCGTCTTCTTCCGCTGCAAAAAGTCATTTTTCTCATCCCAGCGAAGCAGATCACGAATGTCATTTTTAATTTGAGCCGCCATTCCTACCTCAACGGCATACTCCGCAACAATCGGATGCCAGCCTCGACCGGTCAGCATAACGCCTGTCATGCACGCATGAACGATCAAGGCTGCCGACTTTTGCTTAATGGATTGAAAATAAGAGTGTTCATCTGATACAGCGTTCATCAAATCCATCATTTGCCCATTGGCCGCTTGCAGGAGTTGAAGGTTCATCATTTTCATTGTTGTTTGCACATGGGAGCTATCGAATTCAGAATCCATCATCGCTTGCTGCGAAAGGGTCAAAAAAGCGGCTGCAAGATGCAGCGCTATAGGCAGAGGAGCTTCAGACCAGGCCTGCTTTGGCGCATCCTGATCCTGTAAATCATCGAATATATCGGTCGCTAAAATAAGAAATTCAACGGCTGCCGCCGCACGATATACTGCCGCCCCTTCACCGCCGAACATCCGGTAGTGAAGCACGGTCAAACGTCCAAAAGGAAGCTGCTCATTCAGCCGGTCCATTAAAAATAAATAGGCGTACTGAATTAAAGAATCAACTGTAAAATGGCGTTTGACCATCTCTCGCATTTCAAATTCGATTTTAGGTACACAGTCCTCCAACTTTAGACCCCCATCGTTTCAAGATTTTTCTATTTTACACGATGGAGTAAAAACGTACCAACATTTTTCAATATATTAGAAATAATACCCGCCTTCCTCTTTGAATTTAGCCGCTCCTGTTCCATCTCCTCCTCGTTTATTCGGTTCACCAGCACAGCGATCATTTCCATTCGTTTCCTGAGCATGTCGGCACGATTGACAAATGGGCCTGTGGTGTCACGATCCCGGTTCATGAATGTTAAGCCCTCCTTCCAACTGCTGCTGTTACACGGCTCCCGCGTAAGCAAAATGGACATATACGGCTTCCATCGTTAAACCACCGGCTGGAATTTGCGAAATTAATCGCTTTGGGGTATCGCATTTCACTAAATTTCCTTGGCGCAGCACGGCAATGCGATCACAATGATGCTGCATTTCCCCCATATCATGGCAGGACAAAACAATCGTTTTCCCTTGGCGCTTGAGCTCCAATATGATGGACCAATATTCTTCTCTCGCCTGCATGTCCAGCCCGGTAGTCGGTTCGTCCAGAAAAATAATCTTTGGGTTGTTGACGACAGAAATCGCCAGTGCCACACGCTGCCGCCAGCCACCAGATAGACGCCTAACTGGACGATCCAAGTAGCTTTCCAAACCAAAGCGGTCAATAATCTCTTCCATTTCAGTTGAACATTTATAGAAGGAACGGAACATTTCCAGCGCCTCCCTCACACTCAGCTTATCCACCAGCGATATACTTTGCAAATGAAGGCCAATATGCTCCTGAAGCTCAGTTGCTTCTACAGCCGGATTAATGCCAAGCACCTCGATTTGTCCCTTGTCGGGCTGACGCAGTCCCATCAGCATTTCGAGCAGCGTCGTCTTTCCAGCGCCGTTCGTACCAATAATGCCAAATAACTCTCCTTCTTTTATCCGCAAGGAAATATTATCGACTGCCTGATTTGAGCCATAAGCTTTACATACCGAGTCTACCTTAATCATTGTCCTTCTCACCTAATTGTCGCCTCCCTGATTGATAAGACGTTATGGCATAACCCCGTTTCTCTGATCTTCTGCCGGCAACCACTGCTTGTCTTATAACCTTACCCCATATGAACGGTAATTTCACCGTAAAAAAACGCAATTACGACCGCAAGTTTATTGCGGTTCCGCAACTTTTGCTGGGATTTTGACAGATTTATTGGAGTAAAGCTCAACAATGTGACTTGGAATGTAAGGTTTGGACAATTCATTTTCAAAATAGACGATCGTTGATGCCTTTCTTCTATATAAACAGCCAGACAAAGTATAACGAAGCATGACAGAGGAAGTTACTTTTTCAGCTAACGAAAAACTACTCGCATCGGTTTCACTGAAGGGCTGCGCTGGCCACTGTTTTTTCAAAGCTTCGGAAGCCCGGACGTGGATTTGTTCCATTTTCTTGACCCAGATTTCCGCCTGCACCTGCGGATGGTGGACCATTGTGAAAAAGGGGAGCTCGCAGCGAGCCAGATCGGCTAAATACTCAGGATCACCTATCATTTTCTGAAGCTCGTTCCATGCCAGCGGTCTCTCCACTCCTGTGGAATGCCTTCCAGCAGACGGGATTCATCCATTTTGGCGGAAACGAATTGTTTCCGCCTTTCAGCATTTGCCGTAAGCGACTCAACTAGGCTTGATACGTAACCAAGAGATTGCCTAGTATCACCGGAAGCTTTGGTTTCGGTTTCGTGCTGCTTCGCCTGATGCAAAATCGAAAGCATGGCATTCAGCGTATATACCTGGGTTTCCAACGCTTCAATCTGCAAGTCGAGCGCCTGATCCATACCCAATTCCCCACTCATCAGCTTACGGATATCCGGTATTCCGAAATTCAGGAAACGAAGCGTAGAGATTAGCTCCAGCCTCCATAAGTCCTTTGCTATATAAAGGCGATGGCCTCCTTCTGTATGAAGGGATGGCTTAATCAGCCCGATTTCATCGTAATACCGAATCGTTTTAACGGTGGAGCCGACTATTTTAGCCGCTTCACCAATAGAATACGTATCTTTGGATGGCAAAGTTAGATCACCTCAAAGCTATTATACATGCTGCCAATTTAAACGATCATTAATTTCCCCTTCTAGCGCAAATAGTTTAGCAGCTTTAAGCATAGTTTCCAAATCAACGCAATTATTTGCAGAAAAATCTCCTTTCTGTCCTCCTGTTACAAGTTGAATGATTTTATCTTCGGATTTTGATGAATCTAATAGATTAAAAAAAGATACATTGTCGAAAGTCGCATATACATTGTATAAACCCGAATTGCCGCCACCTATCCCCATATGAATATCTTCATCCTTGCTTAGCACGACCTGCGTTTTGTTATCCCCATTAAGCTCCGTTAGTATTTTCTCTATCATTCCCCAATTCAAATCTTGATTTTGATCCTGTATAAATTCCCCTTTGTCTCTGCCATTAACCCAATTATCAAAATGAAGTCCCTTAATAAACATTTGTGCACCTCCATGTTTTTATTTAAATAGATTTATTTTATCAAATGGATTTTTCTTCAACGTACTAATCACATGCTTTATAGAAGACTCTATCTATTACTAAGGTACCAAATGCGTCAATTAAAATAACCGGATCGCCATTCACGTGACCAGAGCGGTTAAAAGTAAGATTTAAGAAAAAAGCCTATTCCTTCTCAAATTGCCAGTCGGAATGGACTTATAAATTATTATTTCAATTTCTCAAAACAGTTTTTAATCGGGCTCAATCTAAAAGTTAGTGCTTGACAGTCCAAGATCATTGTCATTAAATTTTTGGCTGAAAAGAATTATCCGCTTTACAACTACAACGGTAAATTCTTCTTAAGGAATAGATACCATTCTTCAGAATCAGCATTCGGTACTAACTCACCGTATTGGGGACCGAATACATAATTGGCCAGAAAATCACTTACAGATCCTAGGTCTCTCCCTTCAGTATCAGGTTCTTCTTGATTGAAGAGGTATACTTGTCCAGATTCTTTATTAATTACTACCGGTTCATATAAAACCTGTCCAATTTCAATCCATTTTTCTTCTGCTCCAGAGAAATCAGATATACGAAATTGATGCTTTGATAACTCTCCAAATGACCACAGGTCGAACATTCCACATCGTGCACCATCAGCTTCCCTTAAAAAATCATAATAATCTTTAAGATAATCGTTATCTGTAATAATTTTTGTATTACCTTCATTTATTTCAGCATAGATTATACTTTCGGGTTCATCCAGCAAATTTCCTCTCAACTTTCTAATAATAGATAGTAATTTTTCGTCCATTTTTCTTACCCTCCCATATCAATTTTAATTTTAATTTTTGTACCTGTAGGCAAGTCTCGAATCTGCGGTCTAATTTGCTTAACACCTATATGCCAGTTCGTAAATGTATCTAAAAATTTTAAATTCTTAACAGTATCAGGCCCACCTAATTGTAATTCCCAAACATGATCCGGCTGCATATCACTAGTTATTCTTTTAATTAATTTTTTAGCAAAAACAGGATTTCCCTTGCCGTATTGTTTCCATATTCTCTTTATCATGTCTTGTCGATATTGTTTTGTTATATTAGGGTCTCTAGATACTGGATTTTGAGCTTTGTATAATAAACCTTGATCCCCTAGTTCTTTTAATTTTTTTGCCTTTCTTTCAAAATAGTTTTTAGGCATTTTTTATCAAACTTAAGAGTAATTACTACAGCTTTATCTTTAGCCTTCCCCTTGGAGCACTCACTCATTGCCTCTAACCCAAACGGATCAATCAAACTCACCGGATCGCCATTCACATACCCAAACCGGTTAAAGGTCTGCCCTTCTAAAATGCTTCCACGCAGCACATCCCGGTTCAAAAACCGCTTGATGCCGGTATGGNGGATCGCCATTCACATACCCAAACCGGTTAAAGGTCTGCCCTTCTAAAATGCTTCCACGCAGCACATCCCGGTTCAAAAACCGCTTGATGCCGGTATGATAATACCGCGCCCGCATGTAGTAAAGGCCGTTCGGATTGGTCATGACGCCGTCTCGTCCATTATAGCAAAACGGCTGCCGCGTTGTCCCTTCGTGATGCTCCCGCTCTCCGTACAATCCGTACGTATAATGGTCTGTCACGCGTACGTTCTCATCAGTCAGCAGCGTCGTGCTTCCACGCAGATCATAGTGATAGCTCTGGTAGCGGCCCATGCTGTCTTCCCGCCCGATTAGCCCTTCCGCTCCATACACAAAATAAGCCTTCGTCTCGCCGCGNCAGATCATAGTGATAGCTCTGGTAGCGGCCCATGCTGTCTTCCCGCCCGATTAGCCCTTCCGCTCCATACACAAAATAAGCCTTCGTCTCGCCGCGTCATGTCACCGATATGCGCACTTATGGTGTTACCATCCGAAATTTTGTAATAGAACTTACCATTACAAAAAAGACTGCCCTATGCAAACAAGTTAATGTCATAGGGCAATCTTCTTTTCACACTATTTCATTTGCGTTAATAATTAACTCTCATCATCTTCAGGAATTAATAAATCATCTATTCGTTCTCTATCTTCTGCAATTTGTTTAGACATTCCAAAACTATTCATAAAGTGTTTTAAGGGTAGTATCTCAGTATAGCTTCCATTCTGCTCAAAAATTTCAAACTCTTTGTTATGGACGACTAACTCCTCTACTAAATTTTTCATTTTTTGCATTTCATCATTATTCACATAGTTAGCTGTCATCAAAGGCAGCTTATTATTAATACATGATTTTATTTCTGAAAATCCTAAACCTGTATGTTTCTTAATCAAAATCATTAAACTACTGCTTGCTTCAGATTGTAATATTACAGTGATTAAAGTCATATTCCCGTTCCCCCTAATTTAATTTACAAACCCTAGAACTCTTCTGGGAAGGAAGGATTATAAGGTTTTCCAGGCAAGCCTTTCCTATAAGAACCTCCATGCCAACGGTTGAAATGTTCTTTTACTGTTGCAGGATAAATGATTTCCCCTTGATTTGCTAAATGAGGATACTTTGAAACACTATATGCATGATGTCCTGTAATAGTTTTTCCATTATGTGTAGGAACTTTGTTGCTGAGTATATCATCTCTCTGCTGTTGTGACCAATTTCTAGTTGTTGGTTCCCCCTTTTTAATTCTTAGTTTCTCTTGTTGCCAAAACTCTTTAACTCCAACATCTCTCCTAGCAGCAAGACGTTTGTTCCATTCGAGCCGCTTATATTCCTCTTTTGTAATCGTTCTATTATCGACCTTAGCTTCTAGTTTCTTCTTGGTTTTATGTCCTAGTTGCTTATATGGGCTTGGCTTAGGAGATAAATCAAGTCCTGCGTCATTCGCCCTCGTATTTATAACATTATCAGTACAACTACTAATTGCACTCAACCCAAACGGATCAATCAAACTCACCGGATCGCCATTCACATACCCAAACCGGTTAAAGGTCTGCCCTTCTAAAATGCTTCCACGCAGCACATCCCGGTGGATCGCCATTCACATACCCAAACCGGTTAAAGGTCTGCCCTTCTAAAATGCTTCCACGCAGCACATCCCGGTTCAAAAACCGCTTGATGCCGGTATGGTAATACCGTGCTCGCATGTAGTAAAGACCGTTCGGATCGGTCATGACGCCGTCTCGTCCATTATAGCAAAACGGCTGCCGCGTTGTCCCTTCGTGATGCTCCCGCTCCCCATACAATCCGTACGTGTATCGATCTGTCACACGCCCGTTCTCATCCGTCAGAAGCGTCGTACTGCCGCGCAGATCATAGTGATAGCTCTGGTAGCGGCCCATGCTGTCTTCCCGCCCGATTAGCCCTTCCGCTCCATACACAAAATAAGCCTTCGTCTCGCCGCGNCAGATCATAGTGATAGCTCTGGTAGCGGCCCATGCTGTCTTCCCGCCCGATTAGCCCTTCCGCTCCATACACAAAATAAGCCTTCGTCTCGCCGCGTCCATCTTGTTCTAACAGCACTCGGCTTAACTCTTCTACCTGATCCGTCACATAATGTGTCGTCTGTCCGCGCCATGTCACCGACATGCGCACTTGCTCCGCATCGTAGGTGTAGCTGGTTCGTCCAGCCTGCGTCAGACGATTCCGCGCATCGTACCGATATGTCGCTGTCTCTGCTTGAACATCCTTCTCCAGCACCATGGGCAAAACGAGTAAATTCCCGTCCGCATCATATACAACATCCTTGCCGTTCACTGTGGCAAGACGATTGTCCTGCGCATAGCTCATCGCTGTCGCAGCGAGCGGCGTTTCGCCCGCTTCTGTCAGGTTGCCGCCTAGGTCGTAGCTGTACCACAGCTTGCGTCCCGGCATCGCTCCGCTCACAAGGCGGCGCAAATTATCGTAGGTGTACTGCTTTTCTTCCTCTTCTACCAGTTGGCCCAGCTCATTGTATGTCATCCGATACTGCTGTAACATGACGCCCTGACGGTTAATATCCCACAGCCGCACCAACTGGCCCTGTGCATCATAGCTTCGCTGCTCTATACTTCCATTCGGACGTTCGGTGCGAATCAGCCTGCCGTTCATATCATAGCTGTAACGGGTCACCCGTCCACGCCAGTCCTTCACCTGCGTCATCTGGCCTGCAAGATCATACGAATACGTTACTTGTTTCCCGTCGGGATAAGTCATGACGCGCAAATTTCCGGCTTCATCATAGGCGTAGCGAATCGTCTGGCCATTGCTGTCCTGACAGGAGGTGAGACGCCCCAAAATGTCGAATGTGCGTCGCTTCACGCGCCCTTCTTCTTCTACCCGAATAACATTCCCGTCGATATTATAGCTGAGGCCAATTTGCCCCGCCTCATCCTTTATGGATTTTAATTGGCCTGCGGCATCATAGCCATACGCTGCCTGCTGGCCTCGCGCATTCGCCCTTCCCTTCAGCCAGCCGCGATTGTCATACGAGAAGCGCAGGACCTCGCCTGTTCCATTCTCCTCCTGCTCCAGCAGGCCGCTGCGGTCATACGACAGCTTCGTTTCATTGCCATTCGCATCGGTATAGCTCGTAATTTGCCCTTCGCCGTCATAGCTCTGGCGATACGTCGCTTCGTCATGCTCCACGACCTCCGTGATTCGGGCCGCCGCATCGTAAGCAAACGTCGTCTGCTGCCCTTTCGCGTTTTCCTTCGCCGCAATCTGTCCCGCTTTGTTAAAACGGTAACGCGTCGCTTGACCAAGCGCATTGATTTCCGACACCCGATTGCCTGCCGCGTCATAATCGAGCTGCGCGATTTGCACTCCACTGGCATCCCACATAGCGTTTACTCGGCCCAGCCCATCATAGCCATAACGCTCCGTCCTTCCGAGCGCATCCGTAACCGCAACCAAATTGTCCGCTGCATCCCACTCATACTGCGTCTGCCCACCGCGCGCATCCATCCGCGCCACCAGCCGTTCCTCGGCATCATAACGATAGGCGGTCACCTGTCCGAGCGCATCCTTTTCACGCTCCAGCAAGCCATTCGCATTGTATACATAGGCGGTTGCCGCACCCGAAGGCAGCGTCTCCAGCGTCTTTCGATCAAACGCATCATAGCCAAAAGCATATACCCGTTTCAACGGATCGATAACTTTGACTAAATTATCATTCGCATCATACTCGCGTAAAATGGTTCCGCCTGTTGGATAGCCTAAGCTCGCAACCCTTCCCGACAGGTCATATTCCACGACCATCATACGCTCTTCGCCGTCTTTTATTTGCAGGACGCGTCCATCCGGGCCGTAAGCATACGAGGTCGTTACACCGTTAAAATCGACGTAGCTTTCCCGCTGTCCGTTCGCATTGTACGTCATTTTGGCTACTGCGCCATCCGCGCGGAGGATTTCAGCTAATCTTCCCCCGCTATCATAGGCATAAGCGGTCGTCCGCCCTTCCTCATCCGTTTCACTCACGAGCAGTCCCTGCTCGTCGTAAACGTAGCTCGTCTCATGGCCTAGCGCATCCGTCATGCTGACCAGCTGCCCATAGTCATCATAAGCCATCGCAACTGCGCTGCCATCCGCCTGCGTTTCCGATATCAGCTTGCCCTGCTCGTTGTACGCCAGCTGCACGAGGCTGCCGTCCTTCTGAATGATCTCCACCAATTGAAGCTGATCATCATGCACCAGCACTTCAACCGCGCCCAGCCGATCTGTTGCCGTCGTAATCGTGTAGCCAAAGCGGCTTTCCACATCATAGTCCAAATACGCGATGGCGCCGGATGCATCCGACTGGCTCGTAATGCGGCCAAATTCATCGAACGTATTCTCGTATTGAACCGCTCCGCCTACACTCATCCGCGCAAGCTTGCCATTCCAGTGGTAGCCGATGTCCGTCTCATTGCCATTCGCATCGATATAACGCGTCATTTGATGCGAGGCATTATATTGCATTCGAATGATTCGCTTGCCCTCGCTCACGCGGCTGAGCAGCCCCTGCGTATCGTAAGTCAGCTTCAGCGCTTGCCGTGTAATCGCATCCGTTAAGCTGGCAAGCCGTCCCTGCGCATCATAACGCATTTCCAGTGCCTGTCCATGAGCATTCACCCATTTCAATGCCTGGCCTGCCAGGTTAAAATAAATCTGCTCCTGCGTTTCACGCTGCCACAGCACATAGCCTTCCGGCTCCTGCCGCAGCTCCTCGCCCAGCACATCGCTATCCGCACTGCGATAAACCCCGTCTGCCTGTCTTACAAAACGGTTGCGGCGGCTTTTCGTCCGCCAGACCGTAACACCTGGCGGATTAGCATCGGCAATAGGCTGCTTCGCAAGCAGCACCTTATCAAACGCTGCTTCCCCCTCATTGCTTGCCACATAATCTGTTACCACACGATCGGCTGCCACTGCCACATCCGCTTCATCTTCCTCAAACGTAAGAGCCAGCTCAAAGTTATGCGTCCATACCGCGCCCATCGCTCCGCCCGTTTCCAGCAGCGAATGGTAATGCATCTCGAACGTCCAAGTATCCGCGCCATACAGCTTGAGAGCGGGATGAATAATAAATTGCCCGCCTGAGCCCGCATGGATCGGGTCATTTTTACAGCTGCGCTTATCCGCCTTGCTCGGATCTTTCTTGGCAGATTCCTTTTTCGCCTTTTTCTGCTTCTCCTGATTCAGCTTCTTCGATGGTTTGCTTGGGCTGTTATTGCTGCCTTTCCCTTTGCCCTTGCTATGGCTCTTCGCCTTCCCTGAGCTTTTCCCTTTGCCTTTCCCGCGTTTTCCTTTCCTTTTCTTGCCTCCGCCGAGATAGGACAAATACGCCAGATTTTCAAGGCCCGTCTTCTCCAAAACATAATCCATCGCCATATCTCCGGCAAAATCCAGCGCTTGCTCGACGCCCGGCAGCTTCATTACCTTTTTGAGCTTCTGTACCTGCTCCAGCTTGTCCAAATTGCTGCCGACCTTGCGCGCTGCCGTCAGCACCTTGCCGTCTACCGCCTTAATGCCGCTCACCATCTGCTTCGTGAAAGCCGAGGTTGACTTAAACGCCTTTTGCGCCGCACTCAGCGTCTTGCCGGTAGCTTTAGCCGCATTAGCGGCTTTCATCATCGCTTTGCCGGCTTTGGCGGCATTTTTCGCCATTCTCGCTCCCTTGAGCGCCGGCCCTGCTCCTGGCACAATGCAGGATGCCATAGACATCGCCGCGCCCAGATAGTCGCCGCGTCCAACTGAAATCGCCGCATTCGCCACGTTCGCAACTACGCCAAGCCCCGGCACACAGCCGGCAATATCCAGCCCGACCTGCACGACATCAAGCAGCGTGCCGAGCCAGCCGCCTTTTTTCTTCGGCTCCTCCGGCTCTGGAGGCGGCGGCTCGGGCAGCGGTACCGGCAGCACTTCCTCCTCTTCGAGATCCTCTACGACGACGGGAGCAAAATACGTGCCGACCAGCAGCAGCTCATCGGCAAGCACATCTGTGTCGCCATCCATCACAATGCTGCTGTTGCCGCAGACGAGATACAGCCCTTCCTGCGCCGTAATCGCCAGCTTCGTCTCCGAGGAAAGCTCAATCGGCTGCTCCGATTTAATCGCAATCGCCGTATCGCTGCGAATTTCAATGCCGTTCTCCTCATGCAGCTGAATGAACAGCACGCCTTCCTGCGCAATGAGCGACAGCTCCTGCCCGGCGAGCTTCATTTCCTTGCCATATGGGGTCGTCCATGACTTGACGCTGGAATCGGCCATTTTCGGGGAATCCTGCCCACTCTTGCGCACCGAACTGAGCGCCATCGCCTCCCCTTCCTGGCGGCTTGGAAAATACACCTGCACCGCATCGCCCTGCTCCGGCATGCAGTGCATGCCGGTCCCATCCTCCGATGCGTATACCGATGCGTACGGAAGCCAGCTGGCTTCCTCTTTCTTTTGCTCCGCATCCACATCCAACTGAACGCGCACGGCCGCGTTTTTCACCTCAAGAATTCGCCCTTCGAGCGCTGCGCCTACGACCTGCTCATTAAACAGCTCGCTTTGGCGAATGCCGGATGGGGGCAGCAGCTTATAGGTAAAGACGAGCAGCGCCTGCCGCAGCTCCGCCTCCACCTCGGCAACAGCCAGCTCGCGCCCTTTTACCACTACGCGATCACCGATTTGCAGCACCTGCTCGCTGACGACTTCATAGCCGAGAAAATCCTGCTCGCTTAACGACTCTCCCTCGCCTAGAGCAGCCGCCTCCCGATAGGGCGACAATGTTTTGGCAATCGTATAACTATGCAGCGGAAGCTCCACCAGCCGCCCTTCGCCTAAACCGAACCAGAACTTAGGCGATGCCGCGGCAGCCTCCGGCACCAGAACAGCGCCAAAGCGCGAGGCCATACGCTTGAGGAAAGTCCAGTCCGTCTCCTCATACTGCAGCGTCAGCTCGCCCAGCTTTTCCTTGTGCGCCGCCTCATTTATCGTATCGGCCCTCGGATATGCCGCCAGCACCGTCTTCAGCAGCTCGTCATACATCATTTCCCCATGCTGGAAGGAGCGCGTATTGCGCTCCAAATCCATGCTGCTCGTATGCGACAGCACCGTGAGCTCGAACGTATATACGCTGCGGATCGCCCGCACCAGAAAGCTCGCGACGGTTCCGCTGAACAATATCCGCACCATGCCGCCCTGCTCATCCACCTGATGCAGCTCGACCTGGTCCTGCTCGCTGACGAGCTGCAAATCCTGATCCTCCCGCTCCTCCGGCAGGATGCCGCTTACCCATAAAAGGGCATGCTCATTGACGCGTTTCTCGATGCGCAGCCCTTGAATTTGCTGCACGGCATACGGCCATTGCAGGCGCAGCTGCTCGTAGCCGATGGCCTTTTTTTCCGTGGACATTCCATAGCCCCCCTTCCTCTGACAGCCGCATGCCTATACGCCCTGCCCGTCATCTTCAATTGAGATCGTGCCGCAGTACAAGCATGAATTTTTGGAGCAGTTGAGCAGCGCAGGGAGCCCGCCAACCTTTGTTTCTGTTTTGCCATTCGTCCATGGCAGCGCGATGATCGGCGTGCACGGCGCAATGCCGCCAGCCGCGACGACAGCCGGATTCGACTGGCTCATGCACCGTTCAAAAGGCATAATGTTCGTCCCCAGCATATAATCGCCAATATTGAGCTGCGCTTGCTTTTGGATATAAACCCCATGGCTGAGAGGCGTTTTAAGACGCATCCGCTTCGTCCCCCAATTGCAGGAGATGATTGCGCCCGCTACGACGTAGCTTTCTGACGCCCCTTGGCCCGCTATAATCGTTGCCGACTCGTTTCCACCACCGCTCATCCCCATCGCTCCTCTTCGGATAATTGAAGCTGCACCTTCGTAAATCGAATGCCCGCCACTTCCCTGCGCAGCAGACTTTCTGCCACCCCAAGCTGCACGAGCGTCACATCCTCACGCAAGCCGCCAATTTTCAGAAACGGATGCTTGCCTGCTTTAGCGGAATCAACTACCAGCCGTTTGCAGGTCCCATCGGGAAAAAATTCAGTTTGCGCAGCTAGGCAATGGACGAGCGGACGCTCCAGCAGCCAATACGAGGCTTGTATGCCGCTCCCCGGATCGACAAGCACGACCGAACGAAACAACGCGCGCGGCGCATACTTTGCCAACACCTCCTTCACGAGGTCCGAGACGAGCGGGGCAGGCTTTTGGATAAAATCGACCGCAACAACCCGCTTCTGCTGCATCAGCCGCAGCGGTGCTATACTTTGGGAGCCATCCGGTTTGAAAAACAACGCTCCTCCCTTAGGGCCGGCCAGCGCCTCCGCCAGCACCCCTTCGCTGTCCATCGGACGAATGGCATCAGCCACTCGCTGATCCTGCGTCATAATGAATAAGCCCTTCCTCATGCTCCGCCGTCCTCCTCTATCCATATGGCCTGTGCCAGCTGCTCCTCGCTGAATGCAGCCTGGCTGCGGGCACTAGCACTAAACAGCGCCTGCTCTATATTCGCTTGCTCGAATACGGCGCCAGCCAAATTCGCCCCGATGAAGCTTGCTCCTTTCACATTAGCGAGCGTAAAATCCGCTCCGCTCAAATCCGCGCCATTAAATCGCAGCGGCACAAAACCCGGATGCTCCCATACGAAAGGATCTCGCATTCCGCTAGGCCCGCTGCAATAGCTGAAATCCGCTCCCTGCAGCTCGCTGCCGCGAAAATCCGCTTCGCACAGCAGCGTGTAGCGAAAGCTGGCCTGCGTGAGCTTGCTTAAGCTAAGCTTAGCTCCGACCAGCGCTGCCCCTTCAAACGAGCTGTGAGAAAGGTCGCTGCCACGAAAATCGCTATAGAGCGCTTGAATGCCCGCATAATCGCCCTGGGCCAAATCCAGCTCTGCAAACACCTCATAGGTGTAGGTCAGCTCCTGCTTTTGCTCCAAATAAGCGCGAACCTCGGCAGCCTCTTTTTGGCAAAAATCCTCCTTGTACACCGTCTCGCTCTGGTCCATGTACTCGCCCACGCGAACCTCGCATTCCACTTCCTTCTCCAGCTCCCTGTAGGCTTTCAGCTTCGCCGCCTCCGGCATCGCATAGCGGATTAAGCTGATGACGTAGCGATGCGCCTGCACCGCAGTCCTCAGCCGAACTGCCTCTGCCTGCAGCGCAGCCTCTGAATCGGAGAAGTAGCCCCTGGCCTCGGCCAGAAGCTGCTGCTCCAGCCCAGCCAGATCACGAAAAGCCCAGCTTGCATCATAGCTGCCATAGCAGCTGTTTTCATCCATATACCATGTTCGATCCGTTGCCTCGGCCATATAAAGCGGGCTGCCCGCAAGCAGCTCCGTCCGCAGCAGTGAATAGGTGATATGCCCCAGCTTTCCCTGCAGCCCCCGCTGCTGCCTTCCTCCGATATAAAGGCATAGCTGCTCAAACGATTGCACGAACAGCTCCGCAAGCCGTTCCTTGTGTGCTGCAAAATACCGCTCCAACGCCAGCAGCGCCCGCTGGCTTAGCTCATCAGCCACCTGCTCCTCAAATAGCTCGAGCCGATTTTCCTGCATGAACCGCTCCCCTTTCGTCTATTGAATGCCCTGTTTCTTATGACTTTTCTCGTAAGCTCTCCCCTTGCTTGTGTAGGTTGGTTTTCTGCTTGGTTTGCATTTTCCGCTCTAATTGGCCTTTAATTCGTCTTGAGCTCCTTGCCCTTAATCGTCGTATTGCCGTCCATCTTGATCAGGCTTTCCTTGCAGGTCAGGCTGATTTCATCCTTGGCGGAAATGAGCACCTTCTGCTGAGAATCAATGGCGATGTCTTCCTCGGCTTTGATTGTAATTTTCTTCTTGCTTATAATTTCAATGCCGCCTTCGTCGCTGAGCCGGATGAACACCTCGCCGTCCTTGCCGGTAATAATAATTTCCTCAGGTGTCATTTTCAGTTCTTTGCCCGCTGGCGTGCGAAAAAACTTATGATCGGGATTGCCCAGCTTGTTATGCTCGCCCTCCTCGACATTTTGCCGGACGGAGCTTGATGCAATGCCGTTCTCCTCCTTGCCGCTCGGAAAATACACCCTGACCTGGTCGCCCTTCTCCGGCATGCAGTACCAGCCCGTCCCCCCTTCCGCCGTATACACGGAGGAATAAGGGAACCAATAAGCTTTGCCGGCGTCCTGCTTCTCGTCAATGTCGAGATGAATTTGCACCGTGTCCTTGGCTATCGCCAGCACCTTGCCTTGCAGCGACGCTCCGGTGAGGGCCGCGGCATAGAGCGGAGGCTGGCTTAGCCCCTTGCCCGAACAGAGCAAATAACGATGCGACAGCATGCCTTCCTTCCACTGGCTGTGCATTTCGCCTACATAAAGCTGCTGCTTTTTGAAGGTGATGCATTGCCCTAAGTCCAGCAGCCACTGCGTCGTTTCAATTTCATAAAAAATAAAGTCCTGCTCCGTCACGCCCTGCATGCCGATTTTGCACATCCGCCGGTAATGCAGCACATCCTTGCGCACGCTGTAGGGCATATCCTCCAGCTTTCCGGCAGCATCGCCATCCGGCGTTCCAAGAAATACTTTAGGGGAATTAAACATCGCCGACGGCATCAAGCCCGCCTGAAACCGGGAGGCCATTCGTTTGAGAAATGCCCAATCCGTCTCCTGATATTGCAAGGTGAACTTTCCAAGACTCGCCCCTTGCGTTGCCGTATCCAGCACATCCATGCCGGGATAGCTCGCAGCCATTTGATCAATGAGCGCCTTGTACGTCATGCCCGTATCCTGATAGGAACGGGTATGCTTCTCCAGATCAAGCTGGCAAGTATGGGACAGCGCCTCCACCTTCAGCACATAAACGTCGCGTACCGCCTTAACCTCAATGCGCTGCACCAAGCCATAAAATAACGGGGATAATCCGCCCTCTTCATCCTTCTGGCTCACCTCAACCTCCGTCTCGGAGTCGGTCATTTCCACGTAGCTGTCCTTCAGCTCCTCCGACACAATGCCGGTAAACACCAGCTTCGCATGCTCATTGATTTTTTTCTCGACGGATAAAGACAGCATGTGGACAAGCTCAAATGGGGCAATCTGCACATTATGCGGGGCAATGATATTCGTGCTCATTATCGGTCACCTTCCTTCTCGGGCAGATGCCATTTTATCGAGGTCAGCATCGCTTCCCCAAGCTTTTTCCAATCATCCATTTCCTCTTCCATGCAGTTGAAGGTGCAGGCGATGGCTCGTCCGTTCAGCTCGGCAATCAGCATCAAATTGTATAGATTGCAATCCAGCGCAGGCGTCAAATAAGCGAAAAAAGCAACCTGCTTCCCGCCAACCTCCCGCATGCCTTCTTGGAACCAGCGCGCTGCAGGCTGCGACCGCTTGAGTACGGCCAGCATCGTTCCGCTGAATTCCTCCACATCATCTGCTTCAATCTCAAAGCCCGTCTGCTGAAAAGCGACGTTAATCGAAGTTTGCTCATTTGTGAAAATCAGCTTAGGCCGCCGCTCCGCCGGATATTTCAGCCTTGCCGTCCCCTCATCCATCACTGTAAACGCCTGCGACAGCACAATCGATGCTTCCCCTCCGGGGATGAAGCGGCGTGCAAACTGGTGACGCTCTCCCTGAACGTGCAGCGTCATCCCTTCTAGCGACGGCGATGGCGAGTCCTCCTCCTTGCGGTCCTTCTCTTGCTCCTCCTTGACTCCTCCGAAAATCATGGCAATGATCTTCTCATCCGCATACTTCATCACATGTCACACTCCCGTTCATTTTCTGAGCTCCCGTACACAGAAATTGCGACCGTGCGCGCCCTTGTATGGATAAAAATCCAACCATTTCTTATCCTATTTTTCTAATATCGGATGGAAAACTGCATAAATTTAGGTTATTAAGCAAATTAAAAGGAAACCTATAGGAAATTTTCATTTTTTACATCAAAAACGGTTATCCACAAAGTTGTCCACAATCCGACGCAAATTGTTAGTAAATTCTGTCGACATTTTCCGACGGAAATAAAGGATTTGTAAACGTTAACGTAATAAATTTTTAATGCCGTCGAATTTCTCAAAAAATTATTCACATTATCCACAATTCCAGTGTCGATAAAGTGAAAAAACTATCCACTTTCCACGAACAGCCCATCCACAGTCAAACCCTTGATTTTACGCATAAAAAAGGACTTATCCACAAAGCTTAATGCCCTGTGAATAAGTCCCTTTCTTGAGCTTGCTATTAAATTACATTTTGTTCATTCGCTCGTTTATTAATGGTCAGCATCGCTTGATTGCAGGCTCCCACATACGCCTGCGCGGCTGCATATACAATGTCGCTATGAATCGAAGTTCCACGATAGCGCTCGCCAGCGTGGACAATCGTCACGACTGCCTCGCCATGTGCATCCTCGCCTGTGGACAACGAATGGATTTCCAGATCCTCAAACTCTGCTGCAACGGGGATCGCTTGCTGAATACAGTGAATGACCGCTTCTAGAGGACCTTCGCCGGAACCTGTATAGGAACGCTCGGTGCCCGCATCATTTTCACGAATCGTCACGGTCGCAATACGGGATTGATGACTGCCCGACAGCACCTGCAGATCGGTCAGCATGTAAGGGTCAGGCTGAGTAGCTGTCATTTCGCCAGCGATGCGAATCAGCTCATTATCCGTCACCAGCTTTTTCTCATCGGCTACTTGCTTGAAGCGATTGTATACATTAACCAGTTCCTCGCCTTCTACGGCAATTCCGTATTCGGACAGGCGATGCTTGATCGCGTGGCGGCCGGAGTGTCTGCCCAGCACTATCATGCTGCGCGGAATGCCCATCGCTTCCGGGTCCATAATTTCATACGTATTGCGGTTTTTCAGCAGGCCGTCCTGATGAATGCCAGACTCATGCTGGAACGCATTGCGGCCCACAATCGGCTTATTATACGCAATCGGATAATGCATCGCCCGGCTGACCATCCGCGACGTTTCATAAATTTCGCTTTGATCAATCCGCGTCTCCATTTGCAGAACCGACTTGCGAGTCTCAATAATCATCGCAATTTCCTCAAGCGAACAGTTGCCGGCGCGCTCTCCAACGCCATTGACGGTAACCTCTACCTGCGTCGCACCTGCACGAATGGCCGCCAGACTGTTCGCAGCTGCCATCCCCAGATCATTATGGCAATGAGTGCTGTAGCGAACCGTTTCTCCGCCTCTAGCCAGGCGACGGACAGAGCGGAACATATCATCGATTTCGTCTGGCATCGCATAGCCCAGCGTATCCGGCAGATTGATGATTGTCGCACCTTCCGCTATGGCCGCTTCGACCAATTCTATGACAAAATTTCGATCCGAGCGCGTTGCATCCATCGCTGAAAATTCAATTTCATCTACGAACTGTTTGCCGTAAGCAATCATCTCACGGGCGATTTGCACCACTTCCTGGCGCGTTTTGTTCAGCTGGTGCTGCAGATGAATGTCGGACGAGGAAATAAACAGATGCAGCCTTCTTTTTGCCGCATCCTGCGTCGCCTTGACCGCCGCATCAATATCGACCTTCATCATGCGGGCAAAGCCGGCAATTTCAACATGCTGCAGCTCGCGGGAAATTTGCTGGATCGCTGCAAATTCGCCGGGACTGGAAATCGCAAAGCCCGGCTCGATAACGTCAATCCCCAGCTTGCCCAGCTGGCGGGCGATAATAATTTTACGCTCAGGATCAATGGAAGCGCCCGGAGACTGCTCGCCATCACGCAGCGTCGTATCAAAAATTTGAATTTTTCTCATTCCGTTATTCGTCTCATTTGCCGTTGTCATCGTTATGACCTCCTGAAATTTTAGTTAAATACAGCTGTTGCTGCAACCAAGGTGAATCGGCTGTCGCCATCCTTTGGCGGCGCGGCGCGTTTCATTCCGAGAAATATAAGCTGTTTATAAGGGTGAAACTTATAAATGCTTATATTAAAAAAAGCCTGCCGTCTCTAATTGAAAGAGACGACAGGCTTTTTCACCCACCGTGGTACCACTCTAATTGGCCGGACCCTGTATGCGCTTGAGCAGAAAAACCGGATTGGCTTCTCTTTTCACGCTGCTGCTGGATGGATAATCCCATGCCTGCAACATTCGCGCGGGTCCACACCCGCTTGATGCCCGATGACGGGGGCTGATTCCGTAACGATGTACGCATTAGGCTTGCAGCTAACCGCAGCTGCCTGCACCGATGGTTCCATCATTCCGCTCCCAGGCGAGTTCGAACGTAAGCTTCGACTGCGTCGCACCATCCCGCAGCTCTCTGCAGCGCTCCTTGTCGATCATGCAGCAGCTTGGTTATCCGCCTGCCGCGCCTCGCTCAAGGTTCCCGCTGTTGTCCCGCTTTACCGCTCTACTACTCCTGTTCAATGCGTTTTCTGTATGTGATTTCAGCTTATTGTGCTGGTTCATGTATAACTTGCCTGCTTGCTCATTTCATAGCTCGCTTCCAACTTTGAACTTCCAAACAACAAGAAAAGCCTGTCGTCTCTTGAATAAATCAAGAGACGACAGGCTTATTATAATCCTGCGCGGTACCACCCTTGTTGACCTTCCGCTTTGCTATTGCAGCAAATTAGAATGCCCACCTTAGGCACATCATCAACTCCGGATGTTGATTGATGCGCACCCGATTACGGGGGTTAGCCGTGACAGTGTAGTAAATCCGGCTATCCATGGTTAGCCAGCTGTTCCACTGTTCCGCTCCCAGGCGAGCTTCAGGCTTCCGTCGACTGCGTTGCACTAGCCCGCAGCTCTCTGTTCATTCCGGGAATGGCCCTACTATTCCTGTTCCTTGCGTTTGCAGAATATGAAGTTCAAAGTATTGTTGCCTATTATAGGCCTTCAAAAATTAGATGTCAATCACAGCACCAAAAAAATTTCCAGCAGCCGTTAGTCTAGCTCTGCACCTGCGGTGCCATCCAGCCTTCCAGACTGAAGCTTGGCTCGGCTTTAAGATCGAGCGACGAATATTCGCCGCGCTGCCATTTCAGGAATGCGGCAGCTCCGATCATCGCCGCGTTATCCGTGCACAGCGTCAGCGGCGGAATGAGCAGCGGCACGCCTTCCGCTTCGCAGCGGGAAGTCAGAGCTGCCCGCAGGCCGCGATTTGCCGCGACGCCTCCGCACAGCAGCAGCTGCTTGGCGCCATAGGCGCGAACGGCGCGAAGCGCTTTTTCAACAAGCACCTCAATGACCGACTCCTGAAAGCCCCGTGCCAGCGCCGCTTCATTGAGCGTGTCCCCGCGCATCTGCGTCTGATTAATAACCGCCAGCACCGCCGACTTCAAGCCGCTGAAGCTGAAATCGTAGGAGTCCGCCTCCAGCCATGCCCTTGGCAGCGCCAGCGCTTCCGTTGCTTCTGAAGCCAGCCGGTCGATATGCGGCCCACCCGGATAAGGAAGCTTGAGCGAACGAGCTACTTTGTCGTATGCTTCCCCAACCGCATCGTCGCGCGTACGCCCGATCATGCGGAAGGAGCCTTCATTTTCGAGCAGCACCAGCTCCGTGTGCCCGCCAGAAACGACGAGCGCCATACACGGATATTCCAGCTCATGCACGAGCTGGTTGGCGTAAATATGCCCCGCAATATGATGGGTGCCGATCAAGGGCAAATCTAGCGCCATTGCCAGTGTTTTGGCCGCTACGATGCCGACAAGCAGTGCGCCTACCAGTCCCGGCCCCTGCGTCACCGCAATCGCGGACAAATCCTTTAGCTTTATGCCCGATTCAGCAATCGCCTGTTCAATCATCAGCGTAATGACCTCAACATGCTTGCGTGAGGCAATTTCCGGCACAACGCCGCCAAAGCGCTGATGCACCTCGATTTGGCTCGAAATGACATTCGATAATATATGTTTACCGTCCTGAATGACGGCAACGGATGTTTCATCACAGCTCGTCTCAATGGCAAGAATAAGGCCTGACTTGCTTTCATTTTCCGCTGCCGCCTTCGCCGTTTCCTGTTGTTGCATGCTCAATACTCCTGCCCCTCTTCCCGGACGCCTAAGCTGCTCGTATCAAGCTCCGCCCACATAATGAGCGCATCCTCCTGATTATCCGAATAATAGCCGGGACGGATGCCCGACGCTTCAAAACCAAGGCTGCGGTAAAGCCGCTGCGCCACCTCGTTGGATACCCGGACCTCCAGCGTCATTTTATTTGCACCGAAAAACACAGCCGTCCGCTGAAGCTCGCCCAGCAGCAGCTTGCCAAGCCCTTGTCCGCGATGATCGGAACGTACCGCTACATTCGTTACATGCGCCTCGTCCACGATTACCCACATGCCCGCATAGCCGATAACTTCCCTCTCGTATTCCATCACCATATATTTGGCAAACATATTATTCGTCAATTCATTGGTAAAAGCCTCTGCTGTCCACGGACCTGTGAAGGCCTCCTGCTCGATCGCCACAATAAACGGTATGTCTTGCAACGTCATGGACCGATAAATCATTTCATCCCGATTGATTTCTCTCATCATGGCTCCGCATCCTTTACTCGAGCCGCATCCACATCGGCATTAATTGCAGCCTTTAGTGAAGCCGATTGGGCGGCTGCCCTTTCAGCTTCCTGTTCAGCCTTTAGAGCAGCTTCCTTTTCCTGCAGCTTAACTTCCGCCTCATGCAGCTGTGTATAGTTTGGCGCAAGCGTATGGGGGTCATCTATATCCCCCGCAAGCAGGCGCTTCCGCCCCAGCTCAGCTATCGCCCTGCCTTCGAGCTCATAAGGAAACAGACTAACCTCTACACCCGCTTCTGCACAGCCTTCTACGAGCCGCTGCGCCTCCGCCTCGTGGAGCTTAAGATCGCCAGTGATGTAAATTTTAGTAACATATCCAGCTGGAACCTGAGTTGGCTTAAGCTCAGCCTGCTCTTGCTCCTGCTTTTGTTCCTGTTCTTGAACCTGCTCTTGAACTTGCTCCAATAACTGGTCGACCCAATCCCGCATCAGCCTGATTCCATCAGCCGCACGGCGTTCCCATTGATCGCCATATGCATAGGAGAAGCTTGCCGTATATACCTGGCCCCGCCTTGCATCCATGATAGGAATGAACCATACAGCCATCTTGTTCATATTAGGGTGATCCGCCTGAATTTGTTGCTGCATAGTTGAAATCATCGCATCGGTTTGTTTTAATCGCTCACACGCCCCGTAAGCAATCGCATCAAGGCTGGACAGCGCTACTAACGGCTTATCCCAAGTCCAAGCAAGCGTCTTAGCCGCTGTTACTGCAATTCGCATGCCAGTGTAAGAGCCTGGGCCGCCCCCTACAGCGATGCCGCCAAGCTCCTTCTTGCTTACACCGCAATCCTCAAGCAGCTGCTTTAAATGCGTAATAATATAAACGGAGTGATTGCGCTCCGCAAAAGATTGAATTTCACCTAAAATCCGATCACCTTGAATAACAGCCGCCGCGAGGGCAGCCGTCGAGGTATCAAATGCTAATATGGGCTGCTCCGCCTGCTCAACCATGTTGCTTCCCTACTTCCCTGTCATTCAAAGACTGGCACCAGCCCGCGTAGGCTTCTCCGATGCCTTTCAGCCGAATTACCCGCTCTTCGCCGCCCGTATGCTCCAAATACAGCTCTAAGCGCTCCTCGGGCAAAAGCTCTTCGATCAAGCTTGCCCATTCCACAATCGTCACGCCGCTGCCGTAAAAATATTCGTCAAGTCCCAGCTCGTCCGCTTCCTCAAGGGATACGCGATAAACATCCATATGATAAAAGGGCATCTCAGCGCCTTCATATTCTTTGATAATCGTAAAGGTCGGACTGTTTACTATGCCCTGCACGCCAATGGCTTTCGCAAAAAACTGCGAAAACGTCGTTTTCCCCGCACCAAGATCGCCGTCAAGCGCTAGCAGCGTGCCCGGTTTTGCCCATGAAGCAATAAGCGTCGCAAGTGCTTCCGTATCCTTCGTGCTGCTCGCCTTCCACTGTGCTTCTCCAATCGCTGTTTGCATCTTATTCACCCAATTTCATTTCTTAAAATGATTATAGCCTCGCTTGGCAAGGGGCATACACTTGCCCTTGGCAGCAGCTCCGTCCGCTTTGGCTGACAACGCCGGCTCCAGCACCACTGAAGGCGCCCCCTGCCTCACCTCGCCAACGATATAAAATGGCAAGCCTTCGGCATGGAAAGCTTCGCGTGCTGCCTGCACATCAGCGGCTTCCATTGTGCCTAGCAGCACATAATCCTCGCCGCCATAAAGCATCCACTCCAGCGGATCGATTCCAACATCCGCCGCATAAGCAGCCATACTGCCGCTGCGTGGAAGCATATCTTCCTTGAGCACAAGGCAGCACTGTGAGGCTTCGGCAATCTCCCATGCTTCGCTGGCAAGCCCATCGCTCACATCATTAAGGGAATTACAGCTGCCACGCTCAAGCAGCAAACGTCCCGCACGCACGGAAGGTACAGGGCGGCAATGCGCCCCTATGAGCGCTGCCGCTCCGCGCACCTCTTCGTGCTGCGCTTGATTTGAAACGCCCGCTGAGCTTGCCGCTTGCGAATCCCCAGCAGGCTGTGTCCCACTGGCATCACTAGCATCACTAGCTCTGCCCGTTTCGCCCGATTCTACTGCCTCGCGCGCCGCCTGCTCTTGACGCTCCTGCTTGCGCGCGAGCAGCAAATGCAGACCTGCCGCCGACAGTCCGACGGCTCCGGTCAGCACAACCGCGTCTCCGGGCTTCGCCCCGGAGCGGCGCAAAGCCCGCCCAGCTTCGACGGCTCCCGTCACCGTCACCGCAACAACCAAGTGCTGCGGCGAAGACGTCGTATCGCCGCCAACAATCGCGACGCCGTAATCCGCGGCGCACGCATAAAGCCCATCATAGAGCCGAGCTATCCGCTCCGGCCCATATGCCGCCGGCACGCTCACGGACACGAGCGCATGTCGCGGCACACCGCCCATTGCCGCGATATCGCTCACGTTCGCGGCAAGCGCCTTATATCCGACATCCTCATCGGTCATCGTATACGCATTAAAGTGCACCGTCTCCACCATCGTGTCGACGGCCATCAGCAGCTCCAGCGGTCCATCCAGCTCATCCGCCATCCCCGCAGGAGCAATGATGGCTGTATCATCGCCAATGCCGAGCGTCACGCCTCTTTGCTGCTGCCATTCAGCGGACTGTCTGCCCGCCGTCCAATGGCTGATGCTTGCAAACTCATCCAAAGCTTAAACCCCTTTGCTAATGAATATCACGCTTCTTGAAGCGGCCGCCCTTCACATCATGGATGTTGCCGACGGCCAGAAAAGCAGCCGGATCAAGCTCCTGTACAATCGATTTCATCTTGGCTTCTTCCAGCCGGGTAATGACGCAAAAAATAATCCGTTTCTGCCCGCCGGTAAAGCCGCCCTCGCCGTGCAAATAAGTGACGCCGCGGCCGAGACGGCTCATAATAGCTGCGCCAATCTCCTGCCAGCTTTCGCTGATAATCCAGACGGCCTTCGATTCCTGAAAGCCTTCAATCGTAATGTCAATCATCTTGAATGCTATGAAATAAGAAAATAGCGAGTACATCGCCCGATCCCAACCGAATACAAATCCGGCGCTGCACAATATAAAAAGATTAAAAAACATCACGACCTCGCCTACTGAAAACGGCAGGCGCTTATTGCTCAAGATCGCAACAATTTCCGTCCCGTCCAGCGATCCGCCAAAACGGATAACGAGTCCAACCCCAGCGCCCAATATGACACCGCCGAAAATAGCGGCCAGCACGTATTCGCTCGTAATCGCCTTCACCGGATGCAGCAAAAATGTGCCCAGCGACATGACGCTAACGCCGTATAACGTCGATAAAGCAAAGGTTTTGCCGATTTGCTTATACCCTAGCAGCAGGAAAGGAAGATTTAATAAGAACAAAAACAAGCCGAGCGGCAGCCCCGTAAAATGGGATACGATAATAGAAATGCCTACAATTCCGCCGTCGATAATATGGTTCGGCACCAGAAAAATCTCTAAAGCTACAGATACCAGCGCAGCCCCAATTGTAATAAATAGAATTCTGCGAATAATATCCAGCTTGGATAAAGTATGATGCTGCACACCCATATGTATCAAAGCTCCCCCTTTATACATCTATCCCCATATTACATGAAGATAGAGAAGATTCAAAGAGAAAGCAAAATCCTCCTGCCCTCTCCGCCTGTTATGAGCGGAAAATGCAAGAGGATTTGAAGTTAGCCAATAACCGCGAATGTTTGTACTCCTGCCGGAATGAACGCCGTACGGAACAGTACGCCATTCGAATTGAATAAACGAATCGTGTAAGATACGTTTGTCAGCGTCTCAATCTGGTTAAACCTGACGACACCGAAACGGTCAAACGCCGCAATCGCAACCACAGTATTGCCTCTAAACAGACGGGCAAAAAAACCGGTCGTATTAAACGGCACGCCACTGGTCGTAACCCATACAACCGTCAGACGGTTAAAGGTCGGGCCTCCGCTTTGAAGCCTCTTTGTCCCGGTTACCTTGCTGATCACTTTTCCTGTACCCTTAGGGCCTAAATACGGGGGTTTCATTTTTTTAGACATTATACCACCACTCCTTTTTGCACTTTCGCCTTAACAGCTTATGCAGCATAAGGAATGCTTGTATAGTCAAGCCCCTAACCTAGCGAACCCATTTATATTCTTTCTTTTCTTAACAGCTCTGCGGGAAAAAGCTGCCTTAATGTGTAAGAAAGCCTCGTGCTTGACCCTATAGCTCTTTGACAATCGTCAAATACATGTCGTCCTTGAGCTCAATTTCAAAAGGAGCTGCCGTATGCGAGCCATCGGCTTCACGAATAATGCGTACGCGTGGACGATGCAGGGCCAGCTCATTGTTCGCTGTCACGACGGCGGTCTGTCCAGAGCTGAGCAGCAGCGTCGTCGCCACCGGATAAATGGAAATATGGCGGCAAAAGAGCTTGATCAGCTCAAAATCAAAGTATGTATTGCCGGCCGCAAACAGAAATTCGATGGCTTCCGTTGGCGTATATCTTTTGCGATAAGGCCGCGGGGAAGTCAGTGCGTCATAAACATCGGCAAGCCCGACAATTTGGGCGAACATATGAATATCATCATGCTTAAGCCCGCGCGGATAACCCGAGCCGTCATAACGCTCATGATGCTGCAATGCGCAGTGGGCCGATAAGAGGGAAATATCATGATACTTCCGTAAAATATCGAAGCCCTCCATCGTGTGGCTCTGCATGATTTTGCGGTCTGCATCGGATAGCGGCCCTTTCGTCGCCAGCAGCGGCTGAGGCAGCTTCGTCATGCCGATATCAAACAGCAGCGCGCCAATGCCCAAATCCTCCAGCTGGTTGCGATTGAAGCCCTTGGCGATTCCAATAACGCCGGCAAGCATCGCAACATTGACCGAATGCTGAAACAAATAGGCATCCGCCGAATGAATGCTGGTCAAATTGACCGCCATGTTTGGCCTGCTCGCGAGGTCCTGCATGATGGACCCAAATACCGAACGGAATGTCCGTCCAATGTCCGGGGCAATCGTCCGCCCCTTTAGGGCGGGCTCTTTGAACGCATTCATCGTCGCAGAAACAGCTTCCGCCGCTTTTTTGCGCGTCTCGTCGCGAATGCTGTCCTCGGGCATAATATCTTCTGTGGCCTTATCTTCAATAAACACAAAATCGTAGCCCATATTTTCAAGCCTATTAATAAAACGGTCATTCATCTCCACGCCTGCGCCGAGCAGCACGCTGCCGTTATCCTGAAAAATAGTTTTGGCAAGCCTGTCCCCCGGCTGCACCATGCCAATCTGAACTTTTCTCATTTCCTTGTTTCCCGCCTTTAACCATGATAACGCTAGTAATCGGCATCTTTCATTTGGTCGCTATCATCCATGCATTCCTAAAGCAATTTCCATTAAGTTATATACTTGCTAGTTTGCGGGCAAACGTTCGGCAAGCAGTTTCTCAAGACTAGGTGCTATCTGCAGAAAATTACGGAACTGCTCATATTGCTCCCATTTTTTCGCCTGTATGCCCGACTCGCCGCGAACCGCTCGAATGAGCAGATTTTTGGGCGTATGCTCCGGATCAACAAACTCCAGCATTTGAACTTTATAACCCAGCACCTCAAGCAGCGTGCCACGGGCCGCATCGGTTGCAATAGCCGCAAAACGTTCTTTCAATAGGCCTTGCGATAAAATAGGGGCCAAAACGTCGCTGCTCACCTGCTTGAACAACTCGTGCTGGCAGCAAGGCACGGACATAATGACCGAGGCTCCCCAGCCGACTGCCTTAGCAAGCGCAGCATCGGTAGCCGTGTCGCATGCATGAAGCGTTACAACCATATCCGCTTCGCTTACACCTTCATAATCGGCAATATCACCCACCATAAATGTCAGTTTATCATAACCAAGCGTATGTGCAAGCTCCGAACAAAAAGTGATGACATCCGCCTTCAAATCAAGACCAACGATGCGAATATCCCGTTTCTGCTCTAACGCCAGCAGATGATACAGGGCAAACGTCAAATACGACTTGCCGCAGCCAAAATCGATAATGGTCAGCGGCTTGCCCTGCGGAAGCTGAGGCAATACATCAGTAACCATTTCCAGGAAGCGATTGATCTGCCGGAACTTATCCTGCTTTTTCGCATGGACTTTGCCTTCCGGCGTCATTATGCCCAGTTCCACCATAAACGGTGCCGCCTGTCCTTCCGCAATGACGCGCTGCTTCTGGCGGTTGTGCTGCTGCTCGGTGCTTGCTGCACTAGCGGTTGGCGGCTTTTTGAGCAAAGTCGGCTTGCCTTTCTTGCTCAGAAGCAGCTGTATATCTGCTTCCTGCGTTTTGAGAAGCGCCTGGCGATATTGCTCACCGAGCAGTTCGACCAGCCTCGGCCCCGCATCTTCCGGAAGCCAATTGTTATGTATAACCTTATTCGCATAATGAGCTTCAAATTGATAATGAAGGCCATTTTTCAATTGTACGGGACGAATGATGATTTTGGGCGCTGCGTCTCCGTCCTTGCGGCGAAGCTGGCTCAGCGTTCCCTGCAAAAGCCCGCCCGTTTTTGTCAGGCGGCATATGTCCTGCTGCCACTGTTCTGTCATTGCTATTGCTCCATCTCCAGGCTGTTCAGCCCTGTTCTGATTTCCTCTATCGGCAAGCCGCCAGCCGCAAGCTTGTCCTCCTCAAAAGGAAGCAGCCGCATATAAAACGCGGCGACCTCGCCTTTGCCGGCTGCGCCGTCATCAAGCAGCTCGTACCAAATATTTTCAGCGAGCGCAAAAGCGCCCTCTGCTTCATGCCACTCAGCAACCAGATGCTTCGTTCGATTGGGCAGCTCGTATGGCGACAGCTTGCCGAGCAAGTTCACTGCTTCTTCGCTCGAGTCTGTAAGCGTCGGCGGCGCATCGATGAGTGAAAGCCGCATAAACAAGTGCAAAGCCTTTAAGCTGTGCGCAAAGCTTTCCGCTTCTTTGCCCAAATCTTCATACAGCTCTGCCTCCTGCTTGAACAAAATCGCGATTGCCTGGATATTGTCCGTTTCTACGACGCCGTTTTTCGTCATAACCGCGAGCAGATCCTCGTCTGACAACGTGCGAATCAGCTTCCCGCTTAGCCCAAACCTGCGGTCCAGCAGCTCGTCAATGACGACAAGCGCCTCCTCTTGCTTCAGCTCTCTTCTCAGCTGCATCACTTGTCCGACCGCTTCCGTCATCTGCTCAATCATGCGCATAAAATAATCCCGTTGAAACATCGCTCCGTGCCCCTTTCACTAGCCTCTATCTGCCCTGCCATGATTTAGCTTGAACGATGATCACCACTGCGAGAAAGGTGCGTCCAGCCTATATCCGAGCAATAAAGCTGCTGATCGCCTCTGCGCATGCTTCCGGCTGCTCCAGCATGCTCATGTGGCCGGCATCTGGAAGCAGCACCTGCGTGATGGAGGGGCCAACAAATAACAGCGTCCGCTCCGGTGGAACGATTTGATCGCCTTCCCCGGCAAGCAGCAGCACAGGCAGCTTGGCTTCACGCAATAGGCTCGTCCGATCAGGCCTTGCCTTCATTCCGGATGCCGCAGCGATCGCTCCTGTTCCGCCCGTCTGATAGCCAATCGCCTTCACACGCGCCACCTTGCTAGGCAGCTTGTCCAAATTATCTGGAGCAAACAGCTTTTGCGACATGCCGTCAATCACCTGCTCCAGCTGGCCCTGCTTGATTAAATTTATCGTATTGTCCCGATTGTCCTTCGCGGCCTCGCTGTCAGCTAGAGCTGTAGAATGCACAAGCCCGAATGCCGCCAACCGGTCCGCATGCCGCTCTGCAAAAGCCAATGCAATGTAGCCGCCAAGCGAATGGCCGATGAGGCATACTTTATCTATGCGAAGATGCTCAAGAATAGCGTAAAGATCATCTGCATACAATTCCATAGTAGCTTCAAGATCGGCGGAGGCCGAAGATAAGCCATGACCGCGCAGATCAGGAATGATCAGGCGCGACTGCCGTGCAAGCATTGGCGCAACCTCTTCCCAATAGGCTGAGCTGCCGCAGTAGCCATGCAGCAGCACAACCACAGGAGAGGGGTGGCCTGCCTCTGGATCTGAGTCCGTTGCTCCAGCCTGCCATTTTAACGCTTCTGAGTCGTAAAAGCTAAGCTCTGTGCCTTCCTCAAGCATCAGCTTTTGATTCGCCAAGGTTATCCAATTAGCCAAAATAAACACGCTCCTCTTCTGTCCATTTTAATAAGCGCTTACTGCCCGGCCATGCTCTTGCAATCGCTGCTGCCAACTGCTCTGCCATTTGCATGACATGATACAGCGATGTCGTCTGAATCGTTATATATGGCTTGTGGCTTAACGCATTCACAACGCCTGCAATGCTGTAATGTCCGACGGGCGGCAATCTCCGGCCCGTTGCTGCTCCTGGCTGGAGCGGACCCGCTTTCGCCAGAAAGGCTCCAACCGACTGCGGCTTGCCGAGACAAGCATCAATCGCAATGACGACTGCATGATTTTCAGCCTTGAGAACCGCCTGTTCCACTGCATAGGCGTCACACGGCTGCTCCATTGTGCCGATGACATGCTCCCAGCCCTGCTCCCGCAGCAGCGTGCCGACGAGAGGCCCAAAGCAATCTCCTGTCGAACGGTCTGTACCAATACATACGAAGGAAATATCGCTTCTATTCGGGTACTGCCTGGCAATCGGAGCCAGAAATTCAGCAATTTCGAGATTGAAACGATCTGACTGCTCCATCTTCCTGCTCCTTTAAGCTAACCTGCTTCATTCAATTTATCTGCGTTCCTTCATGCTCTACTTTATAATTACCCATCCTGCTATTAATTGTATCGGATTTATCGGTTCTATTCAATTTGTCTGATGCCCGTCCTAAAATTATGTTACAATGACGGCATTAGTATGAAACAGCAGGCGCATGCATCCATGCCCTGAATGATGAAGGAGGATTTACCCATGCTTGATCTTGAACAGCAAACGCCGCAAAATATTGAATTTATGATTGATACCATCAAAACAAAATTAAAGATGGCTTCGGCTGCCGCTATGCAGGCTTCCCATTTCAATATTACGCAATACGAAGACATTAAGGAACTGTATGAGGTCGTTGCAAGCAAAGAAAAATTCAGTATCAGTGAAGTTGAAGCCCTTGTATCAGAGCTAGGCAAGCTAAGGAACAAGTAATACAGCTCTTCAAGTAATACCATTAAAATACATTATATTACACCCTTCGACAACACAAGAAAACCGGCGCACTCGCAAGAGCTGCCCCGGTTTCTTTGTGTTATTCTTCTGTCGTTTCGGATTCCTTCACTGCTACAGCTGCTGCTGCTTCAAGGGACAGCGAAATGGCTACTTGTTTCTGCTCGCCCTTCAGGAAGAAAGCAAGGCGCTCGAGTTTCTCAGCAAGTTCAGCACCGCTGAGCGTTGTGTTCAAGTTGTAGTTGAACTGATCTGCTGGAAGCTTAAGCTCCTGCTGAGCGTAAGAAGGCTGTCCTCTCCATCCACGTTCAAATCCACCACCCGATTGTGAAGACAAATGATCTGGAACCGGATAGAACTTGTCCGACTTATTTACAACCCGCTCGTAGATGCGGAGTTTCTTAAGGAGCATGTAATACTGAGCGGAATGTTTGAAATCCCAAGCTTCACGAATATCTTTAAGCGTATAATCCATTTTCCATCTTTTCAGCTTTTCCACTTGCTCATCCGAATTCAACTGCAAAAAATCATCTAACGGCATAATAGTTTCCGGCATATTAACTCCTCCATCTAACTTGTAGTGTTGGCGATCACAATAAAACATTAGTAACGTAAATACTATTTTTAATCATATAAAAAATACCATAATTTTTTACACTTTTCAAATTAATTATTTCACAGATTAAAAGCTGGCTCTCAATCCCCTCAGGATTAAAAGCCAGCTTCACGTTTCAGCCTATATTATTCACTTTGCAACCCTAGGGAAAACAGGAACTTTTGAAAACTTGCTTTTCCAGCATCGTTGCGTTTGTATACCCCTGCGTCCTTCAGCACATCAAGGAACTTTGCACCCGTCTGAGTCTCCACATGCGCCTGAGCTTCGCTCTCTGAGCAGGACGTTCCATAAGACGCTACAAGCTCTCTAATCCACTCTGCATGCTTGTGAAGCGGATGAGCGGTTTCCTGAAGGGCAGCATCGATAGTCGCCTCTCCCGTCAAGTAAGCGGCAATTTGACCAAGCTCCGTTGCCAGTCTGCCTGGCAGAACAGCAAGACCCATCACTTCGATCAGGCCGATATTTTCTTTTTTGACATGATGCAGGTGCTGATGGGGATGAAAAATTCCGTCCGGATGCTCGTCGCTCGTCCGATTGTTGCGAAGCACAAGATCGACCTCATACTCGCCGTTGTCGCGCAGCCTGGCAATCGGCGTAATCGTATTATGCGGCGTCTGTGCTGCATCCAAAGCACCTGCGGTAAAGGCGAGAACGTCGGCATCCGCGTCGCTGTAGCCGCGCCAAGCATCAAGCAGGCTGCAGGCCGCCTTCAGCACATCAGCTTTCGAAGCGCCATTTATCCGCACAACGGACATTGGCCAGCTTACGATACCGTATTTGACGCCTGGCAGCTCCGGATTAACAAAGCTTGCTTCCACCCCAGCCGCTTCCATCGGGAACGTATGACGTCCTGCCTGGAAGTGGTCGTGGCTCAGAATCGAGCCGCCAACAATCGGCAAATCGGCATTGGAGCCGATAAAATAATGCGGATACAGCTCGACGAAATCGAGCAGCCTCGCAAACGAGGAGTGCGAAATCGCCATCGGCTCATGCGCGCCCTTGAATACAATGCTGTGCTCGTTGTAATAAACATAAGGCGAATATTGAAAATACCATTGCTCTGCCTGCAAGGTCAGCGGCAGGACGCGCAGATTTTGCCGCGCGGGATGATCGGCGCGTCCGGCGTAGCCTACATTTTCAGCACATAACAGGCACAATGGGTATTTAGCTTGCGGCAGCGTCTTAAGCAGCGCAATTTCCTTTGGATCCTTTTCCGGCTTGGACAGATTGATTGTAATCTCCAAATTGCCGTAATCCGTAGCGTATAGCCAATATTTATTTTTGCGAATGCGGTCCATGCGAATGTAGTTGGAATCAATATTCAGCTTATAGAAGGCATCCGTCGCCTTGGAAATGCCCTCTGCTTCTGCTGTCCGATCGAAAGCAGCTACCGTTTCCGAGGGGCGCGGCATGAGCAAGCCCATAATGCGCGCATCCAGCAAATCGCGATAAGTCGTAATATTTTCCTCAATCAGGCCGATGCTGTAGCCATAATCGAGCAGTTCCTCCAAGATCGAAACCGCGCTATCCAGCTGCTCCTCAGCTACTTCCCCCTCATGCGGCTCCGTAAAGCCGAATAAATCAAGCAGCGCATTGCGGGCAGCATGAATGTCCAGCTTGTGAAGCAAGCCTTGGCGGTAAGCAAAACCAATCAGTCTTTCAATATTTACAAGCGCCTTCGCCGCATTTGCTGCGGCTGTCTGGCTGTCTGTCATGCGAAAAACGCTCCTTCCTCTTGCTCCTACTCCTGTGCTTTACCTTTGTAGCCTTGTGGATTCGCCACATGCCAGTTCCAGGCGCTGCGAATAATGTCCTCCAGCTTGTCGCGCTTCGGATTCCAGCCCAGTTCATTGCGGGCACGATCCGATGCCGCTACCAGTACGGCTGGGTCGCCAGTCCGGCGAGGCTCAATGACAGCCTTGATCTCGCGTTCGGTTACGAAGCGCGCAATATCAATCACTTGCTTAACGGAGAAGCCTTGTCCGTTGCCTAGGTTGTAAATCGAGCTGTCCGCACCCGTACGCAAACGTTCTACAGCAAGCACGTGCGCATCGGCCAAATCGCTGACATGGATATAATCGCGGATGCAAGTGCCATCCTCTGTCTCATAATCTTCGCCAAACACCGAAATATGCGGGCGTTGTCCAAGCGCTGCCTGCAGCACGATAGGAATAAGATGCGATTCCGGATTATGGTCTTCGCCGATCAGGCCGCTCTCATGCGCGCCAGCTGCGTTGAAATAGCGCAAGGATACGAATTTCAAGCCATGCGCGACATCGAACCATTTCATCATTTTTTCCATAGCCAGCTTCGTTTCGCCATAGGCATTAGTCGGCAGCGTGCGGTCATATTCGTCGATTGGCACGTTTTCCGGCTCGCCATAGGTAGCTGCTGTGGATGAGAACACAATTTTAAGCACATTGTGCTCGATCATTTTTTCAAGCAGGCATAATGTGCCATAAACGTTGTTATGATAGTATTTCCCTGGGTTTTGCATGCTTTCCCCTACGAGCGAATTAGCTGCAAAATGAATAACGGCATCAATGCTGTTTTCCTTAAATACCGTTTCCAGAAAATCCTTATCGCGCAAATCGCCAACGTACAGCTTTCCGCCTGTTACTGCCTCGCGATGCCCCTGCTCCAAATTGTCAACGACGACGATTTCTTCACCGCGCTCTTTAAGTGACGCTACAGCATGCGAACCAATATATCCTGCTCCACCTGTTACCAATACTGCCATTGTATTATCCCTCCCATATTTGCTTGCATGTAAGTGTAAACGGCTAAATCCGTTCAACACGCTTCATTCGATAGGCCTGCTTAAGCCGTCTGTTGCTTAAACCAGCTGCTCAACGCCATTGCCGATGCTGCATACGTAGAAATCCGCTACAAGTCCGGTTGCCGCCGTGTATTCCTCGCCCACTTGCTGCTTGAAGCTCTCAATGCTGTCTTCATGAACGAGCGATACGGTGCAGCCGCCGAAGCCTGCGCCTGTCATGCGCGAGCCAAGCACGCCATCTACTTTGCGAGCCGCAGCTACCATCGCGTCCAGCTCCGCACCTGTTACTTCATACAAATCGCGCAGCGAGTCATGCGAGCCGTTCATCAGCTGGCCGAACAATGCGAGATCGTCTTTTTTAAGAGCCTCCATCGATTGCAACACCCGGTCGATTTCCTCGACTACATGCTGCGCGCGATTGCGGACGATATCTTCTTTGATCAGATGCTTGTTTGCATTGAACTGCTCCAAGTTAATTTGGCCAAGCAGCGTCAGCTCAGGGAATGCCTGCGTCAAGTCCTGAACCGCTTGCTCGCATTGGCTGCGGCGCTCATTATAAGCGGAATCCACCAATCCGCGGCGCTTGTTCGTGTTGCCGATAACGAGCTTGTAGCTGCCCGATTGGAACGGAACGAGATCATATTCCAGCGTGTCGCACATGAGCAAAATCGCGTGGTCCTTCTTGCCGTTCGCCACAGCAAATTGGTCCATAATGCCGCATTGCACGCCATTGAATTCATTTTCCGATTTTTGCGAGAGCAGAGCAATCTGCACCTTGTCGATCGGCTGTTTTTCAAGCGTCAGCAAGGCATATGCCGTAACCACTTCGATGGAAGCCGAGGAGGACAGGCCCGCTCCGTTCGGGATTTCGCCATGGTACAGCAGATCATAGCCGGATGTGTAGCTCACGCCGCGCTGCTTCAATTCATGGAAAATCCCTTTCGGATAGTTCATCCAGTCATCCGCTTCGTCATAAACGATATTTTCAAGATCAAATTCCCGGCTCATTGGAAAATTCGTCGTTGCCAGCCCAAGCTTGCGGTCTCCGCGCGCACGAATGAGCAGCGTAGTGCCGAACGTTAAAGCAGCCGGAAAAACGTAACCGCCGTTATAATCGGTATGCTCGCCGATCAGATTCACCCGGCCTGGAGCATGAAATACTTGAATGGAAGAGGCTTCTCCACCATATTGTTGGATAAATTTCTGTGTAAGCTCTTGAACATTTGCCACTTGCAATCACGTCCCTTTTTATCGTCTTTAGTAATTTGATGTAAGGCGATGTCTTCCCCTTCAGTATAGCGCAAGGCAAGCGGCAATTAAAATGGCGCAAAGTGCTATTTACATGGATATATGTGACTTTCATATCGATCTTAAGACATGCTATGATTATTAAAATCCGCAAATAAAGCAGTCTTTATTCCCAATTGCAGGCAGGTGTAATGAATGAACAGACCAGAGAACTATAAAGTCGCCTCAAGCCCTATGATCATCGAAAACGATCTGCTGCACGTATTGTTCGCAGGGGAAAGCCAGACGAAGCCAGCCCATCGCCTCGGACCGAAAGTATATGATTTTTATTTGATGCATGTCGTGCTTGAAGGCAGCGGCATCTTCATTTGCGGCGACAACCGCTACGAGCTGCAGGCAGGGCATACCTTTCTCATTGAACCGGAGCAGTTGGTCAGCTATGAATCCGATGTTCAAAATCCTTGGCGCTACCGCTGGGTCGCTTTTAGGGGCGCACTGGCAGGCGGGCTGCTGGAGACAGCAGGCTTATCCGCTGCACAGCCGGTCGTCGATACGGGCAGCAGCAAGCGGCCCGCCGTGCTTTTCCATCATATCTTCCATATTTTCCGCTCGAATGAGGCGGCTGCGCATTTGAAGGCAAGCGGCTATTTGCAGCTGCTGCTCGCTGAATACAGCGCCGTTATGAGCGATGCCGCTCGCGGCAAAGCACTGATGGCCGATGAAGAGGGAGAGCAATTGCTCCAAAAAATGATCCATTATTTATCGACGCAATATGCCCATCCCGTTTCTATTGAGCAGATGGCGGAGGCGCTTGGCTACAATCGCGCTTATTTATCGCGATTTTTCAAACGCAAGACGGGAACGACGCCCGTCACCTTCCTGCTCAAGCTGAGAATAGACAAGGCTAGACAGATGCTTCGAGAGCGTGGAGAGCTGACGATTGAGCAAATTTCCGCTTCTGTCGGACTGCAGGATGCGCTTTATTTTTCCAAGCAATTTCGGCGTTTTTATAATCAATCCCCAACCGCGTACCGCGAAGCGATGCGCAGCCAGAAGGAGTAGCGAGCAAGCCGCATGGCTTGTAATACGGGTAGGCCGATATGGGACATATTAGTGGTACAACAATTGATTAGATGTGTAATGGTTACTAAGAAACACCTTTTAAATCCACATGAACAGGAGCTGTGCCTCAGATGAAGGAGCTGCATACAGGCAGTCTGTTTTGGCCTACTACCTTAAATTCCCCGGCAGAATATCCGAGTATTACCTCGAACAAAAAAGTGAAGGTTGCCATTGTCGGCGGCGGTATGTCGGGTACCATTTGTGGCTATATTTTGGCGAAAAGCGGCATTGAAGCAGCGATGCTCGAACGGGAAAGCGTAGCTGGCGGCAGTACGTCGGCCAACACGGGCTTGCTCCAGTTTTCCAATGATATTATGCTGTGGGAGCTCGCTGACCAAATCGGCGAATACGATGCCGTTCGGTTCTATCGCGGCTGTCTGGATGCCGTGCGGCAGCTGGGAGAAGTTGCGGCGCAGCTCCCCGTAGATGTCGGCTTCATTCCAAGAAGCAGCCTATACTATGCGACCTCTGAGCAGGAGTTGCCAATGCTGCGGAAGGAGTATGAGATGCTGCTCAAGCATGGCTTTGATGTCAGCTTCTTGGAAGCGGACGATATTTCCCGGCAGTTTCCTTTCCGCAAACCGGGCGCCATTGTGGCGCAGGGGGATGCCGAGGTTAATCCTTTCCAGTTCGTGCAGGGCGTCTCTGCCGCTGCAGTGGAAGCCGGGCTGCAAATTTATGAGCATACCGACATCGTAAAGCATGAGCAGTCCGCTGAAGGCAGACAGCTGCTGCGTACTGCAGACGGCTGGGAAATCGAGGCGGAGCATGTGATTTTCGCTATTGGCTATGAGCCTGAGGAGCTGCGCGGCCAGCTCGTTAAAGCCAACATTAACCGTTCCTTTGCCGCCGTTACCGTCGTTCAGGACGACGCGAAGCTGCGGGCCAATTGGCCGGGCCAATGCCTCATTTGGGAAACGGCGCGCCCCTTTTTATACTTGCGCACGACGGTGGATGGCCGTATCGTCGTTGGCGGACTGGACGAAATGACAGAAGCGCCGATTGAGAGCGAGAAGCTAAGGCGCAAGCGAACCGATAAGCTGCTGGAAAAAATAACGGCATTGTTTCCGATGCTGGATCAGCCGCTGGAATTTGAATGGAGCGCCACATTCGGCGAATCCCGTGATAATTTGCCCTTTATCGGAGCAGACCCAAAAATGCCCGGCGTCTATTATTGCCTAGGCTATGGCGGCAATGGCACCGTCTACAGCATGATGGCTGCCTATATGCTGCGGGACATGATTAATGGCGAGGCGCATCCGCTCTCCAGCATCGTGCGCCTTGACCGTCCTTCCTTATTAAAGGTTTAAGCAGGCTTGCATCACGGCCATATAGTGTGCTTATATACACCACTATATAGAAAAGAAGGGCTCCGCCGATTAAAATGTACCCTATAAGATGGACACTTTAAAAAGGTCATCTTGTAGGGTCTTTTTTGTGTACAATAAATAAAAAAACGAGCGGTGGTCGAAGCGGATNTTAAAATGTACCCTATAAGATGGACACTTTAAAAAGGTCATCTTGTAGGGTCTTTTTTGTGTACAATAAATAAAAAAACGAGCGGTGGTCGAAGCGGATGTCTAAAAAATGCTTTACAACTCAAGAGCAAGCTCAGCTAAGAACAAATCCCTATGTGAAAAATGTCAGTGCCAAAGCCATTACCTATACGGATGCGTTTAAAGAACGATTTATTAAAGAATACAAGCAAGGTATGCTTCCAAGTGAGATTTTTCAGGGAGCGGGCTTTGCACTAGACGTTTTGGGGGCAACCCGGATTAAGAAGGCTTCCAATCGATGGCGCACGGCTTATCAAGCACAGGGGCCTGCTGGATTAACAGACGCTAGAAAACACGCCTCAGGCCGTACTCTGAGCCSCGAATTAAGTCTAGAAGAAAAGTATGCCCGTTTGGAAGCGAAAATGAAATGGCTCGAAGCGGAAAATGAATTCTTAAAAAAGCTCGATCAACTCGAAAGGCAGATGAGAAAAAAGAAGTCCAACTAAGCACGAAGCAAAAATTCGAACTTATTCAACAGATGATGAATACCTATCCTTTCCGGCGTAAGCTGTATGTTCTCTGTGAAATCGCTGGGGTTTCACGTTCCGGCTATTATCGATTTTGTAGCGAAGATGCTCGATTACATCGTCAAAAACAGGAAGAAAACGATCAAAAGGTGAAAGCGATCCTTCTGAAAGCCTACCATTATCGGGGGAGAAAGAAGGGRGCTCGTCAAATCAAAATGACGCTGGATCATCAATACGGAATCACCTACAACCTCAAGCGAATTCGTCGTGTCATGCAAAAGTACAACATCGTTTGTCCCATTCGAAAAGCAAATCCCGCACGACGTATGGCCAAAGCGACCCACGAGCATCGAACCTGTCCCAACACCTTAAAGCGAGCCTTTAAGCAAGGGATCGCCGGCAAGGTGCTCTTAACCGACATCACGTATTTAACCTATGGAAACAACAAGCGAGCCTATCTATCGAYGATTAAAGATGCCGAAACCAATGAGATTTTAGCCTATGAAGTTTCTGCTTCCATTGGTTTGGATATTGCGATCGAGACGTTGAAACAACTCAAGAAACATCGCCATCTCACCCCGGATGCGTTGATTCATTCGGATCAAGGATTTCACTATACGAACCCGAAGTTCCAAAAGCTTGYGAAGAAAATGGGGCTAAGTCAATCGATGTCRCGTAGAGGAAACTGTTGGGATAACGCCCCACAAGAATCATTTTTTGGGCATTTTAAAGATGAAACGACTATCAAAACGTGCATGACCTTGGAAGAGGTAAAGCAAGAAGTAAAAAGCTACATGATCTATTACAATCATTATCGAGGTCAATGGAACTTAAATAAGCTGCCGCCTGCACGATACAGACAGCAGCTTGAAGTGGCCTAACCTTTTTTTAATTGTCCTTTACAAGGGGTACATTTTAGNAGCCGATTGGAGGCATTGATTTTCGCCCATCATTATCGAGGTCAATGGAACTTAAATAAGCTGCCGCCTGCACGATACAGACAGCAGCTTGAAGTGGCCTAACCTTTTTTTAATTGTCCTTTACAAGGGGTACATTTTAGTTTCAGCTGGCAGGAAAGGTTCCTTTTTTTCTATCGGCCGCTTGTCCTTTCAAGGTGAAACGGCTTTCGCCGTCCTCTGGCGGCGCGGCGCGTTTCAGTCCGAGAAATATAGAGAAAGGATGGGAAAATCATATACTTTCCTATATTTTAAATAAAATCGGTCATCGAATGGACATTCAGCTCGCCCGGCGACGCAGCGCTGAAAGCCTGATCTCCTTGCGGATTTCGCGCGTAAAACGTAATCGTACGCGGTTCGTTCGGCAGCAGATCGAAATAGTTGTCGCTGAAAATACCTTCGATCGACGCAGAAAGTCGAACCTGCTTGGCCAGCGTATCCGTCTCCAGCACATAAGCGGTGCCGCCGCTGCCTTGAACCTCGCTGATCTTTATGGCCGGAGCCGCAAGCTCAAGCTCATTCATCGGCCTGAAATAATGCTCCTTTTCCTCCACGAGCAGTCCACCCTGCTTTAGCTTCGCCACAAGAACGACTTCACCTGGCTGAATGCCTTCGGAAAGCAGCGCTTCCAGCTCTAAGGAGCAGGCGATATGGCCGTTGTTTGGCTGAAGCGATACCGGAACGGCAAACTGCTTCAGCACCTCGCCCGTGAATGAACGCAGCTCAAGCGCAAGCTCGCCGATGAAAGGTTCATTTTGATCTGACAATACATAACAATCGACGCGGCCGCTGCTCGCGCAGTCAAACGACAGCATGATGTCGCGGAAGCTGCGTGCCGCATAATATTGCAGCGCCTTCCAGCGCCCGTAATAGTCCATTCCCGCCCATGAGGCGACAGGCCAGCAATCGTTCATTTGCCAATACAGGGACCCCATGCAAAATGGCTTTTTCCGCCGATGGGCTTCAATCGCTGTCTTCATCGCTTCCGCCTGCAAAACCTGGCTCAAATAAAGAAATGCCGGGAAATCCTTCGGCTGGCGCAAATACATATCCATATATTCCTTGATCAACTGGTTGCCGCGCGCGTTTTTCTGATGCGCCAGCATTACCTCCGATTCAATGGCCATGTCCGCTTCTTCCGCATACTGCTGCACCGTTTGCAGCTCAGGAAACGATTGGAAGCCGTATTCGCTCATGAATCGGCCGACGTGGACGTTGTATTTTTCAAAAGGCTCTACGTTATGCCAGACGCCCCAATAGTGAATATCGCCGCTCTTCGACAAGTTGAAAGCATGCTGCTCACCGTCTCCCGTCAGCCCCCGCATCGGTGAAGAAGGCCAATACGCAATACCATTGCCAAGCCCCGCGACCGCCTGCGGCAATATCCGGTGGAAAATCGCCTCATAATCAGCCCACAGCTGCTCGCGCTGCTCAGGCGTATAGTCGCGCTTCCAGCCCCAGCCCATATTTTCATCATAATGCGACCAGGCCGTATCGATTTCATTGTTGCCGCACCATATGGCGATACATGGGTGATTGCGCAGACGCCGAACGTTTTCCTCCGCCTCCAGACGCACATTTTCCAGAAAAGCCTCATCTCCGGGATACATGCTGCAAGCGAACATGAAGTCCTGCCAAACGAGCAATCCGTACTCATCGCACAGCTCATAGAAGGCATCCGCCTCATAAATGCCGCCGCCCCACACCCGGAGCATATTCATATTGGATAACGCAGCACTCGCAATTTCATGACGGTAACGCTCATAGGTCACGTCAGGCAGGAAGCTGTCATTCGGAATATGATTGGCTCCTTTCGCGAACACCGGAACCCCATTCAGCTCGATATAAAAGGCATGTCCCTGCTCGTCCTGATCGGTTACCAGCCTCACTGCCCGCAAACCCGTCGTTACACTGCGGCTGCTTACGGGCTGCTCGACCCCATCCTTTGTTTGCATAAGCTGCGCTTCAAAATGATACAGCTCCGGCTTGCCGAGGCCTCGGCACCACCAAAGCCGCGGCTGCGCAATAGATGCCGCCAGCTCCACCGTCTGCAAGCCCGCCGCCAGCTGAACCTGCTGCTCCCAGACCCTGCCGTCGGCATTTACCCGCAGCACCCCTTGCCAAGCTTGCTCGCATTCCACTTCTGCTGCAATCCTTAGGCTCGCATGGGCTGCGGTGATTTCCTGCTGCTCGATATACAGATCTGTCAGTCGCACCTCTGACCAGGCAACGAGCCTCACTTCCTTCCATATGCCGCTCGTCACAAATCGCGGGCCCCAGTCCCAGCCATAATGATACGGAGCTTTGCGGGCAAAAACACTGATTTTCTTGTCGCCAAGTCCACCAAGCTCTGACTGGTCATTCGCCGCCGGAAGCGGATAGCCCAGCTTCTCAAGCTTCGGCAAATCCTCGTTAACAGGCGAACGAAACTTGACTGTAATCACATTGCCTTCCGGCTGCAAAACCGGCTTCACATTCATTTTCCAGATGCGGAACATATTATCTGCCGACAGCATATGCTTGCCGTTGACGTACACATCAGCATACGTATCAAGTCCAGTGAATACCAACTCCAGATGCGATTGTGCCAGCATTTCCGGCGTTACCCCGAACGTGGTCTCGTACTCCCAATCCTGCTTATCGATCCACTGCAGCCCATGCTCATTCGTACCGTAAAAAGGGGGGGCTACTTTCTCCTGCCGCAGAAGATCCATGTGCACGTTTCCCGGCACAATCGCGGGCAGCCACTCCTTCTCGCCACAAGCTCTAAAGCTCCAATCGGATAAAACGCTGTTCGCTTCGTTCATCGTGTCCTCCACTATCGTTATATAAGTTTAAATAAAATGTAATTCAGCCTTGTCAGCGTTGAGAGCTGACACTTCCAGAGTCTCGTATTGCAGCGGCTGTCCGTCTGCCTGCTGCATGGCGACCGTGACCGCTTCACCCGGCAGCAGGTCAAAATAATTATCGCTGAAGCGAACGTTGCCCTGCTTCACATCGAGTTTCACAAGTCGCGCTGCTCCGCCCGAAGCGGCTACTGTAACCGTCTGCTCCTGCTTATTAAACGTTGCAGCAAGGGTGCTCTGCGGCAAGCTCAGCTCCAGATGGTCGCGCAAATAATAATAATTGTCCGGCGCGTCCCACTGCGGGGCAGACAGCTTCACGATAACCCGCTCCGGCATAGCACCGTTTAGCACTTCAAGCTCCGTCAGCTCGCCAATTTGAACCGCCTTGTTCGGCGGCAGGCTGACGTCAAAGCTCTGCTCATACCTCAAGCTGCCATCAAGCGCATAACACTGGAACAGCACCTTGCCCTCATACGCTTCCAGCCGGTCATTGACCGCCCATACGCGAAGCGGCTGTCCTGGCTCATAATCGAGCGACAGAAGGAGCGGATGATAGAACTTTTTCGCATAATAAAAAGAAGCCTTCGGCAGCAGCTCATAGTCAATCAGCGACCAGCTCGTACCCGGCCAGCTGTCATTATGCTGCCAGACAAGCGATCCGCTCGTGCGGTGCTTATTGCGCCTGTAATGCTCAATGCCATATTTTAAGCCTTCCGCCTGCGTGAGCATGGAGAAGTTCATATATTCTTCAATATTTTGCGGAATGCCCGTATAGCCTTCCATGAGCAAAATGCCCTTCTGATGGTTCGTATCCTTGTTGCGATGAGCCATCTCTACGCTGCCCCAATAAAATTCGCCTTCCGGGATATAGCGCTCCAGCGTATAGCGGTTAGCAGATGCGTGCATGCCAAACTCGCTGCTGAACAGGGTGAAATCTTTTTTATAATTTTTGAACGTGACGCCTTCAATGCTGTAATCAAGCAGCGGCGCCTCGCCGAATTTTCGCGGGTACACCGAACCATGCCATACTTGCCAATTGTGGCGGTCGCCGACGTCAGGGTCGTTCGCATCATTGCCGCCATAAGGCGACGACGGCCAATACGGCCTGCTGCTGTCATACTGCTCCAGCACTTCCGGCAGCAGCTCATGGTAGATGCTCTCGCCATAGAAGGGACAAGTAATATCCCCGCCAGCCGACTTCATGTCATACAGCCAGTCAATTTCGTTGTTGCCGCACCATAAAGCAAGCGACGGATGATTGCGCAAACGCTTCACATTATCGATTGCTTCCTGCTTCACATTTTCCATGAAATTACGGTTGAAATCTGGAAAAAGCGCGTTCGCAAAGGCAAAATCCTGCCAGACGAGCACACCAAGACGGTCGCATTCCTCGTAAAAAATATCCTTCTCATAGATGCCACCAGCCCAAATGCGCAGCATATTCATATTGGAATTGACAGCCAGCTCGATTAGATCGGTGTAGCGCTTATCCTTCACCGCTCCAATAAAGCTGTCTGCCGGAATCCAGTTGGAGCCTTTGGCGAACAGCTTGATGCCGTTCAGCAGGAAGGCAAAAGCGGGCTTTCCAGCTTCATCCTCCAGCTGCAGCTCAATCGTCCGAATGCCGCAGGGCTTGCGATAGCTGTCAACCTGCTCACCGTCCGCAAGCAGCTGCACCTCAAGCTCATACAAATACGGCTCGCCAAGATCATGCGACCACCACAGCTGCGGCTGCTTTACTGCCAGCTCTGCCGCTGTCTCGCTTCCTCCTTTTACGGAAAGCGCTGCGGATGCCGCAATCTCTCCCTCTCTCGTAAACAGCCTGATTTCAGCAGTCAGCTGCGCCTGCTTGTGATAGGCAACCGTATCGACTGCTACCTTCAGAACCGCTTCTTCCTTGCCAGCCGATAACGTTTGAACGAATACGCTGCCCAGCTTAGCTGCGCGCCTGCGCTCCAGACGAACGCTGCCCCAAATACCGACAGTGACCATTCTTGGCCCCCAGTCCCAGCCGAAGTTCATCGCCGCTTTGCGCAGCCATGGACGTTCCTTCGTATAGGAGGACCACTGGAACTGCTCCTTATCCTGATGATGCAGATGCAGCGGGTCAAAACGGACGGCAATGGCGTTTTTGCCCGGGCGCACAACCTTCGTCACATCAAAAGCATAAATGCGGTGCATATTTTCCGCTGTCCCTATTTCCAGTCCATTGACGAATATCGTTGCAAAGGTATCCAAGCCTTCAAAAATCAGCTCATGCCGCTCCCCTTGGCCCTCATGGACCTCATAGTCGAACTGCGCACGATACCACCACTCCTTCTGCTCGATCCAGCGGCATTTGATGTCGTTATGCCCAAAATAGGGATGCTCAATAATCCGCCGATCAATCAGTGTGGAATGCACATCTCCGGGAACCTTCGCCGTCATCCAAAAACGGTCGTCAAGTCCAGGTGCCGCCACCTGAAGAGGAGGCTTCTCCCCTACTTCAAAATGCTGCAATCGCCACTCCGTTATTTTCATATGGCTCTCCTCCTCCAATTTATCTCTATATGTGTGTTGAAAAAGAATACGTTAAGCGCGAAGAAGACCCGCCTCCAATCGCTTGCGATTTTTCAGCCGGGCCTTCTCCGCGCTATGACTTTTTCGCCGCACTTTTTAATATTTTCGTGAAGCTATACTTACTTGTTCAGCTTCGCTTCTGCATCTTTCCCTTTATCGAGCAGCGTTTGATAAGCCTCTTCCAATGTTGCTTGGCCAAACATAACCGCTTCCATTTCGGATTTGTAGGTTTTTACGAAGTCCTCCGCACCTGCAGGAGCTGGATAGAAAGGCAATGCTTTCGGTTTTGCCGCTTCAAGCAGCTCTTTAGCAAACAAGTCTCCGGACGCAAGCGTCGGCTCGAGCTCTTTGAACACCTCTTCGTTGATTGGAATACCGCGTGTCAAGCCGAGTGTCTTGCCGGATTCTTTGTCGGCCACGAACCACTTAATGAACGCTTTCGCCTGCTCCTTGCTAGCCGAGCCTTCGCTCACAGACAAGAAAATCGTCGATTGCGCCCAGCCGCCTCCAGCTTCGCCGATCGGAATGCTGTTCACCCCAAGCTTGCCAGGGAGCAATGATTCAATGACACTTGCCGAGCCGACAGATGCGGTTCTCAGCATAACTTTGCCTGAAGCCATCGAATCGAGCTGCGGATCATTTTCCTTAAAGGAAAGCTGCTGGTCCGCCGCAGGCACGATGCCATCTTTGCGGAAGTCCGCATAAATTTGCTGGAACTTCATCCAAGTATCTTTATCGAGATTAAACGTTGTACCATCTTTGAAGATCGGCCCTTTGCCTTGGGAGGTTTGGTAATATTGATAAAATTCCCAAATGTTCGTCATGTCGTCAATGCCGTATTGGCCCTTCGGCAGCTTCTCATGCGCTTCTTTCGCATAGGCGAAGAAGTCGTCCCATGACCAATTGTTCGTCGGAAGCTTGACACCCGCCGCTTCCAGCGCCTCTTTATTGTAGACGATGCCTTGTCCGTTATAGCTGAGAGGAATGCCGTACACCTTGCCGCCAATTTTAATATTTTCCAATACCTGCGGATCAACGACACCTGTCAAATCGATATCGGACAGATCAGCTAGCAGGCCGCGTTTCGCATAGCCTTGAATGTAAGCCGCATCCATTTGCAGCACGTCTGGCAGCGTGTTCGATGCCGCGAGCGTCGGCAGCTTTTCCCAATAACCGTCCCAAGCTGTATACTCAGGCGCAAACGTCACGTTCGGGTTCTTGGACGTATACAGCTCCAAATCCTTAAGCGTGGCATCATGCCTTGCCTGCGAGCCCCACCACATCACCTTCAGCTTTGCCGCAGCATCCGCATTTCCAGCAGACGAAGCCGCTGGCGCAGTGCTTGCTGTAGCTGAGCTGCCGCCGCTGTTAGAGCCACAGCCGGAAAGAACGAGGGGAACCGAAATCAGAGTAACGGGAAGCCATTTCAACCATTTTCTTTGTGTTTTCATACGTAGAACACTCCCTCTTTTATATAAATATAGTGAAGCCGCTAGTTAAAACCCTTTTGACGCTTTACCCTTTGATGCCCGTAGTCGCGATACCCTCTACGAAATGCTTTTGGGCGACGAAGAACAAAATCGCTGACGGGACGACAGACAATAGAGACATCGCAAGCAATTGCCCCCACTGGACCTCGAATTGGTCAATGAACATCCGCAGCGCGAGGCCAACCGTAAATTTCTCGACTGAGCTGAGGTAAAGCAGCTGCGAGAAGAAGTCATCCCAGCTCCACAGGAAGGTGAAAATCCCTACGGTGACGAGCGCCGGCTTAATAAGCGGAGCGATGATGCGAAAGAAAATGCCGTATACCGATGCGCCATCAATTTGCGCCGCTTCATCAAGCTCACGCGGAATGCCCCGCACGAACTGGACGACCAGGAAGACGAAGAAGGCGCCGCCGCCGAAGAAATGCGGGAGGACAAGCGGAACGTAACTGTCAGTGAACCCTAGCTTGTTGAACAATATATATTGCGGCACGACGGTTACCTGAGCCGGCAGCATCATCGTGAGCAGCAATATCGAAAACCAGAAGTTGCGAAGCTTGAAGTTCAAACGTCCAAAACCGTAGCCAACGAGCGCAGCTGTAGCAACGCCGCCTATGACATTCCACACTTCCATCATTAAGGTGTTGGCGAAGAAAGTGGCAAAGGTGAACTGTGGCGAGAAATTCCAGCCATTCGTATAGTTTTCCCACATGAAAACGGTTGGCCATAGCGACGGCTCCCCAAGCTCAGCCGTGCTTTTGAAAGATGCCCCGACCCACCAAATCACCGGATAAAGCATAAGCAGCGAGAACGGGAGCAAAATCAAATGGCTGCGAAATGCAGCTAGCTTTTCTGATCTCATTTGGATTTCCCCCCATCCGATTCGTAAAATACCCAATATTTCGATACTAGGAAGTTAATTGCCGTAAAGGCCGCGATAATGACGAGCAATATCCAGGCAAGTGCTGATGCATAACCCATCTCATACTGCTTGAATGCCTTCTCGTATAGGAACAGCACGTACATATAGGTCCCGTTCGCCGGGCCGCCCTGTGTTATGACGAATGCCGAGGTAAACATTTGGAAGGCATTGATAATGCCCAGCACGAGGTTGAAGAACATAACAGGCGAGAGCATCGGAATCGTAATTTTGAAAAACTGGCGAAGCTTGCTCGCTCCATCGACGGAAGCCGATTCATAAAGGTCTTTCGGAATTTGCTTAAGGCCGGCTAGAAAAATAACCATCGTTGATCCAAATTGCCAAGCGTTCAGCAAGATCAATGTACCTAGTGCCGTATCTGGATTAGATATCCAGCCAATTCCTTCAATGCCGAACCAGCTAAGCACATGATTGACGTAGCCATCTAGGCCGAACATGTTTCTCCACAATGCAGATACCGCGATGCTGCCGCCGATTAGCGATGGAAAATAAATCGCCGTCCGGTACCAGTTGAGGCCTCTTACCTTCTTGTTAAGTAAAAGCGCAACCATTAGCGAGAAAAACAGTTTAATCGGAACGGCAAGCAAAACGAAGGTAAAGGTGACCGTTAGCGATTTTACAAACAGCCGATCTTTCGTAAAGATGCTCTCGTAATTATCCGTTCCGGTCCACGTTGGTGAATCCAGCAGCGAATAATCGGTGAAAGACAAGTAGAACGATTGTAAAATCGGCCACAGCGTCAGCAGCAGAAAGCCGATCAGCCAAGGGGAGATAAATACGTAGCCAGCAATATCGTGCCCCGTAATTTTCCAGCGGCTTTGTTTTTTATTAAGCATGGCAAGACCTCTTTTCAGCGCGGGATAAATGGTCGAACTTTGTTGAACCCTGTATATCGTAAACCAATAGTAGTATGAAAGCGTAAACATTGTCAACCTAAATTTTTGTTATTGTTATGTTTACAATAAATAATAAAAGTTTACTTAAAGCGTTTACAACAATAACAAATAGAAAAACTCAGTCTATTGCACAAAAAAGACGGTTATGCGAGAATCGTTCCCCGCCAACCGTCTTACTGAAGCTATTTTCGCTTTGCTGAGCTATAACTAAAAACCTAACAAATACATTTCTACTTATTTACAGGATCGCCTACACTCTCCCGTATAATTAAATCGCTTTGCAGCAAAATTTTCGCATAGGGCATATGCCCATTTTCCAGCCGCCATTGCAGAAGTTCAACGGCCTTAATGCCAAGCGCCTCTTTCTCTGCATTTACCGTCGTAATGATTGGCGTTTCGCCTAATATTTCAAGATTGTTGTCAAAGCCCGTTAAGGAGCATTGCTCGGGAACCTGCTTGCCAAGCTGCTGCAGTGCGTTCATTGCGAGCAGGGCAATTTGGTCATTCGCACATACGAATGCAGTTGGAAAATGGCTCGCCTCCAGCTCTTTGAGACTGGCTTGCAGCAAATTCAGATTATGCGCATCCAACGTCGGTTTTACTTTAAGCAAGCCCTCGCTTGGCACATAGTCAAGCCGGCTCTCGTCCATAACCGAGCGGAAGCCGCTCCAGCGGTCAATAAAGCTGCGGGAATAGCCAAGCTCCCCGATAAATTGAATCCGGGTATGGCCTTTGCCGAGCAAAAACTTGACCAGCTTGCGAATAATATCATAATTGTTCATAAAGATGCTGTCGCATTCCAGCAGCTCATCCTCATGGTCAACTAAAATAAACGGAATCGCCTTGTTGCGCAGCTCAACCAGCATCGGCGTGGCGATCAAACCAACACCAATAATGCCCATTAAGCCTTCAGGCTTCATGACGAGGTTGAAATTTCGCGGCGAATCATCGGAAATGAGGACGGAGCCAAGCCCCTTCGCCTCCAAGCATTTGGAAATGCCGTCAAGCACTTTGCCCCAATAGCCCGATTCCTGATTTTGGCTGCGAATATTCGGAATGAGAATGCCGACGATTTGATGCTCTTCCTCGTCCGTCTGCTTGCTGCTTACCGTTTTTTTGGCGCTTTTCTGATTCATGTAGCCGAGCTGCGAGGCCATTTCAAATATTTTGCTGCGCGTAACGGCGCTAATGCCCGATTTTCCCGATAAAGCTTTGGATACCGCATATTTAGATACGCCTACCCGATCCGCTATTTCCTGCATCGTAATCTTTTTTTGCTTCCCCACGGCCAATCACTCCAAGTCCAAACAGCTGTAGTCAACTCGTATTTTGTAAACCAAACAATTTATTGTTTATCATAACAAATCCACTCCTCCCTGTACACAAGCTAAAATATAGGAATATTTTACTATTCAGTGGCTGCGGCGGCTGGGCGATCGATCGCCTTATCCGACTCGCCCGCATTGCGGCTCGCTTCCTTGCGGTTGCTCTGCATTTCTTCGACCGATTTTGTTTTCAGACGAGCGGCACCTTCATAGCTGCGTACCGGAATGGCAAGGCCATTTTCCAGACGTTTTTTCGCGGCAGCAATCGCCTCTCCATATTGCGGAAGCCATTGCTCCTGGGCAACAAGCATTTCATCGACCATTTGCCAAATCTCATTCGGATTGCACACCGCTCCGACCAGCGGGTCCATCATCATCGCTTGGCGCAGCAGCTTGTCATCGCCCTGAATGGCCGCTTCTACGGCCAGACGCTGAACGGAAATGCTGACATTGCAAACAGCCGCGCAGCCGAGCGGCAAATCGCCAACATGCGGCATGCTGATGCCGTTGCGATCCGCGTAGCCCGGCGCTTCAATAATGGCATCATCCGGCAAATTGGAAATAACGCCATTGTTGACGACGTTGAAGTGGCCTCGGTACACCCGTCCCGTCTCCAGCCCCTCGATAATATACGAGCCATGCTCCTGGCCGCGATGCTCCTTGGTGTACGCTTTCGGTTCTTCCTTCATCCAGTTCGGGAAGTCCGTCTCAAACCAGTTGCGCCCTTCCGTACATACGCGCAAGTAGCCGCCCGTTTCTCCATTAATCCACGTTCCAAGGTCGATCCAGTCGCGAATTTCCTCCGGACGCTTGCGGTACCAAGGCACATATTCGCTCAAATGGCCGTTTGATTCGGTGCTGTAATAGCCGAAGCGGCGCAGCATATCGATGCGGACCTTCTCTGTTTTGCTGAATTCCGGATGCTGTTCAAATGCCTCCAGCAGCTTGCCTGTCATATCCTCGCCATTATGTTTAATTTGCACATACCACGTCTGATGGTTGATTCCTGCACAAATAATGTCTACTTCTTCACGCGGCAGGCCCAATACTTCGGCAATTTGCGCATGTCCGCCTTGAACGCCATGGCACAGGCCAATCGTCCGTACGCCGCCATATTTATTGCATGCCCATGTAAGCATCGCCATTGGGTTAGCATAGTTCATCAGCAAGCAGTTCGGCTCCGCCACCTCGCGAATATCTTTGCAAATATTCATCATTTCGGCAATGCCCCGCTGTCCATACATGATGCCGCCTGCACAAATGGTATCGCCCACGCATTGGTCAATGCCGTATTTGAGCGGGATGTCGACATCGGTCTGAAAAGCTTCCAGGCCACCGACACGAATCGTTACAAAAATGTAACGTGCATCCTTCAATGCTTCCCGGCGATCGGTCGTAGGCTCGATTTCAATCGCAAGGCCATTTTCATGAATATCCCGTTGGCAAAGCTGGGTAACCATATCGAGATTTTGCGGATTAATATCCTGAAACGCAACTTTGATGTTGTTGAACTCTGGAACGGTCAGCAAATCACGCAGCAATCCCCTAGTAAAACCAATACTTCCTGCTCCAATAAACGCAACTTTAAATGACATTGATTAACGCCTCCAATGGCTTGCAATATAGTAGTGAACAATACGCTAATTGTAGCACCAGCAACGTGGAGGCGTTTGCACAATTGTAACTTCTATTTTGCTTTCTTGTATAAAATCCTAACTATATAAGATGAATGATCGACTAGATAAGTACGCCATCTCAGCGCTCCACTTCCTTGCGCACAGCGCGGCGATAAGCGAGCGGCGTCTCATTCGTATATTTTTTGAAAAGGGTACTGAAATATTGGCTGCTGTTGACGCCGACATAATGGCAAATATCGCTGACCGGAATATCGGTCTGCTCCAGCAGCATCCTCCCCTTCTCCATCCGAAAACGCATCACATAATCCATAACCGAGCAGCCCGTTCCCGCTTTAAATATGCGGTGAAAATACCCCGGATGCAGCCTTACAGCCGCCGCAATATCCTTGACCTGAATGTCGCGGTCATAATTTTGCTGAATATAGGCGATGCTCTCTCCCACATAAAACTCCGCCGCATCATGCGACTGGCTTGAGGTTTCCTGTGCCAGCCTGCCGATCTGCACGAGCAGCTGCGTCAGCTGAAGCGCTGTGAGAAGCTGCTCCGCGCGCCGCTTGCCGTCCAGCTCCAGCACGAGTGCCTTCAGCATTTGATACACATTGCTCGGATCGTAAAGCAGCAAATAATCATGCTTCACTGCGAACAGCTCCGCGAGCGCACGGTCAGTCTCCGCCAGCCGCTTAAGGGAAGGTAGCCCCACACCGGTATGGCTAAAAATAAATTCAACATTGAGCATCCGGCATGCCGTGCCCTGAGCGACGTGAAGACGGTGGGCGACCATCGAGTCGATGACGATGAAATGCCCTTTTTCCATCGGAATGGATTTATTGAGCAGCTCTACCGTACAATCGCCCGATATCACATACATAATTTCCACTGCGCTATGCTGATGATAAGCCATTTCGAAGCCATTCCACTCCTTAAAATAATAGGCTACCACTCGCGGATACTGCTCGGCCTGCATCAATTGCCCCTGAAAAATGCCTCGTCTTTCCACTTCATCGTCCCTCCTCTAATTGAACGCCTTCCAAGCTGCTACAGCAGCCTGCCGTTATCTTTAGCGAACCACAGCCGCATCGTCAACATGCTGAGCACAATAGACGTCAGCGACGATGAAGCCGACATCGCAAAGACGATTAAAATTTGATAACGCACCGCCTCAATCGGGTCTGCCCCGGCGACGATCATCCCTGTCATCATGCCTGGCAGCTGCACGAGGCCGACCGTCTTCATACCGTCCAGCGTCGGAATGAGACTGGAGCGCACGGCCCGGCGCACCGCTTGGCGAATCGCCTGCTTCGTCGTCGCTCCAAGTGCCAGCAGCGTCTCAATCTCGCCCCTCGACGCCTCAAGCTCGCGTTTCATATGGTTCAAGTAGAGGCCGCATACAATCATGGAGCTGCCGATAATCATCCCGCTGACCGGAATGATATAACGTGGCTCAGCCTCAATAATGCGGAGCGAGAGCAGGAGTGCGAGCGTTACCGCCTCCGTGCCTGCTAATGCCAGCGCAATGCGCAGCCGAATGCCCTTAACCGGCAATGCGCGGGAGCCGGCATTCCACGACGCCACCGTAATCATCGAAATAATAATGAGCACAATAAAAATCGGATGATTCGTTTCAAAAATAAAATGAAGCAAAAAACCGATAAACAGCAGCTGAACAGCGGAGCGGATCGTGCCAGTAATGATTTCCTTCTCTAAGCCAAGCTTCTGCTTCATCGAGATAAATGTCGTTATGGCGACGAATACTAGCGTGCAGGCGAGCGCAATATTATTCATGCTGGTCATCCCCCTGCTCTGGCGCATGCTGACTGTCTAAAAAGCTGCGCGCCTGCTCCGACCCGGGATTGGTGAAAAAAGCTTCCGTAGCGCTTTGCTCCAGCAGCCTGCCCTCCGCCATAAACCAGATACGCTCGCTTACTTGCCGCGCCTGCTCCAGATCATGGGTAATCCAGATGAACGCCGTGCCTTCCTCTGAGCACCATTCGCTTAGAAACAGCTCCACCTGCCGCTTGCTTTTCGGATCAAGCGATGACGTCGTCTCATCAAGCAGCAGCAGCGGCGAACGGAGCAATAAGGCCCGCGCGAGCGCCGTACGCTGCTTCTCGCCGCCGGATAAGCTTTCCGCCTCCTTGCTCCATTCGATATGCCCAAGGCCAACGCCCTCCATGCAGCGCCTTGCCAGCTCTTCCTCGAAGGGCTTCCCTTGCAGCTCGCTGACCGCGCGCAAGTTGTGCTCGACCGATCCCAGCAGCATAATCGGCGTCTGTGCCACGTAACACACGCTGCGCCGCCACTCCTCGGGTCTCCACTCGATGCTTGTCCGTCCTTGGAGCATAAGCTCTCCCGCATCCAGCTCACCTAGCAGCGATACGATGCGCAGCAGCGTGCTTTTGCCCTGACCGGATGTGCCTAGCAGCGCAATACGCTCCCCAGCCTGCACCTGCGCTGTAATCCCTTCAAAAAGCCATTCGGGATTTTTTCTATATTTTGATACGTTATTCAATGTCAATAACGGGGCCACCTGTCTCTCTCCTTCATCCGTAACCTGCATTCCACCATTATACTCTGCTCCCCGCCTGCTCGAAAGAGGACAGCCTGACAGCAGTTGGGAGCAGCAGCTCCGCTGTATCCGCTCTCATAGGCAATTGTGTCTTTTTCGCGACTATCCTTCGGGTATTGTGACAAGAAACAGTGGTTTTATTATTGACAACAATGGGGATCGCATGTAATGATAATGATAATTGTTATCAGTAATGAATTAAAAGATAAAGATGAGGTGTTGAGCCATGGCATTTCAGCAACCATATAGCATTTTGATTGTTGATGATGAGGAGCATATCCGCAAGCTGCTCAAGTTATTTTTGAAAAAAGAAGGCTGGATCGTCGAAGAAGCTTCGGACGGCATCAACGGCTTGTTCAAGGCGATGCAATACAATTATTCGATGATTTTACTCGATCGTAATTTGCCGGGAATGGACGGGCTTGAATTTTGCCGCGAGCTTAAGAAGAAAAAATCGACGCCCGTCATTATGCTTTCCGCCTGTGGCGAAGAGGATGACCGGCTCGACGGCTTCCAAGCCGGCTCCGACGATTATGTCGTTAAGCCATTCAGCCCGCGCGAGCTAATGTACCGCATTAAGGCGATCATCCGCCGCACCTCGGAGTTTGCTTATCGCGCCTTGCAGCGCAAGCAGACGCCCGATCTCACGCTGTCAGGACTCGTCTTCGATTATGATTCGCGGCAAGTCATTGCCGGAAACAGCAAGGTGAAGCTGACGTTCCGCGAATATGAGCTGCTGCGCTTTATGGCAGCCAACATCAATCAGCCCATTTCCCGCGAAGATTTAATGCGGCGAATTTGGGGCTATCAATCGCTCGGCGATTACCGGACGATCGATACGCATGTAAAGCGGATCAGAGAGAAGCTGAACCGCGTCCACCCCGAATCTGCCTCCTTGATTCAGACGGTATGGGGCATTGGCTATTGCCTGATGAATCCTGCGGCAGAGACCATTTAAGCGGGCGGCTGAAGCAGGCAGGCAAAAACATCCCCTCCTAATGGCATGCTTTTGCCTGCCTGTTGTGGCACGCCGCTCCCCGGCTTTGACCCTCCCCGCTTCCAAGTAAAGCAAAAGCTCCGCTTGCGCCAATCAGCGCAAGCGGAGCTTTTTTAATAACCATGCTTATTACAATTACTTAGCCAACTGCTCCCGTACTTGCTCAGTCGCTTGGATCATGTTGCGCAGCGATGCCACAGTCTCATCTACACCACGTGTTTTAAGTCCGCAGTCCGGGTTAATCCAGAACAATTCTGGCTCAAGCACGTTCAGAGCGCGTTTGATCATCGATGTCATTTCCTCTACCTCCGGCACGCGAGGGCTGTGAATATCGTATACGCCAAGGCCAATACCCAGCTCATACGTGTGCTCCTCGAAGCTGTGAATCAGCTCGCCATGGCTGCGGGACGTTTCGATGGAAATAACGTCGGCATCCAGCGCGCGAATGGAATCAATGATGTCATGGAACTCGCAATAGCACATATGCGTGTGAATTTGCGTCGTATCCTTAACGTCAGAAGTGGACAAGCGGAAGGCAAGCACAGCCCAGTTCAAATAGTGCTCCCAATCTTCACGTTTTAGCGGCAAGCCTTCACGAAGGGCAAGCTCATCCACCTGAATCATTTCAATGCCCGCTTCCTCCAGCGCCTTCACTTCTTCTGCCAAGGCAAGCGCGATTTGGTAAGCAACCTGCTCACGAGTCAAGTCGCTGCGAACGAACGACCAGTTCAAAATCGTAATCGGGCCCGTCAGCATGCCTTTCACCGGTTTAGAAGTCAGCGACTGCGCATAAACGGTTTCTTCGACAGTCATCGGCTTGCTGAACTGCACATCGCCGTAAATGACTGGCGGTTTTACGCAGCGCGAGCCATAGGATTGCACCCAGCCATTTTTCGTGAAAGCAAAGCCTTCCAGCTTCTCTCCGAAAAACTCAACCATATCCGTACGCTCAAACTCTCCATGAACGAGAACATCAAGGCCGATCTCTTCCTGCAGCTTGATCCAATGCTGAATTTGCTCCTTAATGAATACGCGGTATTGCTCCTCGCCCAAATCACCACGACGCCATTGCCGTCTCGCTTGGCGAACTTCCGCCGTTTGTGGGAAGCTGCCGATTGTCGTTGTCGGCAGGAATGGCAGCTGCCAGCGTTCCTTCTGGCTCACTTGGCGCTCTGCAAATACCGCTTTGCGCTCCGATGGCTGCGCATCAATGCTCGCTACAGCGGCATGGACGCTCGCACGGCCACGGGACGGCGATGCGGCAAGTGCAGCCAAAGCTGCTGCATTGCGATCAAACGCCTCTTTTACCGCTGCTTCTCCTTCATTCAGCGCAGTTGCCAGAACGGCAATTTCCTCCAGCTTCTCATTGGCATACGCCAGTGCGCCTGCAAGCTCTGCCGGCAGTGCCGTTTCAAGAGCCGCTGACACAGGTACATGCAGCAGGCTGCAAGAGGAGCTTACAATCAGTCGGTCGTTTGGCACGACTTTAGCAATACGGGCAAGCAGCGCTTTGCGCTCCTGAAGATCCGCCCGCCAAATATTGCGGCCGTCAATAACGCCTGCACCCAGCACTTTGTCCTGTGGGAAGCCGATTGACTCCAGCTGCTGCAGGTTCTTTTCAGCGCCAGCTGTGAAGTCCAGACCTAAGCCCTGTACAGGCAAAGCCGCGATTGCAGCATAATGCTGAACCGATTCAAAATACGTTTGCAGCAGCAAATTGAGCTTAGGTGCCGCTTCATGAAGCTGGGCATAAATGCTTTGCACAAGCGCCAAATCTGCTTCGGAAACGTCTGTTACAAGCGAAGGCTCATCCATTTGCACCCATTGTACGCCTTCTTGCTCCAACTCGCGCAGCACCTGTGCATACAGCGGAACATACTGAGCAGCAACTGTAGCAAGCTCAGAAGCGGCATAGCCTTTAGACAGCTTGAGGAATGTATAAGGTCCAACAATGACTGGTTTGCCTTCGATGCCCAGCTTTTCCTTTGCTTCGCGGTAAGCGATCAACGGACGGTTCTCGGTCAGCGCCGGCGTAATGCCTTTCAGCTCAGGAACGATGTAGTGATAGTTCGTATTGAACCATTTCGTCATCTCGGATGCCGAAGCGGTTTTGTTGCCTCGCGCCATTGCATAATAGGTCATTACCGATACGGGGCTGCCTGTATAGCCAAAGCGCTCAGGCACGACGCCAAACATCGCAGCTGTATCAAGGATATGGTCATAATACGAAAAATCATTTACCGGAATGAGATCAATGCCGGCCTGTTTTTGCAATTGGAGATGGTTTAGACGAATCGTCTCCAGCTGCTTCAAGAAAGCCGCTTCCGCAAGCTTGCCGCTCCAGAATGCCTCCAGAGCTTTTTTCCATTCTCTGTTTTCACCGATACGCGGATATCCCAAACTGCTGCTTTTTACTTGACTCATTGTTATTGCCTCCTGTTTTTCATTATTCATCCTTGTGGATGGATGTTATAATCCTTTGTTATTTCATCAACAAACTCAGATATATACTTATGGCAGTGCGAGCGAATTTCTTCGCGGCGGCCTTTCCCTATACATCCAATTTGCTGCCAGCCAGAAACTGCAAAAAGGGACGTCCTACCCTGTACAGAAATGTGGGTAAAGACGCCCCTCGTTTCAACAAACGATGGCTGCCATCTTTAACACCTCCCTATCTCCCGTAGGTACTGCAGTGTATAGAATAAGGCAGGTCTCCTGGCTCCAGCATCATCATCGCTGCGCTCGCCTTCCCGGCATCATGCCAGTGGCTTTATTGCGCAAAACTCCGCTGTTACAGTGGCGGGACCGCGCCGGTATTGCACCGGACTTCCCTTTTAAGCTCAAGACGTTACGCAAGAGCACCCTATTCCTCGCTATTTAGTTGGTCGATCTTTATTTATACAAGGTGAAACGGAGAAATATAGAGATAGGATGGAAAAATCATATCCTTTCCTATATTTCAAGCAACATGTATAAATATACGAATTTTTGCGTTTTTATACAACAAAAGATTTTACAGCCGCTTTAAATTGCGCGAGCGTACGCGGCGCCTGCTGTTCTCCTCGCAGCTCAGGCGGCAGTGCCTCCCAAGCTTCCAGCACCATTGGCAGCGTGAGTCCAAGGCTTCTGAGACGCTCGCCTTCGCGAAATACCGTCTCCGGCGTACCCTCCAATATACAGCGGCCCTCATTCATGATGAAAATCCAATCCGCCCAAGCATAGGCCATATTCATGTCATGCGTCGCCATAACCGGCGTTATGCCGCTGGCATGAATGCGGTCCAGCTCAGCCATCAGCCGCTGCTCCGATATCGGATCGAGATAAGCAGCCGGCTCATCAAGCAGCACTAACTCCGGCTCCAGGGCCAGTACGCCGGCAAGAGCGACTCGCTTCTTTTGCCCAAGGCTGAGATGATGCAGCGGCTTATGCGCCAGTTCCTGCAAGTTCAGCTGCTGAACGATGCGCGCCGTACGTCTGTCAATTTCCACTTCTTGAAGCCCCGCATTGCGCAGCCCATAGGAAATATCCTCATAAGCGGTATTCAAAATGAGCTGATGCTCCGGGTCCTGAAAAACAAGGCCGACGCGCCGTCTCAAGCTGGCAAGCTCTCTGGGCTTGTAAGAAAGCGGCTCGCCGCGCCAGCTGACAAAACCGGATTCCGGACGATTAATGCCAATAAGCTGCAAGAAGAGCGTCGACTTGCCCGAGCCATTATGCCCGCACAGCGCTATCTTCTTGTTCGCCGGAATACGCAGCTCTAGCCCGTTTAAAGCGGTCTTGTCCGTTCCGGGATAAGCATAGCTCACTTGGTTCATTTCCATAATGGTTGATGCCCGATCGTTATCCGCCAGCTTATTCACCTCCATACCGAAGCCATAGCTCTGCTGCCAGCAAAATCGTTAAGCCGAGCCCCGCTTCCGCCCAATATCGGAGGCGAACCGTCCGCTTTACACTAGGCGCAAGACGGATTTCATTCGTAAATCCTCTTGCCATAAGCCCATTCGAGAGCCCCTTGTATCGATGCATCGTTTTGACGAAGAGCCGCACAGCAATCGCCGCCGTACCCTGCAATTTGCCTTTAAAACCGTGTTGACCGCCGCGTGCACGCTGCGCGACCAGCATAGCCCCCGCCGTATCCAGCAGCAGAAAGATGAAGCGATACATAATAATCATGAGCTCCAGTACAATTTGCGGCATTTTCAACCGCTTCAGCACTTGCAGCAGATCCGGGAAGGGGGTCGTCAAGGTGATAAAAAACATACATGCCAGGCAAGCAAGAATACGCGTAAAAATATGTCCGGCCAGCCCTAACGATGCCTCTGGCACATACAGGCTAAGCGGCTTCCATGAAACGAGCATCCAGCCTGCTTTCGCTGCCGCCAAGCTTCCCGCTTCGCTGCTGCTATTGCTGAATTCAATGAGCAGCGCGGGCAAGCTGAGAATGAACAGCAGGCAAGAGGAGAAAAGCAGCGCCGCATAAAGCTTAGCGGGCACTTTCGCATAGCCGACCGTCCACAGTGCAAGCCATCCGAAAATGACAAGCTGTACGAGCGGATGAGCGATATAGGCAAGCAGCAGCAGAAGGGCTGCAAGCCCGCATTTCCAAATGGCGGGTAAATCCCGCAGCTTATTGGAATAAGAAATCGTATCAATCCATTTCATCATTGCTGCTTTGATTTCCCCGACTTCCCTTTAAAAAGGCCAATCACATAGCCGATTACGCCAGCGCCAATCGCAGCTTGCAGCGCGAACAGCATGCTTTCCGTTTCTCCCGGCACCTCAGTGAGCGGAGACGCCCAAGGCTCATAATGGGGCGCAATCGTCTGGATCATTTCCTCCGCCGCGCCATCCGCGCCGCCAAACTCGGCGTTAATGAATATTAAAGGCGCAACGGCAAGCAAAACAACAATGGCTAAAATCCAAATATTTTTGGCACTGCGGCTCATTACACGCGATCCCCTTTCATTCTCCGCTTCAAAATAGACAGCTCGTCCGTATTAAAAGATTGCAGCCAGTTCCAGATCAATACCGTCAGCAAGCCTTCGCTAATAGCAAGCGGAACCTGGGTAATCGCAAAAATACCGCCAAATTTCATAAAGGATGCGAGAATGCCTCCCTCAACAGCCGGAAAAGCAACAGCCAGTTGAATCGAAGTAACGATATAAGTGGCCAGATCGGCAACAGCGGCAGCAGAAAAAATCGCCACGCCTTGCTTGCTGCCTGAACGCATCAGCAGCCGATAGACGGCATAGCCAGCAGCGGGACCTGCAACCGCCATTGAAAAAGCATTCGCCCCAAGCGTCGTCAGCCCGCCATGTGCAAGCAGCACCGCTTGAAACAGCAATACCATAGAACCTAATACGCTCATGGGCAGCGGCCCGAACATAACCGTTCCAAGCCCCGTTCCCGTCGGGTGCGAGCTGCTGCCTGTAACGGAAGGAATCTTAAGCGCGGACAGCACGAAGGTGAAAGCTGCCGCCAAGCCCAGCATCAGCTTAAGCTCTGGTGCTTCCTTTGTAATTTTCCGAATGGCGCGTACACCCAGGATGAAAAAAGGAATAAAGGCCACCCACCAAAAAATCGCCCACCCCACAGGCAAAAACCCTTCCATAATGTGCATCGCATAAGCGGATTGCGGCTCATTCACCAGTAAAAAAAGCGTGAAGCCAATAACCAGCAAAGCGGTGCTAACTGCTGTCTTGCTTTTTAACTTGACCATTCGTTTCAATACCCTCCCCAATGTGTTCATGCCTAAAGACAACAAAAAATGACCGCTTTCCCTTCGCTGGGAAAACGGCCATGTGTACGCAGAAATAGACGGTTGCGCCAGCAAACAGACTGGTAGCAATCGCTTTCATTCGTACACCTATCCTTTCCGCGAAGGCACTGTGGTGCTGGAACGAGGTAGGTCTCCTGGCTAGCGGATCATTATTTTCCTTCGTCTTCCCTGGCTGCCCTAAAGCTTAGGCCAAGTGACTCCTGCTGGTGAAGGAAAACTCCCCGATTACAGTGGCGGGACCGCTCGGGATTTGCACCCGATTCCCTGTTACCCTTTGACGTGCGCAAAGGCACCTCGTTCCATGTCAATCATTTTTCAAAATCCTTGTATTCATTGGTCATTTTGTAGTTTGATCTTATCACAAAAAATTCAGGCTGTCCCCTATAAATGTAAATGGCTACCTTCCTGTTAGAAGAAGGACAAAATAACGCCTACGACAAAACCGCATAATGCGCCGTTGACACGAATCCACTGCAAATCGTTGCCGACCTTTTCCTCCAGCATGGAGACGAGCGCCTTGTCATCCATCCGGTCGAGATTATCCCGAACGAGCGCACCGATGCGATAGTGATTATTTTCAATAAGTCGAACGAGATAGCCGCGAATGCCATCTTCCCAATTGGCGAGCATTTCCTGCTTGCCATTCAAATAATCCGTTGCAAAACGGTATCCCTGCACAATGGCGCGCCCTCCGCTGCGATGCTGCTCCTCCAGCTTGTCCAGCACGAGCTGTCTCAGCTCCTCCAGACGCAAATGGATGAAGCGCTCCGTTTCAACGCTGTCCACCCCCTGTTCAATGAGCTGCTTCAGCTTGAGCATCAGCTCTTCGTTATCGGCAAGCTTCTCCGCCTGGGCTCTCACCTCAAGCAGCAGCTTCTGCCGATGCGGGCTTCCAGGATGGGAAAGCTCCTGCATCGTAGAGAGCAGCATGTTCTGGATCAAACCGCCGAGCTTCTCCTCGTTCATAAAGCCGACGAAAGCTTGCAGTGCAAACCCCATGAAGCCGCCTACCTTAAGCTCCTCCAGCTTTTTGAAGGCGAGCTTGCCGAGCATTTCCTCGGTTTCACGCTTGCGAATCCAATGGCCTACATGCTCCAGGCCGTAATCCAGCGCCCGTTCATCCCAACGCTCATGGACGAAACGATCCGCCAGCTTGCGCACGATTGGCGTAAAATCCTGCTTTTTCACATAATCAGCCAAAAATCCATGCAGCACACCGCTAACCCGCTCCAAAGGCAAGCGCTCCACTGCCGACTGGGCAAAATCAACCGCTGCCAGCCTGAACTTGCGCTTGCCAATCAGCCGAGTCGCCGCCGATGCTGCCCCTGCGAACAGTTGAAAGCCAGACAGCTTGCGGGTAATGCTTTCTTTATTCAGCAGTTCATTTTCCATAGCGCTGATGAGCGAGTTCACGATTTTCGCCCGGTTTTTGAGCAGCAAGGACGTATGCGGAATGGGAATGCCCATCGGATGGCGGAACAGCGCCGTCACCGCAAACCAGTCGGCAATTCCGCCGACCAGCCCCGCTTCAAAGCCGCTTTCCAGTAGATGTGTCCACGTGTTGTCTGGCAGCCACCATCTCGTAGTAATAAAGCCTGCCCCCATAACGGCAAGCGAAATACCTGCTATATATCTTGATTTCATCGTTGTCCTCCTAATCGCGGGCCCCAGCGCCCTCCTGTTGCATATTGCCCTATTATACCAGATAATGAGGTGGCAAGCGTAAACGGCTGTGCCTGCCTTCGGCAGCACAAGCTCGTTTCGCGTAGAAATATAAGCGTTATAATAATAACAATATTTATGCATCCTTATATTTCAAGCGTAAACGGCTGTGCCAGCTTCGGCAGCATCAGCTCAAATTTTCAACTACACCATTGTTTCGTTACATATAAAGGAGATTACCTGCGTGCTCAAACTACGAACCATTTTTCTAAAAATGACTCCACCGCAAATTCTTACGCTTGGCTTTCTCGCGATTATTGCGGCGGGTACCCTATTGCTTTCTCTACCTCTGGCTTCGTCAGCCCATCAGGCAACGCCGCTCATTGACGCATTATTCACTGCAACATCCGCTGTTTGCGTAACGGGGCTTGTCGTCGTCGATACCGGCATCCACTATTCAACCTTTGGCGAGCTCGTCATTCTCGTGCTTATGCAGGTTGGCGGACTCGGCTTTATGACGATGTCTACGCTGTTCGCCCTTGCCCTGCGCAAACGGATATCGCTGCGCGAGCGGCTGCTGCTGCAGGAATCCATGAATCAATCTTCGCTGGAAGGGATCGTCCGCTTCATACGGCGCGTGCTCATTTATGCTTTTGCCATCGAAGGAATAGGCGCCCTGGTTCTGGCACTGCGCTGGTCAACGGAAATGCCTTTCGGCAAGGCGCTGTATTTCGGCATGTTCCATAGCGTGTCGATGTTCACCAACGCCGGATTTGATGTTATGGGACCGATGAACGGTCCGTTCAGCAGCTTTGTCAATCACGTCAACGATCCCATTATTAATGTGATCGTTATTGCTCTCATTTTTCTCGGCGGGATCGGCTTTATCGTACTGGCGGAAATGTGGGATTACCCAAAAACTCGCAAGCTGTCTTTTCACTCCAAGGTTGTGCTGTATGCGACAGGCATTTTGTTTGTCGCAGGTGCTGCCGTTATTTTTATTTTCGAGTTTACAAATACCAAAACACTAGAGCCGCTTAGCATAAGCGGCAAGCTGTACAGCTCGTTGTTCCAAAGCATATCGCCGCGCTCGGGCGGCGCAAATACGCTGGATATTGCTTCTCTGCGCCATGCGACGCAGTTTCTCATTATTTTGCTCATGTTCATCGGCGCATCTCCGGGCTCTGCGGGCGGCGGCATTAAGGTGACGACGTTTGCGATTCTCATCGGTGCGGTGTTTGCAATGATTCGCGGCCGCGAGGATGTCGTCTTTTTCCGCAGAAGGCTCGCAAAGGACCGGGTGTACAAAGCGCTGACGATTACGATTGCCTCGCTGGCGGCGATTATTTTATTTACGATGATTTTATCTACTACTGAGGATGTCGATTTCCTCGTTCTGCTATTTGAAGTAACGTCCGCTTTCGGTACAACCGGATTGTCGCTTGGCTTAACGCCGCATTTGACGGTGATCGGCAAGGTGCTGATTATTATTATGATGTTCGCTGGACGGCTCGGCCCGCTGACGCTGGCGTTCACACTCGTTCCTGCTCAGGAGAAGAAGGAGCTGTATCGCTATCCGGAAGGGAAAATTATGATCGGATAACATGCGGCGAGGAAAAATCATTTTATAAGGAAAGGGCAGTTCATGAAAAAGAGGCTTGTTTCGAAAAAAATCAAAACGCTGTTGCTTTGCGTCTTAGCATTTGCCGCAGCGGTACTGTGCTGGTTTTCCTATGAAATTTGGTCATTTAGTATGAAGGATGAAGCGAAGCCTGCTGATGCGATCCTTGTGCTGGGCACGGCGGTCTGGGGCGATCAGCCATCCCCTGTGCTGCGGGAACGCCTGAATCATGCTATAAAGCTGTACGAGCAAGGCTTTGCCGAGTATATTATTTTTACCGGAGGACGCGAGTCTGCGAATGAGCTTGCAGAGTCAGAAGTATCACGGAGCTATGCGATTGAAAAAGGCGTGAAGCCTGAGCATATTTTGATCGAAGTCCAATCTCTTATTACAGAGGAAAATTTCGAATATTCGCTAGTCGTTGCGAAGCCATATGAGCTAGGAACCTTCATCATTGTCAGCGATCCGCTTCATATGAAGCGCGCACTCATGATGGCCAGCGAGCTGGGAATGACGGCATACTCTTCGCCAACTACGACCTCCGCATATAGCAGCATGCGCACGAAACTGCCCTTTTTCTTCCGCGAGCTGTTTTATTATACAGGCTATCGAATTATATATGCTCTGAGCTAGCTGAATGCCTTCAGCCCTCAGAGTATTTTTTTGCGCTGAAAAACTAGTATTATACATTTTTGGCATGCGAATTCCGATAAAAAAGGATAGGATTATTTTACTAAGATGCTGTAAGGGAGATTGCTGAAATGCCTGATAAGTTGAAGAACATGTTAAAGCTGCTGCAGGAGCTATGGTTTGTGCCTTTCGTCGTCTATACCGCCGGACTTGTGTATGTACAAGGCTCTTTTCAACCTTATTTCGGTGATATGTTCATTTTCAAAGATATTTTAACATTTTATCCTGTTTCTCAAAGCCTGTATTGGATAAACGGCATTTATATTTCCTTCTTTTTAGCAATTCCTGTTGTAACAATAGCTGTACTTGCATCCCGCAAGGATCGGAGAAAGCCTCGTAGGGCACCTAATCGGTCAAATGTGAGGATTAGACGTTTTCGGTATTTCGTTTTACGAAATCGTATGCATCCCTTATTATTATTAATTCATGGCCTTTTATTTCTTAGTTTTATTATTACTATGATAGTTTTTCAAATTTTAACCTTGGATAAAGATTCAAATCTACCGCTGGCCGTGCAGAATATATTCTTCTATGGCGCTTTTTTTCTTATTTTTTATTTTTCGTATCAAACCGCTTCCTATTTCAAAATGAATGCACCGGCAACAAAGATAAGCATCATTTTCGTTACAGCTATCATATTGATTTTCTCCATATACCTAAGCGGCATCCATGCGCAATATATTAATATTTCAAAATACGAAGCTCAGAAGAGTACAATTGAAATGTCCAGAGTCTCATTGGATAATGAAACGCTGACACTCATTAAAATGGATATTTCAGCTGATTATTATATCGGATACCATACAGGTACTAATCGAACTATTTTTATAGCAAAAGATAATATTAATAAAATCGAAAATTTTCAAGCCTCCTATGCAGGAAAAAAACAGCTCGCTGATCCTTCTGCTTTAAACGATGAAGAGGATGTTATTATTAAAACGTTGCAAAGCTATTATGATTTTAAGATTCATTCGGAGAAACTCACGAAATCATGTACGCAATCATGCGCCTCATTCGACGCCTTTAAGAAACTGCAATCAAATGCCTACTTACGCAATGCATCAGATTCCATTCGGTTAAAATATTTGCAGAATAACCCCTATCGTGGCAAGGAGGAGGAAGACTATTTTGGTGTGGACATCTCCTTGCCAGAGCGGATTAAAGGGGACGCGGCCTTAAGAGCCGTCTATGTCAAAGAATATTGGAAAGACGATATTTTCTATATAAAATATACGCTGCAAAACGTCGCTGATTTGGATAAAAACCCGTGGATCATTATTAAAGATGAGGAAGTATTTTTTGACTTTCAATAAAGGAGCTCAAACGAATCGAGTGTAGCGCGGACGGGCACTGATGAAGGCTGTAGTAACAACAGAAAAGCAAATAGAAATTTGGCGGACACAGCAGCAGCTATTTGTTGCAGATAAAGGGGAATGAGCAGGTTCGCGGACTCAGCAGCCGCTAATCACCCCCTTTATGATCATTTATAGCGAGAAAAACCGCATTAACGGCTTTCCTGTCCGCTTGCCCGCCAAAATCGCCTAAAAATGGGCAAATAGCTGCTGCTGAGTCCGCCTAGACCAAGTGTAAACGGCTGGCACCGTCCTCTGGCGGCAAAGCTACCGTTTCGCGGGTGAAATAGAAGGCAGCCGATTTTAAGTTAAGCGCTTTACCAAACATGAAAAAATGCTCCTATGAGCTAATGTTTTCGACCTCGACGGAGACGACATTTTTATAGCGCCGAAGATCCTCGTAGACAGAGGTTGTCGGGTGCAATTCCCGCGATGACAGCACGAGCTGAATTTCTTTGCGGCCGTCGCCAATATCTTTGATTTTCGTATGCTTGATCTGGTGCTCCGATCGAATTTTCGTCATCAAGCCGTCCAGCTCAGCCGAACGGTCAAACGTCATGCAGACCGATAGGTCGCGCTCGCGCAGCTTTCTCGGTCCTAATGCCCGAACCACGAACGGCACCAGATTGACTGCCATGATGATGAAGCCTACGGCAGTGAACGCTTCTTTATAGAAGCCTGCTCCTGACGCAATCCCAAGCGCCGACGCCGACCAGACCATTGCAGCTGTCGTCAGGCCGGAGATGACATCGTTATTTCTTCTCAGGATGACGCCTGCGCCGATAAAACCGATGCCGCTCACAATTTGTGCCGCCAGCCGCATCGGGTCCATGTTAGTCATGCCTGGATGGGCAAGCTCAGTCGACGCTTCGATCGACACCATCGTAATTAAGCAGCTTGCGACCGCGATCACCATGCTCGTCTTGATGCCAAGCGGCTTGTGCCGGAGCTGGCGGTCTACACCGATCAGCAGCCCAAGCAGCAAAGCCGCCCCCAATTTAAGTACAAACAATATTGTAATCACCCCTTCTGGGGGAGCATCTTCCTGAAGCGCGATAGTCAATCAGTTAGCTGCAACTCCATATATACGGTTACTGCCCGTTTGCCCCATTCCCATCGCTTGGAGACAAACGGATATGAAACGTCCGATCATAAGGTGTCAGCACGTTGACAACCAGCGTCTGGCAATCTGCCGGGAATGCAGCCCCGCGGATCGATTTGGCCCAATGCTCGTGCGCACCGCCCTCCATCTCAATCCAGTCGCCGCCAGCTGTAAATTTTACAGTGCCTGCTTTCCAAAATTGCTTACCTGTCTCGGCAGGAGCCAATTCGCCGCCAGCGAATTGCCCTTCCTTCCCGAATACGAAGGAAATTTGGGTTAGCAGCACATCCGGCTTGTCGCATTGAACACGCAGCTGCCAGCCATCATACGTTTCCGTCAACTCAATTCGCACATCATGCTGCTGCAAATGTGTTACCTCACGCAGCTGATGCGGCAGCAAATACCATGGGCTGACGGAATGGCTTGCTATTTCAGGCAAACGATCAGTTGCGATCGGCCCGTAGTAGCCTTTTGATTCCGTACCCGTCAGAACATAGCCGGATTCGAGCTGCTCCAAATGGTTCATCTTGATGAACCCCGGATCAAACGAGCTGCTGACCTGCACACCAAGCAGCCGTGCCGCCCCATGTCGAAGCGCGAAAAACGAATTCGTCTCCGTCATGACCGTAACGCTCGTTTCCCCATCCCGCTGCCGGGCAACCGGAGCGCCGAAATCAGGATGCAGACGGCTGTGATAAATCCGCCCGCCATGTCCAGCCGACTCCATCTGACTTAAATAATGCTGCCGATTAAATTGCCCGTTGATGACAACCCGGTAATGATCTGGCAGACTGCCGCTTTTCACACGTGGCTCTCTCAGCTCCGGATGAAGCAAAAATCCGAGCAAAACATTGTTTGGGATGGGTCCCGGATGGTTAAGCGCTGCGATTCCCAGCTCAGCCAAGGCAGCGAATAAAGCATTCTGATCGCGCTGTGCCATAAGGCAGGAAGCGAGTGTATAGCCGGACATATCGAATGCTTGACCAAAGTCCTGGCGTCCAGAATAATCCGTGACGACTTCTCCGTCAGGATGGATCAGATAGGCCATCATTCGCAGATTGCGGCGAACCGGCTCCAAGAGCTCAGGCCGGCCAAGCAGCTCGGCCGCATGGAACAGCATAATGTCGCTGACGCCGTTATAAATGCCGTTGCTGCGTTCCGTCCATTCCCCATCCTCCGTGCAATCCATGCCTTCAGCCAGCCACTGGTCGGCACGAGCTACAAGCTCGGCATTGCCCGTCAGCCTATGCAAGAAGGCAAGTGCCGCTGTCAGCACCCAACGATGGTTCGGCGTATGGCAGCCACCGGTCAGCAGCGCAGGTACAGACCGTTCTAGAAACTTTCTAATGTCCGCTCGAACACGCTCAAGCTCCGCCCATTCATGCTGCACCAGCAGTTCATGCAATTGAGCAAGTCCAACGACCGCGAACGCGGTATCGGGAGGTGAATGCATATTGGTCCAACCCGGCGATATCGTCCCGTCCTCATGCTGTTCGCGGACCGTGAAGGCCGCCGCCAGCTCCAAACGCCGCAGCAGCTTTTCGTCATGATAAAAGTTGGAGCTTTCATCAACAAGTGAGCATGCCCATATCGCCATAAACGTTGGCGTTCCCATGTGGGTCGGCCAAGCAACCCCGTTGTCCGGATCGGCTACACCGCCGTAGAAGCGGCTGCCGCTGTCCATTATTTGATTATCGATTCCTTGCTTGACCCAGCCATCGTTGACGGCAACCAGCTTCTCATGCATGTTCATCTTCCTTCCTCATTCTCCGTTGATCCGCTAAGCGTATGCCTAATAATAGCCAGCTCCGCCTCAATTCGCTCAGGTATTTCTTCGTACAGCGTTTCCCACGGAACGAACAACGGCTCACGCTCCGCAAGCTCGTAAGGAACGAACTCAAACGATGGCGTGAACCGATGATACGCCTGCTGATAGGCTCGAACTAGCACATTCGTCTCTTCATCATACTGCCCCAGCGCCTTGTACCACTCCGGCAATGTAAGACCATCCAGCCCGGCATCGCGGTCTGTAGCAGTGCGCACGTTCGGCAGCAGCTCGAAAATAATCGGCAGCGGCGAGAAGGCGTGCTTTCCAGGCTGCGAGTACAGGCTTGCTGTTTTCCCCTCCAGATTGGAGCGGTCAGGCAGCAGCGCCTTCATGTATTTGCCGTGAAAGCTCGCTTCCGCATCCACTACGGCGCCGTCCTTGCCTACATAAATCCATACATGCTCCAGCTCGTACAGATGCTGAATGTCATAATCCCAATAAATCGCGAATTCGATTACATAATCGACAATAGCATCCAGCCGTTCAAATTTACGCCGAAACGACGGCGATTGCTCGCCTTCGCGCAGGACGGAAACACCGACCCGCACCGGATAAAACGGCTCTTTTTGATCAAAAAAAAGCCGTGGGGCATAGGACGCCAGATGCTTAATGTCCATCATCCTACACCTCGCGCTCGGACAGCTTGGCAAGCAGCAGCTCATGGCTCTGTTCGATTTCCTCCGGTGTACATGCCGCTTTTAGCTCATACACCTTCACAGGAGCTGCTGCGATAATAGGCAGGAAACGATCGAAATAGCTCATGTCGCCGCTGTGTACATACGGACACCAGTGATCCGACAATCCAACCGTTTCATGAATGTGAATGCCGACTACATGGTCCTTAATGGCTTCCATATCCCGCGCATTATCGTACAAGCCCATACGCTCCATCATCATGCCGTGGCCAAAATCATACCACAAGCCGACCGGTGCACCCTTCAGCCGGTCAAAAACCGATTTCGCCTCGCGCAGCGTCGGCATCTGATAGCAGCGCGAACGCGTTTCAATGCCAATCGATACGTCCCAGCCCTTAGCCGCGATCTGGTCGCAAATATCATCCAGACTATCGCCTATGCGCTGCAGGTAATGTTCCGACAACGATTCCCTGCGCTCCAGCATCTCGTTCCACAGCTTTAAGTAAGCAGAGGATTCCGGGCCTTGGTCGTGGTAAATTTTTTTGAGCTCGTTATCGATGTTATAGTCGAACGGCACCTCGCCCGGATGCACGACAACCGCCTTCGCTCCATAGCGATTTGCATATTCCGCCGAACGGATCAGCAGCTCGATTGCACGCTGCCGCTTTTCCTCGTCTTCAAAGCCGAGCAGCACAGAATCGGTACCATAGTCGGGGTCCGCAACATGCGGAAACGTATTGTGGACGCTCGACACTCCAATTTCTCCCCGTTCAATCATGGGCTCAATCGTCGACAGCAGCTCCTGCGTGACGTTATAGTTCAGCTCAACGTAGCGAAAGCCGAGCTCCCGAATTTCATCGATCATGCTGCTGCCGACGTTGTGACGTTTAATATTCCAGCATGTCGAGAACGAATATTGGCCTTTGTCGTTTCCCATAAGCTCCTCCTGAAAGATAGATTCGGTTAACCTTTGACCGCACCGAGCATAACGCCACTAACGAAATACCGTTGAAGCCACGGATAGACAATCATAATTGGCACAGTTGCGAAAATAACGCTCGCCGCCTTCAAGCTTTCCGGCTGCAGCTTTGCCTGTCCATTTGCGCCTTCCATTACCAGCAGCTCGCTGACCATGTTGTTTTGAACCAGCTGATAAAGCTTCAATTGCAGCGGATACATCTCTGGACTCGTAATATACATGAGCGTATCCGTAAAACCGTTCCAGCGGCCTACTGCATAAAACAAGCTCAGCGTAGCAATAACGGGCAGCGACAGCGGCACGATAATGCTAACCAAAGTGCGGAGGTACGAGCTTCCGTCAATCTCTGCTGACTCCTCCAGCGAATCGGGAATATTTTGAAAAAACGTGATCAAAATAATCAAATAAAACGGACTAACGAGACCTGGCAGCATAAGCGCCCATATCGAGTCGAGCAAGCCCAAATTGCGTACGAGCATATACTCTGGAATAAGTCCGCCGCTGAAAAACATCGTAATGATAATAATGAACATCACCAGTTTGCGGCCTTTTAATTTCGTTTTAGCAAGCGGGTAAGCCGCCGCAATCGTCATTATCATGCACATGATTGTAAATAAAACCGTCAGCATAACGGTAAAACCGAGTGACCGGATCATCGACGCATCTGAAAATACCTTCTTGTAGGCATCCCAGTTGATTTCGACAGGAATAAGGCTGACCTCACCAGACATGATGGAACGTGTTGAGCTGAGCGAGATAGCGATTATATGAAGAAACGGAGCCAAACATAGCAGCACGAATAATAAAATGGCGATCGTATTGACAATATCAAATGATCGGCTGGCCTGTTGATCTCTCATGTCTTATCGCTCCTTTCCAATTTTCATAGAAAATAAAAGTTTATATTTTAAATAATGCTTTGGTCTGCCAGTTTTTTGGATAAGTAGTTGGCGCCTAAGACGAACACAAGTCCGACAACTGCCTGGAACAAGCCGACGACCGTAGCAAGCGTATATTGTCCAGATTCAATGCCGATACGGTATACGAAGGTGCTGAGCACGTCCGAATAATCACGTACAGCGGTATTTCCGATAATATAAGGACGTTCAAATCCGATGGCGATCATATTGCCCACGTTAATAATGAGAAGCGTAACAATCGTTGGTTTTAAGGATGGCAGCGTAATGCTCCAAATTTTTCTCAGTCTGCCTGCTCCGTCAACGTCAGCCGCCTCGAACAATTCCCTATTGATGCCTGTAAGAGCCGCCAAATAAATGATCGTCCCCCAGCCGGCACTTTGCCAAACTCCGACGATTAAATACGTAATTAACCAATCGCTTTTGTCCGTAAGAAAAGGAATCGCTTCAAAGCCTAACGAAGTTACGAAATTGTTAACCATACCGGATTGCGTACCAAACACTTGGTAGACGATCCCGCCGATAATAACCCACGAAATGAAATGCGGAATGTACAAAATCGTTTGCGAAATCTTTTTGAACCAAGCTGATTTGAGCTCATATAGCATAATGGCGATAAACAAAGGAGCAGGGAAAGAAAAAAGCAGATCCAAAAAATTAAGCATGAGCGTATTGCGCAGTGTCTTGTAAAAGTCCGACATGGCGAATACTTCCTTGAAAGCATCAAGCCCGATCCATTCAGAACCATTAATCCCTTGGAAAAAGTTAAAATCCTTAAACGCAATAATAATGCCGTACATCGGTCCGTATTTGAAAACCAAGAAATAGGTAACCGGTAAAATAAGCAGCATATATAATTGCCAGTATCTGCGTAAATACACGCGCATGTTCAATATTATCCACTCCTATCTGCTTACGATTAAGCCCGGAGACGGGACTTAAGAAATATCGATCGTCTCCGAGCTGCTTAATGCAGGCGTTATTTTTATTTCATGGCCTCATAAGCTTTTGTGCGTTCATCCAAAATCGCTTGACCGCCGTTTGCCATATAATCCTTCATGATCGATTCGAATGTGCTTTCGAATTGATCCGGCTTCACCATCGTTGCTTTAACGACAATTTCATTGAACTTGTCACGCAGCGCCGAACCATATTTGGCTTGGGCTTCGATCGGATGGTCGAACAAGACCGGCTTGATCGTATCAGATCTGGAAATCGTCAGTGCTTTGCGAGTCTCTTCTTGGAATTGCTCAGGCATGCCTAGTACATAAGCCTCTACGTTTTTCTCCGTATCACCCAACTGTTTGCCGTTGGAGATAATGGCCATGTCACCCCAGTTGTATACGCGATTTTTGATATCATCAGAAGCATCGGCTTTAGCTACCGGGATACCGTCTTGAAGATCATAGTTTTCGCCAGCTACACCATTTTGAATGTTAAGCAGGTTGTCTCCCGAAGCCATCCAATCCAGGTACTTAATTGCCTCTACTGCATTTTTGCTGCTTTTCGGGATCATAAGGTACAGACCAACTGGCGCATATTCCGGCTTCGGATGCTTGCCCTCGGAGTTCGAGTAAACATCAACAGAGGAAAGCTTAGCGTCAGGAATGTTCGTTTGCAGTGTCGAGTACAAACCATCTGGATAGAACGGGTTCATATCGTCTTCACTGAAGAAACCGACCAAGCCTTTAGCTGCGTCTTCGTTCAGCTTTTTCTTGTCTTCATCAAGGCTGAAGTCTTTGCTCATTAACCCTTCATTGTAGAGCTTGTTCATGAATTGCAAAGCGTCTTTAAAGCCAGGAAGCAAGATCGGGAAGTCATTGGATCCGAGCTGCTGTGTCAGCGTGTAGCGCTGTTCTTCAGTAACAGGCTGGATGAAGGACCACAGAAGCGGCTCATATTGAGCAGATGCTAGCGCCATTCCGAGCGGAATAACTTTGCCGCCAGTTTGACCCGGATCTTTTTCTTTAAACGCTTTCAAAGTCGTGTAAAGCTCATCTGTCGTTTGCGGCACAGGCAGGCCTAGCTTATCGAGCCAGTCTTGACGGACGAAAGATGAATATTTCCCTAAATGCGCACGTTTCGCTGGCAGTGCGAATTGCTGACCTTGATAATTACCATAAGCTAACGTATCGTCGCCTAGAAATTTTTTGAGGTTCGGGCCGTATTGATCAAGCAGCTCGCCAAGGTCAGTCAAACCGCCTTGCTGCGCATAACGATAAAACGTACCCGAATCATAAGTGAATACGATATCCGGAACATCGCTTCCGCTCGCCATTAGAACGTTAAGCTTCTGTACTTCCTCTGACCGTGGAATCGGTACAAATTGCACGTCAACGTTATTTGGCTTCCCGAAGTTATCCTGAACATATGTCGTCAAATAGTTTTTTGTAATAGTCGAACCAGAAGGAGAATTGCCACGATCGAATACTTCCACCTTAAGTGTTACTGGCTTACCGGAGGCTGCTTCGCCACCTGTCGTTTTGTTTCCAGTTTCATTGTTGCTGCCACATGCACCAAGAAGCATAGTACCTGCAAGCGTAAGTGCTAGCAAAACGCTGGTTTTCTTTTTCCCCTTCACAACTTTCATCATTTGATTCAACCCCTCTTTCTTTTTCGTTAATTTGTTTCCTGTACTCGATTATGAACCGAAGAATGAAGCATGTTTGAACGCGCTTTCAATCGTCGCTTGCAAACCGTGATTAGGAAGTGGCCTCAGTATGACACGGCTTGTAGTGCGCTTGCAATAAACCAGTTTCGGCGCGGCAAACCGTTAAGCCGAACCCTTGCCCAGCAAGGCTTTTGGCGATTAGAATAGATCATTTTCCCGACATAAACCGTTTTCCATCAACGCCGAAAAAGCCCGTCATAAAGCCATTTCCGCAGGTAAACTATATTCCGGCTAAACAAATAGAGCAGCAGTCCGAACATCTTTCCTTGTTCGGACTGCCGCTTCAACAAACAACTTTTCAATTCGCATGAACATACATGTGAAAGAACTAAAACCCTATTGCTTCGCACACCTTAGTTCAAAACAGAAGGCCGCATTTTGAGCTTTCGGAATTCGCCTGGCGTTACACCGGTTATCCGTTTGAATACCCGTCCGAAGGTGATCGAATTGGCGTAGCCAACCTGAAGAGCAATTCCTTGAACGGTCTCATCAGTATTCGCCAGCAGACGCTCAGCCTGCTGTATTCGAAGCTGCACAAGAAAATCGACGAACTTCATATCGTACTCCAGCTTAAACAGATAGCTTGCATACTTGCCCGATATTTGAAAGCGGTCACTCAAATGATTGAGCGAAAGGTCTGGATCGGCAAAGTTTTCCTGAATGTAGGCTCTCATATCCGTTATCATCGTCTTGTAGCTTTTCGTCTCGCTCATCGCCACATATGCATCGAATAGATCAGCCAAATACTCTAGCAGCTGCTCCTTCATTTCTGCCAAAGTCGAGGCAGTCTTTAGCTTGGCAAGCAATACAGATGAGCGATCGCCTTCCAGAAATTCATTCAGTGATTCCGACAAATCCTTCAGCTCACGGCTGAGCATTTGCATAAATATTTGCATGAGCGAATGAATATCTTCATCCTTGAGCGTATCCGTATTGAGCCGCTTGAATAATTGCTCAAACGTATTGCGCCAGCTCTCATTCGTCTGCCTAAATTCCTGCACACAATCGGTACACATTTGAATGTAATGAAACGTACCGTACTGTTTGCCCTGCGGAATATCGCCGCTGAACGTAACCGCCTCGCGTCCGATGCAGAGCTGATATTCCATACCGGAGAGGGCATCGCGGTAAGATTGTCCGATACGGCTCCATTCGTCAACGATTGAACCAATTCCAATCGACAGCATGAAACGCAAATGCTCGCCTACCCACTGCTGTGCAACGATTGCAGAAGTTCGAAGCTGATCCAGCATTCGGGATTCGTCATCCGAAACCGCAAACACAAAGGCGATGAGATCCGGCGCCAGCCATTCTCCCCAGCCCTGCAAGCCTTCGTTGTGAGCCAGCTCTTGCATAACATTGCCGAGCGCAAATTTCAGAACATTTTGCTCGTTAAGCGTATTTTCGGACTGAAAATCATCATAACGGTTGAGCTTCACAACCATTACGGCATACCGTCCGGCGCTCGGCAGCAAATCCAGCTTGCGCATCCGCTCATTAGTTTGCCCATTTTGTTCCCCGCTAATAAGCTCATTAAAAAGCTGCCTGCGCTGAAGCATCACACTTTCACGCTGCTTCTTTTCGTGATCCAACGACTGCACGATTAAATTTTCAAGCGCACGGTCAATCATCGTCAGATCATCTGTCAGAACCGCTCCCCCGTCGCCGCTCCGCAGCTGCAGCGCCTGAATGCGATTCATCATTAACCGGATCGGCTTGTAGTTTCGGCGCGTTACCCAAATGATATAGATAATAGCCGCTACGAATGTCAAAATAGCCATAACGACCCATGCATAGGATACGACCGATACCCAGCCGAGCAAATGACCGTCCTGAATCCCACTCTCGAAAGTCCAGCCAAGAGAGTCCGAAGTGACTGTCGTCAGAATGCTGCCGCCTCCTGATTCATCTGAGCCATTGTTGACGGGATAAATAGGCTTATTAGCTCCATCGGTAATTCGCATGAATGAAACCTGATGGCTTGTCATGCTGCCGATCATTTGTTCAACTGCATACAAATCGACATTAATGACCAATATGCCTTCCTTTCCGAACGGGAACGGCGTCCGCTTATGCATCGTAATGACCCTGACGGGCTTTAGCCGGTCATATTCCCGATACTCCCGGCTTGCCGACCATCCTTGGTAATCAAGATTTTTTTTCGCTTGCTGAATAAAATCACGATCGCCAAAATCCGGCAGTTCGGTCTGCCCGCTCGCTGTAAGCACCATATCGTCGGATTCCCTATAAAGATAGGCCGATTCGATAAAGTCGTTTTCTTCTACAAGTGAACGCAAACTATGAACGACGCCGTATCTGTCGCTCGTTTCGGAGGAGCCGTTTAAAAACGCAGTGTAGCTTTTATTTTTGACGGCTTCGTTCATCGCGTTAAACTCCGCTCCACGTATAGCGCGTTCGACGCTTTCCACCACATAGCCGGTGGTGATGTTGTCTGCCTTGGCAGTCTCGGACCGTGATATCTCATTAAGTGCAATGAACGATAAAAAAATAATCATTGACACCGTAAGCACCAAAATTGGAAAATATGATACAAGCAACCGGAAGTACCAGTTGTTTAGCTTAAGCATGTTAAACCCCCTACAATGACAATAATTTTTGTAAGCGTTACCATTTCAACGCAATTAGAACAAGTTAAGCGGTATACTTTGTTAATCTATTGTAGCACAGCCCCTCTAGAATCGAAACACTTCATGACAGCCAAAATAGTGGTTATCGTATAGCCTCAGGAAAAGATGTTCATCGAGTTGGCTCATGCTCGTCGTCTCACCAAAAAGAGGAGCAGCGGCTGACGAAACGTCGACCACTGCTCCTCTCGGTCATTAAGGTCACGATGTGTGGTTAATTATAGCCTCAATTACCTTATCCCATTCGCCATAATGAATTTCATGCCCCGAGCCCTCCAAAGTTAACAGGATTGAGTCAGATATCACAGCAGCAAGTGAAACTCCATGTTCATATGGAATAATCGGGTCCTCAGTGCCATGTATAATGAGCGCAGGGACATCGATTTCAGCCGTTCTGGACAGATAGGAAAAATCACCTGTCAACACGCCATGATTGTTTATACTCGCCATATTGCTGCTTCTTTCTACCTCTAGTTTAGCCAATTCATAAATGCGATCCTCATCAAGTGGATGCTTGGAGCCCGCTAAAACTTTCCACTTGCTGACTGCAAAAGCAATCACCGCTTCATCATTAGACCAGTCGATCTCTTCGGAATTAGCGAAAAACTGCGCGACCTTCTCTTCCATTGGAGGAAGACCCTCTGCAAAATTGGACGTTGCAATAAGCGAGACGGTTAGCACTCGTTCGCGATGGCGCAGAGCGAGAATTTGCGTTAGCATGCCTCCCATCGACATCCCGACAATATGTGCTTGCTTTATGCTGTAAGCATCAAGAATACCAACCGCATCATCCGTCATATCTTCAAACGTATACGCTGGCTGACCAAGCTCATAAACGGTAGAACGCCCAACGTCACGGTTATCATAACGAATAACAAAACGTCCAGCCGCTGCAAGACGCTGACAAAATTCATCTTCCCACCATACCATTGATGCTTGGGCTCCCATAATGAGTAATAGAGCTGGATCAGCGGGATCTCCAAAGCTTTCCGTACATATTTTAACACCGTTTATACTTAACAGCTGTTCACTCATCGTCTCATTCCTCCATTACTAAAAATATAAAAAAACACAGGCCAGCTGCCTGTGCTTTCAGTAATCGAGAATAGGAGCAGCGGCAGACGAATCGTCAGTCACTACTCGCATATAACTAAATAAGGTTACCATGAGGTAAACCATTCTTCGATTACTTCGCACAGAACATAGCCGTAACACGTCTATTCCATTCGTTGTGCAGAGCCAAAAATCGAAAAATTAGTTTAACACACGTAACCCTCCCGTTCCTATAGATTGGGGTTATTTTACCATGCGCATTTTTTATCTGTCAAATGATAAGCACTGCTGGGCTTCTCGGATTGTATGGTTAAGTTATATTGTGCAAAGCGTTAACAGCCTCTTGTTTGTCTCGTAAAAATAGTACCTGCTTGCCGTTATTGCATTCATAAATAAAATCCTTCAAGCTTTTGCTGTCATAAGTATCAAAATCTCCAACGATGGCCAGCTTCACCTTGTAGTTCACATATTTCTGCAAAATCTCTCCAGCCAGCTTAGTTTTGAGCTCGAAGAAATCCTCCGTTATGTTTGCTTTTTGAAGGATGATTTTATGGCATTCGTGATTGTAATTAACAGAAGCCATTAAATCCAGCGCATCCTGAACATCGCGGATGATCACGTCAGAGCTTTCTATAACGGCAACCTTGGAACTGTCTTGTTGGTCGATTGTTATGTTCATTTTTCATTCGCCTCCCCTATTTAGTGTAACACCACCTTCCTTCAAAAAAAAGCTAAACGTCCACGCTTGACTTGGTTAGCCCTTCTGTCTTTTGGCATCGATTGTTTTCTTGTATAATGATAATCAATCGGATGACTGAGAATACATGCTTTTACAGAGGGAGGATATATATGCACCATTCATCGCCATCCATAGATCGAAGAATCCACAAGTCGAAGGCAGCTCTAAAGCAGGCGCTGCTCGAAAACATGCTCCGTAAATCGTTCGAGGATATTTCCATTACCGATATCGTGAAGGCTGCCGATTTGAATCGTGGCACGTTTTATAAACATTATGCGATCAAAGAAGAGCTGCTTGATGATATTTTGGCCGATGTGATGACTGATCTTATCCAGTCCTACCGTTCTCCATATTTGCATTATCAAAATTTCGACATACAGAGCTTAAGTGCTTCAGCCATCAAAATTTTTGATCACGTGCTTGCCAATGCTACTGTTTATACATTATTGGTAACAACGAGCATTTTGGCGAACTTCCGCAACACCGTTTACGAAACGCTCAAAAGGTTGTATTTGGATGATGTTACTGAAATGTCTCCAAACCCGAAAATTGATAAAGAGCTGCTTGCCTGTTATCAGGCTAATGCTGTCTTTGGCCTCATTGCCGAATGGGTGCAGAGCCATTTTAAATACAGCTCCTCTTATATGGCAGAGCAGTTATTAGAATTTACGCGATTAAACCGCTCTCATGAAGTTTACCGTTCGAATCTCGGCCAAGCCTAGACTCTGGCCGCCTGCATTGGGGCAATAAACAGATGCCTAAACATCCGGCAAAATAAAAAAAAGAGCCCGGCTATCGCCAGAAGCTCTTATCATTCTATACCTTGTTAGTTGCTGATCCAACCGCCATCGACAGGCAGTTCTATACCCGTTACGAACTTGGATTCGTCCGAAGCCAAATACAAGTACGCATAGGCAATATCCAGCGATTCGCCGGCATGTGGATGCAAAGGCGCCAGGTTCTTGTAATGCTCGCCCATTTCAACCTGCGATTTAATGCCAGCTTTCTCGACCATCCCCGTAAATACCGCTCCCGGATGAACGGAATTGACACGAATGTTATCTTTGGCAAACCATTGTGCCGTATGTTTAGTCAGTGAGCGTACCGCACCTTTGGATGCACTGTATGCCGCACCCTGCGCATCAGCAATTCCGCCGATAATCGCTGCAATGGACGACGTATTCACAATCGACCCTCGTCCATTTTTTTGCATATGCGGAATGACTGCTTTCATGCCAAGCCATACGCCTGAAGTGTTAATGGACATCACTTTATCCCAATCCGCCAGTTCAGCTTCCAAAACGCCCTTGGCGATATGAATGCCTGCATTGTTAACGAGAATATCGATTTTTCCGTATTTGGTAATCGTTGCTTCTACAACCGCGTTCCACGATTCTGGACTGGATACGTCCAGCTTCAATGCGATTGCATCTCCGCCATTTTCCACAATTTCGCTCACTTTAGCCTGCAGCACGTCCTCGGCTACATCCGTTACGACAACCTTTGCACCTTCTTTGGCAAATAATTGTGCTCCAGCAAGCCCCATGCCGCTGGCCGCCCCTGTAATAATGGCTACTTTACCTGTCAATCTACCCATTCTGATCATCCTTTCTATCTGACAACTATAGTATAAGGAGGATTTAGAGCGTTCTCAATCGGCAAATGAAAGCGCTTTTGTACGTTTAGCAACGGATTAAAACCGTTCTGTATGTTAATCTTTAATAACGAACAAATGAAGGCCAAAGTGTTGATCTTTTTAAAAAATAGTCCTGTCCATGACCGCTTAAGGAGTCCAGCAACAAAAATAAAAAGCGCCCGGAATTCCGGACGCCATTCATTTATAATCTACTTTATTCTATTGCTTGTGATGCGAAACGGACTTTAGTCTCGCGGGTTTTAGAAAGAAGCCTGCTTGACTGGGTCCCGTTCACTGCCCAGATCAAGCGTCCGTGCAGTTGAAGTATGAATTTCGCTTATAAGCTCTGGATTGTTCAACAGCTGCACGCCATATGAAGGAATCATTTCTTTAATTTTCGGTTCCCATGCTTTCATATGCTGCGGGAAGCATTTCCCCATCAGCTCAAGCATAACGGAAACAGCGGTTGAAGCACCCGGAGATGCGCCGAGCAAGGCAGCTATCGAGCCATCAGCGGCATTAATGACTTCCGTACCAAACTGCAGCGTTCCTTTGCCGGCAGCTGTATCTTTAATGACTTGCACACGCTGGCCAGCTATTACTAGCTCCCAATCTTCGCTTTTGGCGTTCGGGACAAATTGGCGTAAAGCTTCCATGCGCTGTTCTTTCGATTGCATAACTTCCTTGATCAAATATTGGGTCAATGACATATTTTTCACGCCTGCTGCCATCATCGTGACCAAATTATCCGTTTTTACAGAAGCTAGCAAGTCCATCATCGAGCCGTTTTTCAAAAACTTTGGCGAGAAACCGGCAAAAGGTCCAAAAAACAACGATTCCTTCTTGTCGATAAATCTAGTGTCCAGATGGGGAACCGACATCGGTGGCGCGCCAACTGGAGCTTGACCGTAAACTTTTGCATGATGCTGCGCGACAATTTCCGGTTTTTTACACACCATAAATATGCCGCTTACCGGGAATCCTCCAATGCCTCTTCCTTCAGGAATACCGGATTTTTGCAGTAAATGCAGGCTTCCGCCCCCGCCGCCGATAAAGACGAATTTCGCATTCCGGCGCTCAACAGAGCCATTATCAACATTGCGTACTTTCAATTCCCACGAGCCGTCGCCAGCACGTTTAATATCATCCACATTATGCTTGTATTTGATATCGACATTTTTACTCTTCAAGTGGGTAAACAACATGCGCGTTAAAGCGCCAAAGTTAACATCCGTACCGGATTCAATTCTTGTAGCCGCTATAGGCCCATTCAAGGTCCGGTCCTTCATAATAAGCGGAATCCATTCCAGCAGCTTACCCGGATCTTCGGAATACTCCATTCCTTCAAACAGAGGATTGTTAGACAACGCTTCAAAACGCTTCTTCAAAAACGTTACATCTTTATCCCCTTGTACTAAGCTCATATGAGGCAATGGCGTAATAAAATCCCGCGGATTGCGGATTAAATTGCTGTCCACAAGATAAGACCAAAACTGCTTGGAAACCTGATACTCTTCATTTACTTTTATAGCTTTGCTAATGTCTACGGAGCCGTCTGCTTTCTCGACGGTGTAGTTAAGCTCGCACAAGGAAGAATGCCCTGTTCCTGCATTATTCCATTCATTAGAGCTTTCTTCTCCTGCGCTTGCAAGCCGCTCAATTACTGTGATTTCCCAGTCCGGTACTAATTCCTTCAGCAGTGACCCCAAAGTCGCACTCATAATACCGGCACCAATTAAGATAACGTCTGTTTTGGTTTGTCTGTTGCTCATTTCTACCGTCCTTACACTAATATTTGAAGAAAAAATGTAGGCTTTCCTGCCTGCTTAGACTGCTATGCGGGCTAATCAAACACCTTTTCTGATTCACGTATTTCCTGATCAAAGTTAGCCTTATTATTAAAGTGTTAAGATATTTACTATTATAAAGCCTTTACAATTCATTCACAAGAATAGGGAATAGGTTACAATCCTATCGCCTCGTTGCTATATCGTCAGTTTTGGATATCCGATCATCCCCAATAAGTTTTACTCTCAAACAACTTGAAAAAAAAAGCGATTTCAACAGCAAAAATCAGCCTGAGAGCAGAAAACATACATTCTCAGGGGAGAAAGGAATATCAAACTTCATTTGAACATTACTACTATCATATCACAAAAGTCACTCCCTGTTAGCACTGATTTTGAACATGGCTGTAACGTTGCAAAACGAACCTTTGTTGATGCTTAAGGTGCGGCTTCCTGCATGAATGCCCTCCGACTTGATTAGGCTTTCCGTAGCTCTGTCTTTCGTTGGCGTGCATCCCGGTAAGCATATCTCCGATACGCTCAAATAATTGGTTAATCATTAGTCTGATTTAGGTATTTTAGACAAGCTGTAATTCTTCTATAAATGAACGAAGTGTATTCGTTAATACCGAATCTTTTCGACGAATAAATACAGTCGTAACTATCGCGAATTAGAAAACTTCGATACCGAAGAATTAGTATCGTTTTAATCATACTCGCAAGCATGATTTTGGGAGTCATCTATCTATTATTCAGCCGAGTTACCGACGAGATTAGGGGCGATTTATACCCGATTTCTCAGAAACAAGACTCCATGCAAGGTCTCAGTATAAATTCATCTCGAACGCCGGATGAAGTTCCTGTTTCTCATAAAGTGGTATACCTCACGTTTGATGATGGGCCAAGCAAATATACAAATGAGATTCTGGATATTCTAAAAGAGTATCAGGCGAGAGCAACTTTCTTCATGATTGGAACACAGTTGGATGGGCACAAGAACGAAGTTCAGCGAATTGTCATCGAAGGCAGCTATCCTGGACTACATAGTATGTCGCATGACTTCAACATATTATATAAGAGTGGTAGTTCAACTCAGTTTATTGAGGAATTTCAAAGAGAACAGCAGTTAGTGGAAGACATTGTAGGTTTCGCCCCGAATCTGATTCGAGCCCCATATGGGAGTGAGCCACAGATCGATGAAGAGTTTCGCGGGGACATATCCGCATCCGGTTTTCGAATGTGGGATTGGACCGTGGATTCTATGGATTGGAGTTCCTCCAAGAGGCGGGCTATGAGTTTAACGTGTACGATCCCAACAATCCCTTTATAGCCAATTTTAGCGGTGACTCACGTTTGTAATGAACAAGTTAATGCTAATTGAACAAACAGAGGCCTATTAAAAAATAAGCAACCGCCAACAGCAGCTCCATAATAGAGCCGCTATGGCGGTTACTTTTTTAAAATATAGGAAAGTATATGATTTTGCCATACTTTCTCTATATTTCTCGAACTGAAACGCCGCGCGCCGCCAGAGGACGGCGAGAGCCGTTTCACCTTGATCCACAATACAAAGGCTAGCGGTTCATCCAACCGCCATCTACGCAGAGGACGTGGCCGTTCATATAGTTTGATGCAGCGGAGGCGAGGAAAATCGCCGGCCCCATCATGTCTTCGGATTCGCCCCAGCGAGCGGCTGGGATACGGTCGAGAATTTGCTTGCTGCGTACCGGGTCCTCGCGAAGCGCCTCGGTGTTGTCCGTGCTCATGTAGCCCGGAGCAATCGCGTTCACCTGCACATTTTTTGAAGCCCACTCGTTGCCAAGCGCCTTGGTCAAACCAGCAACCGCATGCTTGCTCGCAGTGTAGCCTGGCACATTGATGCCTCCTTGGAAGGACAGCATCGACGCGATGTTGATGATTTTGCCTGAGCCCTGCTCAATCATATGGCGGCCAGCCAGCTGGCTGAGCACATAGACCGAGTTCAGATTGACGTCAAGCACCGCTTGCCAATCCTCAAAGCTGTGATCAGCTGCAGGCGTGCGGCGGATAATGCCCGCGTTATTGACTAAGATGTCGAGGCGTCCAAGTCCTGCAAGCGTCTGATCGATAATGCCCGGCAGCAGGCTGCGGTCAGATACGTCCGCTTGAATCGATACCGTTTTGCGGCCAAGCGCCTGAATTTCCTTCTCTACGTCTGCAGGAGGCGTGCTGTTCGTAACCAGCGCAATATCTGCTCCCGCTCTCGCCAAGCCTATAGCAATCGCCGCGCCCAGACCACGTCCGGCGCCTGTCACAATCGCAGTTTTTCCTGTTAAATCGAAAAAGCTCATCTTTACACCATCCTTATCTATCCTTTAAAATCAGGCCTTTTCAATTCGCACGCCCTGCTGCTCGTATTTGGCAGCGACAGCCGGATCAATGTGCGAATCGGTAATGATCGTATGGACATCCTTCAATTCGGCAAACGTAAGCAGCGCACCCTTGTCGAACTTGCTGTGGTCAGCTACGCAATAAATATCGCGCGAGCATTCCATATAAACCTGCTTGAGCTTGGCCAGTTCCTCGGTGAAAATCGTCAGCCCATACTCCAGATGAATACCCGTCGTCGATAAAAACAGCTTATGAACATTCAGCCGCTTGACCCACTCCTGCCAGTCCGTACCGATGAGCAAATTTTGAAAACGGTATCCGCCCGGAATGACGAGGCGGATCTGTTCCTTCGCCGTCAGCTCGCGAATAATAAGCAAGTCGTTGGTCAGTACAGTCAGCGGCATGTTTTTGAGCCGCCGCGCGATTTCAAGCGTCGTGCTGCCAGCATCCAGCGCGATAATATCATTTTCAGCAATATGGGTTAACGCCTGCTCGGCGATTGCCGCCTTCTCTTGCTGATGCTTGCTGTTCGGATATTGCAAAGGCAGCAAGCTCTCATCATCTGGAGGAAGCACCGCTCCGCCATGCATGCGCTTGAGCAGTCCCTTCTCCTCCAGCCGCTCCAAATCCTCGCGTACCGTCTTTTCCGTCACCTTGAAACGCTCGCTCAGCTCGGATACTTTGACGCTGCCCTTCTCCTCCAGCTGAATAATAATTTGTCGATGACGTTCAGCGGCAAGCATGTTACTTAAGCTCTTCCATTTTCACAGCATCCATATCCGTGAACGTGTAGTTCTCGCCTGCCATCGACCAGCAGAACGTATAGTTGCTAGTGCCTACGCCCGAGTGGATTGACCATGGCGGCGAAATAATCGCCTGCTCATTGGCAACGACCAGATGTCTCGTCTCTGAAGGCTCGCCCATCATATGGAATACGCGTGCATCTTGGTTCACATCGAAGTAGAGATAAGCTTCCATACGACGGTCATGCACGTGCGAAGGCATCGTGTTCCAAACGCTTCCTGTTTTGAGGCTTGTTACGCCCAGCATTAATTGACAGCTTTGAATGCCATCGCCATGGATATACTTGTACAATACGCGCTCGTTGGATGTTTCCAGGGAACCCAGGTGAGTCGGATTCGCTTCTTCCATCGTCATTTTGCGAGTCGGATATTCCGCATGCGCCAGTGCTGAACAGAAATACAGCTTCGCTGGATTCGCTTTGTCCTTGCTTGCCAGCTGCACATCGCGCTTGCCTTTACCTACATATAAAACATCAAGACGGCTAAGCTCGTACGACTCGCCATCAACCGTAATAACAGCATCGCCGCCAATGTTCAGGAAGCCAATTTCGCGGCGCTCCAGAAAATATTCAGTTTTCAGCGTATCTCCCGCTTCGAGTGCCAGCTTCTCGTTCACAGGGAACGCGCCGCCAACAACCATGCGGTCATAGTGCGTGTAAACCGAAGTAAGGCGATCCTGCTCAAACAGGCTTTCGATCAAAAATTCTTGACGAAGACGCTCCGTCGTATATTGCTTAACATCCGTTGGGTTAGTGGTGTGGCGAATTTCCATAGTAATTGTTCCTCCTCAAGGATAATAAAATAAATGGGGTCAGGCGCACCTGAATAGGTTTGAAAATGTTCGTTTTAATAATAACACACTTTTTCAAACTTAAACAATACAAATTACCTTATTTTTCGTTTATATCTATTTGTGGGGGCGCAGCCACACTATTCAAAAACGCCCTTTTTTATGTTAGGGTATATATCATCAAAGATCGCCTATAGGAGCGGAGCGAGTTGTATGCATGCTTTCTTTCGCAATGAAAAAATACAAATGGTCGGCATCGCTCTTGCAACAGCTATCGGCGCCGAATTTAGAATTACTCCATTTAGCGGGGATTTTTACCGCATTGGCCTTGGCGTCAGCATCTTTTTATTTTTCCTGCTGCAATTTCGCCATCTTTCGTTTGTGAAAACAGGCTTTCTGGCCGGCATTGCCGCTGTCATTTTCCAATCCGTGGAGTGGCTGCTCTACACGCATTCCACATCCATTTTGGCGAGCCTGCAAAATAATGCTCCCGCCGCCCTGTACTATACGTTCTTTGCCTGGTGTATCGGCAAGCTGCTCGGACGGTCCAAGGAAATTCAGCCGCTGGCGCTGGGCGCATTCGTTACGCTTGTGGATTTTTCCTCCAATTTGCTGGAGCTTTTGTTTCGAAATATTTTTCTCGGCACAGCGCCCTATCACTTCAATGAACTGGCTCTGCTGCTCATTACGGCCGTCATACGCAGCTATTTTGTCATCGGGCTTTACAACAGCATGGCCATCCAGCAGTTCAAGATGCTCCATGCCGAGCAGGAGAAACGTATGGAGCAAATGCTGAATGTCGGTTCCAGCTTGTATGGAGAAGCATTTTACCTGCGGAAATCGATGGATAATATTGAAGGCATTACAGCGAGCAGCTTCGAGCTGTACGACAAGCTGCGGCAGGAGCAGCCCGAGCTTGGCAAGCAGGCGCTCGTCGTCACCCAGCAAATTCATGAGGTTAAAAAAGATACACAGCGTATTCTCGCCGGGCTGCTGAAGCTGTTCCATAATGAGACGCTTACCCAGATGAGCCTTGAAGAGGTTGTGCATTATGTGAGGAAAGGCAATGTGGAATATAGCGAAATGCTGGGGAAACAGATTGTTTTCAAGCAGCAGGTGGCGCTAGATATGATTACGCCTCATTATATTGCGCTGCTCACGATTCTGAACAACTTGGTGGCAAATGCCGTTGAAGCCATTGAATATAACGGCTCCATTGACATTGAAATCAGCCAGCACAGCGGCAAGCTGATCATGATCGTTGCCGATTCCGGCAAAGGCATACCGCCTGAGGAGTCCGAGCTTGTGTTCGAGCCGGGCTTTACGACCAAATTTGATCAAACGGGAATTGCAGCCACCGGCATTGGATTGTCCCATGTGCGAGATATTATTTGTTCATTTAAGGGTTCGATTCGTGCAGAGCAGCTGGATGATAGGCCAGGCACCGCTTTTATCGCCGAGTTGTCGCTTGCTGCGCTAAACCATCCGGATACAACGCCAAACTTGAAGGAGGCCCTCCATGTCCATTAGCTTCGTAATCGTAGATGATGATGCCGTCAGCAGACGGATGCTGCACAATATAATAGAGCAATCTGGCTTAGGCGAAGTATTGGGTACAGCTGGAGGGGGAGTCGAGGCCGTAATGCTTATCGATGAGCTAAAGCCCGATGTTGTGCTGATCGATCTGCTCATGCCCGATCAGGACGGCATTACGACGATCGACCAGCTCCGGGCTATCCGCTACAGCGGCAAATTTATTATGATCTCGCAAATCGATAACAAAGATATGGTTGGAAAAGCCTATCGCAGCGGCATTGAATTTTTCATCCATAAGCCCATCAATCGCGTTGAAGTGCAAGCTGTTTTACATAAGATGAATGAAAGCTGGAAATATGAGCGTTATGTAACGGAAATGAAGCAGTCGCTCGCCAAGCTCGATATTATCGAGCGCCAGCCAGCCGTGCAGGAGCGCAGCATCCGCGAAGCTGCCCGCCACATTTTAATGGACATGGGCATTATTAGTGAAGCCGGAAGCCGTGATATGATTGCCGCCGTCGAACATTTGGCCGCGCAGCCGCAGCCTGCTGCTTTCCCTTCATTAAAGGGATTATATGAGGCAGTGGCGCGTACCAGCAAGCAAAGCCAAAGCGACATTGACAAGGAAAGCAAAGCCATAGAGCAGCGAATGCGCCGCGCTGTCATGACGGCGCTAACGAATATCGCCTCTATCGGGCTGACGGATTACAGCAATCCGAAGTTCGAGCATTATGCCCCGTTATATTTTGACTTTAAGGATGTCCGGCTCAAAATGAAAATGATGGACGAGGAAGCTGCGCCTGATAAAGGCAAAGTCAACATCAAGAAGTTTCTTCAAGTGTTCTTTATGGAAGCGATGGAAAAAATAAAGCAAGCGTAAGCGGTCAGGCTACCCCTTTTTTATCCAAAAAGAATAGGGAAAGCCGATAAGAGACCAATAGCAGCAAACAGCTCACCGCTAGAAGGACTGTACTCCCTACAGCTGGAAAATTTAGCGTATTCGCGCTGCTGGACACACCTCCCAAAGCCAAGAGAAAAGTCACAGGCAGGGCAACCGCTACCATGCCGACTAGTTGACTTGCTCTAAAACCAAACCAGTAATAGATCGGATAATAAAGCGAAGCATAAACAGCAATAATGAAAAAAATGATTGGAATAAAAGAAGCTGCATACACCATTTCCCTTCCTACTATTGTTATATTGATGGCGTATACGGAAACGCTCGCGACAATTCCTATGAGTGCAAATAAAAGGACAGCTGCATATTTCGCCTGCACGATCGATTTACTGCTGACAGGCAGGCTGGCAATGACGATCATGCTTTTATTTTTGGCATCCAAGGTAGCGGAAAAGGTCATGAGCATAATAGCAGAAAGCGCAGCTACCAAAATGAAGGAAGCATAGTTATACAGCATGAAGCCGAATAAATACAAATAGAGCAGCACAAACAAAAAGTAATAGCGCAAAATAAATAAATCCTTACGTAACAGCAGCAGCAGCATGGCCTTTTTCCCCCTTAGCGGTAAAATACATAATATCCTCCAGCGCAGGCCGGCTAAGCTGCGCACCACCACCCACCATGGCAGCTATTTCATGGCCCCTATCTGTCAGCCCCTCGAATCCGACCAGCGATTTCCGAATGCCGATAAAAGCCGCTTTGACGCCTGGAGCTTCAAGCAAGCTTGATGGTCCTTTCACAAGCACATACCGCTCCTGAATTTGCTCCTTCGACTCGTTAAAGACCAGCCTGCCGCGATGTAGAAACGCTATATAATCCGCAACCCGGTCCAGATCGGTCGTAATATGGGTCGAAAATAAGATCGACTTCCGCTCATCCAGCATGATTTCGGCCAATAAATCCAGCAGCTCGCGCCTAAAAACCGGATCAAGCCCCGCTGTCGGCTCATCCATAATGAGCAGATCCGCCTGATGGGATAGTGCGAAGGCTAGAGCCAGCTTCATTTTCATCCCCTTGGAAAGACTGCGTATTTTCATTTTGGGCAACAGCTCAAAGCGCTCAAGCAACCGGGAAAAAGCGTGATCGTCCCATTTTTTATAAAACGGGGCAATAATATTTTTCATCGACTGGATCGATAAATGCTCGTAATAATGGCATTCATCGGATACGAAGCCGATACGCTGCTTTATTTCCGCCTCCTTCAAGCTTTGAGACTGTCCAAAAATCGTGATTTCCCCCTTATCCGGCCGGGTAATGCCCATAATCATTTTAATTAATGTCGTTTTGCCTGCTCCATTCGGGCCAATCAGCCCGGTTATGTACCCCTGCTTGAATGTGCTGGACAGGGGCTCGATGCCGAACATTTTATACTGCTTGGATATTTCGGTCAGTTTAATGATGTCGCTCATGTGTCCAAATCTCCTTCCTCATATAGCAGCTGCATATGCTGCTGAATTTCACTCAGGCTCAGGCAGAGAGCCTTCCCCTCCTTAATGACCGCCAGCATTTGCTGTTCCAGCCGCTTCATTCGCTGCTCTCTAACAAAATCGGCGTTTATGCCCGTTACGAATGAGCCTTTGCCAACGACAGAGTCAATAAGCCCTTCCTTCTCCAATTCCTCATAAGCCCGCTTCGTCGTAATGACGCTGATCTGCAAATCCTTAGCTAGCTGCCTAATGGAGGGCAGCGATTGTCCTGAGCCAAGTTTCCCGCTTAAAATCTGATTGCGAATTTGCTGGGTAATTTGTACATAGATCGGATCATTCGAAGCGTTGGATAAAATAATGTTCATTTCCATCACCATGCTTAGCTGTTTAATGTATATATAGTATATATACACTATACGCTCCGTATATGTCAATAACGCTTGGCTATACTAAGCTTCGAGCAAATTTGGGGTCTTTTTCTGTTTTAGCGAATAGCTGCTCCCACTTGCGTAACCTTATCTGACAGAGTTTATGGCGAAATCGTAAATGTAAAACGCTTACAAATATCTCCGACATTATTTTCTGTCGGATTTTATTATTTTTTATAGTCGGATCTTTAAAATAGGTGGCAGAAGGTCAATAAGTCTAACATTAATGGAAATGGGGTTTTCATTTATGAAGAAAATCGGATCACTTTTAATTACCGGCCTGCTTGCTCTTACCCTTAGCGCATGCGGCAGCAGCAACGAAAAAACACCATCCGCTTCGGACGGCACGGGTTCTTCGAATGAGGTTGTGACGTACACCATTGGAACTGACGCTACATTCCCTCCTTTCGAATACCAGCAGGATGGCAAATATGTCGGCATCGACATCGATATCATCAATGCCATTGGGGAGCTGGAAGGCTTTAAGGTTGATTTGAAGCCTATGAACTTTAAAGGCATTATCCCGGCGATTTCTGCCAAACAGCTCGACGCTGCCATTGCCGGCATCAGTATTACGGATGAGCGCAAGCAGGTTGTGAACCTGTCCGATACGTATTTCGAAGCAGGCTTGTCGCTGGTCGTACGTTCGGATAATGACACGATTACGAAGCCAGAGGATTTGAAAGGCAAAGTCATTGCGATTAAAAAAGGGACGGCAGGCTCTAAAAAAGCCGAGGAATTAGCGAAGGAATACAACATTACCCTCAATTATTTTGACGATAGTCCGGCGATGTTCCAAGAGGTTGTAAACAAAAATGCCGATGCTACCATTGAAGATTACCCCGTTATCTCTTATAAACTGGCGGTTGATCCAAACGCCAATTTGAAAATCGTTGGCGAAAGGCTGACTGGCGACCATTATGGCATCGCAGTGAGCAAAGACAACGAAGAACTGCTGCAAAAAATCAATGACGGCATCAAGAAGCTGAAGGAAAGCGGCAAATACGATGAAATCATTAACAAATATATAGGAACGTCTGCAAAATAAAGACGAAGACATCCTGTGAAATGAAGGAGCTGTGAATTTCATGATGTCCTCGTGGCAAGTTATTGTGGATGCGATGCCCTTGCTGTTGCAAGGGTTATGGATAACGGTCAAAATTGTTGTCATCTCGCTGCTGATTGCATTCGTAATCGGATTAATTACGGGATTGATGAATACATCATCGAGTAAAATTTTAAAGTTTATTGCAACGCTTTATATCGATATTATTCGCGGTACGCCGCTGCTCGTCCAAGTGTTTTTCATTTATTTCGCCTTGCCGGCATTTCTCGACATCCGTATTCCTGCGGAGACAGCCGGGATCATCGCAATCAGCGCCAATGCCGGTGCTTATATTGCGGAAATTTTCCGCGCCGGCATTTCGTCGATTGATAAAGGGCAGCGGGAAGCCGCCCGCTCCCTCGGTCTCAGCCAGGTGCAGACGATGCGCCTCGTCATTTTGCCGCAGGCGTTCCGCCGCATGATTCCCGCTTTCGTCAATCAGTGTACGATCAGCATCAAGGATACGTCGCTATTATCCGTAATCGGAATTAGGGAGCTGACCCAAAGCGGTGAAATTATCATTTCTACCAACTACCGCGCTTTTGAAATATGGGGAACGGTTGGCGTCTTGTATTTCATCATTATTTACGGTATTTCACGCCTGTCCCGTGTGCTTGAAAGGAGGCTGAGCCTGAAATGATTATTGTAGAAGGTTTGCAGAAAAAGTTTGGCGACAATGAGGTGCTTCGGGATATATCCACCACTATTACCGAGAAGGAAGTCGTCTGCATTATCGGCCCTTCCGGTTCAGGCAAAAGCACCTTCCTGCGCTGTCTTAATTTGCTAGAGGAAGTGACATCCGGCGTTGTAACCATCGGCGACGTGACCGTCACGGCTCCAAAGACGAATATTGACAAGCTGCGGCAAAATGTCGGCATGGTGTTCCAGCAGTTCAATCTATTTCCGCATTTGACGGTGCTGGAGAACATTATGCTGGCGCCTAAGCATATTAAGAAGGTGGGCAAGGAGACGAATGAAAAGCAGGCATTAGCGCTGCTGGATAAAGTCGGTCTTGCCGCCAAAAAGGATGAATACCCCGCCCGCTTGTCCGGCGGACAGCAGCAGCGTGTCGCTATCGCTCGTGCGCTGGCGATGAACCCGCGGGTCATGCTGTTCGACGAGCCAACCTCGGCACTCGATCCAGAAATGGTCGGCGAGGTGCTTCAAGTGATGAAGGATTTGGCTCATGAAGGGATTACGATGGTAGTCGTGACGCATGAAATGGGCTTCGCCCGCGAAGTTGCAGACCGCGTTATTTTCATGGATGGCGGGTATATTGTCGAGCAGGGTCCGCCCGCTGCTATTTTCGATACGCCCCAGCATGAGCGTACGCAAGCTTTTCTGAGCAAGGTGCTAGGCTAAAATATGGACTGCCAAGAACAAAGAAGCTTTCGTTCCTATATTGACGGGGAGCGAGAGCTTCTTTGTTTTATTCCATACGGCTATCCTTATCGTCAGCCCGAATACGTTATACTAGCGTTGCAAGAGCCTCCGGTGTGAAAGCTTGAAGCTCATTCAATCGGCCTTCGCGTATTTTCACAGCCCATTCCGGATCGCCCAACAGTGCGCGCCCAACCCCAATGACCCGCGTGTCATTCGAACACGCCAATTAATATTAGATGCTTTCATGTGGCAGTTAAATCATACGGACTTTCATACGATGACCATTATGGACATTGCAAAAAAAGCGACGATTAATCGGGCGACGTTTTATGCCCATTTAATGGAGCCAGGAAGGCAGACAGGAAGCCCCATCCGCCTTAGCCCGCAAAATCGTTCCATTAATCATTGGCGGGATTTCTCAATTACATGTAGTAGAAGAGCTATAACCCCCATCGACGGGCGCTAGCTTGCAGCTGACAGCTTAACGACGACAATATCCGGGCGATTGAACAAGCGCTGGGGAACGACGCTGTTGCCAAGCCCTCTGCTGACCAGCATATTCGTATGGCCGTTTACATATTGGCCCGCATCGTACACGGGCAGTAAACCCTGCCCCGGAGCGACAAGTCCGCCAATAAACGGCAGCCTGACTTGCCCGCCATGGGCATGGCCCGAGAAGGTCAGATCGATACCTTCACGAACATAGACGTCAAACAGTTCAGGACGATGGGACAGCAGTATCGTGTAAAGCCCTTCTTCTGCTTGCTTTCCCGCCTCCGCTTTCGTTGCGGCACCCGCACTCTCTTTCCCGGCTATGTTGGCAAAGTCTTCAATAGCTGTTTGAATATTTTGCTCCGCCGCCTCTGCATCATGTCCAGCAAACGATGAAAATTTCGGATCATCGATGCCTAGCAATCGGATTTCTCCAGCTCTGGTCACAGCCCCAGTCTCAGCCCCGCTCCCTGCTCCACTTCCAGTTAAATTACTACTTCCAACAGGGATGCTTTCCGCCTCATTCCGCAGGACATGAACGCCAAGCTCCAGCAGCTTTTTCTCCAGTACCGGGTAACGTGCGTAAGCATATTCATGATTGCCCGTCACATAATACACAGGGGCCAGCTTCACGATTTCTGCCATTAGCTCAAGGCTTTCCGCCTCGCCTCCACGCCTGCTATCAATTAAATCGCCTGTAACGACGATGATGTTCGGCTGCTGATTTTCCACCTTGCGAACGAGCCGCTGCTGCTTATCACCAAATCTTTTGCCATGCACATCGGATAACTGCACAATGGTAAAGTCCTTCAGCCCCTGCGGCAGCTTCGCTGACGAAAGCTGAAATGACGACACCGTCAAAGCATTATTTTGAAAATAAAGAAAAATGATGATAGCAGCTACAGCGGCTATGAATATCCCTACTCTTTTGAGCAACTTGCGCATAAGCTCCTCCTCTTCTTTTTATGTTCCTCTATGATTTCCTGCTCTTTCCTCCTGTCTATTATACCTGTTTCTATTGCTGAACCAAGGTTAAACGGCTGTCGCCCTCCTTTTTGCGGCGCGGCGCGTTTTAGTCCGAGAAATATAAGCCCATTATAAGGATGAAACTTATAAATGCTTATATTAAAAAATAAGCGGGACGCCGCATGCGCCCCGCTCTTATTCGATTGCCTTATACGTTAACCTTTTTCACGGCTTCGCTCATCTCATGCGTCTGCTGCCGAAGCAGACTCGACGTTTGCGCCACCTTCTGGAACATGACCGACTGCTCGCTGGTCAAGCGGTAAATCTCATCAGAGCGTTCCGAAACGCCCGATGCAATATGCGCAATCGCATGGACGGACGCCGCAGCCTCCTCAGACCCTGCTGTCATCTCCTCCGCCGATGCGGATACCTCTTGAATGCGCTGCGTCACGGTGCGGAAGGCGTCCACCACATGGGTAAAAGCTTGCTCCGCTTCCGCCGTAATCGCTACGCCCTGGCCAATCTCTTTGGCGGTAACGCCCATCTTCGTGCCGATGTGCTGGGATTCCTGCTGAATGCCAAGCAGCAAATCCGATATCATCTGCACCGATAAGCTTGAAGCCTCCGCCAGCTTCCGCACTTCATCGGCTACAACAGCGAAGCCTTTGCCATGCTCGCCTGCATGGGCTGCTTCAATCGAAGCATTCAGCGCCAGCAGCTTCGTCTGGGTAGCAAAATCCCGTACCGCTTGCAGCGCCCCGCCTATTTCCTGCGAGTAGCCGCTAAGCACATCGACCATTGCAGCGACATCTCCGGCTACCGCGGAAATGTTCTCCATCTGATTTTTCATCTGGGTCATGCTTTCTTTGCCAGATTGCGCTGTGGCCAGCGCGCTTGTCGCCGCATCCGAAACGGCGGTCGAAGACTCGGATACGCTGGTGATTCCTTTAGCGATTTCCTCCATCGCATTCGCGCTGTCGCTTGCGCCTTGCTTCTGCGTATGTGCGCCCTGCCGGATATGCTGGACGGAATGGTCAACCGTCTTGCTCATGACCAGCATCTCCTCCGCATTGCGACTGAATTGCTCTGTCGAATCAACTAAAATATTCGTCGTTGCCGCAACACCTGCAACCATATCGCTAATGATTTTATTCAAGTTGCCGGACATGTGAATCATCGCTTTAAACGTACTGCCGATTTCGTCCTCGCTTCTGAGATGGTACGCCGTCAAAATCTGATTGGCCTGCGCCAGCTCGCCATGCGCCATTTTATCGACACTGGCCTTCAATACTTTAAGCGGTCTGAGCCCCTTTACGACAAAGCGCAATACGATCGCAATGGCCGCAACCGTAATGAACAGCAGCAGGACATAAAAGGGAATGCTCGACTTAATAATATCCGATTCAATATCGCTAACAACGGATACAGCCGTATCAATGCCAATGACGCCAATCAATGCGCCGCTGCTGTCCAATAAGGGAGCGTACGAGGAAATATATTTGCCGTACTCCTCATTGTCAATAATCGGCGAGCTTGCTGTGCTTCCTTGCAGCAGTTTCTGAACCGCATCGCCCGGCATATCGGTCACTTCATTAATCGGTGATGCCTTATCCGCATCCTTCATGCCGTCCACCATAATAAGCGGCGTGCCCTTGTCATCGATTTTCACGAAATACACATACATGGCGCCGATGCGCACGCGAAAATCATCAAGCTCATCACGTATGGTCAAAAATAAATCATTTTCCTTCGGTTCTTTGGCAAACTCAGCATAAGCAGCTGTATCCAGCTGGTTGACGTAGCTCTGAGCAATCTGGATGTTATAGCTGGAAATGGCCTCCTGTGCAGCTGACTTCATGTTCGCCAGCTGCAGCAATACGCTGCCGGCAGAGATAATAACAATGACTAGCGTAACTACCGCAACAATGCGTGCCACTAAACGTTTCCTGAAAAATCCGATCATCCGATCCTCTTCCTCCCGCATCAAACCCAGCCTTTTTTACTAGTCCGCTACCCAAATCTAACATGCTTCAAGTACTATGTATGTTGAAAATTTTAAACGAATATGTCGAAATTCGCAAGAAATTATTGGGCCACCGCTTGCAATCACTTACGAAATAAGAGGTGAATGGAAGGCAGGGTCGTGCTCCCTGTTTCAGGGGCTTGCTTCGAGTACAAAGACACAAAGATAGACTTGGTGGACACAGCAGCCGCTATTTCCACAAAATCACGGGTTTAGGCACTGTCTGCGGACTCAGGAGCAGCTAATGTGCTGCCAAAAGCCATTTTGATGGGATAAGGAGGGCCATAACGGATTTCCTGTCCGCTTACGGCCTGAAATCGAATAAAAAGCCAAAATAGCGGAACCTCAGTCCTCAAAAAAACAGTGAGCATTCTCGAGCTGCGCGCTCTCAGTAACAATGACCTTTGCCACGGAGCTCTCAGCCAAAATCGCATGCTGCGGTTCCCACCCTCGAAACGATAAGATGAGACTTGCCTCGAATAAGAGTTACGCAAGGAGCAGCATGCCAACTCTAGTTACCTATCCAGCCAAGAAAAAAGGCGGAGCCCCATAGCCCCGCCTTCTACCTCTGCATTTCCTTGCTTACGCCTTCTCCACTTGAAAAACAAACTTCCATTTAGCAGCGTTGCCGGAGTATCGGCCTCTGTTTTCCACGACCTTTACATCAAGCGTATGCTTCTTGCCCGACGTCACCGTTGAAGCCTTGAAAGACTTATTGGCTGTGCCGACATCCGGAATTTTGTCCTGCTCGATTGCTGTTGCCTCCAGCTTCACGAGCTCGCTTGGCTTTAGCGTCAGCTTGATGCTGTCTCCAGCGGCTACGGCCTTTCCATTGATCAAAACCTGCGTCTCCCACTCATTCCCCACAGAATCGTTCGACACCAAATCCTCACTAACGAAGGTGACCTTAATCGTCACCGTCTTCGCAGCTGCCGCAAGCGGCTGCACAGCAATTGCAGTAAGCAGCGCGACCATGAGCAGCACGCGCAAGCTTTTGACCAGCATGCTGAAGTTCCTCCTTTCATTTTTTATGAATTTTCCTTTTATGCCATTATTAATCAGGCATATATTCTATAACGGCAGCTTGCAGCAGTTGTATAAGATCGGCATTCATATATTCGTATTCATCGGGAATGTGCAGGCAAATGACCCGCTTCTCGCTTATCGCATGGGGAAACTTCTCCTGCATACGGCGCAAATGCTTTTTCTCCATGACAAAAATAACGTCAGCCCAGCCGAGGTGGCCTTCGGTCACTCGCACTCTAGCCTGCGGCTCTGTTCCGGCAGAACGCACCTCATGTCCATCTACACCATTCAGCACCGTTTCAGCTGTCAAGCTGCGCCATTTGTTCCGGCTGCATATAAATAATAGCTTGCTCATCCTACAGCTCGATGCTCGTGTAATGCTCCACGACCGGAAACGGATCATAATAATGATGCAGCAGCCGCTTCCACTCCTGATATTCTGCGGAACCGCGGAAACCCTCTGTATGATCCTCCAGCGTCTCCCATTTCACGAGCAGCAGGTATTTATTTTGCTCCTCCAGGCAGCGCTGCAGCTCATGATGCACGTAGCCTTTCATGCTGGAAATGATTTGCGAAGCTTCCTTGAAGCTGGCCTCGAACGAATCTGCGAGCCCTGCCTTGACCTGTAAAATAGCAACTTCCAAAATCATAAGTGCACGGTCCTCCCGCTGCATTTTCAACCTGCTTTTATTATTTTGCCGAAATAAATTGAACGACACCAATAGACATCAACATCAAAAACATAACAACAACAAAACCTATAGCGAATTTCAGTCCGCCAGGCAAGCTTTGCCGTTTTCCGTGCTCCTGCTCTAACTTCTCCAGCCGCAGCTTAATTTCATCCAGCTCTCTTTCCTTATTCTCCTCCATCATGCGCCACCTCTTCCTCCTAGTAGATATCCTTATTCTACCACAAAAGGAATCGCCATCTTCCCTAGCTCCTATCCAGCAGCTGCTTTAAGCGGCCGGGAAAATCCGTAATAATGCCGTCCACCTGCTTGTCTAGCAAGGCTAGAAAATCTTGCTCTTCATTCACGGTATAAGGATAGACAGCGATATTGGCCTTTGCGGCTTCCGCCGTATCCTCGGCGTCAATGCTGCTGTAATGCGGATGCAGCGAAAATACTTCGCAGCCCATCAGCCCGGCATAAGCTGCTGGCGCAATTAATGCCGCCCCATAAAGCAGACCGATCCGCAGCTCCGGCATCCGCGCTTTCAGCCGTGCCAGCAGTTTATGATCGAAGGAGGAAACAATCGTGCGCTCCATGCGTCCAGGCTCCTGCAAAAAAGCGTCCAGCGCTTCATCCAGCGCGCCGTTATAGGAGTCCTTCGCTTCTACATTAATTTCAATAGGCTTTGGAAGCAGCGCATAAACCTCCTCCAGCAGCGGTGCCCGTTCCCCGCTAAATGCTGCGGCAAATTTGCTGCCCGCATCCGCCTTGCTGATCGCCTCATAATTCATGCTGCGGATCAGGCCAGTCTGCGTCGTCGTCCGATCCAGCGTCGCATCATGGCAGACGACCAGCTTATTATCAGCTGAAAGATGAATGTCCAGCTCGACCATATCACAGCCTTGATCGGCAGCTAATTGAAAGGATGCGAGCGTATTTTCCGGGGCTTCGCCCGCTGCTCCCCGATGCCCAATAATAAGCGGACGCTTCGCTGTTTCTTTGTTGTTTCCGGCTTCTCCTGCTTGCTGCTTATTCATCCTTCCACTATCCTCTCTACTACGTATTAGGGCAAATATAAGCATTTATAAGCTTCACACTTATAATGGGCTTATATTTCGCCCTCGAAACGAAAGCTTTGCCGCCAGTGGACGGCTTGAGCCGTTTACGCTTGCTATTATAGCAAATTTATGAAATGGGCTGCATCTGCGCATAGGCGCAACGATGCAGCCCATTTCATTTTTTAATGCGGGACTGTCATCCTCTGGCTGCTTTCTTTATAATGGAACTAAAAAAAGAAGGTGCGCAATTATAAGCTCCAGTGAAAAATATGGCGTATTCGGCTACCGCTTTCAGGAGCCCGCCGTACAGCCTATCTACCAGCTCTATGCGACTGGCTATGAGAAAATGGACAGCCTTCTGTATGAATGGGACGGCATGAAGCGAACGGACGGGCCGCTTTATTTATTTCAATATACCGTTTCAGGCTGCGGCCAGCTGGAGCTGGATGAACAGCGATTCTCCGTCCCGGCAGGAACGGCCTTTATGGTGGAAATTCCGGGGAAGCATCGCTATTTTGCACGGGATAATGGAAATGGCAGCATTGGTGACGGCGGAAATGACGACGAGAACGGCACCCCATGGGAGTTTTATTTTGTGCTGTTCCGGCAGCAGCATCTTGGCGAGCTATGGTCAGCTATGTTAGATTCGCTTGGCCCGCTCCCGACTTTTCCGCTGGATTCTCCGGTTATTCGCATGCTCCAGCTCATTTATGCCGAGGCCAAGCATGGCCGGATTGAAGATGTTCATCAAGCTTCCTCGCTTGTGTATCAGTTTATGATGGAGCTGAGCCGCAGCCGTTCTGCCGAGCGCAGGCAGCGCAGCAGCTGGCCCGATAAGGTGCAGCGGGCGGCTGCATATATGGAGCAGCATTATACTAGGCCGGAAAGCCTCGATGAAATTGCGGCTGCCGCCGGATCGTCGAAATACCATCTGACACGCACCTTTGCCGAAGCGACCGGCATGACGCTGCTCGCCTATATGACGCGGCTGCGCATGGAGAAGGCTACCCAGCTGCTTCGGCAATCGCCCCTGTCTGTTCATGAGGTTGCGCTTGCGGTCGGCTACACGAGCGGCAGCTATTTCAGCAAGGTGTTCCGCAGCTGGACGGGCTTCCCGCCCAGCGAGTTTCGCGAAGCGCAGGAGCTGCCGGCCACGTGGCGGTTTATGTTCGACTGAAACCGCAATATTTTACATGGATACGCAATACTTTATGCTGGAAACCTATCGTTCTCTCGCTTACCATGGAAGAATAGAACCGCAATATAAGCGACGAAGGGGACGATATCGATGTTGAAGCATCACGAACTGGCTGTTACGCCGCCGATGGGCTGGAATAGCTGGGATTGTTATGGCGCAAGTGTGAAGGAAGAGGAAGTACGGGCCAATGCTCGTTATATGGCGGAGCATTTGAAGCCTTTTGGCTGGGAATATGTCGTGGTGGATATTCAGTGGTATGAGCCCGGAGCCTATTCCTCCTCGTACCGCCCTTTCGTGCCGCTGGAAATGGACGAATATTCCCGCTTGCTGCCCGCCGTTAACCGGTTCCCATCCGCTGCGGAGGGACAAGGCTTTAAACCGCTTGCCGAATATGTACACAGTCTTGGACTGAAATTCGGCATTCATATTATGCGGGGCATTCCGCGCCAAGCCGCCCATGCCGACACGAAAATTCTCGGCACCGACGCAACTGCCCGCTCGATTTCACAAGCCGGTGACGGCAGCATTTGTCCGTGGAATACCGACATGTATGGCGTCAATACGAACAAGGATGGCGCCCAGCAGTATTACAACTCGCTGTTTGAGCTGTATGCTTCATGGGGCGTAGATTTTGTAAAAGTCGATGATATCGCTGCTTCGAGGCTGTATGGCATCCGGGCTGATGAAATCAGCATGATTCGCCAGGCGATTGATGGTTGCGGACGTCCGATGGTGCTCAGTCTCTCCCCTGGCCCGGCTCCAGTCGAGCACGCTGAGGAGCTGACAGCTGGCGCCAATATGTGGCGGATTACGGACGACTATTGGGATTTATGGCATCTGCTGTACGAAATGTTCGAGCGTTGTGAAAAATGGGCTCCCCATGTCGGCCCCGGCCACTGGCCGGATTGCGATATGCTGCCGCTCGGCCATCTTGGCATTCGCTCCGTTGACGGCGGCGGCGCTGACCGCTGGACGCGCTTTACCCGCGACGAGCAGGTAACGATGATGTCGCTATGGTCTATTTTCCGCTCACCGCTCATGTTCGGCGGGGAAATGAACGATAATGACGAATGGACGCTGTCGCTGCTCACGAACAAGGAAGTGCTCGCGCTGCACCAAAACAGCCGCGATGCCCGCCAAGTTTACCGCGATAGCGCAGACCGCATCGTATGGACCGCAGGCTCCGCTGAAGGCGACGGCCACACCTTTGTTGCTCTGTTCAATGCAGGCGATGAAGCGGCTGTCGTATCGGTATCGCTAAACCAGCTTGGGCTTAACGGTACGCGCAGCGTACGGGATGTATGGCAACAGCAGGATCTAGGAAGCTGCGCGGATTCGCTTTCCTATCAGCTTGCTCCCCATGCCTCCCTTCTGCTGAAGCTCTCCATCTAATAACAAGAAGAAGTCCCCTTCGTGACCAGCCGATCACGAGGGGGACTCTTTCATTTATGAATAGACGGTTATGCTAGCCTTGGTGATACAGCCAACGACTGCTAGCTCTGCTTTCTATTAGATACCGCCATTGTCGAGATAAGCCTGCATTTGCTTCTTGAGCTCTTCACGGATGGTATCCAGTCCGAGTGCGCGAAGCTCCTTGTTCAATTTCTCGGCGGATTGCTTCCAGTTCGGATCAAGCCCGTGCCTGAAAATTTGCACCGCTTGGTCGAACTTTGGCTGCACTTTGGCAATTTCTGTTTTGACCGAATCGGAATTAAAGGTAAAGCCCGACAGCGGGATACGGAAATAGCTGTCATTGCTGCCTTGATAATTCAAGTAGTCGAGCGTAAGCGCATCATTATCTGAGCCTACGCGGGACAGGATCGGATTCCAAGTCAATTCGTATTTAGGGAAAATGTAATTCGTTGAGCCTTCTGTCAGGCTGTATTGCTTCTCGCCTTCCGCTTTCCAGTGGGTTCCCTCGATGCCAAGCTCGAACAGATCGTGATTTTCCTGGCTGGAAAAAATCCAGTCGATAAATTTCATCGTGCGGTCTGGGTCCTGTGCCGTAATGGGAATGACCAGATCGTTCCATGCTTTGTAATCGGTAGGAATGCAGCCTGCTTTTTTGTCTGCTGCGCAGGACAAGTAGACGAACGGCTCGACGTCTGCGCCAGGAACCGCTTTCTGCAGCTCTTGTCTAACACTTGGAATATCGTTAATCGTGCCTTCAAACGAAGCGGCTTTTCCCGCCTTGAACAGCGCGATGGCATCCTTCTCGCTAAGTGAATCCTTCTGGACATAGGGATTGAATGCAACGTACTTGTCATAAGCCTGATAGATATTGTCTGGATTGTTGAATGGCTCCGGGAAGCTCGCATATTCAGACGCAGGATCGCCGATTGTCGTAACGCCAACGACAGTTTTGCCATCCTCGGACAACGCGACGTTGAAGTCGGCGCCTGTTCCCGTAATGCCGAGTCCATTGACCGCCCAGTTGGCTCCGCGGAACGTCTGTGAATTCGTTTCGACCTCGAACATTTTGAAGAAGCCGCGCGCTCCTTTAAGCGCCAGAGGGATCATGCTGCCTTCATTTTTTCTGACATTGTCCAAATAAACCTTGTAATCGTCATAGCTTGCAATCGGGTCCATGCCATATTTTTCACGCAAGTCTTTACGAACCATAACAGCTTCAATATCGGTGTAATATTGCGTAAGCGGAATGGCATAAATATGGCCATCTATTTTATTGCTGGCGAGAAACTCCTCCGAGAATGCAGCTTTCAGGCCAGGGTAATCGTCATTGTTAAAATATTTATCCAGCTCCGTATACAGCCCTTGGCTGACATGCTGGCTCAGGTTCTGCCATGGCGCGTCGAAGGCCAAATCGACCTGCTCGCCAGTAGACATTTTCAGCTTCATCTTCTGTTTATGGTCGTCACCTGTGTTAAATTCGAACTCAAGCTTCGTATTCAGCGTATCCTTCGTTCGGTTCTCGAACTCCGTCAGCACGCTGCCTAAATCCGTCGGCTTGTCGCCGAACAGCATAACCTTTAAAGTAATCGGTTTCAAAGCAGTGTTTGTCGAAGCCCCTCCGCCCTCTGCTGCACTGGAAGCGGCCGGTGTGTTTGTGCCACCGCTGTTGTTCGAGCAAGCTGAAACCAAAGCGACGATGGTCAGCATCAGGAAAAATGATTTAAACACCTGTTTCATGTTTTTTCCTCCCTTTTATGTGTGTAAAGTATATACTAAATCGCCTTTTGAAAGCGAGTTCAGCCAGTCACAAGCTAGCCTTTGACGGCGCCTACCATCAAGCCTTTGACAAAATATTTTTGCAGGAAGGGATAGAGGAAAATAATCGGGCCAATCGTGACGACCGTCGTCGCAAGCCGCGTCGTATAAGTCGGTGTCGCAAAGCCGGGAATATTGACCTTGGATGATATCGCATTGGCAAACTCCACATTGCTCATAATCCGCATAATTAAATATTGCAGCGGGAACAAGTCCTCCTTGGAAATATAGAGCATCGCCTCAAACCATTTGTTCCAGAACGCCAGCGCATAGAACAGGCCAACCGTTGCAATCGCAGGCAGCGAGATCGGCAAAATGATACGGAATAAAATATAAAGATCGTTTGCGCCATCGATTTTGGCTGATTCAGCAAGCGACTCGTCTATCGATTTGAAGAAGTTGCGCATAAGGAACATATTCCAGGGACTTACGAGCGCTGGAATAATGAGCACCCATTTGGAGTTTGCCATGCCTAAATATTTTGTAATAAGCAAATAGTTGGCGACAAGCCCGCCATGGAACAGCATCGTAAAGTAGACGTAGAAGTTAATGCCATTGCGGTATTTGAGCGTCTTGATGGACAGCGGATAAGCAAGGGCGCACGTAACGAGCATCGCAAGCGCTGTACCGACAATCGTTACAAACAGCGTGACCCCATACGCTTTATAAATCGTTGCATCTTTAAAAATCAGCTCATACGCCTTAAGCGAAAATTCCTTCGGCCACAGACCGTAGCCATCGCGGAGCAAGGACGTCTCCGTAGTCATCGAGCTGCTGATAACCATGAGAAACGGCACGATGCAATAGAGGGCGAATAGGGATATGAGTACATAAATGGACAGCTTCACTATGCGGTCCGCTGCGCTTTCTTTGATCATGTGAGGCACCTCCTGTGGGAATCGACTATTTAAGTTGAACCATTGATTAGCATGGGGGCGTTGGTCGCCACTACGAAAAAGGTTGGACTTCCGGCCGCTGTTGTTTTCTAATTTCTTGATTCTATTCCTCTTGGAGGATGAAATAAGAAAACAATAGTTGATGTTTACTAAGCTGCGTTCTTACAGAACACTTTAGGCGGACGCTAAGCCGATGCTTACGAAGTGGCTTTCCTTCGGAAAGCTGTGGCTCTCTCCAGTTCCAACCTTTCTCTCCGTTTCTCCCTTGCCCCATCGCTTTCTCTCATTCAACTTATATAGTTTAGTTATTAAAATAAAGCGGAATCCGGGCTGAACTTTCTGGCGATTTGATTCGCGGTCAGCACAAGAATAAAACCAACCATCGATTGGAAAACACCTACGGAAGCCGCCATGCTCATATCTCCCAGATCCATGAGCGCCCGATATACGTACGTATCAATGACGTCTGTTGTGGGGTAAAGAATCGGATTGCGTCCGACAATCGCGAAGATCATGCCGAAGTCGCCATAGAAAATTCCGCCCATAGCAAGCAGCAGCATTAATATAATCGTTGGCTTGAGCAGGGGAAGCGTAATAAATCTTATTTTTTTCCACCGGCCTGCTCCGTCAATTGAAGCGGATTCATAAATATCCGGATTAATGCCAGATATCGTCGCCATATAGACAATTGAGCCAAAGCCTGCACCCTGCCAAAGCTTGATCAGCACAAGAATAGCTGGCCAATAGGCGGCTTCGTTAAAGAAGGAAATTTCTGCGATGCCGAATGCGCCTAATATTTTATTGATGAAGCCATTTTCACTGGACAGCAGCGCCACGATAAACATCGAAATCACGGTCCAGGATAAAAAATAAGGCAGCGTTACAATCGTTTGCGTAATGCGCTTGAACCATTTTCCGCCTAGCTCGGAGAGCATAATGGCGATAGCGACGGAAGCGAGCGTGCCAATTCCGATAAACAGCGTGTTCAGAAACAGCGTGTTCACCATCACCTTGATCGTGTCGCTGGATTCAAAGAAGAAGCTGAAATTTTTCAAGCCGACAAATTCGCTTTTGAACAGTCCCAGCCTTGGATTAAAATCCTGGAAGGCAATGACGATTCCGCCTATGGGCAAATACGAGAAGATAAATACGACTAGCAGTCCCGGCAATGTAAGCAAGTAAAGCAGGCCGTTTTTATGAAGTTCACTAAAAAAGGAGTCCTTCTTTTGCTGCCCGGCTGCTTTGCTGCCCGTTTTTTGTAATGCTGCTTCTCTCACATGTAGACCTCCTTAACGCTGCTTGCGTTTTCTTGTGCCCTCATCATGGCAGAAACAGCAGGCGCCCAGCTAGAATAAGATGTTCCGATATCCGCAATTTCATCGCTCGCACACGCTATAAAATGTTACTTTTTCACTGAAAAGCTGCTTTTTTCGCACAAGCAAAAACGACTTTGTCGTCCTTCTGGGACGTGTGAAGAGCTTTGCCTTAGAATTATAAGCGGATATAAGGATGAAACTTATAATTTCTTAGAATTAAAAAAAACCGCCCCTTACAGCGGAGCGGCCGTTTTTCTCAGCATGATAGAACCTTTCACAGTGTTGTTTCATCTTCCTTAACATCCTTCAGCATCGTGTCCAGCATGTACGCCTTGCGATAATGAACGGGCGATTTGCCCGTATGCTTCTTGAATGAGGCATAAAAATAATTCGTATTCGTCATCCCGACCAGCTCTCCGACCTTTCCGGCAGATAAATCGGTAGACAGCAGCAGCTCCTTCGCCTTGTCGAAGCGGAAATCGGCAATATACTGCGAAATTGTTTTGCCTGTAAAATCTTTAAACACTTTTCTCGCATAGTTTGTCGATAATCCCACGGCTTCCGCCAAGCCCTCTACCGACAAATTCGGATCGGCATAGCCTGAGCGCACCTGCTCCTCAATAAGCGATACCGCCTTCACATTCGTCTGCGACGAGCTGTGGTCGCGCTGGCTCATCACTCGCCTGCATGCCGCTGCAAACTCCGTTATCATATGCTCCAGCGTCTCCTGCTTCTGAATCGTTTCCGGAAGCGACAGCATCCCGCTCTGCAGCAGCTCGGCTTCGCTGACCATCCCTTTGCTGGTGCGCACCGCCATAACCGTCAATTGATACACATACAGCATAATTTCATCATATTGATAGGTGCGGATTTCCGCAAAAAACTGCTCAACCGCCTGCTGGAATTTCGCCTTATCCCCCAGCTTCATCTGATCGGTAATATGCTTCTCCAGCGCTAAAGGATAATCATGCTCCGCAGCGGCATGGATAGCGGCCTCTCCTTGCTCGGCAATAATAGTGCCATAGCCGCAAATCAGACGATAGCGCGACGAATGGTAGGCCTGATTCCAAGAAAGCGGAATCGCCTTAAGCGTTTGCACAACTGGCCCAATCGCAATCGTAACCGACAGCTTCAAATACTGCGCAACCTTGGACTGAATATCCGCCATCCGCTGCTCAACCTCGGCAGTACCGCCTAGCTCGCCATCCTTCCAGCTCAGAAGCAGCACGATCGTATCGTCATTATCGTCCATAGCCTCGCGCTGCATCGGCGACGTTATAATTTCCTCCGCTATATTGGAGATCGCGTATTTGAATAAGGAAATATCCGCCAAATCAAATTGCTGCAGCCGCTTATCATATTCATCGAGGCGAATGACGCATATTTGGAAGGAATCCGCAGCGTGCAAATTCAGCCCAAGCTCGGTCAGTTTTTTATCGCCTGCCAGGCCCGTGTAGCCTCCTTGAATAACGGAGCGCAGCACCTCCTTGCGTTTGGCGGGCAGATAGCCCGATACGTCAAGCTGCAGATCCGTTACCTTCCCCTCCAAATAGGAAAAGGATTTCGTCAGCAGCTCATACTCATTAAGCTGGGAGCCATCTTTAAGTCCAACCTGCAGCGATGAGCCTACCCGCTTCATAATCGTATTGAGCGGCATATAAATCATGCGAATGGAAAAAAGTGCCGTGGCCGCGGCGATTAGGACAAAAATAGCGGTCATCCAGACGATAAACTGCTTTAAGTGATTGACCTTCAGCAGCAGGCTTTCATTTTCCGCAATGCCAATAAAGCTCCAGCCTAGACGATCCGACTTAAAATAAGAAACGAAGACGCTTTGATTATTAATCGTATCGCTCAGTTGGCCGCTTTCCGCTGTAGAATCCAATATGGTACGAATATAAGGCTCCTCATTTAAATTTTTATTCACCATGCTTGGATTGCTGTGGGAAATGACCGTTCCCTTATCATTAATAATGACCGATTGAATCGAGCTGCCGCTGCCGCTTCCCTTCGTTGCCAGCTGCTGCAGCATCTGTTGATCCAAATTTACGACAAGCGCGCCATCAATAATCGAATTGCGGGCGAATTGGGAATAAACAATCGTAATCCAGTTCTTCTCATAAGACTTTGCTAACTCGGTATACTTTTCATTCCGCGGAATAAATACGCCTTTTTTATAAAAATCCTTCTCCTTCAGCATCGCCGTCAACCTTTTATCATAAAAATCTGCAATTGGCGTAATCGGCTTCTCCGACGAGAAAACGCTATCATTATTCAGGTTGTAAATATAAATCGAATCGATTAATGGGTTCGCTTCCTTCATCTCGGACAGCAGCGTATTAATTTGCTTCATCTCTATATAAGTGAAGGAACCGCCATACATCGCGTTATAAACGACCTGGTTGTCATAGTTTTTGGCAAAATAGTTATAGGTCGAGGTAAGCAAAATATCAGCCGTATTATAAGACTGCTCGGTCATCCGAATGACCGACTGGTTGACGTCCTCCGTCAAATTATCCGAAACCTTATCGATAATGACATAAGCAAATACCCCAATGAGAATAAATCCGACAGCTACATACGAAAAGATCATTTTCAGCAGCAGCTTCCGCTTCATGATAAAGCTCTTTACATTGTTCATTGCCTGAACTCCCCCACGTTTGTATAATCTGCTGACGCTCTGTTTATATTTTGCTGTTTTCTGATAATACCATGAAGTCGCCGGAGCGAATACCTTCAGACGAGTATTCCTTGTGTCTGCGCTACTATAAATATTAATGATTTGGTTACTATTTGAAGAACAACCCCACGATATCCGTCTTGTGACGGACCGCTCAGCAAATATGCAGCTGCGTATTGTATTTTTATTTACTTAAGTGTATATTTATACATAACAAGACTTATACGGAGGTTAGACGATGCCTAATTTGAAAAATAACGATACAGCTGCCTTGCTGGCAGCGGCCAAAAAATCAGTGCTGTTCACAGCAAGCAGACCCGAGGTCGTGATGGAGCGCGGGGAAGGCATGTACTTATGGGATACGGAAGGTAAAAAATACCTCGATTTCAGCAGTGGCTGGGCGGTCACCAGCTTGGGACATTCGCCTAAAGCTTTGCAGAAGGCCATTGCCAAGCAAGCGGGACAGCTCGTGCATGCAAGCCCCGCTTTCTATAACAAACCAATGGTTGAGTTCGCGGAGCTGCTGACAAGCGTGTCCGGCTTTGACAAAGCCTATTTCACCAGCAGCGGCGCCGAAGCGAATGAAACCGCGATTAAACTCGCCCGCAAGCATGGCGCCCTAAATTTAAATGGCGCTTATGAAATTATTACTTTGACAAACAGCTTCCATGGAAGAACGCTCGCCATGATGTCGGCAACGGGCAAAGCGCATTGGGAAAGCCTTTATGCCCCTAAAGTTCCAGGCTTCAAGCATGTGCCTATTAATGATTTTGACGCGTGCTTCGCTGAGATAAACGACCGTACCTGTGCCATTATGCTGGAGCTCGTCCAAGGGGAGGGCGGCGTCCATTCGGTGGATGTGCCTTACCTGCAGGCGCTGCGCAAGGCATGCGATATTTATGGCATTTTGCTTATTTTCGACGAGGTTCAGACCGGTATTGGCCGGACAGGAAAAATGTTTGCCCATGAGCATTATGGCGTTAAACCAGACGTCATGACGCTGGCGAAAGGAATTGGCGGCGGCTTTCCGTTATCCGCGACGCTAACGATGAAGCAGCACGATCTTTTTGAGCCTGGCGATCAAGGTGGAACATATACGGGTGGACCGCTTGCGATGGCAGCAGGCCAGGCAGTCGTAGAGGAGATTATTCGTCTGGATTTGGCCACCAATGCGAAGCTGATGGGTGATTTAATGACAGAGAAGCTGGTTGAGTTGTCCCGCGAGTATGCGATCACCGATATTCGCGGCAAAGGCTTGCTGCTCGCCTTCACTGTGCAGGAAGGCATAGCGCCACAGCTTGCGGCTTGCTGCATGGAGGATGGATTGATTATTAATGCGCTTAACGCTTCCACGGTACGGATTACCCCCGCACTCACGGTAACCGAAGCAGAAACGGACGAAATGTTCGAGCTGCTGGAGCGTGCCATGAGCAAGCTGGGACTAAAAACTGTACAGAAAGTAGCGGCCAACGCCTAGCCGACAAGAAGAAGCCGACAGCTGCCCAATAGCTGTCGGCTTCTTTCTCATCGTCTTATGAAGGCTCATAACGGAAATAATCAAAGTCTGCATGCAGCCTCGTGCCGTTTAAATCCTGCACGCACATCCCTGCCAGCGTCCCCATAAAGCCAAGCTTGCCCTCATATTCATCCGACAGCTGCCCTAAATCCAGCCTTTCGCCCACGGCCATCCATTGTTCACCATCTTCCGAGCAATAGAAATGAACCTCATCGTCGTGGATAACCGCCTTCAAATAACAGCTCTCCCAGCCTTCCGCCACTACGGTTGCGCCCTCTGGCTCTTCATAATGCCCTTGCTTGCTAGTCACCAGCGCAATATGCTTGCCAAGTTTCTCATCGCGGCTTATCCGCAAATAAAAATAATCGTCCACATCATAATACAGCGTCAAGCCAGCCATTTGGTTAAAATGTTCCGGCTCAAACCGCACGCAGGTTTCGATCTCGCAGTCATAATGCTGGAGCCTGCGGGCAACCAAGCTTTGCTGATGCAGCGAATAAAGGGATTCCCGCCCGTATAGCCGCAGAAATCCGGGCTGCTCCTTCAAGCTCAGCCAGCTCTCATCAGCCGGAACCCTCAATGTGCTGAAATGCAAATTCAGCTGCGGCGCATGGAAGTGATCAACAGCCGCTTCTGGCTCGAAAGGATGCTCCTTAAGTCCAGCCGCCTTGACCTCTACCTGCGGCAATCGTCCGCCGCCGGCAAGCCGCAGCCAGCCCTCATCGGTCCATTCCACCTTCTGCAGCGCGGTTTCCCGTCCAAGTGGACTGAGCATTCTCCCTTTCAATGGCCTCGCGCATAGATGAGCAATATACCAGTCGCCATGCTGCGTCTCAACAAGCGCGCCATGTCCGGCCTTCAATAGCGGATGCTCAGGATCGTTAACGGTTGTCAGAAGGGGATAATGGGGGTCGGCTTCATACGGCCCTTCAACTGTTCGCGATCTGGCAAGCGTTCCCGCATGGTTATAACCCGTGCCGCCTTCGGCGCAAAGCATATAATAATAACCATCCTTCTTGTACACGTTAGGCCCTTCCGTCAAGCCGATGTCCGTGCCACTGAATACATGGCGAACTTCGCCAACAAGCTTTCCCTGCTCAGGGGAAAACTCCTGCATCACGATTCCTGCGAAGTGGCTTTTTCCTGGACGGAAATCCCATTTCATATTAAACAGCCATTTGCGGCCGTCGTCATCATGCAGCATAGCGGGATCAAAGCCGCTGCTGTTCAAATAGATCGGCTCCGACCATGGGCCTAAAATATCGCTGGCAGTTACTAAATAATTATGAAGATCCTTAAATGGCCCCTTGCGAGCAACTACATCGGTAATAAGCAAATAAAAGGTGCCGTTATCATAGGTTAAATTCGGTGCCCATATGCCACCTGAGCTTGGCTTGCCTCTTAGATCCAGCTGCGATACTCGGGTTAAAGGGTGCGTTAGCAACCGCCAGTTGATGAGATCCTTCGAATGATGAATTTGCACCCCGGGAAACCATTCAAACGTCGATGTGGCGATATAATAATCATCCTCAACCCTAATAATAGACGGATCGGGATTAAAGCCCTTCAGTATTGGATTAATGATCATTCGTTCTCCTCCTGTGTATAGAAGTCCTGTTAACGCCTCTAGTATAGCGTCTTTATCTGAGCAGCCAAGCTGCAAAAACGAATGAATTCGACTAAAACTCCCACACATGCCGCAATGAATGTTAACGATTTGTTAGAAATATGCTCTTCTATAATAAAAAATCGGCGTACTGGAATCTATGGAAGACTCCAGCACGCCGATGCGGCTAAACCTGACGATTAAAATTTAAAATAGTTTTTCGCATTGTAGTAGCTAATGTTGCGGACAATGTCGCCCAGCAGCTCGCGGTCATCCGGCACTTCGCCGTTCTCCACCCACTCGCCGAGCAAATTGCACAAAATCCGGCGGAAATACTCATGCCGGGTATAAGACAGGAAGCTGCGGGAATCGGTCAGCATGCCGACAAAACGGCTCAGCAGACCGAAGTTCGCGAGCGCCTTCATTTGTACGACCATGCCGTCCCGTGTATCATTGAACCACCAAGCGGAGCCCAGCTGGATTTTGCCCGGGATGCCGTCGCCTTGAAAGCTGCCGATAATCGAGCCAAGCACTTCATTGTCCATGGCATTAAGCGAATACAAAATCGTGCGCGGCAGCGCCTCATCCTTCGCCAGCTCATCAAGCAGCTTAACGAGCGGATACGCAAGCGGACTGTCACCGATAGAATCATAGCCGGTGTCCGGTCCAAGGCGATTAAACATCGCCGTATTATTGTTGCGCGCGGCATTAATATGAAATTGCATCGCCCAGTCATGCTTCGCATACAGCTTTCCGAGGAAAACAAGCGTATACGTTTTGTATTTTTTCTCATCCTCAAGGCTTACACGATTTCCGGCAAGAGCGCTAGCAAAAATCGCCGCTGCCTCATCCTTCGTCGTCTCTCCGTAAGGCACATAGTCAAGGGCATGATCCGAAACGCGGCAGCCTGCCTCGTGGAAGAAGGAAACTCTTGCTTCCAGCGCAGCTAACAGCGCCTCATAGCTGTCCAGCTTTTGGCCCGCGGCCTGCTCCAGCTTCGCGATCCATTCCAAGAAACCAGCGCGGTTAATTTCCAGCGCCTTATCTGGACGGAACGAAGGCAGCACCGCTACCGGAAAGTCCGGCAGCTCCTTAATTTTCAAATGATATTCCAGCGAATCCGCAGGATCATCCGTCGTGCAGACGACCTCAACCTTGGAGTTTACGATGAGATCGCGGGCCTTGAAGCCCTCTCCCGCCAGCTTCGCATTTACTTTTTCCCAAATCGCCGGCGCATTGCGCTCATTAATCACTTCATCGACGCCGAAGAAGCGCTGCAGCTCCAGATGCGACCAATGGTAAAGCGGATTGCCAATCGCCTGCGGAACCGTCCTTGCAAAAGCGAGGAAGCGGTCATAATCGCTGACGCCTTCGCCACCCGTGACATATTTTTCTTCAATTCCGTTCGAGCGCATCGCCCGCCACTTGTAATGATCGCCATACAGCCAAGCTTCCGACAAATTCGAGAAGCTGATGTTGTCGTAAATTTGCTGCGGGCTCAAATGGCAATGATAATCGATAATCGGCATGTCCTTTGCATAGTTATGGTACAAATCCCGCGCCGTTTCATTTGCTAGCAAAAAATTGTCGTCCAGAAACTTAGCCAAGTTAGTCCCTCCTGAATTTAACTAGTTCGTCCACCTTCACAGCGAGTCCCGTCTGAATCGATTTATTAGCAGCAATACCTGTCAAAATCGAACGGGCACCGTCTACATGATTCGCCGCGCGATTGAACTTATCCTCTACTGGCGTGCCAAAAATATCGTTGAGCAGTACAGGATCGCCGCCGCCATGGCCGCCAATTCCTTCTTCCACTTCCACATTGTAAGGAGCGCCAAACATTGGATAAACGATAATGCGCTTGCCTTTCAGCGCGCCCTCTTGCGATTTTTCACCGCCGGAATTAACATAGGATTGCTCGACAATTTCCATCTCGATCCGGCCCTTCGTGCCGTTGAACGCAATGCGGTAGCCTTCCCATGGCAGATAAGCATTAAGCGAATAAGTCAGAATCGCATTATTTTTGTAGCGTACCATTACGCCCATCGTATCTTCGATGTTAATGCCGTCGCTGAATACGCTTTGGTCGCGGCGGTAGCCGTCTTCATGCTCGGCATCCAAATACATTGCCTTGAGGTTTTCATTGCTGTCCATATGCAGCGCAAACGGATCTTCCTTCGCATTGGGGTGGCCTGTTGCACGGTCGTAAAACTTCGTTTCGCCACGCTCTTCGGCATTTTCCTTACCATAAAACAGCAGATCGCCGAAAGCAAAGACGGTATCCGGCTGCGAGCCGATCCAGAAGTTCACCAAGTCGAAGTGATGCGTCGATTTGTGGACAAGCAGGCCGCCGCTGTTGCGCTTGTCACGGTGCCAGCGACGGAAATAATCCGCGCCATGCTGCGTATTGAGCAGCCATTCAAAATGCACCGAATTGACTTTGCCAATTGTGCCGTTCTCGATCAGCTCTCTGGCTTTCGTATGATGCGGCGCATAGCGGTAGTTGAACGTTACGCGAACATTTTTCCCTGTGCGCTCAACAGCATCAATAATATCTTGGCATTTCTTCTCATCTACGGTCATCGGCTTCTCGGTAATGACGTCGCAGCCAAGCTCCAGCGCCCGAATAATATACGTATGATGCGTGCGGTCTACGCTGGTCACAATAACGGAATCCGGCTTCTCAATCTCGATCATTTCCTCGAATTGCTCTGCTTTATATGTGTTAACGGAATGATAATTATATTTATCGGTTAAACGATGGTTGGCATGGTCAAGTCTCGTTTGGTTCGTATCACAAAATGCAAGCAGCTCCGACGTATCTCTGAAATCGGTTGCAATTGCAGCGTAGAAAAACTCAGCTCTTCCTCCCGTTCCTACCAATACGTACTTTTTCTTTTGTGTCATTGCGGCTCACCCTTTGTCTGATTTTTTTGAAATATAAGAATTTATAAGTTTCACACGTATAAATAGGCTTATATTTCTCGGACTGAAACGCGCCGCGCCGCTAAAGGACGGCGACAGCCGTTTCACCTTGATTGTTTAATACGCTTTCATTTTATCGCATATAAGTGTTATAATTCTCCTCATATAGTGCTTAATTCACGAAATATGCCGCATATTTTGCGTTTTATACGAAAGGAGCTTTAAAGGCTATGATTGAAAAAACGCCCGCTTCCTTTGATTATGGGAATTTAGCGGATTTGTATATTGAATATATGAAGCGCTCCGAGCCCTTCACAATGCCCAATGATCATTTTCATGACTATTATGAAATTTATTATTTGCTCAGCGGCAAACGGATTTATTTCGTCCATGACCGTTCTTATCCGGTGGAGCAGGGCGACTTGATCTTCATTTCCCGCCAAGTCGTTCACAAAACGCTGTACGCTGGCGAAGCCTCGCATGAACGGGTCATCATCCACTTCGATCACCATTTCCCAGATACCTTCACGCCTGAGCTTCGCGAGCTGCTGCTGTCGCCGTTCGAGCAGCATATTCATGTGCTGCGGCTGCCTCGCCAGGAACAGCTGGTGATGGAGCAGCTCATTCGCAGACTGCTGGAGGAAATTCAGCAATGCCCTCCCGGCTATGAGCTTTATCCGCCAATCGCGGTTACCGAGCTGCTGCTGCATGCGGCCCGTTATTTGCAAAAGCACGAATTCGTCCCGCTCTCCCATGCCACGCCGATGCATGCAAAAATTACCGAAATCGTGCGTTACATTAATCACCACTTCAGCGAAGAGATTAGGCTGAGCGCCATTGCCGAGCAGTTCTATATCAGCTCCTATTATTTAAGCCGCATCTTTAAGGAAATTACCGGCTTCTCCTTCTCCACCTACTTGACGATTACCCGCATCAAAGAAGCCCAGCGCCTGCTGCGCGAAACCGACCAGTCGATTACGGAAATTGCCGCCGCCACCGGCTTCGACAACTTCTCCCACTTCGGCAAAACGTTCAAAAAAGTCACGCGCCTTTCGCCGCGGGATTATCGCAAGCATTTGTAGCCTCTTGAACAGATAAATATGTAATATTTCAGTTGTATAATAGATTGTGTCCTGCAAGAAAGCTACTTGATAAATGGCCTTCTTGCAGGACACTTTTACATGACAAATAATGCTTATTTGACTTACTTAGTGTGCCTTCTTTTAAATTCAATCACTCTACTGTGTATAATGTTTACTTAACTCTTCTTTTATATTGAAAGTGTTCTCTGGTCTCCCATATTTACAGAGCAGTTCAGCAGCTTTTACAAATGTATAAGTCCAAGATTCACCCTTACTATGGGTAAGCTGTTTTAATGTATTTGCATAGCATGTACTATGCATGTAGGCTAATTCAAGCTGTTCTTTTCTGAAATCGCCAGTCCTTAAGAACAATTTCAGTTCTACTTCCGAACTAATTTCTCCTATTTTTTCCACAGCTTCCTCTATTACTTCTACTGGTAAAATGGATAGTAACGATGCATAATTGTAAAATGCGAAACTATAATCTTCAAGGGGATCGGTCATTTTCATTCTAACGATCTTCCATATCCCGTTTTTACTTACCCAATCACTTACCATAGCCCGAATGTTTTGAATATCATTTTCCTCACTGAACGCCCACAAATTGAATGCACTTTTAACGTCATCGTCTGAATATTCGAGCAGCACCGATAGGTCCATATGAGCAAAAATATATTTTTGAGCCCACTCACCCTTTTTTATACCATTATTATTTAATTGTGCTGCAATCAACAAACCATCTTTGTAGTTTGATAAAATAGACGTAACTTTTTCATTATCACTATCTTCTTTTATCAATGCTTTAAACATTTCATTTATAAAAATTGTCATCTGCCTATTAAATTTCGTGAGATCTTGATGCTGATCAAGAACAAATTTTAATATTTTCATGTTTTTCTCGACCTGCTCTGGAGCTATATCCAGCCACAATTGATGAAAAAACTCTTCCCGATTCAAATCAGTTACTAGCTCCCCGTATACCGTTCCCCCCTCGTCATCGCTGTCCAAAATCGCAGTATAAAATTTCTGAAGCTGCTCGTTGGACACCTTTAAAGAAGGTACAGCATATTGAAAATAAGTATCGAAATGCACAGAAGAGCAAATTAGTTTATTTTTGTTCGACAAAAATTTATTTACACTTGAATTCCCGAGAGCGGGAAATAACTTGTTTAATAAGGAAATATAAGACGGAAATTGTATGTATAGCTTCTCACGTTGCTCTTTGAGAACGACTTCATCTTTTTGCTCACCTAGGAATACGCTTGAGTTTTTATAAATGAACGCAAATAATTCAGGATTATCAATCTTAATCGCTAATAAGGTTAGAAGATCCTTCGGGTTCGTTTCTTTTTTTAACATGGGCATATGAACCATCGCGATATTCGCAACCCTCTCCATATTCCTTGGCGTGAACTGAAAGTGATTAGCAATTCCCCCTAAAAAATCGATGTAATCATTTTCAACTTCAATTGTATAATCGTTTATTATTTTCATCATTGACGTTTGAAAAGCTTTAATCATCAGGTAGGAATCAACTCTTGGCAGGTAAAGCGGCACATGAATAAACTTTGAAATATATTCAAGCCCTACCTTTTCCTCATAGTCTTTAGAATAGAGCTGGGATAACGATTTCGCTACGTGCTTCTCATCCATAGCAAGAACATAGGTGATATTAGGAAAATCAGCTATAAGCCGTACTAATTTAAAGATGATTTGAATCTCCTTATTATCTAGACGATCTATATCATCTATGAAAACCACCATAGGCATTCGAGCCGCTTTCAGCAAATCAATAATATGTTCCCTCATGCCTTGAGCATCTTCAAAATCTTTGGAAAGTTCAGGATTGCTCATATAATCTTTAAAATTCACAATAAACCCCGGTGGTCTTATGCTGATCGTTGTCAAAAATTTCAAATACTTTTTTAACCCATAAATAAGCTTTTGCTGGGAATTAGATTGACGATTTTCCAGATGCGATATTAACAGCTTTAAAAACTCAGGAATGATATTATTTTGATCCTTCCCCATATACCAAGGATGGAAACGAATAATCTTCTCTTTACTAATATGCTGCTTTTCAATCAAATCAATAATAGAGGATTTTCCTGACCCCCATGGCCCATATAGCCCAATAGTCAAAGCATGATCCGTAGGAATAGCCATACGATCTATGAGGATCGCTGCCAAATCTTTCGCAAACTTCTCACGACCCAAGCTGTCAGTTCCACCAATGCCTAATGAAGGACTAGAATGAAATTGGTACTTCTGTGCTTTGTCTGCAGCATCAGTCTCGGGCTCATCTTTTTTGGCAAGCAGCTTTTTGATCGTCAAAATGATTGCATATAAAGAAATGGCTATTACATTCACATCATATAGATCAGACCAAACTCCCCCGGAAAATAGTCTGTTCTGATCATTAAATCCATAATCCAAGATGATTGAGATTAACACTGCCGGCAGCAGTTTCCGACGTATAGTTTTGAATAAAAATAGCCTGACATGCTGCTTAAATTCAAAATAAACAATGGCTAACCAAATGGCTCCATACATAATGACAACAAGCTGGATAACGTGATTTGTTGGGGTGGTATTTAATATGGGCTTAAACGCTAAGCGGATGCATAAGAGGACCGCATATGATATCGATGTGCTAAACAAAATAAAGAAACCAAGTTTAGAAAGGTTAGTTTTTCCTTTTCCAAAATAATCTTTTAATCTTTTGACCACACTAACTTCTTCTTTCATTTCCTCATATACCCCTCTCATATAACTTCCTTAATCATACAAATGTTATTTTTCTAAAGCAACGATCCTTACATAAAATAAAAACATTCCGTTTCTAGGATGTATTTTTAGGCATAATTATTGCAGGTTATCAACGAAAAAATTTACGTCGCAATCTTATACACACAAAGTCACTTAATTAGACTAATAAATTTGAAATCTCTATGATAAATTTACTGTGATGTCTCAATTTTGTATACTAGGTTGGGAGAAGTGATGAGATGATTAAAATTGGTAAAATTAGCTACTGGCATGTACATGCTTGGGATTATACGAAGGAAGCGCAGGCGCATCCGGGTACAGAAATTACAGCGGTATGGGATGAGCTTCCAGAGCGCGGCCAAGCGGCGGCTGACAAGCTAGGCGTTCCCTTCTACAGCAACTTGGACGAGATGCTCGCAAGCGACATTGATGCAGTAATCGTAGACGCTCCGTCCAACATCCACCGTGACGTTATCATTGCGGCGGCTCGCGCTGGCAAGCATATTTTTACGGAGAAGGTTATCGCTCCTACGCTTAAAGAAGTGAATGAAGTCATTGAAGCAGTATCCGCAAACAATGTGAAGCTTACCGTTTCCCTGCCAAGGCTGAATGCTGGCTACACGCTGGCGATTCAGGACATTTTGGCGCAAGGGCTGCTGGGCAAGGTTACGCTTGTCCGTGTTAGATTGTCGCATGATGGCGCTACGAAAAACTGGCTGCCTGAGCATTTTTACAATTTGGAGCAATGCGGCGGCGGCGCTTTGATCGATCTGGGCTGCCACCCGATGTATTTGACTCGCTTGTTCCTCGGTGAGCAGCCTGTTGAAGCATCTGCCCAATACGGCTATGTAACAGGAAAAGAAGTAGAAGACAACGCTGTTGTACTGCTAAAAACAGCATCCGGCGCTGTCGGTATCGTTGAAGCAGGCTTCGTCAACGCTTTTTCGCCTTTCACCATTGAAATCCATGGCACGCAAGGCACATTGATGTACGGCACACCAGATGACCGCCTGCTGCTGCGCACGAACTTGAACGGAGAAGACGCTGCGAAGGAGTGGCAGGAGCAGACGCTGCCAGACTCACGCCCAGGCGCTTTCAACCAATTTGCCGATCATATTGTGAACAATACAAAAGCTGAGGAAAATGTACAGCTTGCTGTTGAATTAACGAAGCTGGTTGAAGCGGCGAACCGCTCCGTGCGTGAAGGAAAATCGATTCGTATCGATGAGTTGGCGCAATAATAGACTACTGGATTATTTTTCAACAAAAACGGCTTGAAGGGAGGTTTGGCGCGATTGCAACCTTTTCCATATGAAGTGATGCGTGAGCGCCAGGATGCGCTCGAGAGGCTTGATCTTCGCATCCGCTGGGGCTATTACGATATTCATGTGCTGCGTTTTCACCTGACCCAGTTTCTTCCCGGCAAAATCGTCAACTTTCACAAGCATGCCGAGTTCGAGTTTCATTTTATACCGCAGGGCAAGGGGACCGTTATTCTGGTCGATATGCCGTATGCGCTGAACGAAGGCATGTTTTATTTGACTGGACCTGATGTGCTGCATTATCAGGAGGCAAGCCCGGATGACATTATGGATGAGCTGTGCCTGCATGTCGATATTATCGATCGCAGATTGCAGCCCGGCCCTTCCCCTGTTACGGAGGCGGATGATTGGGAAATTGCCGAGGCCGATGATTGCATCAGCAAGCTTCGCACGCTGCCGCTGTTTCCGGCCGATGATGTGCATCAGGCTATGCCTCTGTTTCTGGAAGCTTATGAAGCTTGCTCGCGGCATTATACGGGCAGCTATACGACAATTAGACAAAATGTCATTCAAATATTGCTGCGGGCAGTGCGCGCTTATGACACGGTGAAGGAGCCGGAGCAGGCCCACTTACCCACCCGGGATATGAAGGCTTACCGCTATCGTCTCGCGATGGAATATATACAGGCCAACTACTCTGGCGAGGTCACGCTTGAGGACGTGGCCGACAAGCTGAATTTAAGCTCGCGGCATATTCAGCGGGTGTTCAAGGAGGCCGGGGACGGCCAGTCCTTCAGTGCCACACTCGAAAACATGCGCCTCAAGGCGGTATGCCATGCGCTTGCCGAAAGCACGCAGTCGATTGAAAAAATCGCCCAGCAAACGGGTTTTGCCAATGCCAACTATTTGCATGCGGTATTTCGCAAACGTTTTGATATGACCCCTTCTGAATACCGCGCGCAGCAGATGACCATCATGTAGTAAAGGATGATACTCCCCATGTCCAAGACGCTAAAAATCGGAATTATCGGCAGCGGCGGCATCGCAGGCGCCCATGCCAGAGCGTATAAGCAAATGCTTGGCGTAGAAGTTGCCGCTGTCGCGGATATTATTCCCGGCCGCGCCGGGCAATTTATCGAGCACTGGGAACTGCCCCATGCGGCGGCCTATGAGGACTACCGTCAGCTGCTCGACACGGAGCTAGATGGCGTCAGCATTTGCACGCCAAATGTGGCCCATTTTCAAACGACGGTTGATGCGCTAAATGCAGGCAAGCATGTTATGCTGGAAAAACCGATGTCGGTCACGCTTGAAGAAGCGGTGACGATGGCGGAGACAGCGCTCAAAACGGGCAATATGCTCAACATCGGCTTCCAGCCGCGCTATGACCCGAATATGGCGATCATTCGCGACCTTATCTCGTCCGGCGAGCTGGGCAAAGTGTATTATGTAGAAACGGGAGGCGGACGCCGCCGCGGCATGCCAGGCGGAACCTTTATCCGCAAGGATATTGCCGGAGCTGGCGCGATGGCCGACATCGGCTGCTATTCGCTCGACATGGCGATGAATGCGCTCGGCTATCCGAAGCCGCTGACGGTATCGGCGTTTACGTCTAACCATTTTGGCACGAACCCGCTGTACCATAAGGAAGCGGATAAGTTTGACGTCGAGGATTTCGGCGTGGCAATGATTCGTTTCGAAGGCGATATTGTGCTTAATTTCAAAATCTCTTGGGCGATGCATATGGACTCGCTCGGCGCTGCCCTCTTTCTCGGTACTAATGCCGGACTCAAGGTTACGCCTTCCGGCTCCGGCCCTTGGAGCGGCGTATTCGATGGCAGTGTAGGCTCCATCACGATGTTCCATGATGTACAAGGACATCATACAGAAAGCCCGATTCCGGTTATTCAGCACCAAACGGATTTATTCCATGCCAAGGTGTGGGATTTTGCCGAAGCGGTGCGCGACGGAAGACCGGCTCCTATCCCGGGCAGCCAAATCGTGCGCAATCAAGCCGTTATTGATGGCATTATCCGTTCTGCTCAGACGAAAAAGGAAGTCGATATCTTTTTGCCTTCCCCGTTTGCGTAAAAGGCTATTTAAAGGCAGCTCCGCTGCGTAAAAGATTTGGTTTTCGATCGCTGTTGCTTCTCAAATCCAAACCTTTCACTCCGGTCGCCTTTTGAAGACTTTTAAAACAATTGCTGAAGTACTTCAAATTCAAACCAAAATTCAAGGAGGATTTTATTATGTCTAAAACTCATCGTATTGCGATTATCGGCTGCGGCGGTATCGCGGGTGGCAAGCATTTGCCAAGCCTTAGCACCATTAAAAGCGTGCAAATCGTCGCTTTCTGCGACATTGAAGAGCATCGCGCACAGGAGGCTGCCGCGAAGTATGGTGCGGAAGGCGCTCGCGTATACACCGACTACACTGAGCTGTTGAAGGACGAAACCATTGAAATCGTTCACGTCTGTACGCCAAATGATTCCCATGCCGTCATCGCAATCGCTGCGCTGGAAGCTGGCAAGCATGTTATGTGCGAGAAGCCAATGGCGAAAACAGCAGCAGATGCGAAGCTTATGATGGAAACCGCTCGCCGTACTGGCAAAAAATTGACGATCGGCTACAATAACCGTTTCCGTCCAGACAGCCAGCAGCTGAAGAAAATTTGTGAAAATGGCGAGCTGGGCGAAGTGTATTACGCGAAAGCACATGCGATCCGTCGCCGCGCTGTACCAACATGGGGCGTATTCCTTGATGAAGAAAAACAAGGCGGCGGCCCGCTAATCGATATCGGTACTCACGCGCTGGATTTGACGCTGTGGATGATGGACAACTACAAGCCGAAGGTTGTGCTTGGAACGGCATACCACAAGCTGTCGCAGCGTGAAAATGCAGCCAACGCTTGGGGCCCTTGGGACCCTGCCAAGTTTACCGTTGAAGATTCCGCTTTCGGCATGATCGTCATGGAAAACGGCGCGACGATTTCCCTTGAGTCCAGCTGGGCGCTGAACACACTGGATATTGACGAAGCAAAATGCTCGCTGTCCGGTACAGAAGGCGGAGCAGACATGAAAGGCGGACTGCGAATCAATGGCGAAAATCACAGCCGTCTTTACACGACCGACATTGAGCTGAAATCCGGAGGCGTCGCTTTCTTTGACGGTGCAGATTCCGGCCGCGACTCCGATTTGGAAATGAGAATGTGGCTGAAAGCGATTGAAGACGACACTGATCCGGTTGTAACGCCAGAGCAAGCCTATGTCGTGTCGCAAATTTTGGAAGCCATTTATGAGTCCGCTCGCACAGGAAAAGCCGTTTATTTGTAATAGCTAGCTGCTTCATGAAGCTAAACCTAAAAATCAAGCCTGCTCCCTATCCGAACGCGGAAGGAGCAGGCTTTTTTTCACTAAACAATTACAGTTCTGCTCATCGATCATGTTATTATAGAACTATACTCCGTTTTCAAGGAGGAGCGAGCTCAAGCTTTTTATCGGCGTTTTATGTACGCTTGCAGGGCTTGGGGCCATCATTGCTTATTTGCTTTAGGGGATATTTGCTAAACAAGCATACAAATTTAACCGATCCGAAGGAAGCTTAGCAGCTCGGAGAGGTAGCAGATAGGGGAATTCCGTTGCAGGGCTACCAGGAAAAAAGAGATCTCGAACGCACCGCTGTCCGCATTTTCATCAATCTCTACAACCATAATTATGAGAGCAAGCTCCGGCTCCTCTATCAGCGCGAACGACCGGATGCCGTGCTTCAGCATCGGAACCATCACATGATCGGCGTTGAAATTACCCACCTGTTCTATGACTCCGAAGAAGCGAAAAGGCTGCTGGGCCGCTCCCAATCGCGCAATCTCAATCAAGAGGTTGTCGAAATGCTGATCGCCGAGTTGAACAAGCGTATCCAGACGAAGGAAATGAAAATAAACAATTACGCGACTGCTTATCCGATCGCGTTAATTATTCGAAATGCTTCCCCCGCCTTCGGCATGTCCGACATTTTGCGTGCCAAGGAGCTCATTTATAAGCCGCAAGGCCGCTTTACCCATGTATGGTTTTTATCTCGCGATGGATCAGACGAGTGGTTGATGAAGGATTTGCAGCAGTTGTAGGCTTAAGCCTTAGAGCTGTCCTGCCCTTACACTCACATTCATAGCCGCGCCAATTTTACTATAGGCATAAATGGACCAATCCCCGCTCATGCCATCAGCCTCTAATTGTTCAAAGGTATGCGTAATTTGCTCGCCTTTGCGGATAGGCTTAGCCGTCACAGTCTCTTCTTCATTCCGTTTAATATTCAAATAAATCGTAGAGTCCCCTTTGTTTTCTACGGAAATGCTCAAAACCTTGCCGTCCGCCGGCATCGTTGTAAGCGACCCCGTATAGGCGCTTTGACCACTCTGATTAGTTAGGGCAATCAGTTCTTTTTTGTAAGATATTGCGCTTGCCGCCTGATCCACACTCTCCGTCATTTGAATGCTTGCTGCTGTCGAGGCTGCATTTGCTTTTGCAGTTGCAGTTGTAGTTGGTACGGGATCAGCAGGAACAGCAACTTGCTCTGGCGCATTGCGATTGCCAAAGCCAAAAAAAGCAATCAGGATAATAAGTATAGTTATACTGAAAAGAATCAACGTTTTATTTTTCATATCATCGTAATCCTCCAAACATATATTAAAAAAACTACGCCCCTCTTACGACCGTCACACCTCGATCTGCTCATACAATTGCCGCGAGAGCGCAGAGGGTTGAATGTTCAGCTCAGCCAGCTGCTCCTTTAGTTTGCGATAGACGCGATGCACTTGATGGTGCTCGCCCATGAACAAATAGGCGTGCATCGCACAGCGATAAGCTTCTTCTTCATACGGCGATTGAATAATTGCGCTCTCCGCAGCCTCAGCTGCCTTTTTCCCATTTTTTTGAGCGAGATATTGGGATGAAAGCTTAAGCAGCCACTCCATTGAAAAATGCTCCAGCCGCTGATGCCATTCTACAGCCCAATCATATTCCTCTTGGGCAAGCAGCTCTTGCCCATACATCTGCAACGTCTGCTCCATCTGCGCAATAGATGTCTCTGCAGGAGGCTGCAGCTCTAAAGAAGCGGATATAAAAGCAAATACATCCGCCTTAATCCTTTTCATATCCAGACGATATTGCTCGTTTTTATAGCTGACCATCTGTTCAATGCCGATTTGCCGCAAGCCTTTCCGCAGCAGGCTGACACAGGTGTGCAAATAGATTTTAGCTTTCTCGTACGGTTCGTCAGCCCAGAGGCTTGCAATGATGCGATCACGGTGAACGCCCGACGTCATATGACCATGCAGCAGCAAATAAGCAAACAGTTCTTTCTCCTTGGCCGTCCGCCACGTCAGCTGCATGCCGTTTGCAGATTGGACATGAAATACACCGAGCATATGTACGATGAGTTCTTCCTTGCAGCCAGCTTCCAGATCAAGTGCAGCGGATTGCCCCCTCACGCCCTTGTCCCTTGTCAGTCGGTCAATGGTTCGGGACAAACGCTCCATTTCAATCGGCTTCAGCAAATAATCAATCGCCTCATGCTCAAAAGCCGCTACAGCGTAATGATCGTAAGCGGTTGTAAAAACAATAGCTGCATCGGGATCAGCCTCATTTATGTAGGCGGCCAGCTCCAAGCCGCTCATTTCCGGCATTTCTATATCCAGAAACCAAATATGCGGCCGCTTGTGCCGCAGCGCTTCCAGCGCCTCAAAGCCGTTGTTGTATCGTCCCGCGACGGTCACTTTCTCGGTGCGAGCAAGAAAAATTCCCAAAATGTTTAACGCATGAAGCTCATCATCTACCAAATACGCCTGCAGCACCGCGATACTCCTCTCCTTCCACTACTGGAATGGAAACATAATCGTTACCTTTGTACCTGCGCCTGGCTCACTGGTAATGGAAGGCTCTTGTCCACTCAGATGCTTCAGCCGCCGCTGTACATTTTGCAACCCGATGCCCTGCCCTCCAGCCCTTTTATTCAATAAGGCTTGTGCCTGCTGCTGTGGCATGCCAACGCCATCGTCCTCGACTACAACCTGCACCATGTCCTCAAGCCTTCGAATCGACAGGCGTACGGTTCCCCCGCTAATTTTTTTGGACACCCCATGGCGAATCGCATTTTCCACCAGCGGCTCAATGAGAAGCGGCATAATTTTGCAGGAATGGAGCGTGTCATCTACATCAAATTCCACTTGAAGCCGGCTGCCAAATCGCTCCCGTTCAATTTCTACATAAGCCCGGACAAGCTCCATTTCTTTGCTGAGCGGAATCGTTTCCTCCGAATTATCCAGATGAAAAAGAATGCGCAAATAACGGCTGAAGCTGCCCAGCAGCTCGCCTGCTCTCGGACCATCTGTAAAGCATAATGACATAATCGTGCCCAAGGCATTATACAAAAAATGCGGCTTGATCTGCGATCGCAGAAACGCCATTTCATTGCCCGCTGCTTCCTTGACCAGCCGTTTCATCCCAAGCAGCGTATGTACACGTACGAGAATTTCTCCCGCATCGAGCGGACGCGTAATAAAATCATTTCCACCCGCTCTCAGACATGCTTCAACATCTGCGGGTGTGCCGCGCATATTAATAAATAATACCGGAAGCTCGGCTTGGGTAAAATCATTTCGAATTCGTTTGCACAGCACATAGCCTGTTGCAGGCGGAAGCAGCGCATCCACAATAACCAAATCTGGCTGCCGCTGCCGCTCCAGAAGCTTTTGCGCCTCCGTATCGGAGCCCGCGAACATCATCTGAAAGCCTTCTGTAGAAAGCAATGTACTCAAATGCTCCATATCTGCGAGATCTGCGGTAGCAATAAGTATCACTGCCGAAGCTCCACCATGGCTGCGTTCCCCATGCCATTCATGTTTGGCTCGGGCAGCGGCAACCTCTGAAAGGGCCTTCCCATCTACTATTTTTGCAGATTTCAGTTCGATTTGAATGTATTCCTCCGCATCATGAATGAGAAGCGTCCCACCCATTAAGCGGATAAGCTCTGAGGCAAAAGACAATCCTGCCGCAACACTGCTTGACTCCTTTGCAGAAAAACCCTCCTCCATCCTATCGCCTATTGGCTCCGTTAAGCGAGGCTTGTACCTTAGAATGATTCGCACGTTTTCATCCTGCTTTAAACACTCGAATATAAGCTCCCTATGGCTCCGCCGGCCAATCATGTGATAAACGATGCTGTATAGCACCTGCTGCAGCCTGCTCTCGTCGGCCATAATATAGCGGGCTTCGGGCTCGATTTTCCGCATGAGGACGATCCCTTTTCCATTAGCTAGAAAGCCAAGCACCTCAACAACGACTGAGATGGAGGACACCAGATCAACCGTGCCCATTGCCACCTTCATGCTGCCATCTTTAAAGCGCGACATGTCGATCAAATCATTTACGTGATTCGACATTCGGTGGGCTGTATTGCGTATGAGCTGCAGCTTCTCACGTATGCCAATCTCGTCCGTCTGACGCAGCGGCGACCCCAGAAGCGATTTCGATAAATGAAGGATGCTGTGCAGCGGCGAGTTCAACTCATGGGAGGTTAGCAGTAAAAACTCATCCTTAGCCTTATCTGCCAGCTGTAATTGATGAGTAAGCTGTTGCATGGAATCATAAGCACTGACATATTGATAAACGATCAGCATGGCAAAAGCACCGAGAAGCAGCAGAGTCGCTCCATTGAGCAAAATTTGGCTTATCGGGTTCCATACCACTACGATCGCCAGTGCGCTGTTGATAAGCATCATCCATACGCATGTAATAAGCAATTGAAACTGCGCTTTGCTGATGCTCCCATATTCGCCCCGCACATACTGGGACAGGAGCATGACAGAGGCCGCTACATAGGTAAACAGAATAACTAAATAAATACTGTCTTGAGCATACGAATAAATGTGAAACGGCAGTAGCACAATCAAAGTCACATATAGAGCTAATAAAGCACTTGCAGCCTGCAGCCATCTCCGAATCATTAGCCGTGCTGCAATTCGCGATACAATAACAAATACAACAGCAGGTACGCTATACACCGCGATATACTTCAGCTTGAAGGCAGCCTCAAAGGGCATTTCCGGAAAAAACTGCAGCAGCAGCCGCTCCCCATTTGTAAATACAATGAGTGCGAAACCAATAAAGAACAGCCCATACAGCAATTGAAGCCCATCTCGATGCAGACGAAAGTACAAATAAAAAAACAAAAGCCCCAAAATCAGGACAATGCCTATCGTTAATAACTCAAGCCCAGACTGCAGGGTCGTTCTCGCTTCGATACGCTGACTAAGGCCCAGATCAATGGCACCGTTAATACCGCCGCTATGAAAATCAAAATTAGCCACTTGCAGCACAATTTCAATCTCCGTACCCTCCGAGTGAAAATACACCGTATAAGGCACATTGCGCGGTTGGTAGGTTTCAACAGAACTCCCTGGCTGGCCAGATCGCCCGAGCAGCTGTCCATTGACATACATCGCATCGGAAAAACGAACATAACGTTTGGCTATCGCCAGCGGCTCATTCGGCGGCACATTTCGCACAAGCAGCCGGTACGTTCCATAGCCTTTCCCAGTCATTAAATCACCATTATTATGCTGCGCTTCGTTCCAGTTGCCTGGCACATGAATGATAACGGGCCTGTCCTTTGCTTGCCTAATTTCCTCTGGCGACAACAGCTGATTCGGATAAAACGCCCACTCCCCATCCAAGGAAACGACTCGCTTATCCAGCCATTCCACGCTAGGCAAAGTTAAAATGCCCTGCTTCGCCGTGAGCGTCTCGCGGAAGCCTATCATTTGCTGCAATAAAACTAGCGCGAGGAGCAGCGTCATGATGCCAAGTCCCAGTAGAAAGCGATCTGTTCTGATGTGGCGCACCTCAGCCCCCCTTGCTTGCGATAATCGTTTATTTTTACGGTCATAGGTTAACTTCATAGCGTTCGTATCTATTTAAGGCTGTGCTTCCTTTATTTTCTCATTCTCGAATTGCCCTGTCTATCCTTTAAAACATCCGCCGCCGCTGATTACAGCTTGCACAACGATGAAATCCCGCCTGCCCCTGAGTTGGTGAGGACAAAAGGCGTGGAGAACAGACTCCTAAAACATAGATGCCGCCTGAAAAGCTTCAAACGCCCAATTGAAATCTCAAGTTATCAAGTTCTCTACAATTTCGCCATTACACCTCCAATATAATAAATCCCTCTTAACAATCACTTAAAACTCGCGTGAAAACTTGAAAAAGGGAAGCTGAACATCCTAACTAAAACTAAGTATTTGACTAGGATGTGTATGCAAACCAGAGTTGGCCTGCTGCTTACTTAGTGCTTACTTAGTGCTTACTTCTTGCTTATTCAAGACAAACCTCGTATACCGAGTTAAGGCTGGGGACAGCCGGATAGGTGCGTTGCTGAGATTACTATTACTGAAACCACTGTGGCTGAGACCCCGCAGTTCGGGAACGCTCCCTTTTTTTGGCGGACTGAGGTTCCGCTATTCTGGCTTTTGCTCCGATTTCAGGCCGTAAGCGGACAGGAAATCCGTTATCGTCCTCATTATCCCGTCAAATTGGCTGTTGGCAGCGCATTAGCTGCTCCTGAGTCCGCGGACTGTGCCATAACCCGTGATTTTGTTGAAATAGCGGCTGCTGTGTCCGCCAAGTCCATCATTGGGCAGGGAGTATACCGGATTCGGTTGCGATACTGCGGCGGGAATGCGTTTGACGCTAAAATCAATCAGCATCTGGCTCGCTTACGTTCACATACACGCCCTAATCACATAAAAAAACGATGGAGCAAACGGCAGCACGCCGTTTAACTCCATCGCTTTAATGGTGATCCTATTTAGCTGGATGTCTCCATACCTGTGCTAAATCACTTTCATTTACTAGTCTCTCTTGCCTTATAAGCTAGCTTTCCCGCGAAAATATTTCTTCACAACCTCATACGCCAGCTTTGGCCTGCGATAGCGGTCTACAATGCCTTTGCTGTTCTGCGTACCAGCGCGGGCGAGCAGCCAGCCCGTGCCCTCGGTTACCCGGCAATCGCAAAACTGCCAGATGAACATGCCGGACATGTACTCCCGAGAGGTGTACGCCTGCAAATTCGCTTCTATAATATCCGCCTGGCGCTCCTCCGTGCCGCGTACCCGGTTCGGGTCGCGCAAGCCATAATGGCCGTCTCCGCCGAACTCGCTCATAATCATCGGCTTGCCCGCACCGCCTGCGGCATCGGCCCAGCCTCGCGCCGCATCGCACAGCTCGCCTGGATCTTCATCGCCGTACCAGCCCGGATACAAATTACATGACACAATGTCCGCCAGGTCAAAGCAAATTTCCTTCTCGCGGTGATGGGAGGCAAACGTTAGCGGCCTGCTGCTGTCCATGGCCCGAATTTGCTCCAGCTGCCGTTTGTAGTGAATGCGTCCTTCCTCCAAGTCGCTGGCGCATTCATTCAGAATTGCCCAAATGACAATCGAGGGATGATTATAATGCTGCTCCACCATCTCTCGATTAACCTGCTCGCACTGCCAAATAAAATTTGGATTGCGCATTTGCTCAATCGACAAGCCGCGGGCATGATTTTCTTCCCATACGAGCACGCCGTGCTCATCGCATAAATCGAGGAACCGCTCATCATTCGGATAATGGCTCGTACGCACCGCATTAGCGCCCATATCCAGCATCAACTGCAAATCCTGTGCCATGAGCGGCAGCGGGAATGATGACCCCGTCAGCGGATGATCCTCATGGCGATTAAATCCTTGAAGTACGATATCCTCGCCGTTCAGCTGAATGCGTCCACGCTCCGTCGTAACCGTACGGAAGCCGACGCGTTCCACCAAATCATCGACAGGAGCCGTTTGCCCTTCAATTTGCAGCAAAACCTGCAGCAAATACAAAGCCGGATTTTCCTGCGACCAAGACTGCACCTGATCAATGCTGAAAACGCCGCCTACTGTGACCGTCTCTCCCGGCTGCAAGCTTACACTGCCAAGCTCCAGCGTCTGCCCTGCAATCGTTGCCGTCAGCTTAGCAGTCAGCTGCACCTGCGTATGCTTCTTCGATAGCGCCGGATAACGGATGCAAGCGCGAATGTCTGCCTGCCAGCTGCCAGCACTTTGCTGCTCTGCTTCCGATTCGGATTCTATTTCCATTTCCATTTCTATATCTGATCCTATTTCTGATCCTATCTTTGTTTTTGTTTCTGTTTTTGCATTTACCCCTTTCAATGGGGTAAATGATAGGCGCTCAACAAACAGCTCCTGAATTTCCTCCAGCATGACAGGACGAATAATTCCGCCGTATGTATAATAATCGTTTGGAACGTGGAGCGACGACGCTTCGCTAAAAGAATTATCCACGAGCACGGCAAGCTCATGTGTGCCCGCTTCAACATCGCGAATGACGGCATCGAATGCCGTATACGCATTATAATGGCGGGCAACCGGCTTCCCGTCAAAAAACACATTAGCTGTATGGCTGACGCCTTTAAAAACAAGGCGAAGCGACGTCCTTTTTTCCACGGTCACCTTCGTGCGGTAAACGCCTCTGCCACTGTATGTCAGCAGCTCCGGATGGGTTTCCCAGCAGCCCGGAACGGCTAGCTTATATCGATATTCCAATGCTTCCAGCTGAATTTCCCCATCCGGCACCGTAACAAAATCCCACATACCGCCGAGCTCTCTTACTTTTCGAATCGTATTGGTCTGAAATAATCTGGACATGCTTTGCCTCCCCAATATGGCTTTAACGCCCCTATTGTAAACGCTACTATTTTATCACTATTTCCGTTTTTTGCAAGGTGCCTCATTAACAGAAAAAGCAGTCTCCCTCTCCAAAAAACGGTCGTTTAATAGGCGTGCTTGCTTTAACTAGGGGACTAGCTAACGTGCTATTTTCTAAAACGCTAAGCTGCCATTCAGCGGAGCTTCAGCTTCTATTCAGCTTTCTAGCCGATACGTAAATCGTGGGCCTGCCGGCAGTGATAATGATAAAGGAGAATGGAATATGTCTGTATCCATTAATACGTATTATAAAAATTCGTTGCAGCAGCCATCGTTGCTTGATCAATCCAGCACAGCAGCCAAGCAATCCGAGCTTCAAAGCGATGATAAAAAGAAATCAGCCGACTCCCTGCAGCTCAGCCAAGAAATGCTGGGTTATATGAGCGGTTATCAGCAGCAATATGCCCGTACAACAGAAATATACAGCCCAGACTCCAGCGTAAGCGAGTTAACGACTGAACAGAAAAAATCCATTCTGGTCCATTTGCAGTGGCAGTTGCATGCATCTCTTGCCTTCCAACAGGGCGATGATGGTTCGACACTCGGGACGGATACAGACGGCGGCCCATTAGGACTGATGAATGATGCGTTGTCCGGCATCGACCTGTCCACAGCTGCCGATGAGGAAATTACGAATTTGTTCGACGAAATGAAGCAAACCATGAATGCTAATAGGCCGGCTCCTCCACAGGGGCCTCCGCCTGCCCCTTCTGAGGAAGCTTTTTCAGCGAAAGAGCTGACGACCGAGCAAATCCGCTCATTGCTGACGGATTTACAAATACAGCTTGGGAATATCGATCTAACCGATAAAAATGAGGAAGACGAAATTAGCAATGATCATACGGATAGTACGTTGCTTACCGCTATTAAAAATGCCGTGTCTGAAGTGGATTTATCTAGCGCTACGGATGAGGAGATTTTGAATCTGCTTGATACGATTACGGAACTATTGGAAAGCAATCGCCCAGAGCCGCCACCGCTTCCAGACAGGTCTGAGTTAATTGAGCAAGCTGCAAGTGAAAGCACGGAAGCAAGCGTTGGGCTGCCTCCCATGCTTAGAGCGCTGAGCGGTGTGCTGCCTCCCTTTGCATGGCAAATAGCTGCTGATGCGGATGTAGATCTGGATGCCGATGAATGGTCAGGCGATTCTACTACGGAGATTGATCTTCGTGCGGATTATAGAAAGCAATTGATCCAAGACCTCCAAACCCAGCTAAGCAAGTTCAGCTCATAATAAATGAATCAGGCATAAGCCTGCATTGAACGGCAAGGCCCACACATGCTTAACCAAATGATCCTCTAGTGAACGGAAGTCATACCGGGGATCGTTAAAAGAATGAGTGTAAATAGCAAATACACGAGTCCCCGTACAGTGAACACTTCTAAAATGTCCAGCATGCGGGTACTCGTGTATGATACAAACACATTTACTATTCTTTTCATCCTATCAACTGCTCATAAGTGCGGTTTTAAGCTTCGCTTAGCGCCTTTGCGGCATAGCGATTTTCAGGAATTGGCAGCTCCAAGTTGCCACGCAGCGTATCATGCTCATACTCCGTTCGGTAGATGCCCCGCTCCTGCAAAATCGGCACGACTAGATCAACGAAGTCATCCAGCCCTTTAGGCACGGAGGAATGGATAATGAAGCCATCGGCGCCCTCTTCCTCATGCCAGCGCTGAATTAAATCAGCGATTTTCTCCGGCGTACCGATAAAGTCGGTGCGCGGCGTTGCTGCGCTGAGCGCGACCTGACGCAGTGTCAAGCCGTGCTCCCGAGCTTTGCTCTTGATTTTGTCTGTGCCGCTGCGGAAGCTGTTGCTGCCGAGATCGCCAATGTCCGGGAACGGCTCATCGAGCGGAAATTGCGAGAAGTCGAAATGCTCGAAAAACCGGCCCAAAAATTGCAGCGCCTTATCAATCGATACGAGACTTGCAAGCTCCTCGTATTTGCGATCTGCTTCTTCCTGTGTGCGTCCGATAATCGGAGAAATGCCAGGGAAAATGCCAATTTCATCGGCCGACCGACCGTACGCTGCCGCTCTAGTTTTCACATCGAGATAAAAGGCTTTTGCTTCCTCCAACGATTCATGCCCCGTAAATACAGCATCGGCGCTTTTCGCTGCCAAATTGCGTCCATCCTCCGAGGACCCCGCTTGAAATACAACAGGATGGCCCTGCTTCGAGCGGGCGATATTAAGCGGCCCCTGAACGGAGAAAAACTCGCCTTTATGATTCAGACGATGCAGCTTCTCCGGATCAAAAAATACGCCCGACTCCTTATTCCGCACAAAAGCATCATCTTCCCACGAATCCCAGAGGCCGCGTGTTACCTCCAAATATTCCTCGGCAATGCGGTAGCGCTGCGGATGCGTCGGATGATCCGCTTTGCTGTAGTTTTTCGCCGAGCCTTCAAGCGGAGAGGTTACGACATTCCAGCCGCCGCGCCCGCCGCTAATATGATCGAGCGAAGCAAACTGCCGCGCTACGGTGAACGGCTCGCTGTAGGACGTCGACAGTGTGCCGACCAAGCCGATCTTCGACGTGACCGCCGCGAGCGCGGAAAGAATCGTCAGCGGCTCAAAGCGATTCAAGAAATGAGGCAGCGAATGCTCGGTAATATAGAGTCCATCGGCAATAAATACAAGATCGAACTTGCCTGCTTCCGCCTTCTGTGCCTGCTGCTTGTAAAATTCAAAATTAACGCTAGCATCCGTCACCGCATCCTGATGTCTCCAAGCCCCAACGTGACCGCCAACCCCATGTACAATCGCACCTAATTTGATTTTTTTACGCTTAGCCATAACCGATTCCTCCTCCGGATTTTTATGAAGACAATAATGCCGTTTCCTGAAGCTGCAGCTTGTAGCATTTCACCAAAACATCGCCATTGTACATTTCCTTGTCCTTCGCCCGTTCAAAGCCAAGCTTCTCATAAAGCTTGATCGCCGATGCCATTAAATCCGAGGTGTGCAAATGCAGCGTGGAAGCTCCTAGTGCGAGCGAGCGGCGAATGCTTTCCTTGATCAGCTCAGTCGCAACGCCAAGCCCTCGGGCCTCCGGCGCTACCCCAAGCAAACGGATAATCGGCGACTCAATTTCCAGCTCTGGACGCCCATAGGCGATAGCCGAAGAAGTGAACAGCAGCACGCTGCCGACGATTTCCCCATTAACCTCCGCAATAATGCGCGCCTGAGGACCTTCCTTATCAACCGATTCAATAATAGACGCCTTATAATCTAGCCAGCGATCTGGTGACATAACAGCCTCGTACTGCGAATAAGCAGCTACGACGATACGCAAAATCGCCTCGCGGTCTTCCGCTACCGCATCCCGAACTTCAACTTTGATTTTCGCCACACTATACACACCTTTCGCATGATTTTTATCGGAATTATAGGTTAAAAAAGAGCTTGACCGCTTCATCTATAAGGCGACATCTACTCGCTCCTGAGTTATTCCGTACGTTTATTGTTCATTCGCTTCGCCGAACGATTCCAAATAACGGCTTGCGAGATTGGCAAAATAAGCAGCAGTCAGCGGCAGCGCCTGCTCATCAATATCGAAGGCCGGATGATGCCATTCCTGCGGGCCCGCTGTTCCCATGAAAAAAAACAATCCCGGCACTTGCTTCTGATAATAGGCAAAGTCCTCGCCCGCAGAAGACGGAAGCGGCTCTACGACATTCAGCAGCGAATCGTGAGCTGCTGCGATTGCGGCTTCTACTAAAGCAGCGTCATTTTGAACCGCTGGCGGCCCTTTAATCCAGCGTACCGCCGCAGTTGCGCCGAACGCAGCCGCTACATTTTCCGCCACCTGCTTGAAGCGCTCCAGCACATGCTGCCTCACCTGCTCGTCAAAGGTGCGAATCGTCCCGTCGAAGACGGCCTTTTCCGCTATGACATTCCAGGCAGTGCCGCTTTGAATGCGCGTCACGCTAATGACCGCGCTGAGCAGCGGGCTGACATTTCGGCTGACGATCGATTGCAGCGCCGTCACAATATGCGCCGCCGTCACAATTGGATCGATGCTTGCCTCTGGCACAGCGGCATGGCTGCCCTTGCCTGTCACCTCAACAACAAAGCCATCGGCTGCTGCCATTATCGGTCCCGGCTTAATCCCAACCGTCCCGACGGGCAGATCCGGCTTATTATGAATCCCATAAATCGCCCCCACACCTTCAAGCGCGCCGCTTGCAATGACCGCCTGCGCGCCCGTCGCCTTTTCCTCAGATGGTTGAAAAATAAGGCGCACCGTTCCCGCCAGCGTCTCCTCGCGCTGCTTCAGCAGCAAGGCTGCACCGATGAGAGAAGCGGTATGATAATCATGCCCGCAAGCATGCATTTTCCCTGCGGCCTGTGAAGCATAAGACAGCCCTGTCTCCTCTTGAATCGGCAGCGCATCAATATCAGCCCGCAAAGCAAGTACAGGCCCGCTGTGTTTGCCGCCTACTTCGGCAACTACACCCGTTTTCAGTCCATAATCGACGATGCGAATGCCCGCTTCCGTGAGCCATTGTTGAATCGCCTTCGTTGTAGCAAACTCTTCATTTGATAATTCGGGATGCTGGTGCAGCTGGCGCCGTATTTCAATTAGCTTTGCGCCTAGCTGCTGCGTCCTCTCAGCCGCCTGTGTATCTGCCATGCTAAAGTCCTCCCTTCGGCCTTGCGCTTTTACTCCAGCCTATTCATGCTGCCTGCCCTGCTATTCAACTTTCACAGTAACTGCTCTAATTCATAAAGTGTCTAGCTTTCTACAGCAAGCTCAGCGAATGCTTCAGATAACAGCTCATAGGAACGAATTCTAGCTTCAAAATCCTTCACCGCTGTCGTGACGATAAATTCATTAACGTGATGCTTCTGCTGCCATTCCAGCAGCCGCCTCCGAACGGTCTCCTTCGAGCCTTTCGTAATTTCCGCTTCCTTCACTTCAACGGTATAGGTCTGGCCCGATTGCCTGCCGAATTCTTCCGCCTGTTCGACGGTTCCGACCGTCAGCGTCTTGCCGTTTTCCAAATGAATTTTGACGTTTTTATGGTCAGAGGCCAGATGCGCGGCTTCCTCATCGGTATTTGCAGCAATGAGCGACAACGCCAAAATCGCCTGCGGCTGCTTGCCTTTATCCGAGCGGAACTCCGCATGATAGGCAGTTAGCGCCTCTTCCGCAACAGCCGCATCGCTATTAATAAATTGGGCAAACACATACGGATAACCGGCTTCCGCTGCCAGCTTCGCACTAGCCACACTGGCGCCAAGCACGAAAATCTCGGCCGGCTGCTCAGGCACAGGAGAAGCCTGAAGGCCAGCAAGCGCATGATCCGCAGGCAGCGTATTTTGCACAAAATGCTCTAATTCCACCAGCTTATCCTGCAAGGACTGCTCCTGTGAAATGCCTTTCTGCAAAGCCTGCGTGGAACGGGGCAGCCCGCCTGGCGCCCGGCCAATGCCCAAATCTACGCGTCCTGGAGCAAGTGTCGCCAGCAAATTAAAGTTTTCCGCTACTTTATAAGGGCTATAATGCTGCAGCATTATCCCGCCTGAGCCGATGCGAATGCTTTCTGTTTGAGCAAGCAAAAACGAGATCAGCACCTCAGGGGAGGAGCCTGCAACTTGCGCCGAATCATGATGCTCGGATACCCAGAAGCGGTTGTAGCCGAGCTGCTCCGCCTTTTTCACCAGTGTAAGTGTATTTTGAAAAGCCTCTGCCGGGGTGCTCCCTGGAAAAACAGGGCTTTGGTCTAAAATGCTAAGCTTAATCGCCATATTCATTCTCTCCCATCGTCGATTGCCTCGTAACGCTCGTTTATATGCTGTAGCTAGGTTCCGGCGCGATACGCTTCAGAAACTGCTTCGTTCTCTCTTCCTTCGGCTTGCCAAATAGCTCACTCGGCTTGCCTTCCTCGACGATGACGCCGCCATCCATAAAGACGACATGGTTTGCGACATCGCGGGCGAAGCCCATTTCATGCGTGACGACGATCATCGTAATGCCTTCTCCAGCGATTTTGCGAATGACGTCAAGCACCTCGCCCACAAGCTCCGGGTCAAGCGCCGACGTCGGCTCATCGAACAAAATCACTTCCGGGTTCAGCGCAAGCGCCCGGGCGATGCCTACCCGCTGCTGCTGCCCGCCGGACAGCTCGCTTGGGTAGGCGTCAAGCTTCGCCGCAAGCCCTACCTTCTCGAGCATTTGCGTGCTGCGCCGCCTTGCTTCATCTTTGGGCAGCTTTTGCACAATGAGCAGCCCTTCCATCACATTTTCCAGCGCCGTCTTATGCTTGAATAAATTGTAATGCTGGAACACCATTGCGGAGCGCTGGCGCAGGTTGTGAATATCTTTTTTCCCCGCTGCCTTGAAGTCCAGCTTGAATTCGCCAATGCGGATTTGCCCATTATCGGGCTTCTCCAAATAATTGATGCAGCGCAGCAAGGTTGTTTTACCTGAACCGCTTGGGCCCAAAATAACAACGACCTCGCCTTTTTCCACCGTCAAATCGATGGATTGAAGCACCTGATTTTTCCCGAACGACTTGGAAATTTGCTTCAGTTCAATCATGCTACGCCACCTCGATTGTATTTATTAATTCTCCGCTCCAGCCAAGCTGTCGCCTGCTCGATTAAGATCGTCATGCCCCAGAACAGCACCGCAGCTGCAATGTAGGCCTCAAGAAACTTCCAATTGGTCGCCGCGACAATTTGCGCCTGGGCGTTGATTTCAACGACAGATACGGTAAAAGCAAGCGTTGAACCGTGCAGCATGCCGATCAAATTGTTGGATAAATTCGGCAAGCAGACGGCGAGCGCCTGCGGCAGTACGATGCGGCGCAGTGCCTGCGGCGTCGTCATCCCAATGGAATAGGCAGCCTCCATCTGTCCGCGGTTCACAGCTAGAATGCCTGCGCGCACAACCTCCGACATGTAGGCGCCTGCTGTAATCGAGAAAGAAATATAAGCAAAGCCGATTAACGGAATGACCGTTGAATTAAAGCCAAGTCCCAGTGCGCTAGCCAACCCATCGATGATGATCGGAAGGCCAAAATAGATCAGCAGCAAATGCATAAGCATCGGCGTGCCGCGAATGAATAGCACATAAGCGCTAGCCAGCGGATATAAGACGGGAATCCGATAAATCCGAATGAGGGCAACAGCAGTACCAATAATGAAACCGACGAGCACGGAGACGATCGTAATATAAAGCGTATTCGGCAGCGCCTTGAACAAGCTGAGAAAGGCCGTCCATATAAATCCGGGGTCTAGTGACATCAAGCTCAGCCTCCTTTCTCCAAGCGCGTAATGAGCGTCCGCTTCCACAGCCTTCTTTTTCCATAACGCACAACCGGTTCAGCCACTTGCTTCTCATGACGCAGCAGCCTGCGCTCTAAATAATGGAAGGTCCGTTCCAAAGCAGTGCTGATTACAAAATAAATGAGTGACAAAGCAATATAGGTTTCAATAAAATGCTGGGTCGCCGAGGCGAGCGTCTGCGACTTTCCTGTCATTTCCATCGCTCCCAGCGTGAACGCCAGCGACGTATCCTTCAAGTTGCCGATGACGAGATTCGCTAATATCGGTATCGATATCGCCAGCGCCTGCGGCAGCACAATACGGGTAAACGCCTGATAGCCGCTCATGCCAATCGCATAAGCCGCCTCTACCTGACCACGATCCACCCCATTGACCGCTGCCCGAATCGCTTCGGATATAAAAGCGCCACTGTGGAGAGCATAAGCCAAAATAACGAAAACGAGCACATTGGCCCGCGATACATCAATATGAACGAGCTTGAGCAATTCCGGGAGGCCGTAATAAATGAGAAAGAGCTGAATCAATATCGGCGTTCCACGGAAAAAGGATACATATACCTGCGAAGCACGCTGCAATACGGGAATTTTGTAAAGCCGGGGCAGCGCGATGATAAAACCAACGACGAGCCCCAGCAAAATGGATGCAGCCACAATAAACAAGGTAATATGCAGGTAAGACAGCAATTTGGGTAAGAAATCCAGCAAGTAATGAATATCAAATTTTCTGCCCATATGTTTCCCTCCGTCTTACACCCTTGACCAGCAAGTTAGTAGCACCATTTATTTTTTTACAACTTCATCAAGCGGTTTTGTATAATCTTCGCCAAGCCACTCGATGCTCAGCTTCGAAAGCGTTCCGTCAGCTTTAACCTCTTTAATTGCGGCATCCAGTTTGTCAGCCAGCTCCTGGCTGTCTTTGCGGAGCACGAACAGCACATCGGATTGAATAAGCGGGTCGCCTACCGTCTTCATCGCAGGATTGCCATCCGTATCAGGGTAGAAAGGAAGCGAGAAATCGGTAGCGAGCGTTGCATCTACGCGTCCGCTTTTGAGCAAAGCAATACGGTCATTGGCTGCGCCGCTGGAGTAAACAATTTCATAAGGATTGTTATGCTCCTTGTTGTATTGCTCTAGGAAAAAGGCCTGGTTGCTCGTTGGCGATGTAAATATTTTTTTGCCTGTCAGATCGTCGATCGAATTAATCGTTGTGTTGTCTCTGTACACCGCTATTTTCGAAAGGAAAATGCTATACGGCTCTTTATTAAAAAGGAATTTTGCTTCACGCTCCGGGTTTTTCTCCATTTGGTGAGCGACAAAATCGATTTTTTTCGTCTCCAAGCTTAGCAGCAAGCTGGAAAATTCTTGCGTTTGGAATTCAAACTCATATTCCGGCAGGCGTTTATCCAGCTCTCTAACGAGCTCAACGTCGAAGCCTGTCAGCTTGCCATCCTCATCGATAAAGCATACATTCGGAAACTGGGTGCCCGTGCCGACAATAATTTTCTTCACTTCCTGAGCTGGGCTCGCGCTTGCTCCCGCACCGCTGTCCGCCGTTTCTTTCGTGCCATTATTTGCAGCTCCGCACGCCGTCAGCGTAAAGGACAAAACAAGCAGCGTAGCTAAAAAAGTTCTTTTTTTCATAAAAATCGTTCCCCCATGTCATGATCATTTTTATAATACCTATAATTCCTACCTACTAAGTAAGAATTGTTCTGTCACTAATTTATCATCCGCTCATCAAACCGTCAATGCCCCGGATAATAGGGTTTTTCTATTCTCTTATCTAAACATTCGATAGGTCTGCCTCTGGGCAGCTGTTCCTATTGTTGCATTCGCTTGTTTTAGGCCCGGCTGACGAAAGGCAGCGCTTTGACAAGCTTCACCAAGCTATCGAAAAAAGGGCTGCTCTCGCCGTTCAGCATAATCAGGTTCGTATCGAGCGACAAGCCCTCCACTTCTGGAATCGTAATCGGAAAAAGCTGTCCCGCCTGAACCTCGTCATAGGCAGACAGACTTGGCAGGAAGCAGATCCCCAGCTTTTGCAGCACGAGCCGCTTCGCGGTTTCCAAATTATCTGTGTGGCAAGACATTTCCGGCGGTTCATTGAGCGATTCAAAAACCCGCTGCAGCCTTACCCAGTCAAGCGCCCCACATTCAAAAAACACAAGCGGCTGGTTGCCTATCGCCCTCAGCGTAATTTGCTTCTCCTTCAGAAAGGGGTGGCCTTCGTACACATGCAGCCGAATCGCATCATCGAGCAGCTTAACCGAGCGCAAGCCGGGATGAGTCGTTTGACGGACAAAGCCGATATCGACCTCTTTGTTCAGCACCATCTCCACAATATCATCCGTCTTGGCAGTCACCGTCTTGAAGCGAATGCCGGGATGCTTCTCCTTCAGCGCTGGCAGCAGCCTCGGCACCAAATAGTTTGCCGTCGACACGGTACAGCCAATTCTCAGCTGGGCGGGCATCTCCTGCTTCAGATGCAGCTGCTTGCGCCCCTTTTCCAGCGTCTGCAAAATTTGCTGAGCGTAAGGAAGGAATCGCTTGCCTTCCTCGGTCAATTGAATTTGCTTGCCCATCCGGTCAAATAGCTTGCAATCAAGCTCCCGCTCCAGCGACTGAATTCTCGCCGTTACGGACGGCTGGGAAAGAAACAGGCTTTCCGCTGCCTTATTGAAGCTGCCGTAATAAATGACATAGACGAATGCTTCTATATTTTCGATATTCACCGGAAGAGCCTCCTCGCAAAATACAACTTAACCAACTTGTTAACTTGGAATTATGTTGTGATAATGGTAATCCACATCTACCTAGGTGTCAATGGGCGAAGGAGAAAAAATTAGATACAGAAAAAAAGTCCCCACAGCTGGACCATTTTAAATGGCCAATCTATGGGGACCATACGTTAGTCCAGTAGGGAGGAGATTTGAATGCTCGCGACTTTCTTATTTACGATATGGAAATTCATGACATCCACATAGTTGGCCGGCGAATAGCGGTAATCATCCTCTTCATCGGACACCTCTCCTCCAAGCAGGTTCCCTTCGGGATAGGCTTCTTGCAGCTTCTCGATACTGTCGCCGACTTTGATATTGCGGACCGTCGTATAATTAGAATCGGTTATCTTGATATTGAAAATCTTGAACTGCTTCCCTTCCGCTGAATCAATAGTTTTAATGACAACGCCTGGATAGGTGTATTGTTTCTCCGTGAATCCAATCAGGTTATCCATATTTGTGCCATCTCCCGCGGCATAGGTATGGGACTTGATCGCTGTGGCTTTGCCCAGCATGCCTTCAAGCTTAGCATCGTCTACGATGTCAGAGAGGGCAATGGTATGGTCATTATGCACAAAAGACAGCTCTTTCAGAACCACATTGCCTTCTTTCTTAATGGTGCCTTCCTTAATAACCTTCGAATTGGAGCCGGATGCTTCACTTGCTGCCGGAGAAGCTGGGTCGACGGCAGTAGTCCCCGCCTGGTTCTCCTGGCATGCTGCCAGTAGTGTCATTGCCAATACCGTTGTCAACGCTATGGTTGCTGATTTCTTCATTTTTTTCATCATTATCCCTCCAAGAGTTATTGTCTACGTCTTATGAGGTCATTATAGGAAAACCATTTAGTATTGTCATAGCAGTCTTGTAACATTCTTGTAACTTCACCTTTCACAACGAAGGCAGAACGATGGACACGGTGGTTCCAACACTCACTTTGCTCTCAATAACGATATATCCGCCGAACTTTTCGGCAATTTCCTTGCAAATGGACAGTCCTAACCCTGAACCCTTGGCCACATTGGAATTTTCCGCCCGGTAGAATCTTTCCTGAACCCGTGCTATATCCTCCATGAAAATCCCAATTCCCTGGTCAGTGATTTGGACGACCGCTTCCTGCTGCCGGATGAAGGTCTCTACCCGGATATGAGTGTCGGTATTCGAATACTTGATGGCGTTATCGAGAATATTCGCAATGGCATGTGATAGCAATATCGTATTGGCATATACAAAAGCCGCTTTAGCCAGCTTTACTTCCACTGTCATTCGTTTCTGCTCCGCTCTGGGTCTCAGGTCGGCAACCACTCGCTCCGTCAGATCCGATATATTTATTTTTTCGATACCTATCTCTTTGGGGCCAGCTTTGTCGAATCTGGCCAACATTAACAACTCATTGATGAGCGCGGTGAGCCGTTCCGATTCATTGACAAGATGGTAATAGATCTTCTGCAAATCTTTGTCCTCATTCTCTCCCTCATATAAATACTGGGAAAATCCCCGGATTGCGGCGAGCGGTGTTTTCAGCTCATGAGATACGTTAGAGACAAACTGCTTCTGATATTGAATATAATCGTTCAGTTGAATGCCCATCTGGTTCAATCCTGCCGCAAGCATTCCCAGCTCATCTTTTCTGTTCAGATGGACTTGCTCAAATTGCTGCTTGGAGAATTGTTCTGTAGCCGCCAGCAGATATTTAATCGGTCTGGTCGTTGTACGGGCAATATATAGGCTTGAGAACGTCATCAAAATTAGGAATCCGCCTGCGCCCATAAATAAGATGGAACGGATTCGATTCATAATATCGTAAAAATAAGAGAGGTCTTCCACAAACTCGAACACAAACACATTTTGATAATATTTATCCTGAATGGGAATTGAGAAATAGAGCCTTTTATCTTCAGTAACCGAATACGAATAATTTCCTTGCAGCGCACTTTCTATATTTTTCTTGAAAATGACAGGCGTCCCGTCGTTGACGATAATGCCATTCTCCGCGTGTCCCAAAAGATTCAACTGGCTGTCATAAATCCGCACTTCCTTGCCCGTAGCCTTTAACGTTTCCAGAGCCGTTCTGAATACGTCTGGGGTTTGCCCCTGATCTGACGGTTCTTCATCATATTTAGCGAGTATTTCCCGGAATGACAGTTCGCTCAAATCAGCCTTTTCAATCATTTGCTTCTCAATGGTTACGAAGCTATAGTAATCAATCGCTTTATCCACCGATATAATGATGACGGCAAAGGATAATATAGAGAAAAATAAATAATTCAACAAGAGCCGGGTTGCATATTTCAGGCGGAATCACCGCCAAGCTGATAGCCGAATCCATAGACCGTCTTTACATATTTCGGATTTTCGGCATCGTCCTCCAGCTTTCTTCTGAGCCTCATGATTGTCATATCTACGCTGCGGCTGTCACCCAAATAATCGTATCCCCATACGATTTCCAGAAGCTCATCTCTTGTGTGAATTTTATTGGGCCTTCTCAATAATGTCTCTAGAATTTTGAATTCTTTGGCCGTCAGAGAAATCGGCTCACCATTCTTCAGCACGACTCGGGTCTCCAGATTAAACGCCAGTTCCCCGTAATTGATTGGTTGTTCTTCATTCGGTTTGTTCATAGGGTTAGGTTCATATCGTCTTAGCACCACTTTAATACGGGCAATGAGTTCGCGGTTATCGAAAGGCTTGGTCATGTAATCCTCTGCTCCAAGCTCAAGCCCCAATACTTTATCGATGGTTTCATTCTTGGCCGATAACATAATAACAGGAACCACTTGCTTCTTCGTAATCTCTTTGCACAGATCATAACCGGAGTAGTCCGGCAGCATCAAATCCAACAGCACCAAATCCGGCTGGAACGCATCCAGCTCTTGAAGGCCAATCCGGCCATTCTCTGCGGTTTTCACCTGAAAATTCTCCCGTAGAAGTACAAGCTCGACCAAGTCTCTAATAGCCGCCTCATCATCTATCACCAGAATTTTTCTCACTTGATCCCTCCTCCTGTAAAAACATTTAGGAAACAGTCCGGTTTATAATAGTTTAGCAAATCCATAATAACGCAGGCTGCTATTATAGAGTAGTTTAGAGCAAGGTGCAAAATTCATGAACAATTAGGTAGTTTTCTGTGGATGCAAGAAAAACGGACACCTCGCTGGTGTCCGTCATTGGAGTATACCATGATTCGATGACAACGGAAGGCCCTGAGCTTCAGGTCTATCCTTCCAACTCCTCTGGGCTCATCGTCAGGCCGCTCTCATCCGGAACGGCCATGTCCAGCAGTTCACTGGTGGTGACAAAACGATATCCTTCTGCAGCCAGTTCTTGCACCAGCACCCGAACCGCTTCTATGGTCTGGGAGCGGTCCCCGTACCCGTCATGGAACAGCAAGATACTGCCGGGCGCGACCGCCTGCCGTGTATGCTCCAGAATATAATCGACGCCTGGAGTTTCCCAGTCCTTGGCCGCTCCATTTACCGTGCCGATTGTCCGGTATCCGTACTCTGCAGCCAGAGACAGAATGTTGTCATTCACACCAAAGAATGGCGGTCTGAAGCTACGTACCTCTTGCCCCGTAACCTTCCGGATAAGGACATCCGTTCGCTGCAATTCCCCACTAGCTTCCTCCAACGTCAGTTTGGTAAGGTCTGGATGGGAATAAGTATGGTTCCCGAGCTCGTGGCCCTCCTGATGCACAGCAGCCGCCATTTCTGGGTGCGCTTCCATCTCCTGGCCAATCATAAAAAAAGTTGCTCGTCCTCCCACACTGCGGAAAATATCAAGCAATTGGCTCGTATATACCGGATTCGGACCATCATCAAATGTGAAGGCCACTGCCTTTTCCCTTACAGAAATCTGATGTATCATTGATAATTTGACCATGAAATAACCGTCTCCTCTTCACAATTATAACTTGTCCACTCTCCATCATTTTGCCAGAAACAGAACCATTTCGCATCCTCATTTGGAAGTATTCCAATATTGGAGCCTAAACCTAAAATCTGATTCAGTTGTGGGTTTGACATATAGAGGCGAAGCGTAGCTGCTCAAAACCACAATTCAACGTTCACCGTATTCGCAAATAAAAAGTAAAAACTTTTCCTCAACTTAACTACCCATGACTTGTATATAGGCTTTCTAAATAAAAAAACGGCTCAGATTGTAATGAAACATTCCGTGCCGTTTTGACTATCCACCTCAAACGATGCCGCCGACAGCTGTCGCGTCTCCTGCAAATCTGCACATTCCCTCTTCCTAAGAACCAGGCAACTTACGAATCCTGTGAATTCATGAGTCTGAGTGAGAAAATTGGATCATTTCGAGGAATTAAAAAAAGTATCGTTAAGAATCGCTTTAGCTTTCTTTAGGTTGTGGGAATCCAACTTATTAAGCATCACCATGATTTCGTTCATTTCCTCGGTATCTGATAAAGTACGAAGGGTCTTGTCATTGTCTATCTCTTCTTTTGTGCGCGCAGCTCTCTGACTCGGTGCGATTGATTCCTCTTTTGTCTCCGAATAAACCCATGATGTATGCAACGTTTCGCTAAGGGCATTGACGAGAAAGCTTAATTCATCTTCGTTATACCGTTGCAAGAAACGATTGACTCCGATATCAATTTGATGATGCAGGGCTTCATGCAGACGATAAATCTCTTTGCCCAGTGATGTGGTACGGAACAGAACTTCTTTTTTGTTATCCGGAAGGTATTCAAAACGGATGATTTGTTTATCAACCAGTTTTCTCGTAATTTTAGAAATACTCCCTTTGGAATAGCCGTACTGCTTTGAAATCGTAATGCCATTTACAGGCTCAAGCTTTCCAATCGCATCCAGCACATGCAGCATCATGACTGTCATTTCTTTTACCAACTCTGTAACAGCAGGATTAGGGCTATTTTGGATCAGCCACTGTTTCTCTTCATCATCTTCCGCTTGGTATCTAAGCTGTATGTCCTTCACGACTTCCAACAATCCCTTAATTAGACGATCTTTATTTTGCACTTCCGAATGGTTGATCATTCATTTCTCCTCCGATGATTAGCTTAATACCAGTATAGCAGTGGATAGTCCAAAATTAAAGTTTCCTGGAAACAATATTGACAAAGGAGGGAGGTGCATCTATTATTGTTTCTAGGAAACCAAAATGATAATGGAGGAATATATATGAACGTTGACGTACTCATCGCCGGAGCCGGCCCGACCGGCTCCACGCTAGCGGCCGACCTTCTGCGGCGCGGCCTTCGTGTCCGACTGGTCGACAAAGCACCACATGCCTTCAAGGGCTCCCGTGCCAAGGGGGTCCAGCCGCGAACTCTGGAGGTGTTCGAAGACCTCGGCATTCTGGGTGAGGCACTCGCGGAAGGCGGCCCTTACCCGCTCGCGGGTCTCCATTTCGGACCCATCACTGTGCCGTGGCGAATGCAGCAGCGGAACAGGCCAACACCCAATGTGCCGTATCCGAACATCCTGCTGCTGCAGCAGCACCGCACCGATGCCATCTTGCACCGCCTGCTCGATCGCCTCGGGCTGGGCATCGAGTTCGACACAGCAGTGGTGGGTTTCGAACAAGATGCCGATGGTGTGACGACGACTCTCTCAACGGGAGAGAAGGTTCGCAGCAGGTATCTGGTCGGGGCCGACGGCGGCTCGAGCGCGGTCCGCAAGGCCTCTGGTATAAGGTTCATCGGAGAGACCGCCGACTCCGACCGTACGCTTATCATCGATTGCACGATCGACGGACTGTCGCGCAACCGGTGGCATATGTGGCCACGGACGCACGGCAAGTTTGTCGGAGCATGCCCGCTGCCCCACTCCGACCAGTTTCAGGTCATGATCCGGCTGACACCAGACGAGACGCCTGATCTCGACGAAGCCGCCCTGGCCGCCCAGTTCCATAAGCTCACCGGTTTCCGGCTCCACAGCATCACCTGGACCTCTGTGTTCCGGCCCAACGTCCGGCTCGCCGAGCACTACCGGGCGGGCAACGTCTTTCTCGCAGGCGATGCCGCCCACGTCCACACCCCAGCTGGTGCGCAGGGCCTCAACACTGGTGTGCAGGATGCCTACAATCTCGGCTGGAAACTCGCTCAGGTCATCGCCGGCGCTCCCGACAGCCTCCTCGACAGCTACGAGGCTGAGCGGCAGCCTATTGCTGCACGCGTCCTCGGCAAGTCCAGCGAGCTGTACTCCCGTCTTGACCAGCAGCGTCTCTCGACCCTCAAGCGCGGAGACGAGGAGCGGCAGCTGACACTTTCGTACCATGGCGGGCCGCTTGCCCCTGCCGACTCGCCAGCTACCAAAACGCTGCATGTCGGTGATCGTGCACCGGACGCGCCCTGCAACGGCCCCGGCGGGATACGACGTCTGTTCGACGTCTATCAGGGACCACACTTTACCATGCTGGCCTTCGGCGTGAACGCCGCAAAGGCACTTCCCGAGTTGAGCTGGCCAAACGGCGGCGCCGATTTGCACCGTTACACCGTCAATAGCAGCCGCGAAGTCGATCACAATGGCCTCAACGACACCGACGGCAAGCTGACCAGCATCTACGGCGTTACTGGCGACGCGTTGGTTCTAATCCGGCCAGACGGTTACATCGGAAGCATCATCACAACCGACTGGTTCGCAGCCTTCGACAACTTGACTAGGACAATTACTTAGCCACTGTCAAGTGCAGCCCACTCCGACTGATATTTATGTAGGACATTGGCGAAGTAAGCCGAGAGCGTTAGAGCCGCCTGCCATCGGCGGCCATCTCACGTGTGAAGCTGCGTGGCGACGAAATGCCGAGAAATGAATGGACGATCCATAGAAGTGCGTCCGATTCGAGCCTTTCATCACCTATTCGTCGGAACTGAAATTATTGCATATAAAAATTGACATATCTATATAATTAGATATAATGATGCTATGGAAACCATGATGATCTTTAAAGCTTTGTCTAATGACACCCGTGTGAAAATTTTGGAATGGTTAAAAAAGCCGGATGAAAATTTTGGACCGCAATTGTATTTACCAACGGATGCTGACTTTAAAGGAGGGATTTGTGTAGGAAGCATTCAGGAAAAAACGGGATTGGCACAATCGGTGATTTCCAGCTATTTAATGATCATGAAGAAAGCTGAACTTTTAGAATCAAGGCGATTTGGACAGTGGACCTATTATCGGAGAAATGAAGAAACCATTCGTAAATTTGCCGACTATATCAAGAATAAAATGTAGGTAGCCACAATTATAGGGTTACCTGCTTATTTTTTGATTCTATATATCTATAATTATAGATATATAGAAATAAGAAAAAAGATTGTGTTATAAGGAGAAAAGAATCATGAACAGAATCAGTCCACTATTTTTTATTGCACTAGGTATATTTGGCATTATAAATACCGAACTTGGTGTAGTCGGAATTTTGCCAATGGTCATGGAGAAGTATAACGTTACCGCAGGACTAGCTGGAATGCTTGTTAGTTCGTTTGCACTTATTATTGCCCTTTTTGGTCCATGGATGACGCTGTTGCTGTCAAGATTAAATCGTAAAACTACATTGATTGGCATTCTGATTATTTTTGCCGCTTCCAATTTGATGTCAGTTTTTGCTCCGAATTTTTATATGCTTATGGCTCTCCGAATGATTCCAGCTTTCTTTCATCCGGTTTATTTCTCCATTGCTTTTGTACTAGCCACTGAATTATCAGTAAAGGAGGAAGCCGCGAAGGCTAGTGCAAAGGTATTTCTTGGGGTAAGCATGGGCATGGTGCTCGGAATCCCGCTCACTTCCTATATTGCCAATCAATTTTCACTTGGTACCTCATTTTTATTTTCTGCCCTTGTGAATGTCGTTGCGTGTGTTGGAATAGGAGTAATGGTTCCAACCATGTCGGGGAAGGAGAAAACCTCTTTTGGAAGACAGCTTGCGATATTACGAAAACCCGCTTTATGGTTAAATAGCGGTGCTGCTTGCTTCATATTTGCTGCTATGTTTTCTGTATATAGTTATTTTGCGGAATATTTAGGACAGAGGTCTGACATGAGTGGGAAACTTATTAGCGTGATGCTTGTGATTTTCGGAATTAGCGGTGTGGCAGGAAATTGGTATGCTGGAAAGCTATTAAGCCATCGTATGTTGAAAACAGTGCTGCTTTATCCTGTCGCTTTAGGAATATGCTATTTACTTCTTTATTATGTGGAAATACCCCTTATTCTCATAAGTGGGATTATCATTGTGTGGGGAGCTGTTCATACTAGTGGACTTATTGTAAGTCAAATTTGGCTGACATCGGAAGCTTCAGAAGCCCCGGAATTTGCTAACAGTTTATATGTGTCTTTTTCAAACCTAGGCGTCACGATGGGTGCGGCTATAGGTGGTTGGTTTATATCACGATTGGGAGTAGGAGAAGTCGTTTGGAGCGGTTTACTTTTTGTAGTATTGTCCCTTTTGTGTATCGTCGTAAAAATAATGTATTTTGGCTTAAATGCTAAGCCAAATGTGAAATCTATGGTTACGGAAGAAGATTGACGGAACTCGTTTCTTTAGTCACACCTAAAGAGGATGGCAAGTAGTGCGGGAAGTGTACAACTTATGTGGAAATTCACCTAATACACCCAAAATGAATTTTATTAACACCAATACCGTGCAGTTTAGCTCAACTGGCAGAGAGCCTTATTGGCAGCGATGAAGTCTTTAAACTCTTATATGGATCAAACTAGTTCACTTGGGAATGAGCTTCCCAACCAAAGGAGCCAATAGACAATTACCTGTTCGCTCCTTTGGTGAGTTCCGCTTTACCACTATTTGTGATAAAGTTCTCCGCATTATCTGTAACGGCAAGCTTTAGAGCCATCTTTCGCGGGATGGCTCTTTATTTAGAATATTGAACTTAACTATTTGTTGAATAACTATGTGACCTACATTTTAAATTAACGGATAGGCTTATATTCCCCATCAAAATTAAAAAAATAACCGTTGTTTATACGGATATATCCGAAAATACAATGGTCTCTATCCCTATATAAAACACCGGAGCCGTTTTTATTGTCTTGGTTACCTTCTGCAACCCTAATTCTGTCGTCCTCACAAGCTATAACAATTCCGATATGATCGTGAGAGTGATCGCTTAAAAGCTTCTCATAAATAACGATATCCCCACGCTCTGGATTAAATCCATCTTGTTTATCTCGATAGAAAAACCCCGTTTCAGGCAGTTGGGCCCAATCCAACCATGCGCCAACTCCAGCTAATCGATACATGCGATTCGGATAGCGAATGGGCAGTCGTATCCCCACCGCCATACAGCAGTAGTACACGAATGCAGCACACCAATTCCCTTCCAGCACTTTATAGATATCCGTGTCCGGCCAATACTTGCAAATTTCCCGGTAGCGTTCATCCTCCGGGATGCCAATAATATTTTGCCCTGCAAAAATTTCCGAAAAATCTGCCAGCCTAAGTCGTCTGTCTTCCGCATTAGTCTCTATCGTTTCCGTGTCGACGTTAGCTTCCGCCCCTACATACTCAACAGGAATCCCCAGTTATATAAACACATTTTGCAGTCTATGTATAACCGCCTTGGATGAATAGTTACCTGTATGCTGAAAGTACATCTGCAATAATATAGCATCTTTAATTATTTCCTCGTATGGGTCCTGCGTTCGATGTATAGCTTCTTGATAAAAGATCGCTCGAAGAATGACATGCTGCTCTTCGTCAGAAAAGAGCTGTGTGCTGCGCAGTATAGGTCTTACCGCATCTGCACTGTTTGGACCAAGGAAGTTTTTAATGCCGGTTCTATAGAAATAATAACCGTGAAGCAACCCGGCGATCCCGGCGATTTCCGGATCTTGTCCTCTTCTCATAGCAAGCATCGAAGCGAAATTTGATACCCCATAAAGATGTACCCCGGTTTTATTTTTATAGCCAGTCTCCCCTATATTTAAGAGCATTTCTTGAACAAGACCACGAACACTTTCAATCCGCTTAACCTTCTTCTCTCCAATCAAAATTTCGCCCCCTGCCCTTCAATCATGCTGACTCAAGAAAAATAATTAAAAAACTTGCCCCTACTTATCATTAATTATAGCTAATTTCCCAACAAAAAACGGCACGGGAATGTAACGAACCATTCCCGTGCCGTATTAACGTCTGAATAGGCTATTTAATAACGCCTTTTTTCAAAATAATGTTCGCATACAGCGCCTGCTCGCCAGTTGCCACAATCGCATAAGCCTTCTTCGCCCGCTCATAAAAAGCAAAGCGTTCCACTTCCTCAGGCTTCTCGCGTACTGGCGTGTGCTGCTCAATGATGAGCTGATACTGCTCCCAGATTGGCGTTTGGACGGTATCGCCAGGAACAACCTGCATGAGCGCCGCCGGACGCTCCACATATTGATCCAGTGGAAACAGCGGCAATATCGCTTCCAGCAGCTCAGGAATGCCGTGGCCGTCTGCCCGAACAACGCGCTGCGCGTGGCTCATGACGGGGAAATTGCCGTCGGCCAGCACGATTTCGTCGCTGTGTCCCATTTCCATTAATATTTTCAGAAGCTCCGGTGAAATCAATTTGGATATGCCATGCAGCACCTCAAACACTTCCTTAAGTAAGATTAAAATTTAAGACTTCGCCTGCAAAGCGACTAACCGCAGGTAAGCCTCGTAAGCCCGCTCCCATACTTGCTGCTCCGCTTGCGCCGGCTCATAGGTATCCACCTCGAACGATGCCGCCGACAGCTGCCGCGCCTCCTGCAAATCCGCACATTCCCCTTGGGCAATGAGCTGAACGAGCATATTGCCGATGGCGCTCGCTTCGACCGGTCCTGCCCATACCGAGCGGCCAATTGCATTCGCCGTAAAGCGGCAGAGCAGCTTGTTCTGTATACCGCCGCCAACCATGTGCAGGCCCGAATAAGCCTCTCCGGTCAACTGCTCCATTTGCGCCAGCGCGTAACGGTATTTCAGCGCCAGACTTTCGAGAATGCATCTCGCTATTTCGCCCCGCGACTGCGGCACAAGCTGCCCTGTCTCCTCGCAATACTGCTGCACATTTCGAATCATGCCCGAAGGGCTGTAAAAACGCAGATCATCCGGATGGATCAGGCTGCGGAAAGGTTCCGCCTGCTCCGCTTCGGCCGCAAGCTGTGCGAATGACAGCTCTTGCCCTTGCGCCTCCCATTCACGGTGGCATTCCTGCAAAATCCACAGGCCCATAATGTTTTTGAGCAGCTGGTAGGTTCCGCCGACTCCGCCTTCATTGGAAAAATCGAGCGCAAGCGCTTCTGGCGTCAGCAGCGGACGCGCTAGCTCAGTGCCGAGCAGCGACCAAGTGCCGCACACCAAATAGGCAAAAGCTTTCCCGACTGCCGCTGGCACAGCAGCAACCGCTGATTCCGTATCATGCGTGCCTACGGCAATCGCTTCAATCGGCGGTACAGCCAGCTCTTCGCATACTTCCGTAGTTAGCGGCCCAATGCGCTGTCCCGGATGAATCGGCGCAAGGAACAGCTTCGCTGGAATGCCGAGCTGCTGCATAAGCGGCTCATTCCACTGCTGCCGCTCTGGATGAAACAGCTGCGTCGTAGTCGCCATCGTAAATTCGCATACCTTCTTGCCCGTCAAAAAATAAACGAGCAAATCCGGCGTCAGCAGCAGCGTCTCGGCGGCCGCCAGCTTGGGTGAGCCTGCCTTGCTCATCGCATACAGCTGATAAATCGTATTAAAGGGCATAAACTGGAGCCCGCCCTGCTGGTATTGCTCCTCGCGGCTCAGCAGCTGCTCCACCTCTTCGATCAAGCCCTCTGTCTGCGGGTCGCGGTAATGATACGGATTGCCAAGCAGCTCGCCTTGCGAATCCAGCAGGCCAAAGTCCACTCCCCATGTATCCACGCCAAAGGTGGAAGGCTGATAGCCCTGCTGGAATGCTTTGCGAATGGCAATCTTCATCTCCTGCAGGAGACGCAAAATATCCCAGTGCAGATGCTGTCCTACTTGTACCGCATAGTTTGGAAAACGATGAAGCTCGGTCACCTCAAGCTTGCGTCTGCCCTCTGCACTTGCAGCGAGCTTGCCGATCAGCGCCCTGCCGCTGCTTGCGCCCAGATCAAAGGCAAGGACCGTCGCCGCCGTTTTCGCTGCATTTGCCATCCCTGCATTCCTCCTCTTCCTAGCGGATTCAACGCAAAACTACTGCATTTTTTGCAGCAGCTGGATGCGGTAGGCCTCGCTCTCCAGCGATGCGATTTCTTCAAATTCTTCCTTCGTCAGCACTTTTGGCTCCTTGATCGCTTTGGCGATCAGGAAAATTTTTGCGCTTTCTTCTACCACTTCCGTACGATAATAGGCTTCGCGCAGATTGCGCCCTGTCGTTACGAGTCCATGATTGCCTAGCAATATTGAGCTCGCAGCATTTACTTTTTCAACTAGCGCATCTGCAAGCTTGTCTGTAGTAGGCAGTACATACGGAATATATACCGTCTTGCCTACTAGCGCCGCCTGATCGGGGAACATAATCGGCAGCTCCTGCTCCACAAGTGTAAAGGCGATGCAATAAGGCGGGTGCGTATGCACGATCGCTCCGATGTTCGAATTCGCACGGTAAGCATAAAGATGCATCAGCACCTCAGAAGACGGACGGAAGCCTGTATCCGTTACAGCTCCCGTCTCAATATCGACCTCTACCCACTGCTCCGGCTCAATTTCATCAAGGGCAAAACCGCTTGGGGACAAATACATTTTGCCCTCATGCTTCGCGCTAATGTTGCCGCCTGGACCAACTACCAAACGGTTCGCGACCGTCTTTTTTGCGTATTTACATAGTTCCTCTCTAATTTCCAAGCTGCTCAATTCTCTCTTCCTCCTCTATGTTATTGAACCCATGAAGCTGCCGCCCCAAAAAATTGGAACGGCAGCTTGTCAAATGGTTATTATTTATACAACGGCCCAAAGTTGTCGCAAGCCCGGTAATCTGCGCTTTCCGCATTGCTCGTGCCGAACAGGCCCCAAGCACGTGGACGGAACAGCTTTTCTTCTGCCACATTGTGCATATTGACTGGAATACGCAGCATCGACGCAAGTGTAATTAAATCCGCGCCAATATGCCCGTAGCTGATAGAGCCGTGATTCGCACCCCATTGGTCCATCACTTCATAAACGCTGCGGAACGCGCCGCTGCCTGTCAAAATCGGAGCGAACCACGTCGTCGGCCAAGTCGGATCTGTCCGCTTGTCGAGCACATCATGCACGTCTTCTGGCAGATCAACCGAATAACCTTCGGCAATTTGTAGAACGGGGCCAATGCCCTTCACCAAATTGATCCGGGACATCGTCATCGGCATGCCCCCGCGTGTCAAATAGTCGGAGGAATAACCGCCGCCGCGGAAATATTCAACTGATGCCGGACGCCACGACGTTGCCTTCAGGCAGTCCGCCGCCTCCTGCTCGGTAATTTCCCAATGCGGCTTAAGCGCAGGCTTGCCAGCAAGCTGCTGCTCGCCCGTTCCGTCAAGCGTAGCCGAACCAGAGTTGATCAGGTGCAAAATGCCGCCCGCTGCGTGCCCTTCCAGCTTATGTCCCGTTACGCGCTGCACCGAATCTGGACTCCAATACGTCCGCACATCGGCGAAAATTTGCGCCGTATTCGTCAGCAAATTACCGAACAGCATGGCAACGCCGTTCAAGCTGTCATTTTCCGTTGCTACCATGTAAGGTGCGCGGATGCCGTTCCAGTCGAACGAGGAGTTAAGCAGCGTTTCCATAAAATCGCCGTTTGGAAAATGATCCGTCCATTGGCGCTGCCCCTGGAAGCCGGATACGATCGCATTGTGGCCCATCGCCTCTTCCCCGAAGCCAAGCTCCGCAAGACGCGGGTTGCCGACCATCAGGTCACGGGCAATCATCGTCATTTTCACAACGGTTTCCCAATCCTTGTCCTTCTGCTCTCTGGAGGTCTGGATTTGCGCTGGGTTGTTGTCTGCGCCCTCCGGGCAGTTTTCCTTCACCCATGCCAGCGCGCGGGCAAATTCTTCGCCATCATAAATTTCCTCTTCGAAGCGGCGGACGAATTCCGACATATCCACATACTCGGTACGCATGCCCAAATATTCCTGGAAAAAAGCATCGCTTACGATCGAGCCCGCGATTCCCATCGATACGGAGCCCATCGACAAATACGATTTGCCGCGCATGTAAGCTACAACAAGTCCTGCTTTCGCGAAGCCCAGCAGCTTGCCTTTCACATCTTCAGGAATGCTCGTGTCGCCAGAGTCCTGAACTTCCTCGCCATAAATGCCGAAGGCCGGAAGGCCCTTCTGCGCATAGCCAGACAGTACAGCCGCCAAATATACAGCGCCTGGGCGCTCTGTGCCGTTAAAGCCCCATACCGCTTTCGGAATGGACGGGTCCATATCCATCGTCTCGGTGCCATAACACCAGCATGGCGTTACGGTGATGGACACGCCTACGCGCTCGCGGGAAAATTTGTCCGCGCAAGCTGCCGCCTCCGCTACACCGCCGATACAGCTGTCCGCAATGACGCATTCAACTGGCTCGCCGTTCGGATAACGCAAATGCTCGCCAATGAGCGCGGCTACCGATTTTGCCATATTCATTGTCTGTTCTTCGAGCGATTCGCGAACGCCTTTACGGCGTCCATCGATCGTAGGACGAATACCTATTTTAGGGAAACCGCTTTCAAAACGATGCTTTTCTTGTGTCACTATTATCCCTCCAATACAAGCGTAAACGGCTTTTGCCGTCCTCTGGCGGCAAAGCTTCCGTTTCGCGATAAAATATAAGAAATGATAAGAGTGAAACTTATCATTTCTTATATTTTAAAATAAAGTGCATAACCAGCTGTTTGAGTTAGTGTAGAGTTACCGATAACTCTAATTTATCAAGCTTGAGGGTTGCTGTCAATGGCTCACTTTTGTAAGATGGTAAGATAGCAAACGAGTGGGACGAAATAGATAAGGAGCAAGCCGCATGGTTACGATTTACGATATCGCTCAGCGATCTGGCGTTTCAGCGATGACCGTATCGCGAGTTATCAATAACACAGGCAGAATAAGCGACAAAACGCGGGCAAAGGTCAAGAAAGTGATGGAGGAAATGCACTATGTGCCGAACCAGATGGCGAGAAGTCTGGTGCTTCAGCATACCCGCCTGCTGTTTTTGCTTATTGCCGATATTACGAATCCGTTTTATACGACACTGTCACGGGGGGCAGAGGATGCCGCTACGAAAAATGGCTACAAGCTGCTGTTCGGCAACAGCGATGAAAATTTAGCTAAGGAATCGGATTATATCCATACGATTTTGACGACGCGGGTTGACGGCGTGATGATGGCGCCGACTGGCGACCCATCCTTGTCCAATCTGGAGTCGCTGCTCCATCATCAGACTCCGTTCGTGCTGATTGACCGCGAAGTACCGGGCATTGAATGCGACATCGTCCTTGGGGACAGCAAGGAAGGCGCCCGCCAGCTCGTCGATCATCTTGTGGGGCTGGGACATACGCGGATTATGATGGTCAACGGCTCGCTTTCCAGCTCCAGCGCCCGCCTCCGCTTGCAAGGCTACAGAGAGGCACTTCAGCTCAATGGGCTGGACTATGAGCCGGAATATTTATTCGAGACCAGCTTCGGCCCGCAAAATGATCTGTCCGCCATGAATGCTTGGCTCGACAGCATAAACCCGCTTCCGACCGCCATCATTGCCGGAAACAACGTCATCGCCATAGAGCTGATTCGCCTGCTTCAGCAACGCGGACTGCGCATTCCTGACGATATTTCCATCGTATGCTTTGACGATTTTGGCCCCTATGCGGACATTAATCCGTTTATTACCGTTGTCGCCCAGCAAGCCTACCAGTTCGGCTATCTCGGCATGCAAATGCTCATTGACCGCATCCAGAACGGCAGCGCCTCCGGCCCGTGGCGGAAAGTCGTGCTGCCTGCGGAGCTCATCGCAAGAAGCTCCGTCAAGCAGCTCTAACGTGGTCATAGCAAGCAATGAGAACACATAGAAAAAAAGGCCAACCAAGAATTTCTGGTTGGCCTAATCATTCGACTCGACTCGATGATGGACTTGGCGGACTCAGCAGCAGCTATTTCAACAGAAACACGGGTTATGGCATAGGCTGCGGACTCAGCAGCAGCTAATGCGCTGCCAACAGCCATTTTGACGGGATAATGAGGGCAATAACGGATTTCCTGTCCGCTTACCGCCCGAAATTGTAGAAAAAGCCAAAATAGCGGAACCTCAGTCCTTCAAAAAATTTAGGAGCGTCCGAGCAACATGTCTTCAGCAAGAGTAGTCTCTGCCAGAGTGGCCTCAGCCATAGCGGTCTCTGCAACAGCGGTCTCTGCAATAGCGGTCTCAACTACAGCAGTCTCTGCACATAGCGGTCTCTGCAACAGCGGTCTCTGCAACAGCGGTCTCTGCAACAGCGGTCTCTGCAACAGCGGTCTCTGCAACAGCGGTCTCTGCAACAGCGCCCCCTGCCTTAAATCATCTGAAGAGATTGGCCCCGCATAAGGGGCTAAGTAAGAAGCAGCAGCAGGCCGACTCTCGTTTGCCTATATGCTCTAATCTTGAGCTCGATTTAGTGTTTTTTCTTTTTTCACGATGGTCTGCTCATATCTTTCGATCTTATCATCCATGCGTTCAAGCACCTTATGCATATCTTCCATTCTTGCTCTAAGCAGCTTCCGCTGCTCGATTAGGAGTTCTTTTCTGGCCTCTTTCGTTTCATCACCCTGTTGAAACAGCCCAACGTACTCAATCAATACCTCAACAGGCAGACCGACGCCTCGCATACACTTAACAAATTCAACCCACCGGCAATCTTCTTCGGTGTAGTCTCTGAGCCCGCTTTTATTGCGGTTCACTCGCGGAATAAGCCCAATTCGTTCATAGTAGCGAAGCGTATCCTGTGACAAATCATATTTTTCACTTACTTCTGCTATAAACATGCTCGTGTCACCACCACATTTAAAATAAAGAACGCCCAAGGAAATGGTCAGGGCGTTCTTGTCCTATCTTCCTATTATACGGCGCCAATGACCGGATGAGGAACATACGGCTCCTCCAGCGATGCTACTTCTTCAGGTGTTAGCTTAATTGAAAGCGAAGCTGCAGCGTCCTCGAGATGGGATATTTTCGAAGCACCGACAATTGGACCTGTTACCGTTTCCTTCTGCGCTACCCAGGCAAGTGCGATTTGAGCACGGGGAACGCCACGTTTTTCAGCGATTGCTGCAACGCGCTCCACAATCACTCGATCCGTATCCGCAGTCGCATCGTATTTCGATTTCTGCACTTGATCGGTTTCGGAGCGGTGCGTCGTTTCCGACCAATCACGCGTCAATCTTCCTGATGCCAGCGGACTGTAAGGAATGACACCGATTTTTTCTTCCTTACAAAGCGGCAGCATCTCCCTTTCCTCTTCACGGTAGATGAGATTCATATGATTTTGCATCGACACAAATTTGGTCCATCCATTTTTCTCAGCTGTATACAGCGCCTTCTGGAACTGCCATGCATACATAGCGGAAGCGCCAATGTATCTTGCTTTTCCAGCCTTCACGACATCATGCAAAGCTTCCATCGTTTCTTCAATAGGGGTATTATAGTCCCAACGATGAATTTGATAAAGGTCTACATAATCCGTTCCCAATCGCTTAAGGCTCTTGTCTATTTCGCTCATAATGGCTTTCCGGGAAAGCCCCGCACCATTCGGCCCTTCATGCATGCGGAAATGCACCTTGGTTGCGAGCACAATTTCATCACGGTTCGCATAATCCTTTAGAGCCCGTCCAACGATTTCCTCGCTTGTTCCATCTGCATACACATTTGCTGTATCAAAAAAATTAATTCCCAGCTCCAGCGCTTTTTTTATAATAGGACGACTGCGCTCTTCATCAAGCACCCATGGATGAACCCAACGTTCTGCTACACCAAAGCTCATACAGCCAAGACAAAGCCGAGATACATCCAAGCCCGTATTACCAAGTTTCACATATTCCATTAGATCGTTCCTCGCTTTCGGTTAAGTACGATTGCCTTCGAATGTAGTTTACCCTCTGGAGTTAACTCCAAGTCAAGCGATCAAATGACATGTATAAAAAAAGCTGATCGGCAAATGACGCCGACCAACTTTTTTTCAATGCTCATTCATCTCGAATAACGAATAGTACACCGATAAAAATGAATATCGTACCTATCCAAAAAGACAAACCAATTTGCTCGCCTAGCAATAACCATCCTAGAAAAGTGCCGACAACAGGTTGGAAAAAGAAAAACAATCCGCCACTTGAAGCATTGAGCATTTGCAGTCCACGATTCCATAATAAAAAGGCGCATGCTGTCGAAATAACGCCCAAGTACAAAAGGCCGCCCCAAATCGATGGATGCATCATGGCTTGATAATCAAGCTCCGGCAACCGGCTTATTGTAAAAGGTGTAAGCAAAACAATGGCTGCTAGTGTTGTATAGCACGTTATGACAATTTGTGAATATTGCCCGGGTACCCGCTTAATAAGAACAGACATAAGCGCCCAAGTAAGTGCTGCAATAAGCAGCGATACCCCACCCAGTTGAATAGATGGATCCATTTCGGATTTTCCGACAATAATGCCGACACCGATGGATGCTAAAATAATCGAGCTTGCCTTTTTAAACGTTATTTTTTCTTTTAAGAGAATACGCGCAAACAGTACCATGAATGCAGGTGTCGTTGACGTAATAATCGCACCCATTTGGGCTGTAGAAAGCATCGTACCGACTTCTTGAGTCAGGATGGAGATTGTATTTCCAACAAGCCCAATTAGGAAGATTAACAGCAAGTCCCGTCTTTCAATATGCCATGATTGTTTGGTTGCAACGCCAATAATCAGCAATGCAATAAAAGCAATGACATAGCGAATCCATACTAGTTCAAGTGGTGGCACTATGTCTACCACATGTTTCACTACAACATACATCCCGCCCCAAATGCTAGCTGCGAGCGCTAAATACAAAGAACCTAACCAAGTGTGTTTCATTGAGTACCCTCCGTTTATCCAGAACATTCCTGCCCTTAACGGAGTTGTAGTTTTCTACCGTTAAGGGAGAATAACTACAGGTACATCATTTTCAAAAAGTGGCGACCACATCATCCATTTTCAGCTCACTTTCAAAAGAATAGTTTTATTTTACACGAAAACAAGATTAAAAAATAGTCGGCACCATACCTCCATCCATACGGATCGGAGAGCCTTTAAATGCGGATGCATAAGGACTGCATACAAATGCAGCTAGTCTGCCTATTTCAACAGGCTTGATAAATCGCTGTATTTCCGATTGAGGCAGGTTTGCAGCCATAAATTTTTGCTCTTTTTCTGAAAAAGCCATGTCTTCATCGGAGTACATGCCCTCGATGATTTGATGCACTTTTTCAGAAAGTGTCGGTCCGGGCATAATCGTATTGACTGTAACCTCTGTTCCTATCGTTAATTTAGATAAGCTTTTTGCCAAGGATAACAGCATGGACTTTGTCATTCCATACTGTGGCATTAGTCCAGATGGCATCATGGCTTCTTCACTTGCAATAAAAATAATGCGGCCATCATTATTTTTCAACATTTTAGGCAAATAAAATTTTGTTAAGCCGTTTGCGGCAAGAACATTCGTACGGAAATATTTTTCCCATACGTCGTCGTCGACATCCTCATATTTCATGATTTCATATATGCCCGTATTATTAACCAGAATATCAATTTCGGGATATTTTTCAAATAAAGCTTCCCTTTGCCCACTATCCACAATATCAGCTGCAGCATTTTGAGGAGAGGTAGCAGGAAATTCCGACTTTATTTCGCGTACTGTTTGTTCTACCTCATCATGATTTCGTCCATTAATAAGGACATGAACGCCTTCTTTGGCAAGTTCCATGGCAATGGCTTTGCCTATGCCTTTCGTTGATCCTGTAACTAAAGCTGTTTTATTGGTTAATCCCATTTCCATCATACATTTCTCCGTTTCATTTACTTAACGTATTGGCAAGATTATTAGCAGTCATTTATCCAACAGTCCATTGCTCGGAATAGTACTTATATTACCTTGTCCGGCCTGCTCAGTAACTAGCCTGTTGCGCCAAAGGTCTTGTTTCATACGCCAAATCATAAAACGCAGTACATCGTTGCCGTCCATCTTATAGCGAGTTTGCACCTAACTGTTTCTTGCGCCAATTGGAGGGCGTATCTCCTTCCCAATGTCGAAAGGCGCGGTAGAACGAGTTCTGGTCCTCATAGCCAATCAAGAAAGCCACTTCTTTAATATCGAGCGAGGGGTTTGCCAAGTACTGTCGTGCCTGCTCATGTCTAGCTTGTGTCAATAGATGCTTGAAGCTCGTGTTTTCTTCAGTAAGCCGGCGCTGCAGCGTACGATCGCTCATGCTTATTTCCTTCGCCACTGCCTGAATGTCGACACGCCCTCCTGTGAGGCTGCGTTTTATGATCCATTTGACCGTATCGGCCATTGAACGGCTGCGCTGCTGGTCATTGAGCGATCGGTCCAAAGCAGGCGTCAGAATTTCCAGCAGCTCTTCGTTGTATGTGACAAAAGGGAGCTCCAGATCTCTTCGATGCAGTATCAATCGGTTGCCTTTTGCCCCCATCTGTACCGGGCATCCGAAATAAGCTTCAAGGGCTTGTAAATCGCCCATTGGGTGTGAAAATTCGACGAACTTCGCCGTCAAAGGCTGGCCCGTGCCCCGGCGCCCAAGCTCCAGAAGAAAGGCCAGCGTAATACCAACCAGCATCGAAGGGCCAGGTTGTTCGGTATTCAGCCATCCTAGTTCGATTGTACAGTGCTCGCCCTCCTCCGTAATCTGTAAGCTTTCGGGGGGACATAGCTGTTTGTATCGGGCCATGCGGTTCAGAGCGTCACGGTAATTACGAGCGTGGTAAGTGGCTAAGACAGTTGGTGGATACTTCGCTGTGTCAAAGACAGTCGCAAGCTTGATGATCCCTATGGCGGTTTCACCAATAAGTTCGGAATAAGCCTGCCAAATCGCGAAGTATTGGGCGGTAGTGACTGCTGGCTCAGTAATAATGGTGAGCGGCAGCCGTGCTTTGCGAGCTGCGTCGTGGGCGGCGATCCCTAGTTGACGCAATCCTTCCCAAAATCCAGGCGGGATTTTAATGCGATCTGCGAAATGAGCCTTCATCTATGTGACACTCCTTTTGCTGCTTATTCATTCTATCTTAAGTACATTTAACAACATTTAAGTCTGATCAGTCTAATTTGCCCGTTTCGCACACAAATAGATAAAAACCTTCAGCACTTCGCGGGTAGGCGCGAATCTGAAGGCTTTTCACTCTAAAATGGATAAGCTACTGGGGTGAAGGTTGAATGAGGGAACAGGGCAAAATTAATTTAAATCTGTCATTGCAGGCTTAGCCAGCGGCAGCGTAATTTGCACTTCCGTGCCTTCGCCATGTCGACTAACGATATGTAGAGTGCCATGATGGGCCTCAATTATTCTGGAGCTGATCATCAGCCCAAGGCCCGTGCCTTTTTCTTTTGTCGTAATAAAGGGCTGCCCGATTTTCCCGATAATGGAGTCGGTCATCCCGATCCCCTCATCGCGAATCGTCAAGCAAACGCTATCAGGAAAGTTTGAGCAAATCGCAATCGTAACGCGGCCGCCGTCAGGCATTGCCTCGATCGCATTTTTGATGACATTAATGAATACCTGCTTGAGCTGATTGGCATCTGCATGAATGATCATTAAGCAGTCTTCCACCTGTGTCTCAATATCCACATTCGTCATAATCGCCTGTGTTTCCAGCACCGAAATAACGCCGCGCAAAATATGTACCAAATTCTCATCGTTGAATCTGGTAAAATGCGGCTTCGCCAAAGTCATAAATTCATTAACGATTAAATTAATTCGATCCAGCTCGTTGGACATAATATCGAGATAGGAGCCATAACCTTCGTTTTTTGTTTTGAGCAATTGCGTAAAACCCTTGAGCGCCGTTAGCGGATTGCGAATTTCATGGGCAACGCCCGCAGCAAGCTGGCCAATAACCGACAGCTTCTCGGAACGCACCAGCATATCCTCAGATCGCTTGCGATCGGTCAAATCCCGGATTACCGTTAAAATAACCCGCTTGCCCATATAGTTGTTAATGCGGATGCTCGACATTTCAACATCTATCGTCTGCCCATCCCTGCAAATAATTTGCCGCTCCTCAAACTGGCTTGGCTCTTCATCAAACATAATTAGATCCATCTCTCTAAGCGAATCCTCATGATGGTCAGAATGAATATATTCAAATACCGAATGCCCAATCACTTCGTGTCTGTTCTCGGCCCGAACGAGCTTGATTGCCGAATTGTTGGCGTAAATAATTTTCCCATGGTCGCTAAGCACAATCGGCTCGGGCAGCAGCTTCATGACACGCTGGTACATCTCGGCACTTTCCCGCAAGGAACGCTCAAGTGCAACCGATGAGGTCACATCCTTGGCTGAGCCTAGCATCGCCGTTCTGCCTTTGTACATAATGAGCGAGAGATTGACTTCCAAATAAACGAAGCCGCCATCCTTCTTCTTGCCGCGTACGGTAACGGTATAGCGGGGCTCACGCTTTTTGATCAAAATTTCCGCCACCTGCCGCTTAATGGTGAACAGCTCAATCGCATCAATGTAGTCGGCGGTGCGCAGCGTAACAAATTCCTCTCTCGTGTAGCCGAGCATGGCGGACATATAAGAGTTAATATAAACGATTTTACGATCCTGCCTCACAAAAACGCCGGCTAGCACATTTTGAGTCAGGTGGCTGTATAGCTGCTCCGTCTCCCGAAGCGCCTTCTCGGTCTGCTTGCGTTTCGTAATATCCCGCTCAATAGCAACGATTCCGGTCGTCTTGCCGCTGCTGTCGCGAACAGCCGATAAGGTAATGCTCACATGCAGATGCTTGCCGTTCTTGCATAGCTTTGGGTATTCCGCTGCGGCTACCTTCTTGCCCTCAATCACCTGATCGTAAAGCCTGGCAAACTCCTTATAGAGATGGGCCGGGCCAACGGGGAGCTTCCTGCCTACCAGCTCCTCCTTCGTCCAGCCGTACATCTGCTCAAAAGCTGGATTAACATCCAGCACGATACGCTGCAAATCGACAATAACAATACCATCTGTTGTCTCTTCCCAAATGGAGTTCATATAGGTATGATACAAGTCCGCACTTACATAGTCGCTCATCCGAACCCTCCACTTTCAGCCCTATTCCGTCCTCATGAGTTGTAAATTCAACATGGGTTGTTAACTTCCCTGCTAGCGCATCCAGATTTATTGGAAAATAAATATATTCATCCCTGTAAGACGTTAACTCTTTTATAAAAAATTAGAAATCCGCGACAGGTTTCACGACACGTATTACGCAGCTTGGCGGGAAGCTTGGCGAGCAGCACTGCGTGTGTATAGCAGCGAACTGATGACCGTGCCCAGCACAATAACGGACATGCCCCATAAAATATGATTGAACGCCTCAGATTTAGCCAGCTGTGCCTGCCATACAATGGCGGTGCCTATCAAGGCGGCAGTCAATGCGCCACTGAAAAACTGGGCAAGCTGGAATAATCCCATTCCCGCTCCAATTTCCTTTTGCGGCAGCAGCCTCGACATTTCATTAGACACGCTGCTCGTTAAGGCAGAGAAACTAACACTAAGCAGCATATAGATCATGAGAATTGCCCAATAGGAATGTACAGCGCTGAATGCGAGCGCGAGTGAGGCGGCAAATAGGCCGACCGGAGCCAGACGGATAAAGAAACGATTGCCTAGCCGGTCAATGGTACTGCCAATATATCTTGAGGCAACCATCGTTGCCAGCGAGCCGGGAAATACGATTAAGCCGGACTGGGCAGGCGTTAAATGATACACGCCAGCGAGCACCTGTGGAACGAGAAATAATGCGGCAAAGTTGTTCATATACGAAGTAACGCCCAGCATGCCAAGCAGCATGTATGGCTTATTGCGGAACAAATCCGGCTGGACGAAGGGGTCCCTCGCCTTGTGAATTCGCCACCAGAACAAGGCAACCGCGACCACACCGACGATTAAGGCGATCAGGCTTTTGCTCGTCAAGGCGAGCAGCAGGCCTGTCGTTCCAATGCCAATCAGCAGCGCGCCCGCTACGTCGAACGAGCCGCTTTTGCGGCTTTCAGCCGGAATCATTTTATAGAACATAGGAATGAGCAAAATCATTATTGCAGTAACCGCAAATAAATAATGCCAGCCCAAATATTCGACGATCACACCGCCGATAACCGGACCAAGTCCAAGCCCTAGCGAGGTTGCGGACATAATAAGCGCCATCGCCCGGCCGCGGCGGTCAGCGGGAATAAACCGTGTAACGAGCACGATGCCAAGCGCGGCAATCGCTCCTGCTCCCGTTGCTTGAATAAGACGTGCAGCCATTAGCAATATAAAGCTGTTGCTGAAAAAGCCTAAAATCGACGCCACGCCAAGGGAAGAAAGGGCAATGAGAAACAGTAGCTTCATCGGTATAAAATCCGAAAGCCTGCTGTACGTAATCGAAGCAATCGCGAACATAATGGAATAACCCGTAACAATCCATGAGGTCGCAATCGCTGTGAGGGAAAATTGCTTCTCCACATCCGGCAGCGCCAGATTAAACATCATTGTATTCATAACGACCAACGTTAAAGCAAAGCTAAGTATTAATATGACCAGACCTTCTTTTTTAAGGCCCGCTTCTCCGTTATTCATGCTGCTTCAAAACTCCTCATCCACTGCTTTATTTTTTATATATAGTAACATTTACGTAGTTGGTTATGCTATTTATTTTTTTAGTATGTAGAAAGATGGAAAAAGAGAAGCAACGACCGCAGCCGAGGATAGCCCTCTGCTGCGGTCGTTGCTTTGATTAAAAGCATTACTTGCTGGTCATCTATCAGCCGATACCAGCTTCGCTATGTTTTACGCCTTTGCTGCGTACATGAGCTCGACAAGCGTACGTACCATAACGCCTGTGCCGCCTTTCGGCTCCAGTGCCTTCGCCGACTCGCGGAACGACACGCCCGCAATATCGAGATGAACCCAAGGCAGATCCTCAGCGAATGCGCCGATGAACAATCCGCCCGTAATGGTGCCCGCTTCACGGCCGCCGCTGTTTTTCAAATCTGCCGCTTCACTCCGAATTTGCTTCTTGTATTCCGGATAAGCCGGAAGCTGCCATACTCGCTCGCCAGCACGCTCAGATGCCTCACGCACCTGCTGCATGAGCCCATCATGATTCGTCACCGCTCCCGTCGCTTGCGAGCCGAGCGCTACCGACACCGCTCCTGTCAGCGTCGCGACATCAATCAGCTTCGTTGCCCCGCGGCGAATCGCTGTCGTGAGTCCGTCGCCAAGCACCAGCCTGCCTTCGGCATCCGTATTCACCACTTCCACCGTCAGGCCGTTCATCATCGTAATGACATCGCCCGGCTTCAGTGCGCGATCCGATGGCATATTTTCCGCCGATGGAATGACCGCAATAATGTTCACCGCCGGCTTAAGCTCGCCAACAGCCTGCATTGCGCCAAGCACTGCCGCTGCGCCGCCCATATCGGCAATCATCTCCTCCATGCTAGGCGCCCGCTTGAGCGAAATGCCGCCTGTATCAAAGGTGATGCCTTTGCCAATTAAGCCCCAAGCCGCTTGCTCGCCTGGCGCACCCTTATAATGCAGCACAATCATACGCGGCGGGTTGATGCTGCCTTGACCGACCCCAAGCAAGCCGCCCATGCCCTGCTCGGCTGCTGTCCACTCATCAATAATTTCAATGTCAAAATCATACTGGCGGGCAAGCTCCTCGGCATACGTAGCCAGACCTTCAGGCACGAGCTTATTGCCCGCTATATTCGTCAAATCACGGGCGCTGATTACGCCATCGGCACAGGCAACGCCGCGTGTAATTCCAGCGATCCATTGCTTGCTGGAATCAGAAGCAGCACCTTGCGCTTCATTTCCTGCGATGGAGAAATACACTTTACCGATCGCATAACGCGTCTTCGCTTCGCGTTTCTCTGGCAGGCGGTCATGCACCGCCAGCTTCAGCCCTTCAGTAAGCGCCTGAGCCGCTTGCTGCTGGGAAAGCCCTTCTGCTTCCACCGCAGATAGCGGCAGCAAAACATGTACGGACTGCGCTTTTATGCGCTTCAAGGCTTTGGCCGCTGTTGCAGCCGCTAGACGCAAGCCGTCTGCGCCGGATTGCTCCTCATAGCCAACCACTATTACATGCTCGGCAGCAGGATACAAGCCGAGCGTCTGAATGACGTGAGCCTGCTCCGCCTCTCCCTTGAACAGCCCTTTGAGAGACAGGCTGCGAATAGCCTGGTCAATTTGCGGCAGCAGCCATTCGGCTGAAGCATCGCTAAGCTCACGCGGGCTAATGAAACGAACGACTGCATCTATTGGTTCAGCACCTGGCGTTCCATATGTAAATAATGTACTCATGGTCAATCATTCCTCTCCTTTTAGCGCCTCCCGCCATAAAGATGAAAAAAAATCGGGGGGCATACCCCCGATTTTAATCATTTATTCCGCTAATGGCAAATAAATAATGAATGATGTGCCGCTTCCTACGACGCTTTCGACGCGAATAGAGCCGCCATGATTGCGGATGATCCGATAACTGACGGATAAGCCAAGGCCTGTCCCTTCTTCCTTGGTCGTAAAAAAAGGATCAAATAATCGAGCTAATGTCGCCTTATCCATTCCCTTCCCATTATCCTTCATCGTAATCTCCACATAAGAGCCATCAGCTCTCGTTGACAGCTCAATAATGCCGATATCATCGCTTTCCCGCTCCGCTACCGCATCGAGCGAATTTTTCACAATGTTGAGAATGACCTGCTTAATCTGCTTCATGTCGATCGAAGCGACGAGCGCATATTCATCCCCTTCGAGCTGCAGCTCGATCTGGCAATTGCGCATAAGCGCCTCGCTCTCCGTAAGCAGCGCAACTTCTTTAAGTAGTAAATTAATGGAAAACGCTTTCTTTAATGGAGCTGACGGCTTGGACGAGTTTAGAAACTCGTAAATAATATCATTCGCACGATCAATTTCGGCTAAAATGATTCGGGCATATTCCTCCTTGCCCATTTGCAGCAAATACGGGCGCAGCAGCTGGATAAATCCGCGTATCGACGTCAGCGGATTGCGAATTTCATGTGCGATGGCAGCCGCAATTCGGCCAAGCATGGCTAGCTTGTCATTTTGTAATGCCGTTTGTTCAATCTGCTTATACTCCGACACATCTTTGACGCTGAATAGAAAATCACCTTCAAGCTGATCGCCGTAGGTGACCGTTACGAGCAAATGATTGCCATCCCTATCCTGAAACTCATAACTCCGCATGCGCCTAAGCAGCATTTCCTTGTACAGCCTTAAAATCATTTTCCGGGTATACCGGCTAAGCTGCGGATGCCGCAAAATTTCAGGCAAATTGCAGCCCACCAGCGTTTTGCGGGGAATGTCTAGGTGCTTCGCCATTTGCAAATTAATGAATGACAAAATGCCTTCACTGTCAAACAATGCGATGCCGCTGTCCATATGCTGCAGCACATTTTCATACTTATTTTTGACCATTTCAAATGAACGATTGGAACGGAGCAGCATTTCCCTCATTTCCGTAAACTTCTGATCATTGGTTTGATTCGCCAGCAAATGAAAACGATAAGCAACCATAAATTCGATTAAAAAAATGAACGAACGATTGTACAATTTGACTGCTTCTTCCGAGTCCACATTCGATACTAATGTCTGCATGCAATCCTCATGGATCGCAATGACATCATCAAGTTGGATTCCCGTTAACTCTTTGCCTAGCTCTGCTGCTTGATAAAGAGAACTTTCCTTATCACTTCGTATGTATTCGGCAAGTGCCGGGAAATAACGCTTTCGCATCATCTGCATCCTCTACTCCCCCCCGGCAGCATCAATGGACAACGCTAATTCAAGCTATACTCATCATAGATTTTGGATGTCCTTCATGTCAATGAGAATATTTGTCGAAAAATGGTATTTTTACAACGAATTGGACGAATCCTAAGCTGACCGCTGCCAGCCGTATGTATTTTCCACGTTTGTTCGATAGTTAAAATGGAGCTGACCTTCCCAAATGGTCTTCCATTTATTTTTATCGCCAGCCTTCCCCCCGTTACTTTTATCTTTATTTTTGCCCGAATCCTTGTTTTCACCATCTTTATGGTTATTGTTTCTGCCATCTTTTTTATTATTACCACTGTTTTTGTCTTTATTTTTGTTTTTGTTTCCCTGGTTATTTTCTTGCTTATCGTTATTTTCTTGTCCATTTTTATGTTTGTTCTTGTCTTTGTCCTTGTCCTTATCCTTGTCCTTATTCTTATCTTTGTCCTTGTCGTGATGCCCGCTTTTTCCGTTATCCTCCTGTTTGGCTGGCGTCTCTTGGACAGTCGCCCCAGTAGTTGATTCAGGCTTAGTCGATACCGTCTCATCAGGCTTCGGAGAAGCCGCGCCATCCGTCGCTGAGCTTATAAGAACAGGCGCAGGAGTCGGAGAGGCTGCAGGCTTAACAGGCGCGTTGTCCACAACCGGAGCGGAGGATTGCACAGCTTCTTGCTTTGATTCCGCCTCAAGCAAGCTTCTCAGGCTTTCTTTGGTCGTTTTATCAGCATGCTTCATAATCGTTTTCACTCCGCCAAGCGGCTCGGTTATCCTGCTGATGGAATGCTGCTGGAAGTTTTCCAGCTCAAGATCATAACCTTCATCCTTGGCCATCAAATAAACCGCCATCTTGCCCGACGACAGCCCGTACGCTTCCGCTGCATCCCGCAGCTCTACCGGCGCAGACAGCGTCATAATTTCTACAGCTGCCTGCATATATCCGTCCGCCACCATATCTGTCAAAGCCTTATTAAGCTTAGTCGAAAATAGTACGTCCATCTGCGGGTCATCACCGCCAACGACTACGCTCGTCACTACAATATCCTGCATCTTATCGTCAAAATAGTGCATGCCCGCAATTTTTTGCATAATAGCCGATGTGACCAGCGCAAGCGATTTATTTTTGTAGGACACTCCAGCGATGACCTGCTTGCCCGCCTCATTGAACGCATGCAGCTCCTGCACCTGCTCGCGGCTGTCAATGCCGATTTCAATGCTTGGATTGATGTCCATGCTGAAATAAGCGACTACTGGATGCTTGCCGCTCTGAACATACAGCAGCACAGGCAAAATAAGCAGTACGATAGCCGCAGCCACTCCGGTTCTCCACAGCAGCGCTTTTGGCCTCCTGCGCCTCGCCCTCTCCTCATGCTGAATCACAATTTCATCGCCAACTTTACCGTTGCGAGGAAGCACGGAATTGATGAATCTGCCATCCGCCGTCAGCACAATTGCCCTATTTTTTTGTATCTGCATTACGACGCCACGGTTCATCATTCTGCCTCCTTGCTCGCTTCTCGCTGCCAATCATCCAGGTCCAGGTAATCTTTCAAAAACGGGTACGTGCCCCGTAAAATACATGCAATAGCAATCATATATTTACGATTGCGTTCAATCGTCTTGCGGGACAAGCCGCTTGCCTCCGTCAATGCTTTGACCGGCAGCTTGCCTGTCAGCTTTAATTGGCCAAACATCGCCGCATCCTCTGCTAATATCGCTGCTGTTCGCATCAGCATTTTGCGTGAATCCGCATGCTTCGGCGACGCGTCGACCAGTTCAGCGAACGATACGCCAAATTTCAGCAGTTCCTGATTAAATTCGCCCATCTCCAGCCGGCGTTCATCCGCCGTACTGTTCAATTCATATGCAGCCAGCGCCTGCTTCAGCTCAACAGGATTGTAAAGCTGCTCCTCATCGTCTAAACGCTCGAACGTGCTATATGGAACCGAGGATAGATGACGCTGCTCACGGCGCACATAGTCAATTAGACGGCGTCTGATGACCGTCTCGGCAAAACCAAGAAACGATCTCCCGGATTCCGGCGAAAATTGGCTAATGGCCTCGTTAAAGGCGATTAAGGCCACGCTATATTCATCATCCCTGCTCGCATTGACATAACGTTTGCAGAAGCGGCTTGTCACTTTTGCAATGTATGGCTTATAGCTTGCAATGAACCTCTCCCGCAGCAGCTCGTCTCCTTGCTGAATTTGCAGAACCGTCTGCTCCGGCGTCAGGGATTGCATGGATTTCGTATTTTTTAATAATGATTCCTTCGCTTTCGTTTCTACGGTGTCGGTGGGCACGGTTTTCCGCAAGAAACGCTTGAATAATACAAGTAGCAACCGTTCCACCTCTCATTCATAGGTTTCGGTCAATCTGTGTCGCTTGAGGGGGTAGGCCCCGAAATTTATGAGAAAAATGAAAAAGCCCCCAAACGGAGGCCACATTTCATAAAATGATTCATTTTAGACTGATGTTCGCCGCTCTTTAAGCTTATTGCGCCGGCTGCTTAAAATAACCAGACGCTTCTTTAATTCACCTTGCCATGCGATGTCGTTAATTTGGTTCGCAAAGCTGAGCAAATCAAGTGATATGTCAATTTGGCTCAGTACGACATCCATCGGATCTTCACTTTCATGATTTACGCAATTTTCCCGAAGGTCCTTGCCTTCTTGCTCCACATACTCCTGAAAATCAACCTCAGCGGCGCCGTCTCCATGTGCGTATTCAGCCAATATTTCATACTCATTTTCTACCAAGTGGTGAATCTCCACACGGTTGCATACCGGGCAGAACAAAATAGGCACGTTATGGATATGTGTCCGAAAATGCTTTAATGTCCCTTTGGTACCAATCATACTAGCTCCACAACAAAAACTCATCGACGACGACCTCCTTAGCTGTTGCCAGTTCGCAGCAAGCACGTTTCGTTTGACATAAACTTATTCGCTTTACACACGTACAATTCCTGCTTTTTTCGTAATAGAAAAGCCCATGCCAATATTTGGCACGGGCTCTTTGTCTTAGCTTCTGCTAAAGAGAAGCAAATTTGGATTAAACAGACAGCGTTTGCTGACCTGGCTTCCAGTTCATTGGGCAAAGTCCGCCGGATTGCAAAGCTTGCAATACGCGAAGCGTTTCGTCTACGCTGCGGCCAACATCGTTATGGTTAACGACTTGGTATTTCACTTCGCCTTCTGGATCGATGATGAACAGACCGCGAAGCGCGATACCTTCTTCTTCAATCAGAACGCCATAATCTTTAGCGATTTTTTTCGTAATATCAGCAGCAAGAGGGAACTCAAGCTTGCCAAGACCATTATCGTTAACGGATGTATTAATCCATGCTTTGTGGCTGTGCTGGCTGTCTACGCTCACACCAAGAATTTCAGTATTAAGCTTCTTGAACTCATCAGCAGCAAGGCTCAAAGCTGTAATTTCAGTTGGGCAAACAAAAGTGAAGTCAAGTGGATAGAAGAACAAAACCAACCATTTGCCTTTGTAGTCTGCAAGGGATGCTTTGCCGAAACCGGAACCATCACCGATTGCTGTTTCTGCTGTGAAATCTGGAGCTGGGTAACCTACCAAACGTTCTGCCATAATTTGAAATCCTCCTTGAGTTTTAATGATGAGCATGTATCGATGCGTGAACATCGGTGACTATCGCTATCTATTGATAAATATTATCACTAGATTATATTGAAGTCAAGATTGTATTCAATATTTTTTTATAATTATTATAATTAAGCTTTTTTCAGCGCTGCAATGATCAAATCGCCCATTGCCGATGTGCCGATAGCTTTGCTCTTGTCTACCGCGATATCGCCTGTACGGTGTCCTGCATCCAGCACTTCTTTAACAGCATCTTCAATCGCTTGCGCTGCATCGTGGTAGCCGAAAGTCAGACGGAACATCAGTGCAACCGACAAAATCGTTGCGATTGGGTTCGAGATGCCTTGTCCAGCAATGTCAGGAGCGGAACCGTGTACCGGCTCGTAAAGGCCGAAGCTGCCTTCGCCTAGGGAAGCGGAGGAAAGCATGCCGATGGAACCTGTCAGCATCGCTGCTTCATCGCTCAAAATATCGCCAAACATATTTTCCGTTACGATAACGTCAAAGCTCGATGGACGGCGCAGCAATTGCATTGCGCAGTTGTCGACAAGCACATGCTCCAGCTCAACCTCTGGGTATTCAGGAGCAATCCGGTTAACGACTTCGCGCCACAGGCGGGAAGTTTCCAGCACGTTTGCTTTATCTACGGAAGCCAGACGCTTGCTGCGAGTCATCGCAATATCAAACGCTTGGCGAACGATACGCTCAATCTCTTGTACATTGTATACGCAAGTATCAACCGCTTCTTCGCCGCCAGCACCTTCACGACGGAATTTCTCGCCGAAGTAAATGCCGCCTGTCAGCTCGCGCACAACGATCAGGTCAGTGCCTTCCAGCACTTCTGGTTTAAGCGTAGAAGCTTCCTTCAAGCAGTCAAATACAGTTGCCGGACGAATGTTGGAGAACAGGCCCAGCGCTTTGCGAATGCCGAGAAGGCCAGTCTCAGGGCGAAGCTCCTTCGAGTTGTTGTCCCATTTCGGACCGCCAACAGCACCGAGCAATACAGCGTCAGCATTTTTACAAAGATCAAGCGTCTCTTGCGGCAATGGTGTTCCTTTTTGATCGATTGCAATACCGCCGAACAGGCCGTGCTCGGTTTCGAACTGATAGCCGTAAAGCTCTTCTACTTTTTTCAATACTTTAAGCGCTTCGCCTACGACCTCTGGACCAATACCGTCGCCGGCAACTACTGCAATTTTTTTAACTTCTGACATTGTTGTGTAACACTCCTTATTTTTGAGCTCGGATGAGCTATTCTCATTCTGTTATCATTTGTACCATATTTCAGAGCTGAAAACAAAGATATAAAATCTATGGTCTTTATAGGCAATGCTTATAAAGGCTATTGAATACGCATATGGCTCGGCAGAACGTAATAAAGGAGGAGCTTCCGCTCCCCCTAAGCTAACTAAATCAAGCTCATTTTATCGCGACGTCCTGGCGATTTGCGTTTCTCAATTAGGCGGTTGAGCGCATCGATGTAGGCGCGTGCGCTCGCTTCCAAAATATCGGTGCTAAGGCCGCGGCCCTGCGCAGATACTTCATTTTGGTTCAGTACAACATGCACCTCGCCAAGCGCATCCTTGCCTTGGGATACCGATTTAATCGAATAATCCTCAAGCTCTACAGCTTCAGAAGTCACTTTATCGATCGCATTGTAAATCGCGTCAACCGAGCCATTGCCTTCCGCTGTTCCTTCGCTAACGCTTCCATCCGCTTGGCGGATAATAACCGAAGCGCTAGGCGTCGATTGGTTGCCGTAGCTCACTTGGATCGTCTCAAGCGTAAATACTTCCGGCGTATCCACGAGCTTTTCTTCCAGAAAGGCACGAATATCTTCGTCGGTGACATTCTTTTTGCGGTCAGCCAAGTTTTTGAACTTGGCGAAGGCCACGTTAACCGCTTCTTCATCCAGCTCATAGCCCATGTCGATCAGCTTCTCGCGGAATGCGTGACGGCCGGAGTGCTTGCCAAGTACGAGCGAAGACTCTTTCAAACCGATGGTATCGGGCGAAATGATTTCATACGTCGTTTTTTCCTTGAGCATGCCGTCCTGATGAATGCCGGACTCATGCGCGAAGGCGTTGGCGCCCACAATCGCTTTATTGCCTGGTACCACCATGCCCGTCAGCTTGCTGACCAGGCGGCTCGTCTTGGCAATTTCTTTCAGGTTCAACGTCGTCGTTGCGCCGAAATAATCGGCACGCGTCGCAAGCGCAAGGGCAATTTCCTCGATTGCCGTGTTTCCGGCGCGTTCGCCGATACCGTTAATCGTACCCTCTACTTGATCTGCGCCGTTAAGTATAGCAGACAGTGCATTGGCTGTTGCCATGCCCAGATCATCATGGCAATGCGCGCTGAGCTGGATCGTTTCGATGTTCGGAACGTTTTGCTTCAGCGTTTTGAAGATGTTGCCGAATTCCTGCGGATTCAAATAACCGACGGTATCCGGAATATTAACGACTGTCGCTCCCGCGCGAATCGCCATATCCGTTACTTCGCAAAGGAAATCAAGCTCTGTGCGCCCAGCATCTTCAGGCGAGAATTCGACTTTATCAAAATATTTCTTCGCATAACGAATAGCGCGCTCTGCTGTTTCCAGCACTTGCTCCTTCTCCATCCGCAGCTTGTGCTTGCGGTGAATTGGGCTTGTCGCCAGGAATAGATGGATGCACGGGTCCTGCGCGCCTTTAAGCGCTTCACGCACCGCGTCAATATCCTGCTCGCGCGAGCGCGACAGGCCGATAATCGTTGCATTTTTGATAGCTGTCGCTACCGCATTAACCGCTGCCAAATCGCCGGGAGATGCCGCAGGAAAACCAGCTTCAATCCGATCCACACCCAGCTTTTCCAGTTGGAGGGCGATTTCCACCTTTTCCTTCGTGTTCAGGTTGACGCCTGGAGACTGCTCCCCATCACGCAATGTTGTGTCAAAAATATAAATTTTACGCATTTCCTTGCACCTCCGGGAACAGAATGATCCCGGTACGCACGGACAGCTCTAAGACTGCGCCTGCGCGCAGCTCATCCGCCGGTGAACCGGGATTATTTCTTCATCGCTTCATACTATGGGGGCGCATCCCCGCAAGGTTAAACACCTATTTGAAGATACGCCCTAGTTAAAAAATATTACTTCTTGATCCAGTGCATAAGCTCACGAAGCTGTTTGCCTGTTTGCTCGATTGGATGAGCTGCCTCGTTGCGGCGAGTAGCGTTCATCATCGCTTGTCCTGATTTGTTTTCCAGGATGAAATCGCGAGCGAAACGGCCGGATTGGATATCTTCCAATACGCGCTTCATTTCTTTTTTCGTTTCAGCTGTTACAATGCGAGGACCCGTTACATAGTCGCCGTATTCAGCTGTGTTGGAGATGGAATCGCGCATCGAGGAGATGCCGCCTTCGTACATCATGTCAACGATCAGCTTCAGCTCGTGCAAGCACTCGAAGTAAGCCATTTCTGGAGCATAGCCAGCTTCAACAAGCGTTTCAAAACCAGCTTGTACAAGCGCGGATGCGCCGCCGCAAAGAACTGCTTGCTCACCGAAAAGATCGGTTTCTGTTTCTTCTTTGAAAGTTGTTTCGATAACGCCTGCACGAGTACAGCCGATACCTTTAGCATAAGCAAGACCGATTGCTTTTGCGTTGCCGGAAGCATCTTGCTCGATTGCGATCAAGCCCGGTACGCCAAAGCCTTCTTCATACGTACGGCGAACCATGTGGCCTGGCGATTTAGGAGCAACCAGGAATACGTCTGTATCTTTGCTTGGCTTGATTTGGCCAAAGTGAATGTTGAAGCCGTGGGAGAACATCAGAGCCGCGCCTTTTTTCAGGTTCGGTGCGATTTCCTCGTTGTATACTTGTGCTTGTGTTTCGTCAGGCAGCAGGATTTGAACAACGTCTGCTACTTTAGTTGCTTCAGCAACGGTCAATACTTCGAAACCGTCTTTTTTAGCTGTGTCAGCGGATTTACCAGGGCGAAGACCGATGATAACTTTAAGTCCGCTGTCGCGAAGGTTTTGCGCTTGTGCGTGGCCTTGGCTTCCGTAACCGATTACTGCGATCGTTTTACCTTGAAGTACGCTTTGATCAGCGTCTTTTTCATAATACAATGTAACTGCCATGTGAATAATTGCCTCCTTTATTTTGACCCTTTTGAACGGGTGTTTAAGTAGAGAATGACGCGAATAGCCGCGGTTCTCCGCTTAAACTCCCGCTCAAAGCGGGGTAAATCCATATTTTCAAGGTGAGACGGCTGTCGCCGTCCTTTGGCGGCGCGGCGCGTTTCAGTCCGAGAAATATAGAGAAAGTATGACGAAATCATATACTTTCCTATATTTCAAGCAAAAACGACTTCGTCGTCCTTCTGGAACGTGCGAAGAGCTTTGCCCTAGAATTCTAAGCGGATATAAGGATGAAACTTATACTTTCTTAGAATTCGAAAAAAAGCTTGCGATCGAACGTTAGCGGCTGTTGCCGCGGTTCAGCGCCGTTACACCGGTACGGGACAGCTCGCGAATACCATAGGGCGTCAGCAATTCAACCATTGCGTCGATTTTCTCGGTATCGCCAACAACCTGTACCATAACGGAATGAGTGCCAATGTCCACAACTGCTGCGCGGAATGTTTCGACTACGCCGAAAATTTCCGGACGCACCGCTGGCTCGGCGCTTACTTTAATAAGCGCCAGCTCGCGGGCAACAATAGGGTTCGAGCTAAGATGAATGACTTTGATTACATCAATAAGCTTATAAAGCTGCTTCGTAATCTGCTCAAGCGTCTGCTCATCGCCTGTTGTGACGATGACCATGCGGGACAGGCCAACCTCTTCGCTCGTCCCCACTGTGATGCTCTCAATATTGAAGCCGCGGCGGCCGAACAAACCGGACACACGCTGCAAAACGCCAGGCTGGTCGTTAACGATTACTGCGATTGTATGTTTCTTCATTCCGCATCCCCCATGATCATTTCGTCGATCGTGCTACCTTGTGCGACCATCGGGTATACATTTTCTTCTTTGCGAACGACAAACTCCACAACTGCAGGACCAGGGTGATTCATTGCCTCTTCCCATACTGCTTTTGCTTCTTCCTTGTTCGTCGCGCGGAAGCCTTTCACACCATATGCTTCCGCCAGCTTCACAAAGTCCGGGCTGCCCGAAAGGTCAATGTGGCTGTAGCGATTATCGTAAATCAGCTCCTGCCACTGGCGCACCATTCCTAGCACCTGATTGTTCAAAATAACAACCTTGACCGGAATGTTGTTGATTGCACAAATCGCCAGCTCCTGCGCACACATCTGCATGCCGCCATCGCCGTTGATTGAAATAACAAGGCGGTCAGGGTTCGCCATTTGAGCGCCGATTGCCGATGGGAAACCAAAGCCCATCGTTCCAAGTCCGCCAGAGGTTACCCACGAGCGCGGCTTGTTGAACTTGTAAAACTGCGCTGCCCACATTTGATGCTGGCCAACGTCTGTCGTTACAATGGCATCGCCATTCGTCGTCTCATGCAGCATTTCCACTACCCATTGCGGCTTCAGCTCATCTTCCGAATCCTTGTATCTGAACGGATATTGCGCTTTCGAAGCCAGCAGCTCCGCACGCCATGCATCTGCTTTATCTGCACGCTTGGCTTGCAAATTCGCAATTTGCAGCACCGTCTTCACATCGCCTACAATCGGAATGTCAGTTGGCACGTTTTTGCCGATTTCGGCAGGATCGATATCGATATGAATGATCTTCGCATGCGGTGCAAACCCAGACAGCTTGCCCGTTACTCGGTCATCAAACCGCGCGCCGATATTGATCAGCAAATCTGCCTTCTGAATCGATTTGTTCGCTGTATACGTGCCGTGCATACCCGGCATGCCGAGGAACAAGTCATCTCCGCTTGGGAATGCCCCAAGACCGAGCAGCGTTGTCGTAATCGGAATATCGGTTTTCTTCACGAATTCATGCAGCTCTTCATGCGCGCCGGAGTAAATAACGCCGCCGCCTGCAAGAATTAGCGGACGCTCCGCTTCCGTGATCGCTTTAATCATTTTGTCCACCTGCAGCTTGTTCGGCGATACAGTTGGGTTATATCCGCGAATGCTGACTTCCGTTACCGGCTTGAACAGCGTTTTGTTAGCGGAAATGTCTTTCGGTATATCAATTAGAACAGGTCCCTTGCGTCCTGTATTAGCAATATGGAATGCTTCATGAATCGTACGGGCCAAATCATTGACATCCCGTACCAGATAGCTGTGCTTCGTAATTGGCATTGTAATGCCTGTAATATCAGCTTCTTGGAACGCATCGGTTCCAATCAGGCTCGAGATGACATTACCGGTAATGACAACCAACGGAACCGAATCCATAAAAGCGGTAGCAATACCCGTTACCAGGTTGGTCGCACCAGGGCCGGAGGTTGCAATACAAACCCCTACTTTGCCGCTTGCGCGAGCATAACCATCGGCTGCGTGAATTGCGCCTTGCTCATGGCGGGTAAGCACGTGGTTGAAATCAGAGAAACCGTGCATCGCATCGTAAATGTACAACACTGCGCCACCCGGATACCCGAATACGCAATCGACGCCTTCCAGCACCAAGCTGCGAAGTAAAATTTCGGAACCCGTAATTACTTCTGGCTGCCTCAGCTTCTCCATTAATTCTTCTTTTGACTTCAGTGTTGCATTTTGCGTGACCATCGGTCATCCTCCTCTCGAAAACAACAAAAAAACCTTTCGCTCCTCCTGCTTCTAGAAGAAGCATCGAGGGACGAAAGGTTTAACTTCCGTGGTACCACCCAAATTCGTTACACATCTTGCGATGTATAACCTCCACAGGTAAGAACGTGTGCGCACTGACCGTCCATACCTTTAGCACTGTAACGCGTGCCCTGCGATTTTCCCTAATAACCACTTGACGTGCTTTTCAGGAAAACAGCTCCGAGGTGAGCTCGTAGAAAAGGGGTTTTGGCGATGGTTGCAGCTGATCCATCCGCTCTCTGAACAAAAGAGCCCTTAACACTTCGTCCTCATCATTGCTGATGACATATGTTTGAATAAGACTTTCTTTATTATAAGCTGACATCATTCGTTAGTCAAGAAGAAACCGCAACAGCATTTTAGCAAAAATAGGGCGCGCGGCAAAGCCCCGCTTCATATATTAGAATAGCCAGCATTCGGCAAACTCATGCAGTCAGGAATGATCCTAATGATACGAGAGCGCAACGCCCGTACCGACGATGAAGAAATCATCAGGCTCATCAAGTCAGAGCTTATGCCACTCTCATGGACGACTCATCAACATGATGCCACAGTTATACGCGAGCTGCCCCTGCGCCTTCGCCGCGGCGTAACCTATGTTGCGGCAGCAGGAAAAACAGCCACGCCCTATGGCTTTATTCATTTTGAAAAAGCCCACGACATTTTGATGTTCTCCATGCTTGCCGTACACCCCGAGCATCGCAACCGCCATTGCGGCACAAAGCTGATGGCAGCAGCCGAAGCCTATGGCTTGGCAGCTTCCTGTACGATGGGCCGCCTGTTCGTCGATCAAATCAACGACAAGGCCCGCCATTTTTATACGAAGCTCGGATATCAAGCGATTCGATATTATCCCGAGCTTCGCTGCTACGAAATGATTAAAGGGCTTAGTTGAGGCTGAAATCAGCAGCCCTATGCCGCTAAATACTTAGTAGTAGCCGCCGTAGTTGTAGCCTTGGTTCTGACAGCATTGGCCTCCGCCGTAGCCGCCACCATAGCCGCCTCCGTAACCACCGCCATATCCTCCACCGTAGCCGCCTCCATAGCCGCCGCCGAAGCCAGCTCCGAAGAATGGAAGCGTACCGATTGCCAGCAAATCAAACAAAACTAGGGGCAGCAGCGCTTTTGTTTTGACCGACTTGCCCTTGTCCTTGCCAATTGGTGCAAGCGTCAGCTTGTTGCCCTGGATGCGAACGAGCTTGCCCGTGACGACAGAGCCGTCCTTGCGCACTGCATAGATGGATTTGCCCGCGAGCTTACGCGCCTGCTCTTTGGTAATGTTACCCATGCAAAATCCCTCCTTTCCCGTTGTGCTTTAGTTTATTCAGGAAAGAGGTAGCCGCCTGTTTGTTTGTCCTCTGCTGCCGGAATTGGACGCTAAAATGTACGCCACTCCAGTCGGAACCAGAAATGAAAAAAGTCATAGAAATCATAATGAGGCTGCCCCCTAAGGGACAGCCTCATCTATAACGCTTCAGTTACTAAGCGTTGATTTTTTGTTTAGCCACGCCAGCAAGGGAGTTGAACGAAGCAATATCGTTAACAGCCAAGTCAGCAAGGATTTTGCGGTTTACTTCAACGCCAGCAAGTTTCAAACCGTACATGAATTTGCTGTACGACAGTCCGTTGATACGAGCTGCTGCATTGATACGAACGATCCACAGTCTGCGGATGTCACGTTTTTTGTTGCGACGGTCGCGGTAAGCATACATTAAGGACTTGCCTACTTGCTCCTTCGCTGTTTTAAACAGGCGATGCTTCGAACCGAAATAACCTTTTGCCAGTTTCAAAATTCTTTTGCGACGACGAGTGCGGACAAATCCGCCTTTAACTCTTGCCATGAGTGTTGACCTCCTGAAAGTTTCTAATTAGTATTTATTGCAAAATGTGCTTATTTAAGATTGTTAAGACCTTGTTGCAGGCGTTTAACGTCGCCAGCAGCCATCAGTGGTTGACCAGCAAGAACGCGCTTCTGGCGTCCGGATTTGTGGGAAAGCAAGTGGTTTTTGTAAGCTTTATAACGCTTTACTTTACCAGTACCCGTAATTTTGAAACGGTCTTTCAGACTGCTGTGTGTTTTCATTTTAGGCATGTCAATTATCCTCCCTTAAATTAAGTGTTGCTTTTTGGTGCCAAAATCATAATCATGCTCCGGCCTTCCAGCTTAGGAGCGCGTTCTACGCTGCATATTTCGGCAACCTCTTGAGCGAGACGATCCAAGATCTTTTGACCAAGCGACGCGTGCGCAATTTCACGACCGCGGAACCGGACAGAAGCTTTAACTTTATCGCCTTCACCCAAAAACTTTACAACATTGCGGTATTTCGTTTGATAATCGTGCTCATCAATGTTTGCACGGAACCAAACTTCCTTAAGATCAACGATCTTTTGGTTTTTCCGGGCTTCTTTTTCTTTCTTTTGCTGCTCATAGCGGAATTTTCCGTAATCCATAATCCGGCATACCGGCGGTTTAGCCGTCGGCGCTACGTTCACCAGATCCAGGTTTAAGTCTATGGCCATTTGCAAGGCATCACGAATGGGTTTAATACCGATTTGCTCGCCTTCCGCACCAACTAAACGTACTTCTCTGGCCCGGATTTCATCATTGATTTGATGTTCTCTGCTAATAACGTGCCACCTCCAAAAGAGTATACTTGCATAATAAAAGGGATACAGGCTCAATTGAACCCGCATCCCATAACCGTTGTTTGCTGCTATTCCCTACATCCCACAAGGAGACACAAAAGATAAGCTTAGTCGATTATCGCAAACCGGTCAGCGCGAGCCGAAAGGTGAGAAGCGGGTGCTTCTGCTTGTGCGTTACAGTATTTCATAAATTGTTTCCTAAACACTACCGACTTACTATATCACAACCGAAAGTTCAGTGTCAACACTTTTAAAATCAAAATGTGGGTAACCGCGCGCAGCAGACGAAATCAATGTTCAAGAGCAGCTAAAGCTGAAACAATGATCCGTCGGCGTCGCGGCAGCTTATTCACAAATTCATCTTTAAAGCTGCTTGCTCTGTACTTCCTCCAAGCGGATGACGCGAGTATGCTGCGTATGGCTCCACTTCTTGTTGTTTTGTGTAAAGAAGGCATGAACCGTAATTGGCCACCATGACAGGGTGAAAAGCAAAAACGTCGGAATGCGCAGGTACAGCTTCCAGTTGACTTTAGCCAAATGCATAGACAACGGAATTTGAATGAAAATGTAAAGCATATAAGGGATAGACACCCAAATCGGCAGCATATTGTACACGGATGTTACCCGTTCTCCTCCCGACAGGAAGATGTCGCCCCAAACGATAGCGGCTATACAGAAGCCCGCGAGATAATTGTAAGCATTAAAGACATACAGCGCAGCGTCGATCTTTGTCCAGCTGCGATCCTTGATGCCCTGCCACAACAGCGGTAGCATATGCTTGCGCGTTACATCAAAATGGCCTTGCATCCAGCGCAGGCGCTGGCGGGCAGAAGCCTGAAACGTAATCGGCTTTTCGTCGAATACTTTAGCTTCAAAGTTGAATTTCGGGTAAATGCCCCGCTTAATGCAGCGAACGGTAAATTCCAAATCCTCGACAAGGCTCGTAGCTCCCCAGCCCATTTCCTGCAGCAGCTTGGAATCGAACACCATGCCCGTACCGCCGAGGAAGTTCGCAAGCCCCAGGTTCGTACGTGGCAGCTGCCATAGACGGTTACAGAACCAATAGTTGATTGCATTCGCCGAGCTGACCCAAGAGTCATTCGGGTTTTTCGTATCCAGATAACCTTGTACAACCTGGAAGCCATTGCACAGATCATTGTTCATATATTGCAGGAAGTCCGTTGCCACGAGATTGTCAGCATCGAAAATCGCAACGCCATCATAGCTGCGCGGCATTTGCCACAGCTCTTTAAGCATCCATTCCACCGCGAAGCCTTTACCGCGTTGGTTCGGATTTTCTCTTACGCAGGCATATACGCCGTCATAGCTTTTTACAACATCGACTGTTCCGTCGGTGCAGTTGTCGCAGATGACGAAAATATCGTACAGCTCGCGCGGGTATTTCATTTTTTGCAAATTCTCGATTAAAGCTCCAACTACTTGCTCTTCGTTATGAGCGGCGATTAGCAAAGCGAAAGACTTTTGCGGCTTATGCGACAAATCCTCTTTTTTGCGATGCCATCCAAAAAACGTCAGAAACAATTGATACAGGCCAAGCACTGCAAATAAAATTTGCACAACAAACATAATCGAATTGAACATTTAGGTACTGCCCCCTTGAGACCCCTTTTTTTGATTTGCCAAATTGATTGGCGCAGCCGACCAAGCATGCGTTCATCGTTCAGGCGGTTATTTTATATCTCTCTTGTTTACGGGCGCTTTTCTGAAAGCGTCCCTGACCTTACTTGATTCTCCACACATTGCTTCCTTTTGTCAAAAGCTCAATTGAGCGTTTTCCAGCCGGAAAAGCGCTACCATGGTTAACCAATGACTGCATTACCTCCTTTTGCGGCGCGTCACCCTTATTTTCATCCATTTGCTGAATTTTTAGCACTTCTGTCCTTACTTACGATAAAAAACGCGAAAATGTTTCCGTTAAATTTATCTCATAATGTGACTGACTGGTGAACGCCCCTTTGCGGATTGCCGCTCGCATTCCGCGAGAAGCCCATCAAAAATTGCATCCCAAGACTTGCGAAGACTGAACAATCTTGCGCTAATGCCCAAACTTCTTCTGCATTCCTCATCCTCGTGCAGAAGCGCAAGTGCAGCAGCAAAGCTTGCCGGGCTTCCCGCCTCGCATAACACTCCGTTTAGTCCGTGGGAGACGGAATCAAGCACGCCGCCCTTGTTCGCACAAAGGACAGGTGTGCCGCATGCCATCGCCTCAAGCACAACATTGCCGAACGTTTCCGTCGCCGACGGAAAGAGGAAAAGATCAGCAGCAGCGTACCACCTCTGCAGCTCCTCTGACGTTTGAAAGCCAAGGAAGGTTGCAGCTACGCCGCTTCTTGCGCATTGCTGCTGCAGCGCCTCTGACGAAGGACCGTCACCAGCCAGCACCAGCTTAACCTGTGCATTTGTTTGTTTTTGGAATAAGGAGAAAGCCTCAATTGCTGTTTCGACATCTTTCTCTGGAGCAAGCCTTCCTGCATAAAAAACGACAAAACATTCATGTTTTATGCCATGCTGCGCCAGCAATTGCTCCCGGTTAACCCCGGGATGAAACAAGCTTGTGTCTATACCCCGGCTCCACACCGAAAGCCGCTCCGCACCCCATCCTTTCCTAGTCAAGTCCTGCAGTGTAGATGTGGAAGGCACAAAAATCTTTTTACAGTCGTGATGAAACCATTCCATATACCTACTTAACATCTTTACCATCCATTGCAAATTATAAAACGGCAAATATTGATCAAAATTGGTGTGATACGATGCGATCAGTGGAATTTGATGCTTGCGGGCATAATGAATGCCACATAAGCCAAGGTTGAATGGGGTAGCTACATGGATGAGGGTGGGATTAAATTCATGCAGGGCATGGCGGAGATGCAGCGGATTCGGCAGCGCCAGACGGCACTCGGGGTATAGAAAAAACGGCAGGCTGGCAAAACGTTCTACAGAGCTTGCCTGCATAGCAGCCTTGGAGTCAAATATCGAGCGCTCCGGCGCCAGCACCAGACACTCCACCCCCCTGCGCTGCAAATAGGCTTTCCAGCGGCCAAGCGAACGGGCAACGCCATTTCGTTCAGGCTCATAGGTATCGGTAAAAAGCGCGAGTCTCATTCATACGCCTCCTTCGCCTTTACTCTTGAATGCTATCGGCTATTATTGTAAGGAAGGTATGTTATCGGGTAATCAACACAGTATGAACGGAACATTAATCTGGATTTTTACAAATTGTATGCGTACAGGGGCTCAAAACATGGTACTATCTTTAGAGTGGAAAACCGCCACACTTATACAGGAGGATTTGAATGAAACAATTGTTAGGATGGCTGAGAGTGCGCGAGCAGCAGCTCATTGTCTGGGCGAACAGCCGGCGTGGACATAAGCGCCTGCACCGCTGGCTTGGAAAATGGCTCAGCGTCATTACACATATGGGTGGTGCGACGTTTACCCTGACCAGTTCTCTGCTATTTGCTTTGATCGCTCCATCACCATGGAACGCAACAGGCTGGCAATGCTTCATAACCGTCGTCATTAGCCATTTCCCCGTTTTTGTGGTCAAACGCTGGTTCAAAAGGCTGCGCCCGTATCAAGCGCTGGAGGGGTTGACCACCAGTCGCAAGCCGCTTGTCGATTCGTCATTCCCATCTGGACATACGACAGCGATATTCGCCTGGCTCATCCCAATTGTGCTTACGAGCGGCGTCCTGCTGGTTATTACCGTCCCAATTGCTGCGGTTATAGGCGTTTCGGTAGGCTGGTCGAGGATGTACTTGGGGCTGCATTATCCTTCCGACGTTATTGTCGGCGCATTTATAGGCACGGTCACGGCATTCGCCGTACAATACAGCTGGGTTACTGCCATGTAACCTAGCTGTATTTGGCTTTTGCCCGTTTTTTTACTGCGGGGATCGTTGATTAATGGTTTGAAAGGCTAGTCTTCTGTTTCTTCGTCCTGATCGCTTTGCTCCGCTTCACGCTGGGCATTCGCCAGCTTGTTTTCGCGGAATTTCGCCAGCGCCGCTGAGCCGATTACAGCTTCCAGACGGTAGATCGGCTGGCCCTTGTCCATAAATTTCATCTCATATTCAGTAAATACAAGCTCCTCGCGCGGCTCATCCTTATGCAAATGCAAGGAAATGTTCCGAAGCTGAAGCTCCATCTCCGTAAAGCTGTTCAATGAGAACTCAAACAGCGACATCGAATCGGTCTTAAAATGAATTTCTCCGCGCTCGTTCAGCAATTGACCATACTTCGCCAGAAAACGCGGATGCGTCAGCCTGCGGCGGGCATGCTTCGCTTTTGGCCAAGGATCGCTGAAATTCAGATGAATGCGCTCAAGCTCGCCCGGCTCAAACATCGTCTCGATCTGCTCGATATTCGCGCGCAGCAGCGCCAAATTAGGCGGATGGCTAACTCCCTGCTCTGCCCAAATCGCATGTGCCTTCTCGCCTGCACGGCGAATCAGCTCATCATACATATCTACGCCAATAAAATTAATATGCGGATTGCGCGCGCTCATATGGCTGATGAAACGGCCCTTGCCCATGCCAAGCTCCACATAAATCGGGTTATCATTGCCGAAAAAATCGCGCCATTTCCCTTTAAGCGGGGCAGCATCCAAAACAACAAGCTCAGGCTGTGCCTCCAGGCTTTCACGAATTCCTTTTCTTCCTCTTAATCGCATTGTATTTGAATCCTCCATTTAATTGCGTGCGCGCCCGAATTGTGGGCAACTCCCGCATATAAGCTAGTCCTTATTGTGCCTAAGATCGCCCTTCTTGTAAAGCCGATAGCCAAAAAAAAGAACCTCAGGGTGGCCGCCCCCGCGGTTCTTCTACTAATTATAGAGCAGCTCAGATCAGCAAGCGATAATCAATCGGAGCACTGGATTTATCGATTTCATATGTTTCTTCGAGCGCTTCATTCAACTTCTTGCGCGCAGATACTTCAACATGATGATTATTGTGGAATCTGACACCGCTCAGCGCCATCAGCTCTTTAACTGTCAATTCTACTGTTACTTTCTCATCGCCATGTGGAATTCTAGTTTGCTGGCTCATTAGACATCACCTCATCGTTTAATATAACTCATTATTTCCAGACAAACGACATTGTATGACAATCGCTACGAATTAGCTATGTTAGGTTTTTTTGTTGCCATTTCACACTTTTAATATAACAGATCATGTAAGATATAGCAAGCCTATTTTCTGTTTTCTCAAAAATAATTTCCAGTTTTCCGCATAGTGGAAACGTTTACATTCAGCCTATAATCGGGCGTGGCTTTCCGCCTGTTTTTTCGTTAAAATAGAGGGAGCGAATAAATGGCGGTCAAAAAGAATCTGCACTGCGTGAAAGGTTTGGCTTATGAAGCAGCTTTCCTGCGGAAAGCTTAAGTATATGCTTCTCCGATTCGAACCTTTCACTCCGCTCCAATTTTTTCACCACCCTTTTTATAAGAGAAGGAGAACGGAATGAATTCATTAAAAGCAACAGCATTAGAATCAGCCAATGAACCCCAGCTATGGGGCGATAAAAGATTTCATACATGGAACTACGAGATGCGCGAGCAATTCGGGGGCAAAGTGTTCAAGGTCATGCTAGATGCCGGATTTACTTGCCCGAACCGCGATGGATCCATTGCCAAGGGCGGCTGCACCTTCTGCAGCGCGCGCGGATCAGGCGACTTTGCCGGGAGCCGGCGGGATGATCTCATTACCCAGTTCAACAACATTCGCGACCGCCAGCATCAAAAATGGCCCGATGCCCAGTATATCGGCTACTTTCAGGCCTATACGAACACTTACGCACCCGTAGAGGAGCTTCGCGAATATTACGAAGTGATTTTACAGCAGCCTGGCGTTGTCGGCCTGTCGATTGCAACCCGCCCCGACTGTCTGCCGGACGATGTCGTCGATTATTTGGCGGAGCTCAATGAGCGCACCTACCTCTGGATCGAAATGGGACTTCAGACGGTGCATGAATCGACCTCAGAGCTGATTAACCGGGCGCATGATACCGCCTGCTATGTTGACGCGGTAAAACGCTTGCGTGCGCGCGGCATCCGCGTCTGCGCCCATATTATTTATGGACTGCCGCAGGAAACGCATGAAATGATGCTGGACACCGGACGCGCCGTTGCCGCCATGGATGTACAGGGCATCAAAATCCATCTGCTCCATCTCATGCGCAAGACGCCAATGGTTCGCCAATATGAGGCTGGACTGCTGCGCTTTCTGGAGAAGGACGAATACGTCAAGCTCATTGGCGACACGCTGGAGTTTTTGCCGCCAGAGATGATCGTCCATCGCCTCACTGGAGATGCGCCGCGCGACCTGCTCATCGGCCCAATGTGGAGCCTCAAGAAATGGGAAGTGCTCAATGCAATTGATGATGAGCTGCGTAAGCGTGGCACTTGGCAAGGAAAGCTGTGGGTGAACAGCTAGCATGGGATTTTTATCGGTTCTCAGCATGGCGCATCGCTGGATGGCCGAACGGGCACAGCCCGGTGATGCCGTCATCGATGCCACGTCAGGCGGCGGCGTTGACACGCTAGCCCTCGCCCGTCTCGTCGGCGAACGCGGCAGCGTATTTGCCTTCGACATCCAGCAGGCGGCGCTCGACCGGACGCGGGAGCGGCTGGATGCAATACGTGCAAGCGGCAAGGAGAAGCTCGCGGAGACGCAGCTTTTGCTCCAAAGCCACGAGCATATGGCGGATGGCCTGCCAACCGCACTGCATGGCAATATTGCCGGAGTGATGTTTAATCTCGGCTTTTTGCCTGGTGGCGATGAGTCGCTTATTACGCAGCCATCGACTACAATTGCCGCGCTGGAAGCAGCGCTTGCTCTGCTTCGTCCGGGCGGCATCATTACATGCGTCGTCTATCCCGGTCATCCGGGCGGCGCGGAGGAAGCGGCTGCCGTACAGCAATGGGTTGAAGCACTGCCTGATGAGGCTGCCTCCACTATGCTGTACCGTCAGCTTCATAAGAAAGCTGCACCATATTTGCTTGGCGTAGAGAAAAAAGCCAAATGAAAAGCTTAAACTACTTAACTTAGGGAGAGATACTGTAATGACTAAACCATATCCACTGCAATTTCAACCAGAGATGAAGGAACGTATTTGGGGAGGCCGTGCGCTTGAGCAGTTTGGGCTTACGCTGCCGGAAGGCTCGATTGGCGAAGGCTGGATGATCGGCGACCATCCGAATGGCACGACGAAGGTTATTAATGGCGAGCTTGCTGGCAAAGGCCTCGACGAAATTCGCGAAGCTTATGGCCGCGAGTGGTTCGGCACGAAAGGCTTCTCCGAAAAAAATGGCCGCTTCCCGCTTCTCATCAAGCTGCTCGATTGCAATGATGACCTGTCGATTCAGGTTCACCCGACCGACACGTACGAAGGATTGCCTGAAGGCGAGCTTGGCAAAACCGAAATGTGGTACATCCTTGATGCCAAGCCAGGCGCAACGATTATTTACGGCTTGAAGGACGGCGTAGACCGCGGCGCTATGGAAGCTGCAATTGCTGAAGGACGCATTATGGATACGCTGCAAGAGGTTCCCGTTCAAGCAGGCGACGCCTTTTACATACCGGCAGGAACCGTCCATGCGCTGTGCGCTGGCGTAGTCGTTGCCGAAATTCAGCAAAACTCCGATACGACTTACCGCCTGTATGATTATGACCGTCTTGGTCTTGATGGCGAGCTGCGCGATCTGCATATCGAGGACTCGCTGAACGTCATTGCTTATGACGGCGCTGGAGCAAGCCGCATGACTACCGAAGGCGTTGCTGATGGCCAGTGGCTGACCATTGCCTCATCTCCTTATTTTATTGTGGAAAAAGGAATCATCCGCTCCGCAGCAGCTTATGAAACGCCTGCTACAAGCTTCGTCATCCTGATCGTTGCCGAAGGCAGCGGCAAGCTGAAATGGGCAGATGGCGAGCTCGCACTCGCTGCAGGCCAAGCTTACTTGCTTCCAGCAAGCCTTGGCGGCTATGAGCTGGACGGCAGCCTGACCGTCATTCGCAGCGTTGTGCCTGAGTAAGGATTTTTTAAGGGGCAAGGACATAAAGGAATAGACAACAGGGATGCGAGCAAATCGCGTCCCTGTTTTATTTGTATAGGGCATATCGGAGCATGCGTTCACATTCCTTGATCATGTATAATTTATAGGGAGACTCGCTTTACATATAAGAGAGGTGTTACCTATTCGCTTAGGAGAAAATAATCATAAGTACGCTGAGCTGCATGCCTTTATAAAACATGGCGGATTTATCGAAATACCCGAAAACGGACATTTAACCTTTCATGAGCTGCTAATTGCCTGCCAAGCAAGCGCAAGAAGTGGACAAAGTACGGTATTGGATTTTGAATTTCGCCACTTCGACTTGTCCCTAATCTATGTACATGACCAATATTATGGCTCGCTTATCGACTTTAAGAGGCTGGCCCGAATCAAGAACTCTCATAAAATAGCAAAGCTAGGCGACATTCATTTTTGGCATGATTTTGAGCGATATGCGGCCCAGCATCGTCTAACTATTCGCACATGCACACAAACCAAAAACAGCAGAAAAGCCATACTCGACAACGGCTTGCGCCTCATTTTTCATTATTCCAAAACCCATGATGATTTCCTCATAAGCGAAATAACAAGCCGGTTTGGGAACAAACGAATGATTAATTCTACGCTCTCGCCCTCCTCTTATATGGAGATGGAGAGTATCGATTTTTCGATCGTTGCTTATTTGAAGCACAAAGGTTTGTTCAACCTTCCCGCCCATAAAAACAGCGGCTTCCATGATTTATTGATGAAATGCAGCAGCAAGGAATGCCACAGCGCCATAACCGGCACCATTTTAGGCTTTGAGTTTAAGTACTGGCTTTTGGAAATTTTTTATGATGACCATTTGGCATTGATCGGGGAAAATCTTAAATTTATAAACCGCAGCTCATGCAGCAGCAAAGAGGAAATAATAAAGGAATATGAGATTCATTTTTGGGAAAGCTTTAAGCTTTATGCCCAGCAAAATGACCTGCAGATCATCGAAATTTGCAAGGACCACGATATGATCATTGCCTTTTTAAATACGGGAGCTAATTTGCATTTTCAGTATCAGGAGGAATTTGGCGACTACTTGATTAGCGTGATTGAAGGAGACGGAATCCCATTCCGCGAGTCCTATAGACGAATTTACAACCACTAGCTGAGCGATCGGAGGCATTTAACATGTACGAGCTGAAAACGAAGGAAACCGACAACAGCGTCATCGCATTTATTGAAGAAGTCGAAAATATTAAAAAACGGGAAGACGCATATAAGCTGCTCGACCTTTTCACCGAAACTACAGGGCTTCCCGCAAAAATGTGGGGGCCCAGCATTATCGGCTTCGGGTCGTATCACTACCAATATGAATCAGGGCATGCCGGGGATGCACCTCTAGTTGGCTTTTCCCCAAGAAAAGCCAAGATCAGCCTGTATTTTGCCACAGGCGACACGCATCGAGAGGTACTGCTGCTACAGCTCGGAAAACATACAGCGGGCAAGGCATGCGTCTACATCAATAAAGTTGCCGACATAGATACGGGCGTCTTAAAGGCGTTGATCCGCCAGTCCATCCAGTTTCTTAAAGAAACGTATCCGAAATCTTAGAAAAAGCGAATCGCCATTACCAGGTGCGAGTTTTGTTGATTTCGATCTTTTTCGAAAAAGCCTGCTCCAAATCTATATCCAGCTTATTGGCAAGGTCGCAAATATTCCACACAATATCGTACATTTCCAGGCCCAAACGGTCTTTGATTTCTTCCTTCTTCTCATGGTCGGGGTGGTAGGAAAGATACAGCAGCTCTTTAACCGTCTCCCCCACCTCTGTAACTAAATAAAGCGCCCTTTGCTCAATCGTTGATTCGTCAAACCCATGAGCAGTGCTGAATTCCTTCACATGCTTTTGCATTTCAGATAATTGCATGACTGTACCTGCCTTCGTTGTCTAAAATTATTTTTTAACCGGGAAGCCGTTAATTTCAAGATGGGCTTTGAACAAATCTTGAACGGATGGCAGCTGCTCCTTGGAAGGCCACTGCTCATGCGACCATAATCCGGCCTGCTTAAACGCCCGTGGGCAGTGGATGAAGCATTCCTCGACTTCAACGACAACGGCAAGGCCGCTCGTCTTGCCGTTCCACTCCATGCTGCTGATAAACGCTTCATTACGCGTAATGCTCGCACGTCCATTCACCCGCATCACTTCATCAAGCCCCGGAATAATAAAAATCATGCCGATTTGCGGATTGTCAATCACATTCAGCAAGGAGTCCATTCTTCTATTGCCCGGACGATCCGGGAATGCGATTTGCTTCTCATTAAGCACCTTAACAAAGCCAGCTTCATCCCCGCGCGGGGAAACATCGCCTATACCAGCCGCATTCGAGGTCGCTAGAAAAAAAAGCGGCGACATCGACAAGTAATTGGCGGCATGCGGATCGATAATGGAAATCGTTTTTTTCACGACAGCTTCGGAAGGCTCGGTCATCATGCTTCTCAGCTCTTCCGCGGTCGTCACTTTATCTTCCTGCCACAATAAATGGGTCATGCAGGTCTACCTCCTCGTTTTTGATTGCTTTGCTATATAGCATGCATACCCTAGTCAATCGTTCAACTTAATCGGCTTGCTTATTCGCCGCTTGGCCCGATAGCCGCTCCGTTGTATCCGTCTCCAGCCCGGCCAGACGTTTTGTGAAAGTCGCCCTCCAACTGCTGGACAGCTCTGGCGCGGCAAGCAGCCGCTCCATGCCCTCCTGATTCGTTTTCTCCACATGCATAATTTGATTCGCGTAAGAAATCGACAACGCTGCCGGATGCTTGCTTATGCATATTAAAGAGTCCGAAGGCGAAACGACACCTTCCTTGAGCACTCGAAAATAATACCCGGTATAGCCGGTCTGCTGCACCTGCAGCGGAAGCTCGGGCAAGCCGTATTTGACGGATAGCTTGAAGCAGGGCTGACGAGGCTGGCTTACCTGCACAATTGCCGTCCCAAGCTGGAACGTATCGCCAATATGGATATTCTCCTCAACGATGCCCTGCGTCGTAAGATTTTCGCCAAAGGCGCCGAAGTTCATTGGCAAGCCCTGCGTCTCCCAATAGGCATAATGCTCAAAAGGATACACGCACACCGCCTTATCCTCCCCGCCATGATGGACCAAATCCGCTTGGCCGTCTCCCTCGAAGCAGACGGCAGTAAGCTTAACAGCATCCTGGACAGGATGCTTATGAATGCCCGTTAAAACCTCTTTCTTCAAATAGGGTACCTGCTGAGGCATCCCAATATTGATCGATTTAATTGAACCCGCTACCACTATGCTTCCCTCCTGTCTGCTGATCAGACGCCGCCCTTTCGACCATCCAGCCAGCCTTCATTCCACCTGTAGCCATCGATATCTATCGCTTTATCATATAAAATGCATAATCCAGTCCTTCTATTATGGACGGTTCAGCACATAATTTCCAGCAAAAATACGCAAGTGCCGAAGCTCCAATCGGCTTATTCCATTAATGGAATGGCCGGCGATGCTTGGCTCCACCAGCTCGGGATACGCAGCAGCAAGCACTGCGGAAGAGGCATTCAACTCATTAATTGTACTCTATCCATACACCTCGGATGCGCCTACATGATTGTATGACCCTACACTTAATGTCTATAAGAATAACGATAATCATCACAAGGAGGCGGCTTCCGCTGCCAGATGGCTACTGGACACGGAAGCCGCCTCCTTGTGTTTCTGCTGTTTATGCCGGACTTGCTGCCGAGCTACATAATTTGCTCACCGAAAACAGAACCGATCAGCTCGACTGCTGTATGAGCTGTTTTGTTGCGGTAATCGAGTACCGGATTCACCTCAACAAACTCCGCGGATACAAGCCGCTTCGATTCGGCCAGCATCTCCATCGCAAGATGGCTTTCCCGATAGCTGACTCCGCCGATAATGGGCGTACCGACTCCCGGAGCATCATTCGGGTCAAGACCGTCCAAATCGAAGCTCAAATGGACGCCATCTGCTGCCGCAAGCCGCTCAAGCGCTTCCTCCATCACCTGATCCATGCCTCGCCGATCAATATCGTGCATCGTATAGACGCGGACGCCAAGCTTGCGCAGCAAAGCCTTCTCGCCCGGATCAATCGAGCGGGCCCCGATAATGACGACATCCTCCGGGCGGATCGGCTCGCGTTTGCCACCACCGCCTCCTACTCCAAGCAGGCGCCGGCTGCCATAGCCGAGACTAACCGCCAGCGACATGCCGTGAATATTGCCCGACGGCGTAGTATCCGCTGTGTTGGCATCACAATGCGCATCGAACCATAACACGCCAAGGCGCGGAATATGGCGCTGCACCCCTTTTATCGTGCCAATGGCAATGCTGTGGTCGCCGCCCAAAATAAGCGGAAACCGCCCTTTCCCCAGCTCCTCGGCCGTTTTGTCCGCCAGCTTGCTATTGACTCTAACGAGCTCATCTACATATTTCAGCTTCTCGCCTGGTTCGGGACGCGATGCAGGGCGGCGCACAGCCACATCGCCCAAATCATGCACCATATAGCCGAGCTGCTCCAGCTTCTGCTCAATACCCGCGCAGCGAATGGCACTTGGGCCCATATCGACGCCGCGGCGGTCTGCCCCCAGATCAATCGGGACACCGATAATTGAAATATCCGTTTGGCTAATCGGCAGCATAAGCCATCCTCCTTTACCTGCTGGGCTTGATTATCACCTGCTTCAGCTATTTACAGCTGCTCCGAAATCAGCTTAAGCTGTGTAAATTGCAGCAAATAATCCGGCCCCCCGGCTTTGGAATCCGTTCCCGACATATTGAAGCCGCCGAAAGGATGGACACCGACGATGGCTCCTGTACATTTTCGATTAAAATAAAGATTGCCGACATGGAACTGCTCGCGCGCCAGCTCCAGCTTAACGCGGTTCGTCGAAAATACCGCACCTGTGAGTCCATATTCCGTGTTGTTGGCAATCTCAAGCGCCTCTTCATAAGATGAAGCTTTGCAGAAGCCGAGCACCGGGCCAAAAACCTCCTCCTGCATCAGTACAGCATCAGGCTTGAGATCAGCAATAATCGTAGGCTGGATGAAATAGCCATCGCCTTCCGCCTTTTGCCCTCCGGTCACAAGCCTCCCTTCCTTGCTGCCCGTTTCGATATATTCGAAAATTTTGCGGTACGCATTCGAATCAATGACTGGCCCTGTATAGTTGCTAAAGTCTACCGTATTGCCGACGGTCAGCGCCTCCGTCAGCTCGGTGCAGCGTTTTAATACCGCGTCATAGACAGCCTCGTGGACGATGGCCCGGGAGCAGGCGGAGCATTTTTGCCCGGAAAAGCTGAATGCCGAAGCGACAATCGCCTGCGCCGCTGCTTCCAGATCCGCTTCGCTATCAACAACGATGGCATCTTTGCCGCCCAGCTCGCCGACAAACCGTTTTAGCCAAACTTGGCCCGGCGATGTTTTGGCAGACAGCTCGAATATTCGCAGTCCGACTTCCCGAGAACCCGTGAAGGAAATGAAGCGCGTCAGCGGATGCGTCACGAGCAAATCGCCAATTTCCGCGCCGCTCCCCGGTAAAAACTGGACGACGCCAGCCGGCATGCCCGCCTGCTCCAGCACCTCGACGAACTTGTACGCGATCACAGGCGTTGTGCTTGCCGGCTTCAGCACTACCGTGTTGCCCGCCACTACCGCCGCCGTCGTCATGCCCGCCATAATCGCCAGCGGAAAGTTCCACGGCGGAATGACGACACCGACGCCAAGCGGAATATATTGCAGATCGTTATCTTCGCCGCGCCGAACGACCAGCTTTTTCGCTACCGTTTCACTCATCTCCAGCATTTGCCGCGCATAATATTCGAGAAAATCAATCGCTTCCGCCGTATCAGCATCTGCTTCCCCGCGCGTCTTGCCCGCCTCAATCATGAGCCAGGCGTTAAACTCATGCTTGCGGCGGCGCAAAATTGCTGCTGCCTTAAACAGCAATCTCGCCCGATGCGCCACAGGCACCTTGGACCACGACTTAAACGTCTCATAGGCGCTTGCGATCGCCTGCTCTGCTTGCTCTGCATTTGCCTTCGATACCCGCCCCACGACCTCGCTCGTGCTGGAAGGATTGATGGAGCTTTGCATTTCCTCTGTCATGACCCTGCTGCCGCCGATAATAAGCGGATAAACATGGCCCAGCTGCTGCTGCACTTGGCTAATTGCTGCTGCAAGCGCCTCGCTGTTCGCCTCGATCGTAAAATCGGTAAATGGCTCCGGTACATAAGTAATCATAGGAAAGCTCCACCCTTCTCCTCTTAAAATAGATGATTTGGATAAGTCGGGTCACATCGCTTGAAAAACATCCGCTATACGCTGAGCCGCCCATGCCAGCTCGTCTTCGGAAATGATCAGCGGCGGCGCAAGCCGGATTACCTTTTCATGCGTTTCCTTGCATAGCAGGCCGGCTTCCTTTAGCTTCTCACAGTAGGGCCGCGCCGCTCCTTTCAGCTCGATCGCAATAAAAAGCCCCCTGCCGCGCACCTCCACAATGTCGTGATGCTTGATTTCGCGCAGCTTGGTAAGCAGCCGCTCGCCCAGTGTCAGCGATCTTTCCGCGAGGCGCTCATCCTCGGTTACACGGAGCGCTGCGACTGCTACGGCGCTCGCCAGCGGATTGCCGCCAAAAGTTGAGCCATGCGAGCCCGGCTCAAACACGCCCAAAATGCTGCTGTCCGCCGCTACCGCTGACACAGGCAGCACGCCGCCGCCAAGCGCTTTGCCCATAATGTAAACATCCGGCGTGACCGCTTCCCAATCACAGGCGAAGCGCTTGCCCGTACGGCCAAACCCCGTCTGAATCTCGTCTGCCATCAGCAGCACCTGATGCTGATGGCACAAAGCGGCAGCCTGGCGCAAATAACCTTCCGGCGGAATAATGATGCCAGCTTCCCCTTGAATCGGCTCGACGAGAAACGCAGCCGTATTCGGGGTAATGGCCGCTTCCAGCGCCGCAATATCGCCATAGGGAATAATGGTGAAGCCCGGTGTAAACGGGCCAAAGTCTTCCCGATACGAAAGCTCGGAAGAGAAAGACGTAACGGTCAGCGTCCGACCGTGAAAATTGCCGGCGCACACAATAATGTCCGCTTGGCCCGACGGAATGCCCTTTACCCGGTAGCCATATCTGCGGGCCGCCTTCACCGCCGTCTCTACCGCTTCCACACCGGTATTCATCGGCAGCAGCATATTTTTGCCCGTTAAATCTGTCAGCAGCGCAAGCAATTCCCCAAACGGCTCATTATAAAAAGCTCGCGACGTCAGCGTGACCAGATCCGCTTGGTTCTTCAAAGCTTCTATAATTCGCGGATGCCGATGCCCTTGATTGAGCGCCGAATACCCGCTGAGCATATCCATGTAACGCTTTCCATCCGGGTCCTCGACCCACACGCCTTCCGCCTTGGCGATTACAATCGGCAGCGGATGATAGTTATGCGCGCCAAGCCGCTCGGTCTGCTCAATCGTATTAGCCTGCTCCTTCATGACCATCCCTCTTTCCAGCCTGATGGCTATTTCTTTCTCAGCTCAGCCTATCGTTTGAACATGGATTTGAGCACAAAAGAGACATTTTCCGGCCGTTCGGCCAGCCGCCGCATAAAGTAGCCATACCAATCTGTTCCGTACGGCACATAGACCCGCACCTTGTAGCCCTCTTCAACGAGCTGCTGCTGGAGCGCTGTGCGAATGCCGTACAGCATTTGAAATTCAAACCGCGTCATCGGTATTGCCTGCTCCTTGACATAACCCTTTACCCATTCAATAATCGCATCATCATGGGTTGCGACAGCGGCATAATGGCCGTTTTCCAGCTGTTTTTTAATGAGATGGATAAAATTGTGATCTACATCCGCTTTGTCAGGGAAAGCGACCTCTGGCGGCTCTTTGTAGGCGCCTTTTACCAATCGGTAGTTCGGCTTCAAAATGCTCAGCCGCTCCATATCCGCTTCGGTTTTGAATAAATAAGCCTGCAGGACAATGCCGATATGATGGCCGAACTCTGCGCGCAGCTGCTCATACATTTGGATCGACGGCTCATTGCGGGCGTAATCCTCCATATCGATGCGCACGAAGCTATCCAGCCGTTTCGCCTCCGATACGATCATTCGCATATGGCTAAGGCATAGCGGATAAGAAATATCCAGCCCGAGCTGCGTCAGCTTCACGGAAACGTTGGCGGCGGCCCCGGCGCTCGCAATAGCTTGCAGCCCTTTCACAACCTCTTCGGCGGATTCCTTCGCTTCCTGCTCGCTTCGGGTAAATTCGCCAAGATGGTCAAGCGTCACGACGAGGCCGCTCTCGTTAAGCGCGGCTACCTTCTTCATCGCTGCGGCAAGCGTCTCTCCCGCTACGAAGCGTTCTGCGCCAAGGCGAAGCCCAAAGCGCTGCGCCATCCGATTGGCTAATCGGTTTTTGGACAAATACAACAGCATGTCACGCATGACCGCCATGCGTTCCCCTCCTTCTAGGCAATGTCCTGCCGCTTCTTTCTTGAATGGCAGCAGGCTCCGACTGTGGCATAGGCGAAATGTGCTTATGAAATAAGGTATGAATGCAGACAGGCAATAAATCCATCATTAAAACAAAAGCTTGATGAACGTCCTTGTTTTTCCGTTATTCGAAAAATCTTTCCGGATATAATAAAAAACTCGGAGCTGTGCCGAGCATAACGAAGCTTATTGGTGTGTATTGAAAATGTTGTATTAGACTGGATTGAAAATAGAAACAGCGGTAGCCTTGATTCGCTTCTGCTGCCAGAGGTAGAGTATAGTAGGAGTAGTTTAAAATATATTACAGGAGGCTACGCTCATGTCACAGGAGATTTGGATTAACCTGCCGGTCAAAGATGTTGAGAGGTCAACTACCTTTTTCAATGAGATTGGATTCCATGCGGCGAGCGTTGGTAACGAGAGAGCCAAGCTTGCCATAGGCCAAACAACGATTTTGCTGTTCCCGGATGCGGCGTTTGAGAAATTTACAGGTTCAAAAAAAGCAGATACTTCCCAAAGCGCAGAAGTCATATTTTCCATTGGCGCTAAAAGCAGAGACGAAGTAGATGCCTTTATTCAAAAAGTAGAGTTAGCTGGAGGAAGCATCTTTAGCAAGCCTAGTGAAAATGACGGCTGGATGTACGGCGCAGCATTTGCCGACCTGGACGGTCACCGCTGGAACCTGCTGTACATGGATGAAAGCAAAATGCCAAAAAGCTAATAGGGAAACGCCGGTCACCTGCTTAAGGTCACCGGCGTTTTTTTGCACCGCATATAGACCGACTTCCGATCACTGCGGCGAGTCTAATGTAGTGTAGTGCTTATAAAAATTCAGTGGGCCCATCACCGTAAACTGGAAGTTCCTTAGTTTCCAATTTACAAGGCAATGGGCTATTTATGTTCTATACTAAGGCAGTGTACGATACGTCGTTTATAAGGCATCGTCATCAGCTAACTCATCCGCTTGGCGTTCGTAATCTTCTAAATTAGCTGGGATCTTTAATCTTACTTTATCGCCATTAAGGATTACTCCCATTTTGCTCGCGTGTTTGAACGGATCATACGGTTCGTTGTTTTTAAGGCATGAGTATAAAACTTGGGCTATCTTACCGCATACATGACCTATTGCTTTTCTCTTCGCCATCCCTCGATCAACTAATCGTTTATAGTAAACACGAAAACTATTTTCACTTATTTTTGGAGATATTAACAGTAAAGTCATTAAGAATAGAACTCTACGAGTATCTCTAACACCCTCGTATGTCTGCCTACTTTTAAAAACAGATGTGCCCGAGATTTTATTCTCAGCGGCTACACCAAGGTATTTTTTAAGCTCTAAATATGTTGAGAAGCGTTCAATATCACCAATAGCGCCGATAAATGTACAGGCCATAGATTCACTCATGATAGGGAATGACATAAGTATTTTTGTATAAGGATGCGGTTTGTATCCTTTTTCTTTATCACCATAAAGCAGGGAGGAAATCTGTTTATCCATGCTTTTTATCGCTTCATCTATACGCAAAGCTTCTTCAATTAGCCACGTTTGCCGTTCAGCTAGGTGTGGAATGTTCAAGGCTAATGTGTTGGGTAACAATTCCGCCAAGGTCGTAGAGGCTTTCGTAGCAGTAGTTTTTGCACCAATAGTTATTAGAGTTTGCCTAAGTTCATCCTGAGTTACCTTGGCCATTTCCTGCGATGTAGGATACTTCAGAGCCAATTTGAGGACACTTAACGCCCCGGTTTTTTTAAAAGCTCGTTTAAGTTCAGGATTGGTTACAGAAAATAATTGCTGGACTTGATTCTTACGTCTCGTTAATTGAGTAGTAAGTAACCAGCGATCCCTAGTTAATGTGCGGTACAAAACCTGCTCTGCACTTGCAGGACGAACAATTCGCACCGAACGCATATCAGGATGAAGGGTTTTGTGCCATCCCATATAGGTCATGATTCTAGCATTAATTTCATCGGATTTTTCATTAAGTCCTAGCTGGCGTTCACGAAAATCTTTTACAGCTTTATTTTCAACCTGATATATAGAATAGCCTCGATCTAATAAAACTCGAACTACAAGATATGAATAATGTCCACCAGTTGGCTCCAGTAATATAAAGAAATCCTGGGGTTTATACCCGAATTGTGCCTGAATATCTTCTAAAGCATGGATAAACTTTGTAATTCCTTGGCTATTTGAGTTGAACTTCATTGTTTTACTGCGTTTCCATTCCTTCTCACTGCGGAACTTTTCAAAAGGAATGCAAGCAGCAACATGGAAATCCGAACCGATATCAATTCCAACATAGAAGGGATAGAAGGCTCTAGAGTTTTCTTGACCTTCATTAATGCTCATATCCGTAAGCATAAAATTATCCAACTTATGATCACCTATTCGAATCATTTGCACCAGATTAACCAAGTTTTCTTAAGAGCTCCGTAATGGGCCCAATGTAGCATGTCAGGTTTTAGATTCGGTGCTATACCCAAAATAAACTGAGAGGTCGAGAATCCGCCTCAATAACTTTAAAGGGCTTCTGTTAAGTTCTTTCGACATAAGGAAACAATTTCCTTATTTCTCTGTTAAGTTCTTTGTTAATCTACGCAAAAAAAACTGTCATTTCGACAGGTTGAATAATCATCAAATGTGCAGCGCCAAAAACTTGGAGCGCCTCATTTCTGTTAAAGAAGTCCAGGAGGATGTCCTGCCGGCTCCAAACCTATTCTGGGCGGTTGTTCCCTGAGAGGTCACTGCACAATTATATATACGCCTATTAGGGGGCTAATTCCTTCTAAATATCGTACCAGTTACCACAAATACTTTATAGAAGTCTTTCTAAGCTCCACATTAGACTCAGAGGTTAACTGGTACTAATATATTTTAGCATGTTGCTCAAAAGTAATAAAAGCCAATATATTGTACTAACGTATCCGTTAGCGGAATGACATTTCTTAATCAGCGAGAGCACGTTTTATGATCGCTTTTGCTTCAGCAACCAACTTTTCATCTTTATAATCAATTGCCTGCATCATGATCAAAATGGGAATGTATATGGCTATTAATCGAGCTAATATCTTCGTTTCTTCATCGACATCCCCATATTCTTTGAAAAAGTCTGAACGTGCATCCGGAGGCAAAAAGCTATACGCGACATTCAAGTCGCAAGCAGGATGTCCGATATTGATATCGCCCCAGTCGATAATCCCTGAAACTATTCCATTCTCGTCTACCAGCATATTTTTAAAATGAAGGTCTCCATGGAGGAATACGTTTTTGGGGTTCACTTTTTCAGTCCCAAGCTTTTCCAAATAGTTCGATAATTCACGATACTCTTCTTCACTAAAATGAAGGGCAAGGTTGGAAATGAATCTATGCAACTTTTCTTTACGCATTCCAATATCAATCAAATTTCTGTGGTCATGTTGAACTCCATTTTCTTGGGCAATTTGCACAGGGAATGCATGTAAGCTTTTTAAAAATTGCGCGAGCGTTGTTGCTGATAACGCACGTTGCTTGTCAGTTAATCCGATTGGAAACTTTCCTGATAAATAGGGGTAGCCTAGGAAAGGCGCAGGATAATTATAATCCCCTTCCCCAAAAAATAGCGGTATCGAATATGCAATGGAACAATAATCTTTAAGCTTAGGTAGTACCTTTCCTTCCATCCTTAAACTATTAATTGCAACTTCTCTTCTTGGAAAGCGAAATACATATTCGGCCCCAACAAGAAAAACAGTATTATCCCAGCCGTATCCTAGTTTTTGTACGCTTTGTGAAGCTAACTGTGGAAACTGACTGCTTATTAATTTATGAGCTAATTCTTCTGATACTTCCCATTCCGCATCCCATTGATTCGTACTTCCCATACCCATTTATCGACTCCCTCACGAAAATAGAAAATAGGCTCGACTAGCCTGTTCCATTTACAACATCATATCATTAATTTGTTCTTCTGTTCGAGAACAACCTTACCGTCTGTTCCTCTATCCTTCCCGTTAGTTCAATAAAAAGGACGCTCCCGCGCCTTCGCTTGGGCTACGTCCTCCTCATTATATCCATTTCCAATTACTAATTAAAGAACGTACGCGGGTAGCATGTAGTGCTTAAACAGGGGACTTATCTTAGCCTAAGCACTAAGAAAATCCTTTATTTACTTTTGACAATTGGAAAAAGAGGGCTAGATAACCGGCGAGCAAACGCCACCTTCCCTCAAATAACGGATTAGCGGACTCAGCCGCCAATCGTCGTCGTTATTTCGTGAGCACCTTGTATAACCTGCTTGCTGAGAAAATCCAGACGCTCCTCTGTCAGCTGGTCCGTCGTGACGCCGACCCCAAGAGCTCCCACTACCTTTCGCCCGAAGCCGATAATTGGAGCAGCAATCGCCGCCGTACCTTCCGTAAGCTCAGCGTAGCTGACCGCATATCCCACCTTCTTGATGCCGGGCAAAGCCGACAACAGCTGCTTGCGCTTCTCTTGGTCATCCATCAGCCGAATCAAAATCGCTTCCGCTTCAGCCAGTTTCATATTGGCCAACATCACTTTATTCGGCGCGCCAATATGCATCGCAATCCGCTCGCCCAAGCTTTCTACAACCCGGAGCTTCACCTTACCGTCTACTTTATCGATTCCCATCGAAAACTTGCCGTAAGGGATGCTTAAGAAAACCGTTTCTTTCACTTCAGCCGCCAGACGTTCCATTATCGGCCTAGCTGCCGTGCGCAAATCCATCTGCTCGACCTGCTGCAAGCCGACTTCCATCCACTTTGGCCCCGGCCGATAACGTTTCGTCTCCGGAAGCTGAACAACGAGCTCATGCCTTACCAATGTACTAATTAGTCTATGCGTCGTACTTAGCGGCAAGCCTACCCGCTCCGAAATATCTGATATCGCCCAGCCAATGCGGCTGTTGTCCGACATGAGCAGCTGAATAATTTGCATCGCGCGATCAATAGATTGAACCAATAGTATCCCTCATTCAACAGTCTCTGATCTTTTCTTCTCAAAACCTAACATACAATAATCGTTTTACGATTAATATAGGTGTCAGCATTTTGTTTGTCAATAAAAAAACAGCAGTTCACGTCACTTTACGTGACATGAACTGCATATTTACGCGGTTACCGCATCATTATGCAGCTTTAGCATGTACGGCTTTGGCGTCGGCTTGCTGCTGCCAGCCTCCATGGCATAGAGGACAACGAGCAGCGTATGCGTATTTTTCTGGATCGAGCCGTCCGCAAAATAGGCTTCCAGATCAAATGGCAGCCGCTCGATAACGGCATGCTTATGCAGCTCCTTCTCCGACATGCCGAGCGCCGCAAACGAATCCGACACCTTCTCCGGCCGCTCGACGAGGCTGCGCATATGGCTTCCCCATACGGCTTTGTCCATCGTGAATTCCCACCATGTTTTGCGCGGCTTGTATTTGTGGTTGAGGAAATAGTCATATTTCATCAGCCCCATAATGACGTCCATATCCGGCCTAGCTTCGCCAGCCAATTGCTGCTCATGCTGATAGCTGTTCAGGAACGACCACAGCCGGGAAAATAAATCCTCCAGCTGATGCCCGATTTTCTGCCAGCCCCGCTCCTCCCAATAGTCGCCAAAGTCCTGGAAGAAATCGAACGGCGACGGGAAAACCTGCTCCACCAAATACATGAGCGTACGGTCCATCCGGTGCGCATTCCAATATTTCTCCAGCACATCCTCTACCCGCTTCATGCGCACAATGTCGCCGAAAGGCATCAGGTCATTGCCGAGCATTTCGTAAGGCGCACGGTCCATGTAGATGTAGCCCCATTTGTCGGCGTCATTGCGCAGCCCTGTGCCGCGCAGCATTTTCAGAAATCCGAGCTGCATTTCTTCAGGCCCGAGCGCAAACACATCGTTAAAGGTGCCTTTGAACGTATCGTAGTTTTCGAGCGGCAATCCGGCGATTAAGTCGAGATGCTGGTCGATTTTGCCCGATTCCTTCACCTTCGTCACCGTCCGCACAAGCTTGGACCAGTTCTGTCTGCGCTGAACCGCCTCATTCGTCGGATCATTCGTCGACTGCACGCCAATTTCGAAGCGGAACACGCCTGGAGGCGCATGCTCAGCCAAATAGTCCAGCACCTCAGGGCGCATAATATCTGCCGTAATTTCAAATTGGAAGACGCAGCCGTTATGATTTTCGATCAAAAATTGAAAAATTTCCAGCGCGTAATCCCGCTTAATATTAAACGTCCGATCGACGAATTTAATCAGCTTCGCTCCGGCATCAATCAAATACAAAATGTCCGCCTTCGTCCGCTCCTTATCAAAATAACGGACACCTACCTCAATACTGGAGAGGCAGAACTGGCAGCTGAACGGACAGCCCCGGCTCGTCTCAAAATAAACGACGCGGCTGGCCAAATGCGGCACATCCTCGGCAAACCGATGCGGTGACGGCAGCGTTGCCAGATCCAGCTTCGGACGGCCCGGATTAACCAGCGCCTCAATATAGCCCTCGCGCTGCTTGCGGTAAGCGAGTCCAAACACCATATGGTACTTGCCCGCGCCCTCAATCTCGGTCAACAGATGATGGAACGTCTCCTCGCCTTCACCTACGACGATAAAATCAACCTCGGGAATGCGCTCCATCCAATGATCGGTATCGTAGCTTACTTCCGGCCCGCCGAGTATGATTTTCACCTGTGGACTGACCTTGCGCAGCATATTGATGACCGTGATCGTCTCTTCAATGTTCCAAATGTAGCAGGAGAAGCCGACCACATCCGGCTGGCGGGAGTAGATATCCGAAACAATGTTCATAACGGGATCTTTAATCGTGTATTCGGCAATATCAATATCGAATTGCTCGCCGCTATAGGCCTTCAGGCAGCGCAGCGCAAGCGATGTGTGAATAAATTTTGCGTTTAATGTGGAAAGTACAACCTTCATCTCGTTACCTCGCTCATTGTTTTGTCACTATTGTCTATCATTGTACTACAGATAAGGGTTCCCGCACAAAAGAAAAGGCTGCTGGTGGTCGCTTACGCTCCCGCCAACAGCCTGATCATTTAGCTCAAAAGATTAAGATGAAGGATTTAAATAATAAGTGCTAGTCTTTCATGCTAATATACAGCTGGTCTTTCAGCTGCATATCGAGAACCGGGAAGCGAACCTTCCACTTGTTGTCGCCAAGCGCTGTCACTTCATTTTCTGCAAAGCCGCGCGGCTGGAAGCCGAAGGTACGATCGAAGGAGATGATAACTTGAATCGTCTCGCCCGGAAGCATACGGTTCAGCTCATGGCCCAGGTTAATGGCCCAACTGCGAATATCGTTAGCGGAAGAACCGCCATAATAGGTGTAAAAGCGCGGATCAATATCAGCCGTCAGCACGATCCAGCCCTGCGAATCCCGCTTCACTTCCCAATTGCTGAAGCTTGCTGTGCCATCACCTGTCGCCACTGATCCGAATTCCTTCTTCATCAGCGCAGTGATCGTCTCCATCGACGCGCCTTTCAGCGTATCCGGCAAAATCGCCGGCAGGAACTTCACATCCTCCTGCGGGCTTTCCGGCAGCAATCCCATCAAGAGACTTGCGTGGGCAACCGATACAGCAAAGTTCAGGTCGGCCTGCGATGTATAGCCTGCTGTCGTAATCCCAACCAGATCGCCGTATTCATCGAACAGCGCTCCACCGGAGCTGCCGTGGTCGATTGGCGCACTTGTCTGAATATATGTGAGGCCATCTTCGTATGAAATGTTACTTACCAGACCGTCAGATACCGTGTTCTGGATACCAAGCGGACTGCCGATGGCTACGACCTTATCGCCTTTTTCCGGAACCGTGTAGCCTACGCTCACTGGCTCCAAATACAGCGACTCATCCGTCTGAATAATTGCAAGGTCTGAGCTTGGGCGGTTGACAACAACGCCTTGAACTTTGTATTCATCGCCATAGATCGACGTAATCGTTGCCGAGCTCGCATCTTCAATGACGTGATTATTAGTTAGAATCCAACGATCGCCGATAACGACGCCGCTGCCAAGCGCTTTATTCGTTGTGATCAGCACGACGCTTTCGTCGTTTTGCTCAACGATTTCCTTAGGCGTCAGCTTTGTACGGTCATCCTCAGGCGTTTCCTCGTACTCCTCGTAAGCTTCTGCCCACTGCTGTTCTATGGAGGTAATGCGAACGGCTTGCGCCGCGTTATCCCATTTCACTTTGGCGCCAAGCGCCTCGGCCACGAAACGAGCCGGCACGAAGGTGGTGCCATTTTTCACGGCTGGGGCTGCATCAAGCTTAACGGTCTTCCCGTCGACAACCGCTTCTTTCTTGCCTACGGTCAGTGATACCGTCGTTGTGTTTTTGCGTACGATAATCGTCTGTGTCTTCTCCACCCAAGTGATGGAAGCGCCCAGCGCCGTAAAAATCTGACGCATCGGCACGAACGTCACGCCGTTTTTTACATAAGGAGCGGCCGGAAGCGAAAGCTTGCTGCCGTCAATATAGACTTTAATAGCCTGCGTCGTAGACGCTGCTGTCGTAACAGCGCTTGCTGCTGAAGCCGTCGAAGTCGTTCCAGCCAGCGGCGACAGCAGCAAGCCAGTGACGAGCAACGGGGCTAGCAGCGTTTGTGCTAGTTTTGTTTTCACGTATGTATTTCCTCCAAATTTTAGTCGATTACCTGGGGCGTATTTTATTGATAGATTGAGTCCCGTCCGCAAATGATAGAGACACCAAAAGAAAGGCGGAACCTAGCCAAACAGATACTCTCATGGTACCATTTTCTGTTGTTGGTTGTCTATTGGAATGGGGGTGGGGTTTGATATAGTTGGTGGATTTAGGAGATTTAAATAGATTAAGCGTTCTTCCTGACGGAGATTCCGTTATCTAAGAAATGGACAAGAATGGTTGTGCCAGAGGCAAATAAAATTTCATATCATACCCTACCTTAATTAATTTCTGATTTTAATAAGCTTCGTAGTTTAATAGCGACCGTTTTCATATGGTTGTTATTGAACCATTATTAAAAAAGCTGATGCCGATCAAGATCATTATTAGCTATTATTCGTTGTGTCTACTTTAATGACAAAAGAGCAAAAAGCACTTAAGCTGCCACTCACAAGAAGAGGCATTCCCAAAATACGTTTTACACGCCCTCTTCACGGTTCTTCTAATGCTAACTTTTCCAATGCTTAAAAAAACGCAAGTTTCGAGGCTAAACTAGCCACAAAACTCGCGCTTTCTCATTTCATCCAAAACTCGACTCTACAAGGGCATCTCAATCTAATTAAAAAACTACTTATGGGACAGACCCTTAAGTCTTACTCCATCAAAATTCTATAACTCCTATTATTCTTTTGATCCTAACACCCTGCTTTGTATCCCCTGTAAAGTAGACCTTGGAATTCTTGTATATTTAAATACTTTGTCAATATCCATACCATCTGCAAGCATTTTTTCTACCATTTTAGCCTCACCTACAAACTCACCTATTGGCTTAGCTGCTGCCGACCCCTCATCACGTCCAAGCTCTCTTTCTTTTGACACAGGATATTCCACACTATTCTCTAATTCCAGATACCACCTCTTCTCTTCCGGGTAAGTTGCATTAAAACCAATTTCACCTTCCCATTCCTGATCTTCTTGATATCCAATTACTTTGTCACCAGACCTTAAATTAAAATGGGAAATTACAAAAGGCGGGATTGTAGGTCTAATATGACCATCATAATGATAATTTGTATCTATAGATATCCTCTTAAGTTCCATAATAGTCTCCTTTATTTATTCAAGTTCGGATTCGGAACTTGTGTAAATTGTTTTGATAAATTTGCCGCTTCAGTTTCTGTAAGTTGTCTTCCACCTGGGGTATAAATACTTACATGATATGGATTAGGATTAGCACCGACTGTAGGGGTCGCTACAACTTTGTAACCAGCATCGTTAAGTTGTCCTACAGTAACTACTGAAATTTGTTTATTTTTTAAGTTTGGCGATAAGGCTGCATTGGATACCCCTAGCCCACCATTTGCTGATAAGGTATTATTTTTTTGATCTAATTCTTGATTCTCTATTAAGTGTTTTGGTTGAGCTGACCCGCCGCGAACAATCGTAGCATTCCTGGGTAATTCTGTATTCTTTGCAAATTGCCCGTTCTCGAGTGGTTTTGCTGTACTTGTATTAACATGACAGTTATTTAGGTTTGTATTATGCACCCAAATACCCAAATCACTTACAAAATACGTATGAAAGTCAGCCACTTCAAAATTATATACGGTAACTTTTTCTTTCAGCTTAACCATTTCAATGTTTTCAATGGTTAATAGCTCGCCATTACTCTTCTGAAGCTGATCCCCCTCACCTAAATCTTCTGCAAGTACCCAACCTTTACCTTCTACCCAAAATGGATGGTCAAACGTTGTTTCAATAATTTCATCACCTATTGAAAGCTTATAAATTAAATCTCTCTCATTTCGAAATAGATTTAATACTTCCTTATAAGTAATTACACCTGTGTCGTCTTCTTAGAGAGAACCCTATCTCCGACTTCAATGTCCTCAATATTCTTCTCCCCTTGATCGGTTAAAACCTTTGTTCCAGCCGTAAAACAGTTACAACCTGCATAGGTTTTATAACGACCTGGTTTTATGCTAGCTTTTCCTCCAGCAAAATACATCCCCGCCCCCGCTGAAATTTCTTGCATTTCAGCTTCAAATCGCATATTCGCTACAGACGCTCTTCCTTGATACGCATATTCTGCATATAACACCATTTCTCCAGAGAAAAATCCCTCTATGGCACTCAGCATATCTCCGTTTTTCGTATTAGCTGTCTGTGTTAAATATTCTTGGAAGCCTGCGTCTGTTCCATCAGGGTATATTCCATCATATAGAGCACGTAATATTTTTTTATCATCTGATGAAAGACTGCTGACACCCTTTTTCATTAATTTTTGTGTAGCTAAATGAGCAGAAACATAACCTTCTCTGTATAATCTTTCCGGAATATCTTTAGATATATTTCCACTATAACCTATATTTGAATATTTATAGGTTAAATAATCGCCAAATTGACTATTTTCTCTTCGATTCATCAGAACAATCATTGCAGCTATTTCTCTGTCCTCATGTTTCGATATTTCTTTTACGGGTGAATTTCCTGTTTGCATTACACCTAAAAGATTTTTTATGATTTTTTGTTCTTCCGCATTCATCCCGTTATTATTTAAGAAATTTATACTATCTTTCTTATCAGTAGATAAGTCTAAAATGCTTACTTTGTCTCTCACCATACTAAATTTCGGACTTTGATTTTTGGAATCTGGTAAGTAGTCTAAACGTTCAATATAAACATACGATCCTATGATCCCTTCTCCTACAAACATCTCTACTTTAGAGTTAATGACAACTTTTCCACCTGTTATAGAACTTACACTTTTCGAGTTGGATTGTGTCATCCATTTATCGTATGTCTCGTTATCTACTATAATTCTTCCGTTTACAATGGAATAGCCCTTCGCCTTCTCAATAGGCTCGTCTATTTTCTTAGTATTTAATTGCATAGAGACGCCAGTCGCCAATCTAATTGTCGTTATCCCTGTTTTGGAATCACACGATAACTGGGCATCCGTCGCCTTCACCAAGTCCCGTAAAGCGACTTCAACCATCCCTGTTGGGTCTAAATAAATCAAAGGATTATTCAGCACATACGTATACCGATTCAGCGACAACGGCTCATTCGCTCGTCCTTTATACGTATCCTCGGATATAAACCGCCCTACATACGGATCATAATAACGCGCCCGCAGGTAATACAAGCCCACTTCCGCATCGTAAAACTCTCCCGAGTAGCGAATGGTGCTTTCATACAGCTCAATTGTCAGCGTCGGGCTACCGAATACATCGTAGTCATATTGGTTCTCAATTGTTCCCTGCTCATCTACCGTCTGCACAACGTCGCCATGACCGTTGAATAGGAAATACGACAGCTTGTCCGCCTGATCGATTCTGGCGATATAGTTTATGCCTTTCACATAGCGCACACTGACCGCGTTCGCTTTATCCGTCTCCAAAATAACGTATTGACGATCATACAAGTAGTTCGTCACTTGCTCTGCGTAGCCGTCGGCCGAGTTGCGAACCGTTTTCTGCGTCCGAAGATCGTCCCCGTCATAGGTGTATTCCACCGTCGAGCGCTCTCCGCCTTGTACATTGATTGCTTGCGTCAGACGGTTGAAGCCGTCAAAGGTGTTGTTTACCTTCTCCAGCAGGCTGCTTATTTCTTCGGTCTGCTCATCTCCGTATGGATTCGCTCCCGTCACCTGATTCATCCCCCGGCTGTGCGGACGCAAATAGCTGGTTTGCTGGCGGACTTCATTCCCGTTGCTGTCAAACAGCGAGATGACCTTCTTCTCCAGCACCTCTTCGCCCGCTGCATCCTTCATCTGCTCTGTCAGCTGCAGCAGCTCGTTCGCATTTGAATATAGATATTCGCTGCGCTTCACGATATATGTCAGCTCCGCTTTGCTAATCGGATCGGTATAGCCAGTCGGCTGCTCCGACGTATACGTCTCCAGCATCGATTGCCGATTGCCGCTGCGGTCATACGTGAAGACCGTCGTTTTGCCCGGCGCTTCCGCTTTAACAATACGACCAACCTCATCATACCCGTAATTCGTCGCACCGTAGCTGTCCGTTTTCGTCAGCTGATTGCCCGACAAGTCATACGTATAGCTATATTCAGATAGGACAGCACCGTCCGCCTTCGTATTAACCAGCTTCAACAACTGGCTGTTGCGGTCGAAGGTGTAGTTTTCCTTTACACCGCCCGCATACGCAATGGACGTACGGTTCCCGTTCTCATCATAGCTGTAGGATGTCGTCTTCCCTTGCGCCGTTACGGTACTCATCCGGCTCGATTTGTCATACGTATAGCTGGTCGTAAAGCCTGTTTTATCCTTCAAGCTCTTCACATTACCTACCGCATCATACGTATACGTGAGCTGGGTCTTACCGTCCTTCGCAACTTCCAGCAAACGGTTGTTTCCATCATACGCGTAGCGGCTCTGACCGCTGCCATCGTTCATGGAAGCACGATTCCCCACTTCGTCATACGTATACTGAATCCGATCCTCAGTTTCTGCCACCGCTTTTTTAACCAGCAGCCCCCGATTGTCGTAGCTGTACCGCGTATGGTTCTCGTTGCGATCCGTTAGCTCTGCGGTTTGCAGCGCCAGATCATAGCGGTAGGACATCGCTTGATTGGACGGATTGATGACCTGTGTCACCAGACCAAATGCCCTTCTCCATCCGTAACGGATGCTACGCGGCCCAGCTCATCATAGGCGTATTTCGTCACATAGCCGCGCTCATTCGTTTCTTCCGCTACATTCCCATTTTCATCATACGCAAATCGTTTGACCGCAGCCTGTCCGTTCATCTTTCGGCTCGTTTATGTAAGGCTGTTCATCCCATTCATTAAAGATTTAGAGAACATCTATGCAACACTTTTATTTTGTAACACAAATAACTTAGGGGCCAGCATAATCTAAACAAGCCGATTCCGGTTAAGTACCGAAATCAGCTTATTGTCTAGGGGTGTTAACAATGCCCTCTACATGGGGATTTGATAACTAGTAAATGAGAAAAACGAAAGATATTAACCTATTATATTTGCTAGCTGTTATATGACTCCCATCGATTTTCACCTACAAGATTTAGAATATTGCAAAATTCATAAACTTCTATCATTCTTTTTGTTATCAGATAGCCGTCTTCCTCAAGTTCTTCTGGGGTTAAATCACTCTCCTTTAATGACCAATAAATTATAGTATCAATATGAATTTCCAAATCTGTTATAAGAATACTTCTAATCTCATTCCACATCGTTTCTTCTTCCTTACATAATTGAAGTTCATCATCATATGAAGCCACAATAATAGCCATAAGAGCATATTTTTCATCTATATTCCAATTAAATGATTTATAGCTTTGAATAAATTCTTGAAGCCTAGTATGATCTGCAACTATATATTCCCAATCAATGTGATGAGTATCAGATAAATCAAATTTTTCAATAAGTTTAAGCCTTGCTTCGGGAGTGACTCCTATCGGATATTTATTCATTTAATCACCTTTCTGGTACTGTAGAATAATTACTATTGTAAGGATATGCACTGGCTATACTATTGTCATCTTTAACAACAATAATTGCTCGATTTGCAACAACCTTTTCTCCTGTTTTCAAGAATGAGATCCCCCCAACATTACTAGGTAATTCTACATCATATACTCCAGGTCCTTTTTTCGCGACTTCTGATATTAGCTTCGCTGCATCTTTTTGATTATTCCATCTTCCAATCTGAACCTTATCTTTAGCAGCCCTAGATTTTAATGCATCATCAGACATATGTGATCCGTGTTTTGAGTAAGCATGTCTATAGGTAGGTAAACTATTAGGTTTATCCCAATTCCATTTTGAATATGAGTCAGGGAGTTTAATATTCCCCGTCCCCCCAGGTGTACAACCATCCGTGTTTGTATTATGCACCCATATCCCGAGATCACTAACAAAGTAGGTATGGAAATCTTCTACTTCAAAATTATATACGGTTACCTTTTCCTTTAAACTAACAATTTCGATGTTTTCAATTGTTAAAAGGTCCCCGTTGCTACTCTGAAGTTGCTCTCCTGCTTCTAAATCTTCTGCAAGTACCCAGCCTTTACCTACTATCCAAAATGGATGATTAAATGTTGTCTCGATGATTTGCCCATCTATAGAAAGTTTATAAATCACGTCTCGTTCATTACGGAACAGATTTAAAACTTCCTTATACGTAATCTCACCTGTCTCATCATTCTTCGAAAGAACCATATCTCCGACTTCAATGTCCTCAATATTTTTCTCTCCTTCGTCTGTTAACACCTTTGTTCCTGCTGTAAAGCAATTACAGCCACCTACAATAGTCCTCCCCGGCTTGAATTTTGCTCTCCCTTTGGAAATCCCCAATCCCATTCCCGGCATACTGGATTCCATAATTTCCATGGACATAACTGCTGACGCTGCTATAATTCCATGGTTTTCTATATCTGCGTACATTAACGCTTCCCTAGAGAAAAATGCCTCTATCCCTTGCTGCAAGCCTCCTGTATTGCCTATTGTCTGCAAATAGGCCTGAAAATCTGCTTCTGTCGCTCCCTTATAGGTACTCATAAATACTTTTCTTAAATCATTTGTTTCTTGCTTCGTTAAAGCTCCAGCTCCTCTTGTCATTACTTCGCCGGAATACATATCTGCCGCTAGTGCGCCTTCTCTTTTTGTGCCGTAGTAGGAATAATATTGATCATCACTCAACGTATAATGATCGTATATAAACTTGTTAAATGAACTATTTTCCCTCCGATTGATCAATAAAGCCATTGCTGCATCAGCTTCACTCATCACTGCTCCCAATTCGGCATATAAATTTTTGACAAAGAGCTCATCTTTTCCAGTCATTCCTTTGCCCGTCAATAAATTTATACTATCTTTCTTATCTGTAGATAAATCCAGTACAGACACTTTGTTTCTTATTACTTGCGGTTGTTGACTTCCATATTTTTTCTCAATATAGACAGACGCTCCGATTATTCCGTCTCCCACGAATGTTTTAATCGTAGCTGTGGTCCTTACTGGTCCGCCCGTTACAGAACTTACACTTTTCGGTATGGACTGTGTCATCCATTTATCGTAAGTCTCGTTATCAACCATAATTCTTCCGTTTACAACGGAATAGCCCTTCGCCTTCTCTTTCGACTTGTCTGCGTTCTTGGTATCTAGATGAAAATTTCACATTTAGATGTTGGACGGGAATGTATCTTTTACGACTCGATTCATTCTGTATTAGTGCATTAGAAAAGAAAGACCTTGAGAGTTAGGTCCCTCAAGGTCAAAATAGTTTTGCTATTTGGTTGATTATTATATTATGGATAAAACAGTGACTTTACTGGAAGAGACGGCTTTATTAGCAAAATCGTATTGCCGACTATTTTTGTTTGATAGCCCCACTATTACCTCTAGCTACGGAATCCATGTCGAAATCATTCTATTAAATTATCAGATGTTCCATAGCCACACAAGTGAGTGGTAAAACCTCTATTATCCCATACTTGCTTTTAACTTATATGCAATTAATATAAGTATTTACTTCTAGTTGATCAATATTTCTTCTCTCTTTAAGGACTTAATGTTTTCTGTTTTCATTGACCAATATTCTTCCAGGCACTTATTTACCTCAGAAGGGTTCTTTAAGATGACCATCTGAATTAATCCTGCCAAAGTATCAAGAGCCACTAATAGCAATTCATGATCATCAAATATTATTTTAATGCCCACATCCATTATCGCGCTCCATTTATCACCATTATATTGCCACGTTACTGTATCCTTTATAATAGCTATATTTTCCACCTTTTTTCCAGTGCATAATTCCTTGTAACTTGCTAAAGATTCTTGAGCTAGTTCTACTTCAAACTTAGGATAATCATCTTTATCAGACCCCATCATAACATTATTAATTATCTTTACTTTTGTTTGAAAACTCTCAATAAATATACCTAAAGCTAATTCACCAACATCATCAATGAAAATATTAATAGGTGAATTACCAATTAAGCGTTTTAGCATATTTATATCCTTGGATTCTAGTACATTTTTAATTATATGATCCAACCTGAATCCTCCTCTAGTCTACAAAATGGATTTTCTGACTTTTATATGTGCCACCAGAGTTTATATCCACCACAGGAGTCCCATCAGAATGAGATGTGGGTCTATAAAGCACTATTGTACCGTCCTCCATTGTTCTAAGTTTTTTGCCACCACCAAGATCTTTCTCGGATATAAACCCTTTTGATTTTTCCTCAAAAAATTCTTTTGCTGCTTTATCTCCTCCGCTTATGTTTCTTACTTTAGCAGTTCCACTCTGACCAGTTTCACCAAAATATCCACTTTGATTAGCTATAAATTTCCCAGAATTCGGTGATCCACATTTATTTGTATCTGTATTATGAACCCAAATACCTAAGTCACTTACAAAATACGTATGAAAGTCGGATACTTCAAAGTTATATACTGTGACCTTTTCTTTCAGCTTAATAACTATAATATTATCAATATTTACTATTTCACCATTGCTTTTTCGAAGTTTGTCCTTCTCCTCTAAATCTTCTGCGAGTACCCAACCTTTTCCTTCAACCCAAAATGGATGGTTAAACGTTGTTTCAATGATTTGATCGCCTATAAAAAGCCTATAAATCAAATCCCGCTCGTTTCGAAAAAGATTTACGACTTCCTTATACGCAATCTCACCCGTATCGTCATTTTTAGAGAGAACCTTATCTCCGACCCCAATGTCTTCAATATTTTTCTCCCCTTCGACTGTTAAGACCTTTGTTCCGGCCGTAAAACAGTTACAACCATAAGTTTTATAACGACTTGGTTTAATGCTTATTTTACCTTGCGCATAATGCATTCCAGCTGCAGAAGTTATTTCTTGTAAGTTTGCTTCATTTTGCAGATGTAGTTGAGTTACTCTTGTATAGTGATCATACTCTTGAAATAAGAGCATCTCTCCAGTGAAAAACCCTTCTATTCCAGCCTCCAATCCACCTTGTTTCGTGCCAGCAATCTGTTGCAAATATGCCTGGAAGCCTTCGTTTGTCCCATCGGGATACAATCGATCATATAATGCTCTTAATGTTTTTAAATCATCTTTATCGAGGCTGTTAATACCCGATTTCATTAATTTTTTTGTAGCTAAGTTAGCATAAACATAACCCTCTCTTGAAAGATTTTTAGGAGCATCTGCAATCGTTTGACCATTAGTGTATTTATATATCAGATAGTCATTAAATTCCGAATCAACTCTTCGATTCAGCAACACAATCATTGCGGCTATACCGCTATTATCTTTCCCAATAATGTTGGTGATATTTGTTACTATTTTTTTCTCTTCAGCATTCATCCCTTTATCATTTAATAAATTTATACTATCTTTCTTATCTGTAGATAAATCCAATACCGACACTTTGTTTCTTATTTCTTGTGGTTGTTGACTTCCATATGTGCGCGTAATATAAACATGCGCTCCAATGATGCCGTCTCCCACGAATGTTTCTACCGTAGCTTTAATCTTTACTGGTCCGCCCGTTACAGAGCTTCTGTCTTTTTCATAAGGCTTTGATGACATCCATTCATCGTACTTCTTGTTATCAACAATAATTCTTCCATCCACAACGGAATAGCCCATCTTCTCCTGATCGGTTGAACTCTTGGTATTCAATTGAACAGAGATACCTGTGGTCAATCTAACTGTCGTTATCCCTGTTTTGGAATTGTAAGATATTTGGGCATCCGTCGCCTTTGCCAAGTCCCGTAAAGCGACTTCAACCATCCCTGTTGGGTCTAAATAAATCAAAGGATTATTGAGCACATACGTATACCGATTCAGCGACAACGGTTCATTTGCCCGCCCTTTATACGTATCCTCGGATATAAACCGTCCCACATACGGATCATAATAACGCGCTCGCAGGTAATACAAACCTACTTCCGCATCGTAAAACTCTCCCGAATAGCGGATCGTGCTTTCATATAGTTCAATCGTCAGCGTTGGGCTACCGAATACATCGTAGTCATATTGGTTCTCGATTGTTCCCTGCTCATCCACTGTCTGCACAACGTCCCCATGGCCGTTGAACAGGAAATACGACAGCTTGTCCGCCTGATCGATTCGGGCGATATAGTTGATGCCCTTCACATAACGCACACTGACCGCGTCCGCTTTATCCGTCTCCAAAATGACATATTGACGGTCATACAAGTAGTTCGTCACTTTCTCTGCATAACTATCAGCAGAGCTGCGCACCGTTTTCTGCGTCCGAAGATCGTCCCCGTCATACGCATATTCAACAGTCGAGCGTTCCCCGCCCTGAACATTGATCGCTTGCGTCAGACGGTTGAACCCGTCAAAGGTGTTGTTCACCTTCTCTAGCAGGCTGCTTATTTCTTCAGTCTGCTCATCCCCATAGGGATTCGCTCCCGTTACCTGATTCATGCCTCGGCTATGCGGACGCAAATAGCTGGTCTGCTGACGCACTTCATTCCCGTTGTTATCAAATAGGGAGATGACTTTCTTCTCCAGCACCCCTTCGCCCGCTGCATCCTTCATCTGCTCCGTTAGCTGCAGCAGCTCGTTCGCATTCGAATATAAATATTCGCTGCGCTTCACGATATAGGTCAGTTCGGTTTTGCTGATCGGATCGCTATAACCCGTCGGCTGCTCCGACGTATACGTCTCCAGCATCGACTCACGATTGCCGCTGCGGTCATACGTGAAGACCGTCGTTTTGCCCGGCGCTTCCGCTTTTACGATACGACCAACTTCATCATACCCGTAATTCGTGGCTCCGTAGCTGTCCGTTTTTGTCAGCTGGTTGCCCGACAAGTCATACGTATAGCTGTATTCGGATAGTACTACACCGTCCGCCTTCGTATTGACCAGCTTCAATAGCTGGCTGTTACGGTCGAACATGTAGCTTTCCTTCACGCCACCCGCATAAGCAATGGACGTTCGGTTCCCATTCTCATCGTAGCTATAGGACGTCGTCTTCCCTTGCGCCGTTACGGTACTCATTCGGCTCGATTTATCATACGTATAGCTGGTCATAAAGCCCGTTTTATCCTTCAGGCTCTTCACATTGCCTATCACATCATACGTATACGTGAGCTGGGCTTTCCCGTCCTTTGTAACTTCCAGCAAACGATTGTTGCCATCATAAGCATAGCTGCTTTGACCGCTGCTATCATTCATCGAAGCACGGTTGCCGGCTTCGTCATACGTATACTGGATGCGATCCTCAGTTTCAGCCACCGTTTTTTCAATCAACAGCCCACGATTGTCATAGCGATACCGCGTGTGATTCCCATTGCGATCCGTCAGCTCTGCGGTTTGCAGCCCCAGATCGTAGCGGTAGGACATCGCTTGATTGTTTGGATTGATGACCTGCGTCACCAGACCAAATGCCCCATAGCGATAGCGAGTAACCTTCCCTCTGCCGTCTGTCATATCCAGTTGGTTGCCAAGTAAATCGTAGCCATAGGTGACACTGACGCCTAGCGGATCGGTGACGCTCAGCAAGCGTCCCGCTTGATCATAGGCATACGTATGGGTAACCCCAAGCGCATTCGTGTCGGAGATTCGATCTCCCGCTGCATTGTATTGATACTTGCTCCCTTTATTTTGCAGCGCGGCTTCCGGCTCAGCCTGAGCTATCAGGCGATTCGCCAAGTCATAGCTATACACCGTTCCGTAGCGCTGCGCATCCGTCGCTGCCGAAGCATAGCCTTTCGCATCGATGACTTTAATCAGATTATCTGCTGCATCATACACATTACGCGTCACAATGATGTTGTACGGGTCCTTGACCGTCACCAGACGGTTAAGCTTATCGTACGCATAGGTCATGCGATGGCCGCTCGCATTCGCTTCCGCTATTTTGTTGCCTGCCAAGTCATAGCTGAAGGTCGCCTTCTGCCCTTCTCCATCCGTAACCGATGCTACGCGGCCCACCTCATCATAGGCGTATTTCGTCACATAACCGCGCTCATTCGTTTCTTCCGCTACATTCCCATTCTCATCATACGCAAATCGTTTGACCGCAGCCTGTCCGTTCACCTTCCGGCTCGTCTGCACCAGACGGTTCATCGTATCATACGTGTGCGTGGTCGTGTATTGGCTTCTTCCCGCCGTATCGGTCGGCGCATAGCCAAACGCACGTGGATCAATTTCCTGAATCACATTGCCTAGCACATCATACACGTATCCCGTTATGATTTGCAGCTTACCCGGATTTTCCTTATCTTGCAGAAGCTCCGTATTAGCCGAACTATCTAAATACATATGCTGAGCATCGACCAGCTTTATGCTTTGCGTCACTCTGTCCTGACTGTCGTACACAAAACGCTCCACATCATAAATCGATGTATCACGAAGCGTTGCCGTCTCCGTTACATTGCCGTTTTTATCATATTCATGAACCGTCAACGCGCCGCTGTTATCCGATTCGCTTTTCAACAAATTGTTCATGTAATAGGCATAGGTTCTCTCGCGTAAAAAAGCGTCATCCTTCGAGCTGCTGAGGCTCTCTTTAATCAGATTGCCTGCCGCATCGTAAGCATAGTTTTCTACTGCGTACACGATATTGCCACTGCTATCTTGCTCCAACGGCGATTTCGTTTCAATCAGCTTCTTGTTGGCATCGTAGGCGTACAGCGAAATGCTGCCGCGCTTATCTTGAAGCGATACGAGATTGCCTGCCAGATCGTATTTCGACTCCGTTCGCTGAAGCAGCGCATCCGTCACCAGCTTCACTTGCCCAAAGGCATTATACGCTGTCGTCGTTTTATTGCCGAGCTGATTCGTCTCAGAAGTCACACGTCCGAGCTTGTCATATTCATAGGCTGTCTCTCCGCCATCAGCAAAGGTTATTAAGCGAACGAGGCTATCTGGATAATAGGCATATTCCGTTATCATGCCACGAGCATCCGTAGATTTCGTTACATTTCCAAGCACATTGTAAACAAACATACTAGAATGCTGCAAAGCATCCGTCTGCTTGATCAATTGACCGAGACCATCATAAACATAGCTCATGCCCAAAGAGGCTGCTATATCTCCGGTATACTGCAGGCCATCTACCGTTTTGCTTATTCGACCGTTCACATCGTAGGCGATGTATTCCATCCCCTTGCCTTCTGGCGAGGTCGTAGAGGTAAGCCGATTCATCGCATCATACGTATACGATAGCCCCTTCATGGACTTGGCTGTGCCATCACGATCCAGAGAAGCCGTATACTGATTCGGCAATATCTCCTTGATTACATTGCCATTAGCGTCATATAGATAACGGGTAACAGCTTCCGTTCCATCCGCTGCCGGCTGCTTTTTGCGAATGACCCGATCCAGCTCATCATAGTCATAGCGAGTAAGCAGACCGAGCGGATTTTTTTCTTCAACTAAATTGCCCTTCTCATCATAGGTATAGGTGGTTGCTGCTCCAAGCGGATTGATTTGCTTCACGATGCGGTTATCCAAGTCGTAAGCCAGCTTGGTTACATAGCCCTTCGGGTCTGTCTGGCTCACAACATTGCCGGACTTATCATAGTGATAAACCGTTGTCGCCAGCACACGATCGTAGTAGGTATCATCTACCCCGGCATCTGCAAGCTCAGCCTGCACAAGCTCATCCATTTTCACCAAAAGCGACTCCGAAAGCTTACGGGATTGAACATCATACGCATAACGCGTGATGTCATAATCGCCGCTCGCTACCTTCGTCCGCTTCAGCGTTATATTGCCAGCCTCGTCATACTGCTGCAGCGTTTCCCGTCCATTTGGCCCGCTAACACTAAGCACGCGCCCCGCTTTATCGTAGCTATTCGTAATTTTATCGCCAGCTGAAGCCTTCGTTCCTTCCGCCCCAGACTTCGGCTGTTTAAAGCTGAAGGTTTCACTGCTGAGCAGGCGATTCGCTTCATCATACTGATGCTCCGTCAGCTTATACTGAGTCGAAGTCGAATTAGAAGAGATGTAGGCTTGCTCAGCAATCAGATTGCTGCTGGAATCATAGCGATAATAAGAGGCTTGACCTGCCTGATCTACCTTCTCGATTAATTCGCCTTTAGCGGAATACGACATGCTTTCCACGGTGCCATCCGGGTGCTCAATTCGGTAAGGCTTCTCAAACACATTGTTCCTTACGGTCGTTACATTACCGTTCTGATCCTTCTTGCTAATTAGCGTCTTGCCCGTAAGGTCATAATTATAACTTTCCTTGCTGCCATCCGGGTAGACCTTCTCCTTCAACAGCCCATTTAAATAATAGCTGTACGACGTTTTGCGCCCCAAGGCATCCGTTTCCGAGGTGACATTTCCCAGTGCATCATACCCATATTGGTTGGTGTAGTGAGCTGTGCCTTTGCTCGCATTGTCCGCACCAGTCTGCGCAGAAATGACAGCAATGACTTTATCATTTGCATCATATTGATAGACATTTCCACTGGATTGCGTTGGCTTTGCTGCCTGATAGCCTTCGCCTTTCCCTTCCTTAATGACGTTGCCGCGCTCATCATATTGCTTAAACAGCACAACCTCTTTGACTTTTCCGTCAAAGGAGCTGGCGGTTGTCATGCGGTTCAGCGCATCATACTCATAAAGTGTTCCCGGCGCATCTTCGAGAGCCAAGGCAGAATATCTGCCGTCACTTTCTTTGATCACTTTACCGTTTGCATCATAAGCATACCGGCTTCGATTGCCAAGAGCATCGCTCTTCGTTGCCATACGGCCAAGTCCATCATAAGTCATCGTTTGCGTAAGGTCAGTTCCTTGCACCGTTAGTGTTTCTGTTAAAAGCTGGCCAAGCTTGTCATAGCGATAAACGGTACGTTTTCCATTGGCCTTGCCGCCGTAAGGCTCAACCTTCTCGATGACCTGATTGCGGTAATTATACGTAAACAGTATCGTATCGTAGCCGTCTCCATTAAATACCTGCTGCTTGATGACATTGCCAGCAAGATCCCTATTATAGAACACGCGGTAGCTTCCATGCTCTTCTGTTTTACTGCCATTTTTCTCTTTAAAAACGCCTTCTTCCTTCGTCACCTGACCAGCAAAATTATAGGTGAACAACTGCTGCTTAAAGCTGGTTTCAGCTGCATCCGTATAATACGTCCCGGTAAGCTTATTGCCGTTAAGATCATAGGCATACCGAACATGTGCCGTTCTCGAGCCATCAAGCTTGGCGTATTCATCCGTCACCCGGTTCATCGCATCGTAGGTATAGCTTACATCGCTAGCTACGACACCCGCCGTTCCCGTTAATTTGCCCATTCTCGTTCGAATTGGATTTCCCGCTAAATCGTAATTATGGCGGGTATACGTATAATCCGCTTCACCCTTGGTATAAATACGCTGCTCCGCTACACGTCCAAGAGCATCATAAATAACCTCCGTAACCTTTTTCCCCGGATCTTGCTGGAGCTTTAATTGATCAAGCGCATTGTAGGCATATGAAGTCTCATTGCCTAATGCATCCTTCTTCTCTATTAACCGCCCCATATTATCGTAGCTGTACTGTGTCAAACCGTTTTTGCCATCGGTTTCACGCAGCAAATTGCCCATAAAATCATATTCATAGCTAGTGGTATATACCTGCTTATGATCTGGCGTCGTCTCTACCTTAACCGGACGATTCAACAAATCATAATAAAACGTAGTGGAATAACCCTCTTCATTCGTCAAAACAACGACAAGCGGAGCAGCGCTATTGCCCGTGTACTTATATTGAAGCGTCAGCTCCCCTTTATTGACCTTATCCTGTTCATAAGAGGAACGTTTAGTCAGGCGGAAATGGCTATCATATTCAAGGCGGAAGCTATTGCCGTTCGCATCGATTTCCTTCGTTTTTAATCCGAGAGCATCATACTCATAAGCTTGTAAAACATGCCACTCCCCGCTGTCCTCCACAGCCGCTTTAAGCAAATTACCCATAATGTCATATTCATATTGGAATCGATTGTTATTCGGATCGGTATATTGAATGCTTAAATTAGCGTAAGGATTTTCGATATAGCTGTAGCCTTTTACACCCTTATCCGGCTCTATCGTTTGCGTAACCCGTCCTAGTTTGTCGTAGGTATAGCTAGTCTTCTCCTGATTAGGATTCACGTCAAGCTTGCGGTTACCCGTATTAAAATCATAGGCATAGGATTTGGCTGCAACCTCGCCGTCTGCGCTGCCATATTGCTTGGTAACATAGGCCCCCTTCATATCCAAGCCGTTCGCATCCACATCATACTCAAACTGGGTAACAAAGCTTTGTCCGCCTGAGCTTGATGACTGGCGCGTCATATTGCCGTACGAGTCATATTGATAGTCCGTCACGGTCCAGCTATCCTCTGACTGGGCATTCATCTTCGTTTCCCTTGTCACGTCTCCTTTCGAATCAATAGCATACAGGATTTGGCTTACCGAATTTTTATCCTTCTTCCATGTCTTTGATGCCAATACATGAAACTTGTCATAGGCATATGCATAAACAACCAAATGATCATTGTTTACGGGATAGCCCTGACTATCTCGCTCTGCTTCCGGTCCCGTGTAATTCGTTAAGTTCCCATATTCATCATACCGGTAGTTTTCGATACGCTTTACAGGCGTATCATTCGATTGACCATTCGTTGTCTGGTAAATCAACGTTTCCTGCTTTTTCACCAGCTTCAGCTCGTCGCGCTCGCTCGATACGACCTCCTTGTGATCCTTTCCGGTATTTTCGGTTAAAATCAGCTGATGCAAGCCATCAAAGGTATATTTCATTTTATTGCCGATCGCATCGGTCGTTTCCGTGTAATAGCGAAACTTATCCTTCAAATACGTATGGTCATTTGGGTTATAGTTATCGGTTTTGTAGCCGTCAGCCTCGTTCGTGTAGCTGTATACCGTTTTATTTTTCACCTCGGTGGTGAAGCGGTCCTCGAACTTGGCTTTGGAGGCATCGTAATCCTTCTTGATCAGCTCGCGCTTCTCAAAAATTTTACGGTACTGCATGCTGCCCTCGCTAAGGCCCTTCGTAAACGTATTATAGATATAACGAGTGATATGATTGGTAGGAACATAATCCACCTGCATTAAATTTTCATAGCGATTGTAGACGCCATAGTTGGTGCCATTTACAAACGTAAAGCCAAGCTCAGGCTGCTCATACCAAAAATGATATTTCGGGCTGCCGTCCACATCAAATACGCGCTGCAGCCTTGTCCGCACCACATGCTTGGAATCATTGACCAGCACAGCCGATTTGTCATACACGAGCTTATTCTCTCCAGGCAGGTTGACGATAACCTGAAATTGCCCTTGCAGGTCGCCGGAATCCACATTATTCGGATTTTGTGTTGTTTTGTAGGTTTCATTTTTCCCATGCGCCTGGTTCGTGACTGCCCCTACTTTAAATTGATCGTTTTCTTTATAATCGATGGTCGTGATACGCCCAACGGTATCGACGATTTTGGAAATCAATTTTTTATGCGTCGTTTTGCCATCCACCGTATAGTCTAGTATTTTGTGCTGGAACGTAATCGTATTGCCATATCGATCGACAATGCCGAGGATCACACCATCTTCTGCAAAATATGTTTTTTTGCCTTCCTTATCGGTCATCACATATTTGGAGCTGCCATCTGTTTGCCCATTGTTAAACGCCGTCGTTTCACGAATGACGACATCTTTTACCGTCTGACCTTCCGGCAGCATGACGGGAAGACCATCCTGCGAAGCATTTTTCAAACGATAAATATCGCCGCTCTCGGTATGTAGAAACTTATGGCTCGTACCATCTTCATTTTTGCGAATTTCCATGCCCGGGAACGAGAAACGCATCCCAATCCCCAGATTATAGCGATCCTCATAGAACGAAGAGGATTCATCGACTGGCTCCACGTAGTCCACCCATGCGCCATTTACATACTTGACATTCATTTGCTGCACATTGGAAATGCCGCTTTGATAAATCCGTTTAATTTCCAAATTTAACCCATTGCGCCCAGGAAGCACATAATCGGTCTGCGTTAAACTCAGCTCCCCGCTTTGCGGGTTGATGTATTCGGCACTTTTATTATTGTTCAAATAAACAGGGGACAGCATTGTATTGTAATTTTTCTGTGGTCCTATTAAGTTGTTCATCTGCTCTTCCAATGTTTCCGCATAGGCTAATGGAGCAGGAAGCATAGATATAAATAAGATAAATAAGGACGTCTTAAGCCAACGTTTCACCCTTGCACCTCCATGAAGTTTAACTGCATTTGTGGATTGCTATTATTGTGGAAACGATTAATTGTATTTGTCTGTGTACGCTTTCGCCATAATAGCTTCATCAGAGGTTCCTGCTTTTTTCTTCGCAATGACGGACTCCGGCGTTAATCCAAGCTTCTGAGCTAGTACAAAAGCTTCTGCTACCTGCTGCTCTGTAAACTTTCCTTTTTGAACATATTTGTTCAGCTGTTCCTTCGTTATTTGCAGGCGCGGCAAGCTGAGAGAGCCATTCAAAATATCAAGCGAGGTTGAAATCTCCTGCCAGCTTTTGTTCGCCTCAAGCTTTTCCTTCAATAGATCTTCCATCGCTGCCCCGGATACAAAAGAAAGCGTATCTGCTATCATAATGTCATCCGAGCCAAGCTTAGGGTTGCTCATCCATTGCTCCAGCTCATCTGCCTCGAATGCTCTGGGAACGAAAGCTTTATGGCTGGAATGATACTGTTCCATAATGGTCTCCCAATCATTCCCCTTCGAGCGCTCCAAGGCTAGCTGCTCCAAATCTTGCATTTTCCCATAGTTTTGGTATAAAAACTCGTAAGCAATAAGCAAATCAGGCAAGCTGCTGCCTGCTGCTGCCAGACGGTCAAGCTCCTTTTGGAATTTCTCATCCACTTGCAACGTCTTTACCATGCTTTCATAGTTAGCAAGGTTGCGAGCATAAGTGGCCCCATCCGCTTCTTTAATTTGATCCAATGCCGTTTGCGATAGCGACAGGGTTGCAGCATTTTGGAAGGTTTTATTTGTGTTGACTGTCGTTTTCTGATCAGTTAATGCATTTTTTGCAAGCACGCTTCCTAGCTGCAGCACCGTGCCAAGGGCAAGTATGACAACTAAGGATTTTGTCATTTTATTAAATTTATATTTCATTGGTAGTCCGCCTTTACGGTCGATTTGGGTTAATGGCCTCTATTTCCTTCATGACATCAGCCGCTGGGTTGCCAGGCCTAATATCCTCTACAACAGGCAAAGGAACATCCGGTAAAATGTTCTCCCCTTTGCTGTCTTTTACATCTATCGATGCTGTAGTCCCCTGCGTCGTTGTCGTCAAATTATCTTTTATACGCGTGTTGCTTTTCTGAATTTGCTCCAGCAGCGCAAGCTCAATGCCAGACATCGTAATCATTTCATGGGAAGGGCTGCTCATCCGCTTCTCATCTCTTGCTTTTATATAAGCCTCTTGATCGGAGATATATAGGTTCAAATCCAATTCCAATTGAAGCGCGACCAAATATTCATCCAAAACAGTCTCTGCGCTTCCTACCTTGTCTTCCAGCAAAAGCATGAAATACACAGCGTCGGCAACATTGAACTGTTGAAGCAGCTTCTCATAGCGCTCCTGCTGATCTTCCTCTTTCTTGTCTATGCTTGCCGTAGGAACTTGAACAGCAGGGGCAGGCTGATTGCCGCCCCCCAGCTCTTTCAGTTGGAATTGCAATCGTTCTGCGAGCATTTTCGCCTCTAAAATATCCTCATTCTGATAGCCTTGTGCCTGAAGCTTGCTTGTCACTTCATCCATTCCTGACTCTGCAAGCAGCCCGCTGCGCTTGCTCCGGTCCTCGTCATTTCCCGCAAGCTTGGTTGACTTCAACTGCTCAAGCACCTCGTTCCAAGAAAGCCCCGTGTCTTTCAGCTTTATAATTTCCTCTGCCTTGACACCTGTCATATTGGAAATATCCGCGGCCATCATGCTGTCGCTCTTCATTTCAACGGCAGCTTCTTCTTTATTTGGATTGATTAAATTGTTATCTAGCAGCAATACAAAGGTTTCTGTGATTAAAGCGATGACAACAACAATCGCTACCCATTTGTAATGCTTTTTGAGAAAATGCCTCACATACTCAGCTCCATTTCCGTTTCCATTTCAGTTTCCTGTTAAACCTTTACGTCAATCGTCGTTTGACCTGTTATTTTAGATTTGAAGATGATCGTCGTTACTTCACCGGACCAGGATGTGCCCGGCACAATGTTTTGGCTTTTCTTAAAGGTGATGCGTCCCGGTGTGTAGGTGACTTCCAGATTGGAGCCTGCTATTTTGCCGGACTGCTGGTCCAGTGCTGGCGTGAAATCATACAAATCTACAACCTCCAGCGCCGATGCATCATACGTAACGACATACGTTAACTCGCTGAAATCCTGCACATTGCTGCCCAGCAGCGACAAATCAAACGTCTTCCCTTTTACACCATTGACAATATACGAAGGGCTCGTTGTACTCTTCACAATTGCCGGGCTCCATACCGTCACACCTGCTTCGTTCTTCGCGCGCACCCGGTACGTATGCGAGGTACCAGACTCCAAGCCTGTATCCGTATAGGTTGTTGATGTACCCGTTGATGCTACGGTCTGACCATCCACCTCAATGTCGTAACCGCTAGCTCCCTCTACCTGATCCCAGCGCAGCTCGATGCTGTTGTTATTCGCTATTGCATTCACTTCAATATTCCCTTGGAGGGAGTCAGGAAGGGTAGACAACGACAACACGGCGATCCAGTTTGCTGGCGTCCCTTCTTGTTTCAAGCGGATCTTGTACGTATGAAATTCATTCGCCCCGAGCCCGCCATGATGATAGATCGTGTCCAGCCCGTTATCGGTTAGGACTCCGTCCACTTCCACCTCATAATGCGCATCTATTGCTACCGTTTCCCAAGATACGGTGATTGATCGATTTGTCACGACAGCTGCTACATTCGTTAGCGCCAAATCTGATGCTTGTTGATTAGGCAGAGCTGTGAGCGTAACCTTGCTGCCCCATTCGCTATATCCGCTTATGTTCACCGCACGTACCCGGTAAGCGTAGGCTTTATTTGGAACGAGTCCCGTATGTGTGTATTGATTAGTGGTTACATTCATAATCGTAGAACCATCAATCTCAATCTCGTAGCTTTCCGCATGCGGTACTTTATACCATGTCAGCGTGTTGCCATCCGCTTCAGCTGTTGCGATGAGATTTGTTGGTATGGCGGGCTTTTCAGGATGCGTGACCGTTTCAAGCGGCTCGCTCCACGCGCTTTTCCCTCCCGCATTCGTCGCTCTTATGCGGTACGTATGAGGGCTTAGCGCCGCCAGTTCTTTATGGAGGTAGCTCGTGCGATTGGCATTATCCAAAATTAAGCCGTCTACCTCAATTTCATATCCTGTTGCTCCTGCAACGGGCTCCCAGCTCACCGCCATCTCATGTATCGCCGGCTCTGCTGTTAAAGCGCCTGGCTTTTGTGGAGGATAGGGCAGCGTTTGCGAGGTGACCAAGGCGCTCCATTCGCTGATCCCACCTGTGTTTTTTGCCCGTATCCGATACGTATGCTGCGTCTCTGGTTCCAGCCCCGAATGTATATAACGCTGGCCACTTCCAGCATCTTTTACAACGCCATCTACTTCAATGTCGTAGCCCTCTGCTCGCGCCACGATTCCCCAAGTAATCGTTTGCTCCTTCTGGGATGGTGCAACCTCTATTTGCAGCGGAATCGTAGGCGGGTCTGGCAGTGTAAAGGCAGCGAGCAGAGGACTCCAGCTTCCAGCTCCACTCCCATTTTTCACTCGCACCCGGTACGTATGTCTCGTATTTGGCGTGAGCGAGCTATGGAGATACGTGTTTGATGCGCCATTGTTAACGATCGCTCCATCGACTTCAATCTCATATGTGACGGTGCCGCCTGTTGCAGGCCACGATATCCGCAAGTAGCGCTGCGAGGCTTCTGGCGTTAGAGTCGCTGGCGGGTTTGCCAAGGTTTCTCCGTTCCTTGTGCTGCTCCAGTCCGTTTCCTCTCCTAGTGCATTTTTAGCTTTTGCCTGGTACACGAGCGTTGTATTGGATGCTATTCCAGTGACTCGTATTTTCTTGTTCGTCGGGGTAAACCATACGGCCGTGCTGCTTAATCCTCCTGAACCATTCACATACTGAGCTCCAGCTTTCAATTGGTACTGTGTTCCAGCCGGATTTCCATCTTGAAACGTGACCTCAAGACTGCTGTCATTTGCTTGTCCTAGCACGAAAGATGGGCTTTGCGCCTTTGTTTGAACGCTTTTCGTTTGTGATCCAATATGTCCTACTGCATCTCTTGCTTCAAATTTCACGGTGTAATTCGTATTCGGGATAAGCCCCGTCGCAGTATGCGCACCCGCGGCCAGCCAATCCGTTGCGCTTGTCCCTATCGTGAAACGATATGGCAGAGCATGTAAACCTGATATTGTATCCGTTGCTGTTCCCGTTACTTGTATAGTCGTATCCGTTGCTGTTGCCTGAAATACGCCAACTGCTGGAGCATTCTTGTCCACTTGGAAAACTACCGTATCTTGAATCGTTTGTGCCCCATCGCTCACCGTAAATTTCATCGTATGCGGGCCCTCACTCAATGATTGGACATTGAGCGCATTAAAGTTTACTTGCTGTGCTGTTGCTGTATTAGAGATAACTTTTGTATCTCTTGGTGTGCTCTCTGCATCTATGAAATAGGAAAGACTAAGATTACCGCTTGCTGAGCCCGTCACGCTCACTGACGGAATCAAAGATTGCAAATCACTAACCATTTGACCGGAAGCAGGTGTCAAAATGCTTTGTTTCATAACCGTTTGAATAGTGAAAAGAGGGCTATAGGCATATTCTCCCCACATACCGCTATCATTCGCCGATATTCTAATCATCGCTTGATTAGAAGGCCTGTATCTATTTAAATTCATTAAATATTCCCCAACATGATTGACCTGCCAGGCGGGCACGGTTTCGACATCATCCCACGAATATCCGCCATCTAGTGAGATTTCTATTTTCACTGTACTAGGAGTCCTCATTAATAAATTCTGAACCTTCCATGTCAAAAGCATATTTCCCTTATAAACCTCGTTATACCGAGGACTACTTATCATTACTGGATCATTGGCTGGTTTATATGCCTTATATACATGTATGGAGCCTAAATTTTGTCCAAAGCACCCTACTTTTGTAATCTTAATATCTCTAGTACCGCCCCCTATTGGCACACCTTCTATATCCAAAAATGGTTCATTATAAAAGCTTTTTAAAATATAATAGGATCCTCCGAATACTGCCGGGGAGAAGCTTATTTCGTATCCGCATCCCGGCGGTAAATTGTTTTTATTGCTTGTAAATTCTAGCCTCGTATGATAAACCTCATACGGAGAATGATTGATATCAAAAATCAAGTTCTCTTTGCCATCCAGATAGACACCAGGAGTATTGGAAGAATAGAAGTTTTGTTCACCAAAATTATGACTTGCCACGTACGACCAGTTAGGGTTTTTAAGCCCATTATCCGGAGTAATGCTTGCTGCTAAAACACCAACATTTTGACCTATGAGCGTTACCAGGAAAAAATATAAGGTTAGTACTGTAATTTTTCTCATTGAACTGTCCCCCACATATGCTATTCCACAATATAAGTAATTTTTGAGTAGTCATTTGTTTTCGCCAGAAACTCAATGCTGTTCACTATCGTTTTGTCGGCATTAATAACCTCAAACACGATTTCTCCAGGCACGAATTTCCGTACGATTATATTGGTACCTTGAATTAAGCCAGTGCCCAGCTCGATTTCTGGCGTCATTCCACTGAGTTCTAGAACTTCTACTTCAGAAGGCTGATAAGTTACCGTAATCGTTCTCTGTGTGACACCCTGCTTCTTAGGAGCAGCAACGACTACATTGAACTTATTGTCCTTGCCTGGGTTTACAATAATTTCAGGTATTGTATTTTTCTCTACTTTTTCAGACCATTCGCTAGAGCTGCTCGCCGAATGGGATCTAACCCGATAAACATGTCGTGTATTGGATTTCAGCCCCTGATGAACATAGCTGACTCCTGAAATACCTTCAATAAGCGTCCCATCGACTTCAAGGTCATAGCTTGCTGCTCCTGATACCGAGGTCCATTCGACAGTTATTTGATTTGTTTTTGCTACAGTAGAAATGATTTCCGGTACCCCTGCCGAGCTTATAGCTGTGACCGCTTGACTCCACTCGCCTATGGCGTTGCTCGATTTTGCTCGCACCCGATACACATGCTTTGATCCCGGAGCAAGCTGTGCGTGTACATATCGGGTCAGATTGCCGTTATCTACAATCCTTCCATCTACTTCAACGTCATAACCATTTGCACCGACAACGCTGTCCCACTCTATGGTAATACTCGTACTTGCGGAGAGAACTTTATGAATAACTGGAATGCCCAGCCCCGTACTTGCTCTAACCGTGTCGCTCCAATCGCCAGTCAAATCATTATTTTTCGCCCTTACACGGTAAACATGCAGCGAATTAGGCGCTAGCCCTGCATGTTTATAGCTAGTCCCCGTTGAAACCTCTACTAGCACCCCATCAACAGCGATTTCATAGCTAGTAGCTCCACTGACACTATCCCAAGAAATTGTGATTGTATCATTTGTTGATGCTGTCTTAACGTTTTGCACCTTACCAAGTGAAGTTGCTTGTGTAATGATCTCGCTCCAGGGACCGTTCCCCCCAGTATTTCTAGCTCTGATGCGGTAGGTATGCTCCGTAAATGGCAGTAAATCCTTATGCACATACGTTAAATTCAAGCCATTATTTACGATTAGCCCGTCCACTTCAATATCATAGCCAACTGCCCCTATTACTTGATCCCAGGTTACAGTGATAGCTGTGCCTGTAGCTGCAGCGCGTATATTGGAAGGCACTCCCGAAAGTGTTGTGCGTGTAATGGAATGGCTCCATTGTCCAATAACGTCATTATTTTTGGCGCGTACCCGGTACGTATGCTCACCGTTCTGCTCTAAATTGGAATGTAAATAGCTCGTATTCAAGCCATTATCTAAAACATTTCCATCCACCTCGATATCGTATCCGGTTGCCCCCACAACCTCATCCCACTCCACTGAAATACTGGAGCTGCCAGCCACTGCATGCAGATTTTCCGGGACAGAAGGCAAGGTAGTCGCCGTAACTTTCTCGCTCCAATTACTTGCTCCATTGCTATTTTTCGAACGAATTCGATACGTATGTGTTGTATTAGGCTCTAACTGATCATGCAAATATTCCGTTCCCGTTATATTGCTTTTAACTGCGCCATCCACCTCAAGATCATAGAAATCCGCCCCAGAAATAGAATCCCAAGTAATAAGAATCGATTTATCCGTTGCTGTTGTATTCAGCACACCAGAGGTTCCTGGAAGCGTAGATTTCACAAGTATTGGGCTCCATTGCCCTGGACCGCTTGTATTCACCGCTCTTATTCGATAGGTTCGCTGAATGTTTGAATTCAGATTTTCTTCAAAATAGCGATTCACATTGCCGATGTTAACGACCGTATTGTAGGTTTCCACCTCGTAGCCGGTAGCGCCCCTCACATTCTCCCAAGTCAAGGTCACTGAATCGCTTGTCGATTGCAGTTTAATATTCTCGGGGACATCCGGCAAAGTCCAAACCTCCGATACAGAAGACCATTCGCCCTTTAAATCGCCGCTCGTCGCTCTGACTCTGTAATAATGCACCGTGCCTGATGGCAGCAGCTCATGAATAAATTCATTAAGAATGCCCAGTGGATAAATGCTGCCATCCATTTCAACCTCATACCCATCTGCATTAAATGCAGTAGTCCAACCGACCTTCACCGCATTTTCAGATGGAATAGTCTGAATGGCAGGAGTTGCAAACGGAGATAGCTGACTAGCTGGTACAACCTCTTTCGCTCCTGAAGCGCTTTGCCATGATAAAATGGCTTTAGGCGATCCATTACGACTAACGTATTCCATTTGAATGTCAACCTTTTGACCAGCTTCTAAGGCAATAGAGCCAGTAAATAATTTATTTCCTTGCGCTGCCCACTCATCAATAATTAGAGTTCCATTCACATATAGTTTGACTCCGCCATTAACATCAGCCTCGAACGTATAATTTTCAGCGTAATAAGGCTGTATTTGTCCAGACCATCTAACAGAAAACCGTCCATCATTTAGGCCTGTCGAAGATACAGGAGCCTTGCCTTGCAAAGCGGGCTGCTCCAGCACCGTCGTTTTTTCACCATCCAAATTTTCCTCTGTAAAATATTCCGCCTTTAACCCTGCTGCCAAATATTTCAGCTTCGTTTCCCCTTCAGTACCGACACCGATGTTAATAATCGGTTTCTGATTAGCTGTAATACCGCCTCCGATGGCAACGATGCCTCCGGTCTCAATATTCAAGTGATTGTTGACATGCATATCGCCTTGAATAAATAAATCTCCACGTTTCACAGAAATATTGGCCTGCTGATTATTGGAAACCAAGCTGCCAACTACCATTTCCTCATCAATATTCATAGTTACATTTGTATTGATATGAAGACTTCCAGGTACAATGACTCTTCCTGCTTGTACATTAAGCAGACCACTGTTATAAGTAAGGCTCCCAGCTATGAAATTGTCCGCAATCGAGACACTAGAATTATTATTCAAGTGCAAGGAACCTTTAACCCACAGATTCCCTCCCATTGTCCGAGTCGAATCGTTAGGTTTTTTAATATCAATAGTCAGCTCAGTGTTCGCATTCATGCTCCCATTGACGACCAAAGTTCCATAAACCGTAATGGTGAGCTTATTATTCGTATTGATGCCCTCTGCGATAACATAAACCGGTTTCGTAGGAGAGCCCAATGTCAGTGAGGAATCTAAATTTAAATGGCCCACCGTCACAGCTACCATATCGCTGCTGCTGTTATTAATTGCTGCCTCCAGGCCTGAGGCACTGCAATTATTACAGGAAATAAATGAAGGATTGGATGCCGCCAGTTTGCTTTCCAAAGACGCCATTTCTGCATTCATATAGCGGCTAATTTCCGGATTTAAATCGCCTACCCGGATAAAGGGAAGCGCATTATGCTCATTATTTTGATTGCCGGAAATAATAATTTTATTGCCCTGAAGCTTGTTTTGCTCCGCTGGCTTCCCAATTTGCGGTTTTGGAATCGTTTGGATGACAGGCTCCAGAGATTTAATTTCGATATATTGAATAGCTGTTGTATCTCCACTGCTGCCCGCATTGAGCGTCAGTTTCCCGTCAGCAATGACAACCCCCTTCTGAAAAGTTACTTGTCCACCAGCAGGCAGCTCCGTATTTTCCCAAAAAGTGTTGCCCTCTACATAAAGCGTATTATTGCTTTCATATACAGAGTTCCCGACACTGACCTTCACGTTATACCTGCCATTCGGCAGCTCAATCTCCCATTCGCCGCCTTCTTGCACTTGAATAGAAGAGTTTAGAAGCGGCGCATCGTAGGTGCTTCCTGTAACCGTAGACTGCGCATGATCCATATTCCAACCGTAGAAGTATCCATTGTGTGGACCATACTCATCGCCATGGTCGGCCAAATAGCCATCTGCTGCTAAAGCATCAGTTGCTTTAAACTGAACATTAACACCTCGAAATGACGCGGCAGCCTCCGTGGAATTGCTCCAGATGGAAGGAAGGAACATTTGAATAATTAAAGATAAACATAATACTCTTATTACACCTTGCTTAATCTGACTAAAATACATTTGAATATCCCCCTCTATTAAGAAAAACGTCTGGCGGCGTCCTTTCTATTAGACGCCATCGTTTTGGCAAAACGTATAGAGAAAGTATGAGAAAATTCATATCCTTTCCTATACGTCAAGCGTAAACGGCTGTCGCCGCTCTTTGGCGGCAAATAAAAAAGACCCATTTACTTTTGGCGGCCCGGCTGTCATACGGCAACCATAATTATGGTTTTCCGTGAAGACCCGCGGCTTTGCGTCCCTGTCTTTCGATCAGGTTTGCCTTTATCAATTTCAATGGGTTTGTTGATTCTTAAACCTACATTTCTAGTAGTCTCCACGAAGACCCTCGACTTTACTCCCCCGCCTTTCGAACGAGTCTACCTTTCAGTTCAATTGATCTAATAGTTCTTTGTACTTAGTATATCGGTTGGGTATTTAAAATTTTATACTACATAAGTCATGAAAATAAATATTTTTATTTGGCATGTCATTCCTCATTAACAGTGGACTCCTTATATTTAGTAAATTCTAGATCATACAACAGGAAGTTAATCCTATTTGAACTATTAAAAATCTTCCTATTTATCTCCTTGCAAATTATTAGTCGTATGATCAACAAAAAAATGCCCAACCCGCTAAACCACGGGCTGGACCTATCATTTCATATTTAAGTTCACTTTTTAAAACTCACATTACTATTAATTTAGGCAATATGGCCTACTACTTCAACCCAAAAGCCTGCTCCAGCTCCGCAATCCTCGACTGCTCCATATGCACAATAGCTCCAATGTTTTTCGCTGAAATGGTCGCTTTCGCGCTGTATTCGGCGACCTCCAGGCGGTCGAAGGCGTTCAGCAGGCTTTGCCCGGTGACGATGACGCAGTCATTTTCGGCAATGACGATGGGCGTGTTCTCCTGAAAAAGCTGCGCCGCCTCCTGCGGCTTCGTATACAAATCCCCATAAGGAAGCTTAGGAATATTCCGCAGCAAAATATAGCTTTCCGGAATCGTCCGCGAATCCAGCAGCTCCTCTGTCACCGCAAACGCCATAATATTAGGCGGATGCGCAATAATAACCGAGTTTACATGAGGCTGCGTCTCATAAATATGCTGATGAAACTGTACCGAGCGGCTTGGCACCTTGCCCGCCTCTTTCTTCCCGCCGTCAATCCGCACGAGATCCGCTGGCTCCACATATTTACGGTCCTGATCATACGGTGTAATAATGAAGGAATTTTCACCGACCCGATGGGAAAAGGTACCCTGCGTGCTCGTAAACAGCCGCTGATCGTAAGAACGCTTAATGAGCTTGCACATCTCCCGGCGTGCTTCCTTCTCCTCACTGCTGTAAAAATCCGGTACAAACTCCTCCAACAGCGCCTCGCGCGTATCAGCCAGCTGTTCGCCCCGCAGCGATACTGGCGTCCCAATCCGGTTCGCCTGTATTTCCATCCGGGCGCAATATTCCAGCGTCTCGAATCTTTGAAAAGCTTCAAATAAATCGCGGCCGCCTACAACGACACCGTGATTTTCCAGCATAATCGTGTTGAGCCCTTCGCTGAATACATCCGCTATATTTTCACCCAGCTCCGCGCTTCCCGGCAAGCCGTATTTCGCCATGCCTACTTCGCCGCAGATCAAATAGTCATTCGGAAGCAAGCGAACATTAGGCACTTTACGCACCATGCTGAACGCCACAAGTGCAGGTGGATGTGCATGGACAACCGCCCGAATATCCGGCCTTCTGCGATAAATCATCTGATGAAACGGGTATTCGCTCGATGGCCGATGATTGCCCGCGATCGTACCGTCCGCCTTCACACAAACGATATCCTGCCGCGTCAGCTCCCCCTTGTCGATGCCCGCAGGCGTAATCCAAAGATCGCCGTTATCGTCCAAAATCGATAAATTGCCGCCTGAAGTCGTCGTCATGCCATAACCGTAAATGCGCTCCATCATCATGACCAGTTGATCGGAAGGATGTAATAAAGTAAATTCCATGTGGATGTCCCCCTTTTTTCGCATTCAATATCTTTGTTTATATTGTATTACTTTTGTTTGTTTTTGAAAGTGACTTTTCTTACATTTCTTTTAACCTTTTCGCGCAAAAATAAAGCGGCGTCCAGCAGCTTATCATCTTGCTATACACAAAAAAAAAGAATGCCTCGGGTACATAACCTCGAAGCATTCCCATTTCAATCTATATAAGTCGAACTCTTGATTAGCATAGAACGATGGTCGTCACTGCGAGAAAAGCCGGACCTCCGTCCGCTGTTGTTTTCTGATTTCTTGCTTTAATGCTTCCTTTTTACGCCAATTTCAAACTACAGCTTGCGCTCCCGTCTGCGGGCAACTCCCGAAGCATAAGCTCCTTCAATGACCGCCTCTTTGACGCGATCCGCCACATGCGGATTGAATATGCTCGGTATGATGTAATATTCATTCAGCTCATCCTCGGTAACAACCGCAGCAATCGCTTGGGCGGCAGCGAGCTTCATTTCCTCCGTCACCCGTGAAGCCCGGCAGTCCAATACGCCACGGAATAATCCGGGGAAGCATAATACATTATTGATCTGATTTGGATAATCCGACCGTCCCGTCGCAATGACGCGCACAAGGCCTTCCACTTCCTCTGGTGTTATTTCCGGTGTTGGATTCGCCATCGCGAACACAATGGCATCCTTCGCCATTTTGCGAACATCATCCGCCTTCAGCACGCCCGGCCCTGATACGCCGATAAAAATATCTGCGCCCGCAATGACTTCGCTCAGCTTGCCCTGCTCCCGGCTTGGATTCGTATGCTCCGCATACCATCTCCATGCTTCATGCTCGTAGCTGCTGCCAGCGACGAGTGCGCCATCACGGTCAACCCCGATGATGTTCCGCACACCTGCCGCGAGCAAAATCTTCGTGCAGGCAATTCCTGCTGCGCCAACGCCGCATAGCACGATCTTGCAATCTGCAAGCTGCTTGCCTGCCAGCTTGACCGCATTAATAAGGCCTGCAAGCAGCACCACCGCTGTGCCATGCTGATCATCGTGGAACACCGGAATGTCCAGTTCCTCAATGAGCCGCCTTTCAATTTCGAAGCAGCGCGGCGACGAAATATCCTCAAGATTAATGCCTCCGAAAGTAGGGGCGATGCGCTTAATCGTCGCAATAATTTCTTCCGTATCCTGTGTATCGAGGCAGATCGGAAAAGCATCGACTCCTGCGAGCTGCTTGAACAGCATCGCCTTGCCCTCCATGACCGGCATCGCCGCGAGCGGGCCGATATTGCCGAGCCCTAATACGGCGGTTCCGTCCGATACGACGGCTATCGTATTTCTTTTTATCGTGAGCGAGTGGGCCCGCTTCGGGCTTTCATGTATCGCCATGCAAATATTGGCGACGCCCGGCGTGTATACCCGTGACAGATCATCGCGCGTTTTAATCGTCATTTTTGGCGTGACTTCGATTTTGCCGCCCAGATGCATAAGAAAGGTCTGGTCCGATACTTGAAGCACCTTTACGCCTGGCGACTTATTTAATACGCTTACAATTAGCTCTTTGCGCTGCGTATCCGTAATATTCACCGTCACATCGCGAATCGTTGATGTTTTGCTTGTCCCGCTGACGTCAACCGCTACAATGTCGCCGCCCGCTTCGCCAATTGCCGTAGCAATCCGCCCGAAGGTTGACGTTTCCTTGTCCATTTCCAAACGCAATACGATATTCGTGCTTCCCGTTGCCGGCACTGCCACCCTGACCACACTCCCATCAAACGCTTGAGCGCTTGCTATTTGCCTTCATGTTAACGGTTACATGAAAACGTGGGAAGCTTTTGGCCATATTGTTGATTTTGGTCATTTTGGTCTTTGCTGCAATACGTAGCGATTGATCGGGCGTCCTACCCCGCCATAGTTGATTTCCAGCTTCACATAACCGCTCTTCTCCAAAAAATCCAAGTAGCGCCTTGCCGTAACTCTGGCAATGCCGATGCCCTCGGCTGCTTCCTCCGCCGAAACCCCGCCCTCCAAGCGATGCATGGCCTCGACAATTTGCCGCAATGTGGCCGCATTCAGCCCTTTCGGCAGGCTGCTTTGCTGACCATCGAGCCCAGCAAATGAGGCTTGTTCTGCTGGCCCAGTTTCCTGCTCCCCATAACCCAGCTTCTGTCCTTGCGCCCAGTTTTCCCCACTGAGCAGCATGCGATCCAGCTCATCCTGAGTCACGGCCTTTTCTGCTGCCAACAAGCTTTCGTGGCGATCGCGATAACGCTCTAGTGTCTGGCGAATCCGTTCCAGCTTGAACGGCTTAATAATATAATCCATCGCGCCCCCGCGCAGCATTTCCCGAATCGTCTCCGGATCCTTCGCCGCTGTTACCACAATAACATCAACGGGCATTGCCGCTGAACGCAGCTCCCGAAGCGCAGCCATTCCGTCCAGCGCTGGCATAAAAACATCAAGAAACACCAAATCCGGCGCAAGCTCACGAATGAGACGCAAGCCTTCTTCTCCGTTCCCCGCAATGCCTACAACCTGAAAGCCGTCTACTTGCTCGACAAACTGGCGGTTAACCTCCTGCACCATGGGATCATCTTCGATTAGCACCACTTTAAAAAAACGTCCATCCTGCACCTTGTCCTTGTTCTCCGCCTTCACGTTCATCCGCCAGCTCCTCCCATCGGAAATGTTAGCTCTATAGCCGTGCCGCTTCCTAGCTCCGACTGAATGCGCAGCTCCCCATCGCCCTTATCGACGATACTGCCTACCAAATACAGTCCAATGCCGCGATTATCGCTGCCTTTCGTCGTAAAGCCCCGCTCCAGCACACGCGACTGCACCTCTTCCGTCATGCCGCAGCCATTGTCTTCCACTAGAATGGACAGCAGCTCTTCATCCTGCTCCATACTAACATAAATTTCCTTATTTGTTCGATCCGCTTTTGCCAGCGCGTCAAAAGCATTTTCAATCAAATTGCCGATAAGCAGCACCATATCATGCTGATCCAGCATAACGGGAAACTGCTTTACCTCCATATGAGGATCAAGCTTGACCTGAATGCCCAGCTCCTTGCCCCGGCTGATTTTGCCAAGCAGCAGGCCTGCCAGGCTATCATTCGCAATATGCTGATGCAGAAACTGCGTCAGCTCCTCCTGCTGTCCGGAAATATCGTATACGTATTGCAGTGCCTGTTCTTTTTTATCCAGTTGAAGCAGTCCCGCAATCGTATGCAGCTTGTTGCTATGCTCATGATTTTGCACCCGCAGCGCATCGACGAACTCCTGCACACCCGTCAATTCCTCTGCCATTCGCGCCACCTCGGTCCGATCTTGAAAAATCGCGATGGCCCCGATCATTTTCCCCTGCTCACGAATCGGAATGCGGTTGCTCCAAATCAGCGCATTGCCCACCCGCAGCTCCTGATTGAACACGGGACGCTCCAGCTCCATAATTTCCGGCAGCCGCGTATCCGGCAGCACTTCCCGGATTGGCAAGCCCACTACGTCCCTGGAAACGCTGAAAATCTGCCTCGCCCGCTCATTAAAAATCGTAATCCGCTCAAGGCGGTCAATCGCAATGACCCCTTCATGCATCGCCTGGAAGGCCGCCGAGCGCTCCCCATACATGCGGGCAATTTCATGCGGCTCCAAATTGTACATTTGCCGCTTAATATGGCGGGCAAGCAGCGCAGACCCGAAAATCCCAAACAATAAAGCGATCAGCAGCGTGAGCACAATCGAGCTTTTCTGCTCCTCAATAAGCTTCGCTAGCCCGGGCAGCAGTCCACCCGCTACGACGATACCTACCTGCTCATGCGCCTCATTCATAATCGGGACATAAGCGCGCAGCGCAACGCCCGCTTCCCCTTTCACCTTGGACATATACGTGTGCTCGGCAAACGCCGCGTCCGCATCCGCCGATTCAAACTTGCCGCCGATCCTCGCCGCCAATGGATGCGATAGCCTCGTCCGGTTCATGTCCAGCACGACGACATACGCCACATTGTTGATGATGCGGATATTGTCCGCCACAGGCGCAATCCAGCTTGCGCTATCCGGTTCATTGATCTGATTTTTAATGCTCGGCAGCTCGGCAACGGTGCGGGCCGTAATCAGCAGCCGCTGCTTAAGCTCGTCCTCCTTCATGCGGGTGACGCTCCCAATGACGACAATGCCACCGATAAGCAGCGAGAGGAGAACGAGTCCAAACGATAGTAAAATCATTTTCCAATAAATTCGCAGGCGGCTAAGCATCGCTTCTCCTCCGTATTTTACGTTTTTTCTCTATTGTGAAATAATGAGGGTAAAATAGCAACTGCGGCAAACGCTGCTAATCTGGCCAAAGGGAGGTGGTTCAAAAATGAAAACCGCAATCGGAATAATCAGCTTTATTGCTGTTGGTTTGCTGGCGGCCATTTTGTTCGGCTTTCGTCCCGAGGCGACTCGTTCCCTGCCCTTTGATGATGAACAGACGGGACTGAAAGAGCGGATCGTCATTAAATTCAGCCATGTGGTCGCGGAAAATACACCGAAAGGACTGGCGGCAAGCCATTTCGCCAAGCTCGTGAAAGAAAAGACCGATGACGCCGTCGAAATTCAAGTATTTCCGAACGGCATGCTGTATACCGAGGATACGGAGGTCGCGGCACTCAAACGTGGTGATATCCAAATGATTGCACCAGCCTACTCCAATCTCAGCGTCATTGACCCCGCTTGGCTCATTATGGACCTGCCATTTGCTTTCGCTGATCAGCATGCCGTCGATTCGGCGCTTGATGGCACATTAGGCGAGCTTTTATTTGCCTCAATGGAGCGGCATCATATCAAGGGTGTTGCCTTCTGGAGCAACGGCTTTAAGCAAATGACCGACAGCGTCCGTCCACTGCGGGTTCCCGAGGATTTTAAAGGGCTGAATTTTCGCATATTGCCAAGCGACGTGCTGGTCAGCCAGTTTCAGGCACTAGGTGCCACTACAAGCAAAATTCCCTTCAACGAAGTATTTGCAAGCTTAAAGAAAGGCACTGTAGATGGACAGGAAAATACGATTTCCAACATTTTTACGAAGCAGCTTTACCAGACGCAGCATTATATGACGATTAGCAATCATGGTTATCTCGGCTATGGCGTCATGTTCAACGAAAGCTTCTGGGACGGGCTCCCCCCGGGCATTCAGGCCGAGCTGCAAAGCGCGCTTGCAGAAACAACCGAGTGGATGAAGCAAAATACAGCAGCCATGCAGGAGCAGCAGCTTCGCCAGCTCAAGCAATTGAAGGATATTGACATTCATACGCTAACTCCGCAGGAGCGTGCGCAATGGGTACAGGCTTTTCTGCCGATTTATGACCAATACCGCGAGATTATCGGGGAACCGCTGATGAATGAAATCGCGCGACCAAAATAACCAAAACGAACAATATGACCGTATGCTTGTGACAGGGGCTCTCCTTCTTTTACAATGAGGACGCAAACGAAAATAAAGCGTTTTCATTTTGATAAAAGAAAGTGGGGACCTCCTCATGAAGCTGAAATTCAACCTGAAAAACCTAACCGTCCAAGTCGTGTGTGCTATCGTTGTTGGTATTTTATTCGGCCATTTCTTCCCGGAGTTTGGCGAGAAAATGAAAGTGCTTGCTGATGGATTTATTAAGCTGATCAAAATGGTTATTGCGCCCATCGTCTTTTTCACCGTCGTAAACGGCATTGCCAATATGGGCGATATGAAAAAAGTCGGCCGCATCGGCGGCAAAGCGCTGCTCTATTTTGAAATTGTGACGACGGTGGCGCTTGCGATCGGTCTCCTCGTCGTCAATATCGTGAAGCCGGGCGCAGGCATTGATGCCAGCAAGGCGAGCGGCGACATTACGAAGTACACCGACGCAGCTGCCCAGTCCAGCCACAGCATGGTTGATTTTATTCTCGGCATTATTCCGGATAACGTCATTTCGGCCATGGCTGGCGGCGATTTGCTGCCGATTCTCCTATTCGCAATTTTGTTCGGCTTGTCGCTAACGGCGATGGGCGAGTCGGCAAAACCCGTTATCCAGCTGTTTGACAAGCTGTCGCATGGCTTTTTCGGCATCGTCAATATGATTATGAAGCTTTCGCCGCTTGCGGCTTTCGGCGCTATGTCCTACACCATCGGCAAGTTCGGCATTGGCTCACTGACCTCGCTGGGCAAGCTGATGGGCTCCGTCTATATTACGATGGCGCTGTTCATTATTATTGTGCTTGGCTCGATTGCCCGTTTTTATGGCTTTAGCATTTTCAGCTTTATCCGTTATATCAAGGATGAAATCTTCCTCGTGCTTGGCACTTCATCCTCCGAATCGGCGCTGCCGCGCATGATGGATAAGCTTGAAAAATACGGCTGCTCCAAGCCGGTCGTCGGGCTCGTCGTTCCAACCGGCTACTCGTTCAACCTTGACGGTACGGCGATTTATTTGTCCATGGCCGCAATGTTCGTCGCCCAAGCCTCCGGCGTTGAGATGTCGCTGTGGCAGCAAATTACGCTGCTCGGCATACTGATGCTAACGTCTAAGGGAGCCGCAGGCGTTACGGGCTCCGGTTTTATTACGCTGGCAGCAACGCTTGCCGCATTCCCGAGCATTCCCGTCGCTGGCATGGCGCTGCTGCTCGGCGTTGACCGCTTCATGTCCGAAGCCCGTGCCATCACGAACCTGATCGGCAACGGCGTCGCAACCGTCGTCGTCGCCAAAATGGAAAATGAATTTCATCCAGGCGGCGCGCCGGAAGCGCCTGTAGCTGCAAAAGCCGAGCCTACTCCTACTGCTGCTAGCACGGGTCTCGCTGGAAATCTTGTTAAGCCAGCTGCGGAGCAGTCATAAGCTCGGTTCCGACTAACTTGCTCACTAAAAAAAAGCGCAGCGTCCTGCCAATACAGGGACTCTGCGCTTTTGTCGATAGTAAGATGACTATTAGATTTTGAAACTAATTGAATCATCCATCCCTTCCCCATCTAATTCTTCTGGCTCATCCACTCTCCAATTATTTGCATACAACCAAAAACCTTCAACCGCTTTCTCAAATGGGGCCTCTTGCAATAGAAATTGTTTCAAATTAAATCCGTCTATTTCCCTTCACCTCTCCTAATGTAATGACACAATAGCCTTCTCTCCTGATGTTTTCCCTCCATACTTCATTATGCTCTCCACTCACTTTTTTGCCGGACAGTGGTTCCGCTATTCACGCTTTTAACCCGAATTCAGGCCGTAAGCGGACAGGATGTAACTAGAATAAAAAGTGGACACAGCGTTAAGGAACGCCTAATAATAGACGTAACGAAAAAGAAGAGGTGTCCGCGAGTGGGAGA
>NZ_LMLV01000034.1:0-483695 GCF_001422685.1 Paenibacillus sp. Leaf72 | reverse complement strand
CAAACAGCACAATTGGTTATATGTCACCCTTGCGTTTCGAACAGCTTTATTACGAAAAAATAGCATAATGGGCGTGTCCACTCTATTGACAGAAGAGCACAGGAGCCGCTAATGCGCTGCCAAAAGCCATTTTGACAGGATAATGAGGGCAATAACGGATTTCCTGTCCGCGTACGGTCCGAAATCGGATCAAAAGCCAGAATAGCGGAATCTCAGTCCGTGAAAAAAGGAATGATCTTCCAGAGCTGCGGAGCAACTCTATTTTTCATACACATTTACTGATACCAAAAAGGGAGTAGTCGTTCATGGCAAATGCATAGTCGAGCAGACGCAGCATTGTAGAAATATTGCCCATGTGGTAGGTTCCGTCGTTGATCCTATACAGTACCATTTGCGATATGGGAGTTCCTTGATTCTCCCGAAAATAGTTTGATTGGCCATGTGTGATATTCAAACATTTGTACCGGATGTTTTGACATTCGTCACGTCTCCTTTTGACTTCTCATAAATTTTGATTTTGTTTCTGTTGTTATAATAAAAAAAGAAGTATGACAATAGTTCGTCATACTTCTTCATAGAGTTGGAGTGTATTTTGCAGTTGTTTTTTTAAGATACCTCGCAATGCTAAGGGCTCAAGGACTTCGGCACCACTCCCAAAACCCAGCAGAATCGACCAAAGCCAACGGGCTTCTAATGGTTTATAAACAGGAATTCGCATCGTCAAGCTTCCATCGGCGTGAAATTGTTTATCAGCCTGGTGAAATTGATCCATCACTTCGGCCAAAGCCTCCGGCCCCACTCGAATTACCACATCTTGCAGCTGATCGTGCCATTCTTTAGTTGAGATAGCAGCTTCTTTAGGTGCCACTTGATGTGGCTGAAAGCTTTCCTCGGTCAAAAATAAATTCATCATCCGGGATAGTCGAAACTCCCGATAATCCCGCCGTGTTCGGCAGAATCCATAAACGTACCAATTGCTATATTTGAAATGCAGCCACATCGGCTCCATATCCCGGGTCGTACGTTCATTATTTGCATTGATATAGTCAAAGCGGACGCTTTTTCGCTTCGTAATGCCTGTGCGCAAATGGCGAAGTGCGTCAGGTTCCGTCCGGCGCGTTTCAAGATCGACAGATAGGCTCGGGGTCTGATGCTCGGGCCCGATTGTTTGCAGCCGTTCAATGGTTCCCTGCGCACGCTCATCGTCAAACACGGTGGCGAGGCTGCTGAGCACGGTGATCAGCGAATCGACATCGTAAGAACCGAGCAAGCTTTTATCCATTTTGTAACCATCCATTATGCCATATCCGCCATGCATTCCCTGATAGGATACGACCGGGAACCCCGCAGCACAAATCACATCGATATCCCGATAGATGGTTCTTTGGGAAACTTGAAACTCTTCAGCCAGCATCGAGGCAGACAAAACTTTGTTATTCAGCAGCTTGTAGATTATGGAGATCAATCGCTCCAATTTCATTTGCATCCCCGCCTGTTAATTCATTTCGTACTCATGTTCGTTATTATATCATAGGTGTTTTCATGATCGTTGTGGGAATGGCATACTGCTATTTAAGAAGTAGCCCTAACAACAGGTAGTGAAGTTTTTTCAAGATTTCTATATGGTTAGACGATTGATGAATAATTGCTCATATGTTAAGGTGAATTGAGATTTCTTCTTTAAATTGGATGTAAAAGCTTTTGTACGAAGCGCTGCAATTTTATGAATAGTACAGGGGGCAGAAGCAGGATGAAGAAGAAAAATGTGAAATCAAGGACATTAGTTTGGTACACCTTAGTCATTGTCGTTGTTTTTATTGCGCTGTTCGCCATTAACGAGATTTCCAAAAGCCGGACGGGCATCGAGCAGGAAACAGCAGAGGCTCCGCCCATTTCCAGCCAGCCTACATGGGGGGATAAGGCCGCCAAGGTTTCTATCGTAGAGTTCGGAGATTACAAGTGCCCGTCCTGCAAAGCATGGAGCTCGCAGATTTGGCCGCAATTAAAGAAAGATTATGTAGATACGAAACAAGCCTCGTTCTCGTATGTGAATGTTCTATTTCATGGGGCAGAATCAGCATTAGGCGCTTTGGCTGGGGAAGCGGTGCTTGAATCGAATCCGGACGATTTCTGGCATTTCCATGAAGCTTTGTTTGCGGAGCAGCCGGATGCAGACCATGACGGACTTTGGGTTACAGTAGAGAAGCTGATGCAGGTAGCAGAGGCGTCCGTTCCGGACTTGGACAAGGACCAGTTCAAAGCCCTGCTGAGCTCGGAAGAAATACAGGTACGGGTCGATCAAGATCAGCAGCTCGTGAAGGATTTTAATATTTTGCAGACTCCGACCATTATGATTAACAACAAGAGAATAGGGAATCCGTTCGATTACGAGGCCATCCAAGCTGTGATTGAACAGGAGTTGAGCGAGGCGGCAACGGAATAAGATTAGTTGCTTTCGGGGGATATGAGGGACTAGTCGAGAGCTATACGATATGCGACAATGATGCATGGAAATATGGATTGGTGAAGGCTTGGTTCCATTCACGCACTCCTTACATGTGGAGTGCTGTGTGTCGGTTGTAAGGATGCACTATTTAAGTAGCTCATTTACCTGATTTATTATTAAGCTTAAGCAGAAAAAGTGCTTAAGCTTGTTCTAATTTTTGCAGCTCCACTGACTCCGCAGATGATAGCTGTGGGGGCATAGTGAATCAGCTTAACTGATTGTTGGGTTTTTACAAGTATGAATCGCTTGCGTTCAATCGGATAGGAGATGATACGTGCCGCTCTCAGGCTGCGAATCTGATTTTATTTAACCGGCTTACGAATGGGCAGGGAAATGTACCTCTATTTTTCGGGATGTATACACCTATCGTATCATGTACTCATTATTGTTTAAACTAAAATTAAACTTTATCATCGATGGCTACATTTTATAATAGAGAAAACGGATTATTAGGGGGAAAGAAGAAAATGGAGCTTATAAAAGATGAACGACGATGGTATGGAAAAAGCTGGTGTGCACTGGGTGATAGTATTACAGCAGCTAATGGCTATCAACCCTTGGTAGGTGCGGCATTAGGCTTCTCCGTTATTACGAATGCAGGACAAAACGGATGCCCGCTTACTGCAGGCGGTGACAAGGATTATGGTGCAACCGTGCATATAGGACGCAAGATGGAGCTTGGTTATGATTGTGTCACTATCTTTGCGGGTACCAATGATTTTCGATTGGACAAACCTATAGGACGGAAGGAAGATCGAAATATTCATACGTTCTATGGGGCATATATCGAATTAGTCGAGGATATTCTTGCGAAAAATCCCGCATGCCGTCTGAGCTTATGGACGCCTCTGCAGCGTGATAAGGACGGCTTTGACATACACTCCATCAACCAGGCTGGCCATCGACTGATTGATTATGTCGAGGTCATTCAGGAAATAGGCCTTGAATATGCTTTGCCTGTGCTGAACTTATATGCCGAGAGTGGGTTCAACCGCTTCACACTTTCCGTTCTCACTTCAGATCGTTTGCACCCTAATGAACAGGGTCATGCGCGTATTGCCTCGATGGCAAGCAGCTTTTTGGCGCGACTCTAAAATCACTAAAATCTCAGAACCTACGCGGCGTTGTCTGGATTCAAGAATACAAGGGGAGAAAAAATAGTTGGGTCATAGATAGTAACAGAAAGGGACAGATACAAATATGTAATGAGGAAGCCTCCAAAACCTCAGTGAGAGTTGTGATGGAGGCTATATTTTCTTGTGATTCGTATTCCATAGTGCAAAGATCAAAAAATGTCTCTACAATAAACGACATGAGGCAGGCTAAAAGATCCGATGGCTCCAGCCGTTAAGCTTGGCGAAGGCCTCCACGAAGTAGTAGTCTCCGTATATAAGCGATACATTGATGTTGGCGTTCTGAGGCTTATGCCCGGTGCCTTGGAGAAGAATCGCTTCATGGTCCGGATTGTCCCAGGTCGCATAATTCTCGCTAAGTGAATACAGGATTTTCTCGGCAGCCGCGTTATAGATCCTGCGTTCCGCGGATGGAACCAGCTCAGCAAGTTCGAGCAGACCTGATGCTGCGATGGCGGCAGCGGAAGTATCGCGCGGCTCGTTTTCTATGTTTTCTACGCGGAAATCCCAATACGGCACATAGTCTTCCGGCAGGGCAGCGACAAAGTAATGCGCTACCCGCTTCGCCGCGTGCAAATAACGCTCAAGTCCGGTGCATCGGTAAGCAATCGCGAGGCCATAAAGGGCCCAGGCATTGCCTCGGCTCCACGCTGAGGAGCCGGAAAAGCCTTGACCGCCCAGCGGTTCTATAAACGCGCCCGTCTCCGGATCAAAAGATAAAATATGACATACCGAGCCGTCCTCGCGAATGGCGTAACGGAGGAAGGTGTCCGCGTGACGTATCGCGATATGCTTGTAACGCGGGTCGCCGGTCGTGCGGCTTGCCCAGAACAACAGGGGGATATTCATCATGCAATCAACAATGGCCCAGCCGAGCGCCTCTTGCTCGTTCCACGCACGAATAAACTCTCCATTCACGTTGAAGCGGCCCGCGAGGAAGTTTGCCGCCTCCAAGCCGTTTCGCAGACCTTCCTGATTGCCCGTTAATTCGTATTTAATGACAGCAGTCGGCAGAAACTGAAAGCCGACATCGTGATGCAATTGTACGGGATGCTCGCAGAAGCAGCGCTCCAGCTTAGCGTCCCATTCCCAAGCGGCTGCCTTGAATGACTCTTTCCCTGTTGCATCATGCATAACCCAAAGCAGGCCGGGCCAGAAGCCGGACGTCCACCAATTATCGTCTGTGCTGTCATAGATGCCGTTGGCTTTTGCCACATGAGGCGTTTTATCTCCAATTTGGTTTATCATGCGCTCTACCTTTTCGGTTAATTGCGCCAATGTTTTCTCTTTGTATGCCTGATTCATTTAGTAGTAAGCCCCCTCGTTACCCATTATTGTGGTTAAGCTGCTTGCTATCATTATAGTCTCTGACAAATGGACAAAGTTACGCTACAATGGTTAAAAATGTTGTTCTGTTGACTTGTTGAAATGAAGGGGTGCAGTCAATGAAGGGGACGCTGTTTCAGGAAATGGACTACGGGGGACTATCTTTTCTTTGGTCATACCGCAACTGGTCGCAGCAAGATTTCGAAGGGTATTATCATTGGCATCGGGGCTTCGAGGTGTTGGCTGTGCATCAGGGACACGGCTCGGTTACCGTCAATCAGAAGACGTACGAGCTTAAGCCGGGCATGCTGTTTTATTTTCAACCCTATCAGCTGCATAATGTCTATGCGGAAGTGGATGAAAGCCGGCCGTATGAACGCAGCGTTTTTCATTTCGACCCTGTATTTATGAAGGGCTACTTAAAGCCGTTTCCGTCTCTTTATGACGTCTATAAACGAATGCTTCAAGGGCTTATCGCTTTGCAGGGCATAGATATGATCGATTGCAATGAAGAGTTGAATGCCGCTTGCTCCGCATTCCAGAATAGCCAGCTCGCTTCCTCCGCCAGCAGCAAGGATGAGCAGAGCGCGCTCTATTTGTTGAAGGTGCTGTCGTTAATTATACGAAAGGTTATTCCGGGGCCCAGGCAGGAGGAACATATGAAGCCGATTCGCCAATCGGAACGTGTTATGGCATGGATTGAAAATCATTACGGGGAGCCCTTTCAGCTGGAGCTGCTTGCGGACGAGCTCCACATGTCAAAATCTTATTTGTCCCGGCTGTTTCGGCAAGAGACGGGTAGCAATATTACGGGCTATTTGACAGCCCGCAGAATGCAGCAGGCTTGCAGTCTGCTTCAAACGACGAACAAATCCGTAGAAGTGATCGGCGAGCAGGTAGGGTTTACGAGCACCTCTTATTTTATTAGCCTGTTCAAACGGATTATGGGCGTGTCTCCGCATCAATACCGCCTGAGGCTGTAGCGGGGAGCAGCGGCAATATATAGCTGCTTCGTTCCAATTAAGGCTTCTCTGCCTTGTGAAGCTGATTCCGAACACGGTATTTGCTGGGACTGGCGTGAAAATGAGCCCGGAAGGCGCGGCAGAAATAAGGATAGCTGCGAAACCCGGAGGCTTCTGCGATATCTTCCAGTTTCATGTCACTGTATAGAATTCTCTCTGAGGCAATAGACAGCCTGATCTCAATGACATAACGCATTGGAGATTGCCCGAACGCTTGCTTGAACAAGTGGGAGGCTGTCGATACGCTGATGCCGTAACGTTCTGCGATATGGGTCAGCGTCAGCGGCTCGGTAGCATGCTTCTCCAAATACTGCTTCATTTTGTAAGGAATGTTGAGCTCCGGCCTGGAGGCCGTCGCCGTCTGCTTCCGTATTACATATCTCTCGATAGTTAGACATAAAACTTTGATTAAAGCGTCTAACATTTCCGCATTATCCCCATGAATATTCCGCTTCTCATAGATCAGTTTTCTCCACAATGCCAAGAAGTCTTCTGCCGTATCCAGATGAACCTTGCTTGGAAAATCGTTCCGGCTGCACCACTGCTGAACCCATGCTTGGCTGCAGGTTAAGTAGTAATCGGCGCTCTCAATTGGCTGAGAGGCGTCAGCGTCTTTATCGGCCTCAACCACTAGCCGGTAGTATTCCCCTGGCTTGCGGATGATCAGATCGCCGGGCTGCACAACATATGTCTCATCGTTAATCTCGACACGGCATGTTCCTTTTACCTGGAACCGCAGGAGCAAGCGATTGTCAGCTGTGCCCTTTTGCAAGGAGCCGGTGAATGGTGATGTATGATGAGAATAACCGGTCAACAGGCAATCGATCCACGATGAATCTATCATTTGCTGCCACCTCCAAGTGAGTAAATTATTACTACTATCATAAATGTTGCAAAATAAGTCAACAAGCAGAGAATCGGATATTCACATCTAAATCAATTGTCACTATACTGGGGATTAATTAAGTAAAGGAGATGGTAGTTTGTTAAAAGATAAGATTGCGGTTCAATTGTATACGCTTCGCGAGGAATGCCATGTGGATTTCCCTGGAGTTCTTCGTAAAATAAGTAAAATTGGCTATGGCGGTGTACAGTTTGCGGGCTTTCAAGGCTATGACCCGCAGGAACTCAAAGCGGTTTTGGACGAAGTTGGATTGAAGACCGCGGGCATGCATGTTGGTTTCCATGACATTGTTACGAACACAGGCAAAGTGGTCTCGGACGCCAGGCTGTTCGGCACGCGGGATATTATTTGCCCAAGTATTCCCGCTGAGCTGCGAAATGAAGGCGGATACAAACAACTGAAGAAAGATTTGAATGGTATTGCGAAGCATTTGAAGGGCGAAGGCTTCCGAATCAGCTATCACAATCATGCTTTTGAATTTGAAACGGTGATAGAGGGGCAGGACGCGCTTTCATACTTGCTTGAGGCTGCTGTAGACAATGAAATCCTCGCAGAGTTGGATGTATATTGGCTTCAAAAGTGCGGTTTTGAGCCAGCATCATTCTTCAAACCATATGCGGGCAGGATGCCGATTGTCCATATGAAGGATATGACCGCAGACGGTGAGCAGGCATTTGCGGAAATCGGTACAGGATTGATTGAATTTGAACCGATTATTCGCTGGGGAGAGGAGAACGGAGTCGAGTGGTACGTAGTAGAACAGGATGTTTGCAGAACAACACCGATGGGCTGCGTGCAAACTAGCTTTAGCAATCTATATCAATTAATGTCCAATTTGCAACCGAATCAGTTCGGTGAAGACTGAGAACGCGACTGCCGAAAAGGCGAACCTCAGTGAGCTGCGAATCGAACAACCGGAACAGCTTTGCTTGCTTTTTTTGTAGAGAGAGCTCAGTTCTTCCGAACATCAAACCATCCGGCGCTTCTCAGCTGAAGCGCCGGATGGTTTGCCCGTTGTGGAAAGGGCCGGCAATGCGGATATGCTCATAGGGCTCGCCCTGGTTGGCGAGGCGCCACAGCATTTTCTCAGCCGCTTTATATCCGGTCTCCCTGATCAGAAGCTGGGGGCGGCTTAAATGCGGCAGCGCCGCCACCGGTCCGTTGGCCAAGCCGACTAGGGAGATATCCTCCGGGATGCGATAGCCGAGGGAGGTAAGACTGTCGTACAGCCTTACGATATCTTCATCGATGGCGGCAATGATTGATGTTGGTTGGCTGCTGCGCAGCTTGTCAATCAGCATGAACTCGTCCCAAACGTCCGTTATATGCAGTTCTGCGTCATGATCCAACTGAAGCTCACCCATCATTTCCTCAAACGCCTGCCATCTTCTTGTATACCCTCGCTGGCTGTGAATATCTCCTACGTACATAATACGGGTATGGCCAAGCTGCGCGAGCCGGTCCACGGCCAAGCAGACGGCTTCGAACACATCCCAGATTACGCTGTCGATTCGGGAAAGCGGTCTCGGATAATTAATCAGCACCTTGGGTAAAGGCAGCTCGAACAGCTTGCGCTCTGTGGAGTCCGAGAGCAGTCGGGGTGCGATGAACAGACCGTCGGCCGTCGGCAAATTGCGCTGCTCCATCCAGTCCGAGAATGCGTGATCCGGCACATCCTCATCCAGCACATAGCTTTCCAGTCGATGCTCCAATTGATCGAGCCTCTCTCTTATCCCCTCTGTCAACAATACGTTGTAATTCATAGATTGCCGAGACTGTATCAATACAAATCGAAATTGGAAGGTTGGATAGGGCGTGATGCCGCGGCTGACCATCGCACGTGCCTGAGATACAGTCAAATAGCCGCGTACGAAGGCTGTTCGGATAATGCGGCTTCGCGTTTCCTCTGACATGCCGGCTCGTCCGCTCAGCGCTTTGGATATGGTCTGAATCGAAATACCAAGTTCTTTGGAAAGATCGTGCAGAGTAATCGATTTACGAGTTCCCAATTTCAAAACCGCCTTCCTCTTTTCTCCGTGTGGTTAGGGGATGCGAACGTAAAGCCATTGTCCACGCTAACGCTTGACAGCTCTATTTTAAACTAAAGTTGAACTACTTTAGAAGTCCCCCGACTCCTATAATGAAAATACTTTCAGAGGAGGGGTTAAGTGTGAGAAAAATAGAGACGGATATTGTGGTATGCGGCGGAGGGCCGGCGGGGATTAATGCGGCGCTGGCAGCTGGAAGGAGCGGGGCGCGAACACTTCTAGTTGAACGATACGGTTTTCTTGGGGGCATGTCGACTACAGCTTTGGTCTATCCATGGATGACCTTTCACACGATGGATGGCAAGCAGGTCATTGCCGGAACGGCGCAGGAAATTGTAGACCGCTTGATGGTCGAGGGGGCTTCGCCCGGTCATGTTCGCGATACGGTAGGCTTTGTAAAGACGATCACCCCTTATGATCCTGAAGTGTATAAGGTGTTAATCATTGATATGCTGCGCGAGGCGGGTGTGAAGGTGCTGCTGCACAGCTTCATGGACGAAGTGCAGACCAGGGACGGCCTCATTGAAACGGTACGATTGGCTACCAAGTCCGGGAAGTACGAAATTTCGGCATCGCAGTTCATCGATGCGACAGGGGATGCCGATCTTGCCTATCTGTCAGGTGCGCCGTGCTTGCAGGGACGCGACAGCGACAATTTGACGCAGCCGATGACGATGAAGTTCCGAATGAGAGGCGTTGACCTGGCGAGAGTTAAACGGTATATGATCGACCATCCGGACGAGTTTTACAAGAAGACGCCTTTCGATGAGCTGGAGGAACTGCCATTGACCGGCGTATTGGGTTACTTCAAGCATTGGAAGGAGGCTGACCTGCCCATTAACAGAGACCAGGTCCTTTTCTTCACAGGTCCGGGACCGGACGAAGTGCTTGTCAATACGACTCGTGTTCAAGGGCTGGATGGAACTGAATTGGAGGATTTGACGGAAGGAGAGGTGCAGGGCAGGAAGCAGGTGCGCATGGTCGCGGATTTCATGACCCGCTGCTTGCCAGGCTTCGAGAACGCTTCCATCTCTTCGGTCGGAGCGCAAATCGGCATACGAGAGAGCCGCAGAATAGACGGCTGCTATTCACTCCAAGTACAGGATGTTGTAGATGGACGCGCGTTTGATGATTGCATTGCACGAAGCGGCTATCCCATCGACATTCACGATCCGTCCGGCAAGGGCGTACAGGCCGCATGGGTCAAGGGAGACGGGGCATACGATATTCCTTACCGCTGTTTGCTGCCAAAGCGGATTGACAATCTGCTCGTGGCAGGCCGCTGCATTTCGACGACGCATGAGGCGCTGGCAACGACGCGTCTGACACCTAGCTGCATGGCGACGGGACAGGCTGCCGGTACGGCGGCAGCAATTGGATGGGAGCAGGGTATATCACCGGGAAAAATCGACATTGGACAGCTGCAGGAGCGTCTAATTCAAAATGGCGCGCTGCTGCGCAGTGGGCAGACTGTATAGCTCGCATCCGCCAGCGAGATAACGGCCAAATTCAATTGAAGAAATAAATGGAACATGGTAGACTTTTTCATAAGGTCGCCTCGTATCGGAAGTTTGTTGGAAAACAAACATTCTACCGGATGAGCGGCCTTTTTTTTACCGTGTGATAGTATATGTTTGCGCTTATAATCTGTCAGGAGGAGTCGGTGAAATGAAGCGGTATATTTCGATACGAGCCAAATTTATAACCATGTTCGTTCTGCTCATCACCATTCCATTCCTGATTAGCGGAATCAGCACTTACAATAACTTTGCGGAGGAAACCGAAAAAAACTCCAGAGCGTACTCCATGCAAATTATGAATCAAGTGAAAATTAATTTGGAAAATACGATAAAAGGTGCGGACAGAATAACGGTGGCTCCCTTGTATAACGAAGATGTGCTGCGTATTTTGGAGAAGCACAGTTATGAAGAACCAGGCGAGGAGAAGCTTATTCCGTCAGCGGAAATTACCAAAATGGCAAGAGTAGCAGCTTCGCTCACATTGGATCAGCCTGGAATTGAACGAATGATTTTTTTTACCCGCGACGGTATTATGTACAGCGTTCAAGAAAAACTGACACAGCGTTATTGGAACGAGAAAGGAAATGGCTGGATGCAGGAGGTGTTGGATGCTGAAGGAAGGCTTGTCATCATCGAACCTCACGAGACGACTTATTACAAACGATCGGAGCGGGTAATTTCCGCTGCCAGAGCATTGAATCACCCTGCAACGGGGCAAAGCATCGGGGTCGTCAAAATTGATTTTAACATGAAAGAGCTCGAAGCGTTATTGTCAGAAGTATGGCTCAGCGACAACAGCCAGTTTTACTTGACAAAGGATAACGGCGAGCTGTTATTTCCGGATGGACTGGTTAATTTCCCGGATACCGGTCCGGGGGACGGAACGATAGATTGGAATGACCAGACTTATATGTACACAACCATGCACTCCAAATCAACGAAAGTGAATATTCACGGACTTATCCCGATGGCCGATTTGCAACGGGGAGGCAAGGAAATCGTCGGATTTACGATCCTCATTTCAGTAATATCGCTTATCATTGCCTATTTGCTTGCGATCTTTACGTCAGAGCGGCTGGTCAGGCCGATTCGTTATCTTCAATCGCGCATGCGGCGGGTAAAGGACGGGGCTTTCAGCGAACGGGCAGATTTGAGCTTGATGAATCGCGATGAAATTGGGCAATTGGCCCAGGGTTTTAATCTGATGGTGACGGAAGTGGAGCGGCTGGTCAAGGAAGTATATGAAACGAAGCTGCGCGAACGCGAAGCCGAGCTGTCGGCTCTGCAAAGCCAGATTAATCCGCATTTTCTGTACAACACGTTGGAATTGGTAAGCATGCAGGCGCTGAAGGAGAGAAATCTCGAAATCAGCGACATTGTTGCCAGCTTGGGGAAAATGCTGAGATACACGGTTGACAAGCAGGAACGGCCGGTGCAATTGAAGGAGGAGATACGGTTCGTTCACGCCTATTTGCAAATTCAGTTATCCAGACATGGCGAGAAGCTGTGTTCGGAAATGTATGTGGATCCGTCCTTCGAATCTTGTCTTGTACCAAAGCTGCTGCTTCAGCCGCTGGTTGAGAATGCATTGGAGCACGGAATGGGGAATAGAGGATTAACGATAACGATCAGGGCATCCGTGCTGGATCAGGATTTGCTCCTGACTGTACAGGATAATGGGGTGGGGATGCCGACGCAACGTTTATTGGAGGTTCGCGAGCAGATGTTGTGCAAGCCGGAGCGGGACGGCAGCCGTCCAAAGTTTGGAGACACACTTAAAGGCTATGCCATCAAAAATATTCACCATCGCATTCAACTGCTTTATGGCGTGGAATACGGCTTAAGCGTGGAGAGCGATGAGGCTTCCGGAACACTATGGAGAATCCGGCTGCCATTACGTTGGGGGGAATTAGAATGTACAATGTGATGCTGGTAGAAGACGAGAAGAAAATTCAAGAAGGGTTAAAGATAATGATAGAGGAAGTGATCGGCAGTTACAGGGTAACCGCAGAAGCGGAGCACGGTTTCGCTGCGCTGGAGCTTCTCAGAATGCAGTCGGTGGATTTGCTGATCACGGATATCCGTATGCCCCAGATGAACGGAATCGAGTTATTGCGGCATGTCCGGGGGGGGTATCCCAACCTTCCTGTATTAATCATCAGCGGGCATGAAGATTTTACTTATGCCAAGGCGGCGATGCGTCACAATGCGTCGGATTACATCCTGAAGCCGGTGGACCGGATTGAGCTTTCCTATTTTCTATTGAATTTGAAAGCGCGGCTGGACCGCGAGCGGGCGGTAGAGATGCCTAACGCCGAAGCAGCCCATGAAGATCTGACGATTCGAAGAGTGAAGGAACTGGTCGCCTCTTGTCTGGATCAGGATGTTTCACTTCCATTCATCGCGGAGCAGGTGCATTTGAATCACCAATATTTATCCACATTGTTTAAAGTGAAAACCGGGCAAAACTATTCTGATTATGTGACGGCCTGCCGGATGAGTAAAGCCAAGGAGCTGCTGACCCATACACATCTGAAAATATACGAGGTCGCAAACCTTTGCGGCTATGCCAGCGCCAATCACTTTATGGCCGTGTTTCGGCAGCATTGCGGAGCGAAGCCTACCGAATATAGAAAAAGGCCGCTGAACTAAGGCCGGTTAGATCATTGAGCACAAAACAAAACAGATGCTATAAATATCGTATCTTTTCTCGAAATTGCGTTGTTTTTCACTGACAGGCTGACTTGTATACTTGTTATTAAGCGCTTCCAATTGGTGCAGAGACTTCATGTATTGCGACAGAATGATTGCATTCGGATATTCGGGAGGTGTAAGAGGAAATCTGGTCTGGGTTTTATTGGAAGCGCTTACAGTGAGACTGCAAGAGAAGAGCAAATGAAATGACATGAAAGAAAGGATGTGGTGGATAATGACTATTCGTACAAAAAGATCTACAGCGTTATTATTAATCCTAAGTATGCTGTTCACGGGTTTAATGGGCTCGAGCCGTGTGCAGGCCGAAGCCGAAGCGGAGTCTGCTAACCGGATCGTATTCGAGGATTTCGAGAACGTCGCTCCGGACGATTACAATGTTGAGGCGGAACCGCCATTCGCTGTTCACGTCATGGAGACGACGAGCACAACTGTCAAGCTGCAGTGGAATCCGTTGCCAAGCTCTGATGTTAGCCAATATGTGATCTACAACGGCGACAGTCCTGCGGTTTCCGTAAGTTTTTCCACCTATGATGCGAATGGCGGTCTATATAGCGCGCTTGTGTTCAATCTGGAGCCTAGCACCGAATACGCCTTTACCATAAGAGCGCATACGACGACTGAGTTGACCTCTGTGCCGAGCAATGAGGTGATCGTATCCACAACGGCACTTAGTGGTGCTTCAGCAACCCCGCTGACGGTCGCGGGTTATCGGGCCAGCGGCAGCGATTCCAATATTCCGGAGTATGCCATTGACGGCGATATTCAGACAAGGTGGTCGGCGTATGATGACGGGCAATGGATCGAACTGGATCTGGGCTCGGAACAGCTGGTTTCTTATCTGGGAGTTGCTTTCTACCGGGGAGACAATCGCCGTAAGACCATTGATATTGAGGTTTCGAACGACCAGACCAACTGGACCCGCTTATACAGCGGCGACAGCAGCGGCACGACGACGCAGGTTGAAGCCTTTGGTTTTGAAGCCTCCACTGCCCGTTATGTACGGGTTGTCGGGCGCGGAGCAAGCGAATGGACAAGCATAACGGAAATTCAGGTTTACCCTCCCCATGTGGACGGGGTTATATTAAGGGATGTGGAGATTCCACCAACAGGACCGGATCCGGATTCCCCAATTCCGACAAAAGCTGGTCTCTATTATGCGGATGGCACACCGCATGTGCCGCATGAGGCTCAGGCAGTGACTGGTTCTACGTATAATGTCTTGGACTTCGGCGCCGATCCTGCCGACAACGGAATTGATGACGCTCAAGCTATCCGGGCTGCACTGGCTGCAGCGACGCTTGGGGACGAAGTTTATCTTCCGAACGGACACTATCAATTAACGAGCACAGATATGGACGGAGTTACCCATTTCATTATGAAATCCGGCGTGCAGATGCGCGGCGAGAGTCAGGATGGCGTTCTGCTGGTCTCCGACCATGCTAATGAACAGGAAGAATATGCTACGGTTGAAGGCATCGTATTTCGCATGGCTGGACAAAACAATATTAAGATCAGCAACATGACAGTTACATCCAGCTGGGACTTGAATTATTCAACGAATACGTCGGTTGCGAATCCGGATCGGGGCGGACCTAAGCAGGTGATCATGATTACCGCCGCTTCCGGCAAACCGTCATATAACATTACGCTGGACAATCTGACGATCGAGAAGTTTCAACGGATCGGCGTTGTCATTACGAACAGTCATGATGTCATTGTGGAAAATTCGCTTTTTCGCAACGCGACGAACTTAGCCGAGGGCGGAAATGGATATGGCGTGTCCATCGAAGGCAAGTCCAAGGAAAGTCGGCTCGGCAGAGAGGACGATTCTCGTTTCAATGTCGTTCGCAACAACGAGTTTATCGGTCCCTATCTGCGTCACGGAACGATGGCGCATTCTTACACGCATAACAATCTCATTGAAAACAACTACTACTTGAACTCGGCATTAGACGCTATTGATTTCCATGGAGAAGACGAGTATATGAATGAAGTAAGCGGCAACCATATCGTTGGCGGCGGCGAAGCGGCTGTCGGCGTTGGCAATCCGGGCGCTACACATGATGCCGCGGGACCTGGCAATTATATTCATAACAATTTAATCGAGAATGTGAAACGGTATGGGGTACAGGTGTATTTGGAATCTCCGGATACGATTATCGAGAATAATACCATTACCGGATTTACGAACGCGGGGAGCCAGGGAATACGTCTGAAAAATGCGCCCGGAACGATAGTGAAGGGCAATCAGATCGTGAACAATACGGCTCCCGACTTCTGGGGCATAATTGCCATGAAAGACGATGGCGATCCGACCAACGCCGGGAATGGCGCAGGAATACCCGAGAATATTGTCATTCAGGACAATCATGTTACGGGGAATACGAATGGCGTTATGATCTCGCACGGTACGAATATTCGTCTCTTTGGCAATGAGATCAGCGGAAATAATGGGACGGATTATGAGAATCAAGTGGCGGTTTCCGAGCTGCTGTCGGCAACCAAGGCGGCAAGTGTACAGAAAAATGCTCAGAACGCCCCGGTTACGGATCTCTTACAGATTAAGGGTGGAGAAGATAGCGAATCGGCGAGGAGCTATCTGCAATTCGATCTGAATCCCATTGAAGGCAAGCTGGCTACCGCCTGGCTCTATGTTTATGGACAGGCGCTGGAGAGCCCTGCTGGAGAGACGGGAGCTGCAACTTCTCTCTATGCAGTGGACAGCAATGACTGGGACAGCGATACAATGCAATGGAATTCGTACCAGTCTCCGCCAGAGCTGGGCGAGAAGCTCTCGACTGTGCAGCTGAATAATAACGGCGAGAATGTCTGGTATGTATTCGATGCGACTGTGCTCTTGCAAGAACGGCTGGATGGAGATCGGACGATATCGCTTGCTTTTGCCCAGGATGCCGATCAAATCGGTTACTTGACGCAGCTATATAATGGAACCGACTCCAGCTATAGGCCTTACCTGCGGGTTGAAACTTACCCTCCCGTCGAACTTGCGGCCGTAGCGGTAAAGGCGGATCGTTCGCAGCTGGTGCCGGGCATGACTACCCAACTGCATGTGACCGGCACATACAATACAGGATCGGAGGCTTCGTTGGAAAATGCGGACATATCTTTCATAAGTCTGACGCCGGATCTAGTGACTGTTGATCATACGGGCGTGGTTACCGCGCTTCAAGCTGGAGAAGCTACATTGCAGGCAGCTGTCGTCTTGGATGGCGTTGCTCGCACTGGAACGTTCGTTCTTAATGTAACCAATAATCTAGCGATTACTGCGCAGTTGTCGGTCGACTCCACGTTGGGTACAAATACAAAAGATAGAGTACTTGACGGAAGCTTGGAAACCCGCTGGATATCAAACGGCTCCCAAGCGCCTTATCTGATGCTGGACTGGACAACGGAGCAAACGATCAACCAAGTGAAGCTGTGGAGCGGACATGTGCCGGTTATAGGCTCGGCCAACTGGCATGTCAGAGATTTTGATCTGCAGTTCTTGGAAGACGGAGAATGGAAGACGATAGCCGAAGTCCGAGATAATGATCAGGACGCTTTTTGGGGTCAGTATACGATGTTGAATTTGGAAAATCCCATCGTGACGACTGCCGTGCGCTTCCATTTTGTCCGTCCGTCATGGGGCAATGGCAATTCGAATGATATGATGGCCAGAATCAATGAGGTGTTTGTCGGCTTCGTCAACGATTAGGGACCATCTCGGCCTAAGTCCTTGTCACGCGGGCTTAGGCCGAATTTCTGTTATATACCTGATTCTATTAAAGTACTCGAATTTACATAGTTTTTCTCGATTTCGTGTTATTTTTTCTGGGAGCCATCAAATTTATACTAGTAATAGAAAGCGATTACAAACATTGAGAGGGGCATAAAGATGAAGAAATACGGGTTAGTCTTGCTGTCTGTTATATTGCTGCTCGGCTTGCTGAGCGCATGCGGAGTAAATGGAAAGAACAATAATGGCGCCGCAAAGGCAAACAAGGAAAATGCGAACAATACGCCGAGTGCGGAAGTGGCTGCTGAATCAAAAGATCCTGTGGAGCTTGAGATGTCCGTTTGGGGCAGCGATGCCCAGGTGGCATTGTATGACGAGCTTGCTGAGGAATACAATAAGCTCCATCCGAATGTGACAGTCAAAACTACCGTGATTCCGTGGGCGGACTACCAGCAGAAACTGGCGATCATGGCAGCGACCAAAACTTCGCCTGATATCGTATGGATCTCAGAGCGCATGATTCCGCAATTTATGAATGGGGGCCAGCTGCTGGATATTTCGTCCGTGAAAGAGGATGCGGCTTATGCGTTCGATGATATACTGCCATCCACGCTCACTGCATTTGAAAAGGAGGGCAAGCTCTACGGCATTCCATTTTCTACGCCGCCTCAGGTCGTTTTCTACAATAAAAAGCTGTTTGAAGCGAATGGATTGAAGTCGCCAATGCAGCTTTATGAAGAGGGCAACTGGACTTACGATGAGATGGTCAAAGCGTCCGAAGCGATATCCAAACCGCAAGAAGGGGTATACGGCGTGAAGTTCATACAAAGTTCCTCCAACTGGTCCGATAATCTGATTCCATTGATTTGGGCGATGGGCGGCGAAATCTTCAACGAAGACACAACGCAATTCGCTATGAACACGCCGGAGACGGCCAAAGCGATCAATCTCTTTAAAGGGCTGATCGATAAGAAAGCGCATCCAAGCATCGGTGAGCAGTTAACTTTCGATACAGGTAAGCTTGGTATGGCGTTTGAGAACGTTACCCGTACAAGCGCTTACCGTGACAAAGTCGATTTCGAGTGGGATATTGCTCCGCTTCCGAAAGGCGACCATGGCGTCACGGTGCCTATCGGCTTTGGAGGCTATTCGATCTTCAAAGATGCAGAGTATCCGGAAGAAGCATTGGAATATTTAAAATTTATTAGTAATAAGGAAAATGCAGCAAAAGTAGCCCAGTTTTTTGTGCCGCAGAGAAAGTCTGTCCTTTACTCCGATGAGTATCTTAACAAGTTCTCGTTCCCGACTGTTGAAACGATGAAAGTGGCTGCATACGATCGGTTGGCCGAAGGTGAAATCCGGCCTTCCCATCCGAACTGGGTCAAGATTGACGAGCATGTGACATTAAACCTGGACGCGATTTTGCTCGGTTCCAAGACAACCGAGCAAGCGTTGAAAATTATGGAAGACAGCATTAATCCTCTATTGAAGTAACCCTCCTGAACGGTGGAGTATTGCGAGATCGCCATATGAACAATAGGGCGATCTCGTATATTAAAGAGAGGGTTTCGTCATATTCACAACAGGAGGTAGGCGCAAATGGCCGGAGGTAAGCCAGCAGGTTTAGCAACTATGAAATCAAAAGAAATGTGGGCGGGATATTTGTTTATACTGCCTATTGTGGCGGGATATTTAATCTTCCTGTTTGGCCCGATCGTTTACGCTTTCGTGATGAGCTTTACGAATTGGTCCTTATTTGGGAATAAGGCGTATATTGGTTTGGATAACTATATTTACGCCATGCGCGATGATCCCGTCTTTTGGGATACGGTCGTTAATACTATATATTTCTCTGCGGGTTTGGTCCCGCTGAACATTGTATTATCGCTTTTGCTGGCCATGCTGTTGAAACGGAAAATATGGGGCATTGGTTTGTTTCGGACTGCGATCTTTACGCCGGTAGTCGTTTCCCTCGTGGTTTGGGGGATCGTATGGAAGTTTATTTTCTCTACGGACGGCGGCTTAGTCAATCTGCTGATCCGAACGTTTGGCGGAACGGAGATTCCCTGGCTTTTCTCGGAAACTTGGACGATGCCTACCGTTATAGTGGTCAGTGCGCTTAAAGGTGTGGGCATGAACATGGTCATCTTCCTGGCCGCTTTGCACGATGTGCCAAAGGATTATTACGAGGCTTCCAAAATTGACGGCGCTTCGCGCTGGGAAACCTTTAAATCCATTACACTGCCAATGATTACGCCAGCCGTATTCATGGTAACGATAATTACCGTTATCGGTTCTCTTAAAGTGTTCGGACAAATCTATGTGATGACAGGCGGAGGTCCGGGAACAAGCACGTACGTGATGGTCTTCTACATTTTCAAACAAGCGTTCCGCGCCTACGAATTCGGTTATGCATCGGCACTGGCATTTATTTTGTTCAGCATTATCCTGATTCTGACTTTGATACAGTGGAAACTAAGAAAGAGATGGGTACATTATGAACAATAAAAAGATAACATCCAACCTTGCATCCTATCTGGTTCTAACAATCGTATCCCTCATCGTGTTGTTCCCTTTTTTTTGGATGGTCAGCACATCCTTGAAGACGGAATCAGAGGTGTTTCTATTTCCCCCCCAGTGGATACCCGCAGCTTGGGAGTGGATCAATTATATTCGCGTGTTTACGGAGATGCCGTTTCATCTCTACTTTTTTAATAGTATGTATATCGCGGTGCTCGTCACGGCAGGCACTTGTTTATTGTCCGCATTGGCAGGCTATGCGTTTGCCAGATTGCACTTTCCATTCAAAAACGCGATCTTTCTGTTCCTGCTCAGCGGGATGATGATTCCCACCGAAGTTACGGCCATTCCTTTATTCAGCTGGATGTCAAACCTCGGATTCATCGATACGCATATTCCTCTGATTTTTCCGCCAATGCTTGGATCGGGAGGGATGTTCGGAGTATTTCTCGTACGTCAGTTTCTAATTACTGTTCCTATTGAACTGGATGAAGCAGCCAAAATGGATGGGTGTTCGCCGTGGCGCACGTTCAGGTCGATTATGCTCCCGATCGCCACACCCGCATTGGCAACCGTAAGCATCTTTACATTTATGAATAGCTGGAACGAGTTTTTTGAACCGCTTATTTATTTAAATACGAAGGAATTGTTCACGCTGCCGATCGGCTTATCCATGCTGACTACGGATGCCGGAGTGGACTGGCCGCTGCTGCTTGCCGCTTCGACCATAGCAACAGTCCCGATTCTGCTCGTTTTCTTCCTGGCTCAAAACAAGTTTATTGAAGGCATTGCCAATACGGGCTTGAAATAATGCGTTTTCTCCAAAAAGGACTGATACCTAATATACATGCAGTAATTTTCACATGCGAACGTCAGCCTAATAATGGACTGACGTTTGTATTTTGCACATAAAATGCCTACGGTTAACACAACTCTGATCCTCAAGATGATAAGTTCTTTAATTCTAGCAAGTTGATTCTCCCCTTAATTGATGACGAAACACAATCCCCGTGTCATACCGATCAATACAGCGTTATAATTAATATCCCGTACATGCTCATAGCTAAGGATGCGATGACATCAGGCACAGCATAATGAATAGACAGTTTTGAAATTTCGACTATAAACCCCCATGTTACATTAGAGTCAACTAGGTGGAGTACACCTAATGAAACGATACTATTCGATTGGCGAGATGGCTAAGTTGGGCCATATAACGATTGCAACACTCCGACCGACATTATGATCAAATCGGCTTACTCACCCCAGCTAAAGTCGATCATGACATCGGATATCGATAATACTATGCGGGTAATGAATTAATTGTATTTACTAATGAAGTTTTTCCGGGAATGAACGATAAAGCGGTTTCCCTTTTTTCCGAAGGTGATACCGCGCTCTTTAACAATGTTGTAATCAAGCACTCGAGTAAGACTAAAATGCTAGATAGCGTTGTTCGCAGCGAAATATCCCATCATCATTGTCATCACGACTCCATGAGTACCAATAGCAGACAACGAATTTTGAATCAGAACACATCTTTTTTACTAATGGGACACTTCCTTATCAGGCATTATTTTATCATGAAAGTAGTTGAATTTATTTTGTGTGCATAACGAAAATTTTTTTCGTAAACCACTTACAAAAATAAAGCAAATATATTATAATTACAAACATAGAAGAAAGCTTGTAGGCCGCTTTACATAAAAATGATTTTCAAAGGGAGCGTTTGAACATGGGAGAACTTAAAACGATTATCGAAAAACGTCGTTCGGCAGTGAATTTTGTGGAAAATGTAGCGATATCGGAGGAGGAGCTTCAGCAGCTTTTTTCACTAAACCGCTTCGTTCCTTCGGCCTTTAATTTGCAGCACAGCCACTACATCGTGGCGACATCCGAGGAAAGCAAAGAAAAAATCTATGAAGCTTCCAAACAATATAAAGTAAAAAATGCTTCTGCGGCCATCATCGTGCTTGGTGATACGAAGGCGCACCTTAATGTTGGAGAGCTGAACGCAGGGATGCTCGCGCTGGGCATGATGAGCAAGCTTGATTATGATCAGGAAAATGAAAATGTGATTCAGTTTTACGAATCGCGCGGCGAGCTGTTCCAGCGGGACGATGCGATTCGCAATGCGAGCCTGTCTGCGATGCAGCTGATGCTGATCGCCAAAGACCAGGGCTGGGATACATGCCCGATGATTGGTTTTGACGCGGATAAAGTGCAGGAGCTGTTTGAAATCCCCGAGCGTTATGTGCCGGTTATGCTCATAACACTGGGCAAAAGCGATCCGAACAAAGAGCGCCCGCGCGGCTACCGCAAGCCCGTTAATCAATATGTGAATATGAATGCTTTTCATTCTCCTGATACTCACTGAAATCAATAATCTCAACCCTTCCTGTTCATGCGAAAAAGCTGCCTCCACTAAGGATGCAGCTTTTTTGCGTGCAGTTATACTAGGTGGGTATGCAGACCAGAGCTATTCTGCTGTACCATGCTTAGCGTTTATTCAAGGCCAATCTCATTTTGCGATTCAGTTTCAGGGGTGGGGTACGGCAGCATGCGAATGTTGCTGAGAACACCGTTGCTAAGAACACCGTTGCTAATACCACTGTTACTGAGAACACTTTTGTTTAAATCACCCTTGATTAGACCGCGCAGCAGCTTGGGAACGCTCACACTTTTTTGGCGGACTGAGTTTCCGCTATTCTGGCTTTTGACCCGGTTTCAGGCCGTAAGCGGACAGGAAAGCCGCTATCACCGTCATTATCCCGTCAAAATGGTCATTTGCAGCACAATAGCGGCTCCTGAGTCCGCCACTTGTGCCTTAACCCATGATTCGGTTGAAATAGCGGCTGCTGTGTCCGCCAAATCTGTCATTGTGCAGGGAGTTACCTTTGCCTAAGCTTCGATCTCCTTCTCCTGAGGCTGCTTCGTATAATACAGGCGGAACACCAGGTCCTGATTATGGTTGCCGAAGCCGGAGCCGAACAGCGTGACGCCGCCAATATGCTCGGCATTTTCCTCTACGGCGATGCGGAACGTCCACTGGTTGCTGCGGATATCAATATCGTCAATCGTCACATCGGACAGTTTAATGCCATCCATGAAGGTGCCTTCCTTCTTCACGATCAAATGCTTGAGCAGCCCATGCTGATTGACGCTTTCGAACCACCATGGCGGATTAAGCTTGCCTTTGCCCCCAAAGTCGCCGGGGCTCGTCCACATGCCAACCTTCATGCCGTTGAAAAAGAAGCTGATATCCGAAGGCCAATTGTTGTTCGTGAAAGGGGCCTCCGAGGAAATTTCCATTGAAATTTCGAGCTGCTCCGGATTTTCGCTCCCAAGCATGTAATTAGGCATCTTGTATTCAATATACCCTTGCCCAAACCACAAAATTTTCGCATTCAGCCGCTCTGGATCAAGAAAATGCCTCGGATCGTCGAATATGCCGATGATGGAATCCCTCGTACAAATGCCGCAGGTTGGCGAAATGTCCAAATCGGTAAAATGGCCAATCGAAATATCGGTTCGCCGCACCTCGCGAGGAATCACATCCTTGATTGGAAACATGATTTCCAAATTATCGATGCTGAGCGAGCAAACCTTCTGCGCTGCCCCGCCTTTGCCGGGCGTCATCTCCGAGTGAATAATGTTTGCTTTCTCCAGCTTCTTGACATGCATCGTCATAATGGCGCTGCTAAGCCCGAGCGCTTCGGCAAGCTCGCGAATATTCATCGATTTTTGCGATAGAAGGTGAATGATTTGGATGCGGACGTTGCTGGATATAGCCTCGAATACAGGCAAATATTGTTCGGAAAGTTCTATTTTCAACGTGGCGTCCTCCGGAAATTGAAATATTAATGAATATGTGAATAACACTGATTGTGACTAATGATACATGATTTGGCCAAAACAGACAAGGAAACGCCTTCAAACAGGCATGATCTGGTTGACAGCGGCGTAAAGCTGTTGATATATTAACATCGAAGGAAGTAAGTAATATATTTATGAATAATTAACAAAGGGGTTTTGATTATGATGGAGCAGCAGATTCAAGCCGAGCAATCTTTCGTCAATCCTATTATACCGCAGCGTGCGGATCCATGGGTATATCTCCATTCCGACGGCTACTACTATTTCACGGGCTCCGTTCCAGAATACGACCGCATTGAGCTTAGAAGAGCGCGCACAATCCAGCAGCTGGGGGAAGCAGAGCCAGTTGTCGTCTGGCGAAAATATGCCGAGGGACCGATGAGCGCGAACATTTGGGCGCCGGAGCTGCATTTTGTTCAGGGCAAATGGTATATCTACTTCGCTGCGGCGCGTACGACGGAGACAGTTGAGGGGCTGTTCGACCATCGCATGTTCGTATTGGAAAATGAATCAGCCAATCCGCTGGAAGGCCAGTGGGTTGAAAAAGGGCAGCTTGTCGCCAATTGGGAATCGTTTGCGCTGGATGCGACAAGCTTCGAGCATAAGGGCACGCAATATCTCGTCTGGGCGCAGAAGGATTTGGCGATCGCAGGCAACTCTAATTTATATATTGCGGCGATGAGCAATCCTTGGACGATGAGCGGCAAGCAGGTTATGATTGCCCAGCCCGAATACGAATGGGAGAAAATCGGCTTTTACGTCAATGAAGGAGCTGCGGTGCTGAAGCGTGGCGGGACGATATTTATTAGCTATTCGGCCAGCGCAACCGATCACCATTATTGCATGGGACTGCTGAGCGCTTCCGAGGACAGCGATTTGCTCGACCCGGCTTCATGGAGCAAGGCGCCGGAGCCTGTATTTGTAACGAGTGAAGAGAACGGGCAATATGGACCTGGACATAACAGCTTTACGGTGTCGCCGGATGGCAAGCAGGATATTTTGATTTACCATGCCCGCAATTATAAGGAGATTACAGGGGATCCGCTTTACGATCCGAATCGCCACACGAGGGCACAAGTATTCGGCTGGACAGCGGATGGCAAGCCTAGCTTTGGCGTCCCGGTGCGGGACGGCAAGTAAGAAGCTGGCTGAGCGCAAAGGAATTCCAAAAATCAAACAAATATAGTTGACAATGTAAGCGCTTTGAACTATTATCGTAAATAATAAAAACATTAATGATTAATACATATATTATTAATGTTTGTGAAGCAATAGGATTAATAAGGCGCGATACAACGGTTGAAAGGCGATTTTGACTTGCAAACGGATGTGTCGCGTGAGCCAGCACTGTACTTATACCATCATGATGCAAGGCAACTTTTCGAAATTGTGAATACGTTTTCATTTTATGGAGGAGGGTTTGAGGATGAAAAAAAGTTTACTTGCAGCAATGGCAGCGACGATTGTGCTGGGGGGCGTTATCGCGGGCTGCAGCAGCAATTCGCAAACAGAAGGAAGCACCGAGACTGGGCAGGGCGGCACGAAGCAAATCAGCTTCATGTTCCGCGGCGGACCGGAGGAGCAGAAGGCGTATGAGGCGACGGTCAAGAAGTTTGAGGCCGATCATCCTGATGTAAAGGTGAAAATCATTACGACAACGGGTGACCAATACGCGACGAAGCTGAAAGCAGCCATTACGGGCAAAAGCGTGCCGGACGTCTTTTATTTTGACCCAGGCGATTTAAGAGCTTATGTGAATGCGGGAGTATTGAAAGATATTACGGAATACGTGAAGGATGTCGACTTCGATAACCTATGGAAGCGTGGCGTAGATATTTACCGCTATGATGGCAATAACGTAGGCCAGGGCAGCATCTATGGCTTGCCGAAGGACGTGGGCCCGTTTGCGCTCGGCTACAATAAAGACATGTTCACAGCGGCTGGAATCCCGTTGCCGGATAAGGAAAAGCCGTATACATGGGACGAATTCATCAAGGTCAATCAGCAATTGGTGAAGGATACGAATGGCGATGGCAAAATCGATCAGTACGGAACGGGCTTTAATGTCAACTGGGCGCTGCAGGCCTTCGTCTGGAGCAATGGGGCAGACTGGCTGGACGCAACGAATACGAAGGTGACGATTGACGATCCGAAGTTCGCGGAGGCGCTGCAATATTTTGCCGATATGCAAAATGTTTATAAAATTACGCCATCCATTGAAGATGCGGCGACGCTTGATACGTATCAGCGCTGGATGAAGGGCGAGCTTGCCTTTTTCCCGGTAGGTCCATGGGATCTTGCGACGTATGAGACGCTGCCTTTCGATTATGATTTGATCCCTTACCCTGCTGGCTCGACCGGCAAATCCGCGACCTTCCTTGGCTCGCTTGGCATCGGCGTATCCAGCGGCTCGAAAAATCCGGAAGAAGCGGCACAGCTCGTAACGTATCTGACCGCATCGCCGGAAGGCATGCAGCAGCTCGTTGATGCGAAGGTGCAAATTCCGAACCTGATTGATATGGCGGAAAAATGGGCCGCAGACACGACGACGAAGCCTGAAAACAAAGCTGAATTCCTCCGTATCGTAGAGGATTACGGCAAGCCAATGCCTAACACGCTGACATACAACTCCGAATGGTATCAGCTGTTTTTCACCGATATTCAGCCTGTGCTTGATGGCAAGGTGACAGCAGCGGACTACGTGAAGGCGGAGCAGCCGAAGATGCAGAAGCTGCTTGATAAAGCGGTTGAGCAAGAAGCGAAATCCAAGAAATAATGGTTGCAAGCAGAAGCTAATCTCAGTACCGGAAGGACGGAGGACAGGCGAAGCACGGTCCTTGGTTTTCAAGGGGCAGCTGCAAAGAGTGCCTGTTCCTCTGGCTTCCGGTCATTTTGAGGGGTGAAACATGAAAGTAAGGTCGAATCTTTACCGGAAGGAAGGCTATTACGGGTATTTATTCGTGCTGGCGCCCGTTATAGGCTATCTTTTGTTTACGCTGTACCCGCTGCTGTACTCCCTATATGGTTCTTTTACCGATTGGGATGGGCTCGGGCAGATGACGTTTATTGGGCTGGACAATTTTAAAGATATTCTCGCCGATGAGCTTTTTTATAAAGCGAGCTTTAATACGATTTTTATGATGATTGGTATTCCAATTGAAATTACATTAGCGCTGCTGCTGGCGATGGGCCTGAATCGGAAAATGTTCGGCACGACAACGTTCCGGGTCATTTATTATGTGCCGGTTATTTCTTCGCTTGCAGCGGTATCGATACTGTGGCAGTGGGCTTATAACGGCGATTATGGTCTGGTGAACCAGTTTCTAGCGCTGTTTGGCTTTGAGGGCCCGAACTGGCTCACGGATAAGTATACGGTAAAGCCTGCTCTTATATTGATGATGATCTGGAAAAATATTGGGTATTCCATGCTGCTTTATTTGGCTGCGCTGCAAAGCGTACCGAAGGATTATTATGAAGCGGCGCAATTGGACGGCGCGAATAGCTGGAAAATTTTCTGGAACATTACGTTCCCGATGGTGAAGCCTGTCACGTTCTTTATCGTCGTAACGAAAATTATTGGGGGAGCGCAAATTTTTACTGAGGTTAACATTATGACGCCGACGGGCGGGCCGGAATACAGCTCCGCAACGGTCGTTTTCTATGTATGGAAGAAAGCGTTCGAGAACCTGCAGATGGGCTATGCCTCGGGGATGGCGATGCTGCTGGGACTGTTTATTTTCGTCATTACGCTCGTGCAGTTCCGCATGAATGAACGTTCCTCGAAGGATATGGAATAAACTTGCCGGCAGGAAAGGAGTGAAGCCAGACTTATGCTATCGTTAAAAAGATTCAATCTGACCGATTTGCTCGCTTTTATCGTCATCAGTATCGGTGCCGTCTTTATGGTTGCCCCGCTGCTGTGGACGTTGTCGACCTCCTTCAAGTCGAAGGCGGAGGTTTTTGCGCTGCCTCCGGTATGGATACCGGAAACGTTCCATTTTGAGAAGTATATCGAAATTTGGGAAAAGGGCCCGCTGCTGAGCGGCATTCAGAACAGCCTGATTATTACGGTGTGCGTGACGATTATCGGCACATTCACCTCAAGTCTGGCGGCGTTCGCCTTCGCCAAGCTGCGTTTTCCTTTCAAAAATATGATTTTTCTGCTGCTGCTATCCGCCTTAATGATTCCTTACCCGGCGGTCATGATTCCGCAGTTTATTCTGTTCTCTGAATTTGGCTGGGTCGATACGCTCAAGCCGCTAATCGTGCCGGGATTATTCGGCAACATTATGATGATCTTTTTTCTGCGGCAGTATTTGACGAGCGTGCCAGGGGCGATTATCGAAGCGGCAAAAATAGATGGCAGCTCGTATTTCGGCATTTTCTCCAAAATCATTTTTCCGCTTATCCGTCCAGCTGTGGCGGCACAGCTTATTTTATGGTTTATGGCGGTATGGAATGATTATTTGGCGCCGATTATTTATTTGAATTCGCCGGAGAAGCAGACGCTCCAGCTCGTCATTGCGAATTTTAACGCGACTTATGCGATTCAGACCGATTATGCGCTTATTATGGCGGCTTCGTTCATTGCGCTGCTGCCGATGCTTATTATTTTTCTCGTATTCCAGAAGCAAATTATTGAATCGGTTGCCATTTCTGGCGTGAAAGGTTAGAGCCGCCTATGAAACGATATTTTTTAACGATAACGGCAGTTGCTACGGTTTGGCTGACCGGCTGCTCGGGCGAGGAAGTGGTTTATCCGCAGGCGCCGCCTAGCTACCCGATGTATGATACAGCGAATATAGACAATGAGCAGGGCTGGAATATGAGCAATGTGCATGATCCTTCTATTATTAAGGAAGGGGATACGTATTATATTTTCTCCACGGATGTTAAGGTCGGCGGAACGGCAAAGCCAGGACTTATGGTCAGAAAATCGAAGGATCTCATGAACTGGGAATGGGCCGGCTATGCGCTTGATGGTGTTCCAGCGGAAGCAGAGGCGTGGACGGGGGCAACGGGCATGTGGGCGCCAGAGGTGGCGAAGCTTGGCGATCGCTTCTATTTATATTATTCGGCGTCGACCTTTGGCTCAAATCGCTCGTTTATTGGGGTTGCGACAAGCGATTCGCTGGAAGGGCCGTGGACGGATCAGGGAGAAGTCATAAAGACGGGGCCTGGCGACGAGCCGAATGCCATTGATCCTAATATTGTGAAGGATGCCGAAGGCAAGCCTTGGTTCGTGTATGGCTCTTTTTTCGGAGGCATCTATGTATCTCCACTCGATCCGGCTACGGGCAAGCTTAAGGAGCAGGGCTACGGGACGAAAATCGCGGCTCGCGCTGCCTCGGAATCGGGAGCAGTGGAAGGTCCCTATATGATTTATAATGCTGAGCTCAAGCAATATTATTTGTTCGTTTCCTATGACTCGCTCAGTCAGGATTATAATGTGCGGGTAGGACGCTCGGCGTCGATAACAGGGCCTTTTCTCGATTCCCTCGGCAGAGATATGCTGGATACCGCTTATGATCCGACCTTCGATGTCGGCAACAAGGTGATGGGCGGCTACCGGTTTGCGGAAGGAGAAGGCTGGATTGCTCCCGGCCACAATTCGATACTGCAGGACGGCGATAGCGATTATATCGTTCATCATGCTCGCCCAGAGCAGGATTCGAACTGGATGTACTTGCATGTGCGCAAGCTGCTTTGGACTGGCGATGGGTGGCCGGTGGTGTCGCCTGAGCGATATGCGGGGGAACAACTGCAAACGATACCTAAGAGCGCGCTTGCGGGCACATGGGAGCGCATTGTGCACGAGAAATATATAGATGGGCCGATTGATTCAGAAGCGATTGAGCTGAGAAAAGACGGCAAGATTGGCGCTGAAGAATCAGCAAATTATTGGGAGTTTGATGGCGAGCATACGGTGCGCCTGTATTTTCAAGATGAGGATCAGACGAAGGCGGGGGTTGAAACGGTGCTGGTGCTGCCAGCATGGGACTCAGAGCTGAACAAGCCTACGCTAGTATTTACCGGAATGGATGACAAAGGGCTCGCAGTCTGGGGAAAACAGATCAGATAGCAGCCACTCGCGCTGTGCAGCCTGCGTTTAATTGCGGAAATATCTCTATAAAATTGGATAGCGGCACCCATCAAATGGGTGCCGCTGTTTGTGTATCGTATATTTAACCGGGCCTTCAGCAACATGAATGGCCATTATATCCCTTGTTAATCTTGCAAGACAGCATAATCTTGCCTCGTAACCTAACTCCAAAACAACGGAAGCCCTACCTCTCTTCCATCCTTGCGGCTCCTAGACCGCGCCAGTGTGAATCAAAGCTCGTACAGCACGAACGTGAGAATTCAGAAATGAACAGAAAAGAAAATCCAGAAAAGAAGATCAAAACTGTGGAAAACATTGAATCTCTAGGAGGGATATTTGGGGGTTAAATATAACACATCAAAGATCATTATAGCCTATATGAAGAACAATTGCAAGAGGGGCGAAAAGATACCTTTATATGTATGACTTTTGCCTATCTGGTTACGCTACTTTAAATACAAAACTCACAAAGTTTGTTCCACTCCCCGGGTTAGAGCAAACAAATGCAGGAGGCGAAACCTTTTATGCAAGATTGGTTGGAAATTACGCTGCGAACGTTGTCCTCGGTCGTTATTTTGTTTGTCATGACCAAGCTATTGGGCAAACGGCAAATTTCGCAGCTGTCGTTATTCGAGTATATTACGGGGATTACGATGGGGAACATTGCTTCGTACATTTCACTGGATCTCGATAATGAATGGTATTTGGGTATTGTAGCCTTGCTCGTATGGGTCATTGTGTCCGTAGGCTTCGAGTTTGCTACCATGAAGAGCAAGACGCTTCGCAACTTTATCGACGGGCAGGGAACCGTGCTTATCCGAAGAGGAAAGCTGCTGCGAAAAAATTTGCAAAAGGAGCGTATGACGCTCGATGAGTTTCTAGAGCAGCTGCGTAAAAAGGATGTCTATCGGATGGCGGATGTGGAATTTGCTATTATGGAGCAAAGCGGTGAAATTAATGTGCTGCTGAAAAAGGAACAACAGCCGCTGACCGCTGATATTCTCGGCCTTCAAGTAGAGCCGGAGGCGGAAGCGACTACGATTATTATGGATGGCAAGGTGCTCAAGAAGTCGCTCCGAGAGTCAGGACTTGATGACAACTGGCTGAACAAAAAGCTGCGCGATCAGCGGATCGAGCTAACGGACATCTTTCTGGGGCAAGTCGATGATCAGGGTGAGCTGATGATTCAGACGGGCACCAAATCCATTGAGCCAGCTAAACCGACGAACCCCAAATCACAGCTGCTAAGTATAATGAAGCAATTTGAGGTGCAATTGCAGCTTCAGGATCAGCTGTCCTTAAATGAAAAGGATAAATCTGATTATCAAAGTGCGGTAAACAAGCTGCAAGCGCTTATCGATAAGAAATAAGCCGGACAGCAGCTGACGCAAAGGCATACATTGAAGCAAAAACGGCTGTTCAATGCAGGCGATGTATTTTAAAATGTACGGAGGTGTATATACATAACGATAAGGGGCGGGCTATGAGACAGGTTTTATTTTTGCGCGCATACAATTACTTCTATTTCTCGCTGTTTGCATTATTTCTCTCCTTTCTGCCTATTTATTTGGCTGAGCGCGATATTAGCGCCACGAATATTGGGTTGATGCTGGGGCTGGGCAGCCTCATTGGGGTCGTATCCCAGCCGCTCTGGGGAATGATTAGCGACAAATACAAGGTAATCAAAAAGGTTTTGCTGCTGCTAATTACGGTATCTGTCGTTATAGGCGGACTGCTCTATCGTTCCACGGAGCTGGTGCCGTTGTTTGTAGGCATTAGCTTGATGTATTTCTTCTTCATGCCGACGGACCCTTTGGTTGAAAGCTTCAATTATCGTGTGTCCCTTCAATATAAGGTCAATTTCGGCTCGATCCGAATGTTTGGCGCGCTTGGTTTTGCGATGGCCTCTTCCATCATCGGCTATGCAGGCAAGCACTATGGCATCGGCAGCTTGGCGGTATTATTTCTCGTGTACGGGGTCATCACCTTGCTGCTGTGCAGCCTGCTTGCTGAAGTGCCGGCAACTGCCAAGCCGATTGCGCTTAGGGAAATCGGCTTGTTTTTCAGAAGCAAGCAGACGCTATGGTTTCTCGGACTTGTCCTGTTTCTAGCAGTGCCGCACCGGATGAATGATAATTATATCGGCCTATATATTAAAAGCTTGGGCGGCGATGTCCAGTTAGTCGGGCAAGCCTGGACCGTTATGACGATTATAGAAGTTGTTTTTTTCGCCATTAGCCATTATTTCATTAAACCGGGAAAAGAGCTTGCTGTTATCGCGGTTGCCGCTAGTTGCTATGCCTTGCGCTTTGCGCTGTCTGCTGTCGTCGCTGATCCTGCTGCTCTTATGTGGCTGCAACTGCTGCAAGGGGTCTCCTTTGTGCTTTTTTACGCGGCGTCGACTCAATATTTGTATAAGCTTGTTCCTGAGGAATGGAAGGCAACGGGCCAGACGGTGCTAGCGGTGCTGCTTTTTGGAGTATCGAGCATCATATCGGCAACCGCCGGAGGGTGGTTCATTGATCAGTATGGCGGGGCGAAGCTTTATGGGGCAATGGCTGTTTGGTCGTTTGCTGCCATGCTGCTATGTCTGTTCATTATGCTGAAACAGAGAAAAGGGGACCCTGCTTAAAGGTCCCCATTCATCATTGTTGCGTTGCATCAGCATATATAATAGAAGAGTTTTTTTGATATACAAATGCGAGGCTCATCTTTATGGTGTTTTTTTGGAAGTAATTGGCTTAGGCATTTCCTGGCCCCCGACGAATTGATATTTCACCAAAGTGTTGAAAGCATCCACATGCGGGGTCAGTGATCGTCCTCCCCACGACTCCACTGCATAATCATTCAGCTTATTCACGAAATCCATATTGGCGGATATGTGCACCTCCTGCACCATCGGGGCAAGCTCGCGAATACGCGTGGCGATCGTTTGCTTAAGCTCCGGGGACAACTCATTGTGGTCGTTGACCGAGAAATACGACTGATAAGGCTTGACGAGCAGCCGATTGTCCTCAAGCGGGCTGACACGGCTCGTGTTGTAGGCGTCCTCCGGCTGCCCGCCGTTCAACTGCTCCCGATTGCCGCCAGCACCTCTTGTACCGACAGCGGTCCAATCAAGCACGATGCCGACATAAGCGTTTTTGTCCGTCAGCATGACGTTCGCCGCAGCTACGCCATTTAAGTTGGTCACCTTCTTAGACAACGTATTGCTGTATTCGAAAAAAGCATTGTCATGCTGATGCGGATTGTTCGTCGTCGTTCCATACATTTTGCTGCCCAGCATTTTCGGATCGCCGGCTTGCCTGCTGCCATAATCGTAGTCGCTGTCCTGTACCCGCTGCTCGTAGTTGCAGGCAGCCGATGAGCATACGAGGAGGGCGCTGCATAATAACGCATAAAACATTCGTTTTTTTGGCATTTAGATGTCCTCCATTCCTGCTGTAATAAGAATAGGGTTTGTAGGGAACGATTAAATATACGCAGGAAAAGCTATACAGATTTGACTTTGTGAACGGAAAGCCCACGATTCTCGAAAAAAGCGCTTTAAAATAACGAATTTGACAGCTTTGCGAACAATTTGTGAACTCTCTGTGGAACATTGACAAATAAGGGCTTCAACTTTATATTTAATAAGGTATTAAGGTCGCAGAAGTTGTCATTTTTTATTAGCTTAAAAACAAGCAGTTTGCCACAATTTCGGGGTGTTTACAGCTGCAAAAACGTCAAAAGTGGGGTTGATTATTGATGAATCGGTGGCAGTTTTTTAAACGGCTTGCGCCGCTTCTGGCCTTGATGGTATTGGTGCTGTCAGCATGCGGACGAGCAGATCTATCCGCGCTGAATCCCCAGGGGCCCGTAGCGCAAGAGCAATTCGGATTGATGAAGCTCGCATTTTCAATCATGATCGGTGTAGTAGTGATTGTATTTGCACTTTGTTTGTTTGTCATTGTCCGTTTTCGCAGACGTAAGGGAGATAAGTCGATTCCCAAGCAGGTCGAAGGTAGCCACAAGCTAGAGATTATTTGGACCGTAATTCCTATTATTCTCTTGATTATTTTGGGTGTTCCTACCGTTCAGACCGTATTTAACCTGTCAAAGGATCATTCAAACGATCCAGATGCGGTTAAAGTAATAGTAACTTCACATCAATATTGGTGGGAATTCGAGTATCCGGATCTGGGCGTCAAGACGGCGCAGGAACTGGTTATTCCAAAAGGCAAGACCATTACAATTGAAGCGAAGACAGCAGACGTGCTTCACTCGTTCTGGGTTCCTTCCCTTGCAGGTAAAATCGATACTAATCCTGGTGGTTCAACAAATAAAATGTTCTTCTCGGCACCAAAAGAAGGCGTTTACTTGGGCAAATGTGCCGAGCTTTGCGGACCTTCCCACGGCTTGATGGACTTTAAGGTGAAATCGGTTGATGATGCATCGTTCGACCGATGGGTAGCAGCGCTTCAAGCGCCAGTAGCAATGCCAAGCGATCCGGCAATTGCCGCTGCTTTCGAAAGCAAATGTCTCGTTTGCCACGCTGTTGGCGACAAAGGCGGACCATTGTACCCGAATCTTACAGGTATCGGAAGCCGTGATTCCGTTGGTGGTATCCTGATTAATACAGATGATCCTCAGTACTCCAATGAAGGTTCCACTTATGACAATCTTCATCGTTGGATCGAAAATCCAGATGACATTAAACCTGGCAATCTGATGGGCAAGATCGATCTGACGCAGCAAGAGCTTGATGGTATTGCGAAATACTTATCGGAATTAACATTGGACTACGAAAAATAGATCATCGGTGATGAAAAGGAGGTACCAACTTGGCTCAAGGACACGCGGTTAAGCGTTACTCTGGTCTGATGGACTGGTTAACAACGGTTGACCACAAAAAAATCGGTATTTTATATTTGATCGCCGGCGGTTTTTTCTTTCTGGTCGGTGGTTTGGAAGCACTTCTTATTCGGATTCAGCTTTGGAAGCCGCTAAATGATTTCGTTAGTGCGGATACATACAATGAGCTGATTACTATGCACGGTACAACAATGATCTTCTTGGCTGCGATGCCGATGCTATTTGCTTTAATGAACGCGGTCGTGCCGCTGCAAATCGGCGCACGCGACGTTGCGTTTCCTTTTGTAAATGCACTTGGCTTCTGGACGTTTTTCTTCGGAGCCGTATTATTGAATGTCAGCTGGTTTACAAGCACAGGTGCGCCAGCCGCCGGCTGGACGGCTTACGCACCACTTTCGGGGCCGGCGTTCAGTACTGGCCATGGGATGGATTATTATGTCTTAGGTCTCCAGATAGCGGGTATTGGTACGCTTATCGGGGGGATTAACTTCCTGGTAACGATTATTAATATGCGTGCACCTGGCATGACCTTCATGCGGATGCCGATGTTTACATGGGCTTCGTTCATTACGTCGGCGCTTATCTTGTTCGCTTTCCCTGCACTTGCTGTAGGTTTGGCGGCACTGATGTTCGACAGGGTATTCGATGCCAACTTCTTCGACCCTAACAATGGCGGTAACGCTGTACTATGGGAGCATATTTTCTGGATTTTCGGACACCCTGAAGTGTATATTCTCATCCTGCCTGCCTTCGGTGTTATTTCCGAGGTAATCAGTACATTCTCGCGTAAACGCCTGTTCGGTTACAGCTCGATGGTGTTCGCGACAATTCTGATCGGCTTTTTGGGCTTCATGGTATGGGCGCATCACATGTTTACGACGGGTCTGGGGCCTGTAGCTAACGCATTGTTCTCAATAGCAACGATGCTGATTGCAGTGCCAACAGGTATTAAAATCTTCAACTGGATCTTTACAATGTGGGGCGGATCGATCAAGTTTACGAGCGCTAATTTGTATGCCGTTGGATTTATTCCGACCTTCGTAATGGGCGGCGTTACAGGCGTTATGCTTGCAGCTGCGCCAGCGGATTTCCAGTATCACGATACGTATTTCGTAGTTGCGCATTTCCACTACGTTATCGTCGGCGGTCTGATTTTAGGTATTTTCTCCGGTCTTCACTACTGGTGGCCTAAAATGTTCGGTCGCGTGTTGAATGAAACGCTTGGCAAATGGACGTTCTGGATGTTCTACATCGGTTTCCATCTGACATTCTTTATTCAGCATTTCCTCGGTTTGCTTGGTATGCCTCGTCGTATTTGGACGTACCTCGACGGCCTTGGATTTAATGAAATGAACTTGATTAGTACAATTGGTGCAATCATGATGGGTATTGGTACGATTATGTTCTTCCTGAACGTAGTTATCACTAATGCAAAACCACAAAATGCAGCGGATGATCCTTGGGAGGATGGCCGTACGCTGGAATGGACCATTCCATCGCCGCCTCCAGAATATAACTTTAAGCAAACTCCGCTTGTTCGCGGCTACGATGCTTATTGGAAAGAAAAAATGGATGGACACAAAGGCATGACGCCTGCTGAGCCAATTGGCTCGATCCATATGCCATCTCCTTCTATTCTGCCGTTCACAATGTCGCTTGGCTTGTTCATTACAGGCTTTGGCCTGATGTATTCGAGGGATTGGACGTTTATTACAGAACATATCGGTTTCTATGTTGCCGGTCTTGGCCTGTTAATAACGTTCGGAAGCATGTTCCTTCGCTCGGTATATGATGATCATGGTTTCCACATTGAGCCGGAAGAGTTGGAAGACAAGGGGGTTAAAGCATGAGTACACATTCACATGCAGAGGGGCATCTCCCTCATGAGCCCGAGAAAGCCACTCTTGAGGGCCGCAATAAAGTATTAGGCTTCTGGCTATTTCTTGGCGGTGAAACAGTTTTGTTCGGAACGCTGTTCTCGGCGTTCCTTGCCCTTCGCCATCAAGTGCTGGATGGACCGCAGCCAAGCGAGCTGTTCAAGCTTTCGCTCGTTGCAGCAGCAACTGCTATTTTGCTTACATCAAGCTTGACTAGCGTATTTGCTATCCAAGCGCTGCATAATCATAATGTAAAAGCTTTGATCAACTGGTTAATCGTAACCGTTGTGCTCGGACTTGGATTCCTAGGACTTGAAATTTATGAGTTTTACCACTATGTGCATGAAGGGCATGGCTTTACGACAAGTGCGTTCAGTTCTTCCTTCTATACGTTAGTCGGATTCCACGGTGCCCACGTTGCGTTTGGTATTTTCTGGATTTCCAGCATTATCGGACAGTTGATGAAAAAAGGTCTTACGGTTGTTACAGCTCCTAAAGTGTATGTTGCAGGTATGTACTGGCACTTTATCGACGTAGTTTGGGTATTTATCTTCACCGTCGTTTATTTGATGGGAAAGGTGGTCTAGCCAAATGGCAAGCAATCACTCGACAGCTGAAGAGCAGCGTCCAGTTCGCCACAACTCAGAAGGACCAAAGAAGCACATTATTGCGTTCATTTTCTCCATATTGCTGACACTCGTAGCATTTGCTGCGGTAGCGGCTGGCGAAATCAATAAAAGCTTTATCTACATCATTATTATGGGTTGCGCTATGCTCCAAGTGTTCGTGCAAATGGCATTCTGGATGCATATGAAAGACCGCGGCCACGTTTTTGCTACGGTCGGCATTCTTATGGGTGTATTTATTGCATTTACTTGTATCGTTATGGCGAAATATTGGGTTTGGTGGTAATAGAGATTTACAATTGCACAGAGGAGGGGTCCCGGGTGGGTTCCCTCCTCTTTTGCAGAAGATAAAGGGAGGTTGCAGCCATGCTTGGCCTGGAATATTTCAGTTTTGAAGAGTTGTGGACCCCATGGTATATGTTCGGTACAATTGCTGTCCTAATTTTGTATTTTTATTTGAACGGACCATGGCGGGAGAAGCACTCACCGCAAGAGGTGTCCGCAACAGGCAAGCAGCGGTTTATGTTTGTTGTTTCGGCTATTCTCTATTATTTGTGCAATGGCGGGCCGCTTAATTTCCTGGGACATTTAATGTTTACCTTCCATATGTTCAATATGTCGATTTCTTATCTCATTGTGCCGCCGATGCTTATATTATCGATACCCGCATTTATGTGGCGCAAGCTGTTTGCTTCGAAAAAATGGCGTTCACTCAACTTTCTAATGAATCCTATTTTATCGCTGCTGCTGTTTAATCTATTATTTTCTTTTTACCATGTACCAGTCATACATGACTTTGTCATGACCCACTATACGATTCACCGTATCTATTATTTTGTTATGCTAATTGCTGCGATCATGATGTGGTGGCAGATTGCATGTCCTGTGCCGGAATGGAATCGCCTGACGGATTTGAAGAAGATGGCGTATGTTTTCGCGAATGGCATTTTGCTGACTCCCGCGTGCGCCTTAATTATATTTGCAAGCTCTCCTTTATATGCGGTATATAATGATCCAAACGTCTGGGTTCAGGCGATGGGGTATTGTGTGTCGGGCGATCCGACGCGGCTGCTTACGATGTTCGACGGTCCTCAATTTTTCAATTTAATGGAAGTGGTAGAGGACCAGCAGCTAGGCGGCATCGTCATGAAGCTATTGCAAGAGTTGATGTACGGGATTATACTGGCGTATATATTCTCACAATGGTACAAGCGTGAGCATAAAGAAGACGATTTGCCCAATAGCAACACAGGTACGGCATAATATACAGGCGGATTTACTATTTTACCGATATAGGTGGGATCGACATTGGATTGGTATTTTATTCTCCCTACAATAAGCACATCATTTATCGTTATTAGTGCGATTCTGGTTGCGATTGGTTGGGGACTGATTATTAAGCGTAAAGTTGAGGCGCATAAGAAAGTGATGATCGCAGCTGCAATTGCAGCCATCATCTTCTTTATTATTTACTCCTCGCGAACAATAGTTGTCGGCAATACGACATGGGGCGGACCCGACAGCATGCATCTCTATTATGTTGTCTTTCTGATTTTCCACATTACGCTTGCAACGGTAGCAGCGGTATTCGGCATTACGACGCTCGTGCTGGGCTTCAAGAGCAAATATGCCAAGCATCGCAAATGGGGCCGCGTAACGTCGATTATCTGGTTTTTCACAGCGATTACGGGTGTTATCGTTTATGTTCTGCTGTATTTATTATATCCAGGCGGCCATACGAAGCCGATGATTGATGCTATATTTGGTCTATAAAGTTCATATTACAAGGAAGCCGCGAAGCTGATTCGCGGCTTTGCTGTATTAAAGGGGGATTTGCCTTGTCCAGAGAGATTCGTTCAGATGAGCTGGCGGCGCTCAAGGAAATTGCGGAGATGCTCAATTCGATGAATGATATGAAGGTTATGCTGAATGCGGTACTGGTGAAGCTTCTTGAGGTTACCAGCTTTACGACGGGCTGGATCTTCTTGCTTGATGAGCATTCAGACAGCATATGTGCGGCCGCGCAAAATCTCCCCTCAACCCTTGCAGCCAACGATAATGCAGCAATGTGCGGAGAAGGCTGCTGGTGCACCGAAAGCTATCGCCAAAACAAGCTGAATCGTGCGGTCAACATTATTGAATGCTCCCGAATTGTATATGCTGCGGAATACAATGCTGGCGATAAAGGCGGCTTGACGCATCATGCGACGGTGCCACTGAAGGCAGGCGCGGAGAGCTTTGGATTGCTGAATGCTGCGCAGGCGGGCAAAGAATTTTTTTCAAATGAGGAGCTTGCCCTGCTGCAGGCAGTTGCGTACCAGATAGGCACAGCGATTAAGCGTATCCGCCTATATCAGGCACAGGAGCGAAATGCGCTGCTCTATGCGAAGCTTGGCGAGGTCATTACGCGCATCCATGCGGTGCAGGACATTAGCCAGCTGCCCTTGAAAGCGGTTGAACATATAAGCGCTGCTTTCGACTGGCCGCAAATTGCATTATTCGTCTATGAGCAGGACAAGCTTTCGCTTCGAGCTTATTACGACGGGCAGCAGACGAGGGAAGGCTGGCAGCAGCTCGATTGTGGAAACGGGGGAGTTGTGGCTGACGCTTTTCACCAAAATCGTCTTGTCGTTGTTGCAGATAGCAAGGAGGAAGCAGTCGTCCCGCTAACAGCGAAAGGTCTAAAGGCATTCACATCGGCTGCAGCGATTCCGCTGCGAAGAGGCAGCTGTCCCTATGGTGTTTTGTTCATTAGCAGTAACGATAGTGGGCAATTCGATCATTATCATGAAGAATTTATGTATGCCCTCGGTGAGCATTTGACGCTCAGCATTGATAATTTGAGAGTAAATGAACAGCGCCGGGAGCTTGCCCGTATGGAGGAACGAATCCGAATGGCACGGGATTTGCATGATTCGGTGATGCAAAAAATATTTTCGCTGTCTTTTATCGCTAAAGGGGCAGAAAAGATTCTCGGCGGGAAAGAGCCGATCGTGGAACGCTCGCTTCAGGAAATGGCCAGCTTGTCGCAGGAAACGCTGGGGGAGATGCGGACGCTTATTTGGCAGCTGCATCCCGCTGGTCTTGAGAATGGGCTGCTGCCTGCGCTTAAGCAGTATGGCGAAAGGATGGACCTTGTCGTACATGCAGAGGCGGAAGGGCTGAAGGAGCTGCCCCGTGCGCTTGAAGAAGGCTTATGGCGGATTGGCCAAGAAGGGCTTAACAACATTCGAAAGCACTCAGGTGCAGAAGCTGCCTATATTCGGCTTGTGAAATCAGAGCGGGAAGTAACGCTGGAAATTGAGGATCATGGCCGAGGCTTTTCTCCTAAACAACTGCAGGGACAGACGATGGGGATGCTGTCTATGCGCGAAAGAGCAGAGGCGCTCGGCGGTGAGTTTATCATTCATAGCGAAATGGGGCAGCGAACCGTCATTCGGGCGAGCATACCGCTGGCAGCAGAGGAGGGAGGATGAACGGTGAAAATTAAGCTTTTACTCGTTGACGATCATCAAATTGTTTTGAAGGGCATCGCTTTCTTTCTAAATTTGCAGCCGGATTTTGAAATTGTCGGAGAGGCAGCCAACGGGAAGGAAGCAGTGGAGAAAGCGGCCGAGCTCCAGCCGGATATGATCTTGATGGACCTGCAAATGCCTGTCATGGATGGGATTGAGGCAAGCCGAATCATTGCCGAGCAGCATCCAGCGATTAAAGTGCTGGTGCTGACCAGCTTCGCAGACCGCGGCCATATTGTTCCTGCTCTTCAGACGGGGGCGATTGGGTATATGCTGAAGGATGTCGCACCGGATCAGCTGGCGGAGGCGATACGCAGCGCTTATAAAGGCAATATTCAGCTGCATCCCGATATTTCCAGCGTGCTAATCGGGGGTGGGACGCCAGCTGGACGGTTTGAAAGAACAGAGGATCGTTTATTGCATCCTCCGCTCCAATTACAGTCGGAACCCGATTCAACACGCGCTAAGTCAGATCAATTAGCCTTTACATCGCTAACGCCTCGTGAAATAGAGGTGCTTAGGCAGCTGATGAAAGGGAAAAGCAATAAAGAAATTGCCCGGGAATTAGTCGTTGCCGAAAAAACAGTCAAAACCCATGTCAGCAGCATTCTTAGCAAGCTGGATGTAACCGATCGAACACAAGCCGCGCTGCGCGGTATTCATTATTTGGGCCCAGAGTCGTAAGACTAGACCTAAGCCCTCTGAGACTCAAAACGGGCGACTTTCATGCTATTGGCCGATGATTTGTAAGAAAAAGGCTTGTAAAATAAAGCTTATTACAAATACACAATTGAGAAGCTGCCCGCATTGAGCGCTTTTTTACGGAGGGAATAATTATTATGAGCACTGTACTTTTTGTGAAAGCAAATGATCGTGGTTTGGACCAAGCAGTGAGCGTGAAGCTCTATCAAGCGTTCCTAGATACTTACAAAGAGACACATCCAAATGATAGCGTTACGGAACTGGATTTGTTCCAAGAAGAGCTTCCGTATTTGAATGCCAATATGATTAACGGTAAATTTAAAGCGGCGCGCGGTTATGAGCTGACACCTGAGGAGCAAGCGGCGGTTAATGTTTCCAGCAAATATATTGATCAATTTCTTGCTGCGGACAAGGTCGTTTTCGGTTTTCCACTGTGGAACCTGACGATTCCAGCTGTGCTGCATACGTATATTGACTACATTTACGAAGCAGGCAAAACGTTCAAATATACCGAGCAAGGTCCGGTTGGCCTTATTCCTGATAAAAAGGTAGCTCTGCTGAATGCAAGAGGCGGCGTATACTCCGAAGGTCCAGCAGCGGCAGCTGAAATGTCCCTCAATTATGTCCGCAATATTATGCAATTTTTCGGCGTAACGAATTTCGAAATCGTCATTGCAGAAGGCCACAACCAAATGCCTAATGAAGCGGAAGCTATTGTTGCGCATGCAATCGAAGAAGCGAAAGCAGCAGCAGCACGCTTCTAAAACAGCAGCACATCCTACATTTTAAAAGCTATAAAGCCTTGGCCAGAGCCTAATAAGCTCATGTCCAAGGCTTTTTTTGATTTGCCGCTTAACAAACATGGCTAGGCAGAGCCCTTTTTCAAAAAAATGCTGGGATGGATTGACAACTGATTTAGGTGTGATTATACTGTGTATAAAGATATATACAGTATATAGAGTGACTGGAGGAAAACTTGTGAGTATGTGGCAAGGGGCATGGCATATTTTAGTTTATGAATTGCGGAAAACACGATGGGGTTTTCTAGCTTCGTTTTTACTAGCTATATATATGGCAATTGTGTTGGGGATGTTGTACCAAATTAACGAATTGGATGTTTCGGCAGGTGAATATTGGGCGATCGATTTTGTTTTTCTTACGACGCTGCCTTGCCTCGGTTTTGGGCTAAGCCGCTCTAATATGTTCTGGTTCAATGATACCTATAGTGGCAAGCTGGCAGAATGGCGTACGATGCCGATTACAGTACCGCAGATTATATGGGGGAGAATACTGCAGCTGGCGGTTATGCTTTTCCCGATGCAAATCATTTTCTTCCTGATTCAATATTTTTTAGTGGATGGCTTAAGTGAGGCGATTTCTCCGGGTGCTTATCTTTTATATGGACTATTCTGGTTTTTCTATTCGCTTGGCTTTGCTGCTACGTATGCCATTTGGGAATATGGCTTCACGGGAAAGACGTACATGCTCGTGTGTGTGCTGTACTGCATTGTGTTTTTGATCATCAGCGCTCTGCTCAGCTTTAATGGCATTTCGATCGTCAACTATTCGCTGATAGGAATTGGAAATGGGGAGTGGTGGTATTTGCTAGTTGGGATGCTAGTCAGTATGATTGGAATCACCATTAGTTATAGAGGTCTAAAACATCGGCTGGAGACGCGCAGCTTTAAATAGGCAATTGAGTAAATAAGCAAAGAAGGTGAAGCCGTGTGGCTGCCGATTCAAATTAATGAGCAGAGCGCCGAGCCGCTTTATTATCAAATAGAAGTCCAGCTGAGAGCGCTGATTGTCAGTGGGCAATTGGCAGAAGGAACGCTGCTCCCCTCAATCCGGGAGCTTGCACAATCGCTCAAATGCAGCGTCATCACGGTACGCCGGGTTTATCAGGACCTGGAGTCGGAAGGGCTGCTGCGAACGAGGCAAGGAACGGGCACCTACGTTGCGGCGGTTGAGCAGGATGATCGTGACCGATACCGTTTAGTGGCTGTCGTCGAAGCATTCGAGGCGGCGATAACAGCGGGACAGCGGGTGAAGTGCTCACGCGAGGAGCTGGAACAGATTTTTCGCGAGCAGCTGGAGAAGCATTTTAAAGATCAAGTCTAGAGGGAGGACAAGAGATGAGCAACGAGACGGCTATTCATATAAAAAAAGTTGAGCTGCGGCGTGATCGGTTTCAGCTAGGGCCGCTTTCATTGGAAGTGCCGAAGGGATACGTTACTGCAATTGTCGGCCCGAATGGTTCAGGCAAAAGCTCGACCTTTCGGATGCTGCTGGACTTGATCAAGCCTGATAAAGGCGAGCTGAGCGTACTTGGCCATTCCATTGCAGACCAGAAGGATATCGACTGGAAAAATAAAATCGGTTATGTGCCCGAGCTGTTTGGCAGTCATGAGAATAAGCTGAGGGCTTCGGATAAGACCGATTTTGTGCAAAAATGGTACCCGAATTGGGACGTGAATTTGTATCGTGAAATTTTGCGAATGTTCGAGGTCGATGACAGCATCAGGCTTGGCAAAATGTCCAAAGGGACGCGGCGCAAGTATGAGTTTGCACTTGTACTCGCCCATCATCCCGAGCTGCTGCTGCTTGATGAGCCTTCCTCTGGCTTCGATCCGCTGGCTTGGCGCAGCATGATGAGCTTTTTGCACAATTATATGAATGCTGGAGAGCGAACGATTCTTATGGCCTCTCACATTGTGGATGAAGTAAAGCGTCTCGCGGATTACATCGTCTTTATGTCGCAAGGCCGCATACTGGGCATGTACGAGAAGGATGAGCTGCTCAGCAGCTGGCATATGTTTTATGTGAATGGCAGAGAGCTTGAAGGCAGGGATGTGAGGAGTATTCCCGGCCAATGCGTGGTGGAAGATGCAGGCTGCGGCAATTTGCGAATCATTACGCGGCAGGCACTGGAAACCGAGCGCTGGCTTGAGCAGGCGAGCATCGAGATCATGGGGCGGCAGGCGCTCGACCTTGATGATATTTTGGCGGTATTAATCCAGCAGGACAGACAGCATATTAGAGCTTGATATCAAGGAGGAGACGACAATGAAGCCACTAAAAATTGAACAAATCTATAAGCAGTATGGCGATAAAACAGCAGTAAATGGCATTAGCCTGGAAGTAGGAGAAGGCGAAATTTACGGCCTGCTAGGTGCGAACGGCGCGGGCAAAACGACGACGATGCGAATGGTGCTGGGACTTATTTTTCCCGATGGGGGACAAATTTTATATAACGGCAAGCCTTATAGCCATAATCAGCTGCAAATGCTCGGTTATTTGCCGGAGGAACGGGGGATGTATCCGCGTGTTCGCGTAAGCGACCAGCTGCTTTATTTGGCGAAGCTGCGGGGGATGTCGAAGCGGGATGCTGATCAAAGCTTGAAGTATTGGTTGGAAAAATTCGGCGTGCCGGAATATTACAACAAGAAGCTGGAGGAGCTGTCGAAGGGCAACCAGCAAAAAATCCAGTTCATTGCCTCGGTCATCCATAAGCCGAAAATCGTCATTTTGGATGAAGCCTTTAGCGGGCTTGACCCGGTGAACGTGGAGCTGCTTAAGGCAGCGGTGAAGGAGCTGCGTGAAGAAGGTACAACCATGCTGTTCTCGACACACAGGATGGAGCATGTGGAGGAGCTGTGCCGCAATATTACGATCATGCACCGCTCGAACGCGGTACTGCAGGGCAACCTTAAGGAGCTTAAGGGCCAATATCCTCGCGAGCGCGTCATGCTAGGCACCGAGCGCACCGTGAAGGGGCTTGAGACGCTGGAAGGCGTAACGAATGTGCAGCGCAATGAATCGGGTTACGAGCTCCGTATTGAGAACGAAGCGGCGGGCGGGCTTATTTTACGCCATGCGATGGAGCAAACGGAAATTAAGCGGTTTGAAATTATGGAGCCAACCCTAAACGAAATCTTTATAAAATTGGTGGGTGAAAAGCATGAGTAATTTTTGGACAGTCGTCAGCTTCACCGTTCGCAATAAGTTTCGGACAAAATCCTTTTTGGTTATGACGTTGATTTTTGCAATTATTATTACGATTGGTGCTAATCTGCCTTATCTCATCTCCCAGTTTAACAATGACGAAGTAAAAACCACTTCTATTGGTTATATTCAGGCGGAAGCGGGCAGTGGGGCAGAGGGGACTAAACTTGCGGAGCAGCTCAAAGTCTATTATTCGCAGCAGGAGCAGCCAAATGTTGAGCTGGTTGATTTTGCGGATACGGGTGCCAATGCGGGTAATGAGCAAGCACTTAAGCAGGGCATTATCGATCAGAAAATTAAAGGATATTTGACCTTTGGCGACGTTCAGGCAAACGGGCTTCCAGCTGTAACTTATAAATCCGAGAAGCTGCTGGATGAATCTACAACCCGTTCCCTGCAAGGGGCGCTGCAAAACATACGCACCGAAATGATTTTCAAGGAAGCCGGACTGAGCGAGGAACAAAAGGGACAGCTGTTCGCGCCGGTAACGATTGATACCATGCAAATTGCTGCTGAAGCGGGAGCAGGTTCCAATGCAGAGGGGCTGTCCCCAGAGCAGCAAGCGGTCAATATGGGACTCGTATCGATTATTGTCATTATGCTGTTCTTTGTTATTATGGTGACGGGGCAGCTGATTGCGACAGAAATTACATCGGAAAAAGGCTCGCGGGTTATGGAAATTCTCATTACCAGCGTATCGCCGTTGACACAAATGTTCGGAAAGGTGTTCGGGATGTTCCTCGTCGGCTTGTTCCAGCTGGTGCTGTATGGAGCCGTTATGATCATCAATTTATCGATGCCGCAAAATAAAGATGCGTTCACGAATTTGAATATTCATTTTGACCAAATTGATCCGTCGCTGATTGTGTATGCGGTCATCTACTACTTGGCAGGCTATTTCCTGTATGCGATGCTGTATGCGGCAATCGGTTCCATTGTGAGCCGGACGGAGGATCTGGCACAGGCAGTCATGCCGATTACGATTTTATCGCTGGCAGGCTTCTACATTAGCACATTCAGCATTTCGAATCCGGACACGATGCTCGTGAAAGTCGCTTCCTATGTGCCGTTTTTCTCGCCATTCGTCATGATGCTGCGAATTGGGCTGACGAACCCGCCAGTGTGGCAGGTGCTGCTGTCCTTAGGCATTTTGTTCGTATCGATCTACATCTTCGGCTGGCTGGGAGCGAAAATTTATCGCACCGGCGTCCTAATGTATGGCAAGCGCCCGACGTTTAAGGAGCTGCGCAAGGCGATGCGGGCTTATAAGGTTTAGATTGTTTTGATCATGTGTGTAGACTTTATTTAATAATGACGCTAATTTTATAGTGTTTTGTCGTTACAAAAGCCAGTAGCTAAAAAAGCCTGATTCTACTGGCTTTTGTTAATCAACGGTTCAGATAGTTAAAATGAAGAAAAGTGAGGATTGACGAGAACGGCCTCAATGCTCTGAGTAGAGAGCCAACGTGCCAGAGGCGCTCATTTTTGTTCAAACTCCAAATTATTCGTATTACAGGAATTCTAACGGTCAGGTTATTTCTAATGGCTAAAACATTAGAGGAACTTGAAGGGGGAGTCTGGTGGGAACCTCAAATGAATACAGCTGAATAAAAACATGACGGCAGTTGGCCACAATGTCCTATGTGAGTAATAATTTAAAGTTCAAAATTGAAAATATAAACAGAACAGACCTGCCGATATTTTCATCCGGCAGGTTTGTTTTCCGTTAAGCGATATTTCACTAAATTAGTGGTTCTTGAATCAATGTTGCGAATTTAAATTGGTGAACATGACCATCATTTAATGTCGTTTGACCTGTTACAAAATGTACGTGTTTACCATTTCCTACTGGAATTGCAGGCCCTGTTTTAATCTTTTTCAGTTTATGAAAATGGTTAAAGAAATCCGTTTTCGTTAGATCGATTTCATGGATATGGCTTTTTCCTACTCGAATCGCTTGGCCTGTAACTCCAGCAAAGCGATGGTTATGTCGATCATCGCCTTCTTCAGCCAATTTAGTACTACCTTCAAATTCGTGTACGTGCCGCTGTACCTTTTTACAATTTTTTGTTTTCTTCCTTACAGGTCCCTTTTTCTGCATTTGTGGCATGCCTCCTCATGTTGATGTGTTACACCACATTCTATTAATGAAAACAAATATGAGTGCTAGGCAACTATCAATGGTTAGGAATTCAGCCGATTAAGCTCATTGACATGACGTCAAAGAGGGCCAGTTCGACGTTATATGGGATACGTATCAGAAAGATTTGATCGATGCGGGCGTAGAGAAGTTGGAAGACAGCTACGGGGCTCTAGTGAAAGATCGCCTATCATTATGGAATGATTAATCGCATTATATGACATGGAAGAGCCTGTTAACGCAGGCTCTTTTGCCGTCTTCATAGCTGAGTTAGGAGCTAATATGGGTTTTATTATTATCAGGTAGATCTTCCAGTATAAACGTTAAATTGGAATTACAATCCCAGACCATTCGACTTCAAAAAGGATTTGATCGTTTAATGGGAGACGTCTGATTTTATTATTTCATCCATTCCTGGACTCGTGCGTTCTGTTGAGAGAAAACAAAGAATCAGTGAACGTACATTTGATCTCCTTGTAGTAGACGAAGCGCACTGCCTTAAAAATCACACCACAGCTACATACAAGTTTATCTACAGTATAAGTAAGATAAACACATTACTTATGTCTGCTACACCTATCCAAAATGATATTAGAGAACTTTATAATCTCGTGAACATATTAAAACCAGGATACTTACGTAGTCGAAAACTATTCAGAGAAAAGTATATGGTTAACCGTTATACACCCAAAAATATTCAAAACCTTAAAGAACTTCTTAATAACGTAATGGTCAGAAATCGAAGGGCTAATACATTAGTGGAGCTGCCAAGACGGCAAGTTTATAGCATTGAGATAGAGTTGTCTGATACCGAGAGGAAATTCCATAATCAAGTTATAGATTTCTGTAGAAATATTTATCGTAAGTATGTAGATGGCCAAATTCCTATTGGATGGGATAAGACGGAGATCAATTTAATTGTTCTTATTCTAATGATGCTTCTGAAGCAAAATTGCAGCAGCCCACAATCAACCTTGAGGACTCTCAAGAATCGAATGCTGCCTCGATTATCAGGACTAGATGACCAAAAAATATGTGAAGATCTTATTGGTTTTGGTGAAAGTATTGGAGTACCGACTAAGACAGCAGAATTACTGAAAATCATTAAAGCTAATCGCAATCAAGTCATCGTATATTCTGAATATCTTGCAACCATTGAAATGCTAAAGTCTGTGTTTACCGATTATGACGTGACTTTTACTACTTTTCAAGGGGGCCTCTCTTCTAGCGAAAAGCAAATGTCTATCGAACGATTTCGAAATGGAGATTGCCAAGTTTTGATATCAACAGAATCAGGCGGTCAAGGTCTCAATCTACAATTTTGTGATTGAGGGTGGTGGGGAGAACAGTTTTAAGAACGGGATCTATGCTCCCTAAAAGGCCAACGTTCTTCCCGACTACTGCCATCTTAAAGTGCCTAATAAAATAAGCCAACCATAAATCTCTGGCTGACCTAATAATACGAAAAAGGCCATGCACTACTTTGCAAAAGACCGACGCTGATGCCCGAAGGTTACATAGATGCTTCATAGACAAGGCAGGAAAGTTTCGGAGAAGACCGTCGCTCGAATGATGAAGGAGCAGGGGCTGAAATCTCGAACCGTTAAAAAATATAAAGCGACAACGAACTCCAAACATAACCTGCCCGTTGCTGAGAATGTACTCAACCGCCAATTCAGGCCCAAGGCACCCAATCAAGCTTGGGTGACCGACATCACCTACATCGCTACGGATAGAGGTACAAATGCGTACGTACTGAAATGCAACTTGATCCCCTCGGTCTCATGTGGTTACTCTATTGACAGTAATACGAAAAGTAATTTAAAATCCCTCGAGCCAAAGTGAAACTAAAATGATGTATAATAACGCTGTAACAATTTAATAAAAATGAAGCAGTATTTTTTATATTAAATATAGCATGATCTGAGGTGCAAGATGAATCGGTTATTACTCGTAGAAGATGATGAAAACTTGGTATTTGGTATACAATATACGCTATCCAGTGAAGGATATACTGTCGTTCTGGCAGGCAGCTTGGAAGAAGCAAGGAATAAGCTTCAGGCAGACCCCATCGATTTAATTTTGTTGGATGTCAACCTGCCTGATGGGTCAGGATATCAATTGTGCAGTGAGATCCGGGCAGCCTCCCAGGTGCCCATTATTTTTTTGACAGCTTTGGATGAGGAAGCGAATGTGGTTGTCGGACTTGACCTAGGAGCGGACGACTATGTAACCAAGCCTGTCCGAACCAAAGAGCTTATTTCACGAATCAAAGCGGTATTGCGACGGAAAAACCAGAGCAAACAAGAAGTGAGCATATGGAAATCCGACAACATTCAACTGCGTATTTTAGAAGGAACTGTACTCAAAAATAATACTGAAATTACACTGACGGCGCTTGAATATCGACTATTACTGATGTTAATCTCCCACCCTAAGCAGATATGCAGCAGGAGTTCAATTCTGAACCATCTATGGGATCTTTCGGGCGAGTTCATTGATGATAATACGCTCTCAGTCCATATCCGGAGGTTAAGAGAAAAAGTGGAAGACATTCCCGCTGCACCACAATATATCGTAACCATTCGTGGGATTGGATATAAATGGAACGTGGAAGTCACAGGGAAATGAACATGATCGAAGTACTGCGTAATCCAGAGTGGAAATCCATCGCCGTTAAAGTGCTTGCACTGCAGGTTCTTTTGTCGTTATTAATGTTCTTTTACATGCACCACCAAGTCGAGAGTATCAATACAACCATTGTGAATCAAAATACCGCCCTGATCGGACATCTGTTGATGAAAGAGCCAGGGTTGGAAAATGAGGTGATTCACTTTATCACCCAAGGAGCTAAAGCAGATGAACTCGCTGAGGGCAAACGCATCCTCGCGCAATACGGTTATCAGGGAGATATCCCCATAGAAAATCAGCCAGTACTTTCGGGAAGATCATTACCCTTGAAAACAGCGGCTCAGGTATTGCTACTCCTAATCCCGCTCATGTTATTGCTGCTATGGGAATACCGCAAATTGTTTGACAAAATCAGAACGATTTCCTACGCAGCAGAGCAGGTTGTGGAAAATCAGTTTGACAACCTACTTCCCGAGAATGAGGAGGGAGAGTTCGGCTCGTTAGGCCGAAGCTTCAATGCGATGGCCGGAAGGCTAACCAACAGCCTGGAGCAACTCCGACAGGAAAAAGCCTTTCTGCGAAACCTGTTATCCGATATTTCACACCAGCTCAAAACGCCTCTTGCTTCCCTCATAGTGTTCAATGAAAATTTGCTCAGCGATCCCGGGATGGAAAAAGAAATGAGAATGACGTTTCTGGAGCGAAGCCGGCAGCAGCTTGACCGAATGGAATGGCTTATCGTGAGCCTGCTGAAGCTGGCGAGGGTCGAAGCTGGGGCCATCGGGTTTTGCAAAGAAAGAATCAGGCTACGGGAGTTAATGGAGAGTGCTGTCTATTCGCTCCGAACAGTAGCAGAGCAGAAGCGACAGACCATCACAATTCGCGGCGGGGAGAATGCGTTTTTGCAAGCGGATGAAGAATGGCTGAAGGAAGCCTTTATGAATTTGATTAAAAATGCACTGGAGCACACCCCACAAGAAGGGGAGGTCCGTATTAAACTGGAAGAAAACGCACTATTTAATACGATCGTTATCCGAGACACAGGCGAAGGCATCCATCCCGATGATCTGCCTCATATTTTCAAGCGATTTTATAGAGGAAAGAACCATAACAAGCCCCATAGTTTAGGCATCGGTCTGGCTTTGACAAAATCGATCATCGAGGAACAAAACGGGATTATTACGGTGGAGAGCGTGCCTAGAGAGGGTGCTACATTCAGAATTTCGTTTTTCAAAAGATAATGAAGTGAAGAAGAAGCTTACGAAAATGTAAGCTTCTTCTTCACTTCATCGTAAGCTTCCACACCTATAATAACAATCAAGCAATGTTAATCACACAACGGAGGTACAACAAGGTGGAAATTTTGAAGACCGATAATTTATGTAAATCATATGGAAGTGCTGAGGCCAGAGTGGAGGCGCTGAAAAACGTTAATCTGTCCGTCAACCAAGGAGAATTCGTTGCAATCGTGGGCGCCAGCGGGTCTGGAAAAAGTTCCTTGCTGCATCTGCTCGGGGGCGTCGATCAACCGACAAGTGGTCAAGTCTTTATTGATCGTATGGATTTGTATTCACAAAGCGAGAAAGAACTCGCCATATTCAGAAGACGTAAAATCGGTTTTATTTTTCAATCTTACAATCTGATACCGGTCCTATCCACGGAAGAAAACATTAAGCTGCCGATGCTGCTGGAGAACAAAAAAGTGGACGAGGGCTACCTCGAAGAATTATTGAGCGTGTTGGGACTCAGCGATCGAAGGCAGCACCTTCCGTCCCAATTATCAGGCGGGCAACAGCAGCGAACTGCAATTGGGCGCGCATTGATTAACAAACCATCGATTATACTGGCCGATGAACCCACAGGCAATCTGGACAGCAAAAACAGTAAGGAAATCGTTGATCTGCTTACCTTCTCTGTCAAAAAATACAATCAAACCTTGATTATGATTACGCATGATTTGAATGTAGCCCAAAGAGCGGACCGCGTTGTAAATATAAAAGATGGCACACTCATGCAGCAACCCGGGGTGAGCGATCGTGAATAAGTATACCAGTCTTACCCAGAAGTATTTGCTCGGGCAAAAAAGAAGGTCACTGCTCACCGTCGTTGGTATTATTTTGTCTGTGACACTACTTACAGCCATCGGAACCATTGGCCTTAGCTTTAGGGACAAGGTAGTTCGGCTAACCGTTCAAGAGTATGGGAATTACCATGTTTCTTTTAACGGAATACCCGGAGAAGCCATCTCTAAAGTTGTCAATCATGCATCGGTGGAGAGTGCCGGAATTGTTAGTAGGGAAGGATATTCGGTCCTTAGTAAAACGAGTGAGAAAGAGAAGCGAGAAAATCCATTTGCTGCGCCTTATCGGTATTTGAATCTCAAAGGTTATAACACCGATGCGATGAGCAAACTCCAGATCCAGTTGGATGCGGGCAGACTGCCCAAGAATTCGCATGAAGTTATCCTACCGACGTTGAGTCTGGATAGCTTTCCGACGAAACCGAAACTGGGTGATTCGATTAAGCTAACTCTGGGAGAACGGATTGTCGCATCAACAGGGGAGATCAAACCAATCAATGGTTTGGGAGATCTCGGCTGGGATCAGGATGAAGGTTTTCGACCCCAAACAGAGAGGGAATTTACCGTCGTAGGGTTTAGTAACCCAGGCATTAAGGGTTCCTGGTCGGCCAACTTCATATTATCGGCGATCACTTACGAAGATAACCAAGCGATCGAACCAGATAAAAAATATTTCATTTACGTCAAAATGAAATCGATGGATCAAATCGAAGCAAAGACAAAAGCTATCCTTTCATCACTGAATATTGAGAAAGTGGATCAAGGTTCTGCCATAAAACTAGATAGGGCTATCGACATTAAAAATGTTCGGATTGAGTACAATAATGAACTGCTCAAGTTATATGGCAAAAGCATCTACGAAGGTGTAAACCATAGCTTACTATACGCATTCGCTGCGATCATACTTATTATTATGGGTTGTACGAGTGCGGTAATTTATAACACGTTTCATATTTCTGTCTTGGAGCGCACTTCCCAATTCGGTATGCTGCGTTGCATAGGAGCTACCCCATCACAAATACGCAAATTAGTTCTCAAAGAGGCGACAATTCTCAGTCTGATTGGCATTCCCATAGGACTATTCACGGGAACTGTCTTTATGAAGCTACTGTTTTACAACATTAGCTTTTTGGCACTAGGTTTTCTGAATGATATGCAAATGGTCATTTCCCTACCGATCCTGATGATTGCTGGTGCACTTGGACTGCTGACTGTGTATCTTTCTGCGATCGGACCGGCTAGACTGGCAGCCAATGTATCCCCACTTGAAGCGATAAATGGCTTGGGCAGCACAAAGGTGGACAATGTAACATCCATCCGTAAATCGATGCTGGTGAAAAAGCTGTTTGGTATGGAAGGCCAATTTGCTAGTCGAAACATACGACGGAATAAAAAACGTTTCCGCATCACAGCCTTTTCCATGGTTATCAGTATGCTTTTATTTATTGTCTTTAGCGGCTTGACAGAATTCTTAGGACAGACGTCTCAATCGGGGATCGAATATTCCTACTCAGTTCAATATGAAGGGAATTCCAAGCGGATCGATGATTCCGTATATTCAGATATTGTCAAAACTGACGCAGTTGAACATGCCTATAAGTTATACACCCATCAAGTGATGGCAATCCTTCCGAAGGATAAAGTGAATCCCAAATACTATGAACTCAGGAAGGGAATGTATTCTGTTGAAGAAGGAGAGGGGTATCGAACTGACAACAATTACCTCCAATCCTTCGGAGATAACGGACTCGATGCTCTGAAATCCAAACTAACGGCTGGCACGATCGACAAGGATAAGATGAACCAGGAGAATGGCGTCATTCTCAATCAGAAGTTACGAATCATAACGACGGAGGAAGGCAAACAGATTATCATCGACCAAACCCAGTTTAAGGTTGGGGATCATATCCAAGTACGTACTTTAGAGGGGGGGGATCAAAAATACAAGACACTGACGGTGACTGGAATCGTTGATCAAGGGGTGTTATCGAAAGATTATAATGAGAGTGCTATGCTTGAATTCATTACGACACCTGAAGTCATAGAGAAAGTTACAGGTAACGATGCTTATTCAAGGATCTTTATTCTTGCGAAAACCGATACTTCCAACAAACCGATCACGGATTACCTCAAGTCCCTAACCGAAAAAGACGCAGGTTACAGCTATATGGATAATGTGATGGCGCGTGCAAAGGCCAAAAACGATGCCACCACAGCAAGCATCTTTTTGTATGGTTTTATCGGTGTAATTGTCCTTATTGCATTCCTGAACATATTGAATACCGTCAGCACAAATCTCATTCTGCGAACCAAAGAATTCGCGGTTCTCAAGGCCATTGGCATGACACATAGAAATGTAGGCAAAATGATCTTGCTGGAAGGATTATTTTACGGCATGTACGCTGCAATTTACGGCAGCACCCTCGGAACGGTTCTGAGTTATGGTTTGCATCGGCTCTTAAGAGGTGTATTGGATATAGACTGGACAATTCCATGGGGTAGCATTGTCCTTGCTTGTGCAGGTGCCATAGCAACAACGCTGATTGCCACAGTTTGGCCAATGTATCGATTAAATCAAACGAGTATCGTGGAGGCTTTGAGGAAGGAAACATAGAAAAATATAAAACACAGATCGCTTAGAAAGTCGCATAAGTAGCGGCTTTTTTTGTTTTAAAGATAGATTTTTTTGTCTTTGGATGAGCGCAAAAACTTGATGTGAAAAAGTAAAAATAGTCAGCAAAATGATCAATGCTTTTCCAGCATCTCAGAGAAGATCAAACAAGCAAACTTTTCATTTGTAGCTAGTTGCAATAGATAGTAAATGAAATCTCTCTCAATTTTACTCAAAAAAATAAATGGGGTTGACTTTTTCTTTAGTTGAGGGGGGGACTTGACACGCGTGTGTTATGATCGAAAAGTTGGAAGTTCTCCTCTACTTTATTTGGAAGTTCTGGGCTATAACGTTCGCTTCCGAGTTTACTTTTAGAAAGATTTTAGAGAGAGAATGAGATAAAGATGCAAGAGGAGGTTCAGATATGGAAATAACTCAATGCACTGCCTGTTACCGTGGTTCTGCTGCACGAGCTTTCTAATAAAGGTATTCTGTACTGCGTAGTGTCATGCGGTAAAAATTAGAAAGTCTTAGAGGAGTGAAGGTTTTGCAATCAGGAACTATTTCAGAAGAGCAAAAGGTCCCAAATGTTAAAGTTTTACCCATAATGTTTGCATTAATGCTTGCAGGTATCATAGGTACGTTTAATGAAACGGCAATTAATATCGCTATCAGTGATTTAATTAATCAGTTTGCGATTACGGAATCCACAGTCCAGTGGTTAACAAGCGGTTATTTACTTACACTTGGAATTTTAGTTCCACTTTCAGGATTATTAAATCAGTGGTTTACAACGAGGCAACTTTTCCTGACATCCGTCATTATTTCAATTGTAGGATCAGCTATTGGTGCTATGGCAGGAAGTTTCGATATATTGCTGTTTGGAAGGATACTTCAAGCTGCTGGAGCAGCTCTACTCTTTCCATTGATGTTTAATACTGCTCTCATTATATTCCCAGCTGAGAAACGTGGAAAAGCGATGGGACTGGTTACTCTTGTGTTTACAGCAGGACCTGCTTTAGGTCCAACCACCTCAGGTCTATTGATTGATAATCTGAGCTGGCACTGGATATTCTGGGTATCGTTAATGACACTGGTGGTTGCTTTGGTAGTTGGCGTTACATTTATAAAGAATGTAGCACCAATAACTAAACCACGTATTGATATATACTCTTTGGTCTTGTCGACAATTGGTTTTGGCGGACTTGTTTACGGTATTAGTACTGCTGGAGAGGGAGACCATGGCTGGAGTAACCCTGTGGTCATTATCTCTCTAATAGCTGGTGTTATTGCATTGATACTATTTGTCATTCGCCAAATGAACATGAAAGAACCACTTATGAACTTAAGAACGCTTAAAAATCCGATGTTTGCTATCGGTACGTTGCTAGTATTCATTTGTATGAGTGTTGATCTCGCAGCCATGTTTATTCTTCCTATGTTTTTGATTCGTGTTCTTGAATTAAGTGCTTTGACAGCTGGGCTGACTCTTCTTCCAGGCAGTATCATTTCAGCTGTGCTTTCTCCAGTTGTAGGGTCACTCTTTGACAAATTCGGACCTAAATTTTTGGTGGTTCCTGGTCTAATCTTAACTGGGGCCACCCTATGGTTCTATTCTGATATTACGGTTGCATCGTCAATCACTTTAATTGTCATCCTGCATACCTGCCTGATGGTTGGAATTATTATGGTGTGGATGCCTGCTCAGACGAATGGGCTTAACCAGCTGCCCTCCGAGATGTACCCGGATGGTACGGCTATTATGAATACGTTGCAGCAAATTGCAGGAGCGATCGGTATTGCTATGGCGGTTAGTGTCATGACAACCGGAATAGCAGACTTTATGAAGAATGTTGCTGATCCTTCAAACCCAGCTAATGCAACAATGGCATTGACTGCAGGTATGCAAAACGCATTATTCTTCACGATGTTTGTAGCCCTTGCCGGCCTTGTTCTTGGCGTATTTGTTAGACGAGTGAAGGTTCATAAGTGGTCAGGAGACTCCGATTGGTCATAATGCTTGTCTTGAAGCATCGTTGACCTAACCATAGGATTAATAAAAGATGTAAAAGCGAATAGATGATTTACGAATATCTATTCGCTCCTCTTTATCATTCCATTGTATGTTGAATTAGAATAGTTTGAGAGTCTTTTATCTCATGATCCATATTAAAACCTAATACGTGTAAAGAGGAGAGTGTTCGTAATGTCAAACCTTAGTAAAGTAATTTCACTTACCGATGAAGAGCAAAAACTTCTCCAGAATGCTACGGAATTAGTTCCATTTTTAAAGGAATATGGTACGAAAATTGATAAAGACATGCACATACCGGAAGAAGTTATCGAAAAGCTTTCAAGTGCGGGACTCTTTAAACTTAGAACACCGAAGAAATATGGTGGATTTGAAGTTAGCATAAGAGCAATGATTGAAATTGTCTCCGAAGTGGCGAAAGGCAATGGTTCTGTTGGATGGGTGATTCAAAATATAAACGGAAATAACTATAGTGCCTCCCAACTACTGCCCTCAGAAGTGGTGGACAGAATATTCAGAGAAGCCAATGAGGTGAAATTTTGCTCGGTACTGCTGGCGATTAAATCGGTTGTGAATAAGGTGGATGGAGGCTATTTGGTTGAGTATGGCCGTTGGGCATTTGGTTCTGGTTCAAAGCATGCCACACACGCGTTGTTAAATCTAAAAGATGCTAGTACAATGCAACAAGATCCAAAAATGCAGCTCGCTGTTGTTCCCATGGATGAAATTAAAATTGTTGATGATTGGCACACGATGAGCTTAAAAGGATCGGCAAGTAATAGTTTAGAAATGAATTGCGTATTTATTCCTAATGAATGTGTTGCTGACGAAGATTTTGAGCAAGTGAATGAGGCTATATTACAACATTTAAAGGGCGAAGATCGATATAAGCATTATTTATTTCTGATTACCAGCCTTACAACAGGAATAAGCACCATTCTTGGACTTGGTAGAGGGGCACTGGAGTATTTTATTGAAAGAGCACCTAAAAAAGGAATTGCTATGACCATTCACAAATCCCAGGCAGAAGTTGGACATATCCAGTACAAAGTAGGTCTAGCAGCCATGAAGATAGAATCCGCTCATCTTCAGATCAATCGATCTATTGAAATTCTAGAGAATCATATACGAAATAATGAACTATTAGATCAAGAAGACTTTGTACGAATTCAAACGGATATTGGGTACGCAGCTATGCTATGTTCGGAGGCTGTTGAAATGCTGATGGTAGAAAGCGGTGGTAGTGCAATCCTGAATTCGAATCAGTTATCTCAAATATATCGTGATATTAGAGGAGCAGCTAACCATGCGTTTACAACAGCCTCTACCTGCCTAGAGCTATACGGGAGAGTGCTTTTAGGATTACAGCCACAGCATATTGTAACGATTAGCAGCGCTCATGTAGTAAAAGATCTGTTAGTTAAGCAGGAACATGTATACTAAACAGAGAAGATGAAAGTTAAATTCGTCCAATGACTAAATAGGACGTCACTGATATAAGCAATGGGGTTCATTGTAGAAACTTAATAAATGAGAATTAAATATGCCCTGATAGGATCAAGAACGTTGATCTATCAGGGTTTTTCGCGTGTATACTCAAAAAAATAATTACCTTAGCCACATATGATAAACCAATGTGAAACATACAAGAGGATAGAATTGTTCATGCATAAGTTAATTTTCTACATTCTTTGTTTAAGAAGCTTAACTTAGAATGAAAGAGTCATTTTAATGGAGGCTATAGCAGACTCATTTAAGGATTGAAAAGGCTGTACACTTCCTGAAAAGAGAGGTTTATACACGGTAACAAGTGTAAATTACAAGCTTATTTCTATCCCGTTTATTTATATAATGTCTATATACATAATCGGAGACAACCATATTTACAAGGGAGGGATTTTGTTGAATAACGAACAAAGGAAAAAATTATGGTATAAAGAGCCTGCCTCAGAGTGGAATGAGGCACTTCCTATTGGTAATGGTCGATTGGGTGCGATGATCTTCGGTGGGATATATGAAGAGAAGATTCAGCTAAATGAGGATACGGTATGGTACGGTGGACCGCGGGATAGAAATAATGAAGACGCGCTGCCTCATTTGCCGCAGCTGCGGGAGCTGCTGATGCAAGGACGGCTGAAGGAAGCCGAGGAGCTTGCAGCACTGACAATGCCGGGTCTGCCGGAAGCCCAGCGGCATTATTTGCCGCTCGGTGACTTGCTCCTTACTATGGGTGGACATGACCAGGATGCTGCCGATTACTGCCGGGAGCTGGATCTGTCTGACGGAGTGGCCCGGGTCAGTTATCGTTTAGGCAATGTAAACTGCTCCCGGGAGCTGTTCGCGAGCCATCCCGATCAGACGATTGTGCTGCGGTTTACGGCTAATAAACCAGGTGCTATCTCACTGAAGGCCCGATTCAACCGCAATCGGTGGAAGTATATGGAGAAGACTGAAAAATGGGGTCATGACGGACTGGTCATGAGAGGCGAATGCGGAGGTGAAGGGGGAAGTCAGTTCCGGGTGGTGCTTAAGGCTGTCCTTGAAGGGGGAAGCTGCCGGACTGTTGGTGAACATCTCCTTATTGATAAGGCGGACAGTGTAACTCTATTGCTTATGGCAGCCACTACCTTTCGATACAGCGACCCCGAGACACACTGCAAATCACATTTGGGCACACTAGAGAAGCTGTCCTATAATGAATTACTCGTAAAGCATACTCAGGATTACAGAGCACTATATGATCGGGTGGAGCTGGGGCTCGCGGGAATTGATGGGGTAATGGAGCAGCTGCCAACTGATGAAAGGCTAAGCAGGGTCAAAGAAGGGAAGGTGGATAATGGTTTAGTCGCCCTGTACTTTCAGTATGGACGCTATCTGCTCATTTCCTCCAGCCGTCCCGGTTCTTTGCCGGCCAATTTGCAGGGAATTTGGAATGACAGCTTTCTTCCGCCATGGGACAGTAAATTTACGATCAACATTAACACTCAGATGAACTACTGGCTGGCGGAAAATTGTAATTTAGCGGATTGTCACGAGCCTTTATTTGAGCTGATAGAGCGGATGAGAGAACCTGGCCGCCGCACAGCTAGAGTCATGTATGGCTGCCGTGGCTTTACAGCCCATCATAATACAGACATCTGGGCGGATACCGCCCCGCAGGATACTTATTTGCCGGCTTCCTTCTGGCCGATGGGCGCAGCATGGCTCTGCCTGCATCTTTGGGAGCATTATCGTTTTGGAAGGGACCGTCTCTTTCTGGAACAGGCTTATGAAACCATGAAGGAGGCGGCAGAGTTTTTACTGGATTATTTAATAGAAGATACAGAAGGAAGGCTGGTCACTTGTCCTTCTGTATCTCCCGAGAACCGCTATACCCTTCCCGGAGGGGAGAGTGGTGTACTCTGTGTAGGAGCCTCTATGGATTTTCAAATCATTAGAGCGTTGTTCGGCGCTTGTATAAGAAGTTGTGAAATTCTGAACCGCGATCAGCCGTTTGCTGTAGAACTTGCCGCCACACTGGAACAGCTGCCGAGGCCACAGATTGGCAAATATGGACAGGTTCAGGAATGGATGGAGGATTATGAGGAGCCGGAACCGGGTCACCGTCATATTTCCCATCTGTTTGCCCTCTATCCTGGCGACGAGTTTAACCAGAAGCAGTCGCCAGAATTTGCAGCTGCATCACGTGTAACATTGGAGCGCAGGCTGAGCGCAGGCGGCGGGCATACGGGATGGAGCCGTGCCTGGATCATTAATTTCTGGGCGCGACTTCAGGAAGGAGAGAAAGCCTTCTCCAATGTGTTAGCGTTATTAAATCATTCGACACTGCCTAATTTGTTCGACAATCATCCACCGTTTCAAATAGACGGCAACTTTGGTGGAACGGCAGGTATCGCCGAGATGCTTTTACAAAGTCATACGGAAGAAATCCTGCTCCTGCCAGCACTGCCGGCAGCTTGGGATAGTGGATTCGTCCGCGGTCTTAGAGCGCGTGGAGGATTTACTGTAAGCATGCAGTGGTCGGAAATGAAGGTAGTAGAGGCTAGGATAGAGTGTACAGCAGCGGGCCTATGCAGAATAAGCGGGCCCGGCCTGGCGAAGGTAGAATTTATGGCTGAAGCAGGACAGATTTATTCCTTCTCCTCGAATGAGGAAATTCATTTTTAGCCTTATATATAACCTCAAACTTCTATAATCAGTAAGCCAAACGGCGATTTCTCAAATATCGAGAAAGGATGTGATTTTTCGATCCTTTCTCTATATTTCTACGCGAAACGGCAGCTTTGCCGCCAGAGGACGGCTTCAGCCGTTTACGCTTGTGTAGGAGGGAATCGTTGTTTGGCTTCTTTGTATGCATTGAAGCTTTACTGGATAAGAAATTATACACGACAAAAAGGTGTAAATTACAAGCAGTCACCCTCCCTATATATTCCTATAATGATCCTATGCGAATAACAACAATCAGGAGGTAGGATCAAGATGTCCATGGCGATCAAACGAAGTACAGATCGACCTCAGAGGAAATGGTGGAATCAACGCCGGAAAGAGGGCGTTATCGGGTGGATCTTTCTAGCACCGGAAGCGATAGGCATTATTATATTGGCTATCTTCCCGCTTATCTTTTCGTTATTTCTAAGCTTTACCGACTGGAATCTGGTGAACGGGTTTGAGGGGATGAAATGGGTCGGGTTTGACAATTTCACGCGATTGGCAGAGGATTCTAAATTTCTAAAGGCGCTGGAGAATAATATCTTTTTTACGGCTATTACGGTTCCCGTTGGTCTTATAGCAGCTATGATTATGGCTGTTATTATTCATACCAAGGCCTATGCCAAGGATTTGTTTAAAGTATTGTTTTTTATTCCTTATATTTGCTCTACCGTAGCGGTTGCCGCCGTGTGGGCAGCCTTGTACCATCCGTCAAGCGGGCCGATCAATCGCTTTTTGATGCAAATAGGTCTGGAGCATCCGCCGAAATGGCTTGTGGACTCCCATTACGCGATTATAGCCATTATGGTCATTGCGATCTGGCAGGCACTCGGGTACCAGATGATCATATTTATGGCGGGCTTGACTCAAATTTCGGAGGATCTATATGAAGCAGCAGATATAGATGGAGCAAACGGAATCCAGAAATTTTGGTTTATTACGATGCCTCTACTAGCTCCAACCACGTTATTCCTGACCATTACAACGATAATAAGCTCCTTTAAAGTGTTTGATTTGATTAAGTTTTTAACCGATGGCGGACCAAACGATGCTTCAACGGTTATTGTTTACCGGATCTATGAAGAAGGCTTCATTAATTTTAATATGGGATATGCCTCAGCCATGTCATGGATTCTTTTCCTGCTCGTGATTTTGGTGACCTCAGTCACATGGATTTTTCAAGCGAAAGAAAAAAGGGCTTAGAAGAGGGGGTGAACGAATGAAGGCTAGAAAATGGGATTGGAGCCGTATAATCGTATCTGTTGTGCTTGGCGGTTTGTCTATCTTCTTTATTATTCCACTGGTATGGATGCTCTCTGCCTCCGCCAAATTTGAACGTGATGTCATGGTATACCCTATTCAATGGATTCCAACGGACTGGAATTGGATTAGTAATTTTCACAAGGTGTGGCTTGAGAATGTGCCATTCGGTCTATTTTATTGGAATTCCCTGAAGCTTTCTGTTATCGCTACCGTATTTACCCTTCTTTTTTCATCCATGGCCGCGTTCTCTTTTGCCAAATTGAGAGCACCCGGGAAAGGGCTGATGTTTGGAATGATGATGTCCTTTATGATTATTCCTGAACAAGCGACACTGGTTCCCAGATTTATTATGATAAAATGGATGGGTTTATATAATACGCATACTGGCATTATCGTCATGCTGATGTTTTCCATGTACTTTACGTTCTTAATGCGTCAGTTTATGGTAGGGGTTCACAATGAATTTATTGAATCGGCCAAAATTGACGGTGCAGGCTATGTTCGGATTTATGCCCAAATTTTATTGCCTCTTAGCAAACCTATATTGGCCACAGCAGGGATTATTAAGTTTATCTGGACCTGGAATGATTACCAGAACCCGCTTATCTTTCTGTTTACGAAGGAGCTATATCCGCTGCCACTCGGGATACAGTTCTTCCGTCAGGAATATTCAAACAACGTTTCACTAATGATGATGGCCGCAGTTTCGGCGATTATTCCGCTGATTATTGTGTTTATTGCCCTGCAAAAACAAGTGATTAACGGTATTACAGTCGGCGGTGTAAAAGGATAGCAGAACAGGATGTAGTGGAATTACACACGAAAAAGAGCGCATCAGGTTACACGGTAAAACGCTTACAAATGAGTATGATAAAGATGCAGCACATTCTATATAAGAAAAAGGGGATACAGCGCATGAAGAAGGCATCTATCTTTCTATTCCTGAGCTTAATGTTGATTTTGGCCGCTTGCGGCAATAATGCCGGGAAAAACGAAAGCGGTACCAGTAAGCCGGAAAATCAAGCCGGAGAAAATTCGTCAGCTGAAAAGGTTACGATAAAATTGTATACCAATGCTAAAGGCGACCCGGGAGAACCGATGATGAAGCTGGTGGCCGCTTTTAATGAGCAGAATGATCATATTAATGTAGAGCATGTGGCACTTGTACAAAATAATGACTCCAGAGAAATGCTTCAAAAGCTTGATGTTCTCTCAGCATCAGGTGAAGAGGTGGATGTCGTTCTGCTTAACAACGAAGGCTTTGTGCTAGAGCGTGCGGGTAATGGGATGTTATATCCTTTAGATGAATTCTTTACAGCAAGCAATATCAATCCTGACAATGAATATTACCGCAACCCGATTTTTGAAGGCAAGCACTATGCTGCAATGACAGATGCCAGCTTCTGGTTTGTTGCCTTAAATGAAACACATCTGAAGGAAGCCGGTCTTAAGGTTCCCGGTTTTGACTGGACATGGGATGACTTCAGAGAATATTCCAAAAAGCTTGCAGCGAGCGGTGAAAACCGCTACGGTACTTACTTTCATACCTTTGGAGAATACGCTAATCTAATTGCTTACACGGATTTCAAAAATCCTCAGCTAAAAGAAGATGGTACCCTGCTCTTCGATGATCCTTCCTTTGAATATTGGTTTAATTTACGCCGGACGATGGAGGTAGAAGACAAGTCGGTAAAACCGCTCGCTGATGTACTTGCTGCAAAGCAGCACTGGGCTACTGATTTTATGAATGGAACTACCAGCATGCTTCCTATTGCAGGTTACGCATTGGATGAAGCTTTTTTAAACACAGAAAGCTATCCTAGAGATTTTAAGATCACTTTTGCACCATTGCCTCGTTCCTCTGAGGCTGCAGAACCTGGGTTGACAAGCATAAGCGGTAGCTTTCTGACCATGCATAAAAACTCCAAGCAGAAAGAAGCTGCATTTGAGTTCATCAAATTCGCAACGATGGAAGGAGCCGAACTGTCGGGAAGAATCCCTGGCTGGAAGAAGGCAGATGGAAAAGCGGTTCTGGCGAAGATTATTGGTGATAAATCAGATTTGGTGGATAATCAAGTGCTCTCAAATGTACTGTTCGATGAACGTGTGCATACGGCAGGCTCTTCAACTGTGAGTGTAGCTTACCAGCAGCAATTGAAGAAAGTGGCTGAAGCAGGAATCAATAAATATTTACTCGATAACTCCACTTATGAACAAGCAGAGAAATACATGATGGATGAAGGTCAAAAAATAATTGCCGCTAATCCATAACCATAACGAAAGGGGAGATCGAATTTATTTCGATTCCCCTATTTTTCTTTAGATAGTCCTCGTGTAGTATCAGAAGAAAGCAGACTTTGGGGGAATACAGCATGAGGTGGTTGTATCGGATATCGTTTTACCGGAGGATTCAGGCAGCATTGCTGCTGTTTTTGATTATCCCGTTGCTGTTCATTTCAGGGTTCTCCTATTTTGCTAACAAACAGTCCAGCGAAGTTAATGCACATGCAAATATGAAGGGGATCACTGGCATAATGGCAAATGATCTATCTAAAACCGCAAATGATATTTTGTATACGGTAAATCAATTTACGACACCTCAGGCTAACGGTATATTTTACGACTTAAGAAAGCTTAATCAATTGCAGCACTTTGATCATTTTGAGGATTATCAAAATTATACGGATTTAAATGAGAGCATGACCATTCTGGTGGGTAAACTCTCGCTGCTGCATGTTGATACTTTTTTTATTAATGAAGCGGACTACCCACTTGTCGGTTCTCTAACAACTGAAGATATTAAGCTGCTAAGAATGGATAGGCAATTCGAGCACATGACTACAGCCGAGGCAGCTTCCGGAGTTGTGCAATGGTTCCGGTCAGAATGGCCTGAGATTATGCAGAAAAGGGTAGCGGAACAATACTATTATTATTGCAAAAAATCCGTTTACGATCCTGTACAAGACCGAATACTGGGCACTTTGTTTATTGGGATTCCCGAGTCTTATTTTATCCAATTATTTAAAAATACAACAAATGGAAAATTTTCGCTGTATAGCGAGGAGAATTTGCTCATAGCCGGGATGGATGGGAGTGCCCCGCTTCTGCCGGCAGTTGCGCAAAAAGGCTGGATGCTGGAGAAGACAGAGGTAGCAGGAACTCCATGGAAGCTGACCTTTGAAGTGGATATAAAAGAGGTTACAGGCGAGATTACACAGCGCTTTTCCTTTTTACTGATGGGCATATTAATTGTTTTATTTATATTTCTCTTTATATCTTTTGTGATTGCCAGGGGGCTTAATCGTCCGATAGGAAAGCTGATGCGCGTGGTTAAGCAATATGGAGAAGGGAATACTTCGGTCCGCTACAGTGTGAAGGGGCAAGATGAAATCGCTCAGCTCGGCAGCGCGGTTAATCATATGCTCAATAATATTCATTCCTTAATGAGAAAAATTGAGGAGGAACAAGAAGAGAAGCGAACGATCGAATTGTATGCTCTTTTTTCGCAGATTCAACCGCATTTCTTGCTTAACACATTAAATTCGATTAAATGCAATCTGGCCTTGGAGGGAGATTTCTCTAATAGTGAGAACATTGATTCCTTAATGATTTTATTGCGGGCCCATTTGCGGGTAAATGAACCTTTGTTTTTATATGAGGAATGTAATCTGTTAACAGAATATATGTCCATCATGCGGCTGCGAAACCGGATAAACATTAAGCTCGATATCGTGCTGCCTGAACAATACCGTCAATTAATTGTACCGAGACTGCTGCTTCAGCCCCTGGTAGAGAACAGTATCATTCATGGAATAAAACGAAATCATTCAAATCCCTGCATTCGTGTGGCCGTCGAATCGGCGGCTAATCAAACGATAGAAATCCGGGTGGAGGACAACGGCAGCGGGATCAGTAAAGAGGAATTACAGCAGCTGAGTGGAAAGCTGATTTCAGGAGAACAGTCGACAGATGAAAAAGGCGTAGGTCTTCACAATGTGAAAAGGCGTTTATTTCTCAGCTATGGTGAGGGAACATCGTTTACTGTTTCGCCAAATTACCCAAAGGGTTTTGTATGTATTTTACGGATACCCGGAATGAATAGTTGGAAAGGAAATGTAACATGGCCAAAGTGATGCTAATTGACGATGATGTGCCGGTTGTTGAATATTTGCAAAGGCTTGTTCCCTGGGAAAGTCATGATCTGTCGGTCTGTGCTGCAGCTTTTTCAGTTAGTGAAGCCAAGGAATTATTTATGAAAGAGTATCCGGACATCCTGCTTACGGATATTGGATTGCCTGATGGAAACGGTATAGAGCTCGCTCAATATTTCCGGTCTGTATATCCCGAGCTGCGGATTATTTTTTTAACTTGCCATGAGGATTTTCATTATCTTAAAGAAGCAATGAGTATTGAAGCGGATGATTATATCGTCAAAGACGAATTAAGCTCTGATAAAATTATTCAAAGTGTTGAAAAAGCGGTTGCAAAAATGAAATCTGCCCAAACCGAACTGGAGAAGATAGCCTATAAAAGCGATGTTGAGCGGAATAAGGATCTATTAATCCAGCGTTTCTTTCTTGAAATTCTTAAGGCTTCTGAGCCCGAGTCATTATTAAAGCAAGGAGAAAGACTCGGGATCGAGTGGGTATTTCCTAATTATATGGTTATTTTATGCCATCTTGATATAGGCTCCATGCTGAACGTTTATCATCGAAACAACCTGGAGCTGGTCAAATATGCAGCGTACAACATAGCCAAAGAACTAACGGAAGGAACCGGGATTACTCCGATTCAAGCCGAAGGGCTCCAGTTATGGTTCATTGCCAACCTCTCCGGAAACCCAGATGAAGAATTAGCTGTCAGAGGGCATCTCAACCACATTCATGAGAAAATTTCGGAATTTCTAAAAATTAATTGCTGTTTTTTAATCTCCTATCAGCCCGTTTCACTGGCTCAACTGAAATCGAAGGTTGATGAAATGATCAGGAAACAGCAAAGCTCGTATTACGAATCTGCGTGGTTGATTACAATTGACGGGCCTGAAAGCCAAGCTGAAACAAGTGTGAATGTAGACTTAACTGCTATTGAACCCTATTGTCAGAAATGGGCAGCGGCATTAAGCGAGTTTAACAGATCCCTTGTCCTCATATATGCAAGCACCATCGAAAAGCTAATTCGTGAAAAAAAACCGGAAGCTAAACAAGTTCAGGATTTGCTGATCCGCATGCTGCAACAGGCGGTCTATCAATTAAAGGGGACAATGGATGAGCGGCTTCAACAGGAAATAAAGCAAGCGTTGAATTTAGGAGAGGCACTTGTGATTATTAGTGTTTTTTCAGACGACTTTATGGAGAAGAAGCGCTCGGCTTACACAGACAATCAGAACACAAATCCTGATCTTAAGGTAATAAACGCTTTTATTTATCAGTATATCTACAAAAATGTTACTTCTATTGATATTGCGCAATATCTGCATCTTAACCCAAACTACTTCTCACGATATTTCAAGAAACTGGCCGGTTTGAACTTTACGGATCATGTGCATCTTCTGAAAATGGAGGAGGCCAAACGATTGCTCGGCGGGCAAAATGAAACGGCAGAGAATGTAGCTTATATGCTGGGATACTCAGATCGTGCGTATTTTTCTAAAGTATTTAAAAAGTACACGGGCATGAGCCCAAGCGAGTTCAAACAAAAATAGCTGAACAATGGGAGGAAACGAAAATGATGAAGGAACTTATCAAACCGAAATATGGGTTGGAACCTTGGACTGCTGACCTGGGGGACGGGACTTACAGAAACCCTGTTCTGCACGCCGACTATTCTGATCCTGATGTCATTCGGGTAGGTGAAGATTTCTACATGACGGCTTCCAGCTTTGGACATATTCCAGGACTTCCGATTCTGCATTCAAAGGATCTGGTAAATTGGCGTCTTATCAATCATGCCCTGCAGCGTATGCCACTGGAAGGTTACGACAGACCTCAGCATGGGAATGGTGTATGGGCACCGAGCCTCCGGTATCATGACAATCGGTATTGGATTTTTTATGGTGACCCTGATGTAGGTATTTTTATGACGACCGCCGAGGACCCAGCAGGAGAATGGTCGGAGCTGCATCTTGTACACGCGGGTAAAGGTCTCATTGATACTTGCCCTTTCTGGGATGAAGATGGACAAGCCTATTTGATTCACGCATTTGCCAAAAGCCGCAGCGGCCTTAAGCATCGCTTGTGTCTGCGCCCCATGTCGCCTGATGGAAAAAGATTGTTAGGCGAAGGGAGGATTATCTTCCACGATTCTGAGCGGCATCCCACACTGGAAGGCCCAAAAATGTACAAAAGACAAGGATACTATTATGTGTTTGCTCCTGCAGGTGGTGTGGAGAACGGCTGGCAAGCCGTATTTCGGGCTACCAGCCCTTATGGTCCTTATGAAGAGCGTGTTGTGCTTATTCAGGGAGCATCAAAGGTAAATGGCCCTCATCAGGGGGGATGGGTAGAATTAGAATCCGGGGAATCATGGTTTCTGCATTTTCAGGATAAAGGTGCCTACGGCAGAATTGTGCATATGCAGCCTGTTGCATGGGTCGATGGCTGGCCGGTAATGGGCAATGCTGTGGATGGTAATGGTGTGGGAGAACCGCTCGAACGGTACCGCAAGCCCGATGTAGGAAGGGAGTATCCGTACGAAGTGCCGGCTTCTTCTGATCATTTTGCAGCATCCGCTCTTGGCGTGCAATGGCAGTGGCAGGCCAATCCGTCTGACACCTGGTACTCTCTGTCGCAGCGGCCGGGCTGGCTAAGATTGTTTGCCCAGCCGCGACTGAATAGGGAAGATACTTTGTTTCATGCCCCGCATTTGTTGCTGCAGAAGTTTCCGGCGCCTTCGTTCAGAGTCTCTACCTTACTGGACATTTCAGCTGCTCCAGCTGGAATGGAGGCCGGATTAATTGTGTTTGGATACCAGTATGCTGCTTTTCGTGTTTGCTGCAGCAAATCTATGAATACAAGAAAATTGCAGCTGGTACACGGAAACGAGGATCAGGAAACGGTAATTTGGGAAGCTCCTATTGAAGCAGATCAAGTTGTGCTGCGGGCAGATGTCCACCCTGGAGCCTGCTGCTCCTTTGGCTATAGTTTAGACGGGGAGCACTCTGAAGCTCTAAACGTACCTTTATTTCAAGCAACGGTCAGCAAATGGGTAGGAGCAAAAATAGGCGTGTATGCTAAATCGGATGTTGTCAAAGATCAGACGGCAAGCGCCATTAAGGAACAGGCATCACCTGGGTGGGCTGAATTTGGCTGGTTTACAGTTAGCGCACTGGACAATGGCTGACAGGCCTATATGTCTGTTAAATCCGATTCCTCGATTCGCATCTGTAACAAGGGCTACTTGCTTATCTTGTAACTTTGGGAAATGAAGTCGTGCCATGAGGAGCATGACTTCAAGATGATTAATTGATGACTTGATTCCGTTTCAACAAACCCCATAACTGATCAGCTACCTCAATAGGAGATTGTGGCATGTTATTGAGAATCCACCATTCCATTACCCCTACAAATGCCGAGCCCATAAATTGAGTCACTAGCTCCTTGCTGTAATTCTGATTATTTCCACCCATATCAATGTGGAGTTTGATGTGACTCGTAACGAGCTCTAGCATCCGTTCACGAAATATAGGTATTCCTTTATTCGCAAGCATAGATGCATAAAATCGATGGTTCTCTGCAAAATAATTCATAACGGGCAAAAAGGAGGATTTTATCAAATCGACAGTCTCCCCGCTTGCATTTGTTTCAGTCGTAACCGAAATCATTTTATTTAGGTTTTCGTCTATGCATTTGTTCAGAAGGTCGTATTTATCATCAAAATGAAAATAAACGGTGCCTCTATTGATATTAGCCCGATCTGCAATATCGTTGATCGTAATGCTTTCAAAGTCCTTCTCAGAGACCAAAGTAATAAAGGATTGAAAAATTGCCTCTTTTGTTCTTGTAATTCTTCTGTCAACTTTACCTTCCAATTGCATAACCTCCCTGAAAAAATACAACAAAACACGATCTTCTGTTGAATATCGAACAAAAACCGAATGATTAACAATTGAACGAATCGATATACCTTATATAATAAGCAATAAGGAAAAGTTGTTCAACAAGTGTTGGATTACTTACTCTAATCTAAATTACCAGGAGGATAACATCATGTCACTAGAAACGCTCCAAGCAAAACTTGAATTAAGAGAACTTGTGGATGCTTATGCAACTTTAACCGATGAGAAAAGAATTTCAGATCAAATGCTATTATTTACACCAGATACCCAGTTTAAAATATATATGAGTGATCAATTGGTGTCTAATGTTTCTGGCACCGCACAACTGGAGGAGGAGTTCAACGGTCACGTTTCACTTGTGAAACGATACTTCTCTCTGAACGGGCAGCATGTTGTAAACGTGGATGGAGATACTGCAACGGGAGTCGTATTTTCTCATATAAAAATGTTGCGTGACGGTGAGGAGGGCACAGAAGTCCTCACTGATTATAGTGTTCAATATCATGATGTATATGTACGTCAAAATGAAAAGTGGCTCATTAAGGAGCGCACATCAAAATACATTTTTGTTGAAGCAAAGGTTTTACAAAGCTAAGCAAAATATTACCAAAAGACGGGAATACCTTGTTGAATCCCGTCTTTTATTATTCATTTTTTCAAGGAGAGAATGATTTGTCAATGATTTTGATTATTTTGCAAAGTGCTTTAGTCCTTATGTTTCTTATGGCGGGCATTGAGAAAGTTACACTGGTGGACAGAGAGCAGAGGCCGTCGCTAAGGCTAGCGGTAAAGCGTTAGTTTATCTTACATTACCACTTGAGTCACTCCAAAGTCAGCTAATCCATTCGGATTGCCGAGTGAAATGATCCCAAGCGTTGTGAGTATACAGCAAAAAGGTTCTAGTAGGAGAAGCGAAAATGTTGAAAAAGAGAGGAGTGCAAAATTATGATTGTAAATACAACACTTAACTCTGATTTCGAGTTTGATAATGCGATTTTTATGGGTTATTTCGTTATTGTTTTTAATCAGGATAAAATGGTTGGTTGGGGTCTCATTGAAAGCTTCAATGAGCTTGAAGTTCAGGTAAATGGGAAAGCCTACTTGAGGAAACAATCCATTTTCAAACAAACGCCCGTACCGGATGTTTACTATGAGCTTAAGTAAGAACATTTATTAGCTATATTTGATTAGATGTCCCCCGAACATCACTGAGAACATTTGAAAATGGCAGCCACGTATAAAAACGACAAGAATGACTTGACCAACTTTGAAGTGCACCCCTTAGAATAGACATTGGAATAAACCCCTGGTTTATCCAATAAATTCTAGGTGGTGCATTTTTTATGCCGGCAAGCAGGGTCAAATTGATTATGAACATTAGCATGAGCTGTGCAATATGGACTTTAGAGTTTAAGTGTTTGTTAAGTGCTTGCTGTTACACTATTCGACAAATACCATCATAACTGATGACTTAAGGAGGAGGACAGTTTCAGATGCTAACGAGAAAAACAAACGGGGTGAAGGAATGGAAAAGAAGGTCTGTTGCGGTAATGGTCTTTATTCTATTGGCCGCATTGGCGCTGCCGTCCCGCGAGGCAAATGCAGCGGTTGGTCCCTTGTACCTCAACTCGCCGCAAGATATCAAATTCTACACTTACAACGGCATAACGGAGATGTACATCGCCGACACCGGCAATAACCGGGTCATTCGGGCGGATCAGGACGGGCTGGCGAATTTAATTATTCCCGTCAATAATCCGACGGCAGTCGCTGTCGACCAAGGCGGCAATATTTACGTCGCCGAATCGGGCTTGACCGCGGGACTGCATGCGTTTAACCGGGAAGGAGGACTGCTTTCGCTAGTAAAGCATAACGGGCAGGCGATGGACAATCCCATTGATTTGATCACCCCGATGGTCACCGCTGTCCAAAACTATCCGAAGCTTATGAACATCAAAAGTCTTTTCGTTAGACAGAAAATCAACCCGATCAACCAGCAAGTGTACACAGAAGCCAACTTCTATTATGAAAGCTACGGAACAATCAGTTATTTTCCTGCGACATATGGCATGGTTAATACAAAAGCTAGTCTTCGACTGGATCTGAGCGGCTCGGGCCGCGGCAGCTCCGGTCAAGGAGAGCTGGGCTTCGCGCTTCACTTTGACGGTAAACTCTGGGATTCTGGCGGCTACTACGTCGACTTGGAATCTGTCTTTAACACGTTTCCAGGGGATGGCTACTCGACGGGGGAAATCGCGGTCGATTTCATCGGAGAGATGTTTTACGTGGTTATGAACAAGACGAAAATCTATCGTACTTCCTATAACGGCGCTTCCTACTACAATCGCCCAACACTTCAGCCCTGGCTCAACCTGACCGACGATTACGGCATCAGCGAGCCGCATGCCCTTGCCGTCGGTCCGGACAATAAACTGTATGTGACGGATGCGCCTCAAAATCGCATTGTCGTTCTTAATTTGGATGATACCGGCACCTTTAATCGGGTGCTTAGCTTGACCTCCGAGCTGAACGATCCCCCGATCGCCGGCTCTTTCATGAAACGAGGCAAGAAAGGCCATGCGATTGCCTTGAACGGCTCGGATTTCCTGAACCATTATTCCGATCCGAACGGCCATGTGATGAAGGGGATTCGCGTCGTTACGCTGCCGGCTCACGGCACGCTCAGCCTCGCAGGAGTTCCTGTTCAGGCCGAACAAGCGATTACTGAGGCCTCGTTGAACGGCTTGATATTCACGCCCGATGCAGCTTGGGGAGGTACGACCTTCTTCGAATGGCTGGCCATGGATTCTGGCGGAGCGTATTCCGAAACGGCCGGCAAGGTGGAGCTTATCATAGGGCTGAAGGGAGACGCCAACGGGGACGGAGCCGTAACGCCTGCGGACGCGCTGCTCATCACCAAGTATCTAAAAGGGAAAATCACGCTGACGGCAGATCAGCTTGAAGCGCTCGACATGGATGATAACGGTGAAGTGACCGAAGCTGATGCTACCTTGATTATGAATATCTATATGGGCAATGCAACCTAAGAAACCTTGAGGTGAATATATTGAACTACTTTTATGCTAACCGATCTGGATTGCGCGGCAGGTTCAGCGCTTTCCTTGCTTTGTTGCTGGTGTTGGCGCTGCTGCTGCCGACACTCCCGAAAGCGTCTGCTGCCCCGTCGAACACGCCATCCGTGCGTGTCGGCACGGTGGCCGGAGCGCCGGGTGCTTATATTGATGTGCCGGTTTTCTTCGACTCGAATAGCTCCGATCTGTATGTCTACCGGTCGGACACTACGATTAATTACGATCCGAACGTGCTTGAGCCGGTGGCAGGAGAGGAAGCAGCCATTAGCGGGCTGGTCAAAGCAATCGATTCCAACGCGCTTTTGCTTGTAGACAAAGCAACAACCGGAAGTCTGAAGCTTAAGTTGACGCTTACCGGTTTTATAGAAGACTCCAGCGAGCTGTTCACGCTGCGGTTCAAGATCAAGGAAGGCGTGCCGGCAGGCGACTCCGCCCTTACGGTCGTTCAGGGCCAGCTTTACGAGGACGTCAATCCAGTATCTGCCGATCTCGTGAGCGGGAGGGTGACCGTGTCTCCATCAGGAAATGCGGCCATTGAAATCGGCTCGGCGTCCATCAAGGCAGGGGAGGACGACATCGTCTCCGTGCCGGTGAAGGCGAAGCTTGATAAGGAGGTTGCCTCCTATGGCATACGGATCAAGTTCGATCCGGACGCGATAAGCTACGATGGGATCGTGGAACAAGGCTTCATGTCGAACTATAACAATACTGACGGCTGGTTGATTGTTTCTTGGCTGGATCTGACGGGTGGAGATAGCCCGATTCCGGCTTCTCAGGATGCTCAGACCCTCTTCACGATCAAGTTCGCAGTTGAAGATGACGCGCCGATCGGCGATCACGCGCTGACTATCGAGACGCCAAATGACGTGCGGGAGCTGACGTTTACCGACGTGCATGCCGTGGAGATGAACAAGACTGTCTCAAACGGCAAAGTTTCCGTCGTCGTTCCGCCCGCAGCTCCGGCATTGGTCACTGCGACTCCGGGTGATGGCAAGATCAGGCTGACTTGGCCGGCCGTGCCGATGGCGGAGACGTATAAAGTATACCTTTATGAGGGAGAAGCTGGGCCTCACGACGTCACCGATTGGGTAGAGATCGCTAGTGGGGTTAGCACCAATGCGTATACTGCAGAGGGACTGGCTAACGGTACATCCTACGTATTTGCGGTTAAGTCGGTCAATCCTTCCGGCGCATCCGGTCTGAGCCCGGCTTCGGAGGCAGTCGCTCCTGTTTCGGTTCCTGGAGCACCGACGAATTTTAACGCCACGCCAGGCAGCGGGACGGCGGTCATCTCCTTTGTGAAGCCGATCAATGCGGTCGGCGAGCCAATTTTGAAGTACCGCATCGAAGCGCTGCTAGATAACGGCATCGTTTCAGCGAAGGAAGTGCCGGAAAGCGGCGAGGGTTTGTACAGCGCGAGCTTCGATGGCTTGTTTAACGGAAAGACGTACACGATTCGAATCTACGCAGTGAATGTTGCTGGAGATTCGGCGCCGCTCATCGGCACGGTTCGTCCGGTGGCGAAGCCGCTGACTCCAGCTATCCTGTCGGTTGTGCCAGGCAATGGGCAAGTACAAGTTACCCTGGGCGCGCCAGCCAATGTGAACGAGGCTCCGGTAGATCGTTATATTGTGACGTCTAATCCTGGCGACATCTCTGTCACAGTTGGCGGAGAGCAATTGTCGGTCGTCATCTCCGGGCTGACGAACGGCACGTCCTATACCTTCAACGCTGTCGCCCAGAATGCTGCGGGGATGTCCGATCCGTCCGCAGCATCACAAGCTGCGATACCGACGGCACCGGTAAGTGGAGGTGGCGGCGGAGCTTCGACTTCGACGGAGCAAATTAAAGTCGAAGTCAGCGATGGCAGCGGCAAGGGCGGTGTAGTTGCCAGCACGACTATTGCAAGAACGACCCTTGCAGATGGCAGCAAGAAAGACGAAGTGACATTGACGTGGGCACAGGCGGAGCAGGCGCTTAAGCAATTGAAGGAAGCCGGCTCGTCTACGGCCAGAATCGTCATTCCTGACAAGAAGGACGAAGTATCCGATTTGATTATTAAGCTGCCGGCAGAGGCTGCGAAGCAGTTTGCCGCACAAGGCGTTGATTTGCAAATCTGGACCAACAACGGCGGTATCCTCATACCGAGCCGCTCCTTGCAAGGCTTGCAGGAGGAAGTGTATTTCCATATCGTACCGATTAAGGCAGCTGTCGAACGCAAGAAGGTGGAAGAGCGCCTCAATGAGGAGCCAACGCTTCTCCAACTAGCGACGGCGGACGGCTTGCAACTGATTGGTCGGCCGATGACGATCGAGACGAACATGAGCAGCCGCGAGGTAACCCTTGAGCTGCCGGTAGGGGGGGATTTGCCAAAGGCGGAGCTGGAGAAGCTGGGCGTTTTCATCGAGCATAGCGACGGTACGAAGGAATGGGTGAAGGGTGAACAGGTCGGCTACAACGGAACGGACAAGCCGGGCATCCGATTTACCATTACGAAGTTCAGCACCTTTTCCATCGTGAAGTTGAGTGTGGATAGCTCGTCTCATACGGCTTATATTCAAGGATACAGCGACGGTACATTCCGTCCGAATCAAGCAGTTCGGCGTGTGGAGATGGCGGCGCTGCTATCCAGAGCGATGCCGGGTACTACTGCAGGAGCAGCGGATGCTGCTTACTCCGATCTGCCGTCCGCCGTTTGGGCGAAGCAAGCGATTGCGCAAGCGACGGCGCAGGGCTATATGCAGGGCTCCGACGGTCGCTTCATGCCAGACAAGTTGATTACCCGTGCGGAAATGGCAGTGATTGTCGATCGCTTGCTGAAAAACGGAATGGCAGAGGGCGATGCTAAAGCATCGTTCAAGGATATTGACAGCCACTGGGCGGCTGAAGCGATCGGACGAGTAAGCGCAGCTGGCATCATGTCCGGCTCGGGCAACGGTCTGTTCCGTCCGAACGATTCACTGACGCGCGCAGAAGCGGTCGTCATTCTGAACCGCGTGCTGGAGCGCGGTCCACTCACGGGCGAGAAAGCCGCCTGGAAGGATGTTCCGGCAAGTCATTGGGCGTTCGGACACATTCAGGAGGCGTCCACGGATCACCGCTATACCCGGAGCTCGGATGGCGGAGAGCAGTCTCTCGCCAATTAATAAAGCAATCAACTTATCATTTAGTGAAGCTAGTAGCTTTAAATGACTTCTAAGATAAAAAAACAAGACGCGATTGTTTAGCGTCTTGTTTTTTTATGTACCTGAAAAGGATTAAAATTTGGTTATTTTTAGTTAGCAGGCGCTACGTGATCTTAGTGTGAATTTAGAAATTCGTGAGACTGGATACAAGACAACTAAAATCGAGAGGTAAAAAGTCCAAGGCCAAGCAAATATCAAAGGAACGAGGAAATAAAGAGGAAATGATGAAGCTTATTTTCAATTAATGACTGATTATATTGATGGTATACACGACTTGACATCATTTGTTTTTTACGCTAAATTAAATGCATGCGCATGCTTTTATTCGGTTTGGCGTACGGATCATGTTGTTATCTGATCATAGATCGTTTGCGCACAAAAGCGTCCTTTACCCACAATACTCAAGCATTGCTGGTATCCGTAGGGCTATCGCAATAGACTGGCAATATTTCATAACGAGGAGGGTTTGAATATGAAGGTGTTAGTAGTCGGATCGAATGGACAAATTGGACAGCGCCTTATTCAACTGTTGAGAGCAAGCCAAGAGCACACCGTCCGGGCGATGGTGCGAAAAAAAGAACAAGCCGATGCCTATGAGAAGCAGGGCGTCGAAACGGTGCTTGCAGATTTGGAAGGAACGGTCGATTCCATTGCCGCAGCCGCTGAGGGCTGTGACGCCATTGTGTTTACCGCGGGCTCAGGAGGCAAAACAGGTCATGATAAAACACTGTTGATTGACTTAGATGGTGCTGTGAAAACGATTGAAGCGGCTGAAAAAGCAGGCATTGGCAGATTTATTATGATCAGTGCCATTCAGGCGAATAACCGTGAGAACTGGCACACTGAGATTGTTCCGTATTACGCAGCAAAGCATTATGCAGACAGACTGCTGGAAAGCAGCAAGTTGACATACACGATTATACGGCCAGGCATTCTTTTGAATGAACCGGGTACAGGAAAAGTATTTGCTGCTGAGAATATCACTTCTGGCAGTATTCCTCGTGAAGATGTAGCTCATGCTATTTTGGCCGCATTGGATGAGAAGCATACCTACAAGCGTGGGTTTGACTTAATTGCTGGTGACGATTTAATTGCCGATGCATTGAAAAAAGTCTAAAAAGCAGCTGCAGTATAAATCCGAATGAAATGAGAGAGGGCTTCGGAATGTTCTGGTTGATTTTTTTAGCCGTTATAATCGCAATGTTCGTTGTTATACGTCAGTTATGGCCCTTGCCAAACCTTAAACATATCGATTATCAAGATTTTATGAAACGGCGGGATGAATTTCGTGAATATAAAGTAATTGATATCCGAGATTCTCTCGAGTATTTAGCTGATCCTACAGCTGGGACGATCAATATCTCGCTAGGCCGCCTTCCTTACGTATGGAAAAAGCATCTTATCCGTGAGGATAATGTCATCATATTGTCTACTAGGGCATTTAAATCAAAAAAAGCTGCGCGAATTTTGCGAAAGCGCGGATTTGAATTTCTCTATGTAGTTAAATAAAGAGAGGAGTCTTTCTCATGAAAGATTTATTTAGTCCGTATACATTTAAAGGTTTGGAATTGAAAAATCGCATCGTAATGCCGCCAATGTGTCAGTACTCGGTTGGTAAAAAAGATGGTATCGCTACAGATTGGCATTACATGCACTATGTTAGCCGTGCAGTAGGCGGAGCTGGTTTTATTATGCTTGAAATGACGGATGTAGAGCCGGATGGGCGTATTTCCGATTTTGATCTAGGGTTATGGTCTGACGAGCAGATTCCGGCGCTGAAACGAATCGTAGATGCATGCCATAGTTACGGTGCCAAAGTCGGGATTCAGATTGCCCACGCTGGACGCAAGGCAGAAGATGCCGAAGTTCCTGTGGCGCCATCTGCGATTGCGTTTGATGAAAATTCAAAACAGCCGCGCGCGCTTGCAACCGAAGAGGTTAAAGGATTGGTAGAGAAATTCCGGGCTGCTGTTGCTCGCGCGGTGAAGGCGGGTTTCGATACGATTGAGCTTCATGGGGCACATGGCTATTTGATTCATCAGTTCCACTCGCCACTTACGAACAAACGGGATGATGAATATGGCAAAGACCTTAACCGCTTTGGTCGGGAAATTATTCAGGCGGCGAAGGCCGAGATGCCAGAAGATATGCCGCTCATAATGCGTATTTCAGCCAAGGAATACGTGGAGGGCGGATACGGTATTCAGGAAAGCATTGCGTTTGCCAAGGAATATCAAAAAGCAGGGGTGGACATGTTTGATATTTCATCCGGTGGTGAGGGGCCAATTGCTGCATGGGGCAGACCGGGAACTCATGCTGCTTATCAAGTGCCATTGGCTAGAGATATTAAACAAGCTCTTGATATTCCAGTGATCGCTGTAGGAAGACTCGATGATCCAACGTTGGCTAACGCCGTCATTGGCAATGAAGATGCTGATTTAGTTGCCGTTGGCAGAGGAATGCTGAGAAACCCTTATTGGGCATTGGAAGCCGCATCAAAGCTGAGCAAAGAAACCGATATCCCTAAACAGTATTCTTCTGGATTCTAAGAGCTGAACGAATAGAAGAAAAATGACGACAGCTCTAGCTTGAACGTACAATGTGCGTTATCGGTTTGTCATTTCCCACCCTCTATAAATAGTAAAATGCATAGTGACAACTTATATCCCCAGCATATAAAGCTATAAAATGAAGGCTCTGGTACGGATACAAGGTTAAGGTTATAATAACGATATGCCGCTGAACAAATGTTCAAGTTGATCGGCCTATGGACTAAATACTATGAAATAGAACAGGTGAAAACTTGATGAATACCAACACCGATAACAAACTTTTAGATAATTGGCTGAGTTTTAGTGACATTCAGGCAAAGATTAATAATAAGCTGGAGAGTGCTTTAGAGGAGAAATACAGCTTGTCCTTAAAGGAATTTTATGTCCTGTATTTTCTGTCTCAAACAAGCGATAAACAGCTGAGATTGCAGCAATTGCAAGACATGGTCGGTTTGAGTCAAAGTGCCATATCCAGATTGGTAGTTAGAATGGAAGCCAAAAATTGCGGCGCTTTACAACGTCATGTTTGTGAAGATGATCGAAGAGGCGTTTATACTTGTTTAACAGAGCTTGGCGAGTCTAAACTCCAAAGAGCTTTGCTGACTTTTAATGAAATCATTCAAACGGCCTGTCTGGCAGACGAATTTCAAAAAGAACTTCACACTTTGATTCAGCAACGCCCAACAAATGATTAAACCATTTTAATGCGTGCAGCCCGAACAATTTCTATAAGGGGGGAAGGTTCTGGAGAAATCACATAAAGGCCGCCACATGGTATTTTTTTGCCGATAAGGGCGGAACTTCCGGCAGTCTCTGGAGCCAAAAATGGAAGCGGTTCGGTTGGTAAACGAGAGCCTGAAAAATCTATTAAATCAAAGAGGCCAACCTATTAGTTTTGTATAATAGGTTGGCCTCTTTGTACGCTTGGCAGCTCAACTGGCTAAAGAAAGAAAATCTCTACTGTGCCATAAGGTGGCGGAAGAAACTCAAAAATCACATTAAGGTGTAAGAAACAGGATTTGAGTAGACGGGTTCCTTTCGATATATGCTGTTTTTAAAAAGGTTATCAAATGCTGAACGAACCTCTCAGCAGATGATAACCTTTTGTAGTAGCATTAGCGTACAATCATTTCAATAGCTGCCCTCACAAATATATTATTGCGTCACTCCAAATACATTAAGTTCAGCCACACTTGTCCATGGGTTATTGTTTACCTCACTTAAGGCACGCAGTCTAATATATCGACCTGTCTTGGCTGCAAAGCTGACTTCTTTCAAAGTGGTATCATTTGTAAAGGCACCTGAGGCTACAGATGTTCCCCAGTTTACCCCATCAGTGCTGACGTAGAACTCATAGTCCTTGATCGTTCCGTTCACTTGGCCATCTTGTCTTGGCAGATAGCTGAATTTGGAGAGAGTATAGGATGCACCCAGATCAATTTGAATCTCGTGCGGCATTGGAGCTACTGGGGACCATTTCGTGTGCCATAACGTGCTGTTGCTTCCATCAAAGGCTTTCAGGGCTTCATTGTACAATTCATCGCTGTCTACATATTTTAGCGTCCAATTCGTTTGCGGAATCAGATTGGCTCCTCCTACTGTTACTGTCGTATTCATAGCGGAATTACTTGTACTTGTCGTCGTAATTGTAACTCCTGAATTATTTCCAGTGTAGGTATTACTGTTTGGATTGGTGCCTGGACCGAAGGAAGCAGCATGATTATTATTCGTATAATAGAACGAGTCCTGGTATTCGCTGACGGATTGCTCAATATCGATGAAAGGGTGAGGATCATTTTGGATATTATTCATGGATTCATCAATATGCCAAATCGCGATGCCGCCAGAAACGGTTGGCAAGCTTGCATCATATCCAACTTTTTGGCGATTCTCAACTAAAAAATAAGAATTATCCGCTAAAGGAATCTTTATAACATTATAGTTATTAAGGATGCTATGCAGAGTAACATTGTTTGTTGTATTTACTACAACAGGTGTTACAAATCCTAATTTTACTTTTGACCAGGCATCCATATGAGTGGGTGTAGCTCCATAATCTTCTCCTTGAAGACTATTCCAGGATCCATTAGCCATTATACTTAGCTCACCTACATGATTATTAGAACCATAGAGATCTGGAAGACCAAAGGAATGGCCTAATTCATGAGCAAGGAGACCAATCGTTGCCATATGACCATATTGTTTTTCGCCCTGTGCCGTATACATACCTGATACTGTAACACCATCGTGATTGGTGTCGGGAGCAAACGACTGATGTGCCCAAACATTTGGTGCTGGACCACCACTAGCCTCTTCATTACCAGCAAGAATAGTTACAATGTAGAAACCATCTTTAGAATCGATGACCTGATCATTATTGGTATCGAAACTAGCATAATTCACCGCAAGATCAGCTTTAGTCATTGCATCTGTTATAACTGTTCCCATGCTTTTTCCCGATGTATCCGGATGATCGTAGTCTAGTTTTACCTTTACTACCCCATCATTTTGCGTGCCATATAATTCGGACGCTGGAGTGAGCTGCACTTTTCCATTACTCACTTCATTATAGTAATCTTTAATTGACTTTTGATTTGCTGAAAAGAATTTGTTGCTCCAATCGTTGTCGCTATATGCGATATCAATATTTGTAAACTCAATTAACAAAACTAGTAATTTTTTGGTTCCTGAAACTGAAGTGACAGTTCCATCAATATTTTGTAGTGATCCCGTAAACTCTTTCGATTCTGAACGTTCAAGAGAAGATGAGGATTCCTTTTGCAGCTCATTTATCAGCTCCTGTTTTTTCTGAGCTTGAGGATTGTATTTGTTTACCCATGTGGTTAAATGGTTCTCATCTACCGCTTTTGCAGGCTTCTTGTCAATTTTATATTTTTCTCCCGTCGATTTCAGGTCGTTTGATGTAAGTTCAGCGTAATTCCAATACCCCTGCTGATCTTGTATAAGTACGTCGCCATCGTTTGTACTTGCCCAATGGAACCATTCATCTCCATGCATCGTAGCTTGAAACGACTCGCCTGACGGTTGCTCCATTTCGACAACCCCATTGTATGCTGGTGCGGCGAAAACGCTCGTATGAATGCACAAAACACAAATCAAAGAAAAAACGGATGTGAACAGGAATTTGAGATTATTTTTCATAAATATTCCTCCTTCATATTTTTTTGGAAATGATAGAATTGTTTCCATTATAGATTCATGAAGATCGCCCCCTCTTCAATGGTGTGAGGAGTATTCTGTTGATAACCGCACCAGATTCATAGATAGATTAAATCGACAGATGCATCTAACAGAAGCCTGGAATACCCCCTATCACAATATAAGTAAATTTTTACAATATGTCTAGTTTTTTGTACATATGCTATTTTTATCTAATAATCTTAATATGGGCAGATGAATAGCCGGATTCCCATTGGCGGGACAAATATAATCCGAAACGCCTCATCTTCCAGGCGATCATCATGGACCATAAAACAGTACAGAATGGGATTTCATCCAGCCATGCATGCTCAAGTATAAAGAATCTAATCAATCAAAAGGCTCAACCTATTAGTTATATATAGAATAGGTTGAGCTTTTGTTTGAACTATAGTAGTTGCCTGTTTAGATTCCATCAAAGAAAGTCTAAGCGGAAAGCCGAATGTACGATTTTTGATATGATGTTAAAAACGGAATATATAAACAGCTGCACTATGACCCTATAATTAGCTATGAGACTGCGACGAAATAAAGGACAGCTAAACTCCTCGCAGCTCCTATGTACCATCAATATATAGAAATGGGGTAAAACATGGGTCATTATGTTAAGTTTGCAAAGTTGTTAGCGCTTTCTATTGCGATCGGAGTATTGCCGACTTTAGCCGCATGTTCGAGCAATAATAATCAAGAGCCGTCTGGCAGCCCGGCAAGCACAGCTGAAAGCGCTTCGGCTGGGGCGGGTACGTGGGAACAGAAGTTTGACCCACCGGTTACGATTACGACTGCCATTGTCGATGATGGCGCTTCGAGGGGCAATGCGTTCAAGCCTGGCGAGTCGATGGAAGACAACATGAATCTTCGCTGGATGAAAGAAAATATGGGCATCAACGTGAAATTCGATTTTATTGTAACGAAACCGGAAGATTACGATACGAAGCTTCGCCTCCTGCTTTCCAGTGGCGCCAAGCTTCCTGATGCTTTCAGAGCCCAGGGGGAGCCGCTTCAAAGCTTGCTTGCAGCTAATAAACTAATGTCTCTGGACGAAGCTATAGAGAAATATGCGCATCCAGGCTATAAGGAATTATTGAAAAATTATGGATACACACTAGGTGAAGTCAAAAAAGACGGCAAAATTTATGGTTTGCCATCCTTCTTCATGGGTGATGAAGGCACCGTTATGTGGATTCGCAAAGACTGGCTTGATAATCTAGGTCTTCAGCCGCCTAAGACGCTGGCCGAGTTCGAAAACGTGCTCAAGCAATTTACGGAAAATGACCCCGATAAAAACGGAAAGAACGATACGATCGGTCTGGCCGTTCCGCTTAAAGAAGGACCGTGGACTTGGATGGGGCAGACGGACGCCATTGTTGCAGCCCTTACCACCCAAATGATCAATACCTCTGACATCCGCAGTTTCTGGAACAAGGGGGAAGATGGCAAGCTGACCTATGGCGCGATTAATCCAGACGCCAAATTGTATTTGCAGACGATGAAAGATTGGATGAGCAAAGGTTATATGGACAAAGAAGCTGGAATCAAGGATCCGTCAAAATCCTCCGAATTGGTTGCCAGCGGCAAAGCCGGCATTATGTTCGGTCCGGCCTGGATGGGTGACTGGCCGCTGAGCGACGCGACCAAGAACGATCCAAAAGCCGACTTTGAGCCATATCCGCTTCCAGCTGGTCCGGATGGCTTGGTAGGTCGTGCGGAGAAAATGTTGGTTTCGGGCTTCACCGTATTTAATAAAGACTTCAAGGATATCGAAGTATGGTTCGCTTATTTCAACAAAATGTTCGCGAAGCAATTGGAGCAAGAAGGCGATCCGTTCTTCGATCCACGTTGGAAAGACGGTTACTATGAAGGATACGATTATGTGAAATACAACGGCAAGCTCATCAAGGGCGATTACGAAGCAGCGGGCGTTCCGGCAGACCAATGGCCGCTTAAAGACGGAAGAAGTATGGATATGAGATTCATGATGACGAATATTCTCGGCTCAAGCGTGACGATTCCTTACTCCAACGAGGCTCCAGTCAAGAAGTTTTTGGCCGACCCTAACGCTGAGCCCGTAAGCTCCAAAGAATTTGACGTTAAACAAATGAAGAAGAAACAAATCGATGGTCAGGGCGTCCGTATTAACCAAGGCATCACGGAGGGGAAAAACTATTTTACCGGCCCAATGACGCCAACGATGAAATCCAAAGGCGAATTGCTGAAGAAGCTTGCTACTGAAAGCTACCTCAAAATTATTTATGGCGATCAACCGATCGAATATTTCGATGAATTCGTCAAAGAATGGCTGGATAATGGCGGCCAGAAAATTACGGATGAAGTTAACGCGTGGTATGCGGAAAACCAGTAACGCGCGCTGACAACAGGAATGGAGGACGGAGGAGAGGGCAGCATTTGCTGCCGGTCTCCTTTCCGTTTTTCCGATGAAAGGATGGGTACGAAGTGGCAATGTACTGGAGAAAAACATGGCCGTTCCACATGCTATTGTTGCCGGCCTTAATATTATGCATCGTGTTTCAATATATCCCGTTGTTTGGAGTTGTCATTGCCTTCCAAGATTATCAACCATGGCTTGGCATCAAGGGGTCGACTTGGGTGGGCTTGGATCATTTCCGGTATCTGTTCACGTATCCGGACGGCAAGCAGGTCATATGGAATACGTTAATTATCGCCGCATTTAAGGTAATTATGAATTTATTCATTCCCATTGTATTCGCTCTGCTGCTCAATGAAGTCAGGAAGATTTTTTTTAAGAGAGTCGTGCAGACGCTTGTGTATTTGCCGCACTTTTTGTCATGGGTCATCTTGGGTGGCATTATGCTCGATATTTTATCGACGGAGGGCGGAATCGTCAATCGCGTCCTTAATTCGTTCGGCATAGACAGCATCTTTTTCTTAGGCAACGGCCCATGGTTCCGGTTTACGGTCATCCTTAGCGACGTGTGGAAGGAATTTGGTTTCTCTGCCATTATTTTCTTAGCTACCCTAATAGGCATCAATCCGGCTTTATACGAAGCGGCCGAAATCGACGGGGCTACCCGTTGGCAGCAAGTCAAATCCATATCCATTCCGCTCATTTTGCCAATCGTAATCGTGGTAGCGACGCTATCGCTCGGCCGGATTTTGGATGCCGGCTTCGATCAAATTTTGAACTTGTACAATCCGCTCGTGTATTCGCACGGAGATATCATTGATACATTCGTATACCGGGAAGGACTGAACAACGGACAATTCAGCTTCGGAACGGCGGTTGGACTATTCAAGTCTTTAATCGGCTTCATTTTAATCGTCATCAGCTACAGATTGGCATATAAACTAGCTAACTACCGGATTTTTTAAAATATAAGAATTTATAAGCTTCACACTTATAAATAGACTTATATTTCATCGCGAAACGGTTGCTTTGCCGCCAAAGGACGGCTTCAGCCGTTTACGCTTGAAATATAAGAATTTATAAGCTTCACACTTATAAATAGACTTATATTTCATCGCGAAACGGTTGCTTTGCCGCCAAAGGACRGCTTCAGCCGTTTACGCTTGAGGAGGTCGACCATGCACTACCGCTCTAGAGGCTACACCGTATTTACGATACTGAACACCGTCTTTCTTTGCCTGCTGGCGCTCATTTGCATTCTTCCTCTTGTCCATGTGCTTGCGGTATCCTTCAGCTCACGGGCTGCGGCAACAGCGAATATCGTCAATTTTTGGCCGGTCGGCTTTACGACTGACGCCTATGTCAAAACGCTAGCCAACGGGAAATTTCTTAAAGCCATGTGGATTGGCGTAGAGCGGACCGTGTTAGGCACGATCCTTTCAATGGTTGTGGTCACGATGGCTTCCTACAGCTTATCGAAATCCAGCTACAAATTCCCGGGGCGTCAAATTTACATCTGGATTTTCGTGTTCACGATGCTGTTCTCGGGTGGTCTGATTCCCTCGTATATATTGGTCAGCAAGCTGCATCTGATCGATACCATTTGGGCGTTGATCTTGCCTTCGGCTGTCAGCGTGTGGAATATGATTTTGATGCTCAATTTCTTCCGGACGATTCCTCAGGAGCTGGAAGAGGCTGCCCATATCGATGGAGCTGGTCATTTGAGAGTGCTTTGGAGCGTTTATTTGCCCGTATCGATGCCGTCCATTGCGACATTATCTTTATTTTCAATGGTATCTCATTGGAATTCATGGTTTGACGGCGTAATCTATATGACCAATCCGGATGGGTATCCGCTCGCCACTTATTTGCATTCCATGATTGTTAGTGACAATATGTCACGGATTGGTGTAACATCGGAAAGTATAGCCAATTTCTCCAACCGTACGGTTAAAACAGCACAAATTTTTATCGGCGCGTTGCCGATTTTACTCGTGTATCCATTTTTGCAAAAGTATTTTGTTAAAGGAATTGTGCTTGGCTCGGTGAAATCCTAGGGTAATTCTAGCAGGCCGAGAAGATGCAACTGAATTGGAGGAGACCTATGTTATACAGCAGAAGCGTTATGGGAGGCAGAATGAATATATTCACGAAAGTCATGATCGTGATCGTTCTCATGCTCATCCCTGTCGTTATGATGTATAATTCGTCGAATAAGATTAGTACCGGCGTTGTTGAGCAGGAGCTGCTTCAAGTCAACATGAATCGGATTCGTTTTTTTGTGGAGCAGATGGACGTTGAAGCAGACCGTTTATGGAGAGCGGCCTTCGTCGTTGCATCCGACCCGGATGCGCTGCAGCTGCAGCTGCGTTCTTCTTCCGAACCTTCCTATTCCATGCTGGCATCGAAGACGCTTCTGCTGCAGAAGCTGGATATGCAGTCTACCACTTTCCAATGGGTAAATGATTTCACCGTATATTCCCCGGTTTCGGACGTAATGGTTTCTACGAATTATTTGCAGCAGCACGATGCGGATTACTTCAGAAATTCGAGCCAGCAGCGCTGGGATTATCGCATGATTGTTACGGAGCGTGGACCGGAAAACGCATTTGTGCGGGATTTAATAACTCCTTTCGAATCGAACGCCAAGCCAGAAAATCCGAATTTGTATGTCGAAGTCTCGTTCTCGTCGGAAAATCTAGTCAAAATGCTGGATCGTTTTAAGCAAGGCAGCGTCGGAGAGCCGTTTCTCTATTGTCCGGGCTTCGAGCCGATTATGCCGCGGGAGTCGGAGCCCGATCTGATCAATGCCATGGCCAAGCAATTTGATAAAATCAAAGCACAGAACCCGACCGAAGGGTCGGTCAAATTGACTTTTCGCAATGAACCGTATCTTGTCAATTATGTGGCATCCGCCTCGTTGGGATGGTATTTAATCGATTTCCAACCGATGCAAAAAGTGCTGGAGCCCATTGATCATAGCAAGAAAATGTTTTATGCCGCAGGCTTGCTTTTGCTGGTTCTTGGTGTTGCCGCCGCAGCGCTTTTGTACCGCAACGTGCAGAAGCCGATCTATGATTTAATTCGGGCAGTGAAGTCGCTCCGGCGGGGCGAATACGGTCATCGGGTCAAGCATATATCGAACAATGAGTTTTATTATTTGATCGAGCAGTTTAACCTGATGTCCCACGATATTCAGACGCTAATCGATAAAGTGTACACGGAACAGCTTCAGGCCAAAGAGTCGTCCCTTAAGCATTTACAGGCGCAAATCAATCCGCATTTTTTGTATAACAACTTCGCATATATCCAAAGCATGGCTCAGCTTGAACGGACGAAAGCGATTGTCGCCTTCACCCAGCACTTGAGCCAGTATTACCGTTATACGACCAGGACGGAGCAGCAATTGACTTCTTTGGCCGAAGAGATGGAATTGATTCGCAATTACTTGGAAATCCACCGGATGCAGTCCGAGCGCCTGGAATTTCATGAACAGATCGAATTAGGCATGTTTTCTTTGCTTATGCCCCGCTTGCTGTTTCAGCCGCTTGTCGAAAATGCGATCGTGCATGGAATGGAAGGCAAGAAGGGGAAATTTGAAATCGTCATAACCGGCAAACAGACCGAGGAAGGCTGGGAACTCATCGTAGAAGACAACGGCGTCGGAATGCAGCAAGCTGAATTAAATGCTTTAAGGCATTCCTTGCAGTTGAAATCAAGCGCGGATCACAGCCTTGGGCTAAGGAACGTTCATCAACGTCTAAGGCATTACTTCGGACAATCCTCGGGGCTTTTGATCGACCATTCCTCTTTAGGTGGGCTTCGCGTGGGATTGATGATTAAGAACGGAGGCGATTCCGATATTTGAAGTGCTGATCGTAGACGATATTCCCTCCCAGGTTGACAGCATAGCCGCTACCATTCCAAAGGATGAACTTAGAATCAGGCATATTCATAAAGCCCATACGGGTGAGGAGGCTTTAAAGCTTTATCGGGAACAAAACATACATATCATCATTACGGATATACGGATGCCTGAGATGAACGGAATTGAATTCATTCGAGAAATACGTAAAATGGGACGCAAAGTCAAAATTATCGTTATTTCGGGGTATGCCGATTTCGAATATGCGCAAGGTGTTGTACCGTATAATACGTCTGGCTACTTAATGAAGCCGGTAAATCCCGAACAGCTTCGGGAGATGCTGGGCAAATTATCCGAAGAAATTACCGGCGAGATGAGGCAGCAACAGCAGCAGCAGCGCGACGTATACGCCTTCAGAGAAAATTTGCCTACGTTGCGCAACGAGCTGTTGAATCGTTTGCTGCACGATAACGGCATCCCGTTCGCGGAACTGGAACGAAAGCTTTTCCTATTGGACTTGCCTTTCACCTTGGGTCAGGAAGTAGGCTTGTTCATCGTAAGGCTGGAGGGCAGGCTGCAAGAATATGAAAGCATGGATAGAGGGCTTATTGAATATGCGGTCACGAATATGGCGGAAGAATTGTTTAGGGACGTCTTTCACTTGTGGTTCTGCCGTGATCATAATGAATATCTCGTCTTTGTCGTTTCGGCCAAAGGGGAAGCCAGTGCGAACGGGCAGGCTCAACAAGCTATGACAATCGATCGGATTACGATGGACGTCCGGGTGGCTGCGCTGAAGAAAAAGGCGGAGTCCCTCTTGAATGGCCATGTGTCCATCGCGCTAGCCGTGAACGGGGTATCTTTTCCCGAAGGCCTTCCCGGCCTGTACCGCTCCGTAATTGATGGCATGAGGCGGATAGAAGAAGGGCGGCAAAGCCTATTTTTGCGGATCACGGGCCTACTCGATCAGGTTCGAATTGGAACGCTGACATCGCTATATCGCCCTCCTCTCCTCATTCATTTGCTCGATACGGGGAACTGGCTGCATGCGGAGGAAAAGCTAATCGAAATATTCAAGGAACTGAAAAGCGTAGATTATCCCCCCGAGTATGCCAATGAAGCGTATTTCGCCATTGCTAACGCCTACCAGTATATGGCGCACAAGAAAGGAAAGCTGCTAAGCGAGTTCGGGGCATCCTCCTTCGGTCTCATGCCAACTGCTCCTTCTCTTAAGCAGTTGGAGAAGTGGGCATTTTTCATATTCCGCTGCCTTAAAGAACAATTGGAAGATTCATGCGTCAAGCAGACCGGATTAGTGGACAAAGTCCATAAATTCATCGAGCAAAACATGAACGACAATTTATCGCTGCAGACGCTTGCGGCGCAAATCGGTCTTCATCCCGCCTATTTGTCGAGAGCGTACCGGGCAGAAACAGGAAACAATTTGAGCGAATATATTTTGCGATACCGGATGGAATTGGCCGCGTATTTGCTGCGCAGCAGCGACAAGAAAATTTATGAAATCGCCCGAATCATTGGGTATCAGGCCGTGCCGCATTTCATTAAGCTGTTCAGGACGTTTTCGAACATGACTCCTCAGGAATATCGCGATCGAACGGGGGGGTAGCCCGGTTTTGGGTAAAAACACCTCGGTTTGGACAATCGGAATTCGTCGTTCCACCATGTAAACTAAAAGATAGAATGAAAGCGAATACAAGGATTGAGCGATCAGGTCGGGCGAAGCGAAAAGGAGGAGAATAACAATGGAAAGAAAAATAAGATGGGGTTTATTAGGGTCAGGAAGTATTGTTGACAGATGGATTTGTGGTGCCAAACAGCTGAATGATGTGGAAATTGTGGCTGTATCGTCGAGAACAATAGAAAGTGCGCAGAAGATGGCTCGAAAGCACGATATTCCCTTAGCGCTAGAGTATGATGCTTTGCTAAAAAGACCGGATATTGATGTTGTCTATATTCCCGTCCCGCATCCCGCACATAAAAAAATGGCGATCATGGCGATGGAGCACGGAAAATCAGTATTGGTAGAAAAGCCGGCATGTGTCAATGCAGGTGAATTAACTGAAGTATTAGAATGTGCCAAGAAAAATAATGTATTTTTCATGGAGGGCATGTGGACAAGATTTTTTCCGATGATGAACAAAATAAGGTCATTATTAAATGATGAGGGCATCGGTGAAGTTAGAGCGATGAATATTGCTTTTTCTTTTAGAATGCCTGGCGAATTCCGTGATCAACGATGGATGAATCCGGAGCTTGCTGGTGGCGGCTTGCTGGATACAGGTATTTATAATCTTCATTTTGCCGAAGCCGTATTAGGGAAAAATCCCGTTGCCCTTACAGGATTCGCTACTATTGATTCTGATGAATACCATATACAGGTTGACGAGCAAGCAAGCTATATTGCCAAATATGATAAAGGCGAGCTTGTCGTCATGAGCAGTGGCGTGAGAACGGATATGGTCGATACTGCCATGATCTATGGTACTGGGGGCTATATTGAAGTGCCGTCCTTTTGGAAGCCTACTTTAATCCATGTGATGAAGGATGGCAATATTACAACCTATGAAGAAACAGCGCCTCAAAGTGTCGAAGGCATTCAAGATGATGGCTTTCAATATGAGATTGCGCATGTGAATGCATGCATAAGGGGAAATCTGAAGCAGTCGCCCATTATGACATGGGAACAAAGCCTGTCCATTATGAAGCAGTGCGATGAATTGCGGCGTCAATGGGGGCTTAAATATCCTTTTGAAGATTAAGGGAAGAGGCTAATATAACGCAACAGGATGGAGGAATTGACGATGAATATTGAGAGGATTGCCAAACAAGAAAGGTTATTGCAATTTGATACATTTAGTCATGACATGGGAATAGAAATTGGTTTATTGCTGCTAAACAAAGCCAGAAGTGAAGGAAAGTCTATTGCAGTGGAAATTTCTAAATGCGGACAACAAATCTTCCACGCTGCATTGGAAGGGACGACCGTAGACAACGATGAATGGCTTCGGAAGAAGAAAAATACGGTTTATAGGCTCAATCAAAGCACATTGGGCATTCAATTGAAGCTGAAGGAGCAAGGTGTGACACTGGAGGAGGCTCTCCATTTAAGCCCTGTTGACTATGTAGCAGCAGGAGGCGGATTCCCAATCGTAGTAAGGGGAGTTGGCTTTATTGGGGCCATAGCAGTTACGGGCACCTCGGACGTTGATGAACATGAGCGTATCACAAGTTGTTTAAGTGCTTATTTGGGTATAAGCTGAAAAAAATAATGGAGCAAGCAGCAAATGCTCTAACTTAAAAAATAACGACAGGTCATCAATGATGATCGGTCGTTATTTTTTTGTTGGCTATAAATATGCGGTGTCTATTCTAATTTTCAAACCTCGGATAATGAATAATCGTATTTATTCAATTCAAATATTTCTTGCGAAAGTGGAGTGGAGTCATTCCAACGCTGCGCTTGAAACAGGTCGAGAAGTAAGGGGAATATCGGAAGCCGACCTCCTCAGCTATGCGATCGACGGACCATTCCGTTGAGACGAGAAGCTGCTTGGCCCGCTCCATCCGGAATTGCAGCAAATAATGAATGGGCGTGACCCCATATTTCATTTTCATGCAACGCACAATGTAGTTAGGGTGGAAGTGCAGCGCTAATGCCAGCGTTTCATTGGTAATTTCCTCTTGGTAGTTGCGCTGCAGGTAAGAAGCAGCTTTCTCAGCCAGACGCGTTGCTGGCGTGCTAGTCATCCCCGATCTACCATTTTCCAGCAAAGCGAGCAGTTGGAACAGCAAGTGCTGCTTCTCCCAGAAGGCTTCTCCGATCGGCAGCTCCAGAAGCTGCCTCATCAGATCAAACGCGATCTGGGGGTTAGGCAGCGAGGCATGCTTAGGGATATGGATTAATTTTGGATTATCGAAGGGAGATGATGGGGCCGTTGCTTCTGCTTTAGCAATCGCAGGAGCTTGACGCCAAACCTTATGCTCGAAATGAACCCAATAAAAAATCGTTTCCTGTTCGCATGGCTTGACCGAATAATGCTCCCCTTCCGGCAGCAGCAATAACGTATCCCCTGCGCCAAGCGACCATTCTTTCCCGTCTTCACCAATGTGCAGTGCTCCATTAACTACAAGCAGCAGGTCGAACAGACCGAAATGTTTTCGATTCGGGTGGCGATCTCCTGCGCGAAAGTCCGCGCGGCCAGCTTCCCAATAATAAGGAAGGGGCGGGGTCTGCAGCGAAACCATTAACTCGTCCTTCAAGTGATTACCCTCATTTTTCTGTGTTATATTTTATAGAAAAAAGGTCAATCCGTTTCTATTATGACAGCTATAAAAAGCATATACTCGATGCTATAGAGAGTCAAATTTTATAGCTTCGAGGTGGATATTTATGCGAAAAAATCAGATTTTTATCCAAGACGATTTTTGGAACCAATATTCCGAGCTTGTTCGCCAAACCGTCATCCCTTATCAGTGGGAAGCACTGAACGATAGGATAGAAGGTGCTGAGCCGAGCTACGCCATTCGAAATTTCAAAATAGCTGCAGGACTTGCGAAAGGGGAATTTGGCGGCTGGGTTTTTCAAGATAGCGATCTGTACAAATGGCTGGAGGCTGTTGCCTACTCGCTGCATCGCCACCCCGATCCTGAGCTTGAGCAAACGGCTGATGAAGCCATTGATCTGATCGGCAAAGCCCAGCAAACCAACGGCTATTTGAATACCTATTTTACGATTAAAGAGCCTGGAAAACAGTGGACGAATCTTTACGAGGCCCATGAGCTTTATTGTGCAGGCCATTTGATTGAAGCAGCAGTTGCTTATTACGAAGCGACAGGCAAGCGTAAATTGCTCGACCTCTCTTGCCGTTTCGCTGACCTGATTGCAAGCTTGTTTGGAACTGAACCGGGCCAGATCCGGGCTTACTGCGGGCATCAGGAAATTGAATTGGCCTTGGTCAAGCTGTATGGAGTTACGGGGGAGGAGCGTTATTTGAACCTTAGCCGCTACTTCATTGATGAGCGTGGAAACGAGCCAAACTATTTTGTAGAGGAATGGAAACGCGGCGGCAGGACGAACATTTGGTCACAAGGAATGCCTAATTTGGAAGTATACCAATCCCATCTTCTTGTACGTGAGCAAACGGTCGCTGTCGGCCACTCCGTTCGAGCCGTCTACATGTACACGGCGATGGCTGACCTCGCCCGTTTGACGGAAGACGCCGGGCTGCGCGAAGCTTGCGAGCGCCTTTGGTCCAATACGACAGGCAAACAAATGTACATTACTGGAGGCATTGGTTCAACGCATCACGGAGAAGCCTTCACGTTTGACTACGATCTTCCTAACGATACGGTTTATGCAGAAACCTGTGCCTCTATCGGTTTGATTTTCTGGGCACGCCGCATGCTGCAGCTTGAAGCAAGGAGCGAATATGCGGATGTGATGGAGAGAGCGCTGTACAACAATGTGCTGGGCAGCATGTCCAACGACGGCAAGCATTTTTTCTATGTCAACCCGCTAGAGGTATGGCCAGAAGCAAGCTGCAAAAGTCCAGACCGGCAGCACGTAAAGCCAGTTCGGCAAAAATGGTTCGGCTGCTCCTGCTGTCCGCCTAACGTCGCACGGCTGCTATCTTCACTAAACGATTATATTTACGACGTGTCTGAGGATGGCAGAACGGTGTACACCCATTTGTTTATTGGAAGCCAAGCTTCCTTTGAGCTTGTCGGCGTCAACGTAGCGCTGCATCAACGCTCCGAGCTTCCTTGGAGCGGACATGTTGAATGGTCGGTTTCCCTTCCGGAGGGCACTGCAAGTGCTGCTTTTGAAATGGCCTTACGCATACCTGATTGGTTCCAGCACGAGCAGCCAGCGTTGAAGGTGAATGGCGAAACACAGCTTTATCGAGTTGAAAATGGCTATGCGAAAGTAGCGCGAAATTGGTCAGATGGCGATACATTGGAGTGGCTGCTTCCGATCGAGGCGAAGTTCATTGCAGCCCACCCGTCTATTCGGGCTGATGCTGGCAAAGTGGCTATTCAGCGCGGGCCGCTCGTTTATTGCTTGGAGGAAGCGGACAATGGAGCTCCGATTGCCTCGCTCTCATTGGCGGAGGAGCCAAATTTGACGGAGTATACCGCTCCAAATCTTCTTGGCGGCTGCGTTATTGTAGAAGGAGACGGAGTAGTGACAGACTCTGCTTCGTGGTCAGATGGCAAGCCCTACCGTCCTTTTACGAAGCAGAAGACAGCTGTGCGCTTCAAGTCCATCCCTTATTATTTATGGGGCAATCGCCAGCCTGGCGAAATGAGCGTCTGGCTGCGGAGCTGAAAGATGTGAGTGTCTAAGACTGCGGGATTGATGCAACGGATGGCATAGATACAGCTTGCGGCAGAAATACAAGGTAGCGAAGGACAGGAGAACGTATCCTGTTCTTTTTTTTGTATTCGGGTCGGATAAAGTGGAATTTGAAAATTTAAACATTGACTTTCGGTAAAATGGTAGCTAATATAGCTATTGTGTCTAATTATGATAATCATTATCAATATAATGATAAATATTATCACATTGGAACAGCTTTGATTTTTGAAAAAATAGGGGGATATATAAAATGAACAAAAGGCTAATGGGTTTAATTATGGTCATCATGGTTATGCTGGTCGCGGCAGGCTGTGGATCTAACACAACGAATAATTCAGCAGCAGAAGGAACGGCAACTGACAATTCAGCTGCTGCAAATACAAATGGGGAGTCCGCTGCGGCTGGTCCTATTGTACTTAAGGATGCTAAAGGCGAGGTTAAGCTGGATAAGCCCGCGCAAAAGGTTGTCGTACTAGAGTGGACGTTTACGGAAGACGTGATTGCGCTTGGCATGCAGCCAGTGGGGAATACCGATAACGCACAATATAAGCAGTATGTGACATCAGAGGCGCCACTGGATGCAAACGTGACGGATGTTGGTTTGCGTGAAGAGCCGAATCTGGAGACGATTGCGGCTTTGAAGCCGGATTTGATTATTGCGAATACGGATAGCCACGAAGCGATCTATGATCAATTGAAAGGCATTGCGCCAACGTTGATTTTTAGTCTGTACCCGCTTGAAGGGGAAACCAATCAATATGATCAGATGGAAGAAGTGTTCAAAACGATTGCAGCTGCTGTTGGCAAAACAGAGGAAGGCACGAAGGTTCTAGCTGACCTGGATGCGCATTATGCGGATGCAAAGGCGAAGCTGGAGGCGGCAGGCAAGGGCGGCTTCAACTATGTACTGACACAAGCGTACAGCTACCAAAATGCAGCAACGTTGCGTCTTTTTACTGATAACTCTCTTGCCGTACAAACGTTGAATCGGATTGGCCTGAAAAACGATTGGAAATCGGAAAATTTTGAGGTTTATGGATTTAGCACTTCGACGGTTGAAGCGCTGCCTGCGGTTCAAGACACCAATCTAATCTACATCGTCCAAAAGGATGATGATATTTTTTCGAAGGAGCTAAAGGATAACTCCGTTTGGAACGGTCTTACCTTCGTTAAGGAAAAACGTTTCTTCGGATTAGATAGCGCGACCTGGGTGTTCGGCGGTCCAATCTCCTCTAAAGTGATCGTTGATGAAGTTGTAAATACATTAACGAAATGAGTGGCACGATGAACGAAAATGTTAACAACGAAGCCTCAATCGGAATGGCCTGGCGGGTAATTGGAATATTTGGGGGCGGCATTGCCGCCCTTTTCGTATTATCGATTTTAAGTCTTTGCTTCGGGGAGGCCAAAATCCCGGCAGCTACCGTATTAGATGGGTTGCTCGGCCGCCAAGATATAATGGAGCATAATCTGCTCTGGGATATCCGTATGCCGCGCACGGTTATTGGTATTTTGGCTGGTGCTGCGCTCGCTGCGGCTGGTGCTTTACTGCAAACGATAACGAAAAATCCGCTCGCTGCCTCCGATACATTAGGTATCAATGCCGGGTCTTATTTTATGGTTGTCCTTGGCTTGGTAGCTTTTCCTGCTCTGCAGCAGCAGTTCCCATTTTTGCTGGCGGCGGCGGGGGGATTGCTGGCGGCGTTAATTGCCTATTTCCTGAGCGGCGGCCGGAAGGCCACACCTATCAGACTTGCCTTATCAGGCATGATCGTATCTATGGTGCTTGGGGCGTTTACAACGGCCATTCAAATTTTTAAGCAAACGGAAACGCAAAATTTATTTTTATGGGGCTCAGGCTCCTTGATTCAGCTGAACTGGAGCGGCGTCTTGTATGCATGGCCTTTCGTCATTGCCCTGCTTGGGATCGCGATGCTCGCAGGAAGGCAATTTGATGCCTTGGAGCTCGACGAATCTACTGCTCGCTCGCTTGGGCAGCGTGTAGGATTAACACGGGCAATGGGGCTTGGCCTCTCGGTACTGCTGGCTGCCATTGTAGTCAGTGTAGTTGGTCCGATTGGCTTCGTTGGTTTGGTCGCTCCCCATCTTGTCCGGCTTAGCGGTATTCGCAAGCATCGCCTGCTCATTCCCGCCAGCGCATTGTGGGGAGCACTGCTCATTACGGCGGCGGATTTGCTTGCTCGTATGGTACGGAGCAATTTAGGGGAAATGCCGGTTGGCGCGGTCATGGCGATTATTGGAGCGCCTTGGCTCATTTGGCTCGTACTCACCAAGATGAAAAATATATCCGGAGCAGGCTCTGGGCAGTCATCTATGAACATCGGCGGGGTAGCGCTGCGTATGCGCTTCGCTCCGACTGTGATATCCATGACAGCGCTGCTCATCGTTATCATCCTTGTAAGCTTGTCGCTTGGGGGAACGAGAATACCGATTGCCGATTTGCTGGGCAGCCTTGTCGGTGGAGGAGACTCATCGTATTCTGTGCTGCTGAATTTAAGGCTCCCGCGTACACTTGTTGCGGCTGGAGGCGGTATTGCGCTTGCAATTAGCGGCGTCTTAATTCAAAGCGCCGTCCGAAATCCGTTGGCCGACGCCTCAATTATTGGCGTAACGTCGGGAGCGGGGTTTGGCGCGCTAATCGTATTGGTTGCACTGCCGAATTTAACAATCTTCGCCCTTCCGTTTGCTGCAATTGCAGGTGGGATTCTTGCCGCGGCCTTTGTATTTTTGTTAGCATGGCGCAAATCCTTAAATCCGTCTGTTCTTATTTTGCTTGGCATCGCAGTATCGGCAATCGGCGCTGCGGGCATACAGGCGATGATCGTCAAGGCGAGCCTGTGGAACAGTACAGCGCTAATATGGTTAACGGGCACGACCTATGGGCGAGGCTGGAACCAATTTTATAGCATTATGCTGTTTCTGGTTATCCTTTTACCGGTTGCCTACTATTTGGGACGGAAATTTGATTTGCTGGCGTTTGGCGACGAAAGTTCGGTAGGCCTTGGCCTTCCGGTTCGAGGAACGCGGCTCTGGGCGATGATTATCGGCGTTTTGCTGGCAGCGGGAGCTGTTGCGAGCGTAGGTACGATAGGTTTTCTCGGACTTATGGCGCCGCATGTCGTGCGCATGATGATTGGGCATCACACGAGACGCTCCATTATTTTGTCAGGGCTGCTCGGCGGCTTGCTGCTCGTCATTGCCGATACGCTCGGAAGAACGATTATGGCGCCGAAAGAAATTCCGTCAGGCCTAATTATTATGCTGATTGGCAGTCCGTATTTCCTGTTCCTCATGTACCGCTCGCTGGTTAGGAAATTTTAGAAAGTTTCAGGAGCTTTCAGGAGGTTTGACGGACACAGCAGCCGCTATTTCGGCAAAAACACGGATATGGCACAGGCTGCGGACTCAGGGGCAGCTAATGCACGGCCATAAGCCATTTTGACGGGATATTGAGGGCAATAACGGATTTCCTGTCCGCTTATGGCCTGAAATCGAATCAAAAGCCCAAATAGCGGAACCTCAGTCCTTCAACATTTAAAGGTATCAAAGTTAGTTGCATGAAACAGTTCGATTATGGTTAGATATTACCATGATTGGCCTGTTTTTTGCTTTTTTATCCGTTTTTTCAAATATAGACGAGTGGAGCGTTAGAGCAAGGAGTGAAGATAGAGTGGAAGTCATGAACGACACGATAAACATCGACGAGCAGCTTTTTTGGTTCACGCATAGCGCCATTAAAGTGATGGACGTTCGGCATATAAAAATGAAGCTAGGGGAAGCGCTTAGCGCCTATCGGCTTCCGGCCAATGCGTTTTTGTTTGCATTGCGAGGCAGTGCAGCGGTCGCATTGGACAACCGGGAGTATGCATTCAAAAAATTTCAAATGCTGCATGGCGGAAAAGGCTTTTATTTGGATATTCGCTCGACAGAGGAGCTTTTTGAATATTATCTCATCCTCTACAAAGCGGTTCAGCCGCTTCTGAATATGCCGGAGAAACAGCGGCTGCTGGAGAAAAATCCTTTTCGCATGCAATATGGCGTTACGCCTGCTTTTCCAATATCTCTTTATGAGAAGCTGAAGCAGTTGGACGAGGAATTTCACAAGGGCGGCAAGCTTGCCGAGCTGCATGTGAAAACATTGTTTTACGATTTTATATATGAATGGATGCGGCAGCTCAGTGAGCAGGAGGTTCCCGTTATAAAAGCAGATCTGGTCGCCCAGGCGGTCAGGTTCATCCATGAGCATTATGCCGAAGCCATTACACTGGAGCGGCTGGCGAAGGTGCTGGAGTGCACGCCAAGGCATTTAACACGCCTGTTCAAAAATCAAATCCAGCATAGTCCGATTGATTATCTCATCCAGCTTCGTATCGAGAAGGCGAAGGAGTTGCTGACGAGCACGGAGGGGACTTTACAGGAAATCGCTGCCGGTGTCGGCTATCCGGACGTCTATTTTTTCAGTCGTATTTTTAAAAAGCATACGGGCATTTCGCCGATCCATTATAAAACGGAAGCGAGCGCTCCGCGAAAACGCCCTTATAATCCATTATTGATGTCCCGATACCCTATTGTGTCGAGAAGACGCAGCGGGCATACTGTTATTGGTGATAATCATTATCAAAACAGTAGTGAAGGGGCATTAAAAATGAACAGAGGTTCGAAACAATCCATTGCCATTATGATGCTGCTTGCGATGACTTTATTGGTCAGCGCATGCGCAAGTTCGGCAAATTCTCCAGCGACAAATGGCACTGCACCAGCCGCAAGCAGCAATGCAGCGGAACAGACAGCGAGTGAGCGAATACTGAAGGACGGTTTGGGCAATGAAGTTAAGGTTCCAGCTAATCCTAAACGGGTTATAGCCTCTTATTTGGAAGATCATTTGGTGGCGCTAGGCGTCATTCCGGTTGCTCAGTGGTCGGTCAGTGATGGGAAGGTGCAAAATTATTTGCAGAAGGAGCTGGCTAATATCCCTGCTATTCCATCCGAGCTTCCCTATGAAGTCGTGATGAGCTACCAGCCGGATCTCATTATTATCGACAATGCGGAAATGGTGATGGGGGACAAGTACGCACAATATGCTAAAATTGCCCCAACCTATACGGTAGGCAGCGATGTCAACAATGATTGGCGGCAGGAGCTGCTGAAGGTAGGCGAAGTGCTGAATAAGAGCGAGGAAGCGAAGCAGGTGCTGGCTGATTATGAAGCGAAAGCAGCAGATGCCAAGGAAAAGCTGCATCAGGCGATCGGAGATAAGTCAGCTGCTGTTCTCTGGGTTACGGCTAAAAATGTGTACGTCGTCAACCAAAACTTATCCAGCGGCGATTTGCTTTATCGGGATCTGGAGTTGACCGTTCCGAATGTTGTTGCGGAAATATCGTCGACAGCGAAGGCGAATTGGAGTGCGATTTCCAAGGAGAAGCTGGCCGAGCTGGACGCCGATTACCTGTTCATTGTGAATAGCAGGGAAGCGACGAAAGAGGAAATTTTGAGCGATCCAATCTGGCAGGGCATTCCTGCGGTTAAAAATAACAACGTCTACGCGTATGACAACAATGCCAGCTGGCTGTATACGGGAACGATTGCGAACTCGCAGATGATTGATGATGTGCTTGAGAGTATTGTGAAATAAATAAATCATTATAACCCGTAAAGTGGATGCTCTAACAACCTCCACTTTACGGGTTGTTTTCTTGTAATGCTTAAATAAGTGCAGAAAATAGTGATTTTATTGCCATATCAAATTCCCCGCCCGTATTGTAGAATGATGCACATAAGCGGTGCATGATACGAAAGGAGACGACAGATGAAGAGCTTCCAGCTGAGCAAGCTGTATATACCATTTACGTATAAAATGATGATTCCCTATATGGCGCTTGTACTGCTGACGGATGTGCTGGTCGGCTATATATCGTATACGATGCTCATCCAATCGCGAACGGAGATGGCGGAGACGAATATTCGCACCGCGCTGGAGCAGACGCGCAATAATATTGAATACCAAATGGATGAAATTGAGCGCATATCGAGCACGCTTTTCAGCAGCTTAACTTTTCAGAATGCGCTGCAAAACACGGGAGAGCCGCTGGAAATGATGCTGAAAATGAAGGATGACATCATACCGCAGATGAGAGCGCCGCTCCAACTGTATGGCAACAATATCAGGCTTGCCGTCTACACGGTAGACGAGAAATTGTACGAGGTGCCGGGCGATGATATGGACAAGCCGATTCAGCGCAGAGACTATTATGTGCTCTCGGTGCGTCAGATCGAGCATACAGACTGGTTCAAGTCACTTCAAGCATCCAATCAGGATAATCTTTGGATACAGCTGGGTTCCGACCGCAAGCTGGAAAACGTTTCGCATTTTCGCAAGCTGGTGTCCTCCAGCGGGATGGCTCCCATTATCGGCTATGTGCGCGTGACGGCCCGCTTCGATGAGCTGCTTGGCAACTTCGATACGTTCCCGATCGATCAAGGCATCAGCTTGCGGCTGCTAAACACTCAATCAGGCGAGGTCATGTATACGCGCGGCATAACAAGCGACCATTCTGATTCGGCCTCCTACCTTAGTGTGAAAGAGGAAATACCCGGAACGCCATTCGTCATTGAAACGATAGTGCCGCATGCTTATTTAAACAAGGACGCCAGCCGCATGCAAAAGGTTATTTTCGCCGTGTGCTTGATCAGCTTTCTGGTCATGGTGTTTATTGGCTACATCGTTGCCCGGCTTTCCGGGAAGAAGATGAAGCGAATCGTCACCTTGGTCCGCTCCTTCCAAGAGGGGAACTTTCATAAGCGGATTGGTTTTACCGGCAATGACGAGTTTGTCCACATCGCCAATTCCTTTAATCAGATGGCAACGAGCATTCAAGAGCTGATCAAAAATGTCTACGTGCAGGGCATTCAGAAAAAGCAGGCGGAGCTGGATGTGCTGCAAGCGCAGATCAGCCCTCATTTTTTGTATAACACGCTCTCGACGATTGGCAGCTTGGCTAATTTGGGCGAGACGGACAAGGTGACGGCGATGGTTCAGGGGCTGTCGAAGTTTTACCGATTAACGTTAAATGGCGGTAACGTTTACATCACGCTGGAGAAGGAGCTAGAGCAGGTAAAGACGTATTTGGACATTCAGCGAGTCAAATATGCGGACACGTTCGAGGTTTATTACGATGTTGAGCCGGATATTTTGCAAACACCGATCATTAAGCTTATTTTACAGCCATTTGTCGAAAATATATTTAAGCATGCCTGGTTTGGCAAAACGATAGCGATTCGCATAACGGGCAGGCGGCTGGGCGACCGCATTGAGCTGAAAATTATTGATACTGGCATAGGAATGCGGCCGGATACGCTGAGGAAAATGCTCTCGAATACGCCTTTGCCTTTGCCAGCTCTTGCCGACCAAACGGATAGCGTGGAAAATGGCCAATCGGATAAATATGGGCTGAAAAACGTCGAAGAGCGGATCAAGCTGCGCTACGGCACAGATTTTGGGATTCGAATTGGCAGCCATTATGGTGCAGGCACAACGGTGCAAATTATTCTTCCAGTGGAAAATGCCGAGATTCGGGAGGATGCGGAAGGGATTTGATCCATAAGCAGCTAAGAGGGGAGAGTGCGGGGATGGACATTAGTTTATTATTGGTGGATGATGAGGCGATCGACTTGGAATGGCTTCGCCGAAGGGTAGTCGGCAACGAGCGCCTGCATTTGCAGGATGTGTCCGTGGCCACTAGCGGGTTTGAGGCGCTGGAAATGATGGAGCAGAAGCGCATCGATCTGATTCTCTCGGATATTCGCATGCCGATTATGTCGGGGATGGAATTTGCGCGCAGGGCGAAGGCGATTAACCCGCAGGCCCATCTTGTTTTTATAAGCGGACATCAGGATTTCAGCTATGCGAAGGAAGCGATCCAACTGAACGCCTCCGGATATTTGCTTAAGCCGGTTGATGATAACGAGCTTCATGATATGCTGCTGGAGCTGTGCAACAAAATCGAGCAGGAGCGGATGCAAAACCAATCGCTGACCGAGACTCTGACGCTTGTGCATCAGGAGCTGCTGCTGCGCTGGTTTAACGAGCCGACATCGGGGCGGGTAGAGCAGCATCTCCACAGCTTCCTCATGCCTCTGCTGCAGGGCGGAGCAGCCGTTGCCATTATTGAAATCGACGATTTGGAGTGGAAGCTGGGTAAAATGGCAGCTGACGAGCGCCGTTCCTTAACAGCGGAAATGGCGTTGTTCATTCGGACCTTTGTAGATCGGCATCAAGTTGGAACCGTGCTGACCAGCTATGACTATCATTTTGTGCTGCTGGCGACGGTGCAGGAGGCGGAATGCAAAGCTCTGCTTGAAAAGCTGGTGCAAGCATTTAATGAAGCTTTTCCGTATTCGATTACGATTGGCGCTGGCATGCATACAACGGTTATCGCCAAGCTGCATGATGCCTATCAGCAGGCACAGGCAGCGCTCAGCATCAAATGGATTGTCGGGAAAAACAGGCTTATTCACGATGCAGCGGCTTGGTCGCCGAAAGAAGCGATGGCCTACAGCCTCGAAGAGACGGTAGACCGTATGCTGCGCGCGATGCTGGAATATGATCTGACGACGGTTGATGATTGCTTGCGGGAGCTGTTCAGCGGCGACCAGCCGTTAACCGGGAAAAACGACATCTACGACCTCATCATTCGCATTACGTCCAAGCTGCATGCGGATCTCCAGCAAATGAACGAGCATTTATATGAAATTTTAAAATGGGACTCCCATCAGCCGTTTGTTTTGTTCCAATTTGAGACGGTGCATGACATTCTCTCCTGGCTGAGAAGGCGGTTTTTCGAGCTGTCCGAGCTGCTGTATTTGAAGAAGCAGCGGCAGAAGCGGAAGCTGATTGAAGAAATTGCGCTATATGTTGAGCAGCGGCTCGATCAGAAAATTACGCTCAATGAGGTAGCGGCCCACTTTGACTTTACGCCAAACTACTTGGGCCAGCTGTTCAAAGCCGAGACGAATACGCTGTTCAGTGATTTTCTAAGCGAGCTGCGGATGAAGCATGTGTGCAAGCTGCTGGAGGACCCGACCAAGAAAATTTACGAAATTGCCGAGCTGGCTGGCTATAAAAATATTATTTATTTTAATCGTCAATTCAAGCAGCAGGTTGGCATGTCGCCGGGAGAATATCGGAAAAAGCATAATATTTAATCGTATTTCTCTTTTTATTGCATGGTAACGGCCCGGGTCCGGTGGATTCCGGGTTATTTTTAGCCGTTATTTTATCCAATCGTTGAATTAGTATTAGTTTTAGTTGTTCCCCTTAATTATGCGGACGCCCTGCTTTTCTTATAATGAAAGCAGACAAGAGAAGAGAGGGGAGCACAGATGAAGCGACACGGATTTATACAGGATGTCATCAAATATCGGGCTATTTTGCTCATGCTGCTGCCAGCCGTTTTGTTTTTTCTACTGTTTGCTTATATACCAATGGCGGGCATTATTATTGCTTTCAAGCATTATGATTATGCCGGCGGAATCTTTGGCAGCGCGTGGAATGGGCTGGACAACTTTCGGTTTTTCTTTGAATCGGGCGATGCCTGGCGCATAACAAGAAATACGGCGCTCTATAATATCGCTTTTATTGTAGTCAACAATGTGCTGCAAATTTTCACAGCGATTTTGCTGTTCGAGGTTGGGGGCAAATGGTTCCGCAAAATCGCCCAGTCGATTTTGTTCCTGCCTTACTTTATTTCCTGGGTAGTCGTGGGAGCGATTGCCTACAACCTGCTCAGCTTTGACATCGGAACGGTTAATTCCCTGCTGAGGAATATTGGGATGGAGCCGATTGATATTTATAATACGCCTGCCTATTGGCCGATTATTCTCGTACTGGTCGCGGCGTGGAAAACGCTCGGTTACGGTACGATCATGTATTTGGCGGCGATCACGAGCATTGATACCGAAATGTATGAGGCAGCCGAAATCGATGGCGCGAATATTTTTCAGCGTATCTTCAAGGTAACGATTCCTAATTTATATCCGACCGTCATTATATTGGTGCTGCTGGCAGTCGGCAATATTTTCAAAGGCGATTTTGGGATGTTTTACAATATGGTCGGCAATAATGGTGTGCTGTTCTCGTCTACTGATGTTATTGATACGTTCGTATTCAGATCGCTCATCACTTCGAATGATATTGGCATGTCGGCCGCAGCTGGGGTTTATCAATCAGTTCTTGGATTTACCACCATTATGCTGTTTAACTATGCCGTTCGCAAGTATGACAAAGATCGCGCCTTATTCTAGTGGGAGGTCATGAAAATGAGTGTATCTGATGCTAATATCGTCAGCAACAAGTCTGTGAAAAGCGGTCAGCTCGACCGCCAGCTTCTTGCCATTATCGGCTATACTTCCTTAACCGTACTGTCGGTTCTGTGCATATTGCCCTTTATTTTGATCGTATCCTCTTCGTTTACCGAGGAAAGCACCATTGTGCGTGAGGGTTATCAATTTTTCCCAACGGCCTTCTCTGTGGAGCCTTATAAAATCCTATTCAAATATCCCGAACAAATGATTCGGGCGTATGGGGTAACCATCTCCGTTACCGTTATCGGTACAGCGATCGGCCTATTCCTGACCGCTATGACCGCCTATTGCCTATCACGCAAAGATTTCAAATGGCGCAATTTTTTCTCCTTCTTCTTTTTCTTTACGACGCTGTTCAGCGGCGGGCTTGTGCCTTGGTACCTGCTCATCGTCAACTATCTCCATATGAAGGATACGGCGCTGGCGCTGATTGTGCCGCTGCTGCTGAACGTGTTTTATATTATCGTTATGAAATCGTTTATGAGCAACATTCCAGAAGCGATTGTTGAATCGGCCAAAATCGATGGCGCAGGCGATTTCCTCATTTTCATGAAACTTATTCTTCCGCTGTCCAAGCCTGCTCTCGCAACGATCGGTCTCTTCCTTGCCCTCGGCTATTGGAATGATTGGTATAACGCCCTGCTGTTCGTTGCCGACGACAAGCTGATGCCGCTGCAATATTACTTGTACAAAATGTTGGGCAACATGGATGGTATGCGCAAGGCGATGATGGGCTCAGGCGCTGTTGTGACGACAAGCCTGCCGACAGAGGGTCTTAAGATGGCAATGACGGTTGTAGCCAGCGGTCCGATCCTGCTTGCCTATCCCTTCATCCAGAAGTACTTTGTAAAAGGCTTGACGATTGGCGCAGTGAAAGGATAATCCCAAGGGAACTTGGTTTATCAAGATAGATGGGCATATCAACAGTTACATTTAAGGGGGAAATTCAATATGCAAAAGAAGAAAAAAGTCGTTATACCGGCGGTAGCCTTAACTTTAGCCATGGTTCTTGGTGCATGCGGCAACGGTGGCAATACAGGAACAGAAGCGAGCACAGCGCCAGCATCAGGTACTAATTCTTCCGCAACGCAGTCGCCTACAAAGGACGGCTTAGATATTTCCAAAGAGGTCAAGCTGAAAATGGTGTTCGTTGGACCAAAGCCGGTTGATTATGATAGCGTATTTGCGGAAATCAACAAAAAGCTCAAGGAAAAAATCAATGCAACCGTCGATGCCGAGTTTTTGGATTGGTCCGATTGGGCGCAAAAATATCCGCTGAAGCTGGCGGCGAATGAAGATTTCGACCTCATCTATTCCGCGAACTGGGCGGGCTATAACGATCAGGCGCTCAAAGGCGGCTTCTTGGAGCTGACCGATGATATGCTGTCCAAATATATGCCGGAAACATGGAAGGCGATGGACAAGGTAGGCTGGGATCAAGCGAAAGTAAACGGCAAGCTGTACATGGTTCCGCAAAACAGAGGCGAATCGGTAGAGAAGCTGATTTTGTACCGGGAGGACCTGCGTAAAAAATACAATCTTCCCGCTATCGACAGCCCGGAAGCTTATGCTAACTATTTGAAAGCGATCGCTCAAAATGAGAAAGGCATTACGCCATTCACACCGGAAACCGGCGACTGGAAGCTGCATAATTTAGACCGTATCCTGCTCAAGCAGCAAAATGACTGGAACATGCTCGATTTCGACCTGCCGATCGGCTTTAAGCTGACGGATGAAGCGGGCAAAGTGTTTAACGTCTATGAAACACAGGAATTCAAGGATTTGCTGTATTATTACAAAGATCTTGCCGACAATAATGCCTGGTCGAAAAACGTATTGAATAATAAAAATGATCATCAGCAGGATTTCAAGGAAGGCAAAACAGCGTCCATTACGCATAATATGGGAACGCTCGGCTCACTCATGGCATTGATGCGCATGGAAAAATCTCCTTATGAGCTTGCGCTTGCCGACATTACGCCGAATACGAAGAAATCGAATGCCGTATCGACGCAAAACGGCGTTTCTATCCATGCAACGTCCAAAAATCCGGAGCGTTCGCTGATGTTCGTCGACCTGATGCAAAATGACAGAGAGCTTCATGACTTGGTGCAATACGGTATCCCAGGCGTACATTTCACAGCCGTTGGCGACGATAAATACGATACGACCGATAAAAGCGTGAACTTCACAGGCTTCTCCAGCTGGGGCTTCAACTCGCCGCTCAATCGTGACAACGCATCCTTCCCAGAGGAAGCAACCGCGCTCACAAACGATTGGGAAGGAAAGGTTTACCACTACCCACTGGAAACCTTCGTTTTTGACAACAGCAAGGTGAAGACGGAAGTGGCTAACGTCGGTAATGTGATGCTCCGCTTTGCAATTCCGCTGGAATACGGCGCGATTAAGGATGTAGATAAAGGCCTCGAGGATTTGAACAAGCAGGTGAAAGCGGCCGGCATTGATAAAATTATTGCAGAAGTGCAAAGCCAAATCGATGCTTTTCTAGCAGCCAAAAAATAATAGCAGCTCATGCAATAAGCTGCCCGCAGGCAGGACATCTGGCAACAGATGCTCCAGCTGCGGGTTTTTGCTTTTTCAGCAGAGCAATTTGAATAGGATGGGCTAAACCAATTGCGTATCGTTATTGATGGAAATGAGCACAATGGCTGTATCCTCGCCAATATTTTTGGCGTAGTGGGGCATGCAGGCTTTCCAGCTAAAGGAATCGCCTGCATAGATGGTCGCCGATTCGTCCCCCTGCTCTACATAGATCGTGCCGGAGAGGAGGAAGTGGATTTCCTCGCCCGCATGGGCGTGCGCCTCTGCCGTTGATGCGCCGGGCTCAAGCTCGACGAGCATCATTTTGACAGAACCGCGCTCGCTGAGCTGCTCGACCTTCATCTTTCCGCCGCCATACAAGGTGTGCCGACGCTCATCCTTACGCAAAATCTGCATTCGCTCGTCCTTCTTGAGCAGCAGGAAGGCGAGCGGAACGTTCAGCGCACCCGCAATGTGATCCAGCGTAGAAATAGATGGCGATGTTTTGTTATTTTCGACTTGGCTCAGGAAGCCTTGCGATAGTCCAGTAGCCTCCGCAATCTGCTGGATGGAGAGCTGCTTCTTCTTGCGAATTGTACGAATTGTATTGCCAATATCCATGAGTACCTCCTGAAACCTTGGTTGCCTCTTAAACGATGTCGTTAAGCTGTGAGGGCTTTGCTGGCTGATTTGTGAATGTGGCATTAAGCTTCATCCATAGTAGCAAATGTTTTATTGACTTGCCACCATGAGCATGATAATATTTCTCATATAAAACATATATTCTTATAACAAATATATCAGATAAAGAGGCGATGGACAATGACTATTTCCATTCATCCGGCTGCACATATTGGATATGTGAAGCTTAAAGTAAGTAATATGGAGCGCTCGCTCCTTTTTTATAAAGCGGTTGTTGGCTTTAAGGAGCTTTCTCGCAGCGGAAACGAAGTGCAGCTAACGGCTGATGGCAAGCGTCCGCTGCTCATACTGCAGGAGCAGCAGGGTGCGGTTGTTTTGCCGGAGCGTGCAGCTGCGGGACTGTATCATTTTGCAATTTTATTGCCGAGCCGCGAAGCGCTAGGGCTTGCTTTGCGGAATTTGGCAAACCATAATGTAGCCGTTGGACAGGGCGACCATTTGGTTAGCGAAGCTTTGTATTTCAATGATCCAGACAACAATGGCATTGAGATTTACCGCGATCGCCCGCGTGAGCAATGGGAGAAGCTGGAGGGCGGCGGCTATAAGATGGCGACTGATCCCGTTGACATTAAAGGGCTTCTGGATGCTTCCGAAGGCAAAGTATGGAACGGACTGCCGGAGGACACGGTCATCGGGCATGTGCATTTGCATGTAAGCCATCTGCCGCAAGCCCAGCAGTTTTATTGCGACACATTAGGCTTTGATATTATTTTCAATATGGGCGGCTCCGCATTGTTCATTTCGGCGGGCGGCTATCATCATCACCTAGGCCTGAATACTTGGGCAGGCGTCGGTGTTCCAGCGGCTCCAGCGAATGCGGCAGGTCTGGATTACTACACGATTGTGCTTCCTGATCAAGCAGCGATGGACGAAGTACTGGCCAGACTGGGGCAAAAGCAAATACAATTCCGCAAGCAGGCAGATGGCTGGATGGTCACAGATCCTTCTGGCATATCCAGTTTGCTGACGATTGGTGGGTAAGTGGAGATGGAGAAGCAAACGGAAGATCAACAGGAACAGGCCGCTATTGAAATTGGCATTTATACACTAGGCGATATATTGCCTGATCCTCATACATCGGACACGATAAGTGCGAAGCAGCGGATTCAGGACATTATTGCAGCGGCAAAGCTGGCGGATGAGGGAGGCCTTGACATATTCGGCTTGGGCGAGCATCATCGCCATGATTTTGTCGTTTCGGCAACGCCGGTTATGCTGGCAGCTATTGCCCGGGAAACGGAGCGCATTAGGCTGACGAGTGCGACTACCGTGCTAAGTACGGTTGATCCGGTGCGCTTATTTGAGGATTATGCGACGCTTGATTTATTATCTGATGGACGCGCGGAAATTATTGCAGGACGCGGTGCTTTCGTCGAATCGTTCCCGCTGTTTGGCTATGAATTGAGCGATTATGATGAGCTGTTTAGCGAAAACCTGGAGCTGTTCGGCGAGCTAGGCCGCCAGGATACGGTAACCTGGCAGGGCAAGCATCGCCCTGCCCTTCGGGCCGCCGCGATTGCCCCGCGTCCAATTCAGCCGCAAATTCCGGTATGGGTTGGCGTTGGCGGATCGCCGCAGAGCGCCGTGCGCGCAGGGGAGTTTGGCCTCGGCATGATCATGGCGATTCTTGGCGGTTCGCCGGACAGGTTCAAGCCGCTCGTCGATCTTTATCGCGAAACGGGAATCGCGTCGGGCTTTGATGCAGCGAGCTTGAAGGTTGGCGTCACTGGCCACAGTTATATCGCGAAGGATAGCCAGCAGGCGCGTGCGGAATATTTCCCCTATTACACGAATTATTGGTCGCATATGAACCGCCAGCGCGGCAGCGATTTCCGGATTACGCAGGAGGAATTCGCCGATATGACGGCGCCGGATCAGGCCTTGTTCGTCGGCAGCCCTGAGGAAATAGCTGAGAAGATTATTTGCCAGCATGAGCTGTTCGGGCATCAGCGTTTTATTGCCCAGCTCGATATTGGCGGCATTCCTTATGCCAAAGTTGCCGAAAGCATCGAGCTTTTAGCCGGGAATGTCGCACCTATGGTGCGTGCAGCGACAAAAACGAAATCATAGTTTGAACCGCATCCGTGCTGATTTTGCCGAAAGCTGGCGCTTAACGGTATGCCATTCATAGATTCATAGACAATCTGGCAGACGCTGCTTTATAGCGTTTGCCAGATTTTTTTTAAATATAAGCCGATTATAAGTTTCACACTTATAATCGGCTTATATTTCTCGGAATGTAACGCGCCGCGCCGCCAAAGGACGGCGACAGCCGTTTCACCTTGTATGCTCCAAAATATTTTCAATAATCAGACGATTCTACAATTTTCTCGTAAACGATCCTTTACAATAGATTTTAGCGAACTTAGAAATACATATTTATGGATTAAAAGGAAATTTGTGATATGAGATAGAAAGGAGGATCGGCTAGCAGTTTAGTAGAGGGCAAAGAAAAATAGGAGGGATTTCATGCAGCAATGGTTTAAACGCAAAACAAGTCGGAATAAGCCATTATCTATTTTAATCGTTATGGCGCTTTTGCTCACCTTATTGTTCCCCGCGGGAGCTATGGGGGCGGAAGCAGCGCCGCAAAGCATTAAATCTTCCATTTTGTCACAGCAGCTGAAGCTGCCCAAATCGGCCTATCAGCAAGTAGATTCAGCTGGCAAGAAGGAGTCGGCAGGCTTGCTTGGCGCTCAGGGCGAGCAGCGCTTCAAGCTGGAAGCGGCGAGTGGCTCCGAAACCACGGGTTCTGCAGCAGATGGAACAACGCCATTGCCCAAAAATTATGTGCCGCATTCGGACAGTGGCCAGACGATCAGCGTCATCGTTGAGCTGGTTTCTGATCCTATTGCCGTACAGAGCGTCAAGGCACAGCAAGGGCAGGCTAAGTCCATTGCCAACTATCAGACGATTGTGAAGCAGGAGCAATCGAGCTTTGCTGCTGCTGCGAGGAAGCTGAATGTGAAGCTCGGGCGCCAGTACCAGCAAATTTTCAATGGTTACTCGGTACAGGTTCCGGCCAATCAGGTGGACAAGCTGCTGGCACTGCCTGGCGTGAAGGCAATCTACCCGAATACGGAAATCATTATAGACCCGCTGCCAAGCGTAGAGGCGAAAATGGACGAAAGTGCTCCATTTATCGGTGCCCCTACTTATTGGGACAGCGGCCTAACGGGGGAAGGCATTAAGGTTGGTGTGATCGACAGCGGCATTGACTATCTCCATCCAAGCTTGAAGGATGCTTATAAGGGCGGCTATGATTTTGTCGACAATGACAATGATCCGTACGAGACGCTTCCCGATCCGAATGATGCCGAAGTGGCAACCTCCCACGGCACACATGTGGCTGGTACCGTGGCAGGGCGCGGCGATCCGGGAAACCCGGATAGCGAAAGCGGCTGGGTAAAAGGCGTCGCATACGGTGCAGATATTTATGCTTACCGCGTACTGGGGCCGAAAGGCAGAGGTTCGACCGAAAACGTCATTGCCGCCATGGAACGATCGGTTACTGACGGTATGGATGTCATTAACCTTTCGCTGGGCGATGACTTTAATGACCAGTTCGAGGCTAGCGCCGTTGCGCTGAATAATGTGATGCTGGCAGGCGTCGTGGCAGTTGCGGCGAACGGCAATGATGGACCAGAGCCGTATACGGTTGGTGTTCCAGCTACTGCAGAGCTGGCGATTTCCGTCGGTGCATCTTCACCGCCATTATCGGTGCCAGTGCTGACAGGAGCTGGTGCAGGCCGTGTTTATGGTGCGTACATGGCCTATTCTCCCGAGCTTGGAAATTTGGAAAATAGTGCACTGGAGCTTGTATATGCCGGCTTTGGAACAGCGGCAGATTTCATTGGCAAAGATGTGACGGGGAAAGCTGCCCTCATTTCACGGGGCTCCATTACTTTTGGCGAAAAGGCGCTGAATGCCTTAAATGCCGGAGCTGCGGCTGTCATTATTTATAACAATGCGACAGGCGAATTTAGCGGAACGCTCAATGCTGGAGTCGATTATGTCCCAACGCTTAGCATCTCGCAGGAGGATGGACTTGCGCTCAAAGCGAAGGCTGACGCGGCGGCGACTGGAGCCAGCGCTTACATGATCGACTTCAGCACAGTAGTAGAGCAGGATATGATGGGAGATTTCAGCTCGCGCGGCCCATCGCTGCCGGGTCTGGCCATTAAGCCGGATATAACGGCGCCAGGTGTAGCCATTCGTTCATCCATACCAGCGTATGGCGGCGATTATTCAGATGCTTATGAAAATAAGCAAGGCACGAGCATGGCAAGTCCGCATATTGCAGGCGCTGCGGCGCTGCTGCTTCAAAAGAAGCGGGGGCTTACTCCGTTTGAGGTAAAAGGACTGCTGATGAACAATGCGAAGAAGCTGGCAGATCGCAGCGGCGAGCGCTATTCCCATATGGATCAAGGGGCAGGACGGATTGACTTGGAGCAAATTTCCAATGCCAAAGCGATAGCGCTCGTGGAAGAAACGACGGTTGCGGTACCAGGATCAGCCGCTACATCCTATTTGACGGGCAGCTTGTCTTTCGGGGCGCTGGCCGCCGGGAATGAGTCGGCAAAAACCATTCAAGTGAAGGATATTTCCGGAGCAGGAAGCTCGTATGCGGTATCGACGATATGGTATGGCGAGGCAGCGGGTGAGCTGAGTGTTAGCGAAGAACAGTTTGCGGTGGCGGCAGGAGGTACTGCTTCCTTCGATGTAGCACTGCATGTAGCTGAAGCAGCAGCAGCTGGCCGTTACGAGGGCGAGGTCGTCATTCAAGGTGCAGGACAGACGATACAGCTTCCACTCGCTGTCTATGTGGGCGACGTGGAGCTTCCGGCAAAAGTATCGGAAATTACGCTTGAACCGTTCCTCTTTTCGCCAAATGGTGATGGCGCAGCGGATACGACCGACCTTAAGTTCCGCGTAAATGCCACACTGCCGTATTTTTCACTAGATGTTTATGCGGTTTCGGGAAGCAATTTGTCCTGGAAGGGCGTCATTGTGGAAAGCGCGCAAGGCATTAGCCCGGGCAGCTACATCGTTGAAGGCTGGGACGGGGAAATATTGACGGCACTTGGCACTCAGCAGCTTGGGGAAGGACAATATGTCGTCGTGCCTTGGGTTGGTCTTGGGAACGAAGATTATTTGCTGGACCAGCTTGCCGAATTTATCGTGGATGTGCAGGCTCCGGTTGCGGAGCTCTCTGATCCGCCGATTGCCGTTACGGGCAGTGAAGGCGTGATTAGCGGGCGAATTATTAGCGACCGCCTCATTACTTTGTTCGGCGATTATTCGGCAGTTGGCGCTGCTGCGATGGCTGAGGATGCAAAAGGCGATTTGCAGCAGTATGATGCGACGATTGCAGCAGACGGGCGTTTTGAGATTCCGGTGCCGATTGTCCAAGGAAGCAATACGTTTGATGTGTATGTGTATGATGCCGCCGATAATGGCGTCATTGAGCCAGCCTTTGTTGTCCGTTATGAGAGCACGGCTCAGCAGCCTGCCACATTAGCGGCTGTTGCTTCAAAGTCCAGCGTACGGACAGGAGAAACCTTTGACCTTGATGTGAATTTTGCTCATGTTAAGGACTTATATGCGGCGCAATTCAGCTTGACGTATGACAGCTCGCTGGTGAAAGGCTCAGTGGAGCCGAGCGTTGCATTGTCGACCTACCAGCAGCAGGCGAATCCTGGCGGATCGCTTATCGTAGATGAGACGATTGTCGATCTCGGCAACGGCACTGCAAGGAGCGATTATGTCGTATCCTTGACCGGAGATCATAGCGGCTACAGTGGCTCCGGGACGCTGGCAACGTTCCATTTTTCCAGTGGCAGCACCGGAAAACGGGATTTTAAATTGTCCAATGTACGGGCATTGAACAGCGATACGCAAGAAATTTCCTACAGCAGCGTGAGTGACGCATCTGTTACGGTGACGGCGGGTCCTACTGAGCCGGAACATCGGATTACAGGCAAAATAACAGCGGAAGCTTTCGGCAGCGGTGTGAATTACAGCGAGACTTGGTACCAAGGTGCTGATGGCGTTCACAAAGTTGTGGTAGAGGCCATTACAGCAAGCAAAGAGGTTGCAGCTGTCGGTGAAGTGAAGGCGGATGGAAGCTATACGCTGCTTGTTCCTGCGGGCACTTACACGGTGCGCGTCGTAGCGCCAGGCCATGTGGCTTCGGCTGCTTCGGTGACGGTGGCAGGCGAGGATACGACGCTTAATGTCGGACCGCTTTTGGCGGGCGATGTGAATAGCGACGGCAAAATCGATCTGGCCGATCTCCAGCTTGTTGCCAAGCAGTTCGGCAAGTCGCGGAGCACAAGCTGGGCAAATGCGCAAGCAAGCGCAGCGGACATTAACCGGGATAACGCGGTTGATCTGCTCGATATTTCCTTCGTTTTAGGCAACTTCAAGCTGTAAGCGGCAAGAGGTAAAAGGAAAAAGACAAGATACAAGAGACAAGAGACACGAAACAAGTGGCTGATCATGAAACAGTCGTGAAAAAATGGAAGGGGAGCGCGATCGGCTCCCCTCCTTATTTTCAGGATGCCACATAGGTATGGTTGAATCTGAGCATTCTCTTTTTTAATAGGCTGTTTTCTGAAATATGGTAGCTAAATAAAAAACAATTATAGTGATTTTACCCTCGCAATAGATTCTCTTAGAGAGTTATTATAGACATTAGTACAGTTTATAGAGGGAGAATTATCATGGACACTAATATTCGTTTCGTTCCAGAGGAAAACGCTTTTACGATTGACTGCAAGGATGTGATTCTAAGAGAATTCTTGGCTACTGATTTAGATCATTTTCATTCACTCACCTGGCAACCTGAAATACATGAGTATTTGCCAGGCTGGAACGTATCTAAAGAGCAGCGGAAAGATTGGTTTATTAACTATGAAATTCCAGAGAACAAACAGTTTTTCAATACGGTATCGAAAGGTGAAGATATTGGTGATCTCCGTCTTCGATTAGGAATTATTTTGAAAGAGACAGGAGAATTTATCGGTTGGTGTTGTTCAGGAATGAAAGACGAATTACCACCGCCAAACCGAGAAATCATGTATGCCATTTCAAAAGATCATAGAGGTAAAGGTTATACAACCCAAGCCTCACAAGGAATGACTAATTATTTATTCGAGAATACGAATGTTGAGGTGCTTAGTGCTATTGCTCTATTAGACAACGTTCCGTCGAATAGAGTAATAGATAAATGTGGTTTTAACTTTCAGAGTATGATCGAGATTGATAACGAAAAATATAACTATTATAAACTTGATAAAAAAGATTGGGCAGGCAACCTAACAACTTTCAGACCACTTCCGCATAATAGTAATAACCTTTAAGAAAACCGCCTTTTAAATTATATTTGCTCACTAGGCAAGCGATGGATATGGCGTAAGAAGCTGAGGACAGGAGAGATGGGATTTGAGAGTGAGTCTGCATTCAAAATGGTTGTTATTGATGGGGGCTAGCCTGCTGGCCGCTGCATGGCTGGGGCTTGGTACGGTTGCAGCCGCGGGAGCCGAGAAGGTGGAGGCAGGCAAGCTGCCGCAAATTCGCATTGTCCCATCCGCGGACCAGGTGAAGGCTGGCGAGGAGTTCGAGGTCGCCGTATGGCTGCAAGGGTTTAAGGGGAGCTACGGCGGTGTCCAAGGCTATGAGGTACATATGAAATACGATACGGAGCGGATAGCGCCTGTAGTTGAAAAAGGGGCGGGGGCGCTGCTGCGGCCTGCAGTATTTGCAGCTGCGGCGAGCCCCATGCAGCTGCTGAACAAGCTTGATGCAGCAGCAGGTCTGATTCAGATTGCCGAGGCGACGGCCCAGCGCGGCCCGGCATTATTTTCAGGCTATGGCAAGCTGGGCAGTGTGACCTTCAAAGCGGTGAAGGATGGAGCAGCGAGCTTCAGCTTGGCGAAGTCGATTATTATTTTGCCGGATAATCCGGGGCTGAATATCCAGCATAGCGTGAATGAGCCAGTTGTCAGCATTGGCGCCGGACCCGCAAAGGAAGGTGCGGCGAAAATCGTTGGACAAGCGCCTTCGAAAGCTGCCGCCCAATTGACCGTGGAGCAGCGCCTTAAGCAATTCAAGGATTATGAAGCGGTTGCGAAGCTGAAATGGGCTTCCGCAGCTGTCGGGGAGCTGGCGCTGGAGCAGGTGATGCAGGGTACGGCCGCTGGCGATTTTGAGCCGGGACGCCTAATGACGCGGGCAGAATTCGCTAAGGCTGCTGTGCTGGCATTTGAGCTGGATATGAAGCAGCAGTCCATCCCTGCTTTTACCGATGTGGGCAAAAGCGATTGGTCATACGACTATGTGGAGACGGCTGCGGCAAGTGGCCTGCTGCAAGGGGTAGAGCGGCCGCAAGGCAGCGTTTTTCTGCCGAACCAGCCGATTACGCGGGCGGAAATTGCTGCGGTGCTGTCGCGGCAGCTTAAGGCGCTCGGCGCGGCGGAGGCCGCTGCTTCCGCAGCAGCTGCAAAGCCTGCAACGGGGGAAGCAGCTACTGCGGAAGCCTCGCCGACAAACGAGGCCAAGCCAGCAGATGCGCAGGGAGAAGCCTCATCCGCCGGGCATCCGTTCAGCGATATTAGCGGCCACTGGGCAGAGCAGGATATTGCGTATTTGTACGAGCAGGAGCTGCTGCAAGGAAGAACGGACAAGCTTTTTGCTCCAGGAGATCATGCGATTCGTGCAGAAGTCAGCGTGCTGCTGCACCGCGTAATGCAGCGCTTGAATGAATAGCCACTACTCAACGCAGCCATGAAAAATCCCCCTGCCACACGGCAGGGGGATTTTGTATAACACGCGCTATACCGGAATCATAAGCAAAATAATCGAAAATAGCGAGAAGCATACGCTAATCAGGAACAGAAACGACAATACTTGCGTAGGTTTGAGGCCGGAATGCAGCAGACGGTAATGGACCTGTGTCGCATCTGCCTGATAGATCGGCTTGCCCTGAATCATGCGCTTGATTACGACGAAGATGTTATCGAAGATCGGTACGCCAAGCGCTAAAATCGGAATGAATATCGACAGCACGGTCGCCTGCTTGAAGGCGCCATCGAGGGCAATAACCCCGAGCATGAAGCCGAGAAACGTCGCGCCAGCGTCGCCCATAAATATTTTCGCCGGAGGCTTGTTGTAACGCAAGTACGCAATCGCAGCTCCGATCAAAATAATAGCCAGCATCGCGGAATCGCTTTGTCCCTTGGTGAGGGCCACAATAAACAGCGTCACAGCTGAAATTGTTGAAAGGCCGCCCGCCAAGCCATCCATGCCATCCGAGAAGTTAATAACGGTCGTTACGCCGAAGATCCATAAAATCGTCAGCACGAATTGCAAAGCATAAGGCAGGTTGACGAATTCCCCGCTAAGCGGATTATAGAAGCCCTCGAACGATACCCCTGCGAAAAATACGATTGCGGCGGCTGACACTTGAACGAGCATTTTCGGCAGAGACGGAAAATCCTTGCCATGCGTCTTGTACCAATCGTCAATCGTGCCAATAATGAGCAGCAAAATCGAGCTTATAATAATAGCTACTGTTTTCATTGTAATTTCATCTACAAACACCAAATACGTTGCCATGAAGCCGACAAAAATAGCATAGCTCGCCGTGAGTGGAATCGGCTCTTTATGTATTTTGCGTTCGACATCCTTGCGAGGCTTGTCCACAAAATCGATGCGGAAAGCGAGCTTGCGAAGCGGAGGAATAAGCAGCAGCACAATAATGAAAGACATTGCAAATGCAGCAGCGTAACTAATCTAGATCATCTCCTGAATGTATAAATATAAATAATGGGCAGCAAAACTAGCAATCTCTCAAACTAATAAAATGTTACAATAAACGAGTTTGAATAGCAAATTTCTGATAAAGTACTCATTTTCTGTCCCTTTTCGGCCGTCGTCCAAATCGTTCACCCTTCGCCGGATTGTTCAATTGAAATCGCTTACATAAATGTTGATTGCTGCCGGAGCGATTCCGGCGGGCCGTGCCAACGCTGCAAGCGTCAGCATTGTGAACGGGACGGATTGGAAAGACACCGCAGGCAATCCGATCCTTGCGAACAGCGGCAACATTTTAAAAGTCGGTTCTACCTACTATTGGTATGGCGAGCATGCAACGAGCGGAACCTTCGATGCCGTTAACGTGTATACGTCAAGCGATCTCAAAAATTGGACCTTCCGCAGCAGTGTGCTGACTAAAACCTCGGCAACGGAGCTGAATACGAGCAAAATTGAGCGCCCGAAGGTCATCTATAACGCCGCAACAGGCAAATAGGTGCTTTGGATGCATTACGAAAATGGCAGCGATTATTCGCGGCTATTACGTTCGCCATTATAACTTCGTGCTACGGCTGGATGCCTTGAGCGCGCTCACAACAACGATTGCCAAAAACGACGCGACATTCAAACGAACGAACTATTCTTAAAATATAGAAAGATGGAAAGGTGAGAGGCTGAATAGAGCCTGAAAAAAGAGGCGCGAGAAAGAGTAGAAAGAGAGGGGGAACAAGAGAAAGAGAGGCCGCCTCCTCTTTCTCTTGTTTTTATGGATGGACAGTGGCTTCATATATTTTTGCAGCTTCTCCATTAAAGAGGTAGCCCTTGGTGAGATACGTCCAATCATATTTTTCATAATAGCCTTCCAAATCAGTAGAGAGATGTACCGACAATGGAATCATTTTGCAGCGCAATATAAAATCGTGGAAGGTCACAATCGGATTTACATGAATGAAGCATGCAATCCTGATAAAACTTAAAGTTGCTCTCGCTACCCCATTGATCCCAGTACATCTGAACAGCCTCATCAAAAAACGCCATCTTATCTCGCAATTCAAATACTTCTATCATCGTTTGCAATCTCCTATTTAATAATACCTTGCTGCAATTTATTTAAAGCCGTTAGCGAATATCCTTATAAATTTCCCGCATCACATGACCGAGTTCAGGAACGATAATGCGTTCGGCCGCGAGCCGGACTGCGCCGCTGGAGCCTGGCATGGAGAAAATCGCTGTATCCTCGTAGACGCCAGCAATCGCCCTGCTTAAAATCGCCGCCGTGCCGATATCTTCAGCAAAGCTCAAATAGCGAAAAATCTCGCCAAACCCATGCATCTCCTTGTCCAGCAAATCTTTTACAGCCTCATAGGTCGTATCGCGCTTGGCAATGCCCGTCCCGCCATTGAGCAAAATCGCCTCAACTGCCGGGTCCGAAGCTCCGCTGCGCAGCGCGGACTGGATTTCGCTGTATTCATCCTTGACGATGGCGTAGCGCGTCGTTTGATAGCCGCCTGCCTTGAGCAGCTCTATAAGCAGCGTGCCGCTTTTATCGGTAGAAGGCGTACGTGTGTCAGATACGGTAATGACCATGCAATTGACGGTCGAAGGTGCTTCCTCGCGATGTTGTTCAACGGATGTACTCATCGGAAATGTAAACATCCTTTCTTGGCAAGCTATGCCGGAAAATATTTGAATAATGACTTTTATTGTATACTGGATCTGGCCTGTATGCCAGCGCATGCCTCGGATATTCCTCCGTATAAGGCGATGGGGGCTAGCCCAAAATAGGCAGTTGACGAATGAAAATCTGCTTGCTATACTCATTAAGCGTAATAATTACTATTAAACAAGGTAATAACGGATAACAAGTCGCTGCTGGCGATTTCTTTTTTAAGATAATATCGTAATCATTACGATTAGTCATAAACGGCTGTCTCCATCCCCAGGCGGCAAAGCTGCCGTTTCGCGGGTGAAACTTATAAATTCTTATATTTTTAAAAAATAACGTTGGAGCAGAAGGAGAGAGACTGCGTGCAGATTGCTACTTTAAAAAAGGTCGTATTCGGCTACGGCAGCGTACCGAGTCTGAATGAAGCCGATATGGCGATTCATGCCGGCGAATTTATAGCGGTAACCGGGCCTAACGGCGCCTCGAAGACGACGCTGCTTAAGCTGGCGCTGGGCTTGCTGAAGCCATGGAGCGGGGAGGTTTACTTGGCGAAGCAGAGTGCGAGCGGCAAGAAGCTCGTGATCGGCTATGTGCCGCAGCAGATTGCGGCGTTTAACAGCGGCTTTCCCAGCACGGTGCTGGAGTTCGTCAGGTCAGGCGCATATGAGAGCGGAGCTTGGCTGCGGCGGCTGCGGCCGCAGGAGCGGGCTCGTGCCGAGGAGGCGCTGCGCCAGGTCGGCATGTGGGAGCAGCGCGGCTGCAAAATCGGCGAGCTCTCAGGCGGACAGAAGCAGCGGGTGTGTATTGCCAGAGCGCTGGCCCAGCAGCCTGATCTGCTCGTTATGGATGAGCCGACAACCGGCATGGATGAAGCGAGCCGTAGAGGTTTTTACGAGTTAATGTATCATCATGTGCAGGCTCATGGACGGACGGTTGTGATGGTGACCCATGGACTCGAAGAGGTCCGGCCTTATTTGGACCGAATAATTGAGCTGGAACGAAAGGGGGAGGGAGGATGGAAATGCTGCACTACGACTTCATGCAGCGGGCATTTTGCGCCGGAGGCATCATCGCTTTAGTCGCCTCTGTGCTGGGCGTACATTTAATGCTGAGACGGCAGGCGCTGATGGCGGATATGCTTTCGCATGTATCATTAGCCGGCGTTGCCGCGGGTGCCTACCTGGGCTGGAATCCTTCCTATGCCGGGTTTGCTGCTGCTGTAGCAGGAGCGATAGCGGTTGAATATATTCGGCGCTCCTACCGCGCCTACAGCGAAATGTCGATTGCCATTATTATGATTGGCGGCTTGTCGAGCGCCGTTGTACTGATGGGGCTGAATAAGGGAATGAACAAAAGCTTCTCCTCGTATTTATTCGGCTCCGTCGTCGCGGTGAACGAAGCCGAGCTTATGCTCATGCTCGGTGCGGCGGCAGTAGGCGCGATCTTTTTTATTTTGCTGCGCAGACCGTTGTATCAGATGGCTTTCGACGAGGAAACGGCACAAACGAATGGCATTCCCGTCCGGCTCATCTCCATGCTGTTCAGCATGGTGACGGGCATGATTGTCGCTGCGGCTATGCCGATTGTAGGCGTGCTGCTCGTATCGGCGCTGATCGTGCTGCCTGCGGCGCTGGCGGTTCGTCTTGCCCGCAGCTTTGCGGCAGCGCTCATGATTGCGATGCTGGCCGGCGTGGCGGGCGTTTTTACCGGACTGACCGCCTCTTATGAGCTGGGAACGCCGCCAGGCGGAACGATCGCCCTATTTTTGCTGGCGCTGCTGATCCTTGGCATTGTATTGAAGAAGGTATCCGTCATCGCCGGCAAGCTGGGCAATCGGCAAAATCGCACCATCATCAACCATCATCAAACGGGGCAAGTGCAAGTGGCGAAGCAGGACGCTTTTCCCCGTATGAAGAGCAACAAGCTGGATGCACCAGCTACTCACACACATGGAGGTACAGAAAATGAAAGTTATGTTTAGTAAAATTTCTTTGTTATTAATGGCAGCGATGCTGCTGTTGTCGGGATGCGGCGCGGCAGGAAGCACGAATGGGGTGAATACAGTTGGGGCCCAGGCAGATAGCGGAAGTGCCGCTTCGTCGGAGCCAAGCGTTTCGCCAGCTGCGGGGGAGACGGAAGCGAAGAAGCTGCAAGTCGTAACTACCTTTTATCCCATGTATGAATTCAGCAAGCAGGTGGGCGGCGAATATGCCGATGTAACAGCGCTTATTCCGGCCGGCACGGAGCCGCATGACTGGGAGCCAAGTGCCAAGGACATGGCGGTGCTGAAAGAGGCAGATGTATTCGTATATAACGGCATTGTAGAAGGCTGGGCGGAACAGGCGCTGGACAGCGCCGCCAATGAGAAGCGCATCGTCGTGGAGGCGAGCAGCAGCATTGAACTAGCAGAGGGCGGGGAAGATGAGCATTCGCATGGAGAAGAGGCGCACGGTGCTGCGAGTGATGCGGATGCGGAAGCAGATACGGATGCGGAACATGATTATGACCATGCTGCCGAGCATGAGGAAGCTGCCCATGGGGAGGAGGGGCATGATCACGCTCATGAGCATAGCCTCGATCCGCATGTATGGCTGAGTCCGAAGCTGGCACAAGCAGAAGTTGCAGCGATTCAAGAGGCGTTCGCGAAAGCAGATCCCGCCCATGCCGACAACTACAAAGCAAATGCTGATGCTTATATTACCAAGCTCCAAGAGCTGGATGAGGCTTATAAAACAGGGCTTGCAGGAGTGAAGCGTACGGAGTTCGTTACCCAGCATGCGGCTTTTGGCTATTTGGCGCGTGAATACGGCTTGACGCAGGTGCCGATTTCCGGCCTTTCTCCTGACCAGGAGCCATCCCCGGAGCAAATGGCGGAAATTGTGAAGCTGGCGAAGGAGCAGCAAATAAAGACGATTTTTTTCGAAACGTTGGTTGATCCAAAAATCGCCAGCACGATTGCGAGCGAAATCGGCGCCAAGACAGCTGTACTTAATCCGCTTGAAGGGCTGACAGAGGAAGAAGCGGCAGACGGGCTCGATTATATTGGTGTAATGAAAAATAACCTGGAAGCACTGAAGCTCGCTTTGAACGAATAAGGCAGTTTTAAGCCGTAGCAAGCGACAGGTCATCTAGCTTTTAGGCCAAGCTATTTACAAGCTATATATGAAGGGAAGCGTGAAACGAATGGATAAGGAAGCAGTAGTGAAGAAGCAATCAGGCTTTAAAATTCCCGTGACGGTGCTAAGCGGTTATTTAGGAGCAGGAAAAACGACGATTCTCAATCATGTGCTGAACAATCGCGATGGCCTTCGGGTGGCGGTCATCGTCAATGATCTAAGCGAGGTCAATATCGATGCGGCTTTGGTTCAAAAAGAAGGCGGGCTGTCCCGCACCGATGAGCAGCTGGTGGAAATGTCGAATGGCTGCATCTGCTGCACGCTGCGCGAGGATTTGCTGCGCGAGGTGGAGCGGCTGGCGAAGCAGGAGCGCTTTGATTATATTTTGATTGAATCGACGGGTGTGGGCGAGCCGGTTCCCGTTGCCCAAACGTTCACCTATATTGATGAGGAGCAGGGCATTGACCTGTCGCAATTTTGCCGCTTGGACTGCATGGTGACGGTCGTTGATGCATACCGCTTCTGGCATGATTATGCCTCTGGCGAGACGCTGCTTGAACGCAGCCAAGGGGCGCATGAGGAAGACCACCGGGAGGTCGTTGATCTGCTGATCGACCAAATTGAATTTTGCGATGTGCTGCTGCTAAATAAATGCGATCTGGTGAGCGAGGAGGATTTGGACGAGCTGGAAGGTGTGCTTCGTACACTTCAGCCGCGTGCCAAGCTGATTCGCACCGAGCAGGGCAAGGTCGATCCCGCGGAAATTTTGAATACCGGCAGATTCAACTTTGAAGAAGCCAGCGTATCGGCTGGCTGGATGCGGGAGCTGAATGCCCCAGTACATACGCCAGAAACGGAAGAATACGGGATTGGCTCATTCGTTTATGTGCGGGCGAAGCCTTTTCATCCGGGGCGCTTGATGCATTGGATGGAGGAGTGGCCTTCGGACATTATCCGGGCCAAAGGCATTATGTGGCTGGCAACCCGCAGCTTGCAGGCGCAGAGCATTAGCCAGGCGGGGCCATCGATTCAATTTGGCCCTGCTGGACTGTGGGTGGCTGCGCTTCCTGAGTCAGAGCAGCACCTGCTGCTTGAGTCGGAGCCTGAGCTGGCGGACAGCTGGCATCCGATGTATGGCGACCGAATCAATAAGGTTGTGTTTATCGGAATCGATTTGCAGCGTGCCGAGATTGAAGCAACGCTTGACCAATGCTTGCTGACGAAGGAAGAGATGAAGCAGGATTGGGACAGCCTTATTGATCCGTTTCCGCAGTCGCCGCAGGAGGCTTGCGCGATAAATTAAGGAGACAGGCCGTTCAATAATATGTTATAAAAGGAGGTGAGCCTAATGAGAGTTACTGTAACGTTGGCATGCACGGAGACGGGTGACCGCAACTACACGACCTCCAAAAATAAACGTACGACCCCGGAGCGGCTGGAGATGCGCAAATACAGTCCCGCCTTGGGGCGGGTAACTGTGCACCGGGAAACGAGGTAGGAAAGGAGGCTTCAAGAGGATGGCAACTTGGAACCTGACGCAGACGCGCCATCATCTGCTTCTATGCAACGGAGGCAGCTGTAAACGCAGCGGCGCTGAAGAGGTAACGCTCGCCATCCGTGAGGAGCTTGCGAGACGCGAAGCGGATTCTTTCGTCCATACGACGAAGACGATGTGCAACGGCAGATGCGAGGATGCTTGCAATGTGGTCGTCTATCCCGACGGCAACTGGTATAACGGCATGACGCCAGAGCTTGGCCGCGAGCTCGTTCGCGGACTGCTAGACGGCAATCGGATGCCGCTGCCGGAGCGAATCTCGTATAACTACGACGCGGACAGCTTCGCGGCGACGGGCAGTGCGGCGGAAGGCATCAGCAAGCCGCTTGTGAAGAGAGTGGAAAGAGCATAGCATCGAATTTTTTTACGCTAGAGCTATCGTTTTATTTTTGACCAAGAGGAGGGGCTCTATAGAGCTCTTCCTCTTGGTTTTAATGTTGAGATGCAACAATTTAATAAATATGATGCTGAAAAAAAGAAAGCTCATCTGGATTGACGGAAGAGGAGATCCGAGCAATAAAGCCGTTGTAATAAACGAAATACAGAAGGGCCGCCCCATTAAGGTGCGGCTCTTCTGTATTTTGCCTTTTTTTAAACCAACGTCGCCAACTGCTGCGCAAGATGCTCAGGGCTTACAACCTCAAGGGATGAAATTTTATTATCATAATCAAGGGATTAGCTAAGGCTGCAATAAAACAAGTGAATAGAAAATTGTCGAAAAAGTGTCACATTGGTTAAAAAGTCTCATTCCTATTCCGATATAACTACTACACAATAATCATTTTTTAAAAAAGGGGATAGCTTATGGCTTTCAAAAATTCACGTTTTATTCGTGCTTTACTTAGGTTCTGTTCCCTTCGTCAAACAGCGGGGCGGATCGTGCTGTCTACACTGCTCATAGTCGTTGTCTGTGTATCGGTCCTGTCCTATACGTTCTATGCCCCCACCTCAAGTGAGGTCAGGAGCCAGTCAGAGAAGCAAATGGAGTTGAATACGCGGCTGCTGGCAAAGGAAGTTGACAGCAGAATGAAAGAGAAGCAGACCATTATTAAAATGCTTGCGGAGCATGGAGCGGAGCTTGGAGACGACAAGCAAAAGCAGCTTGACTATATCATCGAGTCACAGAAGCTGCATCCTGAATTTTCAACGATTATGTATTCGGCTGATATGACAGGCAAGCTTGCAATAGACTTGAACGGCAAGGAATATGACTTATCTGAACGCGCCTATATAAAGGAGGTACAGGCAGGACGCGCTTTCGTCTCTGACCCGATTATTTCTAAAGTAGACAACCAGCTTGTCGTTGCGATTGGTGCTCCGTTAATGAAGGATGGCAAGCCTGTGGGCTTCTATTCAGCAGCATATCCAATCAGTGAGGCGGTTGAGAGCATCGCCCGCTTTGAGCAAGGCGAGACGGGAAGAGCTCTTATGACGACTGCGGATGGAACCTTTATTTATTTTCCGGATGAGTCCTTTATTTTAAACAATAAGATTGCCGATTTGAATAACCCTGTACTGGATGAAGCATTCGCTGATGCGGTTCAGGGCAATTACAAGGCCATTCATTTCCATGAATCAGGGGTCGACCAGCTTTCCTATTTAACCAAAACAGATCTCAATTGGATCGTTGTCACCTATGTGCATGAAAGCGAGTTTTTAAAACCGGTTAATGATTTGCTGAAGCTCATTATTATCGTAGGGCAATTCATTATTTTGGGCGCGCTGCTGCTTAGCATTTTGATAGCGCTCCGAATTGTACATCCTATCCGCCAGTTGACTCACGGAATTGATTTGCTGGCACAAGGGGATCTCACGCATCGCATTCCGGCCAAAGGCAAAAACGATATTAGCGTTGCTCTACATTCCTTTAATGCAGCAGGCGATCAAATGCACCAATTAATGAAAGGCGTTGCAGGCTTATCCGAGCAATTGACGGAATCAGCGAAGCAGCTTGCGGCAGGCGCCGATCAAGGGGCGCATGCAGCGCAGAGCATTTCGGAGGCTATTATGGTTGTGGCCGAAAGCTCGGAGCGGCAAACGTCCAGCGTACAAGATGGCAGCGATGCAGCTGAAAATATTGCTGTGCAAATTAACGGCGTTGCTGCACATAGCTCAGACGTATCAGTCATTGCTTCTGAGACGTCCACTCTTGCAACAGACGGGTCAGCCGCTATGATTAAGCTCGGTGGAAAAATGGACGAGATGGAGCTCGGCATTCGCGAGCTGTCCGGTACGATTCAAGACCTTAGCGGCTTGTCGGACAAAATTGGCGAGGTTGTAGGAAGCATTAGCAACATCGCTCGCCAGACGAATATTCTCTCCTTGAATGCGGCAATTGAAGCATCGCGCTCTGGCGAAGCTGGGCGAGGTTTTGCCGTCGTTGCCGATGAAATTCGGAAGCTTGCAGGACAGTCGATGGCATCGGCGGAGCAAATTTCCGGCTTTATTGGCAGCATTCAGCTTGAGATTAAGCGGACGCTTCTCGCGTCTGATCAGACCGTAGAGCAAGCTGCTCAGGGCAGACAAGCAGGCGAATCGGCAAGCGAGCTGTTTAAGCATATTCGCTCATCCGTGGAGCAGGTTGCTGGCAGCATTCGAAGCGTTTCGACAGCGGCGGACGAAATTGTCACTGGCACTGGCAGCCTAGTGGACGCTATTCGTCACATTGCCGATTCCGCCAGCGAAACCGCTGCTGAATCTGAAAATGTCTCGGCTGCAGCGCAGCAGCAAATGGCATCGATGGAGGAAGTCGCTTCCTCCTCGGCAGAGCTCGCCAACATGGCGGAGAAGCTGCGTACGCAAATCGATAAATTTAAGCTTTAGAAGGTTGATCGGTAAAAGGTGAGAGGTAAAAGATAAAAGGTAAAACGACAAAAACCGTTTCTTCGTTAAGGGCAAGCAGAGTCTGCCATTAACGAAAGGAACGGTTTTTGTTGATGTTGCAAGTAGAATGGTATAACTTTAGAGCTCTAATGGCCTGCGATTTTGCTAAGAGTACGCGGCTCAGGCTACTCACTCTTTTTTCAAGGACTGAGATTCCGCTATTTTGGCTTTTAAACTGAATTTAGACCTTAAGCGGACTGGAAAGCCGCTATTGCCCTCATTATCCCGTCAAAATGATCATTTGCAGCACATTAGCATCTCCTGAGTCCGCAGCTTGTGCCATAACCTGTGATTCTGTCGAAATAGCTGCTGCTGTGTCCACCAAATCTATTTAAGTGCGACTGTTTGCGGAAGAAAAAAATAGGTGCGGTCAAGCAGCTTCAATCCACGCACCCCATACGGAGTGCGACGCTAATGAGTGATACCGCAGACCATGTTAGTCGGCTTCAATCCACGCACCCCATACGGAGTGCGACGTGCAGAAGGTAACTTAATGCTCCCGACACACGTAGTTTCAATCCACGCACCCCATACGGAGTGCGACAGCGAAAATCCCCATGAATGATGCCAAGCAGGCATTCATCCAGCACATTTTCAAAAAAAGTAATGCCAAACAAGTCTAAAACAAAAATTGACTTTTGCCCGTTCTCATGAAAATAAGTCGTTTTCGACAAGTTTCGAGGTGCGAATCCCCCAGGGATTTCATGGGAGCTTCACATTCGCACCAGTCTTTTGCATATTTCCCTTACATACTTCTTTTACATTATTTTCTCTCATCGTAAGGGATGGCAGAAAACAATACAACCCCTAATTCAGCATGAAATCCACCGCCGATACCGCTGATACTAGCGACGCTATAGCTCACCCCAATCGTTCCCCACAAGTCCATGCCACCCTCAAAAAAATAAAGCGTCCCAGAAGGAACGCTTCATCTCCATCTCCATCCGGCACACTAGCGCCGACGATGAACATTTTTACTGCTATGTGTTACAAGCCGTTTGCTTCTCCATTAACCGAAATGCCCAGACGGTTGAAAATCTTGGTATGGGCGTTTGGCAGGGAGCTGTCCTGCGGCAATTTGCCATTGTTCAAATTGACGAGCATGGCCGAAAGCTCATTAAACCAAGCTTCATCGTTTGTTGCGAGCGCCAGGTCGATTAGCTGCGTCAGTTGCTGCACCGTATAAAGCGGTGACGAGCGCAGCGAATTAACCTGTGAAGCTGCAAGCGTAATCGTTCTGCCGATGGCAAGCTCATTGTCGCATGCCGTTACATATAGCCGTACCGTGCCGTGGGAAGCATCAACGCTTTCTACGAAGCCGAGCATCAGCTCGCCATTTCCAGTCGTTCCGTTCATCCAGTCGCCCGGTTTAATTATCATCTCATTATTCATTCCAGTCACCACCTGTCGTTTAATGGAACCTGCAATTATGCCTGATTTTTTCAAAAATATAAGCATTTATAAGTCACATCCTTATAAATGGGCTTATATTTCAGCGTGAAACGGTAACTTTGACGCCAGAGGACGGCGACAGCCTTTTACACTTGAAATATAGGAAAGGATATCGTAACACTATCCTTTCTCTATATTTCTCGGAATGAAACGCGCTGCGCCGTCAAAGGATGGCAACGGCCGTTTCACCTTGAATCCCATTACAATCTAACAATGATAATACTGTAATTATAATTTATACAGTTACAGCTGTCAATCGTTGCTCTCTGTTTTCCCGCTAATGAGCTGGGAGCGGTATTGCTTGGGCGCAATCCCTACATTTTTCTTAAACGCTTTGGAAAAAGAAAAGAGGTCGGGGAAGCCGATGGAGCTGGCGATTTCCGATAACGTATAGCCGGTTTGCGCGAGAAGACGCTTGGCTTCGCCCATTTTTTGCTGCTGGATATATTGGACCGGTGTTATGCCGTATGCTTTGCTGAATTGTTTAGTAAAATGTGTGCGATTGACTCCCACGTAGTCGGAGACGCTCTCCACGGAAATGCCCTCCGCATAATGAATCTCCATATACTCCAGCCCCTTTTGCAGCCAACTGATGCTGCGATGGTCGCGGGGAAAAACAGCGGGAGAAGCAGATGAGACAAGCTCATCCCATATCCGGTGAAAAAGGCCTAGCCGCGCCAGGTCGGTATTCGGTGGACCCGAGTGGCTGACGAGCTGCAATAGCTGCTGCATAAATTCGGCAGCCTGTGGTGTCAATGCACCGGGTGCATGGGGCGATTGCGGTCCAAGCCCGAGCCGGGCCAACAGCTGAATCGCTTTCTTGCCATCAAAGGCAAAAAAGATTTTGTGCAGCGGCTCCTCCGCCAAGGTGAAATATTCATGGGTAACTTGCGGGAACAGGCAGAACAGATCATTTTGACGCAGCGTGTACGTCTTGTTGCCCTGAATGAATGTTCCTTGCCCCTCCAGCACGCCTAGCAAATAATAGTAAGGCGCCACACGCGGACCGATATGATAATTCGGCTTGGCGATATTCGTTCCGACCCGAATGGGCCATGCAGCTCCCGATTTCTCGAAAGCAGAAGGCGTGAAATGATAGATTTCCAGCCATTCATGATGGTCCTCACGCATATTCGGTCTCATCATTAATACCCCCTTTTTTCCATGTTTAAACGTGCCTGGCCTACAATCTATTATTCTATCTTTACCTCAATGGCGCTGTGAAAAGACATAACCTTTCCCAGTATAGCAAATGATTCGACATCACAAAATGACAAGTTTAAAACGCCGCGAAATGACATTGACCCACTAACGGTTGATTGTTATGATGCAAATACAACTATTCCTACTAAACTTGTTGGTTATTGACCGGACAGCCGGATGTACCATAGGCATCTGCCAGACGAACTGGAGATACGGGCTGCTCACGGATCCAGAGTCATACCCGTAAAGGAGAGCATAATGGTGAATAATCTTAATGAACATAAAGAGATAGAATTTGGCTGGTTTCTGCCTACGGCGGGAGATGGCAGCTACGTAGGCGTAGCATCGGAGAGGGAACCTACGCTGGAGTATTTGATTGATGTGGCTAAAGCGGCTGAAAAAGCAGGCCTTGGCTTCGTACTGATCCCAACGGGCGGCCCGTGCTTGGACGCTTGGGTTGTTGGCTCAGCCATTATGAGCCACACGACGACGCTTCGCCCGCTTGTAGCGGTGCGCCCAGGCCTCACAACCCCAGTGCTGTCGGCCCGGATGGGAGCGGCGCTCGATCAATTATCTGGCGGACGCGCGATGATTAACGTCGTGACCGGAAGCTCGGTGCAGGATCTGGAGGAGCTTGGCGACCCGCTTGCCCATGCGCATGATAAGCGCTATGAGCGCGCTAGTGAATATTTGGCGGTGATGCAGCAGGCGTGGACGCAATCGGATGGCATTAAAGCTTCTGAATTCGTCGGCAGCGAAGGTGCCGAAACGAAGCAGAACGATCAGCAGCAGCCTTTCCGCGGAAAATATTATCAGTTCACGCGTGCGGTGACGACGCCGCTGACGGTGCAGAAGCCTCATCCGCCGTTTTACCTCGGCGGAAGCTCTCCATCAGCGAAGCGCGTAGCGGTTGAATTCGCGGATACGTATTTAATGTGGGGCGAGCCGCATGACTGGATTCGCGAGCAGATCGAAGATTTTGAAGTCGTTCGTTCGCAGTATCGCGAGGAGACGGGTATTGACCGTCCGGTCCGCTTCGGGCTTCGGGCGCAAGTATTGGTACGCGACACAGAGGAAGAGGCTTGGGCCGCGGCATGGGAGCTCATTAGCAAGGTGTCGCCTGAAGCGATTGAGCAGGCGCAGAAAGCTTTTGCCAAGACAGATGCAACGAACCAACGCCGGCAGAACGAGCTGCGCGAGCAGTTCAAGGATGAGCGATTTGTCGTAGGGCCGAACCTGTGGGCAGGACTGTCGCTTGTCCGTTCGGGCGGAGCGATCCTGATTGTAGGCACAGCCGACCAAGTATCAGAACGATTAATTGAATACGCAGAGCTAGGCGTATCCTCCTTTATATTGTCGGGCTACCCTCATCTGGAGGAGGCAGAGCGCTTCGGCAAAGAAGCATTGCCGCTGTTCCATCAGAAGTGGGCGAGCAGACGCGAAGTACGGGCGTAAATTTTCACAGAAGATGATAGGAGGGTTATTAAATCCATGATGTTGAAAAAATATTCGTTTCCCGCAGCCATACTGCTGCTGCTTGCACTCATCTTGGCAGCTTGCGGCGGCATTGGCGGCGATGCCAGCAGCAATACCGCATCCAGCGGCAATAGCGGAGCTGGCAAGCCCGTAGAGATCAGCTTTATCCATTGGCAGGGCGATGTGCCAGTCTGGAACGAGATTATTAAAGATTTTGAGCAGGAAAATCCCGGCATCAAAGTGTCGATGCAGACGTTCCCGTCTGAGCAATATCAGACGACGGCGCAGGTTAAGCTGCTCGACGGCTCTGTAGGCGACGTATTTGCTTCCTTCCCGGGCGCACAGTTTGAATCCATTGCCAAAGCAGGCTTATACACCGATTTAACGAATGAGGCATTCGTCCAATCGTTCGTGCCGGAGCTGATTAAATCTGGAGCAAAAGATGGCAAGCAATACGCGCTGCCGTATTCTCTCGTGTACAACATTCCGGTTTACAACGTCGGGCTGTTCGAGCAATACAACCTTTCACCTCCGAAGGATTGGGACAGCTTCCTTGCCGCAAGCGAAACGCTTAAGAGCAACGGCATTATCCCGATCGCCTTCCCCGGCGCCGATATTGGCCCAGGCCAATTCATGAACCCGATGATGATGAACAATGCGCCGGATGAAGAGGTGTTCCAAAAGCTTGAGAAGGGCGAAACCAAGCTTACGGATGAATGGTGGACCACCACGCTGTCGCAGTTCAAAGAACTGAACGACAAAGGTTATTTCCAGCCGGATTCGCTGGGTACGAATACGGATGCGGCGATTGCCCTTTTCTCACAAGGAAAAGCGGCGATGCTGGCAACTGGCTCGTACTCCATTGCAGCCGTATTGAAAGCGAGTCCTGAGCTGAAGCTGGATTTGCTCGCTCCAATTACCGTGCCCGCTGATCAAGCAATCTATGAAGGCATTCATACGACGACATTCATGCTTGGCGTCAACAGCAAGTCCAAGCATCCGGAAGAAGCCAAAGCCTTCATTTCTTATCTGGGCAAAAAAGAAGTAGCGGGCAAAGTCGCAAATGCGGCGAACCAGAACATTCCGGTCAAGGATATCGAATACACAAGCCCTGCTTTGCAAGTCATCAGCGGCTGGGCCGATAAGAAAACGCGCTTCCAGCCTCGTTATCTCATTACGAATATTGAAATTCAGAAGGCGGTTACCGGCTCCATTCAAGCGGTCATTGCTGGCGATTCGGCGGAAGGGGCTGCCAGCAGCGCGCAAGCGATTGTGGACCAGCAGCTGAAGCCATAGTCTGATGGCTGTGCGGAAGACGATATACTTCTTTTTTGTCCCGGGGCTGCTGCTCTATGCTGTCTTCTTTCTATATCCGACGCTGTCCGGCTTCTACAATTCCTTCACGGATTGGGACGGCATGTCGGACACCTCCGGCTTCGTAGGTCTTGATAATTACAAGACGGTAGCAGACAGCATTATTTTCAAAAAAGCGATCGGCAACAACTTGCGGTTCATGCTGTCGGTCGTGGTCGTGCAGACGCTCGTATCACTAATTGTAGCGCTGCTGCTGACGAAAAATAAAAAAACGACGGTGGCGCTGCGGGCGCTGTATTTCTTCCCGACGATATTATCGTCTGCCGCCGTCGGCTTTATCGCTGCTTATGTTTACGATCCGAATCTGGGGCTGCTTAACGAGCTGCTCCGGATGCTCGGATTGTCAGCGCTTGCGAATAATTGGCTTGGCAATCCGTCGCTTGCGATCTATTCCATTGCTGCCGTTCAAGCATGGGCGCATATTGGGCAAATGGCAATTTTGTTTATCGCAGGCCTGCATGCGATTCCAGAGGAGCTGTATGAGGCGGCGAAGCTGGACGGAGGAGGCAGATGGGCTATTTTTCGCCGGATTACCTGGCCCTTGCTTGCGCCTGCGGCTACGATTGTTGTCGCTTATACGACGATTCAGTCCTTCAAGGCGTTTGATTTGATTTTCGTTACGACGCGGGGCGGCCCGAATTATGCGACGGAAATTTTGTCCACGTACATTTATTCGGCGGCGTTCCAAAACTATAAGTTTGGCCAAGCGTCCGCTGCATCGATTTATTTCCTGTTTATTATTGCCTTCATTACGTTTCTGCAATTCAAAGCGCTGCAAGCGAATCGCGTCTCCTATTAGGCCGTATTTTCAAGCTGCCCCACGCGCTGCGAAGCAGGCGGCTTGAAGATAGGCCCTTAACTTGCGTCATGATCAGATCAGAAAGGAGGCATGGATTCATGCTGTTACGAATAGCAGGGCGTTTGTTTCTGCTCGCTTTCGCGATCATTATTTTGCTGCCGCTTATTTTCCTGATTGTGACGACGATCAAAGACCAGCAGCAGTTTTATGCGAGTCCGCTCGGTATTCCAAGCTCATTCACAGGGCAAAACTACAGCCATCTATTCGACAGCCAACCGATGCTGTCTTATTTCAGCAATAGCATAACGGTTTCTTTCAGCACGGTTGTCCTGGAGCTGATCGTGTCAAGCATGATTGCTTACGGCATTTACCGGATTGCCAATAGGCTCGGCCTAATCCTTTACGGCATATTTCTCATAGGATTGATGGTTCCGGCACAGGTGAATATGATTCCAATCTACTCCTTTATGCGCGATCTTGGGCTGATGAACAGCCGGTTTGGGCTCATATTAGTGACGGTCGCGATGCTGCTGCCAGTAGCGGTTTTTATGCTGACGGGCTTCATGCGCGCGCTGCCCAAGGAAATGTTCGAGGCAGGCAGCATGGATGGCGCGGGGGAATGGCGGCTTTACACCCAAATAGCGCTGCCGCTGTCAGCACCTTCACTTGCGGCAACAGCTATCTTCCTGCTCGTGGGCGTCTGGAATGACCTGCTGTTCCCGATGCTGCTGCTCACAGATAAGGCAAAAATGACGCTGCCCTTAGCGCTTTTGCAATTCCAGGGCGAATATTCAACCAATTATCCGGGGCTGCTGACCGGAGTTGTACTGATCTCGCTGCCGATGCTTATTTTATTTTTATTGCTGCAGCGTTATTTTATTTCCGGCATGGCCGCCGGATCATTGAAGGGCTAGAAGGAGTGCACACCGCTGGGGTGCAGCTCTTTTTTTTTGATCTTTATACGTAAGCTGGTGACAAGTTTTATGCTTGTTAGCGGCTTTTTTTTGTGCAAAATGACAGTATGCCAATTATGCTCGGCGGAAGTTTTTTGATTATTCCTTGACGGGAATATTCCTGTAATGGTATATTCAATTCAGGGAAACGAAAGCACCTTCATAGCGCTGACTTCCCTTTAATTCTAACAGCGCCATTAAAGGACGCGGTTTTTATGAAAGCTACGACATTCAGCGCATTATCCGACCCGACGCGCCTGCGGATCATGGAGCTGCTGGTGGATGGTTCCTTGACTGTCGGAGAAATTGCGGAACGTCTGCCCATTCGTCAGCCTCAGGCTTCCAAGCATTTGCGTATATTGCTGGAAGCAGGGCTCGTCGAGGTGCAGGCAGCGGCCAATCGCCGTTATTACAAGCTTCGGGTGGAGCCGCTCCAAGAGATGGACAGCTGGCTGGAAACCTATCGCAGCCTATGGAGCGAGCGGTTCGACAAATTGGATTTTTACTTGCAGCAGTTGAAGGAACGAGGCAGCAAACCAAACTAACTTTCAGGAGGCAATCACAATGACGAACAAATTAAGCTTAAAGGTAGACGGACAGGTACTTACGATGGAGCGGGTTTTTGACGCACCGCATGCACTCGTGTTTGAAGCCCATTCCACGGCTGAGCATTTGAAGCATTGGTGGGGACCGAATGGCTGGATTTTGTCGGCTTGCACAGTCGATTTCCGTCCAGGCGGCGTATGGCATTACTGCATGAAATGCATCGACCAGAACCAAGGGGATTTTTTCGGCTATGAATCATGGGGCAAGGCCGTATACAAGGAAATTGTAACGAATGAGAAAATCGCCTACGTAGATTATTTCTCTGATGCCGAAGGCAATGAATCCGCGGACATGCCGTCAGCTAACGTCACCATGACGTTCGAAGCGACGCAGGATGGCAAAACCAAATTCGTGAGCGTGACCCGCTACCCAACGGAGGAAGCACTCAAGACGGTAGTCGAAATGGGAATGGAGCAGGGCATCAGCGAAACATCGGATCGTCTGGTCGCCTACTTGGAAGAGCTGAAATCATCCTAACGCCAATACAGCTTGGAAAAATAAAGCCAGCAAGCTGCCCGCTGCCGTTCAGACTGCTGCTCAACTATAGAAAAGACAAGCGCTGCTGAATCGGCAGCGCTTGTCTTTTTATTTTCCAGCCTGTTGGTATGACCATTATCTGGACATGTTTTACTTTGTTTCTGGCTGCACCTGGGCTGCTTCCGCAAGGGGGGCAGCTGGAGCTTGCAGCATTTCCAGCCCGTTCATATAGGGACGAAGCGCTGGCGGAATATAAATCGAGCCGTCTTCAAGCTGATGATTTTCCAGCAGCGGAATAAGAATGCGCGGCGTTGCGACGGCCGTGTTGTTGAGCGTGTGGCAGTAGCGCAGCTTGCCTTCGGCATCGCGATAGCGAATATTCGAGCGCCGCGCCTGAAAATCATGCACATTCGACGACGAATGCGTCTCGCCATAAGCTTGCCTGCTCGGCATCCACGTTTCAATGTCGAATTGCTTCACATTTTTTTGCGACATATCGCCGGTACATACCGCAACAACACGATAGGGCAGCTCCAGCAATTGCAGCAGCTGTTCCGCATTCGCTGTTATTTCGTGGAGCAGCGCCTCCGAACGGGCAGGATCGGCTTCGCAAAGCACAACCTGCTCAACCTTGGCAAATTGATGCACGCGGTAGAGGCCGCGCACATCCCGGCCAGCCGAGCCGACCTCGCTGCGGAAGCAGGCGGTTGCGGCAGTAAGCCGAATCGGCTCGGCCACATCGACGATTTCATTATCGTAATAGGCGACTAGCGGTACTTCCGAAGTCCCGATCAGCCAGCGATCTTCGCCGTCGATCCGGTATGCCGAATCCGTTCCCCCGGGGAAATATCCCGTATTGTACATCGCTTCCTCTCTTACCATCAGAGGCACATCAAGCAGCGTAAATCCGCGCTCCAGCAAGTAATCGAGCGCAAGCTGCTGGACCGCACGGTGCAGCAGGGCACCTGTCCCTTTCAAATAGTAGCTGCGCGAGCCCGCCGTCCGAACGCCGCGATTTATATCTATCATGCCGTGGAGCTCGCCAAGCTCTACATGATCCCGCAGCGCAAAAGCGGGGGCCGGAATGCTGCCGATTCGGCGCAATTCCACATTGTCAGCATCCGACCTGCCGATAGGCGTATCTGGCGAAGCCGGATTCGGCACCTCCAGCATAAGCTTGCGGAATTGCTGCTCGGCTTCAAGCAGCTGCTCCTCGCAAGGCTTTAGCAGCTCATTAATTTTCGCTACTGCCTGCTTCAATTGCTCGGCCTGCTCTTGCTCCGTCCATTGCGGCGGTTCGAACGCCGCCTGTTGCTGCTTTGCCCCGTGCTGCTCCGCTCCTTGCTTCTGCCGCCTCGCATTTGCGCTCTGCATCAGCTTCCCAATGCGCTGCGAATGCGCATTGCGCTCCTGCCTAAGTTCGTCCGCCTTCTGCTGCAGCTCGCGTCTGTGGCTATCGGCATCCAGCAGCTGCTGAACGTTAAAATCCAGCCCCTTATGCTCCGCCGCCTGCTGCACCAGCTCTTTGTTTTCGCGAATCCATTTCATGTCCAGCATGTTACCGCGCTCCTTCGCCTTTTAAATAAAAACGCAAAAAACGCCCCTCATCCTTTTGGGACGAGGAGCGTTAAACTCGCGGTGCCACCCAACTTGACCGGACGGCAGTGCCGAACGATCCGCTTTGGTTCCGCGATAACGGGCGGGCCCGGTTAACTTAGGAGAAGCGCTAAACATCTCTCTTGACGAGAACGCCTCGGAGTTGGATTCTCGTCATCAGCAAGTCGTTGTAATGAAATTAGATGTATTATAGCGCGCGCTGCTGATGAAAGCAAGGCTGAATTATTTCAACCAAGCATCAACCAGCTCGGCGTTGCCTTCAACCCAGGCTTTAGCTGCTGCTTCTGGCGTTTCGCCGCCTTGAATAGCAACCATGACCTTCGCCATATCCTCCGGAGTCCAGTTGAACTTGTCGAGGAAAGCATAAGCTTCCGCTTTGTCCTCTTTCAGTCCTTTGCGTACAATCGTATGAATTTGTTCCGCGCTACCGTATACATTTTTCGGATCATCCAAATATTTCAGATCCATCTTGGCGAACATCCAATGTGGTGTCCAGCCCGTTACAACGATCGGCTCTTTATTGTCATACGCCTTCTGAAGCTCCTGCGACATTGCAGCGGACGAGCTTTCAAGCAGCGTCCATTTATCACGCAGGCCGTATGCATCGAGCGCTTTCTCCGAAGCCATCATAAGTCCGGCACCCGGCTCAATGCCAATAATTTTATAGTCCAGCTCGGGACCCGTCTTATCATTCAAATCCTCGATGCTGTTGATGTCCATATATTTAGGAACGACAAGTCCGGTTTTGGTGCCTTCGAGGTTAGCGCCGAGATCCTCATATTGCCCTTTATATTTATCTGCATAAGAGGCATGCGTGCTTGGGAGCCAAGCGGCAACGATTCCGTCTGCGCTTCCGTCGGAAATGCCAGCCCACATCGGCCCGGCATCCACTTGAAGCATTTCAACCTTGTAGCCCAGCTTCTGTTCCAACACTTCTTTAACGACATAGGTGCTCGCAATTTCTGAATCCCAAGCGACATAAGCAAGGGTAATGTTCTTGCTTCCGCTGGCGGAAGAACAGCCGGCGGCTAGAACAGCGAGCATAACGGCAGCAACTAGCATTTTCACTTTTTTCAACAATAACACTCCTTCTGAAAATATTTCGATTGATATTGCAGCTATTCCGCTGTAAAGGCGGAGAGCACTTAAGATTGCTTACGCCTTTTTCGTACGGCGAATCGCATTTTGCGTCAAGCGGTCGAGGATAATCGCCAATATAACGATTGCGATCCCCGCTTCAAAGCCAACTCCGGTGTTGCCCTGCGTCACAGCGCGGTACACGTACGATCCAACGCCCTGTGCGCCAATCATGGATGCGATAACGACCATCGAAAGCGACAGCATAATCGTCTGGTTGATGCCCGCCATAATGCTCGGCAGCGCAATCGGCAATTGCAGCTTGATCAGCTTCTGCGACGGTGTAGAGCCGAAGGCATCAGCCGCTTCAGTCAGCTCCTCTGGAACTTGGCGAATGCCGAGATTGGTCATGCGAATCGTTGGTGGAATCGCAAAAATAATCGAAGCGATGACGCCTGGCACGACGCCAAGCGAGAAGAAGGAGACGGCAGGCAGCAAATAGACAAAGGCCGGCATCGTCTGCATGAAGTCAAGAATCGGAGTAACAATATTTTGAATGCTATTTTTACGTGCACACAAAATGCCAACTGGAACGCCAACCACCACTGAAATGAGGGCGGAGGTCAGCACGAGCGACAGCGTCTGCATCGTCTGGCTCCAATAGCCGAGATTATCAATGATGAGCAGGCCGACAAACGTAAACAGCGCCATGCGCCATTTGCCGAGAAACCAAGCTGCTGCGGTAAATAGAATAATAAGCACAAGCGGAGGGAAAAAGTCGAGAGCGACATTTAATCCGCCAACCGTTTCGCCTACGACCACTTTAATAAGCTTAAAAAGCGGGCCGAGATGGGTTTCAAGCCATGTTTCCAGCGCCCCAATCCAGTCCGCTAAAGGGATTTTGGGTATATTCATGCTTTAACACCTGCCTCTATTTCGGTATTGCCTGCGAGTGCGGCGAGCACTGCGCCTTTAATGACGATGCCCTTTAATCGGCCATTTTCGCCGATGACAGCAACGGGCAATCTGGCATTGCCCATAAGCTCGAACAGCTCATTGAGCAGCGTATCGGGCGACACGGTTGGAACATCACGCTGGGTCAGCGATTCGAGTGACAGCCCTTCCTTCAAAGCTCTGGCTGCATCGTCGGCCGTAATGACACCAAGCAAGCGCATCTCCCTGTCCACCATATATAAGCTGGAGATGCTTCTGGCACGCATGAGCTGGAGCGCAACGCGCGGTCCTCTCTCATTCGTAATCGTCTCGGCCTTCGCCATCACATGAGAGGCGGTGAGCACCTTGGACAAATCGACGTCCTCGACGAAACGCTCGACATATTTATTGGCAGGCTGCATCAAAATTTCTTCCGGCGAGCCGATTTGCACGATGCTGCCATCCTTCATTAGGGCAATCTGGTCGCCAATGCGCAGCGCCTCATTCAAATCATGGGTAATGAAGACGATCGTTTTTTTCATTTTCGATTGCAGCTCCAGCAGCTCATCCTGCATATCCTTGCGGATAAGCGGGTCAAGTGCACTGAACGCTTCATCCATCAGCAGTACTTCGGGATCGCTGGCAAGTCCTCTTGCAAGGCCTACGCGCTGCTGCATCCCGCCGCTTAGCTGCTCGGGATAACTGTCGCCGTAGCCTTTCAAGCCTACTAGCTCTAAAGATTGGATCGCCATTTCCCGGCGCTTCGACTTGTTGATGCCTTGAACTTCAAGGCCATATTCGATATTTTGCAAAACGGTGCGATGCGGGAACAGCGCAAATTTCTGAAACACCATCCCGACATGCTTGCGCCGAAACTGCCGGAGCTGCTCAGCCGTCATCTTGAGCACATCCTTGCCATTAAACAGCACTTGTCCGCCCGTCGGCTCAATTAAGCGATTCAATAAGCGAACGAGCGTCGATTTGCCGCTGCCCGATAAGCCCATAATGACAAATATTTGTCCGGCCTCTATCGAAAAATTGGCTTGATTCACGCCGACAGTCAGCTTCGTTTCTTTTAAAATCTTTTCTTTTGACCAGCCCTTATCCAGCAGCGGTATCGCTTTTTTTGGGTCCGCTCCGAAAATCTTGGTCAGCTTTTTAGCTTCTATAATAGCCATGTAGTACCCCCTCCACGATCCTTGGCACAGGAAGCGAGGTGTACGCTTTATCATAACGCTTCTTCACCAAGCTTCGAGTGTTCGTCTGCTTATAAGTGTAGTTGGATAACAATGTAATGGTCAAAAGGCGTGAGCCTCTGTATGCTTTGTACAGTTACAACTTTACAAACTTTTCGTACAGAATACTCCTGATAACTCCCTTTTTCATATCAACATGTTTCTTTACATTTCCCTAGACGTTTGATTACAATACATGTTGTAGGATGAATGGGACACGCCACTCCTCAGGAGGAACGACATGGATGAACTTGCAGCATTAACAGAAGAGCAGCAGCAGCAGTTGCTGAAGACGCGTCGGCGCGTCATTGAATCAATCGGCAAAAACATGGATCTATATGGCATAACGTTGTCCATCGGGCATTTATACGGCAATATGTATTTCAACCGCGAGCCTGTCACGCTGGACGAAATGAGTGCTACGATGGGAATGAGCAAAACGTCAATGAGCACCGGAATGCGGACGTTATACGATCTGAAAATGATCAATAAAGTATGGGGCAAAGGCTCACGCAAAGATTTGTATGAGGTGGTGCCGGATTGGCATGAAAACTTCACGGACTTCTTCTCTATTAAATGGAGGAAGGCTGCGGAGCAAAATGTGCTCGCCCTAACCCGTTCTCTTAAGGAAATTGAACAGCTTGAGAACAACACGGAGCAGTCCGAAGCCTTTCTGGATGTGCTAGCTAGCGACAGGCAGAAGCTTCAGGAAGCCCTTGCGTATTACAAATGGCTGGGACGCCTCATTGATGCTTTTGAATCAGGAGAAATTTACAAGCTGATTCCGAAGGAAGAGTAGACAGCAGAATTTCGCACAACATAGCATACGTATAAAAAACATAGGTTTCGTGCAAGGCCGGTTGAATACAACCGGTCTTTTCTGCGTCTCCCTGTGGGGTTTAGTGTAAAGAGAAGCCACTATAACCGATATAGTTACTAGACGTTTTTATCTACTATAATTTGGAATGGGGGATTTGCATTGCTTCATGCGCTTCTCGTTCATGACCACGTAATCGAAAGAGCGATTATTACGGATGTGTTCACAGAACAAAATATACAAGTCTCGGCTGAGAGCAGGTTGGAAGACGCTTTGCTCTGGTTCAAGCAGGGCGACGAGGCTGACTTATGTCTTATTGACGCTTCTCTGGCAGAGGATGCTGAAGCCGCGTGCCGCGCTATTCGTGAGGCAAGCGGCAGCAAGGAGCTATACATACTCCTACTGCTTGACATCAAGGCCAGGAGTCAGCTGGAACGGCTCTACACAGCTGGGATGAATGATTATTTATTGCGGCCCTTCGCCGCTGTAGAGCTTAAGCATAAGCTCTGCATGCTCATGCAGCTGAGAAAATCAGAGGCCGGGCTTGTAGAGACGGAGCTGGCGATGCTGCGTGCGAAGATTAAGCCGCATTTTTTGTTTAATGCAATCGGCACAATCATTTTCATCAGCAAGCGTAATGCCGAGGAAGCGAGGGGACTGCTTCGCAGCCTGAGTGAATTTTTGCGCAGCAGCTTTGATTTTGAGAATCAGGCGGAGGCAGTTTCATTCAAGGTCGAGCTTGCACTCGTCAGCGCCTATCTGGATTTGGAGAAGGCTAGATTTGGCAGCCGTCTGCAGGTGAATTACGAGCTCGGAGCGACGCAGTTTCACCTGCCACCCTTTGTCATTCAGACGCTGGTGGAAAATGCGATTCGCCATGGCATTACAGCCAAGCTCATTGGCGGCACGATTGAAATTATTACGCTCTCCGTTCCTGGGGGCATCCGCGTCATTATTAAGGACGATGGAGTCGGTATTCCGGAGGAGCAGCTTGAAAGCTTCATGCGCTTAAGGAAGCAGCCGCCAGGCAGGCGTTTGCCAAGCGGGCAACAGCTGCGGCAGGGAATTGGGCTTGCGAATACAAACGAGCGGCTGCTTCGCCATTTTGGAACGGGACTACATATTAGACGGCGCGAAAGCGGAGGCACGACCGTTACCTTTTTGATACCAGCACAGGGAGGGATTTGAAATGTTGAACGTCGCGGTGGTGGATGATGAGCACTGGGCGCTTGAGGAAATGAAGGAATATTTATCGAACTGTGAAGGAATCGGCTCCATTCAGCTTTATGATGATCCGCTGGAGGGGCTTGCGGCCATTAAGCGCGAGCCGCCGGATGTCGTGTTCATAGACATTTACATGCCGCAAATTTCTGGTCTTATGTTCGCGGAGGAAATGCTCGCTTATTGCCCAGGGACGGCTACCGTATTTGTCACGGCATTTGACAATCATGCGTTGCAGGCTTATGAGCTGAATGTGGAGGATTATATTTTGAAACCGGTAGCCCCGCAGCGGCTTCAGCGAACGGTGGAGCGTGTACGTCAACGCAGAATTGGGAGAAATAAATTGGCCGCCGAGGCGGTAAAGCAGAAAGACAGAGTCGACGTTCAATGCTTCGGCAAGCTGAACCTGTATGGGACAGCAGGTCCCGTCAAATGGAAGGTGCTGAAAACGAAGGAGCTGTTTGCGTATTTATGGACGAACCGGGAATGCCGCGTGGAGAATATTATGGATGATGTTTTTCCTGGAATGGAAGATACGAAGGCAAGGGCATACATTCACACCTGCGTGTATCAACTCCGTCAGCTGTTGAAGCGTAATGGGCTGGACGGGAGGGTTCGGATTAAATCGCTGCGGGAGAAGTATATTTTGACTGCCGAGCATATGTCCTCAGATATGCTTGAATTTCAACAGCTAGCGAAACGTGCGGTCGACATGGGCAGCCTATTTTTGCTCCGACAGGCGGTGAACTTATACAAGGAGGAAGTGCTGACTGACATTCAGAGCGTCTGGGTTTATCGGCTGCGCGAGCATTATAGGCTTATCGGAGGCCTGGTTGTGGAGCGGCTTGTCGAGGAGCTGCTGAATCAGGGAGATATTCTTGTAGCAACGGATTATGCGCTCGAATACTTAAACAAGGAGCCTTACGATGAGGGGGCCTTATGGCTCGTAGTCCGCTGCTATAAGAGAGGAGGCAATCGGGTGAAGGCCGACACCGTATTTAAGCAGTTTTGCAAGCGCAGTGCAGGGGAGCTTGGAGCTTGTCCACATGCCGAGCTTGTAGACCGATATGAGTCGCTAATGCAATCAACCTGATAGGGGATAATAAGAAGCTGCCTTTTGTCTGAGACAAAGGTAGTTTTTTTGCGCTTTTGAGAAGATTATGAAAAGTTTCCTAAATTGATCAAGTTAACGCGTAATGCTAATTAAATTCGTTAAAATGCTACAAAAATCGACAAAAGATTCAGTTATGATTCAGAGATGTTTGTTATTGTGTAGGAAATAAGGCGCAGCAATCAGCAAAACGGGAGGACTGAAGATGTAAAATTTGGTGGAGAAGAGACCATTATGGCGCTTCAGTGCGGGGCGGTTGATTTTGTCGCCAAGCCGTCGGGAGAGCTGTCAGCCGATATATATAAAGTAAAGTCAGAATTGTGTAAAAAATAAAAAACGCAACCGGAGCGCCGATAGTTGATCGGGGAACCGTCGATTATGTGCTGCCCATTGAGCAGATTGGCAGAAAGCTGCTGGACGTTACCAAAGGCAGAATATGAAAGGGGGTGAAATCATGCAGGGGGTAGAGCAAATGCAGTATGTACAATTTGGCGTAGGGGAAGAAAGCTATGGCATACGTATAGCTGAAGTTCATGAAATTATACGTATGCAGGAAATTACCGAAATACCGAATTGCCAGTTTTATGTGATGGGTGTCATTAATTTACGCGGCAAAATTATTCCGGTTATTAGCCTGCGAGCGTTATTTTCACTGGATGAGGATGTGTATTCAAAAGCGACGCGAATCGTCGTTGTTCATCATCAGGAGGAGTCGATCGGCATTATTGTGGATCGGGTGTACAAGGTTACGTCGTTTCACGATATTCAGCCACCGCCGGAGCGGGTAGGCGGCATTAACGGTGCCTATTTTACAGGAATCGGTCTTACAGAGTCAGAATTGGTCGGCATATTAAAGATCGATGAGGTGCTGCTGCGCGATTAATGCTTCTTGCTTCACATGGCATACTTCAAGCAGCAAGGGAGCTCTTAAGTCAACGCTTACAAGGTGGTGCATATGTTCGATAACTCGGAATTTAGGCAAGTGTTTCTCGAAGAGCTTGAGGAACAAATTATGACGATGGAAGAAGAGATTTTATCTTTGGAAAAGCAAGGCTCTCATTCTGAGGGCATTCAGCGGCTTTTCCGGGCGGCACATACGATTAAAGGCTCTTCCGCGGCAATGGGCTATATGGAGCTCAAGCAGCTAACCCATGAATGGGAGCATCTGCTTGATATGCTGCGCAATGAAGAGCTTGAGATGACACGGGAATTAACGAATTTATTTTTTCAATGTCTCGACTTTATTAAAGATTTGCAAAACAGCATTATCCACGAGGAGCTGCTGCCGGACCCTTCGGCGGTCATCAAGGAATTGGGACGCTTCTCGAAAGCAAATACGGAATCAGTCGCGGCTGCAAAGGAATCAGCAGGCGAAGCTTTGCCGGAAGAGGCGGAGCAGTTGCTGCGAGAATATATACATAGCGGTCAAACCGTATATACAATTACCGTCAAGCTGACTGAGGACTGCATGATGAAGCTCGCTCGCATCAGCATTATTGATATTTCCTTGCGTGCGTTTGGCGAGGTGCTGTGGAATGAGCCCAATATGAAGCTGGTGCAGGATGATCAGGATATTCATGCGATACGGTGGCTGATTGCCACTCAAGAGGTGGAGCCAGATGCTCTTGAGCTGGCGGTAGCTGGGCTGATGGACGTGCAGAGCGTAAGGGTGGAGGCAGCGATGCCGTCCCAACCGGAGGCTGAGACAGCCGCAGTTTTGGAGCTGGAACAGGAGAACGTGGACATGCTGCCCGGTTTTGCCGTAAGCGTAGCGCAGGATGAAGCAGACAAGACGCAGCAGTCCAAAGCGTCAGTGAAACAGCAGACGATTCGCGTCAACGTGGAACGACTGGAAAATGTACTCGATTTGCTCGGAGAGCTAGTAATCGACCAAACCCGCTTGAAGCAGGCCATTCAAACACTGCATCAAGCATATGGGTATTCCGAGACGATGGATGACCTCGGCGAAATCAGCGATCATCTGTCCAGATTGATTGGCAGCCTGCAGGAAAACGTACTAAAAGTACGGATGCTGCCGATCGAGCAGCTGTTCAGCCGTTTCCCGCGCATGGTCCGTGATTTGGCGCAAACGCTGAATAAAAGCGTTGATCTGCAAATGGTCGGCGGCGATACAGAGCTTGACCGCACGCTTATTGAAGAGGTCGGCGATCCGATGATTCATTTGATCCGCAACGCGGTGGACCACGGTATTGAAATGCCGGAAGAGCGGGTTAAATGCGGCAAGCCTGAGCAGGGAACAGTTAGAATAAGCGCGGCGCATGAGGATAATCAGGTTGTTGTTGTCGTCGAGGATGATGGCGGCGGCATTGATACGAACAAGCTGCGTAAATCCGCTGTTGCCAAAGGTGTCATCACCGCAGAGGAGGCGGCACTGCTCGATGAGCATAAGGCGCTGCGCCTTATTTTTCACCCAGGCTTCTCAACGGCCTCCCAGCTTAGCGATGTATCGGGCAGAGGCGTGGGCATGGATATCGTGCGGACGGATATCGAGCGGCTTGGCGGAATTATTGATATTGATACGTCCGTCGGCGTTGGAACGAAGTTCACGATAAGGCTGCCGCTGACGCTTGCCATTACAACGGGCTTGCTCGTCAAGGCGAGCGACCAAACGTTTATTTTGCCAATGAGCGCCGTTGTGGAAATTATTCGAGTCGATACAAGCACGCTCAAAATGATAAAAGGCTCGCCGGTTATTAAAATCCGCAATCAGATCGTACCGTTCGTATGGCTGCATGAAATGTTCGGCTATACACGCACGGAGGGCAGACCCGACAAAATTCCGGTCGTAATGATCGGCAGAGCGGAGCAGCGGCTGGCTATTGCGGTCGATCAGCTGCTTGGCAATCAAGAGGTCGTTATTAAAACGCTTGGTTCCTATGTGGGCAAGGTGGACGGTATTTCAGGAGCAACGATTTTGGGCAACGGGCGAATTGCGTTGATTTTGGAAATTGGCGGCATTATGAAAAAAGCAAGCGGCATCAGCTAGAACGTCGTTTGCCAGATCTGCAAGAAAACAAACTAACAGCAAATATTAGATAGAATAGGGAGGGTATTTGATATGAATTGGTTCTACAACTTGAAAATCAGTGTCAAATTAATATCCGCATTTCTGATTGTTGCGATTATTTTAGGTGTCGTAGGTTTATTCGGTATTTATAATTTGAATAAAATGCATGCGTCGCAGGATGATATGTATTCCAATAATTTGATTCCTGTTAAAGAAGCTTATGAGGCACAGGTCAACTATACCAGTATGCGGGTTCAAATCCGAAGCCTGTATATGCATGATACGGAGCAGAAAATGCAGGCAGAGCTTGCTACAATTAGGGAAACGACAACACATGTCGAGCAGGCTGTTGAAAAATATAAAGCAACGAATATGAGCGATGATGCTAAAAGGATCATTGATAGCTTTGATACGGATTGGAAAGCTTATTTGGTCATTTACAACCGGGGTATTGAACTCAATAATTCCGGCGATGATGCCGCGTTTAAAAATTTGATCAGTAACGAATTAAAAACGCAGGGTGATATTGTTTTCAAGATTCTTGAGGATAGCATCGAGCTTTCGATTCGTGAAGCGGACGCAGCGAACCAGAAGGGGGCGGAAGCATATAATAGCGCTTTGTTGATTACAATTGTCATTGTGGTGCTGGCATTCCTGCTGAGCATTATTTTCGGAATCGTGTTGTCCCGGATGATTTCGAAGCCGCTCAGCCGTATCGTTGTTCTGGCGAGAAATGTGGCCGACGGCGATCTGCGTGAAAAGGTAGACATCCATACGAAGGACGAGGTCGGCAATCTTGCAAGCTCCTTCAACCATATGATTGACCGTTTGAACGGAACGGTTAGCGGTATTATTGAATCATCGCACAGCGTAGCTGCGGCTGCAGAGCAAATTTCGGCTGCTACAGAGGAAATTGCCGGCGGGAGCACAGCTCAAGCATCGGCGGCACAGACGATTCATGAGCTGTTCAGCGAGCTGACGATGGCCATTCAATCGGTCGCTCAAAGTACAGAGCAAGCATCAGAGCTATCGGATTCCGCGATGAAAATTGCTAGAGAAGGCCGCACCATTATCGACAACTCGGTGAAAAGCATGAATGGCGTGCGCGAGCAAATGTCCCAGCTGGAGCAGGATTCCCATCAGGTTGGCGATATTATCGAGGTCATTGAGGATATCGCCGATCAAACGAACCTCCTTGCGCTGAATGCAGCCATTGAAGCAGCACGGGCAGGCGAACAAGGACGAGGCTTTGCTGTTGTAGCCGATGAGGTACGCAAGCTGGCGGAGCGAAGTGGCGAAGCGACGAAGAAAATTACGGTCATTATTCAAGGCATGCAGCAAAATACGAAGCGCAGCGTGAATGCAGTTGAGGAAAGCGCAACGCTGTCGGAGAAAACGGGAGAAGCATTCGAGCGTATTACGAAGATGGTCAACGATACAGGCCATCGCGTATCCGAAATTGCCGCAGCGAGCGAAGAGCAGGCGGCCCAAGCGACAAACGTGTTGACTACCGTTGAAAATGTTTCCGCTGCTGCCGAGGAGTCCGCAGCGAGCAGCGAAGAATCCGCAGCGACCGCGCAATCGCTGGCCCAGCTGGCGGATGATCTCCAGCATACGGTGTCGAGCTTTAAGACGGCGTAGTTGCATAAAGTTTTTTAGCAGCTGAGATTACATGCCCAGGTGCGAATGTGAAGCTCACATAAAAACCCTAGGGGATTCGCACCTCAGAAATTGTAGAAGCATGTCGATTTTGAGCTATTTCAAGAAAAGTCAAGATTTGATCTAGATTTTTCTAGTATTATATTTATTGTAAAATGAGGTGATTGATGCCATGATGGGATCAATCACTTGTATTTTCGCTGTCGCACTCCGTACGGAGTGCGTGGATTGAAACTCGCTCTTCGGGGCTTATCGCAGCTCTTTTTTGGTGTCGCACTCCGTACGGAGTGCGTGGATTGAAACGTATATGACTGTAAAAAAACATGGGGTTTAGTCGTCGCACTCCGTACGGAGTGCGTGGATTGAAACAGCTCCATAACGGAACATTTCAACAATGCGACGGTGTCGCACTCCGTATGGAGTGCGTGGATTGAAACGTCAATGAACTCGCAGCAAAACTCTTGCAGCCAGGTCGCACTCCGTATGGAGTGCGTGGATTGAAACCATAAAAACAGTTGACGTCCGATAACGGACATGGTCGCACTCCGTATGGAGTGCGTGGATTGAAACACCTTAGCAACATCTCGGCTCTTAACTCTATATCGTCGCACTCCGTATGGAGTGCGTGGATTGAAACACAACTACTGTAATATCACCTTCATAGATGTTGATGTCGCACTCCGTATGGAGTGCGTGGATTGAAACCTCTAGTGGCCATTTGCTTGATTATCATAGCGGTTAGTCGCACTCCGTATGGAGTGCGTGGATTGAAACTGCTTCGTTTATCATCATGAGTAAAGCTTGCCTTGTCGCACTCCGTATGGAGTGCGTGGATTGAAACGAGAACCCGAGCATCGAAAAAAGCAGCAATCGCACTCGTCGCACTCCGTACGGAGTGCGTGGATTGAAACATTTGTATGTCATTATCATACAATCATTGTATGTTGTCGCACTCCGTACGGAGTGCGTGGATTGAAACCATGATAACAGCCGCCTGTTCTTTCACCGCGATGTCGCACTCCGTACGGAGTGCGTGGATTGAAACGGATTAGGGCTGCTATTGCTTGAATCCACCTGTGTCGCACTCCGTATTGAGTGCGTGGATTGAAACATAATTGTGAAATAAAGAGTCGTAAGCAGCTTGTTGTCGCACTCCGTATGGATTGCGTGGATTGAAACCGAAGCGCATAAACCTGTTCGTCTGCTTTACGGCGTCGCACTCCGTATGGAGTGCTGTGTGTTGTTGGTGAGAAAATAGGAATAGCTACATTTACCTTTCTGAAAAAGTATACGGCCCAAACTCAAAGGAGTTTGGGCTAAATTTGTAGCATAACGTAATTAGTTTGATGAGCACAGCGTGTTCTTCATTATGTGTCAGGATCTATAGTCGAATATCCTCAACCCGTTCTATCGGTAGACTGTCGGTTGTCATCTCGATAGCTTCTAATGGATCGTTCATGCGGAGAGTACCGAAGCTCAAGCCAGTTAAGGCCTCTATGGACGAAATTTTCACCTGGAACGTTCGAAACGGAGCGATGGCGGCGGCCTCTAGATTGCTGATCAACTCTTTTTGCGATAGCAGGAATGCGACAGCGTCCAGTTTGCCGTCCTCCATAACGACAACGACTACCTTCCAGAATTCCTCCGGCAGCTTGATCCCACGGTAAGCCTTATCCTTGTCGCGGAAGACGGGACCTGTAAAGACAGTTGCTTTCATATTCATATTCTGAACGTGATTCAAGATATGATCCTCAAGTCCTAACCACAAATTCTTCCCTTGGTTTAGCTGCTCATGCTGAGGAGAACAGTTGGTAAAGTGGAACGTATCTTCGTTGGCGACAACAGCAATCGCATCCGTTCCCCATATCGGATCGCGCCTGCGTACTAGATGTCCTCGATCCAACGGATTGTTTTTATACAGCTCATTACCGATTTGGAACTGCTGATCGATTCTTGGATCGAATCGCCATTTGTCCGAACGGCCGATATTGCCTTTTAACTGCTTCCCGTCAATATTCACAACCGTATAGAAGGCTAATCGGCGCGATTTGCTCATAACGATGGAAAAATGCGTGTAATTCAAGATATGCCCGCCACCTCGAATGAGTGGTGCCGCATCCTGCATTAAATCATCACGCAGATCAGGGAGCGGAACCGCAAAGCTATTACCAAGAAACTTGGGGTCGTATCCCGACATCTGCTCGAATCGTTCAAGCGCGAACGACTCGGCTACAACGGACTCATCGTCATCATTACTCTGAACCGAACTAGGACTTGAGTCCGCAGACGCTCCTTCGCCCCCGACCTTGCTGAGAAGTTCGCGCTGCGCATTAGTTAACACAGACTTTTGTGTGTCGATATCGGCTAAGATACTGCTAACGCGAACCCCTTCGTTAGCGATGAATTGTCCATCGTGATTCGGATCAGGAACGCTGGAGTGGTGAAGCGCAATGACTTGCCATTGATCGTTGAAAACGGTTGAGCCGGACGAACCTGGCTCCGTATCGGCGGAGTAATGAATAAAGTTATCCAGTATATCCGTAATCTGATTTTCCCTCAATACGACTGCTTTGAAGTCCCCTTTTGGATGCTGGATTATGGACACGTATTCGCCAAGCAGCGCTTTGCCTGTTTGCTTGATTAGGGGCAAAAAACCGAACTCCTGAATGTCTACACCTTCCGCTGACATTCCTTGTATAGCAACAAGGGTGTAATCCAGATCCTTATTCGTGATATACAATTGGTTTGGAGACAGCTGAAATTCCTGTACCGTTCGCGGGTTAAAGTTCTCGTCCACTTCGTAGTTGAATTGGGCCCTGCTGGATAAAGCATAATCCTTATCGGGAAGAACGTGATTGTTTGTAAGCAGCAGATTAGGAGCAACCATGAAGCCTGTTCCGAAGCCTTCATTGCGTCCGTTCCCATCCTTTATAACTATACGGCATATTGATTTGGCCACTCGAAGGCCCTTCTCCAGATAATGCAAGGGGAATAAATCGTTATTGCCAATGAGTCGTTCCAGCGAGAGATTGTCGCGGTTATCAAGCATGGCCTTTCTGGCATTGACCCGTTCGGGCTCATCCACCTCAAATGGAGTTTTTACATACAATTGACTAAGATGGCCTTCCCTGATCGGTATACGATCGATATAACGCTGCAACGCCAGTTTCTGCTGCTCTGTTAGTTCGCTCTGACTCGTTTCGTTTTTATTCGTCACTAAGATGGACATGATTTGATCCCTCCGGTTTTATTGATAAGATTTAGTGTGTATCTAGATGTGAGCTATGGGAATCGCTGTTCATGGCTGCGGCCGCTACATCAGGTTTAAGGTAAGCCGCATCATCCGATTGAGGAGATCGCCGGCCAAGCGGATACATCTGTCCTATAAACCGTTTATCCGTATCCGATAATTTGGTATTCCATCCAATTTCATAATTGCCTATCGTTAGTTCGTTCGGTACAGGATATTGCATAATGGATTGAGGATCATGCGGAGTAAAAGCGAACCCTTCGGCTGGATGCTTCGCCAATACGTTATGATCAACTACTGGCTTAGACCATCCTCTATCTTCATAGTACTTATAAACGGCTTTAACATCCCAAGGAATGTTAGCTGCTGGACTCGACTGTTCATGAGATATCCCAATACAATGACCGAACTCATGCATGACAACACGGGAAAATTCCGACTCGCGCGTACTTTCATTAAATCCTTCAAAATTCATCGTTGCTTCGTTTTTCGGAATACTCAGATTATCAGTTCCGATGTATGACCAGTGTCCATCTTGCTTAAATGAAATTCGAATCTCGGCATCAGGGTCGTTGCCAAACGAGAACTTAATATTCGCAAATTGACTCCATTGGTTAGCATATTGTTTCACTTTTTCATGAACAAATGGCAAACCGCCCATGAATCGGACACGTAGAGTACGACCATTACTCCATTTTTTACTAACCTCAATTGCCATTTCCAAATTTTCGACTTCGTTTGAGTTTTTGGACGCGTTCTCCGGATTTTCCAGTATAGCCAATCGAGCTGAATCAATCATTTGATCTTCAGATAGTTTTTTCTCAACGCAATGCATCAAAGTTAGGTTCATCACACAAGCAGCTCCTTTTAAAATGGAATTGAATCTAGGGTATAGAATGTACAGATGATTGTTTGATTATTCGAGCCCCCAATGGATCAGGCGTTATTCCTGTTCGCTTGGGATCTATGGGGTAAGCGTAAAATAGCCCCGTCTTCTATATATGTGAGAGCTATTTACACTACTATTTGGTTACTAACACCTTGCAGGTTATCAGTACGGAAGATAACCATAGCAAATAAGGCTCGAGTGTTTCTGGATTTTGAACATCCGGAATATTTGGTAGTTTCTGGAACGGATACTTCAAATATTCAAACGAATGAAGTCCGTTTTCCTTCGCTGTCTCGATGATGCTGTAGATCGCTGCACAACGCTTCAGGCGGTTGGTCTAAATCGTTGGCTAAGCACAAGTCCAATTTTAAGACAGAGGTTTAAGACTATTGATGAAGTACAGTATTATGGATCAGGTTTAATAAATATGATGGATTCTGCACTGAAACACTCAATTGGGAGCAATCGAGGGGGTTACATTTTGTAAATAGATTAAAGTATTTAACCATTGACAAGAAATAGATTTGTAGGTTATAGACTTTGGACTGAAGTTATAATCGAAACCCCTGTTATTTCAACTAAGGACGAGAGCACTGAATTGATCCTAAGTCGGATTTAACCACACGTACTGTTGTAGCAGGTGAACAGCTTTATGTGATTTGTTGAAAGAGCTTAATTCAATTGAGATATCGAGCATCACTAATGGAAAAGCACTTATTAAGCAAGAATTTCTGAGTCCCCCTGTGTCATAATAATCAAATCTTGCGTCGCACTTCGTAGGTATTGCATACTCCCTTGAAAAAACATACCCCCTTAAATGCAAAAAACACCCAAAATCCGCCAAAACAGCGATTTCGGGTGTTTTTTGCCTTGCCCTTTTACTACTTAATATACACGCTGCCGAAAGGCAGCACTTCACGCAGCAATCGCTTGAAAAAGCCATCGTTTTGCAGCGGATGCTCCAGGTCTTTCCCATGCGATCCAGTCTGAATAAGGACAGGGCCGCTGCCGGTTATTTTCCACTGGACGTTCATGTTCTGGCTCGCCAGCTGATTGCCGTAAACGGCAAGCTGGATGCTCGCATTGGCGGGATAAGCGACGAGCGAGCTCGTATTTACAAAAAGCGGGCGCTCCTTGTCCAACTGGAGCACCGCAATGTCGCCGCTTGTGATGACGCCAAGCTCGCCGGGGCCGGAGAAGCGCATCCGCACCAGCTCGCGGGTGATCCACACATTTTTCATTTTTTGAATGACGCTTTTGAGCTGCATGCCGTCTGTGAAATAGAGCACGTGGCGGTAGTCGAACAGCAAATCGCTTTCCGGTCCGATGGGGATCGTCTCCAGCGAGCAGCCCGGCGGCAAGCCGATAATAAATTCGGAGGGGCCGCTCAGCAGGGCGCGCACCCATTTCTTTTTGCGATAGACGCCTGCCAAATTCATAAAACGATCCTCGCGCTGCTGCGGTGCGCCTTGGTAAGCAATAATCGCTCCCGGATGGAGCACATGGAGCTTGTCCGCTTCCTGAAGCGTCACCTTCACATGTCCAATCGGCGCGGGGGAGGTTGCTTTCATCCGCTACACTCCTCTGCCGACATGCTTCTGTTTGCGCCAAACGAGATAGCGCCAAACGCGAAGGGAAAGAATATAGGCGAAAATAATAATCATAATGATGATTGCTGTATTGATGAGCTTTTGCGTAAAGCTGGCTTGCTTCTGCTTGATTTGCTCCATTTCTTGTATAAGCGCGTTGTTCTGTTCCATTAGCTGCTCGTTGGTTTTGCGGAACTGCTCGTTCTGCTGCATGAGCTCCTCTTGCCTGGCTGCGTATTGCTCTGCACTTTGCAGCGATTCGGTGAGCTGCTCCTTCTGTGCATCAAGCTGCTGCTTGGCATCCATATATTGCTGCTCCAGCGCGTCGATTTTTTCGGGGGCGGAGAAAATGCCCTTTATGTTGCTCCACATGCCTGCTTCGGCAACCTGATGCGGAAATAACAGAAATAGCAAGGACATGAATAATAGAGTAGAAACAAGGAATGGCGCTTTTGGCAACGTTGATCCCTCCTCAGATATTGCGATAGCTTTAGTGTAGCTTCTTTTTTGCCCATTTGCTAGATTGGCTGGACAAGTTTATCGAAAGAACGATTTTTTTCGACAGCATCCATGCGGGCAGCAAAGCAATCTAAAGAGTTATACGACATTAAATGAGGATTGGTAACGATAGAAAATAATAGAATTACAATTTTACTAGGATGTTTATGCAAACTTCAATATATCGAAGCTTGGTTTTTTAGGGAAGGAGTTGTCTCCACGATATAAGTATGTTAAAATACCAATTAACCAAACATCCTATGTTTGATAAATAGATGAAATGAGGACTGACGTATGCTTCAGAAAACAAATCGATTGACGCTGGTCGAGCAAGTCGCATTGCAAATGGAAAGACAGATCGAGTCCGGCAAGTGGGCTGTGGGGATGCGTATTCCGGCCGAGCCGGAGTTGATGGTCGAGTTGAATGTTAGCCGCAATACATTGAGGGAAGCCGTTCGGGCTTTGATCCACGCGGGACTCTTAAAGACGAAGCAAGGGGACGGAACGTACGTCAGCTCTTCGAGCGCGCTGGGAGTGGTGCTGCAAAAACGAATTATGCGCTCCGATACGCTGCAGACGTTGGAAGTCCGGCATGCACTCGAACGCGAGGGAGCCCATCTGGCTGCACAGCGTAGAACGGACGAAGAGGCGCGCGAGCTTCTTCTCCAACTGGAACGCTGGGAGGGGGCGGCAGCACGCGGTGACATGGATGCCATTGTTACGGAGGATATCCGTCTTCACCAAGGCATCATCGCGGCGTCTCATAATGAAATCTTGATTGAATTGTACAACCATATCGCGGACGCGTCACAAGATTCGATTACAAGCTTGACTCGTTATGAAGCCGATGGGGATTTCTTGGAGATGCACCGGCAATTGGTTCAAGCGATTGTCGATCAAGACGCCGATCGTGCCGTGGCAACGGTTCACCGTTATATTGCGGAATCGAAAGCAGTTCTTGAGGTCAAAGGAGGCGAGCGGCTATGAGCGTAACAAGCGATACGAAGTCAATGATGGCGAAGAAGTCTTTGTCGCTGGGTTGGCCGATCATCCTCGGCATCGTCCTGATCGCACTGACCATGCGGTCGCCGCTAACGTCGGTAGGCCCATTGGTCGGCTCGATTCGCGAATCCCTCGGACTGTCGAATGCTGCGGCAGGTCTGCTCACTACACTGCCGTTGCTTGCTTTCGCGCTGCTTTCACCGTTCGCACCCTTTCTGGCACGCCGCTTGGGGGCGGAGCGGACCCTGCTTTATGCGCTGGTTTTACTCATGGCGGGTATCGCGATCCGTTCGTTGACCGCAACCGCTTCGTTGTTTGCAGGCACTGCTTTGATTGGGCTGGCGATTGCGGTGTGCAACGTGCTCATTCCAAGTTTGGTCAAACGGAATTTTGCTCATCAAGTCGGCCTCATGACCGGCGTGTACTCCGTGTCAATGAATTTATGCGGGGCAATCGCATCCGGTGTCAGTGTTCCGGTCGCCCGTGACCTCGGTTTCGGCTGGAATGGCGCGCTCGGCATATGGGGCATACTCGTTCTGTTGGCCGCGCTGTTCTGGTTGCCTCAAGCCCGGGCGAGTCGGGCGGCTGTTGGGGCAGCGACGAGCGGTGCATCGAAGCGTGGAAGTCTGTGGCGTTCGCCACTGGCATGGATGGTTACGATTTTTATGGGGATGCAGTCTCTCTTGTTCTATGTGCTGATCGCTTGGATGCCTGAAATCATGTCAAGCCGGGGCTTGAATGAAGACAGCGGCGGCTTGCTGCTGTCGCTGTTTCAGATGGCCGCGCTGCCCGTTGCGTTCATTGTGCCGATCGTGGCGGGACGCATGAAGAACCAACGTTTGCTGGTCATCATCATGTCGGTTCTGTTGTTTGTTTCATTGGGAGGTCTTTATTTCGGAGGAAATGCGTTCATTTCGTTGTGGACCGTTTTACTCGGAATTGGCGGAGGATGTGCGTTCAGCTTGGCCATGATCTTTTTAAGCTTGCGCACGAAAGATGCCTTCGATTCCGCTGCTCTTTCCGGCATGTCGCAATCGGTTGGCTATTTGCTGGCGGCAACCGGACCGATCTTGTTCGGTCTGCTTCATGATATTACGGCAAGCTGGAAGCCCCCGCTGTTGCTGCTGCTTGTCGTTAGCGCTCTGCTGCTCCTGTCCGGCCTCGGCGCCTCCAGAAATCGCACGGTATAAGGCACATGAAAGAAAAAACAGACCCAAACAACTCCGTGAATGAATGAGTGGATGAATGGATGAAGAAAAATAGGCAGAGCAGCGTCAGCCATCTCCCAGGTCAGCCGGAATACCATTCGCAAAGGGTTGCGCAAACTGGAAGACTCTATACCCGGCTGACGGTCAAAGTCATTCACGAATTGCAGATTCGCGAGAACGGCTATACGAAGGAAGAACTGCCCTCGTTTGATTGAATGTGTCTACTATTTTTTTGAGTCTGCCTAAGCGGACAGGAAATCCGCTATTGCCCTCATTATCCCATCAAAATGGCGAAAAGCAGCGCATTAGCGGCTCCTGAGTCCGCATAAGGTGCCATAACCCATGATTTTGCTAAAATAGCTGCTGCTGTGTCCGCCAAGTCGATCCAAGTACAGGAAGCAGCTATTTTGCCTCTAGAGTATTCCTAGCACACAACAGCTTATCGCGTTTCCAAGCAAGGCAGCTCAAGCTCGGCGGTGAGTCCGGCTCCAGGCCCGTTAGTTAACGTCAGTCGCCCGTGATGGGCTTTGGCTATTCGGAAAGCCATTGGCAGCCCTAGACCATGTCCGGAAGGTCTGGCATATTTTCGATTTGCGGAAAAAGGCAGCTCCAGCACATCGGCCAGCTCTTCCGGCGGGATGCCTCGTCCATTGTCTAATACGATGAAGCGGCACGTATGCTTGTCGGCCGCAAGCTCTGCTCGCAGCCTGATGTCGCATCCCTGTGGATTATGGCGGATCGCATTGTGGACGAGATTGGTCATGGCCCGCAGCAGCAGACGCTCGTCCCCGTATATTTGGGCGGTTTCGTTTATGTCGTCCATTTCGAGCGTAAAGCTGGGCTCAAGCCCCGCATTAATCATATCGGATGCCATCTGGCGAGTCAGTGCGGCCAGCCGCAAAGCCTTTGGAGTGAGCGGCTGCATTTCATACTCCAGCATGGAAACGAGATTCAAGTCGCTTACTAAGGTGCGCAGCTTCTCTGCTTGATAACGAATAATACCCGCATGCTTTCGCTGCAACGGTGGAATTTCTTGATGCTCCTCCAGCTCGCTGGCATAGCCGAGCACCATGGAAAGCGGGGTGCGAATGTCATGGGAAATGCCAGCGATCCAGTTGGATCGCGCTTCATCCCTGCTTTTGAGCGAAGCATTTTTCTGATGCAGCAGCGATGAGGCATGGTTGACAGACTGGGCAAGGTCAGCGAGCATTCCCTTGGGCTCAAGCTGCACCTCCTGATCCGCGGCAAGCGCCTGTATGCCCTGCGTCAGCGGGCGGATGGAAAGCAGGAGCCGGGAACCGATCAGCAGGGCGACAATCAGCACCAGCACAAGGTTCCCTATGAGTAGGAGCAGGGCGCGCAGCGGCAAATTTTTGACCCAGTCGATCGGCAGTATATGCTGGTATTTGACAAGGCTGTCCTTCGGATAGCCAATCACAATAAGTCCGTCTGCATGCTCCCACACAAATACGGGATAATCCATCAAGTAGCTCATGGAAAGCTTGGCGACATCCGTCAAGCTATAATGTGCAGGGAGCTCTTCGGGCAAGCTGTGCCCCCATGTGACCTGCCCCGCCGAGCTAATTAACATCGCCCACACCTGCTGGTCATCCAGCCGTGCCGCCGTTTCGGCCTCAAGAACATACCCATTATTCGATGCCTTCAGCCCTTCAGCCGTATGCCGCACAACCGCGGCTGGCGAACTCCCCTCGACCGTCCCTGTACTAACCCAGATGAGCAGCAGCAAAAAGTTAAGCACGAGCAAAGAGAGCGAGATGAGCATCGTCGCCCCAATAAAACGCTTTAAAATACGAACGGTGCCTCCCATTACTCCTCCCCCTTGACTAGCAGCTTATACCCCAAGCCGCGAACGGTCAGCAGATGCTCAGGATTGGAGGGCAGCTCTTCTATTTTTTCACGAATGCGGCGAATATGAACCATTAAGGTATTTTCATACCCATAATAATCATCGCTCCATACTGCTTGGCAAAGAGCATCATTGGTCACAATGCGGTTCCGGTTTTCATAAAACTTGGTTAGCAGAACAAGCTCTTTAGCGGTTAAAGAAACGTCCTCGCTGGACGTCCGCACAACGCCGCTTTCCAAATCAATAACACGGGGCCCCAGTTGAAAAATAGGGCGCTGCTCCTGGCGGAACGGTGCATATACTCGCCGTAAAATCGCGCTCAAACGCAGCAGCAGCTCGCGCGGCAAAAAAGGCTTCACCATATAATCGTCGGCGCCCAGCCCAAGGCCGAGCAAACGATCCTCATCCTCTCCTCTGGCAGAGAGAAACAGCACAGGAACGCTTGAGAAGTGCCGCAGCGACTTGAGCAGAGAGAACCCGTCCCCGTCAGGCAGCATAATATCCAAAAGGACGAGGTCCGGCTTGGCCGACCTAATGGTACGCAGTGCCTCCGCGCAGGTAGCTGCCTGGAAAATGCGGGTAAAGCCTTCTTTACGTAAAAAACCTTCGACCATTTCCCTCAAATCGCTCTCATCATCGACGATGAGCAGCTTTTTATGTTTTAAGTCTTCCATATTGTTCATCACCCATTTTTAGTATACCTTGCTTTTGCTGGTTTTGGAGCGTGACGGGCCGCCATTGGCCCGATTTAAGGCTGGCGTAAGGTTAGCTTCAGTTTACAGCAAGGCGGCATCGTTATGCTTGATTGACAAAATCAAGATTGGAGTGAATGACGATGCAAGCGATTGTATCTACCCGCGGCCTGTCCAAACGATACGGCAGCAGCTATTCCGTCGAAAAGCTCGATTTATCGGTGGAAGAGGGAGAGATTTATGGCTTTCTTGGGCCGAACGGAGCCGGGAAATCGACGACATTAAAAATGATTCTTGGGCTCGCCCAGCCGACGGAGGGCAGCGTGACCGTATTCGGCAAGGAGCTGGCCAAGCACCGCCGTCTTATTTTAAGCCAAACGGGCTCTCTAATTGAATCCCCTTCCTACTACGGACATCTGACGGGCCTAGAAAACATGCGCGTCGTGCAGCGGCTGCGGAATATGCCTGGCAGTCATGTGCGGGAGGCGCTAAAAATTGTCCGGCTGGAGCAGCAGCAGCATAAAAAAGTATCGCAGTATTCGCTGGGCATGAAGCAGCGTTTAGGCATCGCGATGGCGCTGCTGGCTTCGCCTAAGCTGCTGGTGCTGGATGAGCCGACGAATGGGCTTGATCCGGCAGGTATCGGTGAAATCCGCGAGCTGATCAAATCTTTGCCGCAGCGCATGGGAATGACGGTGCTAATATCCAGCCATCTTTTGTCGGAAATCGAACAGATCGCCACCTCGGTAGGCATTATCCATCAAGGTAAAATGCTGTTCCAAGGCAAGCTGGATGAGCTGCGAAATGAAAGCCTGCCGACGATTGCCTTTAAGACGAGCCAAAATCCGATGGCGCATTCGCTGCTCGCTGCCCAAGGCTTTGCGCCGATTTTACAGGATGGCTTCCTGCGGCTGCGTCATCTGACAGATGCCCAGATAGCGCGAATTAATAAGGACCTGCTTGCCGCAGATATTGACGTGCTGCGCATCGAAGAGCATAAAAAAAGCTTGGAGAGCCTGTTTCTCGAATTGACGGGAAAGGAGCGCAGCCTATGATTCGCTCGATTTGGCTGGAAGGCTACAAGCTGCGCCGAAGATACGTCGGGTTGACGGTACTGCTGATGATTGGGGTGGAAATGGGGTGGGCGTTTATGGCAACAAGCATGTCCATCGCCCGCAATCCTGATCAGGCTAGCTGGGAGCCGCTTATTGCGATGACGGCATCCTTGAACGGTCTGTTTGCCCCTATTCTCGCAGCGATCTGCGTATCGCGTATTTGTGATATAGAGCATAAAGGCAATACGTGGAAGCTGCTGCTTTCCATGTCTGTCAAGCGGGAGAGGTTATATGCTGCCAAATATGGCTGTGTGGCGCTTATTTTGCTGCTTGCCTGTTTTGTGCAAGTATTGGCGCTAATCGGCTTCGGCAAAATAAATGCTTTTGAAGAAGTGGTGCCTATTATACTGCTCGGACGCTTGCTTGCTGGAACGATGGCTGCCCACTTGGCTGTCATTGCCCTGCAGCAGTGGTTATCCATGGCGCTTAAAAATCAGGCCTTCGCGCTATGTCTCGGTATGCTTGGCGGGTTCATTGGCATGGCTGCTGATCTGTTTCCGAGTGCGATAAGGCCATTGTTCATTTGGTCGTATTATTCGGGACTTAGTCCGGTTGCCCAGAGCTATACGGATAATCAGCTTGAATTTATAGCACGTGATTTAGGGGCGGGGCTTCCGTTGCTGGGGCTGCTGCTATTCATGGGGTTGTTGATCTATGGAGCAGGCCGATGGCATATATCCAGGCAGGAGGTGTAGAGAATGTTTATGCTAAAAAGGGTAGTTCCCGCTGAATGGCTGAAGCTGCGCCATTCGCATCTATGGATCGTATTGATAGCGCTGCCGATCGTCAGTATTCTGATGGGCTGCGGTAATTTTTATATGAATCAGGGTGTCCTGCAAAATGGCTGGTATAGCTTATGGTCGCAAGTCGGGCTGTTTTATGGCGAGTTTTTCTTTCCGGTGCTGATCGCTATTTGTTGTGCCTATCTGTGCAGACTGGAGCATTCAGGTAAAAACTGGAACATGATGATGACAGCGCCGATTCCGGTTGCCAGCATTTTTTGGGCCAAGCTTTTTACAGCAAGCATGCTGACGGCTTTTGTACAAGTAGTGTTTGTCCTGCTGTATATAATAGGGGGCACGATGGTTGGATTAAGCCTCTCCGAATTGCCGGGAGAATTATTCGGCTGGCTGGTGCGGGGCTGGCTGGCTGCTGTTACGATCAGCAGCTTCCAATTGCTGCTGTCCATGCAGATACGCAGCTTTGCCGTCCCCGTAGGAATCGGGCTAGGGGCAACTTTTCTGGGACTGGGCATGTATGTAGCGAAGGCCGGGCTGTTTTTTCCGCATTCGCTGCTGACGATTGGAATGGGCGTGCTTAGCCCGGAGAGTTTGCCGCCTCTGCAGCAGCTAACGGTTGTGATTGTGAATTTGCTTTATACAGCTGCATTCAGCGCCGGTGCCATTTACCGAATGCGAACGGCTGACGTTTCGGCATAAAGCCCATTGCCAGCGGACCCATGAACAGCATTAGGCATCATTCGTCAAAATAAGCACAATATTGAAATTTTAAATATACGCATGGTACAAGGATATGGTAGCCTAGGAGGGAAGCGTTACCAATGATGAACGACGAATGATGAATGAACAAAGGAGCTGAACGTTTATGCTGCAACTCGACTTGACTGGAAAGACCGCGCTCGTAACCGGAGCAACTGGAGATTTGGGACGCGTAATGGTTAGAACGCTCGCAGATTGCGGGGCGGATATCGTCATTCATTATCGGAGCAATGAGGACAAGGCGCTGGAGCTGAAGCAGGAGGTTGAGGCCTTGGGCAGACGTGCGATTACGGTTCAGGCAGATATTACGAAGCAAGGCGATGTGGATAAACTTCAAGCGGAAGCAGCGGCAAGCCTTGGACATGTGGACATTGTCGTGGCAAATGCCGTCATTCAGTACCAATGGGAAAGCGTGCTGAAGCAGCCGGTGGAGGACTATGAAAGCCAGTTCGAATCCTGCGTCATGCAAAGCGTCTATTTGGCCAAAGCATTCGTTCCGGCAATGGTGGAGCGCGGCGGCGGCCGTTTTATCGGCATTAATACGGAATGCGCCATGCAAAATGCGCCCGGCCAATCGGCCTACGTAGCAGGCAAAAGAGGCATGGACGGCGTCTACCGTGTGCTTGCCAAAGAGGTTGGCGAGAGCGGCATTACGGTCAATCAAGTGGCACCGGGCTGGACGATCAGCGATCGGGACCGTGCGACAGGCAGCGAGCGCAATGAAGGCTATGAGAAAAATGTGCCGCTGAAGCGGCGGGGAAGCGATCAGGAAATTGCCAACACAGTCGCATTTCTGGCCTCCGAGCTGTCGAGCTTCATTACGGGGGCGTATGTGCCGGTCAATGGCGGAAATGTTATGCCAGCCATCTAATTAAGCTACATAAATCGATAGGGGGAGTTCTCTTGTCCGAGTCTATGATTAGCAAACGACTTGTTGAGCTTGATATTGTGCTGCCAGCGGCGAGCGAGCCGGCGGCTAAATACGCAAACTTTGTAAATGTGAATGGACTGCTGTTTGTTTCCGGCAAGGGGCCTTCTGGAAATCCGAAAGGCAAGCTGGGCAAAGACTTCTCTACGGAGGAAGGCTATGAATTTGCCCGGCAGGCGGGGCTGGAGGTGCTCGCTGTGCTGCAGCAAGCAGTGGGCTCTCTAGATAAAGTAAAACGGGTCGTGAAAATTCAAGGCTTCGTCAATGCGACAGCTGAATTTGAAGAGCATCACAAGGTGCTGAATGGCTGCTCGGACTTAATGATGGATGTGTTCGGGGAAAAAGGAAGCCATGCCCGCTCCGTACTCGGAGCCGTTTCAGTAAGAAATAATCTCCCGATTATTGTGGATTCGATTTTTGAAGTAGAGGAGTAGGGGCTGCGCTAAAGCCCCTGTGCTGAAGATACCGCTGTTCCTTTCATGAAAAAAAGCCGGAGCACCCGCTCGTACGCGGGGCTTCGGCTTTTTCCTATATTATTGCTGCCTATTACTTGGCAGCTGGCTTCACATACAGGCGGCTCGTCTCTTCCCAGATGCCGTTTGGCTCCAGGCTGACCAGGCCGATTTCGTCTGCTGGCAAATCGACATTCGGTGCATTGACGAGGTTAAGCTGCGGCTCAGGGCAGAAGAACTGACCGGAGGCGTTGCTGTTCCACACCATCCACTGTTTATAGGCTGTTCCTGCATCATAGACCAAAGTCACTTGCTCGCGGGCATCTGTGAGCTCCATCTGATTGCGGCCATTGCGCGTCTCCACCGTATAGTGATTGTCCAGTGGCTCAAAGTAAGGGGAAGAGCCCGTCGTCTTCAGCTTCTCCTCGTCGCTGCTAAGCGGCAAAAACTGTCCGGTTGGCAGCATGCGCTCGTTCAGCTCCCAGCGTTTTCCGGCTGTCAGCGTGAAGCTGTAGTCTTCGGAAGAGCTTTGTGGGGCAAAAGGCGCATTGATGGCTGTATGGAAGCCGATTAGGCAAGGCATAGCGTCGTTCCCGCGGTTATGTACGGAAATATGCTGAAATAGTCCTTGATCACTCAATGAATAACGCAGCGTAATCGCAAAACGATGCGGCAAATACGTATAAATCGGATGCTGCTCATCCACTGCGATTTGAAGCAGCACGAAGCTTTCGGTTTTCAGTGTGCCGTAGTCCAGCACTTCCCATGCAGCCGTATGTACGAAGCCATGCAAATGGTTTCCTGTTCTTGCCTCATTGATTGGGAACGTATACGTCTTGCCGTTCATTGTGAACGTGCCATCTTGATAACGGTTCGGAGGGAACAGCACGGGAATGCCGTGAGTGCCGGGACTTGCTTTAAATGCGGCCATTTCACTCTCAGCTGGCTCATGCAAAAAATGATAGCCCTTCTCTATATCGCGGAACGCAATCAGGTTAGCCCCTACTGCGGGCAAAACCGCAGCCTCGTAGGCGCCCCATTTTAGCCAAACGGCTGGTTCTCCATGAAATGCTTGCTCAAGCGCTTGTCCTTGCTTGCTCATAATAGCCTCCTTAAATTTGGCGAATATTTGGCGATTCATGCTCCAGATTAGAATAACAGGATCAATGTAAACACACAACCGCCGTATTCCGTTAGACACGGTATACGGCGGTTGTGTGTGAATGAACGGCGACTGCGTGCGCATATGGACGTCGTTTATTAGTGTGCTGTGCGGTATGTGCCTGTTAACCGATTACTGCGCTTGCCCTAAGAGCTGCTTGATGACGGTTTGCTTGCGTCTAGGGATAGGGACGTTCTTGGAGTCGGATGCATCGGTTCCGAAATAAGCAATGCCGTCCGTGATCGCCTTCACCTTGCGAATGTTAATGTAGCAATTGGAGCTCACTTGATAAAAGTGGCTGTCATCAATGAGCTTGCGAATCTGGTCCCCGGTCATTCTTTTCTTTATATTGTAGTTTCTGCCGTGGAAGCTGACGAGCTCGGGCATGCCGACCTTGAAAAAAAGGACGTCCGACTCAATTTCAAAATCCTCGTAAATGTTGCGTTCACCGTTCAATCCAGTATTCATCATTCCATAAGCCCCCTTCAAGAAATGAGAATGAAAACGGAAAATTGTTAGCGCTTACATTATATCATGGGCAGAAGACATTGGAAAGCGTTTTTTCGAAAACGGTTGTCTGCTTATTTTCATTGTGCTATGGTCACTATAAATATAAAAATTACGCTTACATAATGAGAGTACGAGAGGATGAATACGATTGAAAGCAAATAAGCTCGCAGGAATCGTCTATATCGGCTGCTATGGCAGTGCTTCGGAGCCGTGTATTTACGTAGCGAAACAGGATAGCGAATCCGGCTTGCTGAATGTGATTCAGCAGGTAACAGGCATTGAAAATGCGTCATTTTTGAGCGTGAATGAAGCACGGGACCGGTTGTATGCGGTCAGTGAAACGGCGGAGGCGAACGGCGTGCCGGGCGGAGAGGTTGCTGCTTATGCGATTGACCCGGAAACCGGCAAGCTGAGCGAGTTGAACCGCCAGTCTACGCATGGCGAGCATCCTTGTTATGTCAGCTCGGATGGCCAGTCGGTATTCGTAGCTAATTATACAGGGGGAAATGCAGCGGTGCTGCCGCTTGCAGAGGATGGTTCTTTGCAGCCGGCGGCAGCAGTTGTCGGCAGCAAGGGAGAGCTTGGGCCAAATGCGGGCCGTCAGGATGCGCCGCATGCCCATGCGATTTTGCCGCTCGGCGGGCCATCGCCTTATGTTTACATAACGGATCTCGGCACGGATTCCATCCTTATTTACCGCCACAATCCACAGGCAGCAGAGCCGCTTCAGCTTGCGTCCTCCTACCAGCTGCATGCGGGAGCAGGGCCGCGGCATTTGGCGCTGCATGAGCAGCTGCCAATCGTCTATGTGATGAATGAGCTGGATTCGACGGTGTCGGTGCTGCGAAAGAATGGAGAGGATGCAGGCTCTTTGGAGCTGGTGCAGACTATTAGCGCGCTGCCTGAAGGGTTTAATGCTTACAACGATGCGGCGCATATTGCGCTGGCACCGTCGGGCAAGTTTTTGTACAGCTCCAATCGCGGCCATGATAGCATTGCGGTATTTGCAGTGAATGCGGCTGATGGCAGCCTAACGCTATTGCAGCATATTTCCTGCGGCGGGGAAGGCCCGCGCAATTTTGCACTTGCCCCTGATGGCAGCAGGCTGCTCGTGGCGAACCAGAAGACCAATCACCTTTTGAGCTATCAGGTTGATGCAGGCAGCGGTATGCTGACGTCTGAGGGCGAGCTTTTACAAGTTTCGAGTCCTGTGTTCGTCTGGATTGGTTAAACACAGCACAATCAGTGAGAGAAGGCGGGCGGCATGTCCAATGTAGATACATTAAGCAAACCGATTAAAACGATGGATACGAAAAATAAAGCGTTATTTGGCATATTATTCGCCATTAGCGGCGTCCACCTGCTGAATGATTCGATGCAGTCGGTCGTCGCAGCCCTATTCCCGATTTTTGAACAATCGCTCGGTCTAACGTTCGGACAAATCGGCTGGATTACGTTTACGCTGTATATGACCTCATCCGTGCTGCAGCCGGTTATTGGCATTTTATCGGATAAAAAGCCTGCACCGTGGATGCTTATCGCCGGCATGTGCTGCAGTATGGCAGGGATGGCGGGACTCGCCTATGCGCCAAATTTCTGGACGCTATTGCTCGCTGTCGTGTTCGTTGGCTTTGGTTCAGCGGTATTCCACCCCGAGGGCTCGCGGGTTGTTTATTTTGCTGCGGGCGGCAGACGAGGTCTGGCGCAGTCGATCTATCAGGTCGGCGGTAATTTTGGACAAGCGCTAGCGCCGCTCATGACGATTTTTATATTCGTCCCGCTTGGGCAGCGAGGCGCCGTATGGGGGACGCTGCTGGCGCTGGCAGGCATTATCCTGCTGCTGCGCATCGTGCCTTGGTACGCGGCGGAGCTCGCAGCGAAAGGACTCGCCGATCGCAAGGCGAAACAGAGCGGCGCAGCAGCAAATGCGGATACACTCAGCACGAAAGCAGTAGCCATTGCGCTAGTGCTGCTGCTCGTGATGGTGTTTGCCCGCTCTTGGTATGCAGCTGGGCTCACAAGCTTTTACCAATTTTATTTGCAGCGGGATTATGGATTGTCGATTGGCGCCGCGCAGGTGCCGCTCTTTCTGTTTATGGCGGCGGGCGTCGCTGGAACGTTCCTCGGCGGCATGCTGTCCGACCGCTTCGGGCGCAAGCGGATGCTGCTGTTCTCAATTGCTGGGGCAGCACCGCTGACCGTCGTTTTGCCGCATTTGCCGATTTTTTGGGTGTATCCGGTTATTACGCTGCTTGGCCTCATTCTCCAATCGAGCTTCTCGGTCAGCGTCGTTTATGCGCAGGAGCTAATGCCAGGCAAAGTCGGCATGGCATCCGGGCTGATTACCGGGCTCGCCTTCGGCATGGGCGGCTTGGGAGCAATCGTGCTTGGCACAGCAGCCGACCATTACAGCATTGCGCAGGTGATGTACGCCTCCAGCGTGCTGCCGCTGCTCGGCCTGTTCGGCATTTTGCTGCCGAAGGATCGGCGGAACTAAGTTGCGAATGAAAAAGTCTCCAAAACCGTGGATTAGAGCGGCTTTGGAGACTTTTTTTTGAATAATACAAAAGGGTGGGTTGTAAGACTGCTGATTTAACTCGCAGCGTTCAAGCGCGCTTTTCGCCTAATGAGGTGGTAAGCGATATAGCCGACTGCGTTAAATAAAGTAAAGACGATTATCCAACCGGTATTAAGCCTTCTATGATGGTAGGCGTTGATAATGGCCCAAATGGTGAAAAGCACAATATAGGCTGTAAGTCCGCCAACAAGGACGGCATCGAACACTCCAGCGAAATGGCGGGATTTAATATGAATGAACCATTCCTGATCAAGTGAGTAGTAGTAATCCATCCATTCAAAAATAGGGACGGACGTATCATATTGATAGTCAGGAATAGCGCCTTCGGGATTAAAATCGGAGGATTCCCCGTTGCTTCGCTCGACCTTATCAAGCTTGTACACTTTAATGCTGGCAATTTGTCCAGCGGATTGCGCCAGCTGCTTAATGTGCTCCTGCTGATCAGCGGTAATACTGGACTGAGTCCCTAGCAGGTCAGAAATACGATCGGCAATAGCGCGGTTCTCGTTGTTATTTCCGAGTTCATCTACCCAGATGATGAAAACGGTGAGAAGGCTGGCGATTAGGAAAAAAATCGCCGTGTACAGCACTCTTTTTGCGAAAATCCGCTGTGCCTGAAACAGCTGTCCAATGACCAATTGCAGCTCGGCTTCTCCTCCAAATCGCTCAATAGCCAGATGAACGGCCTCCTGCTCGGATTTGCCCTCCTGCTTTAACTCATGTACGGCCTCCATTAGATGGCTGCGCATTTCATCCTTCAGTTCTTTTATTTCCTTCTTATTCCCGGCCGCATGCTGATACAACCTGTTCACATACACTTCAATTTCCTTCAACATGGTCTCCCCCTTGCAAAAATGATTCCATCATATGCTTCAGAAACTCCCATTCGGAGCGTTTAACCAAATAGCCCTCTACGCCTTCCGCGGTAAGCTTGTAATATTTGCGTCTGCCGCCGGGCCCTTGCTCATTGCCCCAATAGGATGTAATCCACTTATTTTTCTCCAGCCGCTTGAGCGATAAATACAAGGTGCCTTCCTTTAGATCAAATTGATTGGCGCTTTGGTCGCGCACATTTTTAGCTAATTCATAACCGTAGCGATCCCGGCTGTGCAGCAAGGACAATATGATCGTATCGATATGCCCCTTCAAAACTTCCTTGTTAATTTCCAAAACGTTCATCCCCCCTGAAATGAATATAAATTATAATACTATATAATGCAAGGTATTATAAAAAATAAAATATAGCGAAATCATTTATGCTCTTTGAGCATTTGAAATGGATATTGAAAATAACCAAACAAAATGTTATTATGTCTATAAAATAATAGTTTTCATTTGGGTGGTGTTTGTTTTGTCGCAAAATGATTTGTTCTGGTCAGCAGAGCTTGCCGACCTAAAGAAAGGCTTTGTATTCGTTCAAGACGAAGGCCGATATAGCTGTCTCGTGTGTGGAGCAGCCTTTGAGGACGGAGAAGTGTTTCGAGTACCGGATAGTGATAAATGGTATGAAGCCCGCAAATATGCAGCATATCATGTTCAGCATAGCCATGGCTCGATGCTCGACTACTTGCTCGGTCTGGATAAGAAGGCGAGCGGGCTGACCGATTTGCAAAAGCAGCTCATCCGGCAGTTTGCCTCGGGCATGTCCGATGCGGAAATCGTCAAAAGCTCGGGAGGCGGCAGCGCATCGACGATTCGCAATCATCGGTTTGTGCTGAAGGAGAAAGCGAAGCAGGCGAAGCTGCTGCTTGCTGCTATTGAGCTGATGGAGAGTGGAGTGTCCGCAGATACGCCGCGTTTTATGCCGATCCACCGCACAGCGACGCAGGTTGATGAACGGTATGCAATTACCGAGGATGAGTACGAGTTGATCATGAAGCAATATTTTCCACAGGGGCCGGATGGTCCGCTTGCTTCTTTTCCACGGAAGGAGAAGCGCAAGGTGGCGATTTTGCGCCATATTTCAGCTGATTTTGAAGCATCGCGCAAGTACACGGAGAAGGAAATAAATGAGCAGCTCAAACGCTACTGGGAAGCGGACTATGTGACGCTGCGCCGCTATTTGATCGAATATGGCTTTCTTGACCGCACGGATGATTGCAGCGAATATTGGGTTAAGAACTGACTGAGGCAAGGCAGCTTTATGGATGGGGACGAATAGGACGAAGAGACAAATTTGAGGAGGAGCAGCGATGAATAAAGAAGAGCGCAAGCAGCTGACGGCACAGTATATGGAGCAGGAACGGGTGATGGGCGTCTATCAAATTACGAATACGCAAAACGGACGCAAGTTTATTGGCTCGACCTCCAATATGGATGGGGCATTAAATCGGGTGCGGTTTGAGCTGGACTTTGGCACGCACAAAAATGATGAGCTGCAAATGGACTGGAATGAGCAGGGAGCGGCGCAGTTCGAATTTGATATTTTGGAGAAAATGAAGCTTGAAGAGAAGGTGCTGTACGATTATAAGGATGTGTTCCCAGCGGAGCAGGGAGGCACGTCAGCCGAGCAAATGCGCAAATATAAAAAAGCGGCTGAAGAGCTGGAACAGAAATGGCTGGAAAAGCTGCTGGCTGAAGGCGTCGATTGTTATAACGAGCCGGAATAGGCCGCAGTAGGCTGGGAAAGCAAGTATGGTTCAAGCTTCATAAAGCGGCACGACAACAAGAGAGCAGGATCATACGCCCGAAAGGGGACGGATGGTCCTGTTTTTGTATGCTTGCCGCTTTGCAACATGCTGCTGCATGCAGGTATAGTGATTGCCCAATCGATAAACTGAATCGGCTCATAGACAATTTCTATTAGCAAGTAAATTGACGGTAAGAGATGGGAAGTGATAGAGTGTTGTTTATATTAATACCGATTAAGTTAATGAGAATTATCGGGAATTGAACGAGAGGTGAAGGGCGGGAACGAATGGAGGAGCGGCGCGGTGCTTCACTGGAAGCGTAATCTTTATATTTTATGGTTTGGGCTGTTTTTCAATCACATGGCATATACGCTCTCGGTGCCATTTTTCCCGTTGTTTTTGCAGCATGATTTGGGTGTAGACAAAGGTTTGGAGGCTTGGTCCGGCGTTTCCATTGCGATCAGCTTTCTGATCAGCGGTTTATGTGCGCCCTTCTGGGGCTCGCTTGCCGATAAATATGGCAGCAAGCTGATGCTTGTCCGTTCAGGCGTTGGCCTTGGGGCCGCGCATGTGGCGAACTATTTTGTCCATGATCCTTATACGTTTATCATTGTGAGGATTTTTCAAGGGGTGATGGCGGGTTTTACGCCCGCCTCGCTCGCTTTGGTCGGGACGAACACACCGGAAAAACACGTTGGATACGCGCTGGGCGTCATCTCCACATCAACCGCTGCTGGCGGCATTGTAGGTCCGCTTGTCGGAGGCGTGCTGAGCCAATGGATTGGACTGCGTGAATGCTTCATTGCATCAGGCATCATTACGCTGATTTCAGCAACCGTTGTTCTAGGTGTAAAAGAAGTGCATGAGCGCCGTACCGAGGCACGGCCGAGCGTGCTTCAGGATTTGAAGCAGGCAGCGCTTAATTCCAAATTATTTCGGGTCTATGGGCTGATTTTGCTGGTGTCCACCTCGGTCATGATTTTGGAGCCATTGGTGACGCTCTATGTTGTGCAAATTGGCGGCAGCATAAGCAACGCTAAGCTCAGCTCGGGTATAGTATTTTCGGCGATAGGGGTTGCTACCGTCATTATGGGCCCTTACTGGGGGAGGCTTGGCGGGCGAATCGGTTATGGCAAGGTGCTGCTTATTGGGCTGATTGGCGGCGGCATTGGCAATTTGCTTCAACTGACCATGCAGCATCTGATCGGCTTTGGCATTTTACGCTTTGGCTACGGTTTGTTTTTCGCCGCTGTGTATCCAGCGCTAAATGCGCTCGTTATCCAATATGCGGATAAGGATTTTCGGGGGAGAGCGGTTAGTCTGAGCCAAACTGCCAGTCAATTTGGCATTGTAGTAGGCCCGCTGCTGGGCGGATTTCTCGGCGGGTGGGCCGGTATTCCATTTGTATTTTTATTAACGGGCATTACTTTGCTGGGAGCAGCATGGGGAATAAGGGAGGCAAGTCATGACAAAACGACAATTAAAGCTAGGGGCTAATTTAAACGGGGTAGGGAATAGCATTTCTTTTTGGCGTCATCCAGATGTGCCGATTAATGCGAGCGTAAGCTTGGATTTTTATAAAAAGCAGGCGCAAATAGCCGAGCAGGGCAAATTTGATCTGCTGTTTATCGCGGACGGCTTGTTTATTAACGAGAAGTCCAATCCGCATTTTTTAAACCGATTTGAGCCATTGACGCTGTTGTCTGCGCTCGCGGGAGCAACCTCGCATATCGGCCTTGTTGCGACGTTATCGACCTCCTACAGCGAGCCATTTACGGTCGCTAGACAGTTCGCCTCCATTGACCAATTGAGCGGAGGCAGAGCGGGCTGGAATGTTGTCACTTCGCCGCTGGAAGGCTCGGCACTCAATTTTGGCAAGGGCGAGCATCCGAATCATGCGCTCCGCTACGAAATAGCCGAAGAGCATTTGGAAGTAGTGAAAGGCTTATGGGATTCATGGGAAGATGATGCTTTTGTCGGCGACAAAGCGGCTGGTGTGTTTTTTGACAAGGAGAAGCTGCATACGCTGCATCATAAAGGAGCTTTTTTCTCAGTGCAGGGGCCGCTTAATGTGGCGCGCTCTCGGCAGGGCTATCCGGTTGTGTTCCAGGCTGGCTCCTCGGAAGCGGGCAAGGATTTAGCAGCGAGGTCGGCTGATGCGATTTATTCGGCACATGAAACGTTTGAGGAAGCGCGGGCTTTTTATCAGGATGTGAAAGGAAGATCGGCAGCATTGGGCCGGGAGTCTGGCGAGCTGCTGATTTTCCCGGGGATCGGGCCAATTGTCGGAAGAACCGAAGCGGAGGCGGAGCAGAAGTATCAGGAAATAGCTGAGCTTGTGGAAATTGAACAAGCGCTGCTTTATTTGGGGCGTTACTTTGATCATTTTGATTTTTCCCAGTTTCCGCTGGATGAGCCGTTCCCCGACATTGGCAATATCGGCAGCAACAGCTTCCGCAGCACAACGGACAAAATCAAGCAGGAGGCAAAGGAGCAGGGACTTACGCTGCGCCAGGTTGCGCTTCGGGCATCGACGCCACGCACCTCGTTTATCGGTACGCCGGAGAAAATTGCAGACCAAATTCAGCAATGGTTTGAAGGGGAGGCGGCAGACGGCTTTAACGTTCGAACGGTCGTCCCAGGCGGCTTGGCAGATTTCGTAGAGCTGGTCGTTCCGATTTTGCAGCAGCGCGGGCTATTCCGTACCGAATACGAAGGCGATACGCTGCGCGGCAATTTAGGACTTGAAGTGCCGAGTAATCGGTATGCGATAAAGCATTGACACTAGCAACAACCAACGACAAAAAAACGGCCGAGATCCGATCTCGGCCGTTTTTGTTATTAAAGCAGTGAAAAGATAGCAGTGAAAAATTAGAAGCTTGCTGCGATTTCTTTCGCTTTAACGATTGCTTGTGCTTTAATGGCTTGGCCTTGATCTTGCGATACAGCCATGCCTTCAACAAACAGCGGCTCAAAGGAAGGAATTCCGTAGAACAGCGAGATTTTTTTCAGGTAGCTAAAGCCGCTTTCCATTGCAGCTCCAGGACCTTCGGAATAAACGCCGCCGCTAGCTTGGATGTGCAAGCCTTTTTTATCAGTAAGCAGGCCTACAGGACCTTCAGCAGTGTATTTGAACGTTTTGCCAGCAACGGAAACCGCATCAATGTATGCTTTCAGAACTGGAGGGAACGAGAAGTTCCACATTGGGGAAACGAAAACATATTTATCAGCTGCAACGAACTGATCAACGAGCTCGCCCAGACGTGCTACTTTTGCTTGCTCAGCAGCAGAAAGCTGGTCGAAAGCAGTGCCGGATTGAAGCTTGCCCCAGCCGCTGAATACGTCAGCATCGATAGCAGGGATATCAAGATTGAACAGGTCAAGACGAACGACTTCATCAGAAGGATTAGCTTCACGATAAGCGTTAACGAATTCTTCACCTACAGCAAGGCTGAAAGATGTGGAGTGATCATGCGGGTGTGCAGTAATGTACAATACAGTAGACATAATTATAACTTCCCTTCAAATTTAAATGGTACTTCTCCATTATAACTTTTTTTAAGTTAATTTCAATAAGTGATTTATTAATTTTAATGTTAGACTATTTTCTAGTTGGGACGTTTGTGGACTTAAGTAAGTCTGCCCTAGTGTGGAGTTATTTATTTATGAAAATTCAGCTCGAAGGCAAGCTTATGATTGACAGCAGAAATGCCAAAACCACAGCTTCGTTCCGACTATGGTTTTGGATTCCGCTATTTGAAAATGATCACTTTGTACTTACTGTGCGAGCAATTTATCCAACAATCGAATGATCATCGCAACGGACTCCGCACGGGAAGCCGATTCATTCGGTTTGAACAAGCCGTTGCCTTTGCCACTTACGATACCGGCAGCTGCGAAAGCACTGATTTGTTCAGAGGCCCAATTCGCAGTTGCATCCGAGAATGGATTGAATGTATTAGGAGCATAGTTCGTCAACCGAGCAAGCATTGCAACGATCTCAGCGCGGGAAATTTCTTGATTAGGATGGAAAGAACCATCACTGTAACCCGTGATTATCCCTTTAGCCTGTAAGGCTGAAATCGCTTCTGAGGCCCAATGCCCTTGTGTGTCAGAGAAGGAGCTGCTGCTCGCATCAGCAAGCCCAAAAGCTTTCGCAAGCATTGTGGCGAACTCAGCGCGAGTTACCTTTTCATTGGGATGATAAGAGCCATCACTGTACCCTGTTACAATGCCCATCTTAGCGGCACGCTCGACTACTGTTGCACTCCATGAAGCTGCTGGAACGTCCGTAAAGCTTACGGTAGGAGCAGATTGCTCTTTTTCTACGATAGCCTTAACTACGTCTACATCAACCTTGTCGTTGAAAACCAGCGTCGAAGGCGTTGGTGTCTGTGCCGGCGTTGGCGTTGGTACTGGTGTCGACGTCGGTACTGGCGATGGTGTTGTTACTGGTGTCGATGTAGATGGCGAAGTTGGTGTCGGCGTCGGTGTAGGTGTTGGCGTTGGTGTCGACGGCTCATTATCCGTTGTTTTCACAACGGAAAACTCATCTACGATATTCCCTGCACTCGTACGTGCTTCCACACGAATCTTATCATCGGAAATTTCAATAGCGGAATATACAGGAACGTCTTCATCAAATATGAAATTCAAATAATTATACTGGGTGCCATCATAGAATTTCCAGCCCGAAGCACCGCCATCCAGGTATACAGTACCTTCATTTGTAGCTTTATTCGGCTTGCCCTCCAGCATTGGATAGGTGCGGGCATACACATGATCGTGACCCACTAGAACCAAATCAACTTTCTTCTCTTCCAAAATAGGCGCAAAATACGTTTGGGTATACTCCACAAGGGATTCCCGACCATTTTCCGTATGGTAGGCAGGACGGTGGAACATAGCGATCGTCCATTTTTTATCATTTTGATCCAAGTCTTCTTTCAACCATGCTGCTTGTTCAATCATTTGTTCCTCTGTGCCTTCTGAGTTCAATACGACGAAATGAGTGTCATCGACCTCATAAGAATAAGCATATTGCAGTTGGGATGCGGGTCCGTTCTTTGGAAAATTCGCACCTTTAGTAAATACTTCCTTACCTTCGCTCTTCACATCATGATTACCCAAGGTTAGAGCCGTTGGAAGTGTTGCTGCATAGACCGAAGAAGCTTGCCAGAACTTCTGCCATTCTTCAAATGCGCCGCCTACATCAACCATATCTCCGCCATGCATAATAAACTGCGTTGATGGATATTGTGTCAAAGCGCTAGTCATTAGTGCTTGATATGCTTGTATTCCTTGTGATTGATTCGTATGCGAATCCGTAATAAACAAGAATGAGGTCGGGGTTGATTTGTTCTGGTCTACAGTAGAATATTCATGCCACTCCGACCAATTGCCCTCATAGCCTACACGATATTTGTAAGCAGTATCTGCTTTCAAGCCTTCAATCAGGATATTATGAAAGCGGATCTCGCCCTTCGTTCCATTTTCCTTCATACTCAGCACTTGAAGCTCGCTTTCAGCATGCTGTTGTTTTACATGGTTGAAATCAGGGCTTTCTCCTGTTCCCCAATCACTAGCTTCGATGTATTGAATATAAGTAGAAGTTTGGTCTGGTTTTGTTTGCCAGGCGGCGCTCAGTTGTGAAGACATATCCTCTGTCACATAGGTCTGAACATATTGCGGCTCATCCGTCCCATACTGCTCCACAACTTCGTAATGGACAACCTTACTGTTCTGATCACCGATGACAGCTTGAACCTGATAGGTTCCAAGTGCCAACGTAGTCAGGTCTGTCGTTAATTGTCCTTTAGCATCTGTTTTACCGAGGCTGCTACTCAGTAATTGACTGCTAACATCGGCTTCAGAGATATAGCCTGTTGTTTGGCCATCTGCGAGAATAACCTCGAATAATCCATCCTCGGGTTCAGCTGAAGCATAGAAGCGTTCTCCAGCTTTTGCAACCATTAAGACATCAGAAGATGTATCATCATCCTCATATACACTAGACGTTACCGTGTTAACTGTAACTACCGAGCTTTGCTTTAATAAGCCAGTGAAAACAATATCCGCACCTTCATAAGGTTTGCCTTCACGGTCTAATACAGTAAAAGTAGACGATGTGCCCAAACCCATTCCCGTCATTGCTAGCTGATATGGAAATGCGATTGTATAGTGGATGGGGGAAGCTAGCGGTGAGCTAGTCTGAACTCCGCCCGCTGTAAGATTAGGATTACTCATAGTTATGGTTTTGTAATTTTCACCACGCTCTAAAATGGCATGAGAGCTCACTCTGAAGTTAACCGTAACGACATCATGGGTTGCGGCTGTCACGTTATCAAGAGCTACCTGAACCATTCCGTGATCATTGTCGATAGCTGAGTCTAAGGCAACTCCAGCCGCCTGAGTAATGCTTTCAACTTGAAGAGTGCTTGCATCATAATTTAATGCGAATTTTACCGATTCAGCATTCAAGTAGTCTTTGATGTTAACTTGAACAGGGTAGATTTCATTGCTGACTGCTTCTCCGTCAGCAGTCATGAACAAACGTTCACCTGCATTTATCGTGAAAGCATATGTTTTGCTTGCTGGGTTGCCGGCCATATCCTTCACGTCAATAATAAGCTCATGATAACCGCCGTCCAGAAATGCTCCCGGATAGGTTAATAAACCAGTGTCAGAAGAATAGTTTGCTCCTTGTGTAATATCCGATCCATCCAAAAGAACCGATAACGTATCTAAATCTAGACCTGCTCCGTTGTCGGTTAGCTCAACCTTTAATTCATCAAGCGGAGCATTTAATACGTCATTCTCGACGGGGGATATAGGTTTAATGCTAGGCACGTCTTTATCCTCATCCGAATCCTCATAGATAAGGGTAATATCATCTACCCAAATCGAGCCTTTATTTTTTTTGCTCATATTCGATTGTTTCAATTGGAAAAACAATTCAAGGACAATTGGACCTGGCTTGCCCTGCGGAACAGCAGCCTCAATATATTTCCAACCAGACCAGTTGATACCCGTTTGATTTGCGTCATAAAACTCTGCTTGGAAAGAGGAGCCGCCTTGATCTCTAAATTTTGTCGTTAGCAAATGTCCTTCATTGTTGCCATAAACCCACATGCCTACTTTAGTAGGGTAACCTGTTAGGGGAATATTCCCTGTTTTGTACCCTACTTCGATTTGAGACGGGTTATCCACTATGCCAATCATATCGTAATCAATTCTAGCCGAATATTGTCCATTTCTTACATGCTTCTGGTTATCCTCCAGGTGCAGCGTAGCGTCATACATCCGTTTAGGATTAAATTTCACATCTGAGATTCCATCTTCAAAATCCTCAACTATAACGGAGGGCGTAACCATATCTGCAGCATAGACATGATTATTTTGAACAAAACCTGGACTTAATCCTCCTGCCAGCAATGTTACCAATGATAAGGTTACTATTGCCTTGCGCCATGCTCTGATTTTCATTACTTTTCCTACTCCCTTTAATAAAATGATTGTCCAACGAGTACTATAACAGCGCTATGTAAATTTAAAACTCATTAACTATTAAGAAATTATATTTATTTAGGTTGAAAAATTAATAATTCTTTTGGTAAGTAGAACCTGAATATGTATAGGTTAGGTTTTTCATGATGGACATCATCTACTGCAATGGAAATTGGGATCGAACCTAGCAATGGGGTAGTGCTGCTTGACATGCAAAAAATCCACAACCGAAGCGGTTGCGGATTACATGGTGATGGCGAGGGAGTCGGACCCCTTTTCGAAGATTACGCCAAGCTTGCTTTTATAGGTGTAGTAAAGGATTTGATGTCACCTGAGAAGCCGCCTTTGGCTCATCTGCTTACAGAATGTTCTTTCAATATATGCGCAGTAGTCTCCAACGAATGAATTCCTTTTGCAATATCTACGATAAACTCCACGGCATATTCACGTTCCATTCTTAGATGTTTTCCATTTAACAAAAGGAATGATTTTGTCACCAGATGAGCTGTCCGTTTATTTCCATTGTGAAAGCAAAGATTTTTAACTAGCGACTCTAGTAGGGCTGCAGCTTTGTCGAATAAATGGGGGTAAGCATCTTCTTCAAAAACACTTTGCTGAGGTCTATGTACCGCAGATTCCAGCAGGCCGTGATCCTTCACACCTGCTTGGTCTGCGTCGTTCATTTTTTTCATCATGAAGTAGTGGGCCGAAATAACCTCTTCTTTGGTTAGGAATATGGCCATATCATCGATCCCTTAAATCTTTAAGGATACCTTCATCTTCTTCAAACACGTCAAAGAAGGCTTCAAGAACTTCTGGTCTTACATTATCTGGGAGTTGACCTTGCCGCACCTTCTTCAACACCACTTCACCGCGATCATTCTCAATAAATTCGATCTCATCACCTTGTGAGATATTCAGCTTCTCAGCCAGGCTTTTTGGCAAGCTTACTCCCAAACTATTGCCCATTCGTCCAATTTTGCGGGAATACCGCGTTACATTTGGTTTATTATTTGTCACTTTGACCACACCATTCATTGATATTCTCATCTCTATAAGTATGATCTATACTCAATTTGTTATACCTTATAACTGTAATAACTTTTATAACGTATGTACATAATAGCAAATTACTCCTCAAATATAAAGCACAAACACCATCCTCATATGGATGGTGTTTGTGGTGGTAGGGGCAAATTGTGGATGTACAAAACCACAATTATTTTATCCGGCATTCAGACCAATCGTCGATTTTGGTGATAATGCCTATTCTTCTGATTCATGGAGTAGAATGAGCAAGGGAGTTGCCCCTTAGCTAAGCTATCTAATGCTCAATCATTGTCAAAAGCTCTGCCAAAGGCGTACGAGGCTTCGGCGCAGGCTGCGCTTCCGAGTTAAAATAGCCCAGATGCAGCGTACCGACGATTTTCTCCGCCGCTGTTACTCCGACTGCCGCCTGAAAATCGGCATGCTCATTGTAAGGACTTGTTTTCCATACACATCCGATCTCCTTTTCCCAAGCGAGCAGTTGAATGTTTTGAATGAGCGCGGATGTGGCTGCGAAAGCTTCTTCCCATGCCTTCTGAGGCAAGTCTGCCTTCATCACGACAATGAGATGAACAGGCGTCTGGCTGCAATAGGCCTCGCGTATTTGCTCTCCATACTTTGCAACGAACTCCGGCGGCCTTGTATGAAGGACAGCCTCTGCAAATCCGCGTCTTCCCTCACCGATAAAAAGAATGAACCGCCAAGGCTCTTTCTTCGAATGGAACGGTGCCCATACAGCGTCCTCCAGAAGCGTATATATTACTTCCTTTGGAATCGGCACACCATTAAAATCCTGAATCGTCCTTCGTTCTCGAATGATATTTGCAATATTATTCATTACTTTCATACCCCAATCGCCATTAGGAATTCAACGAAAAAGCAGTCGTAATTTCGTCGATTATTTTGTTAAGCCCAATCGGACCGTAGCCTGCAAACCATAAGTTTGCATCTCCGATATAGACGCGATTATTTTTAACAGCGTTTAAGTTCGACCAGATGGAGGTGCTCATAATGGTATCCAGCGCTACCTTGTTGACATCGCCAGGACGAAGAATGATGAACATGCGATCCGGATTCAGCTCAGGGAGCACCTCTGCCGAAATCGGGACATTCCATGAATCTTTAAAATCGACAGCTTCTACCGATGCTGGTGTTAAGCCTAGTGCACCGAACATGACGAAGTTATCGCTAGGCTGAATCAGCTGTAATTGCTTGTCCTGTACCCTCATAAAAGCAACCGTTTCATTCGGGGCTGCGGCAGCCAGCTTGTCATGTGCATCAGCGACTTTCTTGTCATACTCCGCTTGAATGCGCTCTGCTTCAGCTTCCATGCCAAACACAGCAGCGGTTTCATGGAATCTTTCCCAGTCTCCTTCATTCTCATTGTCAAAAAGAATGGTTGGCGCGATTTTGGACAGCTGGTCATAATTGGAATCGCTGAGTGTTTTCGACGCGAGGATAAGATCTGGCGCTGCTTCAAGCAGTGCTTCGTAATTTGGCGCTTCGCCTGAGCCAATCTCAATCGTATTCTTCATTTGGTCAGCCATGTAGTCAGGAAAACCAAGATCGTTATAAGTAACCATAGCATGGGGCTCGATGCCAAGCGCAAGCAGATGGTCGGCGAAAACATACAGCATGCCGGCTATCTTTTTCGGATGAGCAGGTACGACAACATCGCCTTTAACCGTAGAAATAGTCCGGGTTTCCGTATCAGATTCCATTGGCGAAGCTGATGGGGACTCTGCGCTTGAAGACTCCGTGCCTGACGACTCCGCCGACGCAGAAGGCGATCCGCTTGCTGTATTTCCAGTGCTGCTGCTTTGGCCGCAGGCGGCTAACAATCCGATAAGAAGCAGGATCGAGAGAAGAAGAGTCCCCCGCTTCATCATTTGAGAGAACACACTTATTTTAAACAAAACTTGCCACACGCCTTCCTTTATGATTTTGATAATCATTATCGTTATTTATTATAGGCAGGCGTAGGTTTTAAAGCCATGGACGATCATGCTCACTGCATGGACGTTTGGCTCATGAATAATTCGGTTGCACGGCGCAGAAACAAGGCATGGGATAGAGAGGTGTAGCAGGAATAGCTGCGGGAAGCTCCGAGATCATAAATATGTCCGCTGCGCGCCGCTTTAAGTTCACGCCAAGCTGCATTTGATTCGATCGAATGCTTGAATGCCTCCCGTTTCTGATGCTCCTCTCCGGTGAATAAAATCAAATGATCGATATTATAGGCGGCTAGCTCCTCAATCGTAAGCATTTGGGAATGGGAGACATTCGCGAGTTCTCTCGGCATTGCAAACCCTAGATCGCGATACAGAACCGTACCCAGATTTCGGCTTCCAAACAGCTGGAATCGACCATTTTCAAATTGGGCAACGGCAACGGTCTGATCTTCGATTTGGTGTTGAATAGCGTTACGCGAGCGTTCAGCCGATGTTTCATACTGCTCCAGCCATAGATCAGCCGCCTCGGTCCGATTTACTGCCCGTCCAATCATGCGAAGATGGTCGCGCCACTCCCCATGGAAGGGCACCGTACAGGTAGGGGCAATATGCCGAAAGAGATCAGCTTTGTCTGGCTCCTCATAATCTGTACGCTCAAATCCAATGATCAGTTCGGGTCTGGCCTGCAAGAGCCTGTCCAGATCAGGCTGATCATTGCCGACCTCCAGAGTATCTCGCAGCTCGGCAAGGGGCTCTTGCGAAGGGTTGACCATTGCGGCATAAGGCTGCATGCCGAGTGCCAGCAAATGGCTCGTGTAAGGGATGGCTACAGAAGCGACCCGCGCCGAATTTCGATATTTATTAATGAAAACCGTTGGCGAAGCACCCGTGGCAGCTTTAAATTTGCGGCTGAAATAAAACTCGTCCTGGTAACCGACCCTATGTGCCGTCTCGCGGATTGTATGTTCAGAACCGATCAGCAGATTGCTCGCTTGTGAAAGGCGGACTTCATTTAAATATTCCATAGGCCCACGTCCAAATTCCCTTTTGAAAAGCCTGGAGTAATGCGCCACGCTCATACCTGCTTTTGCCGCCAATACTTCACGGGTGAGGCTGTGGTGAAAAGCAGCATCGATATGAGCTTTAGATCGCTGCATCAGCTCACGGACATGGTTATGCAGCAGCTCAGGCTCCGCCTCGGCATGCCTAAGCACTAGCAAGAGCAGCTCTTGAAAGCGAATGTTGGCTTCCATGCGCTCCCATCTGTTGCCTGCTCTCCATGCTGTGCTTATTTCCTTAGCCAACTGCGGTACTTCTGGTATTGATACAGCTTGTTGGAGGCTCGGTTCTGTCATCTGGCGGTGAAGTGTGCTATCAGAGCCTTCTATATAGACATCAAACGAAATTCGTTCATATTCAAATGGCGCCAGGCCCCGACCTCTTAACGTCCAGCTCATTTTCGGTGAAAGCAGAAGGGCATGTGAAGGGGGCAAAATAAACGGCTGCCCGTTCCAATCCCCTTCCCCTATGCCTTTCGTAGTAATGAGAAGGGTGCAGTGGTCTGAATGGTGAAGTACTAGTTCATTCGGGACAGAGCTAACGCTGTGAGCATCAATGAGCCTATATATTCTGTCGATTTCCTTCATTTGGGGTAATTTGCTCCTTCCGCTGCGAGTACGATATATAGCCATAATTACTCCTATCTTACACCTATTTGCAAAGGGAGTTCCATGGATTGTTGTTTGTAATCATGCAAAAAGCCGACCTGCTATGGTCGGCTTCTTAGTCGAAAAAACCAATCCTATTTCAGCCTCAAACCGGCTGACCACTCTTAACCTTCGCGAAAAAAGCACTAATCGCATAATAAGCGGCGCCGCGGACGGCGGACTGATCCTGCAATTCGGCGAACAAAATTTGCAGCTTCTCGCGGTGATAGCTGAGGGTGCGGCGGGCAATAGAGGCATGGATGGCTTCCTCCAGCCAAGCTTGTGCGCGGCTCATGCGGTTGCCGATGATGACGACGTTCGGATTAAACACATTCACAATGTTGGAAATGCCTACGCCCAAATATTCGCCAATGGCATAAAATAACGCCTGCACCTCGCGGTTTCCTGCTTCTGCGGCAGCAAGCAGCTCCTCGAGCGACTCAAAGCCAAGCGGCTCAGCCTGCTCCAACAGCGCATTTTCGGAAGCATAAAGCTCCCAACATCCCTGATTGCCGCAGCGGCACGGCTTGCCGCCATACTCAATCGACAAATGTCCCAGCTCGCCGGAAAAACCAGAAGCCCCTTTATACAGCTCCTTGTTTAAAATAATGCCCGTCCCGATGCCGATGCCGACACTGACGTAAATTTGGTTGGCGATGCCGCGCCCCGCGCCGTATTTCTGCTCGCCCTGCGCGCCGGCATTCGCTTCATTGTCGATGGTCACAGGCAGCTGAAAGCGCGCTTCCAGCATCTGCTGCAGCTCAACCTGCTGCCATTCGAGGTTAGGCGCGAACAAAATTGCGCCTTTGTCATCGACGATGCCCGGCGCGCCAACTCCGATGCCGATCAGGCCGTAATGGCTGCTCGGAGCTTGCGACGCCAGCTCCTCAATAAAGGCGATGAGCTGGTTCAGGGCAAAATCCTGCTCGCGTTTTTTGAAGCTAAGCTGCCGTTCGCTAATGACAGTCCCTTGCAGATCGGTTAACACGCCCCGCATATAGTTGACGCCAAGGTCAATGCCGATGGCATGTCCGGCTTGCCCATTAAACAGCAGCATGACGGGCTTGCGTCCGCCGCTGGACTCGCCGGGGCCATTTTCAAAAACGAGATGATTATCGATCAGATCCTGAACAAGGCTGGAAACGGTCGCTTTATTAAGTCCGGTCCGTTCGGATATTTGAGCGCGAGAGAGGGGGGCATGCTTAATAACAGCCTCTAGCACAATCGCGGTATTCATTTTTTTGATAAGCGCCAAGTCGCCGGTCGTCTTCAGTTTCAACAGATTGCCTCCGTCCATCTAAAAATCCATGTAGTGTATTGTATCACAGGCGTAAACGATATGACCGTCCAGCAGGCGAAAAAGCTCGTGTCCTATTGAAATGCAAGCGGAATCATTAGTAAGGGTTAATAGGACTATTTTAGCACAAAAAAACTTAGTTTAGTCAATAGACAAACTAAGTTTGATCATGTTATGCTGTTGGGGAGCGTTTACATCATCAGATTTGAGACAAAGCATTTATCCCATACCATAATCAGGAGGTTTTATAAAAATGAGCTATTTTTCTAACATTGGCAAAATTCAATTTGAGGGCAAAGGTTCGGACAATCCGTTTGCATTCAAACACTATAACCCGGAGCAAGTCATTCTTGGTAAAACAATGGAAGAGCACCTGCGCTTCGCGGTTGCTTACTGGCATACTTTTAACGCTAACGGCACAGATCCTTTCGGTTCGGCAACGATGTTCCGCGAGTGGGATAAGCTTGACGGTCTTGACCGTGCCAAAGCGCGCGTAGAAGCTAACTTTGAATTCATGGATAAGCTGAACATTCCATTCTACTGCTTCCATGATGTGGACATCGCTCCAGAAGGCGCTACGCTGCAAGAAACGAACAAAAACCTCGATGTCATCGTAGGCCTGCTGAAAGAAAATATGAAAACTTCCGGCAAAAAATTGCTTTGGAACACCGTTAACATGTTCTCGCACCCGCGCTTCGTTCATGGCGCTGGCACAACCTGCAACGCTGACGTGTATGCCTATGCTGGCGCACAGCTCAAAAAGGGTCTTGAAGTCGGTAAAGAGCTTGGCGCTGAAAACTATGTTTTCTGGGGCGGCCGCGAAGGCTACGAAACGTTGCTGAACACAGATATGGGCTTCGAGCTGGATAACCTGGCACGCCTGTACGAAATGGCGCTTGCTTATGCGAAAGAAATCGGCTTCGACGCGCAATTCCTGATCGAGCCTAAACCGAAAGAGCCAACGAAGCACCAATATGACTTTGATGCAGCAACAACGATTTCGTTCCTGCGCAAATACAACCTGCACAACGATTTCAAGCTGAACCTTGAAGCGAACCATGCGACACTTGCAGGCCACACGTTCGAGCACGAAATCCGTACAGCAGCTATCAACGGCATGCTCGGCTCCCTTGATGCGAACCAAGGCGATTTGCTGCTGGGCTGGGATACAGATGAATTCCCGACGGACCTTTACTCCACTACATTGACGATGTTTGAAGTGCTGAAAGCTGGCGGCATCGGCCGTGGCGGCGTTAACTTTGATGCGAAAGTTCGTCGTGCATCTTTCGAAGCGGACGATCTGTTCCTCGGTCACATTGCGGGTATGGACAGCTTTGCATGGGGTCTGAAAGCAGCTGCGAAGCTGACAGAAGAGAAAATTCTGGATGGCATCGTAGACAACCGTTACCGTACGTTTAAAGAAGGCATCGGCGCTGACATCGTTTCCGGCAAAGCAACTTTGGCTTCGCTTGAGCAATACGCGCTGCAAAACAACCCGATCCGTCTGGAGTCCGGTCGTCAAGAGCGCATTAGACTGCAACTGAGCGAAGTTATTTTCAGCGTTTAAGTCGGGAGGACTTCGGCTATGAGCTATGTCATTGGAATAGATTTAGGAACGAGCGCCGTCAAGGCGCTCCTCATTAATAAAGAAGGCACGGTTGCGGGCGAAGCTTCACGCAGCTACCCGCTTTATCATGAGCATACGGGCTGGAGCGAGCAGAAGCCTGATGATTGGGTCGATGCAACGCTTGAAGCGCTTGGCGAGCTGGCTGCTGCGATTGGACCAGAAGCAAGCGCGCAAATTGAGGGCATCAGCTTCTCCGGTCAAATGCATGGTCTTGTGCTGCTGAACGGTGCAGGCAATCCGGTGCGCAATGCCATTCTCTGGAATGACACGCGCACAACGGCGCAATGCCGTGAAATCGAGCGTACGCTTGGCGACAAGCTGCTCGGCATTACGCGCAATCCTGCGCTGGAAGGCTTTACACTGCCGAAAATCCTGTGGGTGCGCGAGCATGAGCCTGCTGCTTTTGAACAGGCGGAGCTGTTCCTGCTGCCTAAGGATTATGTACGCTATCGCCTGACAGGCGAGCAGCACATGGATTATTCCGATGCAGCGGGCACGTTGCTGCTGGATGTAGCAGCGAAGCGCTGGAGTGAAGAGGTGCTGGCCGCATTTGAGCTGCCGGCAAGCTTCTGTCCGCCGCTCGCCGAGTCACATGGCCAGACGGGTACGCTGCTTGCTGAATTGGCACAGCGCACAGGACTGCCAGCTACAGTAAAAGTGTTCGCAGGCGGAGCCGACAATGCTTGCGGCGCAATCGGCGCAGGTATTTTGAGCGAAGGCTTGACGTTATGCAGCATCGGCACGTCCGGCGTTATTTTGTCCTATGAAAATGACAAAAATAAGGATTTTGCCGGCAAGGTGCATTTCTTCAATCACGGCAAGGAAGATGCTTTCTACGCGATGGGGGTGACGCTGGCGGCAGGCTACAGCCTGAGCTGGTTCAAGAAGACGTTTGCGCCGAGCGAATCCTTTGATGAGCTGCTTGCAGGCATCGGGGAAGTGAAGCCGGGAGCAGGCGGTCTATTGTTTACGCCTTATCTCGTAGGCGAGCGTACACCGCATCCGGATTCCCTTATTCGCGCCAGCTTTATCGGCGTTGATGGCTCGCATGAGCGGGTTCATTTTGCCCGTGCAGTGATGGAGGGCATTACGTTCTCACTGCACGAATCAGTCGATATGTTCCGTGCGGCTGGTAAAACGGTCAATACGATTGTATCGATTGGCGGAGGCGCGCAAAATCCGGTTTGGCTGCAAATGCAGGCGGACATTTTTGATGCGAAGGTAGTAGCGCTCGAGAACGAGCAGGGGCCTGGCCTCGGCGCAGCTATGCTTGCTGCTTATGGCAGCGGCTGGTTTGAGAGCCTGGAGGCTTGTGCAGCGAAGTTCGTGAAGCATGCCGAGCAATATTTGCCGCAGCCTGAAGCTGTAGAAGCCTATAAAGGGCTGTTCCGCATCTACCAGCAGGTTTACACGCAAACGCGCAGTTTGAACGAAGCGTTAGCCGCTTACCGCAGCTAGCGAGGTTACCCGCAAGAACACATATGGCTGCCGCTTCTTCTGTCGTTCAGGAGAAGCGGCTTTTTTTGTGGAATGAACATAGTGAAGAAGTGAGAAGTGTCAGAAGAAAATAAAGTTCTAGACAGAGAAATTAAGGTATTAGACTGATGAAGCTTCATTAAGCTAACAGGCAGTTTAACTCAATAAAAAAACAAGAAAGCAGACGGTCCTTGTTATGGCTTTTCTTATTTAAACAAATGGCGTAAAAGCGCTAGCTGGCATATTTTATGAGTTATGGTCTAGCAACAATAAACCACAGCTGCATTGAAATAGTCACACCGTGGTTCTAGTAAATTCGCTAATATAATGCCATGATTATGGTGAAGGGTTACAGTTGCCGATAGTTATTTATTCATATCAAAACCAAATTATGATTTATGTCGAGCGACACCCTATAAAGTGTGAGATGAGTGGAGATGAAATTTATGATTAGAGTTGCAAAATTGGAGGATAGGAAAGATATAGCCAAACTATTGGCACAGTTAGGCTACCCGGATACCGAATTTTTTATTAAAAAGAACATGGAAAGACTTCTAACTGACCCCAACGAAGAATTAATGGTTTATGAAGATGAAGGACACGTTATTGCCTGTATTTCCCTTCATTATATCCCACAATTAGGTATTAGAGGAGATATTGCATCAATTAGTTATCTTGTTGTAGACTCCTCAATTAGAAGTAAAGGAATTGGAAAGGAATTAGAGGAATTTGCCTCTGCCTCTGCCAGAAAAAGGGGATGTGACAGTATCCAAGTTCATTGTCATTCCAGAAGAATAGACGCTCATAAATTTTATGAGAGACAAGGTTTTAAGGAGGCTCCTAAGTACTTTTCAAAAATGTTAGACAAATGACGGACTAAATTCTCACTAGCCTTTATTCAATCGACAGCAAAGTTTTAATAGGGAGGTAATGATTTATTCAGCAAATTAATATTTAATTAACGGGTAACGTCTGTTTAATGGCAACAGCGGCAGTCTAAGACTTTATTTCTCAAGTCTAGGCCGCCGCTGCTTATTTTAATAGGCCAGTCTAATCCTTTATATTCTCTGAACAATAAGCTTACACCACCTGCTCACCTGCCCAATCACTGTTTGAAGCTGCTCCATATCGCTTCCGGCTTTACCCCCAGCTCTCCGGCGATCAGCTCGGCTGTGAGCCGCTGGGGCTTTTTTATTTTGCCATTGCGGATTTTAGAAATGGTCGTCAAGGAAATGAGCGTGGAGCGGGCAAGCGATGTAGCGGAAATATTTTTGTTCAGCATCAGCATTCTCAGCTTGTAGGAAGGGTCCTCCTCCGGCGCCTGCTGGTTAAGCTCGGTGAGCATGATCAAGTAGCTGTTAAACGCCCTGTTGCCCGAATAAAATGGCTTAATCAATGCTTTTGCCGTGTTTTTGTCTTCTCCGATATGCATATGCAGCTCCAAATGCTCGATTTTGCCGATGCTTCTGGCCCGTTCCATGATGCGGCGCAGCGGCGCGCGGTGCTCCTCGGCAACCAGATCAAAGATGCTGCGATTCAAGAAACTAGCTGAGCCTTGGGCAAGCGGAGCGAAATAACGCTTCAGCGAAAAAATGCGGAATTGTTCAGAGATGCCGATAGCCATCATAATTTTATGATCGACAGCGAATTCATCGCCCCAGCGCTCGGCAGAAACATCCTTGCAGACGAGCATGTAATACGTTTGCTCCTCCATTTGAAATTTGCGGCAGCTCAGCCGAACGGTCGCCGTCATCGTAGAGCGCGTCGTCAGCTCGCAATCGAACGTCAGTTGATCATCTTCAATAAGCCTTGCCATCAGCTGCCCGAAGGGCTGCGAATCCTTTACAAAATCCTCCGGGTTGACCTCTAGAAGCTCATGCTTTCGATAGCCGGACAGCCCGGTAAAGGCTTTGTTAATATCGCGAATATACCAGCGGTTAAAATCATATTCCACAATCATCATCGGGTCGGCTAGCTGGTAAAAGATCGTATGCATGCTAATAATGCCTCCTTCAATCAGTGGTATATCTCAAGGTTATGTTTGATTACATTAAGAGTTATTAAACGTGACATATCTCGTATTTTAAATTATGCAGAAAAAAACTCGAAATGACAACACCCTTTAGTCATACTTCGTTAACAAATTGGGGCAGACTACAAATAGAGTCAACGCCCGAAAGGAGAAATAACCGATGAATTCGGCATTATTGTTTGATTTCGCAGATATTACGAGCGCTGGAATGGCCTTTGATACGCTGGAGCAGCTTGGCTATGATCCGGTTCTGCATGAAGGAGGCAGGCTGCATATTCATATGGAGGGCAATGATCTCATCTCTGCTCTCGAAATTATGCAGGTGCATGGCGGGCGGCTTATTCAGGAAGCTGCCATTGATGCGAACGCTTACACAGATACCGCTTATTCGCTTGACGGCATCACCATCCCCGCGCATATTGTGAATGAGGATTGGAACGAGGAGCTGTAGCCAGCATTTTTGGCAAAAGAAAAAGCGCGGTCTCCTAGCTGTCTGAGACAGCCAGTGCCGCGCTTTTTCCTGCGTTATAGCCTGTTGAGAAGGCCGCAGTAATGTTATAGCCACCTGTGTAGCCATGAATATCGAGAACTTCGCCGCAAAAATAAAGGCCAGCGCTTTGCTTGGAGCCCATCGTCTTCGGATCGATTTCCTTCAGATGGACTCCGCCGCCGGTGACGAAAGCTTCCTCAATGGACAGCGTGCCGTTCACTTTTACGGGGAAAGCTTTGATTTGCTTGGCGAGCGCAAGAAACGGCCCCTTGGGAAGATTGTCATACGTAATATCGCCGCTGATGCCATTTTGCTGAAGCAGAAAATCCAGCAGCCGCTCCTGCAAATAGCCCCGAAGCACATTTTTAATCGCTTTTTTCGACTCCAGCTTCGCCATTTGCATCATTTCCTGATAAACCTCAGCCTCGGAGCGTCCCGGCAGCAGGTCGATTGTGAGGAGCACAGTTGCAGCCTCCCTTGCGCCGCTTCCTGAATGCTCTATCGATTCTAAAGCGCCTGCGTCACCTATACTGCCATTTGCTGCGCTGGAACCTTCAACGGTGCCAGAAGCGTTCTTCTCTTTGCTAGCCGCCTGTTTGAGCGCTTTGACGACGAACTGGCTGCATCTAAGGGCGGTTGGGCCAGATAAGCCGAAGTGGGTGAAGATCATATCGCCTTCATGGGTAATCAATTTTTTTCCTTTCGCATTCCATACCGTAAGCTCTACCTCGCGCAGTGAAATGCCTTGCAGTGTTTTGCTGCGTATCCAAGGCTCGGAGGATGTGAGAGGCACTTCTGTCGGATACAGCTCCGTAATCGTGTGCCCGCCGCTGATCGCCCAAGGGTAGCCGTCTCCAGTTGAGCCGGTATGGGGGACGGATTTGCCTCCCGTAGCGATGATGACGGCTTTCGCTGCGAGCTTTTCACCATTTTGCAGCAGCAGCCCTTTTACCGCACCGTCCTTATATAGAACTTCTCGTACTGGCGTATTCGTCCGAATGTCGACCCCTTGCTCGCGGACTTTGCGAATGAGCGCATCGACGACCGTTTTGGCCTTGTCCGATACCGGGAACATCCGGCCGCGGTCCTCCTCCTTCAAGGCGATGCCCATCCCTTCGAAAAAGGCGATAATATCGCGATTGCCGAACGCATTTAGCGCACTGAATAAAAACTTCCCGTTTCCGGGTATATGTTGGATGAGCTGATCCATCTCTTTTGCGTTCGTTACATTACAGCGTCCGCCTCCGGAAATGCCGAGCTTGCGCCCCAGCTTGTCTCCTTTGTCAACGAGAAGAACAGAGGCTCCGTGCGCGCTTGCAGCTACTGCTGCCATTAAGCCGGAGGGGCCTCCGCCAACAATTATAATATCGTACATGATTCACTCAGCCTTTCTTTCTACAATCTTGTTCATTGTACCATTCTTTCGACAAAATATTGAGTTATAATAGAACATAATTCATCAGCTGGAGGTGCCTTGGATGATTCGTATGGAATGGACGTTTCAAGGTTGTGGGGATACCGAACTATACGTAAGGGAGTGGAAGCCTGATAAGGAGCGTCCAAAAGGCGTTTTATGTCTAATACATGGCATGGGCGAGCATGGTGATCGTTATAGCGCCTACGCGGCGAAGCTCGTTGCGGCTCAATATGTTGTAATCGCTCTCGATCAGCAAGGCCACGGCCGTTCATCCGGCCCCAGAGGGCATCTGCCGTCTGTAGATGATGCGGCAGCCCATGCCGCCATGCTGGTGGAGCAGGCCGCGCAGCGTCATCCAGAGCTGCCAATCTTTCTTTATGGTCACAGCATGGGAGGAAATATCGCGATGAATTGCGCGCTGCGGCTCCAGCCTGCAGTGAAGGCGCTAGTGCTTTCTAGCCCATGGCTAAGGCTGGCCTTTACACCACCCCGTGCCCAGCTTTGGCTGGGGAAGCGGCTGGCTGCCTTTTGGCCAGGGCTGCCGCAATCGACGGGACTGGGAAGTGGGAAGCTGTATCGGCGAGGCTATGAGGAGGCCGCCCATATTGAAGGAGATCCGCTGTGCCATTCCCGTATTACGGTTAAAACCTTCCTGAGTCTCCATGATTCAGGCGAATGGGCGATAGCCAATTGCGGCCAGCTGCATGTGCCGCTGCTGCTCATTCACGGCGCAGCTGACAAAATCACCTCTCATCATGCGAGCGAGCAGGTGGCGCAGCGGCTTGGCGAGGCATGCACCTTTGTTTCTTGGCCTGACGGCTATCATGAACTGCATAATGATCTTGAAGCACAACGTTTTATTGAAGTGGTGACGAACTGGCTGGATATGCATACAGATGAAAATAAGGATCACGCAATTTAATCTAGTAAGCGATTAGGGGGGGAGACCTGTCGTTCGTGTTGAAAGAATTGCTGTTACAATTCGTTATTTCACTTATTCCTGTATTTTCCTTTCAGCTCTGGCATTATAAGCAGCGCAAGGAAAACCATATTCGAGTGTTTATAACGGCTGCAAGCGCTATCGCAATGGTTGCGTGCATGTCGGTTTCGATGGATTTTAATGGATATGAGCTGAATTTCCGCTTCGTTCCGTTTATTTTGGGCTCTTTATACGGAGGGGTGTATGGCGCGCTCGTTCTTGATCTGCTTTATATTTTCCTTAGAGTGCCAGCGCTTGACACCGATGCGGAGAAAATGGTTTTTGTCTTTTTTATGTTTGTTCATGTGCCTATTATATTGCTCTATGCCAAGCGATTTAGCAAAAAGCCTCTGCATCGAAAGCGGCTCATAGGCGTGAAATCGATAACGCCGATCTCCGTCTACATATCATTTATGTTTGTCATGTTTATGATGAATGAGGACTTTTACTGGTCGACTGAGCTGGTGGCGGTATTTATTTTACTTATGATTGGTTCGATCATTGCCATTTGGTTATCTATTTTTATTGTGGAAAAATTTGTTGAAAATTCGCGGCTGCAGCTGGAGCTCAAAAATGTTTCGTCCAGCTATCGGCTCGAAGTAGAAAAACAGCAGCAGTTCATAGATGAAATGCTGCTGGCGATTTTGTTCACAGATGAGCACGGCGTCATCACGCATTTGAATGCGAAGGGCAAGGAGCTGTTCCAGCGGCAGTTTGAGGCAAGCGGAGATTTATTTTCCGAAAATGTACGTATGGACACCTTTTTTGCTGCAAAAGAGGACGGTGCTTATATAAAACTGCTTGAGGATGCGCTCGCTGGAGCCAAGAGCAGTACAGGACCGCACACCTATGATGGCAAAACGCTGCTTAAGACAGCATTCGCCATCCGTAGGCAGGAGGATCAATCCATTGCGGGAGCCGCCCTTATTGTCCAAGATGTAACGGAGCTTACGCTGCTGCGCGATGAGCTGGGAAGAATGGAGCGCCTTAGTCTAATTGGTCAAATGGCTGCAAGCATTACGCATGAGATCCGCAATCCGATGGCGGTAATAAGGGGCTTTATGCAGCTGATGCGGGAGCGCAGCCGGCTGAATGAGCAGCAGTATTATCAGATCGTTATGGAGGAGCTGGATCGGGCGAATACGATTATTAGCGACTTTTTGTCATTGGCGCAAAATCGTTCGGTTCCGATGCAGAAACATTCCTTGCAAACGATTATTCAGGAAATATTGCCACTTCTTGAGGCAGACGCCAATCTTAGAGGTCAGGTTGTGCAGACGGAGCTTGCCGAGGATTTGCCCGCCTTTCTTATGTCAGACAAGGAAATGAAGCAGCTGCTTATTAATCTTGTGCGCAACGGCATGGAAGCGATGGGGGAGAAGGGCGTTCTGCACATATTTACTTGCTATATCCCTCTGGAAAATAAAGTGGTGCTTCGCATTCGTGATAATGGTGTAGGTATTCCAGCAGATCAGATGAGCGAGCTATTTAAGCCATTTTATACGACGAAGTCCAAAGGAACGGGACTCGGGCTGCCGCTTTGCCTCAGCATTGCCGAAAGGCATAATGGCAAGCTGGAGGTGGAGTCTGAGGAAGGCGAGGGGACGACTTTTATTTTAACCTTTATGCTAGGGGAAACGGATGCCTTGTCTGCGCGCTATTAACATAATGGAAACTAAACCTGCACATACTACCTTTGCCTGTCAGTCATCATAAGACGGATGAAGGAGGAGAACATATGGAGCGCAATCAAGCGAAGTCTGAACAATCCCTGCAGCAGGAGCAGCAAAATGCTGAAAATGCCAAGAAGCGCAAAGGGACGTCCGAAACAGAAGCTGGTTTCGACAAGAAGCTGGACGGCCCGAATCGTCCGTCTATTTAATGAGGCGAGCGATGAGCGCTGCCTGCTTGCAGCTTGCAGGAGGAGTGCGGAAACATAGAGCAGCAGTTGCGACATGGACGGCTGTTGCTTTATTTTCCTGCCCGGCGTTATAATAGTAACTAAATTTAGGTTATCAAAAAGGAGTGTATTTCAGTGTCCATGTCATTTGAGAGATACATGTTGGATATGGTTCAACCGATGCGTGATGATTTGACGCGTCTTGGCATTCAAGAGCTTCGCACACCGGAGGATGTGGAACAAAATCTTCCCGATGCAAAAGGAACGGCGCTTGTAGTCGTAAACTCCGTATGCGGCTGTGCAGCTGGCCAGTGCCGCCCGGGTGTAGCGGAAGCGCTGCAGCATGATATTACACCAGATCATTTGTTTACTGTATTTGCTGGACAGGATAAAGAAGCAACGGCTAAAGCGCGCGAGTTTTTCGCACCGTACCCGCCATCTTCCCCATCCATCGCGCTAATGAAGGACGGAGAGCTTGTTCATTTCATTGAGCGTCACCAAATCGAGAACCGTTCCGCGTCGGATATTGCAGCCGATCTGGCTGATGCGTTCGATCGGTTCTGCCGCTAAGGGCAGGAGGAACTATGAGCTTACAAGCAGATATTATTAAAAGGCTTGGCGTTAAGCCGGTCATTGATGTAGATCAGGAAATCCGCACCCGCGTTGATTTTCTCAAAAAATATGTATTGGACTCCCATACGACGGGTCTGTTGATCGCCATCAGTGGCGGCATCGACAGCGCTGTCGCAGCGGGCCTCTGCAAAAAAGCGACCGATGAGCTGACAGCTGAAACCGGCCGTGACTATATGACGCTTGGCGTGTACCAGCCGTACAGCGAGCAGTCGGATATTTCCGACAGCTACGCGGTATCGGAGGCATTCGGTATTACGAAGACTGTGGAAACGAACATTGGCGAAGCGGTAGACGAAATCGCCATTGAGACGGAGCATGGTTTGAAAGGTATCGGCATCCATCGTCATCTTAGCCGTGGCGGCAAAGGCAATGTGAAGGCGAGAACGCGCATGGTTGTCCAATATGCGCTCGCCTTTGACCTCAATTTGCTCGTTGTTGGTACGGATCATGCATCCGAAGCGATTACAGGCTTTTATACAAAATGGGGCGACGGAGCGGTTGATATTACGCCGCTCAGCTCGCTGAACAAACGCCAGGTACGCCAGCTTGCTTCGCATCTTGGCGTGCCGAAGAGCATTTTGGATAAAGCGCCATCCGCTGGTTTATGGGATGGGCAGACCGATGAGGATGAGCTTGGCATTACCTACAATGACAACAGCGATTATTTGGAAGGTAAGGAAATTGGCGCAGAGGCGAAGGAAAAGCTGGAGAAGCAATACCTGAAAACCGAGCACAAGCGCTCGCCTATTCCTGGCATATAGTTAAAAACGTATTTTTAGAAGCTTGTCCGCTGCAAAAGCGGGCAAGCTTCTGTTATTATGGAGCAAATACGTCATATGGGGGATAGGGTATGGAATATGCGTTAGTGACCGGAGCGGATCGCGGTCTGGGCCTCGGCTTTGTCAGGCAGCTGCTGTTGAAGGGATTTACCGTATTTGCCGGGCGTTATGCCTCGGATCGGGAAGGCTTGTCTGAGCTAAAGCAGCAGTACGGCGAGCGGCTTCATATGATTGAATTAAACGTCGCAGTTGATGATTCCGTTAAGGAAGCATCGCGGCTTGTAGCTATACATACCGATAAGCTGGATATCGTTATCAACAATGCGGCCATACTTGGCGATATTGAGGCCAGCGTGGTGGATGAGCTCGATTGAAGCGGGCAGCATCGAAGACAGCACGCGTACGAGCTGGTTTGGCTACTGTATGTCGAAGGCAGCATTAAATATGCAATCCAAACTCGTTTACAACCGTATTAAAGAGGGCGGAGGCCATGTGCTCGTGCTTCATCCCGGCCGGGTTCAAACCTATATGCAGGGCAAGCTTGATGCAGAAGGTGATTTTACGCCGGATCGTTCGGCGATTGCGCTTATTGAAATGATGGAGCGCCAGCTTGTCGAAGTGAAGTCAGGGGCAAGACCGGAGCTTATGCTTTTGAATCCAGATGGCTCGCAGCGGCCTTGGTAGCACTTGCAGGCGGGATAGCGATAGGACACAGGAGTCAGGCAGAGCACAGAGCGAGTAATCATTGAAGGCAGGCGAAGCAATGATAGTAGGAATTGGCCATGATATAACGGATATGAACAGAATGCAGGGGATACTTGCCGGCAGCTCGGCGAGGAGATTTTTGCAGCGAATTTTGACAGAGCAGGAGCTTAAACTCGGAGAGGGTTATGAAGGGAAGCGAAAAGTTCAATTTGCGTCGGGCCGTTTTGCGGCGAAGGAGGCGGTAGTCAAAGCGTTTGGCTGTGGCATTGGCGGCATTATTGGCTTTGGCGATATTAATATTTTACGTTCGGAATCCGGGAAGCCGGAGTGTGTATTGTCCGAAGGGGCGTGGCAAAGGCTGGGTTTATCTGCTGCCGCAATACGCGTTCATATTACGATTACGCATGACCGGGAGCTGGCATCTGCCGTAGCCATTGTCGAACAGCTTGCCTAAACGAGCTGCTTATTGTAGCAAAATAGTTGGTTATACAAAATTATGCTACGAATTGTAATGTTGATGTCAACTTTGTCATTATCAGGGGGCTTGCTGCCGATAAAGATAAGGAGACTGAATTCAAGCATCTTAGCTGCCGCTAGCATTCGGCACGTTATATTATACAGCATGTGTTGGCAGCAGGCTTGCTCGCCGCCTATTCCGATGGCGGCGGACAAGCCTGCTCGTCTATTTCTTGCCAGCAAGCCAAGCGGCTAGTCCAGCGATTTCCTCACTTGTGAGACGATCCTTGAAGGGAGGCATGGAGCCTTTGCCATTTTGGAGCTGCTTCACAATGTCTGCCTCGCTCATCCGGGCTCCAACCTGCTGCAGATTGGTCTCAGTACCCATGCGGCCCTGCAGGTCTGTGCCGTGGCAGCTGATGCAATTGGATTTATAGACAGAGGCGGTGCCGTCAGGCGCATCCATATGCGGCGTTGCTTTCGTTCCTGGCTGTGAAGTGCCTCCGCAGGCAGCAAGCAAAACGGTAGTCAGGACTGCAAGCAGCAGCATTTTGCCCCAGACTGATAGAGAAATGCGTAACATAAGGGTTCCTCCCAAGTTATCAATTTTAGGAAATCATAGACTCAGTATAGCGGATTGCTTGCTGCAACTTCCATAGGATTTTGCCAAGGGGGGCGCTATAATAGAAAAGGCTAACAAGAAAATACGACAAGAGATCGGTAGGCATGGAAGGAATATGGAAATAACTGGCGAACATATGCTCAACCAACAGTTTAAGCAGCTAAAGGCTGATGTGATGGTGGCATCCTATTCGAAAAGCCCAGCAGGCTGGATAATGAGGCGCGCTGAGCCTGACTATTTCTGCTTATGCTACGTCGATAAAGGTGAAGGTTGGCTGGAAATGAACGAGACCCAATATAAGGTCAGCGCCGGGCGGCTGTATTTGCTGCGTCCAGGCTGGGCACGAAGGTATGGCTCGCTGGGCGATAATCATTTTATCCATTATTGGTGCCATTTCCGCGCGGAGATGGCTGCCGAATCCTATATCCATTTGGCTCATTTGCCGTTAGAGGTTGAAGTAAAGGATGCGCAGATCGTGAAGCAGCTGTTTACGAAGATGCTCGCGGCGCAGGAAGAGAGCGACCTCACGGGAGAATTGCGGACGAAGGCTGTGCTTTTCGAGCTGATTGCGCTTTTCATGGAGGACAGCCGGACGCAAAACACAACTTTGCTGCAGCTGTCCGAGCATGAGCACTGGAATGATGTGCTCGTCTATGATGAAGTGCTTAATTTTATTGAAGAAAATTTGAAATATCAAATTCCAATTGGTGTGCTGGCCAGACTGGCAGACCTGTCGGCTGAAGGATTTCATGCTGCGTTTAAAAATAAAGTCGGCTGCTCGCTCGTTCAATACATCACGCAGCGGAGAATAGCGACCGCCAAGAAGCTGCTGCGCACGACGAATTTGCCGATTGCCGCAATTGCGGCGGAGGTCGGCATGCTCAATCATTATTTGTCACGGCTGTTCAAGCAGCAGACGGGCATTACGCCTTCGGAATACCGCCGAATTATATGCAGCAGCGCTTGGCAGGAGGCGGGGCAAACAGATCGAGAGGAGTACAGAAATACATGACAGCGGAAGCAAAACAACATTTCAGCAGAGAACTGCTGCATTGGTACCGGAGAGGCAATCGCGATTTGCCATGGCGTAAAAGCCGCGATCCTTACCGGATATGGGTATCGGAAATTATGCTTCAACAAACGAGAGTCGATACCGTTATTCCTTATTATGAACGATTTATGGACAAATTCCCCTCGGTTCAGGCGCTTGCCGAAGCTCCCGAGCCTGAGGTGCTTAAGTGCTGGGAGGGGCTTGGCTATTACTCGCGGGCGCGGAATTTGCAAGCGGGAGCGCGCCAAGTGATGGAGCTGCATCAAGGGCAGGTGCCGGATGATAAAACAGCCGTCGCCGCATTGAAAGGCGTTGGGCCTTATACGAGCGGGGCGATTATGAGCATCGCCTTTAATCGGCCTGAGCCAGCTGTAGATGGCAACGTCATGCGCGTGCTTTCCCGTTATTTTGCGCTGGAGGATGATATTGCGAAGCCAGCCACGCGGGTGAAAATCGAAAAGCTCGCCGCCGAGCTCATTCCTGAAGGCGCAGCAGGCGATTTCAATCAAGCACTAATGGAGCTGGGAGCGCTCGTCTGTACGCCAAAGTCGCCTAGCTGCCTGCCATGTCCGGTTATGGAGCATTGCGAGGCAAGAATCGAAGGCCGCGAGACGGTGCTTCCTATTAAATCGAAGGCGAAGCCGCCGCGGCCGGAAGCGCGCATTGGCGTCATAATCGAAGGCTCAGGTGAGCATAAAGGCAAGGTGCTTGTCCGGCAGCGTCCGGCAACCGGGCTGCTTGCCCAAATGTGGGAGCTGCCGCATTTGCTCGTGCCGAAGGAGCTGGAACCGCTGCTGCGTTTCGGGGAAGAGCAGCTGACAGAGCAAGCACCGCTTGGCGGTCTGCTGACCGAGGCCGTCGCAGGCGATACGGGCTTGCTCATTCGTCCTCAGCGCCAGCTGATGGATGCCGATCATATTTTCAGCCATATCCATTGGAAAATGAGAGTTTATAAGGCGGATCTAGGTACGATGAATGCAGGGCCTACGGTGCCAATGGCGCAAATGGCTGCTGAAGCTGCGGCTGTCTATACAGCTGCTGGAAAGCAGCTTGCAGAGCAGGTTGAGCAAGCAGGGCAGGCAGAGCGAACAGAGCAGACGGAGCAGCAGGGAGAGCCCCGCGAGCCGTATCGATGGATTGGACCGGAGCATATGGATGAGCTGGCCTTTCCGAATTTATTTTTGAAAATTTTACGAGATTATTGGAATCAGGATTTGTAAAGCCGAAGGGGGAGCTTTGGAATGAGCGAAACGTTGAAGCAACTGCTTGAGCACAAAATCGTTGCAATTCTTAGAGGAATTGAGGATCGCCATGCTGATGCGGCAGGACAAGCATTAATAGACGGCGGAATCCGCCTAATGGAAATTACGCTGAATACGCAAGGCGCTACAACGATGATCCATCGCTGGCGAAACAAGTTTGACGGTCAGGCTATTGTCGGCGCAGGTACGGTGCTGGACCTTAAGATGGCGCAGGAGGCATTAGCGGCAGGGGCACAGTTTATTATTTCGCCGAATCTCGACGAGGAGGTTATTGCTTACGGCGCGGAGCATGGCGTATCTGTGTGGCCTGGCGTCATGACCCCTACCGAAATCGTCAAAGCTTGGAAGGCTGGAGCGGAAGCGGTCAAGCTGTTCCCGATGGGAACGCTGGGCACAAAATATTTGGCTGAAATTCGCGGCCCGCTGGACCATATTCCGATTATGGCGACAGGCGGAGCGGATTTGCATAACCTCGGCGAATATTTCGGCGCTGGCGCAAATGCCGTCGGTCTGGGCAGCAAGCTCGTTAACCTTGAATGGGTACGCGAAGGCAAGCTTGAACTTGTTACGGAGCGGGCGCGGCAGTTCGTTGATGCGGTGAGCAAGCTGTAATTCGGGCTCATCCATCGTTACCCCAAACTAGCAATTGTATATTATGAGTTTTCTATCATCCAATGGGGGTAATGAATAAACAAAAGGGCCTGCGGCAACAAGGCCGCAGGCTGCAAGAGAGAATATATAATAAAGGGGGGTCATAAAGCTAGTATAATTGGATAAGATGAATATAACCTGAGCGATATATTACAGTTTTATTACAAGAAGGAAATCGGTTACAAAAAAGGTGGGTGAGTATGATGCGTTTTTCCATTTGGAAACCGGCAGTTATTGCGGTGGCGGTGTTAGGCACGCTTTATTTTACAATGAAGCCGGAGTGGCTGCCTGTATTTGCAGCATCGGAGCAGCAGGGCCAAGGCAGCGGAACGATCAGTCAATTGGAGCAGGAATTGGCCGCACATTTTAAAAATAGAGAAGAGCATTTTACGCTTCAATATAACGGGGATAGCAGCAAGCTGTCGGCGGAGCTTAAATCTATTATTGACCGCGCGATGGCGAAGGATGATTATACGGCGTATATTTTGGAGTCGTATGTGTATACGACGCGCAGTCTCGGTACTCGTTCAACGATCAAGATGGAGGCGAGCTACCGGGAATCGAAGGAGCAGACGGCCGAGGTTGACCGCGTAGTCGCGCAGCAGCTTAAGAAGCTTATAACCTCAGGCATGAATGACCATTTGAAGGTGAAGGCTATTCATGACTGGATTGCGGGCAAGCTGAGATATGACCAGTCGCTGAGCAATTATACCGCTTATGAAGCGATTACGACTGGAAGCGCGGTATGCCAGGGCTATGCGCTGCTTGCCTACAAAATGCTGAGTGAAGCGGGCATTACGACGAAAATTGCCGAGGGTACAGTTGATACGGGCGATCATGCGTGGAATATGGTGAAGCTGGATGGGCATTGGTACCATCTCGATGTGACATGGGATGATCCGGTAGCGACCGATCCCGCAGCGCCAGCCGATACGATCCAGTACAGCTATTATTTAAAAACGGACAAGGAAATGCGTCATGACCATCAATGGAAAAAAAGCTATCCAGCCGCGACTACTTCGTATTCCGCAGAGCTAGACAAGCTTGAGAAGAAAGGCGGCTCCGCCGCAGCTTCTTACAAAAAGCTTGGGCAGCAGCTTGGCTTTCAGTGGCTGAAGCCGGAAAACATCGTCGCTGATCGCGCGGCGCTGACCGAAAAAATCCGCGCTGGCGTAAAGCGCGGAGCGACCAGCCTGGAGTTTCGCTATTTGAAAGGCGATACGTTTTCTGCTGATCTCAAAAGCGCCGTAGCTGCGCTGCAAGTGCCGATTGGCTATTCAGCGCGCTATGAGCCCTATTTGCATGATGGCTCGCAGCTGGTGAAATTGCAGCTGACCTATTGAATATTGTACGAGCCGCACAGTTAAGCATAAGCTTCACAGTGAAAAAATGATCCCAATAGCAAAGCGATTCAAATAGCAAAAAAACCTCCTGTCTCCCTTCAACTTACTGAAGGTGAGCCAGGAGGTCTTTTGTTTATAGCGGCAAAAGAAAAGGTAATCTTTAAGTAAGAGCGCAAAGCATATGCAGCTCGAGCTTTATTTGCCCTGCTGGCGGGCGGCCGTCATTTGCTGCCAGACGGAGCCTGCCGCTTCCTCGCCACGCTCGATGCGCTCCAAGGCGATTTGCGCTTGCAGCTGAATCTCGAACTCGCTGTCCTGTGCTGCAATGCGCAGGGCAGGAATAGCCGATTCGTCGCCAACTTCATACAGGAAACGGGCGGCCCGCCAGCGCACAAGCTTGTTCGTGTCGCTGAGCGATTCGATCATCGGCGCAGTAGCGGCAGGATCGCCCCAATCGGAAAGGGTATCCCCAGCTGTTCTGCGAACCGATACCGATTTGTCGCGAAGCGCCTGGAATAAATAAGGCATCGCCTCATCTGTGCGAAGGTCGCCCAAATAGACAACGGCGAGCCGTCTGATCGACACCGTGTCGTCGGTCAGCGCCTTGGCAAGCAGCGGCAGCAGCGCAGGCTCGGGCGTCAGGCGGTCAAGCGCGGCATAACGAATGCGCCAGTCCGGCGATTCCAGCCGCTCGGCAATTTCGCCCGCGGTTAGCGGAGCCGGCCGTGCCGGAGCGGGTGCGGCATCGCCGTCCGCTGCGCCTTGCGCCTTGGCGGCGGCGATTAGCTCTACTAGCCGCTCCGCCGTATAGGCGGCTTCCAGCTCGCGGACGACATCGGCGGCGATTTCTTCAAGCTCGCCATAGCGGATGCCGAACTCCTCCAGCTTGCGTTCGCGGATCATCGAGGAGCCGGCCGCCTCGCTGACGGCGTTCGTGAACTGCTCGGGCAGCGCGGAGCGGGCTTCGCGCTCGCCATTTTTCACTCGTACCTGCATCGGAATGCCCCGATACATCTGTACGAGCACATGCGCCTCGCCGTAGCTGTTCTCGGTCAAGGCTGCTTGCCCAGCTCCGCTGTCGTCGCCGTGCAGCAGCGTTCTTGCTTCGGCGAGAATGAACGCCCAATCCGCACTCGATACGCGGTCCAGGGCAATAAAATCAGCGGTGCGGAAAATGCTGCGCACCCCTTCTATAGCAAGGAGGCTTTTCAGTGGCTCCGGTGCGCTTTCTGCTTCTTTTTTCGAAAAAGTTTGTCTTACGCCGCGCGGCAGCGATTCATCCATATTCAGTTTCATGGAGTTCGGGCTGGGCGTCGGTTCAATGGATAAAAGCTTCACATTTATCATCCTCCGTTCATACAATTCAAAGGTTATGGGTTTAGTTTACATGAATTTGCAGGAGGATGCGAATACAAGGTGCATTAGAAGTGTCAGGAAAGTTGCTTCGATCACTCTTAGTTGGTATCTTAAAGCTATACTCTATTTTCGTAACGCGTAGGAGGAAGCCAGGATGAAACCCAGAAGATTTGAGAATCAGCAGCAGGTTGAACAGCATAACTCCTTTAAACAGTTTCAAAGATGGCGCTCAGAACGATCAAACAAGATGAAAATCAAAGATTATTCATATACCGTGCCGAATGTAGAGCCGGATCTGCAATATTTGCACCACAATCGCAAGCATCCTTCCGTCACATGGGTCGGACATTCGACTTTTCTAATCCAGATGGCGGGGCTCAACATTGTGACGGACCCGGTCTGGTCAGGGAATATGGCTTTTGAAAAAAGGCTTGCGCCCCCGGGCATTCCCATCAGCGATGTGCCCCCGGTTGACGTCGTGCTCATTTCGCATTCGCACTATGACCATTTGAACATTAACTCGCTCCGCAAGCTGGGAGGCGTGAAGCAAATTCTCGTCCCTGCGGGACTTGCAGGCAAGCTTAAGCTCAAGGGTTTTCGCCGCATTAAGGAGCTGCATTGGTGGGAATCGGTCCATATTCATGGCGTAAAATTCACGTTCGTGCCGTCTCAGCACTGGACGAGGCGCAATCCGTGGGATACGAACAGCTCGCATTGGGGCGGCTGGGTGATGGAGCCATATGCAACGCTGCCAAGCGGAAGCGGCGACCACTCGCACGCGCAAGTGCATCTGCACGGCATGGGCGGAAGTAGCAGTGTGGCGGAGCGTGAGCAGCCAGCAGCAGCGGCATCGGAAGCAGTCAAAGCAGCAGATTGCCTGGGCCATTCCCACGGGCCGGGACATGCTGCCCGTCCTGTAACGGGAATTGCGCCCACCGTCTATTTTGCAGGTGACAGCGGATATTTTCCCGGCTTTAAGGACATTGGGCGCAAATTCCATATCGATGTTGCGCTCATGCCGATAGGCGCCTATGAGCCGGAATGGTTCATGGGGCCGCAGCATGTGACGCCGGAGGAATCGCTGCAGGCGTTCGAGGATGTGAAGGCGAAGTATTTTGTGCCGATGCATTATGGTGCCTTCAAGCTGGCTGATGATACGCCGCGCGAAGCGCTGGACCGCCTAGAAGCTTGCCGGGAAAGCCGCTGTATTGAGGAAGAGCGGATAGTCGTGCTGCCTCATGGGGAATCTTGGCGGCTTGCAGGACAATAAATGCCAAACGCGGACAAGAGAAAGCCAAAACTGTGAAATGACTTCCTGCCCGTTTCAAGCGTATACTTAGTAAGCAGGCAAATAGACAATGAACGACAATAATAAATAACAGCGCATCGTTATTAGGAGGAGCACGTAATGAGTCAACCGATTCGTATTGGGATTATTGGGGCCGGGGCTATCGGCAAAGTGCATATGGAAACGTTTCAGAAGGTTGGGGCCGAAGCCGCAATTGTAACGGCAGTAACGGATGTATATTTGCCGCTTGCTGAGCAGCGCGCAGCGGAATTTGGCATCGCGACGATTCACGAAAGCCCTCAGGCGCTCTTGGAAGATCCGGAGCTCGATGCAGTCATTATCGGCGTTCCGAACCAATTTCACGCGCCTTTAGCCATTGAGGCATTGAAGCAGGGCAAGCATGTGCTGCTTGAGAAGCCGATGGCAATTGATTCCGAGGCGGCCCGCACCATTTATGAAGCGTCGCAGGCTGCTGGCAAAGTACTTATGATGGCGCATCAAATGCGCTGGCTCGGCATTAACCGTGCCATTAAAGCGCGTGTGGAAAATGGCGATCTCGGCTCCATCTACAATGTAAAAACCGGTTGGTTCCGCAAAAAAGGCATTCCAGGCTGGGGTTCATGGTTTACCCGCAAGGATCAGGCAGGTGGCGGCCCGCTTATCGATATTGGCGTGCATATGCTTGATTTGTCGCTATATTTGATGGGAAACCCGCGTCCGGTATCGGTATATGGCTCGACGTATGCCGAGTTTGGCCCGAAGCGCCGCGGCATCGGCACTTGGGGTACGCCGAATTGGGACGGCTATTATGATGTTGAGGATTTGGCGACAGCGCTGATCAAGTTTGAAAATGGCGCGACCTTGTCGCTGGACGTAAGCTGGGCTGCACATTCGGCTTCGCTAAGCGAGGAGCCATTTATCCATCTGATGGGTACGGAAGGCGGAGCGGCGCTTGTTGGCACGAACGGCTGCTTCGTTACCCATGAGGATGATAAAGTAGTGGAATCAGAAATCGCGCCATTTGATGGAGAAGAGGACCGCGTGCTGCTGAGCAGGCATTTCATCGACTGCATTAACGAAGGCAAGCAGCCGATTGCTTCGGCGCTAAGTGGATATACGAACAGCCGGATATTGGATGCGATCTACGAATCTTCCCGTACCGGCAATGAAGTGAAGCTGCACTGGGACTAAGCTTGGAGCAGGGTTAGCAGCGCAGAAGGCCGTATGCGGCCTTGCAGGCGCAGGGCACATAAGGAGCACGGTCCCGAAGGTCGCCGTTTGAAACGGCAGCTTCACCGGGGCCTGTTCGCGCGCAAAAATGCAGCGAATTGACAATTCGAGGTTCGTTTGCGGGCATACTGTGCTATAATAATGCAAGATAATGAGAATGAATGTGAAGGACGGGATTGGAACCATGATTAGTACTACTGGCATAACGCTTCGATTTGGGAAGCGGGCGCTTTTTGAAGATGTTAGCATTAAGTTTACGCCGGGCAACTGCTACGGCCTTATTGGCGCGAACGGCGCAGGTAAATCGACGTTTTTGAAAATATTGTCCGGAGAAGTAGAGCAATCAAGCGGTGAGGTTCATATTACACCGGGCGAGCGTCTTGCTGTACTGAGACAGAACCATTTTGAATATGACGAGTTTGCTGTTATTGAAACGGTTATGATGGGCCACAAGAAGCTTTATGATGTAATGAAAGAGAAAGATGCGCTGTATGCGAAAGCTGATTTTACCGATGAAGACGGCATGCGCGCAGGCGAGCTGGAAGCTGAATTCGCCGACATGAACGGCTGGGAAGCCGAGTCGCAAGCGGCAGAAATGCTGAACGGCCTTGGCATCACGCCAGATCTGCATGACAAGTCGATGTCGGAGCTGAGCGGTAACGAGAAGGTACGTGTATTGCTCGCGCAAGCATTGTTCGGCGAACCGAACATTTTGCTGCTCGATGAGCCTACCAACCACTTGGACATTGAGTCGATCCGCTGGTTAGAAGATTTCCTTGCAAAATATGAAGGAACTGTCGTCGTGGTCAGCCATGACCGTCACTTCCTGAACACGGTATGTACGCATATCGCCGATATCGATTTTGGTAAAATCCAGATGTATGTCGGCAACTACGACTTCTGGTATGAGTCCAGCCAGCTGGCGCTTTCCTTGATGCGCGGCGAGAACAAGAAGAAGGAAGACAAAATTAAAGAGCTGCAAGCGTTCATTCAGCGTTTCAGCGCGAACAAATCGAAATCCAAGCAGGCAACTTCCCGTAAGAAGCTGCTTGATAAAATTTCCCTCGATGACATTCGTCCTTCGAACCGGAAATATCCGTTTATCAACTTCAAGGGCGAACGCGAAGCAGGCAAATCGCTGCTGCTCGTAGAAGGCTTGACGAAGTCTGTAGAAGGCGTGAAGGTGCTGGATAACCTGACGATTGCCGTTAATAAAGGCGATAAAATCGCTTTTGTTGGCCCGAACGAACAGCCGAAGACGCTATTGTTCCAAGTTTTGATGGGCGAGGTTGAAGCGGATGCTGGTACTTACCAGTGGGGCGTTACAACAACGCAAGGCTATTTCCCGAAAGACAACTCGTCGTACTTCGACGGTGTTGATCTGAACTTGGTCGAGTGGCTGCGCCAGTATTCCAAAGATCCGGATGAGACCTTCATTCGCGGCTTCCTTGGACGCATGCTGTTCTCTGGCGACGATGCGATTAAGAAAGCAAGCGTATTGTCCGGTGGAGAAAAGGTCCGCTGTATGCTATCCAAAATCATGCTCAGCGGCTCCAACGTATTCCTGATGGATGAGCCGACGAATCACTTGGATCTCGAATCCATTACAGCGCTCAATAACGGCTTAATCGATACGGATTGCACGGTTCTGTTCACTTCGCATGACCATCAGTTCGTTCAAACGATTGCCAACCGCATTATGGAAATTACGCCTAACGGACTGATAGATCGCATGATGACGTATGATGAGTACCTTGAAAGCGAAGAGGTTAAAGCGCTTCGGGAAAAAATGTACGCAGAATAATAGAGCTGGATTCAGCTTGCAATAGAGAAAGGCTGCAACTCGTCTGTATGGACGATAGGGCAGCCTTTTTTGTGTTTGATGCAGCGGGTTTATAGCAATTGTAGTAGCACTAGCAATAGCAATAGTAAACTCTTAAAGAACGTATAAAGCTTGGTATTAGGTAGGCTATTCTTTAAGCTGGTTCCATTCCATCAGCTGATGCTGCAAATGGACAATTAGCTTGTCGACGTCCTGTAGAAAAGTGTCTCTGGCTTCCGTTTCCATGCTTTCAAGCGCTTTCGCCAGTGGCGGCGCGCCCGCAGCCTCCAGCGTCATCATTAATTGCTGAAGCTGGGCCAGCACAGGAGGCATGCCATCGACATCCGCTTCTGCTTCGGCAGTAGCTCCTGTCACTACGCCTGTAACAGGAGCAGGAGCAGTTGCTGCAGACCCATTAGCAGCTGGTGGCTGCGCGGTCGAAACCGAAACAGCTGCGATATCTGCAGAAGCCGCATCAGCAGCAAGCAAAGCTGTTTGATTAGGCAGATTGTCCAATACGCCGACCTGCTGCTGTTCTTGCCCTTGTACAAGCTGCTGCATAGGCTGCTGCCCAGATTGCTGCTCCGCTTGCGAGGGGGCAGCTTTCTTTTTCGGCTCTGCTGGCTGGGCGGGCTTAGCCCGTTCAGCTTTGTTGTTCTGGCGGATGGACCACGTTTCGAGCAGCGCGGGGCCGTTCTTGAACAGCAGCTTCTCCTTCGTGCTAGCGGAAATGTCTGGATCTTTGAATAGCTTGGCGATTTTCTTGACATCGCTGACTGGCATTTCGTCACGCGCAAAAATAAGCGCGAGCGGGTCGCGCAGCTCCATCGGCAAATCTTTAAGCGGAAGCAGCTGATCTTCCGTCAGCATATCCTTGCGGATTGCTGTGCCGCTGACGATCCGCTTCTTGACCGCGCTGCTGAATTTGAGCAGCTCGCATTTATTTTTTATATACGATTCCGGCTTGCTGAGCTTGCTCGCCAGAAATTTCACCGAGCTGCTGAATTTCTCATTGTTCAGCAGCTTGTGAAACGCCTCCGCCTCTTCAATCGGCGAGAAGCCCTCGCGCGTCAAATTTTCGGCAATTTGCTCCAAATAAATATCCATTTCATTGGTCATCGTCGAGACGATGCAAGGAATCGTCGGCTTCCCAAGCGCGATGCAAGCTTTATATCTGCGGTTGCCATATATGATTTTGTAGCGTCCGTTATCCGTTTTTCTGACTTTAATCGGCGACAGCAAGCCAAGCTCCGAGATGCTGGTTATGAGCTCCTGCAGCGACTGCTCGTCGAATTGGTAACGGGGCTGGTCCGTATCTTCATCAATCAGATTAATATCCATTTGTATAATGTCCATATCTACTCTCCTATCTATAAACCAGGCTTCCATGCCAGCATGGCAGGGCTAATGGGCCAACCTTCATTATATAACAAGGAGGGCCTTCGGGGAAATGAAGGCCCTAGAAATGACGGGATTTTATGCTTCTATTTCACTGCGAAACGGGCGCCGCATACAAAGGAAGGAAACGTTTATTTACGCTTGTTCCGTTTTAAAACGGCTAATGAGTGCGTTTAGCTCCTCAGAGAGCTGACGCAGCGATTCCGCTGATGAGCTGATCTCATTCATCGAGGCCAGCTGCAGCCCGGAAGCATCAGCAACCTGTTCAAAACGGGAGGCCGACCCGCGGGAGATGCTCTCCATATCCTCGATGGAGGCCGCAACCTCCTGCGATCCGGCGGACAGCTGTTCGGATGCGGCAGATACTTCGTGCAGGCGCTCATTAATCGTACCAATGCCGGAATGGATGGAGGAGAACGATGCTCCGGCCTCCTGTACAACGCTTAATCCTGCGACTACTTCCGTATTGCTCGTTTCCATCTGCCTGGACAGCTCGGAGGTATGGCGGACAATTTCAGAGATGAGCGTTGCCACATGCTCGGAGGATTCCTGTGATTGTGTAGCAAGCTTCCTCACCTCGGAGGCAACGACGGCGAAGCCGCGCCCTTCCTCGCCTGCACGGGCAGCCTCGATTCCAGCATTAAGGGCAAGCAAATTGGTTTGTGCGGCAATGCCTTTCATAATCGCAATAATCTCGACAATTTTACCGGAATGCTGCTCAAGCTGGGCAGACGTTTCGGTCATTTTGGAAGTGGCGGCATGAATGGTGTCCATCCGCTCAATGACAGCGGAAATCGCTTCTTCGCCATTTTTAGCGCTGCTTGTCGTCGCTTCCGAAACGGATGAGACGATGGCAGCGGAATGGGCAATGTGCTGCATGCTTGAAGTTATCGCTTCCATCGCATGCGTGACTTCCCCAGCACGTACAACCTGAGCGGCAGCGCCTTCCGACGTTTGCTGAATGCTGTCTGTAATCGTAACGCCTGCTTCCTTCGTCGCAAGGGAATGGGAAGAAACGGCTTCGGCAGCTGTAAGCAGCCGGTCTGAGCTGCTGCGAATGCCGCTAATGACCATGCGCGTATCTTCTACAAACGTCTTGAAAGCAGCGGCCAGCTGTCCAACCTCATCCTTGCGGTTCAGGTCAATGGCGACCGTTAAGTCGCCGCTGCCGACACGGGCAATCAGCTTTTTAAGCTGGACGAGCGGCCCTGTCAAATAACGGGCGAGCAAATAAACGAGCAGCAGACTGAGCACAAAAATCGCCAGTGCCATCCATATCATCGTGTTGCGGTTTTGTTCCATTAGCTCGAACACCTTAGTCGCATCAAGATCAGCGCCGACGAGGCCAAGCAGCTTGCCATCGGCAGACATAATCGGCACATAAGCAGATAAAGTAGACCCATAATCATCTTGAGTCAGCTCGCCAATGCTCGGCTTCATTTCTTGAAAGGTTGTAATCATGCCAGCATAGGGAGTCTCTTCAACCGAACCGAAGGGGGAAAAATCATCCTCTGCTACGTCCTGAGGGGCGCCATCAACGACGTAGAAGTAGACCGGCTGTCCGTCCTCTTCGCGCATGCCGAGCGTGTATAAATATTTTAAGCCGTTCGCTTCACGCATATCGTTAAGCTGGGCACGAAGCTCATTGTAATAATCAGTTTGCTCCATGCCTTCGCTGAGCTTATCATATTGCTGCGTATCAACAAGGCTGGCTGCCCGCTCCGCTACGGATTGCGCTTGCATTCCCATCGAGTTTTCTACTAAATGAGCGGAAGCACGATAGAGCGTAACACCAAGCACCGAGCCAATAATAAGCAAAATAATCGAGAAAAACAAAAAAATACGCATAAACAAGCTATTCATCAATGAAAGCAGCCTCCCTGGCATCTTTTGCAGCAATAGTTCGTAAGTTTTACTACCTATATGTATCGGCAAAAATAGAAGGCGTTATTAGGGCGGGCAGAGGGCCAATCACAAACAAACAGAAATATGCTATAATCGCACCATAAGAATCATTCATAGAAAGTGGAGCATACCTTATGTTTGCGATAGAGAGAATCAAAAAAATCAAACAAATTTTATTAAAAGACAAGCGTGTTGACGTTGTGGAGCTGAGCGAACGTTTCTCGGTAACCGAGGTAACGATTCGCCGGGATCTCGACAAGCTGGAGCAGCAAGGTTTTTTGGTGAAAATATATGGCGGTGCCGTGCTGAATGAGGAAGATCAGCCGGGCATGCCGACACTGGCAGTAGAAGACAAGCTGCAGGGCGAGAAGCGGCTTATTGGGCAAATTGCCTCGCGGCATATTGAGAACGGCGAAGCGATTTTTATCGGGACGGGTACAACTTGTTTGGAAATTGCCAGGCATTTGAAGGAGAAGAAAGTGACGGTCGTCACCAATGATTTGCTAGTCGCGTTAGCACTTAAAGATACGCAAGGTGTGAAGGTTATGCTGACAGGCGGCGATTTAATTGCAGGCACCTCTACGCTCATAGGCGGTTTTGCGCTGCAGACGCTGAGCGGCATTTATGTGACGAAGGCGTTTATTGGCGTGAAGGGAGCTCATTTTCAGGCGGGTTATACGGTAGACAGCTATGAGGAAGCGATGATGATTCAGAGCGTGCAGCGCATGGCGAGTGAAATCATTATAGCAGCGGATTATACGAAATTTGATGCGCCGGGCTTTGCGAAGCTGGGAGAGCTGACGATGGCGGGCAAAGTAATCACAAACAAACAGCTGCCGGCCGAATATAAAAAATATTATTTTGAACATGCAATCAAGCTGTATACGACGTTTGAGCTGGAGTAGTCCTGCGGGGGAGAGAACGAAGTTGAGCGAATTATTGACGCTGCGAAATATTAGAAAGCGCTTTAATGAAATGAGTGTGCTGGATGGCATCCATTTGACGATTGAAAGCGGCCAGGTTCATGCGATTATCGGGGAAAATGGGGCGGGCAAATCGACGCTGATGAAAATATTAGCCGGACTGTTTCCGCCAGACTCTGGAGAGATTGCGATTGGTGGGGAGCTTGTCAGCATTGGCAGCCCGAATGAGGCGCAGGAGCTTGGCATTGCAGCGATTCATCAGGAGCTGCGGCTGTTTCAGGATTTGAGCATTGCGGAAAATATTTTTATGCGCCGCGAGCCCTTGAAGCCGCTGTTATGGCCGAAGCTGATCGACTGGGAGCGGCTGCATGAGCAGGCCGCAAGCTACTTGCAGCAATTTAATATGGCGGTCGATTCCCGGGCTCGCGTAAATACGCTGTCCATCGGCGATCAACGTTTCGTCGAGCTGATCAGGGCGCTGTCCCAGCAGGCCCGGATCATTATTATGGATGAGCCGACGGCCGCGCTGAACAATCAGGAATGCGAGCGCCTGTTCAAGGCTATTCGTCATGTGAAAAAGCTGGGTGTGGCCATTATCTACATTTCCCACCGCATGGAGGATCTCCAGCAAATTGCCGATCAGGCTACGCTGCTGCGTGATGGTGCGGTCATTCGGACCTGGCGCATGAACGATGCGGCCAGCATGCCGGAAATAATGGAAGCGATGGCGGGCAAGGAGCTGCATAACCGCTATCCGAAGCTGAAGGTACAGCTCGGCGGCGAGCTGCTGAGAACGGAAGGGCTTTGCGTGGCGGGAAGGCTGAACCATGTCAATTTGAGCTTGCGCAGGGGCGAGATTTTGGCGATTGCCGGGCTTGGCGGCGCGGGGAGGCGAACGCTCGCGAAGGTGCTTTTTGGCATAGAGGGTCCTTATGAAGGTGCGATTCATTTGAATGGGCGTATCTTTAAGGAGATGACGCCGCATAAGGCGAAGGCAAATGGCATTTGCTATGTGACGGGCCTCCATTCAGAGGAAGGGCTGATCTTAAATGCGCCGATTGCTGAAAATATTACGCTGACGAATCTCCCGCGCGTGTCGCGAGCCGGATTTATACGCAGCGGACAGGAAGCTGCTTATGCGAGAGATTTGATGGATCGCCTGGAAATTACCGGCGAAGAGACGGAGCTGCCGATGCACCTCAGCGGCGGCAAACAGAAGAAGGTCATTTTAGCTAAGTGGCTGTTCAGCAATGCCCGTATTTTCATTATTGAAGAGCCAACGGCAGGCATCGACGTCGTCTCCAAAATCGACATTTACAACATTATGAACGAGCTGGTGCTGTCCGGCAAATCGATCATTATGCTGTCCTCCGATATCCCGGAAATGCTCGGCATGTCCGATAGAATTGCCGTCATGCACGGCGGGTCCATCCGCCATACGATGTTAAGAGAGGAAGCGACGCTTGAGCGTATTCTGTATTATGCTTCCGGTGGAGAGGCAGCGCGCGAGGGGTAACCGATATTTTATAGCGTGGCTATAACAATAGAACGACTTGTTTAACTGTCTTCATAGACGGTTAACAAATCGTTCTATTTTTTTGTTTTAAAACCTTGAAAAGGAAAATAAAAAGGAGAAAAATGTCGTTAAATCAAAATTTGTTCACGCGATTCGACATCTTAAAGCTATATTCGACAAAATCCCTCAATGAAAAGGATTGGAAATGTCTGTATAGTAAAGTTGGGACCTAATAAATGACAAAAAAGGATGGATGACATGCAGGATGCAGCAAGAGAAAGCAGGAGGCGAAGTCGATTATTAAAAGGTTTTACGTATTTTTCTAAATATAGGAAAGTAGATGATTTTCATCCTTTCTCTATATTTCTTGGAATGAAACGCGCTGCACCGCCAGAGGACAGCGGCAGCCGTTTCACCTTGTGGGGCAAAATTAGTTTGTTTACATTGATTATGTTTGGTTTGCTTAGTTCAGCCGCTTTTGCGGCTACGTACACGTACGATGAGCTTAATCGCCTGGTAGCTGTAGATTATGACAATGGCGATCGTGTGGAATATGTTTATGACAAAAATGGAAATATGCTTTCTTCCAAATATACGAAAGCGGATGTAGTTCCCCCAGTAGCTCCTCCGGTAAGTGGAACAGGCGTAGTCCACCATTTTGAAGATGGCACCACCCAGGGCTGGACCTCGCAAGGCGACGGTGTTCAACTCGTTAATTCTCAGGAGATCGCGAGAAGCGGGAAGCACAGTCTGAAAGTCACCAACCGCACAGCGGCGTGGCAGGGCCCGATTCTTGATGCAACCCAATGGATAGAGAAAGGAAAAAGCTACCGCATTAAAGCAGCTGTACGTCTTGCTCAAGGGGAAGAATCGACACAAATCATGATGACGATTAGGCGGACATTGGCTGATGGAAGCAGCTTTTATGACCATTTGAATACCCAAACGGTTACCGCTGATGGCTGGGCTGTATTAGAGGGCGTTTATATGACTAGCCAAGAGGCGTCTAATCTATCTCTTTACTTGGAAAGCACAAGCGATACAGCTGTCTTTTATTTGGATGATGTGAGCATTGATGTTTATGTTGCTCCTGCCCCTTCTACTGAAACGCTATTGCATGATTTTGAAGATGGGACGACGCAAGGCTGGAGCGCGCAGGGTGATGGTGTTGTGGCAGCCAATTCCCAGGAGGCAGCAAGTGCCGGAAGCCGCAGCCTCAAAATTTCGGGAAGAACAGCTTCCTGGCAAGGCCCTATTCTGAATTTGACCTCCTTTATGAAGAAAGGAGCCACTTACGATATTAGCGGCAAAATTAAGCTTTCGGAAGGAACGCCCTCCTCTGATATTTTATTAACGATGAATCGCAAAGCCGCGGATGGTACGGATTATTATGAAAATATTAGTGCGAGCCATGTGACGGCAGATGGCTGGGCTTTCTTCAAAGGGGTTTATACCTTTACCGGGGAGGTAACCCATTTAACCGTTTATATGGAAAGCGCGAACGCCACGGCCAGCTTCTATTTGGATGAGTTTCAGGTGAAGAAGCATGAAGCTGCTCCTCCTGTTATCAGTCATGATTTTGAAGATGGCAGCTTGCAAGGCTGGAATGCGCTCGGAGAAGGAGTCGTATTAAGCAATTCGGATGAGGCAGCCAGCAGTGGACAACGCAGTCTTAAGGTAACCAATCGCACGGCAGAGTGGCAAGGGCCGCTATTGAATTTGACGAACGCCTTGCAAGCGGACCAGTCCTACACGGTGAGAGCGGCTTTTCGTTTGCTAGACGATTCTGCACCAGCCAATCTGCTGATGACGATTCACAGAAAGACAGCAGAAGGTGCCGATTACTACGATAACGTCAGTGTAAATGTCGTAAAGGCTGGGGAATGGGCGATTCTTGAAGGGCCCTACAGCTATAGCGGAGATGCATCGGAGCTTTCTCTGTATGTCGAAAGCTCTGATGCAACCGTTGGATTTTATGTAGATGACTTCACAATCAGCCGGAGGCAACCATAATGATTCGCAAAACGATACAGTGGCTGACCTTAGCCTGCCTTGCTTTAGCTTTTACGATGGGTTTCCTCGTGAAGCCAAATGTCACTTATGCAGCTCCGCTTAACTATACCGTTCCAGGTTATTCTTCAGCGGTTGTAACCTCTAGTTTTGCTGCATCCACTACAGCGGTAACCGCTGAAGGCACGTCTTATGATTATGCCCGTTATGCAGCCAATGGGTCAGTTGTCAACTTTGGCCAGGGAACAGGCAAAAAGTCGCTTAGCATCGTAGGCGGGCAGCGGCTCGTTATTACGAATACGTCAGCCAGCGGAGTTGTGCTGAAGACGGTAACAAGAGAGCTTGGTGCAAGCTATACCTCTACACCTGCCTTGAAAAAATATTTGCTGTTTCCAGGGCAGAGCATGAAGGCAACCAATCTCATCACCTCATCGGAAAGCATTGACGTAGGCGGCAAAAACAGCCATGCCGATTACAATGCCAATGATATTCCCAACACCTATGACCGCACTCATGCTGGTGGAACGATGCCGATTCCAGCAAGGGAAGGTATAGCGATTACAAATACAGGAACCGTCAGCTATGAGGTGCTTGCGCCTTATGAGGTGTTCTCGTTCGCTAGCCGTACTAATCCAGCGGTGTTTGTGAAAACGCTGCAGCAGGGTCAGCATTTGGAAGCTCTAAATGTAACCCCTTATACGTTCACGATGTATTTCAGCCATAAAAATTATGATTATGCGATTTACGATGCCGCAGGCGTTCTCGACTCCTATGGACATACAGGCTATACATCAGATATGTTGACTGCTGGGCGGAAAATAATTGTGAGCAACTATTCGGACGTACCGCTCGTAATCGAGGGTCCCTATGATGCGATTCCAACTAAAGCGCGCGCTTACCCTGCGCTTTATACGCAGACGCTGACCAGTGGTCAAAGTGTTCTAGTCAAAAACACATCATCCGAAAGCTATGTCCTGAATTTAAAAGGGGCATATGATTTTGCACAATATAGCGCAAACGGCAGTGTTGCCGATTATGGACGGAAAATAACGACAACGGCAGGGACGAAGACAATTCCTGCTGGCGGCAGCATCGTCATTACCAAGACAGATGGAGGTACAGCCGAAGTCGTCGGGCCTCCAGACGGATTCAGCTTCACGGGCCGTACAGATCCAGCCCTTTTTATTGGTTCAATAGCAGTAGGACAAAGCTATGAAGCGACGAATCGCTTGTCAGGCAACGGATCGTTTACGATGAATGGCCTGTACGATTATGCGATGTACGACAGCTTAGGGAATATTAATAATTACTATGCAAATCGTTCTTTAGGCAGCTTCAGCATCAGTGCGGGAGAACGCGCCGCTTTTACGAATGTCGGCAGCGGGGCAGCGGAAATTATTGCGCCTTATGATGCGTTTAGGTTCGTATCGCGCTTGAGCCCCGTAAGCTTTAATAAGACACTGGTGGCAGGGGAAACCGTTCAGGCTGATAATATCTCGCTTAAATCATTTACGGTCAGCTTGAATAATCAGCATCATTATGTCACCTATGATACGGGAAATGAAGTGAGCGAATTCGGCAATCCGCAGACGGCTGACAGCCATATTGTAGATGATACGGAGCGAATCATCATCTCCAACAGCGGTACGGCGCCAATTGTTTTATCGGGCCCTTATGATGCTTTTCGCTTAACGGACCGATCAGCTCCTGCGCTTTACAAGGGCTTTTTGGCCAATGGGCAGAGCATGCGCCTGACCAATATAAGCCCGACGCTGTTCCATTTAAATATGTCAGGAACGTACGATCAGGCCAGTTATAAAACGACAGGAGAGCCGCGCTCATCAAAGCGCAAGGAAACCTCCCTCGGACAAATTCTTTATAACTCGGAACGGATAACGCTGACAGGCAGCGGTAGCTCCGTGCTGCAAATTCTTGCGCCTAATGATGTGACGCTTGTTCAAGCGAGTACGAATCCAGCCTTGGCTGTGAAGGAGCTTGCAGTTGGGCAAAGTGCCCAGGCGAAAAATACGTCCACTTATAATGATCGAGTGGATCTGACAGGCAAGCACGATGTTATGGATTATGATGCCGCCGGCAATCCAGACAGCTATGCACGCGGGCGCACGATCGCTTACCGCGATGTGGATGCAGGTAAACATGTCTCCGTTATGAATACCGGTACAACGGCGATGGAGGTTTATGGCCCTTATGAGCTGTTTGCGATTACGAGCCGTGCTAATCCGGTTACGTTCAGCAGGGTATTGACGGCGAATGAGAGCATGGAGCTGCGAAATCAGACGGGCAAGCTGTTCCCGGTTTATTCGACAGGACTTTATGATCTGGCGCAATATGATACTGCCAATGATGTAACCGATGTCGAGCGTGAGCATGGTACAACGGTCAAAAATGTGTCTGGGCTCAATCGTTTGGCGGTTACGAATGCACAGGCTTCTTCTATGGCTATTGAAGGGCCATATGATGTATTCGCATTGACAGGCCGGGCGAATCCTGCGCTTTTTGAACGAACCCTTGCACCTCGTCAAAGCATGGAGGCTGTTTTTAAAGGTGTGGATGATGCCTCTGTCTATATGACGGGCAAATATGATTATTCGCTTTTTGATCAAAATGGTTTAAAAACCTATGCAAGGCAGCAAAACATCATTAAAAATAGATTGGTAAATACGGGGCAGCGAATTGCGGTGATGAACACGGATGTTCAGTCCATCGTCGTTTACGGTGCTTATGATGTTTTTGACAACAATGCCCGTACGAATCCCGTAACGTTTCAGCGTACGCTCGCTCCAGGCGAAAGCTTTGAAGCGACAAACAAGGAGCTGACTCCTTATGAGGTCTATCCGAGCGGACTATATGATTTCGTTGAGTTTGCTGCGGATCAGGATGTCAGGGAACTCGGACGGGATCAAACGGCGGCGCTTGAGATTATTTCGTCAGGAAACCGCATCGCGCTAACGAATGCGAATTCCCAAGCCATTACGGTTGAAGGCGCTTATGACGCTTTCCAATTGACGAATCGTACGAACCCTGCTTTATTCGAGCGTACGCTTCAGCCGGGCAGCAGCTTTGAGGCTGCTTACACCGGTACGAAGGATGGCAATGTGAAAATGACAGGCGTCTATGATTTGGCGCTGTACGATGCAGCAGGCGAGATTAAAAGCTACTATCGCGAGCGGAACGCTTCTATTGGACAGGCTGTCACTGTAGGCGAAAAAGCAGCCATTATGAATAGCGGCACTAGCAATATGGTTGCTTATGGGGCATATGATTTGTTCCAGCTTAGCAATCGGGCAAATCCGGTTTCTTTTGTCCGTACGCTCTCCGGAGATGGGACGCTGGAAATTAAGCAAAAAACGAATAAAAGAATGAGCCTGTATTTAGATGGCACATATGATAATGCAGAATACGCAGCAGATGGCTCCGTTAACAGCTATGGGGCTGGGGCAACGCAGAAGGAGCAGATTATTGCGGTTGATGCGAAGTTTGTGCTGACCCCATCTGTTACGCATACGGTCACCGTTAGCGGTGCTTATGATGCTTTCGACATTACCCCGAGAATGATTCGGGCCGTGACGATTAAGTCGCTTGATCCAGGGGCTTCCTATTCGCTGCGCAATATTTCACCTGATTCTTTCAATCTGCGGATCATTGGGAAATATGACTATCAGATTTATGATTTATGGGGAAATATGCAGCGTTTCGGCAACGGCAGCTTGGTGAACCCGCGTGTGATTGATTCAACCGAGCGGATGCTGATTACCAACGCGGATATCGCTCCTATAACGGTTATGGCGCCAACCGATGCGATTAATGTAACCGACGGCGGCAATGCCAATGAGTTTGTAAAAGCTTTGGCAATAGGCGAAACGCTGGCGGTGAAAAATCAATCGGGCGGCGCGTCTACGATCAACCTTAGCGGCAAATATGATTACGCTTTGTATGATAGCGCGGGAGCTCCTGTACGCTATTTAAGAGAAGCAACTAATACAGCTATAAGCGTACCGGCAGGTCATAAGCTAGTCATCACGAGCCGGATTGGTACTGGAACCGTTGTTACGGGTGGCGCGCTTGCTTTCCTTGTAACGGAGCAGGATGAGCCAGCCCTGCGAATTGTTCCGGTTTCGTTCAAAAATACGGTCGAGCTGACGAATACCAGCCCGAAGGTTTGGTCCTTTACGAGCAGTGGCACAATGGACTGGGCATCGTATAATAGCACGGGAACAGTGCTTGGTTACGCTTCTCGTGATACAGCAGCAACGCACGAGCTTGTTCTAGCTGAAAAGATGATTGTAACGAGTCCTCTTAGTCAATCGTTAAGTATTTGGGGACCGTATGAGTCTTTCAGCTATGTAGATCGTACTGATCCGGCACTTGAGCAGGAAACGCTGAAAGCTGATCAAACGGCTCAGGCTAAAAATCTGACCTCGTCAACTCAAACGCTAAAAGCCGGCGGCTCCTTTACGTATCGTAGCGGTTCGGGCAGTGAGCAGCCAGGACAAAGTCCGCTAAATGTAAACGCGGGAGCAACGCTGCTGCTTACGAATACAAGCGGCGCGGAATATATCGTATTTGCACCATTTGGCGCCATTGATCTGAGCTTCCCTGGAGTGGATAGCACACCGATATCCGGCATCGGTGCAGCGGACAAAGTGAAGACGCTGGACCCGTCGGATTATGATCCACAGACGTTCCATGCGGACCCGATCGATACGGCAACGGGAGCGCAAATTATTAATCGCACCTTGCTTACGGCACATGGCGCGGTTCCGATTCCTTTTCAGGCCCAATATCATTCGTTGTTAACGGGTACTGGTGATCTGGGAGTCGGCTGGAGCCATAACTTCGAGATGAAGCTTGAGGCTGGCGTGAACAACGTAACGATTTACTGGAATGCCTTCCGTTCGAATGTATTTAATAGAGCAGCGGACGGTACTTATTCGTCAGTCGATAAAGCAACCAGATTGGATCATTTGACGAAAAATTCGGATGGTACTTATGTGCTTGAACGCAATGACGGTACATTCTATCGTTTCACAGCTGCAGGGCGCTTGACTGAAATCGAGGAGAAAAGCGGGCTGAAGCTGGCATTTGGTTATGCCGCGAATGGTGCTTTATCGACCATCAGTGATCCATTGACAGGAGCGGCTTTGACACTCAGCTATGATGCGACAGGCCGAGTGGCTAAGGTAGTTGATCCGGCAGCGCGTTCCGTCCAATTTTCTTATGATGCAGCCGGTCGCTTGAGCGAAATAACTGATGCAGCTGGAAATGCCACGACTTACAGCTACGACAGCAGCAATCGGATTGTCAGCGCATCGAGTGAGGGCGTCCAGCTGTTCGAGAATACGTATGATCATGAAGGTCGCGTCATCAAGCAGCAGGATGCAGTTGCTGGGCATGCTCCAACTACGTTCAGCTATGAGGAGAAGGACAAGCAGTTAGTTACGACGATTACCAATCGTAATGGCGATGTGCAGAAGTTAACACATGATGCGCAGTACCAACTGCTTCAAACGGAAGACAGCTTAGGGAATAAAATGTCCTTTACGTATGATGTGCAGGGCAATCGCCTAACCGCGACTAATCCGCTAAATCAGACGATCAGCTATGTCTATGATGACAGGCGCAATCTGATTCGTTCAACCGATTATACGGGTGCGCAGGTCAATATGACCTATGACAATGAGGACAATTTGCTCAGCGCAACAGGGCCTGATGGCAATACGATTACGTATACGTACGACAATAAGAACCGTTTGATATCCGTAACGGATACAGATGGACAAGTGACTACCTATGCGTATGATGCAGCTGGCATGTTATTGTCGGCTACTGATCCAAAAGGTGCGCAAACCTCCTATACGTATAGTGGAGGCCGACTGGTCAGCATGAACAATGCGGCGGGCGAGGTTACGACGTATGGTTATGACGCAGCCGGAAGAATGGCAAGCGTAACCGATGCGGCAGGAAATACAAGCCAGCTCGTGTACAATGCAGATGATCAGCTGCTAAGCGATACGGATGCGCTGGGACATGCGTACTCGTATGCTTATGACAAGCAAGGCTTCCTTGCGTCAGAGGTTGATGCGCGTGGCAACACGACACATTACACCTATGACAACAATGGCAATTTGACACAGGTTGTAAATGCACGGAATCAAGCTTCGCAGCTCATTTATGATGCTGAGGGCCGTTTGATTGAGGCCGTCAATCCGCTTGGCGACAGTGTGACAATTGTCTATGATGCAGTCGGCAATGTGCTGACTCAGACGAATGCAGAAGGGGAAAGCGTTCGTTATGTGTATGATTCCCTCTATCGTCTTGTAGAAGCCTATAATGCGGACAATACCAAAGTCTACGAGGTTGTCTATGATGCGAAGGGTAATCCGGTCACGATTAAGGATGCGCTGAATCATTCGCAAACTTATGTGTACGATGAACTCAATCGCCTCGTTGAAACGATTGATCCGATGAATCGTTCTACTACGTTCGCTTATGACGATCTTAGTCGTTTGACGACCGTAAGCGATGCGCTTAAAGGCGAAGCAAGCCGCAGCTACGACTCATTAAGCCAAGTTATCGGTTACTCCGATCCGAATCAGAATGCGGCAACGTATACGTATGATTTGGCAGGAAGATTAATTGGCGAAACGAATGCAGCTGGCGAAACATCGACTTACACGTATAATGCTTTAGGCTTGCCGGATGTGGAGACGAATGGTCGCGGACTGACGACGTCCTATAACTATGACGCAGCGTCAAGACTTAGCAAGTTCGTTGATCAAGCTGGTGAAGTCAGCTATACGTATGATGCGAACGGCAATATAACCGCGGTAACGGATGGGCAAGGCAAAGCCTTAACGCGTGTATTTGATGAGCTGGACCGCGTCGTGCAATATACCGATGAATTCGGCAATGTCATCAAATACAGCTATGACGCAGCAGGCAATATGACGCTGCTCACCTATCCAGATAACAAAACCGTTACCTACACGTATGACCGTGCGGGGCGTATGACGAGCGTAACCGATTGGAATGGCCGTGTAACAGCTTACAGCTATGATGCCAATGGCCGTCTTGCATCAACGCTTCGACCTAATGGCACAACGGAAACCAGAACGTATGATGCGAAGGGGCAATTGCTGACGATCAACGACATTGGCTTGGATAGCAGCATAATTCTTTCGTATACGTATGGCTATGATGCGGTTGGCAATGTCATCAGCGAAAATGGCGGTCCAACCGTCACCGACAGTGTATACTTGAACGGATTAAGTGTAGGCGAGAACGTATACGGCAATGTGTCGGGCAGTGTATACGTACCAGGAGATGCTGCTGGCTTGCAGCCAGATTCAGCAGAGATGCAGCTTCCGCCTGGCATGAGCAACACGGAAATGACCTACACAGCGGACAATCGTCTGGCGACCTATAACGGTAATCCAGTCGTGTATGATCAGGATGGCAACATGATCACCGGTCCGCTTGCTGGCGGTGGCAGCATGCAAAGCTACAGCTACGATTCGCGCAACCGACTAATGGAAGCAGGCGGCATCAGCTATGGCTACAATAGCGAAAACGTACGCACCTCCGTCACTGTAAACGGGGTAACGACTCGTTATGTCGTAAATCCGCAGGCGGTATTATCGCAAGTGCTGATGGAGACAGATGGACAAGGTAATCCGACGGCGTATTATGTGTACGGTCTCGGATTGATTGGCCGCGAGGCAGCGGATGGCAGTTATGCCACGTATCATTATGACCGTCGTGGAAGCACAGTCGCTCTGACGGATGACAACGGCGTGATCACCGATACGTATGAATACGGACCGTATGGTGAACAAATCCGTCATATGGGAACGACAGAGCAGCCGTTCCAGTATAATGGACGGGATGGCGTTGCTACAGACGCAAACGGCTTGTACCATATGCGTGCGCGTTATTATAATCCAGAAATCAAACGTTTTATCAACCGGGATGTACTGACAGGCTCGATTAGCGATTCACAAACGCTGAACCGTTACGCGTATGTGAATGGCAACCCAATATCCTATGTCGATCCATTTGGCTTAAGCCGTGATGGAGACTCTGCATGGCTGCAAGGCGGAAGCTTCCTTGCTGATCTCGTGCCATGGGTAGGCACGGTAAAAGGCTTCCAGCAGGCATTTACAGGTAATAACTATATTACTGGTGAACATCTCTCGGCGGGAGACCGTTGGGGAGAGGGAATTGGGGCAACACTGAGCATTATTCCGATTCCGGGTCTGAAGCATGCTGGTAAATATGGTACCAAGGGTGTCATTTGGGCGGGTTCGAAGCTGAAGAATATTTTTGGTGAAGATACGGTTAAAACGACGAAAAAACTTGTCTACGAATGTAACTGCTTTACAGCAGGAACCAAGGTTCTCACCGACGAAGGGGAGAAACCGATCGAGGAAATCGAGGTAGGGGATAAGGTTCTCTCAAAGGATGACGAGACCGGAGAAGTGGCCTATAAAGAGGTTGTAGGGCTGTTCCAGAAACAGGCTGACGAAATCTATTATGTCCACATCGGGGATGAAATCATCGAGGTCACAGGCGAGCATCCATTCTGGCTTGATGGCAANGGGCTGTTCCAGAAACAGGCTGACGAAATCTATTATGTCCACATCGGGGATGAAATCATCGAGGTCACAGGCGAGCATCCATTCTGGCTTGATGGCAAGGGTTGGACGTTTGTTAAAGACCTGAAAGTCGGTGACTTGCTTGTTTCGAGTGACGGTTCTAAACTGGCAATAGACAAGATTGAAAAAGAGTCGCGCGAAGCAACGGTTTATAACTTTGAGGTTGAGGACTTTNGACTTGCTTGTTTCGAGTGACGGTTCTAAACTGGCAATAGACAAGATTGAAAAAGAGTCGCGCGAAGCAACGGTTTATAACTTTGAGGTTGAGGACTTTAATTCTTATTTTGTGTCGAATCTGGGGATTTGGGTTCATAACTGTTCGATTAATGGTAATCCTGTACCTACAAAATCTGGTGGGGGTAGTGATCCTAATAATTTCGTAAATGAACACGCGAAAAAACACATGTATGACCCTAGCAGACCTTCTACAAAGAATAAATCTCAATACGGTCAGGATGTTGATGTGAATGCATTGAGAACAGATACCATGATCAATCCAGACAAGGCTTATTCAAATTGGCCTAATCCGAACAATCCAAATTCAAATAGAATAACGAAATATTATAAAGAATTTGATGGGAATATTAGTACACCTGACACGCCGACAGGAAGTCACAGAGTCTTTGAAAATGTGGATAATCCGAAAAGTAGTTCTCATTTTCCATATGTCCCTAGAAACAAAGAATAGAAAGCAGGTACAAAAATGACAAAATTTCTTTACCATGCAGTATTGCCTGAAGACCATGATCATCATGTTTCAATTGAAGAAATCATGAAAGAAGGGATAAGCTTTTCAACACAATCTAATAACTGGTATGGGAATGGTGGTGAGGTGAAGCCGCTTATAACTGATAAGGTGAGACCACTTAAAGCTCCTATGTGGGCAAATTTTAAGAAGGCTTCAGGCGCAAATTTAGAACCACACGTTCCGAAATCATTTTACTTTCCTATCTTTACGGATAAAATCTTAGTTTTTGATGGAAATATTACAATGAATATTTATGATCAAGCATTCTATGAAGAAAATAAGTTTACATTTGAGGAAGCGTTAGATTTTGACACTGGTGAAACTTTGGAGTATTGGATTAAAAGATATTGGGATAGTATGATGACGCTTGAAGAGTATTTTTCAAAGAAGACTTATACAAAGCCAGAAGTGTTGGTCTTTGAATCCGTACCCAGAGAAATTATTCAGATATGTGAAAAATAAGACTCGATTGGTTTTGCATTTCTCAAATTTATGTGGGGCTACCCAGTACTGAATGAACCCATGATTTAGCCAATAACACATATAACCCAAGTAATAAGCCACAATGCGAGCTAGCCGCTCGTTCTTGTGGTCTTTTTTTAGCGGCACCGCTAATCAAAAAAGTTACCGTTTAGATAGGATATTAAGAATATGACGTAAAAGGCTTCCAGCAGGCATTAACGGGTAACAACTATATTACCGGCGAACATCTCTCGGCGGGAGACCGTTGGGGCGAAGGAATTGGAGCAACGCTGAGCATCATTCCGATTCCGGGTCTGAAGCATGCGGGTAAGTATGGTACGAAGGGTGTCATTTGGGCGGGTTCGAAGCTGAAGAATATTTTTGGTGAGGGTACGGTTAAAACGACGAAAAAACTCGTCTACGAATGTAACTGCTTTACAGCAGGAACCAAGGTTCTGACAGACGAAGGGGAGAAACCTATCGAGGAAATCGAGGTAGGGGATAAGGTTCTCTCAAAAGACGACGAAACCGGAGAAGTGGCATATAAAGAGGTCGTGGGGCTGTTCCAGAAACAGGCTGACGAAATCTATTACGTCCACATCGGGGATGAAATCATCGAGGTCACAGGCGAGCATCCATTCTGGCTTGATGGCAAGGGATGGACGTTTGTTAAAGACTTGAAAGTCGGCGACTTGCTTGTTTCGAGTGACGGCACTAAACTGGCGATAGACAAGATTGAAAAAGAGTCGCGCGAAGCAACGGTTTATAACTTTGAGGTCGAGGACTTTAATTCTTATTTTGTGTCTAACCTTGGGATTTGGGTTCATAATTGTGAAGTTAATTGGTCGGCAGGTAATTTCGTTTCTGGAAAGCTTGATAAACATTTCCAAAAACATGTTGTTAAGAAACAAGAATGGGCTGACTTAGGCTTTTCACTTACAAAAGAAGGGTACTTGAATAGAGCCAAAAATTTATTAAATAGCAATATTGGTGGAGATATACACGGATTCACATCGAAAAATGGCTATGTTTTTCGATATAATTCAAAAACGAACGAGTTTGCTACAGCAAAACCTGACGGAACTATTGAAACTTTATTTAGACCAGATGATGGGATGAGTTACTGGAAAGATCAAGTTACAACATACGGAGGAAACTAAGTATGACAGAAAAATATTCATGTCCTTGTTGTAAATACTTAACATTGTCAGAAGAACCGCCGGGAACTTTTGAAATATGTCCTGTTTGTTATTGGGAAGATGATAATTTACAGTATGCCGAACCGGATCGAGTAGGTGGGGCTAACTCCATATGTTTGAGAGAAGCAAAGAGTAATTTTAAGGATTATGGTGCAATATCCCTTGAATTTTTGGATGCAGTAAGATTACCTTTGGAAGAGGAGAAAACAGGAATTTAGTATGACTTTTACAAGAGCCTTGGGGGCGGCAATCCTCAAGGTCTTTCTTTTAACCCCCACCCAGTGCCGGATGAATCGGGCGGCACAGCCATAGAACCTAGTTCCTTTCATAAACAAAATGAAGACCGCCTTTCCAGGGCGGTCTTCATTCATTTTCAGTATCTATTAAACCAATGATTTTACGAATATCTTCAATTTCTAAAGCCCCGGCAATCCTCTCAATATGGCCAAAGTTTATATTCTGCTTTTTACAGTTGGACAATTCACTAAGCGCGGCATGACGAATGTCTGTTAATCTATATAAGTTGAACGAAAGAAACTAGCAATCAAAGCCGAACACATAGGCGATCAATGATTACATGAGGATGCTTCATAATTTCTTCCATGAATTRCCTGACACGCAGTCGAATTTGAGCAACGGTGGAATAAAACACATTGTTGATCACACTGGATTTAAGCCATTGCCAGAGTCCTTCCACAATGTTCAACTGNCCTGACACGCAGTCGAATTTGAGCAACGGTGGAATAAAACACATTGTTGATCACACTGGATTTAAGCCATTGCCAGAGTCCTTCCACAATGTTCAACTGAGGACTGTAAGGTGGCAGAAACACCAGTTCAAGCCGATCTTTCTGTTCGTCCAGAAAAGGTAGTAGCAGCTTCGCATGATGAATTCGGGCGTTGTCTAATACGATGACGATGTTCCCCGCAGGGTAGGCCGTGAGGACCTTTTGAAGAAATGTCAAAAAGGTTTCAGCGGTATAGAGTTCGTCTTCTTGCCAAACGATTCGTCCCGTTTCATAGTCAAGCGTCGCGAGTAGTTTGACCCCGCGATGTTTACCTGTAGTTGGTATGATTCGTTGTTTTCCGCGAAGAAACCAGGTTTTCTGAATCGCTTGATAATCCCGAATCATAGATTCATCCTCGAACAGCAGGTGATCAATCTCGTCGTTCAGTACCTTTTTTTCAAGTCAGGAAAGGTCGTTTCGGCAAATTGGCGTTGCTTTTCGGGATCTGCCGCCGCGAGCGTGTAGGTTGGTTTTGTATAGCTAAGTCCTAATCGTTCCATGACCTTGGAAATGCCTCGAAGCGAGTAGCGGTGACCCCATTCTCGTTCCACATACGCAGAAATGAGCTCAAGCGTCCAATTATGCTTGGCCGTAAAGCCGACCTCATCGGGAACCGAATAGGCGATGGTTTGTATCAATTGTTCTTGCTGTTCCTTCGTTAACCGAGTAGGTGCGCCAGATGAGTGCTTGAGCTGCAAGGCTGCCAATCCACCATTTTCATAGGTATGAATGTAACTGCTCACCGTCATTCGGTTTCGATTTAGAATGTCAGCGATCACCGACATCGAAGTACCCTTTAAGTGCAAATAAATGGCTTGGTAGCGTTCATACATGCGACGCTCTTTGGCTTGTTTCATGGCTATTGTTACTTTTTCCAGTTCGGTATGCTTCTCCATGGCAGTCCCCACTTGTCCGTTTATTGATCTGTTTCTTATTCGACAAATGGTTCATTTTTCCTTGCTAGGGTTTGCTAAGAACTTTGATTCAACTTATATAGNATTTAAAATCAGCTATCAAGCCGACGCTGAAACGTGACGCTGCGGAAGCTTAACCGTCTCCATGGCAGTCCCCACTTGTCCGTTTATTGATCTGTTTCTTATTCGACAAATGGTTCATTTTTCCTTGCTAGGGTTTGCTAAGAACTTTGATTCAACTTATATAGTATGAATGTACTCTTTTTCATGTTATTAAATGTACGTATACCAATATGTAAATTAGAAGGCTCTATATGACTACTATACTCAGCAAATACCTTTAAGGCATCACATGCTTTGATAGAAAGAAATATCTCCGAAAGTAAATGACTAAGTAAGAACGATTGCTCTATTTTATTATTTTCGGTTAAGTATAACTCTAAATCTGTAATTTGATTAAGTAAATCAAGTGAACTTGGGGTAGAAAAGAGTTTTAACTTTTCTCGAAGAATTTGAAGATTTGACAAAGCAAAATCAAAAGAAAGAAGAGGAGGGAGGTCACTCTTCATAATTTCTGAATATAATAATGAAAATTGATTGCTAATAAGGTCGAAATGACGTTCTTTTTCGGCATCAAAGTAACGAAAGTAGTTAAAGCATTTACCAATAATATTTTTCAAGTTCATTTGGATTCTCCTTTTAAAATTTATTCGTACGCCTGGTTGTTCGAGCGGATGCGTTAATAAAGCGTGATCGATTAAACGGTGGACAGTAGCTGTGCAAGTGGTCCTGGTTGCTCTACTAGCAGTCTTAAGCGTCTATCTAGAACTTAATTATTCTCCGACACGAAGATAGAAATAAGTCTATCTAAAACACAAAGAAACAAGCGTAGTAAAAATCACTACGCTTGTTTCTGAATAAATATTTATAACAATAGGTATGTTATTTATCGTCAATATGTCTCTGATGTGAATCTAAGAATACAGCAGTTAAAGCGAGTTCTAGTCTTTCCTTATCTATTCTAGACATTGGGCGACCAAATAGCTGAACATTACTAGTATTAATGAATTCCAACATGTCTATGAGCTTTGGCATATCGGGATGAAGTGCTTTTTCATCATCTACATAACCTGCTAAATAATCCGGGGTTACTTTGAATAGTGCAGCTAAGTTATAAATTTCTGCGACAGAAGGTAGTGTTTTCCCGCGCTCGATATCTTCGAATTGTGTTCGGCTTATACCGACTTTTCTGCATATTTCGGTAATGGAGTGTTCTGATTTATCGGTAAGGAAAGTTAGTCTTTGACAAAATGCTTTTTCGCGAAGTCTTTTTACATTTGTATCTGTCTCAAGTTCCCCATCAATAATACCAGCTGCCTCAAGTAATAACTGAACTTTTACTTTGTAGGCTGATGCAAACCTTCTTAGAATTTCAGGCGTTGGAGATATTGCTTTAAATGTTCTTGGATCATAGCCTTTTTCGATATTTCTAATATACGAATGGCTGATATCAGAAATATCGGCTGCTTCTCTTAGGGATAAATCATTCTCTATTCTAAGATCATATAGCAATTTTCCGAGGATCGTTTGAGTTCTTTCAACTTGTACGTTCTCATTACTTGAATCCATATTTTTTGTCGTACTCATCTATAGGGTCCACCTTTCATTACAATAAATACTTAACATATTTAAAACATATTGTACCCAAACAAAATGTTTTGTAAACCCCGTAATCAAAATGTAATCAAAAATGTAATTCATGGTTGACACTATATCTTTAAATTCGTTAATATATAGATACAAGCTTTTGATTGGACAATCAAAATAATAACACAAATTCCCTCTCGCAAAGGGATTTGAAACAGGGAGAAAAATGAAAAAAAATAAGGAACCCAAAGTTCGTTTTGTAATTACAAACGTTGTTCGAGATAGTAGGAAACTAACCGGAGAAACGCAACAAGAATTAGCAGATGCGGTCGGAACAACTAGACAAACTATCGGTAAAGTAGAGAAGGGTGAAACTCCAGAATTTTGGTTAGCTCTGGCGCTAGCCTTTCACCTTAAAAAGCCGGTGGAAGAATTATTTATTGCAACCCCCTACTCTGCGTCACCTCCCTAACCCTTTTTGTTCTTCATGAATTACTTATAAAAGTAATCGATTGGTGAAGTTATTCGGTTTTGTTTTTTTATAAGATCCTGGAAGATGAAGTGTAAACCGAATCTTTGTAGAAATGTAATCCTGTGATTACATTGTAGCACATTTAGCTTTTTGAGGTAAACAAAAATATAAAAATTATCGCGAATTATAGCGCTTCTGATTGGAAGGGTATTTCACTTTCATTTTATTGAATCATTTCTGAATGGATATATTGATGAGGAGTTCGAATACATTCACTTTTGATTAATGTAATGCAATAAGGATTTTTAAAGGAAGATGGTGTAATTCATTGTGAGCAGCTCTTTGGAATTATTGGCTAGTTATCAAGATAACCGTAGTCAATGCTTGAAAGATAAACGGGAAGATCATCAAATCGGACTAGATGATTTTTTTAGCGAAGAAGAGCGAGAAGGGATCTTGCATCAGCGTGCCATTAGCCGCTATGTCTCACATTGTAACTTTGCAATCGAATCAATCAATGTGCAAGGTGAAAAGATTGATGAAGCTTTACTTAAGATATTGTCTAGTCAAGATCAAAAAATCGTTAGGATGCGTATTGAAAACCGGTTAGGGTATTCGGCTATTGGCCATAACTTATCTTTGTCAACAGCCAATACGAAAATTAGGTATGAGAAGGCAATAAGGAAAATGACGAAACACATACGCGAATTACAAGATTCCGATTCCAAACAAGAGGACTAGAAACATATTATTTGCGGTCTTCTCTAAACATAATTAGGAGGAAACGACAATTATGACATCTACAAATTGGTACGCTTTGCAAGTGAGAACAGGCTTTGAATTGGAGATTGCTGAGAATGTGAAGAGATTTGCCCAAATGAAGAATTTGAAAGAGCAAATCAAAGACACATTTGCAGGAGTGAAGAAAATCGTACGTATGACCACGAGAGGACGGAAATTGGATTCAGAGGCGGTTCTCACCGGCTATATTTTTGTTAAACTTGATGAACTCACAGGTACGCTCTGGCATTTTCTTAAAAGTGTCCCAGGCGTATATAAGATTTTAGATATGCTGCCGATCAGCTCAGAAGAAATTGAAAAAATGCATTTGGAATGTGCCGGAGAAGTCGAAGTTCGTATCGATGTAAAGGTTGAAACTTCAGATGTATCAGAAAAAGCCGAAAACGAGAGTCAGTGTGTAGCAGAGGAGTTTTCAACACCAGCTGTTCAACGAGATGAAAAAGGTGTTATGGGTTCTGAAAGATGTACTCATTCAGTGGGTACTGAGGGCGTTCGTAAAACTACTCTTTTCGGTAAATTGTTTCGTTCATTTGAAAAAGGCTCTAAAGAAATTTTCCGCATACCAATATCGGTATATAAAGATATTTTAGATTTCGATATTGGATTGCGAGATCGGGTCAATGAACGAAACCCACAGTACATTCTCTCGTCAATTAGGAGTTTTTTTCAGATTAGTGTTGAGGAGCTTTCGAGGTTCGAGAAACGGTACTTGAATTAAATTCAACAGATGGTTAAGGGTACTTACCAGCTGCTGATGGTTTTGACCGGCACTCGGATAAAATATCTCGGAAAAGACCTTTATTTTCTATGCCCATTAAATGAGATCCAAGTAACAGGGAAAGAGAGGGTGGGGGATGTCTGGATTTAATCCTTTTAACTGGTGGCAGTGGGTGCTGATTGTTGTATTTATACTAATGTTTATTGGTTCAGGCATCGAGCTACTTATTCATTTTATTTACTTCTGAAATTAGATTAAATGCTTTGAGAAATGAAATTTGTCATTCATGGAGAGTGATGTCATTATGCTAGAAAAAAAATTAGATTTGCCGTTGGCTAAACGAGATTATTTAATTCTCGCTGAACTTAGAGGGAAAGAAGTTGCGAACTATATGAAGGTAATTCAGAAAGGTAAAATAGGGCTTATTCCTTCATTTATGTGTCATGAACCACAGAAAACTATTCTATAATCTGAGATTATTATGTATTGGCCTTAGGAAACACCTACATAAAAAATCGTATATTAATTTGATAAGGTTAGGATGATATCATGACTTTAAAGAGATTCATACGTTTTATTGTATTTTATATGCTATTTGCATTGCTAATCCTTGCTGTGCTTTTTATTGTGGATTCCAAGAATGGTGAAAATATGAACCAAAATATTGAGGGACGTGAGAGCTCAGTAGTTGAATCAGTATTGAACAACAAGAATATGGCGATAATCAAAGCAGATCAATTTGAATCTCAAGATGAAAATGACTATCTTGTTTACTTTTTCTCTGAGGAATGTTCAAACTGTAGAGAATTTCTCCCAACACTTGAAACTTACTCAATTGCTCCTGAAGCACTCAAAATATTTGCTGTAGATGTATCAAGCAGCGATAGTGATGGTACGGTTAAGGATAATTTAATAAAAGGAACGCCTACTCTTATCCGGATTCAGAATGGAAATGAAACATGGCGCTCACTCGGTAAACTACCAATGGACCATATTCCTAAAAGATCTACTGATTAAACGGTCATATTTCCTTTCTGATGCCCTACTTCAAAGCAGTAGGGCTATTTGAGATCCACACTTTTAAAAGCTCACGAAGGCTGATTGAGACGTTTAAATCGTTATTCTGATCTGTAGAGGCAGATATTTAAGGATTAGATTAAGCTAATGGAGGATTACTTTGTTAAATGAAAAAGAAAAATATCAATTAGAGCATTATGCACTTAAAGAAGAATCGGATCATTTATACATAGGAGATTGGGTTATTTGTTCGACAACTATGTCTTCCCATAACACAGTGAAGGAAATTGGTATCATTAGGGAAGATTTCGGCGCGGATAACAAGGAGCCTCTCAACGCGTCATTTCGTTTGGATGCGGAGCTCAATAATTTAAACACATGTAGTGAGCTGTTATTGCAGAAGTCGCTTATCATAGAGTTGATATCTGGCCCTAATGCTGGAGGTTACTTCGTGCAAGAAAATGTGAAGATGGTTAAACTACTAGAATTCAATTATGAGCAAATCTGCCATAGAATTGCTTTTGGATTAGCATCAGTAGAAAAAAGCAGCTTGAGGAAAAAAACGTATCGTCGTTTTTATCAAGCTCTGGTGTATGAAGAATTGATTCCGTCCAATCCTATTTTTATGTATATAGGAAAAGTGAATAACAATACACTTGTAAATGATGGTAAAGTACAGAGTATTCATAATCTAATTATTCAAGGAACGATTAACTTACCCGCGTTTTTAAATAATAATGGTGTTTTTGATACGCGCCATTTTAAAGAAATTGTGACTGTAGCTGTACGATTTTTAGATAATGTTATTGAGTACTTTTCTAAGAACTGTCAGGTCGTACATCTGGATCAACGAGAAATGGATCTACGAGTTGCTGGTTATGAAGAATTGTTGCGTAAACGATTACCTGAGGATCGTTCTATTGGTACATACAGCTTTATTAAAAACGAATTGTTGAAAGTGATGGAGATTACTGCTTTGCATGCGTCAAGTTATTTGGCTGAAGAGAAGGGACCATTTGAAAAATTTGAAGCTGAAACATTTTTGAAAAGCGATTTTCTATTGATGAATACCCTGTCTGATGATCCGGCATTGTCTAGGCGTATAAGGAAAGTCGGAATCAGAAATGCCAAAATCTTTAGTTTCTTTTGGTGGAGATTGGAGATTCCTAATGATAAAGGAGAAGTAAAAGAAACGCAGTTAAGTTGCCATCATGTTGATTATTAGCTTTAAGGGAAGGGGATTATGTTTATTTCTAAAAAAGGTGAAGTGACAAAAGTTAGACCAGTTAGATTGCGAATTGATCCAACGACTATTCCAGTTTGTAAAGTATTAATACCGGTTAAAGGTACTGTTTTGAGCACGTTGGTTTGTTTAAGAAGTTTAATTAATCAACTAAAGCGGCATCCTGAAAATCGAGAAGTAATTAACTTTTATATGTGTAGTGAATCAAATTGGTTAATGGTAGATTTGAATTTAGAAAACTCATCTGATGGGAGTCTTCTTGTAAAAGATTTAATCTCAATCGTTAACCGAAATGTCATATCTATCAGCTTATTTGATGCTGGTGAACCTGTTAAAACTTTAGAAATAGATAATAGCTATCATATAAGCCTAAAATAAGAAATTTCCTGATTACAGTTGAATACAGACATTGGTGTGTGATAGTATAAGGAAACAAGGGTATTATCGTAATTTTTTCAATCGAAAATTAAGAAAAATACACATATTCGCGTAAAACGTGAAGAACATAAAAAGAGCCTTCAGAAAGAAGGCTCTTTTTATGTTGAGAAATAGCTATACTAATTTAAAATGAGGAGTAACGTTATGTATGCTAAGACGCACGTATTAGCGGGAGCAATTGCGGGATATTTGGTTTATCCAAGTTTCTTAGGGGTGGGTGCTGGAATGTTCGGTGGACTACTATCAGATATTGATGAGCCTGAGAGTTATATTGGCCGGCTATTTCTAATAATATCGATTCCATTAAAGTGGACTTTAAAACATCGGACAGTTACGCATTCTTTGTTATTTTTATTAGCGATGATCCTTGTAACTATTCCAATCTCGGCTTATTTCTATTCGTGGAAATTATCACTAGCTTTTGGCGCGGGAATTTTGACTCATATGATTGGAGATATGATGACGGGGCAAATTAAATTATTTTGGCCTCATCAAAAAAGCTATGGTATAAAGATGCCGTTTTGGCTATACCGTATTGTAGATGGAAGTGTTCGGATATTCTTAGTACTTTTTATTGGATATCACTTAATTGCTAGTAATGTATTTTCGAAACTGATTGAAAGTTCATTTAAACTTTAATAAAGTTGGAGAATTTTGCGTAGAGTATCCCTAAATAAAAAAAGCCTAGTTCTGATTTTGAGAACTAGGCTTTTTTTTATTTAGGGATAGAAGGAGGGTAACAATCGGAGACAAGTAAGAGAGAACTTTTTGGATAAAAAGAGGCCTAACACTACTTACTTGGAGGAAGATTAGAATGACACGAAAAACACTTTTGAAATCGAAAAAGTTTTGGGTGGAGTTAAGCTTAATTATGTTTATTTGCTTTAGCTTTGCTTCAGTAGCGGATGCATCTGTGCTGAATCCTAATGACACAACAGGTCTAGAGAAAACAATTGAAACTGCTGCTAACAATGCTGCAAAGGCGGTACGAGGTATTGTTGGGCTCGTTGCAGCAGTTTTTTTAATCTGGGGTGGACTCTTACTCGGAGGAGCGGGTGGAGATACTCAGAAAGTGCAAATGGCTAAGGAAAAATTTAAGTACACCATTTATTCTTTAATCGTTGTCATCCTTGCCGATAAAATCGTTGGTTTCGTTACAGGTGTCTTCACGATAACAACCTAGAAAGGAAAAAGTGAATACTGATGTATGGTGAGCAGCATTTATTGACGTATAAAAGTCAATCGAAAAGTACAGTTGTTTATGGACTATCTTACTTACAAGTTGGCTGGTGGATTGCGGGAGGACTTACTTCAATGAAAGCAACAGAATACATTCCTGCTATACCTGGTATTGGCCTTTGGGGTTATATCCCGCATTTAATACCGTTCTTAATATGCTTAGCTTTTGCTCATGTAACGCATCCTTCGACAGGTATGGGATTGTTTACGTTTATTAAGAGTTATTTAGCATGCAGAATGAGAAAACGTACCTTCCTATGATAGGAGACTTAATCTGGAGGGGAGAACCTAGCCCCTTCCAGATTTTCGTTGGAGATAAACAGATGAAGAATTGGATTCATAAATACGTATTTTTCAATCTCGATACTATCGTCTTATTTCTAGCTGCTTGCTTCATAATTTTTTCAATTCACCTAGTTTTTAAAGAAGTCGAATCTTCTTTAATTGCACATAAAACAAAATCTAAAAGAGAACATAAAGACAGGCTATATTGAAAGAAGGATGAGTAATGTCAGATATCATTTTAGTTTTGTTACTTTTGGTGGCCGCTTATTACCTTCAAAGAAGTAGCAACCGAGCAAAACAAGGAGCTAAAAAGGAAAAAGCAGCAGATTGGCTTCAAGTGAAGAACATTGATGCCGATGGCTTAATTACGACGGAGGATGATCGTTTTCTCCTTATGCTTGAAGTGCAGCCCGTGTCTTTTGCGCTAAAGTCGCCAGTAGAGCAAAAAATGATTTGGTTAGCGTTTAGGGACTGTATCAACATGATCCCGCATCCGACGCGATATAAGTCAGAGAGTCACCCCTATGATTTGGAAGACTATTTTCAAGATGTAAAAGCGCGGGCTGTGGAACTTGATGACCTGGCGAATACAGATTATGTGGAAGAGCTGCATGATATGTTTAAAAGTATGATAGAACTAAATCAGATTCAAGACAGGAAGTACTATGTATTCTTGGAAACTGATTCTCGCTTTTTGAGTGAGCTGGCTGCAGACGTCTCTAATCCAGTTATTCATGACTTGTTAAAACGTAACAAACAAAACCAGCAGTCAGTCTACGACATGGATACGATTCGGCAAGAATTAATGAATAGTTTGAGGATTATTCAAGCTTCTTATCACAATGTTGGAATTTGGACATATGCGATGCGACGTGAAGAGGTTATTCAATATTTTGATAAAACAACAAATCGTGAAATTGCGGGAGTATTACCCCTTGAAGAGATGCTGCTTCGAACCGCGGCAAGAGGTGAACCTGTTCAGTCATTTGGAAAAACGTTGTATGAGGGGGCCTCGTAATGTTTAAATTCAAGCTCTTTCCACGAAAGAAAGATAATCAAACCAAAAATGAAAACTCATTCACTATCAAGGGCGGATTGACGGAACATGAAGCGGAAATGATATCACCACCGACAATTATTGAACGACTACCTGGGGAGAAGGATGCGACTGATTACTGGGTGGAGTTTGGTGACAATACAGGTGGGGCAAGGTATTTAAGATCATGGTTTATGAAATTTACCGGTCGCACGACATGGGTTGGCATGCTTGATCCAATCATGCTTGCTGAAGGTGAAGCAGCTGTTGATTTGACAGTGGCTGTAGAACCAGCAGAAGCGAATATTGTCATGAATCAGTTGGCAAATCGAATTGCTGTACTGAGAGCTGAATTGACAACGCAGCATAATTCGGCAAAATCAGGGGCTATGTTGCAAGAACTTGAGGATTTAGAGGGACAGATGAGTCGTTTACGTGTAAACGAGGAAAAACTGTTCAACACATCAGTAACCATGAATGTTGCTGCTAACCAGCCTGAAAAACTTAGGCGATTAGGACGGACGATAATTAAACGTTTAGGTGCAATGGGTGTGAAATTCCAAGCTGCTGATACAAGGCAATTAGAAACCTGGCGACATTCCCTTGGTATTGGAAACCGGGAGAATATTAAAGACACGTATAGGGAGATGGAAAGCAGTAACGTTGCTGACTTTTTCTTGTTTGGATATGGTGGTCTTTCTCATCGTCGAGGGGTTTTGCTTGGGTTTGATCATTATAATCGGCCAGTTTTTTACGATGGGTGGGACAGGCGACTTGCGAATCAGCACATGGTCGTCTTTGGTCGAGCAGGAAGCGGTAAATCATTTAGCATTAAAGTATTAACAAGGCGAAGTGCTATGATTGGCATCCAAACGGGTATCATTGACCCCGAACGAGAATACAAAAATCTTGTTTTGGCTATGGGTGGATCATATGCGGAACTCTCTCCAAAAGAGGCTGATCATGAGCGGATCAATATATATGAAGTTTCGGAAGAAGAAGACGAGCACGGTCGAATATTAGTCAATATTGATGAAGCGTCTAAAGGTGTTCAAGCGGTTATCTTCAAAATGATTCGAACCGTTGCACCAGATCTTTTAAGCGGGGCGGTTAAGGTAGCAGTTCACAATACCGTCAATGACTTATATAAGAATTTCGAGATTGATGAGTCTCCTGAAAGTCTGTACGAATTAGTTCAGGACGAGTGGGTTAATAAGCGAATGCCTGAATTGTTTGATCATTATTTGTTAATGAAAGATCATCCGGACCTTCAAGGAATTCACCCAATTATTAAGATGTTTACCAGAGAAGGTGGAGATCCGAATAAAGCCATTTTTGATGGTCCATCTACTTTTAGTATTAGGGAAGCGCCTGTTTTTGGAATTTCCTCTGCTGATCTTGACGACGAGTGGATGAAACCGATTGGTACCTTTATTGCAACCAAGTGGGTTTGGGAACGTTTTGCTAAGAAAAATCGTCAACAACCAAAGCGAATCATTGCTGAAGAAGCACAACTGATGATGGAAAATCCCGAAGAAGCGAGATGGTTGGAAAACGCATATCGTCGTGGGCGTAAACTCAATGTATCGATGTGTGCAGTTACACAAGGATTTGAGGTTTTCTTAAGAGTTCCAGAGGGAATGGGGATTCTAAAGAATGCCCCAACTAAATTGTTACTCAGACAAGAATCAATTGATATTGATGCTGTCCAAGGGAAATTTGATCTAGCAGAAGGTGAGGCACGCTTCCTGCTAACAGCAAGTAGTGGTATTGGTATCCTGAAAGTTGATGAAGAATCAACGATTGTCAGGATACAGGCTACTGAGAATGAGTACTGGCAATATACAACCAATCCAAATGACTTTAATGATTATGTAAATGCGGGGGCGTGATCATATGCTCCAAATAAGTAAGCAGAGGGGCTCGTTCTTGAGGCTGCTCTTATTTGTATTTTTGTTTGTGGTTATTTTAAACGGATTATGGTCTCCGCAGGAAGTATTAGCGGCCCAAACCCCAACTGAACAAATAAAAGACGGTGTTTTCGGTGATAGGCTATCAGACGATGATGGACCAGGTTATTTGGAAAGGCAAATTGCTAAAATTACTATTCGCACAACCGAGTTTATCTTAGATGTACTAGGATTAAAAGATTACAATGAGTTAATCTTTCAAGTAAATGCGAATAGTTTAATTTTTAATACTTTTGAAGCAGAATTATTTAGTGTCATTACGGGATTTTTTAATTCATTCCTTAGAGTCAGTGGTTGGCTCTGCGTATTCGCCCTATTCTTTTGGGCTTTCACCATTATGTTTCGGGGCGGGAGTCAATTAGGACAGTCTTCTATTAGTGAAATGAGTAGAGGAATCTTAGTGTATTTTTTGGGATTGTATCTCGGCGGGTACATGTTTGACCTCGTATTCTTTGGTAACCGTTTAATTGTTTTATGGTCTATAGATGGTTTAAAGGAAGTAACCGGGTGGAACGTTAATGAATTTAGCATACTTGAAGTCGTTAGTATGGAGACGACCAACTTCGCACATTCCATCTTAGTTTTCGTAGTTGTATTGTGCGTTGGTATGCTTAATTATCAGTATGCTGTTCGACTAGTTACCTTAATGTTTTTAATCATTATATTCCCTCTTGTTTTGTACGCCGGTATGTATCCAGGTAATCAGAAAGCTCTTGATACTTGGTTTAAGGAGTTTTTGTCACAGGTATATACGCAAGGGGGACATGCTCTTGGATATGCTATTTTTGTTGCTCTATTAGCCAAGCAACCAAGTTTTTGGATCTTATTTGCTTTTCTTATCAGCATGCCAACGATCACAAGTTTAATTCGTTTGCTCTTTGGAGCACCTGGCGGTGGAACAATCGGAGGCGGTATGGGGATTGGCTCGCTAATGGCCATGAACACCATGATGAGAGGTGTTAAAGGAAGTGGTGTATTTAATGGGAATGGTCCAGTCACTGCAGGTGCTCCTTCTAGTGCAGGAAATGCACCAATTCAGAAAAATCCAATGGCAGCGATGTTCGGCAAGTTAGGATCTGCAACTACTGCTGTAGCAGCTGGTCGAAATCCTATGGGTAACTTTTTCAAAAATGGAGGTGGGGGATTCCAAGGAACCGGAGGAAAGTCGGCATCCTTTGCTGACTTTGCAAAAGCAAATGGTGGTAAAGCGGCTGTTGCGAAAAAAGCTGGTTACATGGCGATGGGAGCAGTTGGAAGAGGGAGTGCTGATTTAGCTAAGAGAGGTGTAGTTGGCGCAATCAAGCACACTCCAAAAGCAGTGGGGATGGGTACTGGTTTTATTGCTGGTACTGCATTAACAGGTAGTGTCGGTGGCGGATTTGTTGGCGCAACAATGGGTGGAAAAGCTGGGGAACTAGCAAGTAAAGGGGTCCTGTCAGTCGGGAAAGGTATGTATGAGGCAGGTAAGGCTTATTCTAACTTTCGTAAGGATAATCCAGTTCAGGAAACCCGCTTGAAGCAGCCTCCACTTGCCCTACCAATGGGCAGTAGTAAACCTATGTTGGCACTTCCTTCAGGAAATGAGCAATTTGGAGGTGGAACTCCACCTAAATTGCCTGGTGACGTTCATACGCCGTTGGCAGACAAATCTGGAGTTATGGTAAGTCACTCACATAAACCTGTTTATCCCTCTACACCTAATCCTGGTTCTGTTGGACAAATGGGTGCTAAAACCCCGAATGGGAGAACACAAAGCGTTGGGCAGCAAACCGGAGTTAGGCAAGCAACAGGGGGGAGAAATTCCGGGTATGGTGGACCACAAGCACCGAGGCCACAATCTTCTGCAAGGGCACAACCTCAATATCGAGGGAAACCGGGTGGTGGATCTTCTGGGAGTATGGGATCACAACCACCTGGAGGTGGTTATCGCGGGGGACAAGGGAATAATGGGACGCAGAGTAGCTCAAACAACAGAGCAACGCCAAACGGTCCTTCTGCGCCTCCTAGAGGCTTCAGTGGCCATAGTCCAAACACTCAATCTAGTAGGCCGAAGCCTGTTGTTATCGATGTAAAACCTATGAAAGTTAATGGTGCCACAGTTTATAAAGCCTAAAAGAAAGCGTCGTCTGTTTCACAGTCGGCGCTTTCTTTCTTTATTGTCGGGTGAAGGGGGAAGCAATGGATTTTGAATCTTTAATAAAAAATGGAGCAAACGGTGTTAAAACAATAGGAAAACAACTTATCAAGCAGTTAGTGAAACAAGCAGGGAAGAAGATAGTTGCTAAAGTAATAACGGTTGCTGGCCCCTATATAGCAATAGCACTAGTTGTTTTGTTGTTAGTAGTTTGTATTTGGGCCATGTTTTTTTCTGTGCCTAAAGAGTATGAGCAAGAAGAAGGGCAACTGGCATTTTTCACTGTAGATTCATCTGACCCTGAGTGGAATTTAGGTAATGATAGAGAGTTACAAGTTAAATATGATGAGTTATCTAATAATGGGATTGATTCACCAAAAGATATGAGGTTTGGTAGTAAAAACGCTGTTCCATATCAGATGAGTCCTTTTGACCAAGCAAAAATTTATAAGGTTTCTTGGGCTTTATTAGCAGGAGCAGATCGTGTACTGGGTGATCCTATTCTTGGGGATGGAAAAACTCGTAATCCAAATCCAGAGAAAATTTATAAGGCTATTGGACCTCGTTATAAGTGGAAAGACTCGACAGTTACAGTGAAAACATGTACCACAACATCTGAAGGAACATCTTGTAGTTCTGTCACTTATGAAACGGATTTGATTACTTCAGTGGACCAGTACAATAAAACGATGACGATTAGCTACAAAACGGAGATAACTTCAAGTGGAAGTGATAATAGTCAAACAACAATTGAGCGTGAAATAGTAGATAAAATCGTATCAACACCACGCACGGTTGATCGTTTAACAACTTATCTGAGTAGTAATGGCTTAATAAATGAGGATACCGATTTTGTAGTCGAGCTAGCAAAAACATATGACCCATCCTTTGTGGATATTCCATTTGGCAGCGAAGGTGGTCATTTTGGCAATTCTGAATATGTCAGTGCGCAAGTACCGGCAGAGTTTTTGCCAATTTATCAAGCAGCTGAAGCTAAATATGGAGTGCCATGGTTTGCACTTGCAGCTATCCATCGTGTTGAGACAAGATTCTCTACTGATCCAACGATGATATCCTCTGTTGGTGCCATTGGCCACATGCAGTTTATGCCGGCAACTTGGGTTGGCTGGAAATATAACGTTGGTGGAGGTTTAGTTTCCTCAGATATTGATATTACGGATCTTGTAACGATATTTGACGGTGGCGGTTACGGTCAGGATGCAAATAATGATGGTAAGGCAGATCCTTGGGATATTCAAGATGCTATTTTTAGTGCCGCATATTTTTTAGCTTCAAATAATTACAATGCCGATCCTAGAAAGGCTATATACCAATATAACCATGCTAATTGGTACGTCGAGGAGGTTTTATCCTATATAGAACTCTTTCAGAAACCTAAGCCAAAATGGGAGGAAGCTGTTTATCCGGTTGAACCAGGTAAATATAGAGTTTCTAGTCCTTTTGATATCAGACAAGATCCATTCACGGGTGAAACCAAAAGCCATAAGGGCATTGACTTAGCCGCCCCAGAAGGGACACCTGTACGTTCACCTATAGATGGCATTGTTGCATTTGTAGGAGTAAAAGGTGGGTACGGAAACTGCATAATAATCGACCATGGTAACGGTATTCAGACGTTGTATGGCCATTTGCAGAATAGTAGTTTTCTTGTTAAGACTAAGCAAAAAGTAACAACAGGACAACAAATTGCCGGAGTCGGAAGTACCGGGCGTTCTACAGGCAACCACTTGCATTTTGAAGTGCATATCGATGGTACGGCTGTAGATCCTGCACAATACTTTAGTTTCTGAGTTGTTGCTCATGGAAGGGGGGAATGTGTTCCCAAATAAATAGATTTGATGTTAAGTGAAAGGGAAGGAAGATGACCATGAAAACTAGAATTTTTTCATTAATCGGAATTATGTTTGTTTTATTATCTTTAGTTGCGGTACCCGCCTATGCAAACGAAACGAAAGCTAGCTCTAGTAGTTCGTCTCAACAACCGTTGGACATTTCACCACTAGACCAGGGGCGGATAAATGCAGGCATGCAAAAAGCCGGCAATGATTTATCTTCTTTTGGTGAATCAATATCTATCCCTATATTCTTTGTAAGCCTTATACTAGCTATCGTATTATTAGTGTGTGGGGTTTTTTCTAGAAAGGCTCTTGCTGCAGGCGGAATTTCTCTTCTGGTTTCGGTATTATCACTGCTAATTCTCGGTGATGTGAAAAAAATGCTGGATATTATTAATTATTTGACCGAAACATTCAGAAACTATTTTTAAGTAAGAGCGGCGGGATGATCCCGTCGCTTATTTTTTTAAAGAATGAACCAGTATTTGAGAAGAGGTGTAATATGATCAATATTGCAGTGATATGCAGACAAGGGATTTATGATCGAATAGCGACACCATTAACAGATAAGGCTACTGATGTGACTATCTCTCCACCGTTGTTTCAATGGAATGAAGCCTTAAAGTACATGCAAGAAAAAAAGGTTGATGGGATAATTGTTGAAGCTGGTGTTCAATTTTACGAACAAATTAAAAGTTTTCCGCTACCCTTACTAGTTTACAGCGGGCAAAATCAAGGGTTTGGTAAAGTGTCGAAGGATTGGCTACAATCATTACGTACAGAAATGGCAAGCAATACTGATCATACTGATGTAGTGAAGAACGGAGGAGACGTACCTAAACCTGTCGTTGATGTGTCTAAAACAACTACGCAGTCAGTTTCAGTTGGTTTGAAGATTGCGGTTGTTGCATCTGATCAAAAGATGATTAACTTGATCGAGAATTTTGCTGGACTTACGGTAGTTGCGAGAATTAATAACTTTCAAGAGGCACTAACAGATCAAAAAAATTTAAATGGAGCTGAAACGTTATTTCTGGAGGAGAGTATCTTGTCCTCTTATCAAAGCACCATACGTGAACTAAAAATTCAGCAGTTAGTTGAAGAATATAAAAATTCTAAGGTAAGAGTTGCTATGTTACTCTTTGAAAGAAATAATCCTTCTTTTATGCAGGGCCTTGTGAAAAAAGGATTCTATGACTTTTTATGTGGCAACGAGATCAAATCAATTGATATTGAGCGTATCATTAAAGTGCCAAGAGCACGTGAAGAGGTAGCAGAATATTTTGAAGAAGTTAAGGTAGCTCCGGTTACTAATGCACAGTCTGAAATTGATTCTGCTGAAAATCCGATGAAGACGGAGGATGTTAATTCCCCAGGTGTTATTCCCGTTGAGGTACCTTCTCTCCAAGTTGAAAATGATTACAAAGTTAAGGTGGATAAGGCGTACGAAGCATTATTAAAGGCTGAAAAAACTGAATTACTACCAGATATAGCATCAGCTGAGTTATTAATTGACGAATTGCGTAATGAAGAGAAATCCAAATATGGCACTAGGCTTTTAATGCTGAAAAGTGAAACGGAGTATAAAGCCCTCTCTAAACGAGCTGAGGGGTTAGTTGCAGAAGCAGAACATAAAAGAACGAAGGAAGTTTTGATGGAAGCACAGGATACGGTGTTTAGCTTAACACCTTCACATCAAATGGATTTTCTAAAACGTTTGGAAATGATTGAACACGAGCTCGTTCATCAAACAAGGATTTTAGATGCAGAAGCAGCTGTAGTGAGAGCAGAAGAAACGAAATCCTATGATGACATCAAAGCAGCAGAATTAGCACTGGTGAATCTTCTGCAGGCAGATAAAATCCAATATCTTTCCAGACTCGATTTGATTAAACAGCAACAAATAGAAGAGGAGACAGTTAAAGAGCTTAGTGCTACTGCAGAAACGAATGATAATAGGAAGATCGTTGTAAATTCTTCTCTCACTGAAGGAGTCAGTCAGGAAGAAGAAGCCTGTGACACTTTAGATATAGATAATCCTATAAATAGTGAAACGAACAACTCTAAATTCTCGAAGGTAGCCAGTCAGTTAAAAAGAGTGAATAGTTTCTTTACAAATTTTGTAGGTGGGATGAAAAATGAAACTGAAATACCATTGCAGGACCAGTTAGTTGCTGTTGGAGAAAAAGTGGACGACTTGAATGGGAGCCCAGATGATAAAACAGAGCCGCATTTCACCTTTTCAGTTCCACATCGAGTAATTGTATATTCACCTAAAGGTGGAGCAGGAGCTACCACTGTTTCTACTGAATTGGCAGAAAATGCAATGAACAATTCGGTAGGATTGGCAGAAATAGCATACAGTTATGGTCAACTTGCTGGGCTACTGGATTTAAAGCCAAAATACTCGATAGCTGACGTCGAAGAAGGAATGGAAGAGTATGCGGTCTTAAACCAAAAGTATTTATGTGCACCGTGGGTGTTTCCCGTAAAAAAATCATTCAACGAGGAAATGCTTAGGGAGTGGCTAGGTCGTTCGCAAAGAGCATTTCCAGGCAAAACTGTTCTGGCCGATCTACAAAGTCAAAGTTCACCTTTGATTCTAATGGGCTCTCACGAATGGGCTACAAGGGTGATCTGGGTCGTTCAAGATACGGATGAACACTTGGGAATGGCTGATTTGCAGATGGCTAATCTCAAGAAAATGGGTGGTGAGTGGCAAAAGATTGGTCTTTTAGTTCAGGAGGTAAGCGGGAAGAAAATTGATTGGACAGGAGTTTTAGAGGTGCCTGTTATTGGGTTTTTAACAAAGGACAGACTTTCGAAAAAATGGAAGCATACACTTCATACAAGTGTAAATCAACATCTTGGCTTTATATCCAAGTAACACAGGGTAATTGAACAGTAATAATGGGTGGAGTCATCGTTTTCATTCATACATTCACTATATCCTATTAGTAAAAGGAGAAATATATGAAAATCTTTAGAACGAAAAAATGGCTGAAAGTCAGCATGTTGGCAATTTTATTGTTTATTATGGTTGTTGGTACTGCTTTAGCAAATACAAATGCAACAGTACAAGGCATTATCGATGCTAATATGCGTATCATTAAGAATGGAATTACCCTCACCCTCTCAGACGCACAAGGAAGGATTGTTACCCCGGTGTTAATCGAAGGGACAACTTATTTGCCTTTACGTGCAATATCGGATTCATTGGGTCTTTCAGTCCAATGGGATGAAACAACTAGAACTGTCGTACTTGCTGAGCAGGCGCAGACTTCTCTTGGAACCCTGGACTTAGTTGATTTTAAGGGAACAGTTGATAAAGGGATTATGTTAACAAAAGTACAGACTGATTTGAATTTTGGTGGCGTACAATTTAGACAAGGGGGGTTAATGGAAGGAAGTTCTGTTCGCACTACATTGGATTTTGGTGATACACCCTTCAACAGTCTTTCTATGTATTTAGCAGCCAAAAAGACAGTTAAGGCTAATGCAAAAAATGTTGACCCTGACAAAGCTGTTGAGGTTCGGATAGTAGAAGTACTTGGTAATAACGAAGTATCTTTCTTTACGGCAAGCATCAAACCCAATAAATCACCTGAAAAGATCGATCTGGATTTACGGAATAAGAAAAAGATTAGAATTTATATGAAAAGTGATGTGGCAACGACGACGCTTGTTTTAGGTGATGCAGTTTTTAGTGAAGGAAAAATAATTTATTAGTCTGTATTGCAAGAATTACAGCTATGAGTTATACTATTTTATGAGAGCAGGACATACGAAGTCATACCAGCGTTTCCATAATTGAAGTGTGTTGCCACTATGAGGCAACACACTTTTTATTTTGTGAGGAAAATCCAAACACCTATCCCTTAATTTACTTGATAATATTTAAAGTCATGTTAAAGTTTTAATAGGCTAGTGACCAGACAGAAAATTTGTATAAGGAGGGCATTGTTATGAAAGAAAAAAAATCTAGAGTGCGGAAAAAACTGATAATTGCTTTAACCACGGTTACTGTTGTCATGGCTTCCTTTGCACATGATAAATTTACGGATGTTCCTACCAAGCATTGGGCCCATGATACTATTTCGTGGGGGGTCGAGCAGAACATTGTAGATGGTTACGGTGATAATACCTTTAAACCAAATCAGGATGTAACTGAGGCTGAATTCCTGAAAATGTTCATCAGCGCTGTATTGGAGAATCAAGATCCAGTTCAAGACGGCGATTGGTCATCTGGTTACTACAAGCTTGCAAAAGAAAAAAATTGGTCCATTAAAGGTTATGGTAATAAAAGCATTGCTAACAAGAAAATAAACCGAACACGGGTAGCGGAAATTATCAGCGGTGCAGCTGGTGTGAATTATCTTGGCGATGACGCTATTCGCTATCTATTGACCAACAAATATGCAGAAGGCAAAGAGGATAAAGTTACGGTGAGCGGATTCCATGGTAATGATTTTCTTACTCGTGCTGAAACAGTCCAGTTTATTAAAAATGCTGTTGATAAAGGGCTGAATGAGCTGAAGGATCGTCCGTCTACTCCATCTGATCCAAACGATATTCCGAAGCTTCCAGATGAAGTTGATGCCGGAAATATTGTTATTGTCGAAAGGTCAAAAGATGATGTAAAAAACCCTATTATGAAAAAGTATATTGAGTTCATGCCGCAAGATAAGGTTAGTGAACCTGCAATTAGAAAGTTTATATCTTCTATTGTAATTAAAAATGGATTAGCTACTGTAACTATCCCGGATAATATACCTGCTGGTTATATTGCCTATCTTGTTGGGACTGACAACACTACAGTAATGCGTCAGGTAAACGGAGGAGAAACTAAATCTTTTAAGATGCCCGAGAGTTTTGAGTTTACACTGTATGTAAAAAACAATGCAAAGCAAAATATTATTGTTATGGCCGATGGCAACGTGTATTGGGGGGCAAAACACTAATGTTAAAACTGAATAATTTAGCTCGTAAAAAGAAGCGCGTCTTTGTGACGACGCTTCTTTTAGTTGTCTTGTTTATTTCTTTTTTTACATGGAAGGTATTTGCGGCAGCTCCGGCTCCGGAATATGGGTTGGAGTTTTACCCATATACTAAATCTAATAGCTATCAATTAACGGGCGATTTAACACCTAGTGGACCAGATCGACCAGAATTGAATGGTGCAATAAGACCTGCATTAGGTTTGTGGCTCGATGTGCGTTTCAAAGATATCATTAATAACAAGTGGGAGCCTGCAACTCCAAATGGGAATTACCTTGCAACAATTCATTTTAACATTCAAGAAACTCAGGCAAGTGATGATTTCAATGCAAGAGAAGGGTATCACCTTGTTCCCTATCAGGACATTGGTTTAGTTGCTGGCTGGGCAGGTGGGAACCCAACCTACATTAAAAACAAAGTTGATGAATTTGGTGTCGGTAACGAAGCGAATTATTTCCTGCATGAAAGTAACTACTATTGGGTAGGGGCTCGCAATATTATGAGACCAACACAAAACCTATGGTTCAGGTTCCCATCGATCGTCGGTTTATCTGGTGGCGGAATTGAACTGGAGAATCAGGTTGCGCAGCGACCTACTACTAGTATAGATCGTGGGGTAACTTTTCCTACTTTTAAAGCCACATATTACACTACACCTTGGCCCAAAATATATGCTGCCTACGGTTCAGATAATGGAGTTCAACGTGAGGTTGTTGATGCGAAAAATGGAAAATTCCGTTTAAGTACAACGACCTTTTCATATAACTCAAATAAACATAAGATATGGATACTGAAAGGGAAGCATAGTTCCCAATCTGTGCTCAATCAAATTAATGCCACAACCGCTAAGTCAGGAAAAGACGATGCTAGACGTTTTAATGGCTACGCGGAGAGTGTGTACAAGACATTTGATACCCAGAACAAACGCACCTTCAATTTTAATGGGACATTACCAATCACCGATCTTTCCTCCATTATGACTGCGGATGGGAAAGCTCATGATTTCACTTTAGTTGTCAGTGATGGTTATGATCGCATTAACGTATCAAATTTTAAGCTAGGCGTATATGAACAGGACTTAGGTTGCGATTGCAGCAGCGTAACTATTGATCCTATTGCTCCACAACCAGTCGGAACGGAAGCTACAGTATCTGTGAAGGTAACAAATCATAGTAATGTAGACATTTCGGAAACTTATTTAATTTGGCGTTGGAATACTTCAGGTAGCACAATTCAAAAAGTGCCTATTAAGAATTTCAAGGCAAATGAAACCAGGACAATTTCTTTTAGCGTGAAGTACCCTGATCGATCGGCACTCTTAATATTAAATCTTAATGGTTATAAAGATTCACCGACTAACGAAAGTTCCTGGGCGAATAATCGGTGTGAGATCAAAATCGGGTCGGGGGAAGTAAATCTAAAAGCAATGGACATGCGTATTAATCCAACTAAACCTCAAAGCGGTAAAGAGGTAAAAGTAGATGTTCTTGTTTATAACGAAAGTTATACGGAAACCATTGTGAATACTTATCTTGATTGGGAAGTGAATGGCTCTAAGCAGATACGTCCTGCAAACTTCACTTTGGCCCCTAGGGAGCAGAAATGGATCACTGATTTGACGATTTCTAGTGTACCTGAAGGTAATCGATTAAGTATTAAAGCAGAAATTAATAGTGGTCATGATCGGCCGGCAAACGAACTTCGCGCAGATGGAGGTAACCCTTGGCAAGATAATATTATTAAGCGAGAATATGCTTTGAATGAAAAGACGCTTAATTGGTATTTAGCAAGTGTTAGCGGAGCTACAGCGGGACAGAATCAATTTGTCACTACCAGAATTCAAGTAGGGAGGGAGAACCTTCCGGATGATCAAAAAGAAGCTAAAACAGCAGTCGTGAGACTTTATGCAATGGATGCAAATAGTAACGAGCGTTTATTAGTCACCCAAAATGTAACCGTAGCGATGCCTGGTGAGAAAAGTACCGTTTTTGTTTCATGGAATACCGGGGATATGGCTATAGGGGACTATACACTCATTGCTACCGTAAATTTACCTCCTACCCAAGCAGAGAGAACATACGCAGATAACTCTCTAACTTCTTCGCTTAAAATTATTGGTGGAACATCAAATACGTATTGTGGTATTGAAATAACCAGCGCTATCTCTGGTTTTTATACGGATGGATTTACTACGGTTTATTATTATGAGTACTTTAATGCAAATCTAACTAATGGAGTATCAGGTACATTTGTTGAGGAATCTGCTGATGAGATAAATGGCATTGACGTACCATTGGTTCGAACAGGGAGTACGACCGTAAAAGCAGGACAAGGTTTTAACTTTGAAGTGGATGCGCGATACTGGGAGGATCGTGACTTAACAGGCTCTGTAAATAGAGCCGTTGCACATTTCCCGCAGCCTGACGGTACTGTACTAGACATTGATCTAGTGAAGATAGCCTCCAGCAGAAACAATGCTAAATGGGGCTTGCCTACTGCTTGGGTAGCAAAACATGGAGATGAGGTTATTTACCGCGAAGGGTCAAATCCGGGATCTAAAGACCCAACGGCAGATAATTATTATTATCCAGGCGGCAGAGCATATTATACTTCTTTAGAGTCCGAGAGTGGGACGTACAATTTCACAATCGATCTTTATGCTACAGGCGTGAATAACTTAAATAAGTGTTTATATGTTTCGGTCAATATTGATGGAACCCTGATGGATGATTTCTATGTTAGACAAATCATACCGGAAAGTCCTTTCCCGGTAGAACTTTTCCCAGCCGGACCAACATCTATTTGGAGAAATGATGTTGGTCAGCTGCAAGGACTTACTGATTGGACTAATTTTGCTAACGGTACAAAGAATTGGCCAAATTAAAACGAGAGCTCCCAATATTGGGGGCTCTTTTTTTATTTGAGAGTGAAGAAGAAATATGAGAATAGGAATGTGAAGGAGGTAAAGAGTTTGTTGGTCATTTGTATGGTGTTAATAGGTGTATACAATGTTTTCAACATGTATTGTGACATACGTTGGCGTATCACCAAAAATCTTTGGCATCTACTATTTATGCTCATATTCTTGGGTATGGTGATCTGGCAGGCACCAAGTTCAGTAGGGTGGATCTTATTAGGTGGTTGCTTTGCTTTCCTTTTTGGAGGCCTCTTATTGGAGCGTGTTGGTTCAACAGCTCCTGGTGACACCAAAATGATGATGGCAAACGGAGTAGGATTGAGTAGTTACATCTTACTAGTGAAAGGAGAGTTTGTATTAGCTGATTTCAGAAATGCTATGTTTCTTTATGCAGGGAGTCTTGTATTGCTCCTATTTCTGATCGATGCCTACCGGTTTGCACGTAAATATGGTGTGAAACGAGTTTTTGTTACATTGTTCAGCGGGAGTGTTGGATTTATTTTAAGTCGATTAGGTTTGGCTGCTTTTGCGCCAGTGACTCAACTGGACGGGAAAGATTTGAGGGTATTGCCTGGTGCGGTAATGATTGCTATGTCCGTAGGTCTCACTCTTTACTTATTCTTTCCAATGAAATTCTAAGAAAGGAGAATCAATCCATGTCAACTCCTAAGTTGCTTCTTTTATTTATGACGCTGGTGCTGTTGACATACTTTTTAATCGATATCATTGATATTGGTACTAAGAAACTATCCGTTGATAGTGCATCAAGGCATACGACTCAAATTGCTATGATGAGATCGATTGAAGAAGGCGGGATACGAACTAAGCACCTACCTAGAATTGATGTAGAACAATTTCATGATGAGTTTGAGCACTATGGAGCTCTAAATGCCGGGACCAAAGCAATGAATACTAGTTATACATCAGTCTATGCTGTCGTACGTTTGGCACCCTTCGCTGCTGTGCAAATGGGAAAGTCCGCTGAAGCTAGATCCATGAAATTTCTTGGTTCCGCATTCGAAAAGTATGTTTGGCATTATCCGCGGCATCGAGTTGTATTTATCTGGGATGAAAAATAAAAGATTAACTTAATCAGGAGGAAGAATTTTATGAAAAAACGCAGATTACTAGCTATTCTTGGTGCAGCATTGGTGGTAGGGGCATTTTTCTTTATCAGTGAATATAAAGTGAAGAATGAATTGCAAGCTACACTTGTATATTTTGCAGTTGACGACATTCCTGCTCACACAGAAATTACTGAAGCTATGGTAGAGGGAATTTCGTTACCTAAAAAGGGGCTTCCTCCAGGTATTATTTTGAACAAGGCGCAAATTGTAGGCAAATTCACACAGGCTGAATATGGCATTCCCAAGAACGGTTTCTTCTACCAACAAAAAATTGTAACAGAAGACGAGTTAATGGATGCTGCCCGTATGAAATTACAGCCTGGTCAAAAATTGTGGACTGGAGATGTCAATTTGTACGAGTCTGCTGCAGGTAATGTGCTTCCGGGGACAAAGGTGGATGTGTGGTTTCAAGCAGTTGAACAGACAAATGATGTGACCACCGGGGCAACATCAAAGAAGTGGATTGCCGGATCTTTGTATGAAGGAGTACAAGTGATCAGCGCTAAAAACAAAAAGGCTGAAGATATTGTACAGAAGAATACAACAACTACGACTGACGCAAATGGTAAGACAACCTCTGCTAAAAAAGAGCTTTATCCAACAGTAGTACAACTTGCTGTAAGCGAAGAACAATTTCAGCTACTGACAGCTTCTACTTCTTCAGCATTCTCGGATAGTGCCATTATATTGGTTCCCCAACCGGATGATAAAGACGGCATTACACTACCGGATGTTGAACAAGTGAATCCGTTAGATATTAAGGAATACATTAAGTCAAAACAATTGGATCTCAGTACCGTTGTGAGTTCAGTTGTGAAAGGAGCAGAATAATATGATGAACCAAGAAGTTGAAGAATACGTACGTCGTTGCAAAGTTATAACAGGTTGGTCTTGTGAGAGTGGAATGGGCGTAAATACGTTTATGACTGCTGCAGCTATAGAAAGTGCTAAAAGAGGGATAAGAACGGCTTTAGTCGAGTTGGATCTGTTTCATGCATCAACGGCAGTTACTTTGGGTATGAGTCATAAAACTCGAAACTTGGAATCATGGTTAGGAAAAGCAGCAGGAGCAGAAAAATATCGTGAAATTAAAGATTATCTCTTGAATTCTAATATTTGGTCTCAAGAGATGTCTAACGAAAGGTCGGATATCTCCGATGCTGTTTCTGATTTACCACAAGAGCTATATTTATTCACTCCGTCTCAGCACATGGACCGATTCGAAGCAGCTTCGTTACGCTTGAAAGCAGATATGCCCTACCACATCATCAAGGAACTGGATGAACTTGGGTTTCAGGCTGTCTTTATTGATCTTCCAAGCGAAATATTGATGCCTGGAACATCAACAAGTATGAAACTGGCTGATGAAGTTTTAGTATTTACGGATGGACAAGTATCGCATAATCTTTACACGCTGAAAGAGCTCAAAAGAATGGAGAAGGACGTTGACAGTGAACGAATTAAATTGATTCTCAATCGCGCTCCTCAAATGCTTGCTGGCGTAGTGGAGGGAATGCTAGATAGGAAAGTATGGCTTACAATCCCTGATGATCCTAGTATCATTCAACGCTCGTTGGATTTAATTCCTGGTGGAGGTGAGGATTACAACAACGTCGTTAAGAAGTTTTGTGATCAAGTAGGCCTTATTAAAAGGAAAAAAGCATCTTCTCTTGATTCTTCAATGGAAGGTAGTCAGAATGAATCGCGCAGCGGCGGATTCTTTAATTTTCTACGTCGTGGAAGAAAATAATTCTAAAATAAAAAAAGGCCTCGTTATTAGAGGCCACTGAAAAAGTGTGAGTTTTGAAAAAAACATGAATTTCAGCCCCCTACATATAAAACGAGCCTTAGAAGCGATTCTAGAGGCTCGTTTTTTCAGCTATTTAGTTATTTTTAGAAAAGGGGGACTTTTTCAGTGGCCTCCGTTATTACGGGGTCTTTTTTTATTTATAAGATGATAACTTAAATTAGCCGAAAGGGGCAATAAAGTATATGTCTAATGCATCTGAAAATGTAGCTGGTTACTATGAAGCCTTACTCGAACGTGAGGCTCATATGGTAGCTATGCACAATCCGACCGGAACAGAAACACATAATGAAAAGTCTCTTGATACTATCGTATCTGTTGATGCAATCCAATTTGTAAGAGAGAAGTTAATACTTGAATATGGAAATGACTTGGCACGGGCATTTTTTAGCGTAGAAAAGCGCAATACAATTGAGAGTCATATACGGCGCTATATTATGCAACATAAACTACAAGTTAATGGTCTGGAAATAAAAGATCAGTCAAAAATGATGATTGATGAAATTGTGGGTTTAGGCCCGATTGATGATTTATTACACGACGATAGTATAACGGAAATTATGATCAATGGCCATAAAGAAGTAATTGTGGATAAAAGCGGTGTCGGAATGGTACTGGTACCCATTCAATTTGAAGACGAAGAGCATTTGCTAACTATAGCTCGGAAAATGTTGAATCTGGCTAATGAAACGGTTAATGAGGCTCATCCAATTTGTGATGCTCGGTTACCAGATAGTCGTATTAATATTGTCATTGCACCGGTTGCCCGCACGGGGACTACAATCACCATACGGAAGTTCCCACCTGTAAATATGACGGAAGAAAAAATGCTCGAATCCGGCCTAATGATTAAGGATATGTTAAATTGTCTGAAGCTTCTGGTTCGAGGTGGGGCAAACATTTTGTTGTGCGGCGGAACGGGAACGGGAAAGACAACGTTACTAAAAAGGTTGTGCGAAGAGATTCCGGATAAAGAGCGAACAATTACATTGGAAGATACAGAAGAGATGAGATTGAAAGAGCTTTACCCGAAAAAACACATTGTCTCTCTGGAATGCAGATTTACAGATAAAGAGAATACTAACATTGACCTTGGTAGACTTTTAAAGGCAACACTCCGGATGTACCCTAGTCGAGTGATTGTTGGTGAGGTTCGATCAAAAGAAGCATTCGATTTGGTCGAAATATTGAATACCGGTCATGATGGTGGAATGAGTAGTTTACACGCGAATTCAGCTAAAGACGCCATGACAAGGGTGAACCAAATGATAATGAGGAACGGTTTGCCATTAGGTGTCAATATTATCGGGAAAATGGTGGCCACTGCGTTTGATATCATTATTTTTGTTGATAAATTGGTGGATGGTACTCGTCGGGTGAAGGAAATTGTTGAAGTTTTGGGCTTTGAAGATGAAAGTCCTATTGTAAACCATCTATATAAATTTGAAGTTACGGACACGGCAGTGTCTGGAGGTAAGATGAAAATAATCGGTGAGCACGTAGTCGGCGAAAAATGTGAGTTTTCACCGAATCTTGTTTCCAAGTTATTAACAAAAGGTATATCACGAGAAGAAATGTCCACATGGATTAAGAAGATAAAGGTAGCGTAAGAAATGCAAACCTTTGATTTGCTTTATATTGACGTTATTGCTTCTATTGTAGCTCTATGTTGCTTTCTAAACTCTCGTGCTCGTCTGTATGAAAAACAATTTGTCGAACAGCTTGATACAATATACCGTGTTTTAATCAAAAAGGAGAGGTAAGGAATGTCAAACTTTGATTTTTTCTATTATGGAGTTCTTGCAATACTATTTGTTATTGTTGTTGTTATTGTCTTATTCTTACTGCCTAAAAAGCGGTACCGTTCCTGGAGTATGCTTAAACGTGAAGCAGATGAAGTTCAGGTTAAGGATCAAATTGAAAAAGAAGTTAGTAAGAAAAACGAAGGGGGGATATTGAGATATATTTCGCCTTCCCATTACGAACAGGCAGCCCAATCAATCAATTGGCTCGTTGGCACACGAGCACCGCTTATTCTTTATGGTTGTATGCTATTAGGTGTACTTATAGGTGTATTAATGAAGTCTCCTATTGTAATGGTATGTGGTGCTATTGGTGGTATTTGGGCCCCTTGGTTTTATCTTAACATTCGTACACAGCAGTACGAAGATCACTTTGAGGAACAAGTTGAAGTATTAATTCAATCTGTAAGTTCTGGTTACGCAATTAATCGGAACTTAAGCATGGCAATGGAAAGAGCATCAGAAAGCCTTGAGGAACCATTGAAAAGTAAATGGGAGAAGCTAATGGCGGAGTATATTTCGGGGCGAAGTCTTGAAGTATTACTTGCTGAGTTGGCCAAAAACATCCCCGTTAATGAATTCAAGGAGTTTGCATCCGTTTTGGTAGTCGTTGAGCGTACTGGTGGAGATGCGAGTACTACAATGAAACAAGTTGCTAAAGTTATCATGAGTAAGCGAATTATTAAAGAAGAAGGTAAGGCAGAGATGGCTCAGCAACGTCAAGCTCATCGAATGAACGTAGGAATAGGTATCGCAATTGTACTCTTCTTTAGATTTGCGCAACCTGATCAATATAGTGAGATGATGAAAAATATACTAGGTCAAATCCTGCTTACTTCCATGTTTATCTACATTCTTTGGTCATTCCACAAGGTTAATAAAATGACCAAGCTTTAATGTATTCATTTTGTACGGTAACTAGTTTCACAGGCCTTATCGTTGTTTCTAAATATATTACTGATTTCTGAAATAACGGTAAAGAGCATGAAGGAGGTAAAATGAATTGATTGGTTATATTTTAGCAGTTTTAGCGGTTTTATTGTTATATTGGTCTTTCTCGACTATGTTAGAGAAGGAAAAAAAATACCGGTCTCAGGCTTATGTTACAGGCTCTAACAAAGTTCTATGGAAGCAAATGGCTGATACGTTAGAGGTCATTGCAAAAAATAGAGTCAAGCTTTCTGAAACTAAACGACGTAACCTGGAGTCTATGTTATATCGAGTAGGGTGGGAGGAAACACCGGAAGATGTTGCCGCACAACAGCTTTTGTTTGGTGGTTTATCACTCGTGGGTTTAACACTCTTCGCAATTTTTATCGAATCGTTACCCTTTTTCTTTATAGCGTTGGTAGTTGGTTTTGTTTTCTATCTGTATCCAATGTCCAGGTTAAAAAAGGCAGTTGCTTATAAGGAAGAACAGGCAAAGTTGCAATTACCGGATTTTATTGATTTGTTGATTCTCCTATTCTCGGCTGGATTAACCCCCTATAATGCGATAAAAAAAGCGTCTGAACAGGCACCTTTAGGACTGAGGCTAGACTGCGAACGACTTTCTAATGATTTGGACGCAATGTCAGAAAGTCATGCTTTAGATCGTTTCGCGAAAAACGTAGGTATTCCAGCTGCGAAAAGGTTTTGCTTTGCTATGAAACAGGCTATTCAAATGGACAAAAGCGAGGCTCAAGAAATATTTATGTTACAATCCAGTCTGATGCGCAGCATGCGGATTCAAAATCAAAGAAAGGTAATAAAGGAGCGTCCAGGTAGACTCCAGCTTATTAGTACCGGCGTATTCGTTTTCGTAATGTTAGTCCCAATCCTAATTATTGGATTAAACTTCATTAAATCAATGAACTTCGGGTAATCCTAATTGATGCCATAGTTAAGAGATTCTTTAGATTAGCGCTCCTGAATTGGGGCGCTTTTTCTTATATAATTAAGGGGGAGCGTGAGAGTGAAAGAAAAAAGAATGTTAATTAGTATATTGAGCTTAGCTTATTTAATGGTATTCTTCGGCACCATGTCTTGGTATATTGTTGGGGTGTTTCTTTTTGGATTTATGTCACAAAAACCATTATATCTTCAATCTTTGCCGGCTCTGGGTATAATGGTTTTGTATGTGAATAGTTTTATTTTATGTTTAAAGCTTTACTTGAAATTTTCGAATGTGATTCATTACAGACTCCAATTATTCACCTTTATTGGATTGGCTTTCATTCACTACGTCTTATGGATCTGAATATGATGGGGTGCTAAACCGACCTATTTACGAGGGGTCGGTTTTTATTATTATATGAAAGCATTATAAATTGAGAGGAGTATGCCGAAGTGCAAACACCAGAAAAACTGATTTGGATGTTCATATTGATGTTCTTTTTGTTCTTCGTTCCGGATATGGTCTCTTATGGCCAATGGTCTTGGAAGGCGAGAGAGGTTAGTGATTTCGCAGTAGAAAAAATGGCGTCGGGTGGTGGCTGGACAACAGATGTGGAAACCAAGGTTTACGGAAAACTTGATTCTGAGGGATTTAAACCAGAGGATTGGAACATGAGTCATACCGAAGGTCTTGTTCGTGCACCTGGCATTGTTCAATTCCATATTTCAAGTAAGTATAAGGTTAAGGCTTTTGGAGTTTTCGGTGATAAGTTCGAAAAATCGATGGGAGATTCTATTTACTTAACCGTTCAAGGCAGTCAGCAAATGGCAGCTCAAATATATTAAATGCAGCAACCTTCGTGTGAAAAGAAAGCATTAAACTGATTTAATGTATTGCAAGAATTACATTATTGCCTTATAATAAATATATCGAAGACGTTCTGCGTCGTCGGAAGTGAGAACCTCCATTACACAACCAAACCTTGGCAGAAGAGTGATTAATCACTCTTCTGTTTTCTTTTTATCAGAAGATGAATGTCCTATTTCCTTTATCGAAGGAGTGAATCAAGCATATATGAAAAAAAACATTTTTGACGAAGAACATCCTCAAAGCAGCAATTGTGGTTCTGTCCTTTATTGCTCTTTGGTTACATAGTAATGACTCTAGTTAGGAAACAACCATACGATTTTGGTACCCATATTGATAAAATGCAGCCTTGTATTAGGCTGTTTTTTTATGAAGATGATAGGAGGCGATTGGTAAGATGAAAGCCGTTATTCGACAAGTATTAGAAGAACCTATGTTTCGATGTGATCTTCGTGAGAAACAGAGGGAAGTACTTTGGTTATTGCTCGCTGGAGCTGAAAAAGAAGTGATTGCACGCACATTGTTTATAACCGAAGAAACGGTTAGAAAGCACTCACGTACGATCTATGAAAAGTTAGGTATAGATGGGAAGGCTCAACTTGCAAAATGGGTGATTGAACAAATTGCTGCTTCGGTGGATGAACCGCAGCCCTTTACGAAAGAAGAGCTCTTCAAAAATTCTATGAATCATACTCGTTAAGGATCTTAGCTCTAACTAACAGAAAGGAAGTAGCGTTTATGACAACAGATCAGCATGCGTTACGCCAAGTTCAGTTCATTCAATCATACCTTCAATCTAAATATTATGAACGAAACGAAATCATTTATTGTTCTTTACTCAGTATGATTGCTTCTGAGCACATGCTTTTAATCGGCCCACCTGGTGCAGCTAAGTCATCCGTTCTTGATGATATTTGTGGATATATGAGGGAAGTAGTCTATTTTAAATGGACAATGAACAATGAGACATCCACTGACGAACTCTTAGGACCGTATGATAAGGCTAGGAAAGACTACGGTTTACTTAAGCGAATCACTGCGAATAAGCTGCCAGAGGCCCATATAGCTCTCCTAGACGAGACTTTAAGGGCAACTGGTGAAACTTTAAATAGTTTGCTAACAATATTGAATGAACGAAGTTATATGCAAGAAGGAAAGTCTCTAACTGCTCCGTTGATCTCTTTGTTTGGTGCAACGAACGATTATCCAGATGATGATAATATTCAAGCTTTATATGATCGTTTCCTCATTCGGATACGAATTGATTACATTAAGGAAACAGCTAATCTTAAATCACTGCTTAAAGGAGGGAGCAGCTCGATTGAGGACATGGGCTCACTTTCCATTAGTGATTTGAAAAAGCTTAAAGCAAGCACTAAGATGGTCGAAATTTCGGAAAGTATCATAGACAGTATGGTAGAGATAAGGGAAGAATTATTCGAGCACAACATTTTTCCATCTGACCGTAGATTAAAAAACTCATTAAATTTATTAAGAGCAGCTGCGGTATTACACGATCGTAACAACGTGCTCATGAGTGATCTGTCTATACTGAAATATGTTTTATGGATTAAAGAAGAAGATCAATCAATAGTAAATAGTATTATTGATAAACACCTTGAAAAGTAAATTTCAGCTAGTCCATGAGGAGGGGCAAAAATGAGTAATGGAAATGGTTTTAGTGAAGAGCATTTAACTAATTTGCTTGAAAAATGGCAGGACGATTATCGGCTGAAAAAACATGACGGTGAAATCAGGGGTATTGAGATGACGAAGAAGTACATCGTTTCTAACAATGCTACTGATGCAAATAAATTCGTTATTAACGTAACACGACTTTATAAATTCATTACTTGTGAAAAGGATGGGGACACGATTACTTTAAGTGTGAGCGTCAAACCGGATACGATGAATGAATTTTTGAACTTCTGTACAAATCTTAAAATTGAAGAGGCCAAGCTCATTTCATCTGGATAATCAAAAACAAAAAAGCGTACGGAGTGAATTTTACACTCTGTACGCTTTTTTTGTTTTTAGTTGAGGGATGTTCCCAAGAGAAAGGAGTATTTTTTATGTTTAAAATTGCAATAGATCTTGGTTATGGTTTTGTTAAAGGAATAAATGATCGTGGTGACCGTATTTGTTTTCCTAGCTTAGTGGCACCTGCATTTGAGAGGAATTTCACATCAGCATTTGGCGTTTTGGAAGATCCGGCTGATATTCATACTATCCTTAATTACGCTAATGGTAACGGGGTACAGAAGGATCTATTTATGGGCAATCTTGCGCTGAAATCATCAAAGGCTAGTTATTCCTTCGATAAAAACAAAATAGACACTGAGTCAACTCAAATGCTTCTTGCAACCGCAGCTAGTATGCTCACAGCTAATGTAAATGAACCCATACATCTTATTACCGGACTCCCGCTGGATTATTACATAACTCAGCAACGCCAGTTTGAAGAGTCACTACTAAACTTCTATGTAGCACTAGAACACTTTGCCGGCGAATTCAAAGGACATCGTGCCAATATTAAATTTGATAAAGTTACAGTGTATCTCCAGGGTGGTGCCAGCATCTATCCTTGTTTAATGGATGTACATGGGATGCCCAAACGAAGAGATCTATTAGGGAGCGGTGAGTTGTTAGCAGTTGTTAACCTGGGCTTTTATACGCTTGATGTCATAGTTTTTCAGGCGGGTCAAACTTTTGAACCGAAAGAGGAGGGCTTCTCTTTTTCACTTGATACAGAGGTAGGTATGGCCGAATTGCGAAAAATGGCTGGAGAAGCTTTTTTTCAAAAGACTAAGTCACGGTTAACGATGCCACAAATCGAAGCAATATTAAAAAAAGGAGGAAAACAAACTTTTGAAGGAATTAATGTGGATATTAGCGATGAAATCAGTGCATTTAAGGCAACACTCGCCCAAGTAATTCTTAATCATATCCGTAGTAAATGGGGAAGCCAGCAATCCTTTATTCATACGGTTTTCTTTTGTGGAGGAGGAGCTGAAGAACTACGTCCACATCTGGAAGGCTTTCATTATAATCAAGAAATTATTGAAGAAAGTCAATTTGCTGATGCAGTGGGTTATTTAATTCATGGACGGATAGAAGAATATAAAGCAAAAATGAATAAAATTCTGTAATGTAGGCTTGAGTCTCTTTGTATTTCCAGAGAAGGCGGCAGATGAAATTCATCAGATAACGATGAAGCTGCAGCTCGAATGTTGTCTGTCCGCAATCACCGTTTCGATGCGATCGGCACTTAGGTGATGGTGTAGGCTAGCGTGACACCTCCTGGTTTCCTGAATCATACTCTGGAAGTGTTTACTTATAGGGTTGGACTTTTCGCCTCTGGCAGCCTCAGTAGGCCCCAATGATGCGAGGTTTATTCTAATTCCTAAATTTCGCTGGATTCACGATACTCAAAGCAATGTAAGACAAATGTGTTACACAAATGTAATACGTGTTTTATACAGAAAGCAAAGGTGTTTTGACGGAAAAGTAAAGAAAATGTATTACACGGAATTTACTAAAGTGAACTGTGCTACATTTGTAGCACAGATTTGTATTACGAAAGTTAAAAATATAGCGACAAATCCAACAATTTCATAAGGAAAGGGTGTAATACATGGCTGATAAAAATATCCAATCGATCAACTTTCGGCCATCAAAAGAACAAGAAACGCTTTTATTATCTTTACCACAAGGTAAACGAAGTGCCTACATCCGGCATGCATTAGATGTTTATACATCAGAAAACGTTCCAATGCAGTTGAACCGGATGGAAGAAAAACTTGATATTTTGTTGGAATTATTAAGAAATGGAGCATCCCACATTCAAGTAATCGACCCAAATGAAATGATTACAGACGCTTCTCAGCAATCCAATGCAACCTTTGTTGTAATTGATGTGCAAGCTGAAGAAAATAATGTTGATCAATCAAGAGAGCAAGCTATTGATGAGACTATGCAATATTTCATGGGATCTTCTTTCATAAGGGGATGAGGCATTTGAGGCTTATGCATGGTTTTGTACCTGATGAGAAAGGTCGGATTAGGTGCCATAACCTGGCGAATACAGATCGATATTTTCTTCAGTTTTCTATAAAGGACATACTTCCTACTTATCAAGCTGATCAACGATACAAACGCGAAGTGCGTAGATTCATCAGAGATCAAAAGGAGAAATATACGCTTCTTTTTAATGATTTATCAAGTCTTTTAGAAGAAAGGCCATCATATAAAAAGGCTATTATTTATATCATTCAATACTTTCCGGATAACATAAGACGGGACTTTGATAATCGAGAGAGGAAATTTGTTTCTGATTCACTTCGAGCAGCTCTTATAATACCTGATGATAACTGGCAAAACGTAACGATTTGTGAATCCGGAGAACTTGATTCAAATAATCCGCATACTGAAATATTTGTTGGTGATCATCGAGATGCAATCGAGATTTTCTCTTATGTATATAATTTCTGTGTCAGTCCCTTCATTGATGAAATGAGGTCAGTGCCTTCTCATGAGAAATTCTATATGTGACTGACCTTACGGCACTGACCCCAGTTTGTTGAATTTATAAGAAGTGAATATCTTTTAATATCAAGACGTTTACCAACTGACCCGAATCAAAAATAAGGGATTTCACGGACTGACCCTAAAATTCTCTTTTGTACGAAGTATGGCGCTATAAAATCATCAATTTAACAGGCATGGTCAAAAAGGGGAAAAGAAGGGGAGTTTACCTGCGGCAGAGCAGGTAAGCTATCCCTTCTTTTCTTTCACGAACTGGTGGATTTAAGAGGTCGAATCGGTATGGCTGTAAACGAATGCTAAGCAGAAAAGTTTAACAACCCGAGTCGCCAAAATAACAAAAATGAAAAGGACTCAGCATAAGAGGAGGTAAAACAGTGGCAAATAAAATTAAAAACTTAACTAAAAGAGATTGGAGTATTTTGATTTCGCTCTATAGATACAGAACCTTTACAACACCACAAGTACATGAATTGTTCTTCTCAGAAAACAAAAAACGGGACTATTGCTGGAAGCGAATGCATCAATTGAGGCATGACGGTTACATCATTTCAAAACCCGTAGTTGAAAACGGTCGAAAAGTTACTCACTCCTATTTCCTGACCGCGAAGTCTATCGAATCACTGCATGCAGCTGGGCATATTGAAAAAATTGCATACACGAAAGACTTAAGGCTCGATGGACATAGGATGATACAAGCTCATATGGTGAATAACCTGTATGTTCAACTCAATAAGTATGGATATGAGCTATGGGACAGCCGCCAAGTTAAAGCTGCATACGAATTGGATCGAAACAGTCTTATTCAAGCTTGTCTTATTACACCTGACTTAGAAAAGCATGGTGTGTATCTGCTAGTAAACGACCCTGAAGAAAAAACGGTTGCTCAGATAATAACGGAGATAAAAAAGCACGTAATGATAGAGAACGTCATTATATTGTGCAAATCACCTGAAGCATTTGATAAATTTGAGCGAGTCATCAAAAAAGAAGAAGTTCGAATCAGGTCTAGTGTGATGTGCTTGCCTCTAGATGTTGGAATGATTCTCTTCAAGACTATGTTTACTGCCCATGACATAGCTGAGGTTTACCGTGAGTACGGAACAATTAATTATAATGTTAACGGTTTATTTCCATACACGATTATGCATAAGGGCGAAAGGAAGTACATTGTAGAGCTGTTGTCTCAAAAGACCAAAATACGTAAACAGATTATGAATTATAATCCGCACGAGTATAAACGTGATGGGAAGAAGCTAATCATTCTAACCTGGAGTGGATTTCGTCCTGACATAGAACGGGAGTTTGAAAAATATACACACTTCGAATATGAAACCGTTGCGATGAGGTATTTGGAGCACAAGTTGGAGGTGAAAAGAAAAACTTTGAGCGAGTCACCAAAAAACGTGGGATTTAAATAAGCTCTCGTACCTTTTGTATAAGAAGAAGACGAAGGGGAGGGTTTTACTTTGAAAATTACAAATTACACTTGGGAGAAGTACATTTCAATAAAAAAGCTGGAGAGTTCCAAGGGGAAATTTAGCACCCTATTCAGCATAAGAGATGCAATCATCGAAGCTGATCTAAACGAAAAAGAAAAGATAACGATAAACATCAAGAAAACAAAAGATTATAAAGAGGTACTAGGATTTGCAGGAAGCCTCCATTTTTGGTGGGTTATTGATTTTGTAATAGAAGCTAATGAATCTGTTATCCTCTTGTATAGAAATTGCAAAATTCATGGCAAAGACACAGATCCCGACAAACTGTGGGAGGATACGCTGTTTCAATTGGAAACTGATTTACGTAATCCAATAGAAACTCGAAATTAGTCTAACACTTTATTTTCTTTTGACACATATAAAAAACGATCAGTTTGAAGAAGCCTTCATTCTGATGCATTCAACTCGTTTCTAAATACTACCGTGTATTTCGGTTCACCATTGCTGTTCCATTTCATTCCGTTTCCACCGTTCTTACCGCACAATTCTTGTGTATTAATTGGGCTCGAAAGAATAGCGGGACAAAAACGAAGAACTTTGAGCGAGTCACCAAAAAAATAAAGGTTGTGAGCTGATGAAATTTAATGTGCTTGTAGAGAAGGCAAAAAAGTCTGAATCTGAAACGGCAATTATTGATTTAGTAACAGAAGTGAAGTTGCTTCATGAGGTTTTTATCCTCATGAACCCGCAGGATAGCGATACGGTATATTTCGGTGAACTAGAAGGAACTGTTTGGATGTTTGTATACACCAGCCTGGAACAGTTACGGCAATCAGCAAGACTAGTATTAGAGGAAGATGCTCCCGTATATTACGTAACTATTCCGACTGACGCTGCGTTCTCCTGGATAGCTGAACATGAGGAGTCTGGTGTCTATGGTATTCGCATTAACCAAGGACCTTATGGATTCTGGGTATCACTAGATGATCTTAAAGACAACAATTCAGAGGAGTCACAGAAATAAAATGATTCAAATATTAATCGAAAATAATAATGACCCGCACCGGCTCTTAAGCATAGGAGGATAATGAATGATTAGTATGATTGTTATTGTTGACAAATATAACGAAGGGTTCTTCTGGGACAACGAGACGAAAGATTTCACTCTCAAATTCTCTGAAAAGTGTCTCTTTCCCACTAAAGATATGGCTCAGACTTTGATCGATGAAGAACTTGGTACGGACGCAGTTGTGGCGAACATAATGATTTATCAATACACCTTAAATGGAATCTGGGATTACACCGTTCAGAATGTATGGGAGGAGGGAGAAATTGATCCTAAGTTTGAAGAAGACTGATATTTAATAATAGAGAGCAGCGAAGGTCATAAAAACATCTTGATATTGTATATCGTAATAGAGTAAAATATGTAAAGTATGATTTACAATTTTGATGTGAAGGAGAGTGGAGAGAATATGAGTAAAAACAATAAGGTTATGAGTAAAAGGACTTTGAGCTACATTATTATGGGCTTAGGTCTAGTTACTATTGCTCTTGCGGTCATGTTCCCTATTTTTAAATAATCAATTGCTTTATTCTGCCCGCCTCGATGTGCGGACTCATTATCATCATACCCGCAGCGGCTCCTATATTATATAGGGGCCGCTTTTTCTGAATGAATAGAATGGAGTATTCAGGGCTTTGTTCTTAATAATAATGTCATTTTGGAGGTAACGTAATGCAAATTCATATTTTATCAAAAAGAGAGAAGGCCCGTGCAGCACGTCACAAAATGATGTGGAACCTATTATCACTAGTAGTAGGTCTTCCATTTGTTCATCTTTTATATTTGCTGGCATTAAGTTCTTTTATGAAGTGGCGAACGATTAATGTACTTTATTCACCCGCCACAGCTGTAACCGCAAGTACCTACTTTATTATCTTGGCCATATATCTTGTTTTGATGATCCTATATCTAGTCTTGCTTAAACACAAAGAAAAGCCGCTTAAGAAACATCTTAAGATGATCATTATCAGTTCACTATCGTTCTACTGGATACTCTTTGGATTCACCTATTTTCAAAACTATACGAGTGGATGGATCAAGTTAAAAACGGTTATAGATGAGAAACTTGCAACTGGTGTTATCCCGCCTTATCAAATTGTAGATACGATCTCTAGAATAGAGACGGATACTAATTCAGCGGTTATTGTCTATCCAAAATCGGCATTTCTGAAAGATAAAGTATTTTCTAAAGAGGGAATTGTCCAGCTAGTAGAATGGCTTCCTAATGTTGATAGTGGGTATCGGGTATATCTCAATTCAAAAGAAACTTCTGCTCCCTACTTCACTCTCTCTTCAAAACGAGACTTTATCTCGATGCATAGTTCAATAAATAGTTATTTTGGAACGGATAAATCACTTGAGATGAAACGATCTGCAGATCTTGTAACACAATTAGGGATGGAGTCCCCTGAAAGTACTTTAGCATTATATCTGGATAGGATCATGAGTCAAGATGGTGTGGGTATAGAAAAATTAAGAACGTCAAGACTTACTACTAAATACAAAGAAGGTATTTTAGAGAACGTATATGCATCTGAGAACATCCTAAACATGAATATCGCCAAGATCATCAAATCATATAGCTATTACGATGTTGCATTTATTGTTTATGTATCACACTTCGAGATTCAAGGGAGTAGTAGTCCGGCTTCTTACTCCATACAAAACGAACTGTTACTTCTCACAGAGGAAGGATGGAAAGTAGCGGATGCGTCTGACTTTACTGGTGTTCAAAAAGAAAGAATGGATAAGATATCAAAGCATTGGTCTCTGGACAGGAATTCTAAAGAGATTAAAGACATAATAAAGCAAGTTGATTTAAAGAAGCAGTAAGCAAAACCATTTCATAATTAGAGGTAATTGAAAAGGGGGATGTTCACGTGTATAAGTAGTTGTTGATGCTTGATTTTGTTACTGAAGAGATTTGCTTTGATGGAAGGCATCAAATGAATATTGACGAGCTGCTATACTTAATTGACGCAGCCGGTCAATACAATTCTATTTTCCCGTTTTATGATCGTTACGCCTTTTTTACAGAGTAAAGGTTATATAATAAATACCTAAACAGCCCGCACTCCAGGGGCTGTTTTTTTATGGAGGAAAGAGGTGCCATTATGTCTCTCTATTAAGTAATTTATTGATTCTTGGAAGGAGGAGTCCGCATGTCTAGCTCTTTTGAAGAGGCTGTAGAGATTGATACGATCATAAAAACACTGTTGAGCAAAGAAACAGAATTCCGTTATCTGCAGCGGGGAAACATTATAGCCCGCTTCCGAACAGGTTCATGGATGTCTAAAGGTAGAGTTGTTTATGGGAAAGCTAAGGTGCTGACAGCATTTGAGCGTTTCGAAACAAATGCTGAAATTTTAATTCTAATCAATAAGAAAATTTGGCCTTATTTAAGTGAACATCAAAAAGAAGCCCTTATTTTTCACGAACTTTGCCACATTGATCCCCAGATCGATAAAGACGGAAATTCCAAACTTTCAACAGTAGATGGCCGTCCTGTTTTCAAGTTTAAAGGACATGATCTAGAAGAATTTCGATATGTTGTTGAAAAGTATGGCTTATGGATGCCAGATACACAGGATTTTATCACCTCTGCAAAAAAAGGTGAGCAACTGTCTCTTGGGATTAAAGAAGTATCTACAAATGAGGGTAAAGTCATACATTTCCATCTACATGCTGTTCAATAGTTTATTTCAACACCCGCACCCGCACCCGCACCCGCACCCGCACCCGCACCCGCACCCGCACCTAACTATTAAAGCCTGCCTCTAGTCATCGACTAGGGGCTTTCTATTAATTGAATGCTACATAATATCAAGGAATGTGTGAATGCATTCGACGGAACCATATCCATGGAGGTAATATAACTCAACGTAATTGCTGCTGGATCTCGCTTATGTGAGAACGACTAATAAATCCTGTTAAACAATGAAATAGAGATTAGTTAAATTGTGAAACGCTATAGCAATGATAGAATGAATCTACAATATACAAATTAGTCAGATGGAGGTTAAATCATTGAACGGTCTATTAATAAGAGAACCATGGATAGAAATGATTCTGAATGGCTTGAAAGTATGGGAGATTCGAGGAAGAAATACAAACATTCGAGGAAAGATTGCGTTAATTAGAAGTGGATCAGGGCTTATTGTAGGTACTACTGAGTTGGTTCAAAGTATTCCGATAACGCTTGAAGAATTTGCAAGTCATTTTGATTTTCATCGTGTACCTTCGACCACACATATTACATACTCTACTCCTCACGCTTGGGTGTTTACCAATACACAAAGGCTAAGTAAGCCTGTTCCATACATTCATCCTCCAGGTGCCGTTAGATGGGTAAACTTATCTAAGCAGAAAATCATTGTCTGATAGTCGTGGTTTTGTTCAGAGAATGTCTTGTTTAAATTTCAAAAATTTATGACATAGAATCAGCAAAGTTGATAGGATATGAATAATCAGATATTGCGGGTAATCCTCATTAGATTTAACATAAAGATTTGTGAATGCAGATAGGAAGGGGCTTCTATATATGCTCATCACTCTGGCGATTGAATTATTTCAGGAAGACAATCGATTTTCAATGTCTATGTATTGCGATATCGAGGATAAAAAGAGAGGCTATATGTTTATTGATCATGGAAATGTCTCACACCAAGAGGCTATCGGAAAAAGCATTCTTGCAGCTCTTAAACCATTGGTTAAGAACTATAAGCATCACTCGCTGAATCTGGCGATGCCAAACATCTATCTCTCTCTTATTCACCCGCAGATTAAATCAGAAATTGAACTCCTTCTCTCTATGTTTATTTCGTATAATTTGACCATGGACCGTTACCATGAAGCCCTTCATTTGGTAAATACAATCGGAACATTAGATAATCGACCCAAAGGCAAATTATATGGTTATAGCATGGACGATTTGAAGCGAAGACAAGAAACGTTAGAAAGCGATATTAAGGCTAATAAGCTTCAAACTGCTGCTATTTCTTATAAGGGAGTAATGCTGCCTGAAAATGCAGTCATTATTGACTTTGAAACAACAAGTGTACACATTAAATATGCAAGAATAATTGAAGTAGGTGCAATTAAGATATCAAATGGTCAAATTATTGACCGATTCGATAGTTTATGTAATCCTGGCATGAAAATACCGAAAGCAGTTCGCCTTTTAACCGGGATCAAACAAGCGGATGTAGATCTTGCACCTAAAGGTTATTCTGTCATGAAAAAGCTTATTGAATTTATCGATAATTCCCCTGTATTAATTGGACATAATATATCAGGTTTTGATTATGAGTTATTTCAAAATTTCTTAAATAGATTTAATCTTCCTAAATGGAAAGGTGAGCTGCTGTGTACAAAAAAACTGGCTAAACAAACTCAATTAGTAACGCCTGACTACAAGTTAGATACGTTATGTAGTAAGTTGGGTATCATAAATGATTCTCCTCATAGGGCGCTAAGCGATTGCGAAGCAACATTCAAGACACTTATAGCTTTATATAACTTAACTTTATTTAAAGTGCCTGATCTATTTGCAAAAGAGGAATCACGTTGATAACACTTTTTGAAGATGGTAGTTCAGGAGCGAAACGATATCGTTCCCAGAATAATGAAAAGCGATTTTGTTTTCTAGAGAATCGCTTAGAATTATCTCGAAATTCTGAATAAATCGTATCTGATATCTGTCTCACTCGGTCGTTCAGTTCCAGTAGATCCATCATCGGACAAAATTGCCAAGCGAATAACATACAGAACTTGGATTGCTGTTTTGAGCTGATCTTTTGTTTGCCCGCCTCCAAGGCATTTATAACTTGCTGCTTAAAGCACTTTCTTTTTTGTCTAAATTGGTTTAGAATAGGGTATATTTCTTGTCAAAGACAAATCTTCTAGCTCCTAGTAGGTTATGAACACACTTGTATGTGATGATAACTAGCACTTGAGCACAGGACTGAATGGTTTCAGGATGAAGATTGTTGGTTGTGGACGCTCAAATTATTATGTAGCGAGGACAGCTTTGGATTGTCATTGGTTGACTTGAGCAGATGCATCTTTTTGGAGCATCCCCTGTCTAGCTTCGTACATCCTAGTTTTTCCTATAGAACCACAACAAAAATTTTAAATCGCTTAGGGCTTTGAGAACGCACGCATGATATTCGCTTTTACAGCGAAGGTCGTGCGTTTTTTTGCGTTTATGCACTCCACACTCGTGAAATTTCTGTGATGTAAGAGTAATGCGTTACTTCTCCAGATTGGTGAAAAATAATCACGAAACGCGATACTGTTCAAGTATGAAGATTTTGCTGTTAAAGCAAATAACTGATGGGGGTGGAACTTGTGGCAACTATGAAACAAATTTTAAAAAAATATGCAGGTCGGGTTAAGAAGATGTCGGGAAGCTTTAATTCCGATGAAGGTTGGGAAACGAACATAGAAGGAAAAGTAGGAGCACAAAAGCTTCAGGAAGATTATCATTCCGAAATGAAGCTCGCAAGCGACTTTGTGAAGGCAGGTAAGCCGGATCAATTAGAACGTTCCACAATGTTAGATGATCAGTTGCAAGATTGATATCTTGCCCCAAATTAAAGTGAAGGAGCTTATAAATGAACGAGATACTAAATATTTTACCCTCATCCCTGCATCATATAACAACACAGTTTAAAATGGAAACTTTCAACTATGAATATGATTCAAGCGGAGACGATGATAGAGAGGTAATCGACAAAGAGCGCAAATATATTGTGAAAATGCCTGTTCCGGTTATTTCTTTCTATGATTGGGTAGAAACTTTGATTTGTTTAAATCATAATAAAATTTCTTTTAGCTATGAGTATGCAAAAGACTTTATTCCTTACGAACCTCACACTTTGTGGAGGTATTTTGATTGCGTGAAAGATAACTTAATCTCTAATGGTTCACAACTTAGCTCAAAGGACAAATTTAGGCTCTATGTTTATTACATAGAGGAATTTAATTATTATCTTTTGATTCGACTAGAAAGTCACCATGATATTGTTCGGCGGTCAACAGATTGACATTAATCTTCTGTAAAGAAAAGGGCGATGATAATATGAAATACAGAATCGTAGGAAAGTTAAAACAGAGTCAAGAAGAAAACACAGTTGATGTTGTATATGCCCTTCCTTCTTGGGATTCAATACAATCCCTTAAGAAAGTGCTACTTACCTCTAACAATTTGGAAGAGGCTGAAAAAGAACTATTAAAGGTAAGGGAGTCAGTCGAGACTATTTACTTCGAAGAGATTAACTCTTCGCGTGAATTGGTTAAGAAATTCAAATCAGAAGGTATTAAAGATCATAAGTTGCTATAGCTTATACACCAAAGACGCACGCATGATACTCGCTTCTTCAGCGAAGGTCATGCGTGCTTTTATTTATCGCTGTAAATGCTTCGTGCAAATATAGGTAATTGTGCTATATTTAAGTAGGCGAACTACTTTAATTAAAGACGAAGGGGAGAATTATTTGAGAAAGCCGCGTGTTTTTATTGGCTCAGCGCGTGAGAGTATTCATTATGTGAATGAGATCCACATGCAGCTGAGTTATATAGCAGAAGTAACGCCATGGTCTGCCGGTGCATTCCAGGCTAACCGGTACCCGATGGAAGATTTAGAAGCACAAGTGGATTCGAATGACTTTGCAATATTTGTATTTTCTCCAGATGATCTGGTAAATATGCGTGGCAAGACTTTTTTGTCCCCGCGGGATAACAGTGTGTTTGAAATGGGTCTCTTTTGGGGTAAACTAAGACGACAAAGAGTGTTTTGCATAATACCAAATGACACTTCGAAGATTGTCGAGGATCTCAATGCTGATGGCTTTCATGTTCCTTCTGATTTATCGGGGCTGAATATCCTTCAGTACGAAATCAGAAATGATTCGAACTACAGCGCAGCTGTCAATGTTGCTTGCCACGTAATCAAAACATCGATAGCAAGTGAGGGGATATTTAATGATCCCCTTCAGGAAATAGGTGTGTTGAATCAGGAAATAATGGCTAAGAATAAACTTCTGGAGTTTTTTACCGAGTTTATTGATCCGGAGATGTTGGAAAACCGCTATGAGAACTTGTATAACGGTCTTCGAAATTCCTATGATCTTAGTTCGCTTAACGGCTTTCAAGTCCGCGGCGGGGCTGTATGGAAAGCCAATGGTACGGAAGGAATCGGGTTCGTAGCGGGGACAATTGGACGTGATCGCTATTATTTATTTGCAGATCATGCTGATAAAAATGAAGGTGAAGAACGAATATTAGTCGTTGACAGTTACTTGGAAAGTAAAGTTCAATTCACGTACTATGGGCGTGCAGCATTTGCCAATGAGTACGTTCTATGCTATCCTTTGGGTAAGGAGTTAGTTGTTTCGCTCCACATTAGAGGTAATCTCGAAATATCTGAAGAGAACTTTGCCTTGTTAGATTTAGCAAATCATGAATTACTAACTACGTTAAATTATCTTTTTGAGGGGTGAGTTGAATGAGCAGAATTAATAAGGGGAGACCAGGTATAGTAACAGTTAAAGGTACAGTTACCGATGCTAAGGTGAAACTTAGAGCTCCTTCAGCAGATGGTGACGATCGTGTAGTTACCGTTGTATACGAGCGCAAAGCGGATTACGGCAAACCATCATTCCTCAGACGGATGGGCTCACATTAATATATGTTTAAAAGTACACTATGGGTAATTACCATGGTGTACTTTTTTTTATTGTTGAATAAAATGCCGGCTATATTTTGGCTGATTTTTCGTGTCAGGGAATTCTATAACGAAAGCTTTACATTCTATAAATCTCCCTATAATTAAGGGTATGAGGAATGATGGAAGGGGAGATGGTATGGATAAAACTGAAAATACTCTCATGGCAGAAAAAAAACAAATGAAAACCGCATCTAGTACTACTAAGGTAAATTCGATACTCTCTCTTGATATCCTAAACGGCTTTTTAATAGCATTAGCCGCACAGAACAATCATGAGTTGCATCAATATGCTTTCCATCTTAGTAGATTCGATCACAGCGGGGATATAAAGAATAGCTTTGCATGCTATTACAATCTGAGTGAAAATGCCAAAATTGACTTACGTTTGGATAAGTGCTCTGATTGGCAGGTTGAACTGATAGATGCATGTCAGCATTGGTTCTTTCATGATATAACCCGGTTACGTCTTCCCAATATTGTTGAGCTCTTTTTAAAGATGCTTCATGACTACACCGGGAACAGTATTCAGGATGTGCATTTAGTATCTAACTATCCTACTTATGATGACTCGTATTGGAGTTGGTCTGATTACTTACTAGAGTGTGAGTCTCAAATCCTCCAGCTCCATTTAAGTGTAAGAAAACCCGCGGAAACACAGCTATCTTCAAGCAATATTTCAGATAGGTAGGGGAGTGTAGTGGCCAATATGATAGAGGCGTTCAGTATAGATGGCGTATGTGCGATTTGCAGGCGTAATCCAGTAAAAAGATGGTGTGATTATGTGGTTGCTTACGATAATCAAATCATTTTCTTCCGTGATTATAAGGATTTCGTTGATGCAAACTCAGCAATTAGTTACGAGACTTGCGATCTGCCTTTATGCGACAAATGTGCGACGAATGTTGGAAGAGATAGAGACTTATGCCCGCATCATATGAGTCTACACAGCCAGGTTAAGCTGCCAGAGGAATATCAACGGTTGCGGCAGATTCGAGAAAAACAAAAAATGCGGAACAATTCATCTAATTAATTGATACTGATTAGGCCGTTCCTACTGTACTTGACTGCTACCGATTTCAATACAAAATTATTAATTGGAGGTGTATATATATGTGCGGAACATGCGGAGGCACCAAAATTGAGTGGGCTACTGATGAGGAAGGGTATGGTGATATTATTGAGCCGAAACCTTGTACAGAATGTCAATAGTATTCTTTGTAGGTAGTTGAATTTTTGTAATTAGAGGGTTGGGTCATCAAATAAAACGACCTGGTCAGGGCGCTTCCAATTTCATTGAATACGAGGTGGTTTTCTTTTGAAAGCAGAAAAATTTCTCGAAAAATTAGAGGAATTCGAACAGCAGGCTTACAATGAAGGAATTGGAATGGATTGGCTAGCTGATATTGGTGAAGGTTTAAAGTTCTATGTGAGGGATTGTATAAAACAAGGAAAGTCGGTTTCTATGGATGGTTTTATTTGCAAGATTGAGCAAATGGCTAAGGAAAAGCTGTGACTTGGTGGAGCCGACTTGTTTAGTAGAAGAAGTGTTGATATCCTTGTATCAATAAGACCGCTAGTTGCTCCAGACGAAAAAATTCACATTATGAAACAAAATATAAAGGAGTGTATCGGAAAAATGGATTTGATGATTAATTTAGGAAGCGGCCCTACCATTGATAATGGCTTTGAATTAGCAAAACGTAATATGGAGGTATTTATTGAAGATTCAAAAATTCCTCTATTCATAAAAAGCTATGAGGAAACGGCTGAAGATAAAGGCCGCTATCGTTTTATCCTTGCCACTGAATTGCGGCCTGATATGTTTTGGGAAGTACTTATGCCATCGCTTCCACTGGAACAAGTCCGGTACATGGACTTAGAAGGACAGCATATAGGTTCATTTTATAGAATTTATGTAGATGGTGGCAGTTGGATTTGGCTATATGGATTAATAAACGAGCTTAATGGAATAGTAAGCGAACTTAATTAAGTATCATTAAATGATAGGTAGGTTGATTTCAGTGAAACTGAGAATCAAATGTAACGACGGTATAACAAGGGACTTCGAAAAAGGTAAGGGTACGGAGGCAATTTGTGGCCACTGTCATTTGTATATTGTTGCGAAAGATCCAACCGAATTAAAAGATAATTGTAGCAAACATGATTGTGATGAGGTAAAGGGCGATATTCAGCTGCTTCATGAAAAAATAGCAAAGCTAGAAGAAAACAATGTATATCTTAGTGATTTGCATTTAACTTATATAAGTCAAATTGCTGATCTTAAAAATGAAAATAGTCAATTGAGGCGAAAACTCGAATTTAGAAAGGTTGGGGTTCAAGAGGAGCGGCTTCTCCAAACTGCAAAAGATGTTATTCGTATTTTGAGTTCTGAATCTATGAGTGATAAATAACAGGCTTTTGTTTGAGAAGCTAGAAAGGAAAATGATAATGAAATGGATATGCTCAGATGTAACATGCAAATATGAAATTGTATCGTCGAAGCGACCATTGAAAAGCACTACATGTGCGGGATGTGGAAAGAAGGGGTGGTTTACTCATCCACCCCAGATGATGAAATTAACGATTCCAAAAATAATTAAAAAACTAGAGTTTCTTGAGAAACAGGGTGAGTTATTTCGCAGAGAGTATTTCTCAGAACGATTGTTTGTGTATTATCATTCAGTACTGTGGGGATTTTGGATAGGTGATATTCAAGATGATGAGTTCTCAAAATTCTTCAATAAATTTAATATAGAAGAAGCTGCGGCGTTCATTCTTGATTCTGCAGATCAAATGGAAAGAAAGAATGATAATTTGTGGAGTAGTACTTAGCTTTCTAGTCTTCAAAGATTCAATAAGGCATATCGTCGAACTAATAATTTGACGATATGCTTTTTTGTTTTGTTCAAAATTGACCTGCAGCTGCAATGAGTATTCATTGGGAGAGTTTGTAGCTCTGATGTCCAGACCGGCATATAAATCCATATTGTAGTGAGCTGGACTTTAATGAGTACGTCCGAGCAGGACAGTGAATCGAATCGCGCCCGCGGGTCCTTCAAAGTTCTGGAATCATTAATTTATTACGAGAGATAAGGTGATGTCCATGAAAAACGCCATTCTTAATGAATTTAGTTTGATATACACCATTTTGGCCATAGCCGCTCTGAAACATTTTGGATTTCTAGAAAGAGAATCGCTTCAAGGATGGATTGCACTTATTGGATTAATTATACTTGGTGTCGCATTAAAGAAACCTGCTGACGTACTATTTACAAAAATGCGATTTATGAGTCGAAAATTCAGATGTTTTGTGTTCATTGAGAACGTGGCAATAGTATGTATTGCATTTGCATCAACGGATGAAATTCGTCTATGGGTTGCATTAATTGGACTCTTATTTATTCTATTAACCATTCACATTGGCGCAAGATTCATTTCAGAAAACAATGAATGAATTCCTTACCGAAAGACATAATAACTTTTCATTTTATTTGTTCATGATATATTTCAAAGGTGATCGAATAACTAAAGTTTGGTTTACTAGTTGGCAGGGGAAAAGGAATTACTATTCCTTCAGCATTTTCAGTTGAGATGCAGCTGCGACAACTACGTTAGTCTAATACTGATTGTTCTAAAACATATAGGAGGTGAGGGTTGAAAGTGGGCAAAAAGTCCGATGAAAAGCTTCGCTAAGAAGTTTAGTACGATTGGCTAGACGAAAAGAACGCAAGCCAGTAATGGTTCAGTAATTTTGTTTCTTTCAATATACAATTGAGTGTATAAAAGTCAGTAGAATATCGGGTGTTATACTTCGCTTTTTATAAATATGATTGAATATTGATGTATATTGTGTATAAATCAAAGAAACTGCCACATGAAGTAGATAGAATATTTTCATATTAATTGAGGAGATGAATAAATATTGAGTAAAGGGCTCTCGATAAGCACTGATAGACTAAGTGATGTTTTTCAATATTGTGAAGGACTAAAGGTTACCAAGCTTAAGTATGATCCTGAGCAACATCAATTAAAAGCAGCTACGCATACCTTAAGTCTTCTAGGCATTCTTGATAGGGAAGAGACAGAATTTCTTAATACAACAGATGGACTCTTCATTACGATGGAGGAGATTAATAATGTGATTCAATTATGCAGAGAGCTTATTCCGAAAAGCGATACGGAAGATACTGATTCCCATCAGTTATACGCAGCAACCCACACACTAAATCTCCTAGGTATTCATATCCCAGGAGTGAATACTTTAGATATAAATGATCAAGCTTTAGCTAATATACCAACTTACCAATCCAAGATTCATCGTCAAATAGTAATTAACCGAATCGGGAGAGGGGACTTTTTTTCGGTTATTGATATTGGGCAATCTTACAGGAAGCTGGCAGTCGAAATGAAATTTTATTTTGAATGTGTGAACATTGGGGATGGGATTTTTAATATTACGTTCAACCCATCCCAATGGCATAAATACGCTTAACGGAAGCGGGGTTCAATGCTAACAATGCGAAAATAATAATGCCGTTTCAGAGAAATATGAGTGAAGAGTGACGTTTAGGGATCAGGTTTAGCCAGTGGACGACTTTTGTCTAGGAGGATATAGTGGTAATAGAAAAGCATCTGTTGAATCTTATACTAATGAAAGAGGGGACTAAGTAATGGGCAAAGAACCTATCCAAGAAAAATTAGAGGCACGTTTGAATAGAACTAAACATGTAGAGGAGAAAGTTGGACTAGACAGCGGAACAGGCTTTTTTTGGAGATCATCATTAGCCCTACAAGATGCTCGCTTGAATAGAACTAAACATGCAGAGGAGAAAATTGGACTAGACAGCGGAACAGGGCTTATTTGGATATCATCATTAGCCTTAAATAAAATGAACAATTGAAAACTAATTTACAGACTGAAACGATCGGAAATTTTGCTTATCTTGGTGCAGCGGGCTCAAATGGACTAAGTGTTGTAGCAAAATAATAATTGACGCCCCGCTGCATTAAATGTATTATATTAATTGTAAACCATGATTTACACATATGGCGACAAATTGTAAATCATCGTTGTTTTCCTTCATATCAATAACATCAAGGCTCATTTCCGTAAAACGAAATGATGCCTTTTTCTATTGTGGGAAAACAAATAAACAAGAGGAGTTGAGCGATGTGAGAATGGACTTATTAAAAACGATGAAAGCTGTTGTGGGGATATTAGTGGTGTCCTTTGTAATTTGGGGATATCAGAGTTTACCCGTATCTCGTACGTTAGCCGCGGAAGAAAAAAACCTCTCTCAAGAAGTAGAAGTAAATATGGACGGTGTAATACTTGTTAATGTGAAAGGACCTGAAACATTATTTGTTAACATAATAGATACATCTAATAATAAGATCGTTGTCAGACAAAAAGTATTGAAAAGCGGTAGCATATCCAAATTAAAGGGGTTTACCCCAGGTACTTATACCGTCAAAAGCGAATCATATGACGGTGTAAGTAAATTATCGCAGTTTACCATTGGATATAATGTCACAATAACCAAAGCCATGCTAATGCCGCAAACACCGGAAAATCTATTCATATCCGCGATGAAAAATGGTGAATACAATGTGCTGACCGCTTCGGTTGATTTAATTCCTGGCGAAGAAACGACTGTCAATTTTAAGCTCTATGATCCTTTAGGTGAACTAGTGAAGGAAGCAAACGGGAATAAGTTAAAGGATGAAATTATCTATAAGTTCCGTTTAAAAGAAACTGATGTAATTCAAGGCGTTTATACGATTAAAGCACATGCAATAAAATACGGTAACCTAAGCAGTACAGTTAAACAAAATATTAAAGCATCAGATATTAAGGCCCCGCAGCCGGTAACGCCAGTAATAAGCAATTTGCGAATAAATCCGAAAGGCTATTGTGAATTTGATTTTTCGTCAAAATCAAAACTGAATACTATGTATGTTTATGATTCCAACAACAAACAAGTTCAACGGTCTATTGTTAAGCCGGCAGTTGGTGTAACAGCAGAGTTCATACCAGGAACCTATTCGATCTATATTGAAGCGAAAGACGACGAATTCAATACGCTGAAGCGATCGACTGCAGCGATTTGTAAGATTACCGCCAAACATGCATTGCCTCCTACCCCAGGTCTAGTAAACAGCAAAGTGTCTGTTGGGGTATTTAAAGATAACAATGACGATGTTGTCTCATTTCAAACAGCAGTACCCTATTACAGTGATGAGGGGAAGTACTTCGTACAAATTATCGCGCCTAACGGGAAAGAAATCGGAAAAGGGTATACACATAAATCAAACGAAACAGCGGAAGTTCGAATCGATGTCGAGTTGGCCAAACTAACCATTTCGGGACAATATACTTTTGTGATAAAAGGAGAAAAGTTTAAATCACAATCGAATGCCTACACGACAAAAGTTTCTTTAAAAATGCCACTACCCGATTTGTTTTGGACTGCTAAATCACAAAATTAAGCTGAACTTTTAATAACATGATAAAGGAGTTGTTCTTATGGATTCAAATCTAGAAGCACTAATCTATACCTTGTTAATTTGTGTTTTTATTATTTCCGCCTTAATTATCATCGTTTTTGTCGCGGAAAAAATATTGGAAAAAATAGAATATTACCGCTCGTTACGGATTTCAGAAAATAAAGTGGTGCATCCAATCGCATCTCCGTTCGAACCAAAGTCAAAAGCACCAATCGGAGTTGATTGGCTACGATCGGATGAAAACTTTATAAAAATGGAACAAAAGTTAAATGAAGCTTTGTCTGCTACCGACTTTGAATCAAAATTGAGATTCAAAGTAAAAGAATCTCATCCAGAAATAAATGATAATGATTTCAACTGGCTGCTGCATGAACTCAAACGCTTTTTTATCTTATGCGAAATAATGAAGAACACCGGGATGTACTCCAGTCAAGTAGATATAGTGTGGCATCAAGCCATACTCTTTACTAAAGAATATCAGCAATTTTGTACGATGTATGCGGGTCGTGTTATTCATCATGAGCCACGTATCGGATCGATATTAAAACATAATGACGTTAATGCGGATAGGGTTTTATTTGAGCAGTGCTACCGGGCCTTGTTTAAAATAAAACCCGAGAACTTAGAGCTGCTTGGGAAATTCACTTATTCCCCTGACATGTTGTCTAAGTCATTTATCCATGATTTACAAAACTTAAGCAAGATTGAAATCATGAATGACTATTTTAGAGTGAATCCATCACCTCAAGCTGTTAAAATCATATTCTTTGTTATTTCCTTTTTAATTAGCTCAACACAAGTAAAAAGACAATTACCTCACCAAGCGGATGTAACAGGTAACAAGGCTGTAATCAGACATTCAGCTGAGCGGCAAACCAGTACTGCAACTAACCGCGATAATCAAACTTTAAATGGGACTCAATATGTATGGGTTGATTCAAATTCTGGAGGGAGATCATCTGAGCATTCCTCTACACTTCAAAGCAAAGATGTAAGCTGTTCAGATAGTAGTATCTCTTCAAGTAGCCCGTCATGCAGTTCATCGAGCGCTTCAACTAGCAGCTCACCAAGCAGTTCGTCGTGCAGTTCATCCAGTGGATCATCTTGCGGTTCATCGTGTAGTTCATATTAATGAAAAAAAGGAAACAGGAGGAAGAGTATGATTTCAAAAATTATTGATCGTATAAAAAAAGAGGGCATTCCAATAATGGAAGTGACTGAGTTGGAAAATGAACGCCGACCGGAGTTCTTGTATGCTTTAGTAAATAACTCATATATAACGGTTCCGAGAAACATAGCAATCTTAGAAAAGGATGAAACCTTTATCTTATCCCACGAACTTGCTCATTATTATCAATACAAGCGCCGTAGTCAATACAAGTCACACCTGATGAGCACCATAAGAAGGTTGGCGGGTAAAGGACATATTCTACCTAAACTATTACTTGTCGGGCATGAAATGGATGCCTGGGTTAAGGCGTACCATATTTGTAAGGAAGAGAACATATTAATGGAAGGTTTTATCCAACGTGCCGCTTTATCAGTTTGGACCTATATTTGGAGTATGTTTCACTCAATGATTCAGTATATTAAATATGTCGGGACAATCTACTTCGGCGCGTTTTTTCTTGTTAGGTTCATATCAAATCATCCTACGTACAGTGTGGATTTTGGAATAGTAGGAAGTTCTGCGCAAACTATGGAGACTGTCTGGTCGATATTTTATATTATGATTATTAATCACTGGATGCTTTTGTTATTTCGTTTTACTTGGAACTATCTAAGGTTTTCCTCAACCCCGCACACGCCGCCTCAACTTTGGGCGAAAAGAAGGAAGGAATAGAAGTAAGGATATTTTCAACCATATGCGTAAAAATGAAAAGAGGAAGGATTAGGGATGGACCAATGCCATTCTTTTATTGGGGGTATTATCCATCTCTGAGCATTTAGTCTTACTTTCATTTGTGATATAATGCGCTTGAGGAGTTGAAAATCGTGGACGGTAATTTTGGGGAAATGATCTACAAAGCAAGAATACGATTAGGGTATACAATTACTAAAACGGCTACTTTGTCTGGTGTTTCACATTCGACAATTTCATCTGCTGAGAAAAATTCTGGGAAGCCAGGTTTTGACGCTTTATATAAGATTGGGGTGGCCTTAGACTTAGATCCACATGAGTTAATTGACGCTGCTCCTCATTTGGATTTGTCTAAAGCTCCACCGACAGCTTTAATATTTGGCGAATCGAAAGATGTTCAGGTTATTTTTTCTCGGAGGCTTCGAGAGCTCCGCGTTTCAATAGGGAAAACTCAAATGGAAATGAAGAAAAAACTTTCTATTACTGAGTTGCGTTATGGCTACATGGAAAGTGGAAGAGAGATGCCTGATGAAAGACTACTTCGTGAAATTGCAGTTGAGCTGAATACTACAAAAGAGTTTCTACTTGGTAAGACCGATGACCCTACTAGACCAAATTAATAAATAAGAAAACAAATAAATCCTCACTATTTTGGGAGGGTTTGTTTGTTGTTAGAATGTTTAAACACTTTACAGTTTAAAGAGGAGACTAAACTAAGCAGAATTGACTACTTTCGAACTTAAGAACTAGTTTATTCACTTTGTAATGTCTATTTTTAATTTTCTAAAATAGCATCATTTTGAATTGAATCTCTGGCCGTTTCGTATCTCTAGGATGGAACGCTCTGTTTTTGTTGCAGCCTATTTAGATTGTGAAAATGCCAATGCGGGCTGGAACGGCCGTACCTTTCAGGGAAATTGAGGATGTTTGCTTGTATTTACAAACACTGAGTTTTTGATTACTGTGCTTATTTGAACGGGAAATTAATCAAAATTATTATCAGAATACTGTAATTTTTAAATAACAAACGAGTTTCGTTTACCTTTACAAGTATTGATTTTTCAGTATAATCAGAATATAGTCTTGTGTAAATGATGAAGTACGGTGTTAAAGGAGTTGGATCTTATCGGTATCTAGGGGTAAAAAAGTAATCTAATTTGATGTGAATATCTATGTTTACGTCCCAGATAATCAAGGGAGGCACATAAAAAACATGACATATTGGTTATCAGTAGTCATTTCCATTTTTTTATCTACCTTAGAGATTACCATGATTTTGTCTCTTACTTTTAGGTTATTCAGATTTCAAACAAAAATATATTATAATTCAATGGTCCTAATAGGATTAGTTCTCTCATATATCTCCTACGAGATCAGAGAAGAGTTTCATTTACAAGGTTGGGATACGGTTGTACAATGTGTCCTTTTGTTTTTAATACTTAGATTCGTTTATCGAGTAGGATTTTTTTATGCCGGTTGTATGATTATTAAAGGTGTCGCTCTTTTTACTGTTTTGCAGGCAATAGCTGCTTTTGTTTTGACAACCGTAAAAATGTATGAACTGGATTATGCTATATCTGCTTTAAATGTTCAAGCATACATACTACAAATCCTAACCGTAGGATTATCCTTGTTCATATTGTATGTTCTACGTAGATTAAACATAGGATTTACTTATGTACCTTATTCACCGAGAGAAGCTGTGATATTTAATGGTGTCAATCGAAAAATTCTAATACATGCGATTTTTACATTTGGAATTTTTCTTTTTTCGGTTTTCGCAGTTACCACTCATAACTTTACAGCATTTTATTGCACAGTACTAATTATGTTAGTTATGTTCGTTCTCCTATTTAGATTATCTTACGAGAAAGAATATGAAGACGAGTCGGAAGAGGAATCCCGCATACAAAAGTCGATAATTGAAACTATTGCGGATAGTATTGCAAGATGGATATACTTAAATAATCAAGGTAAGCATGTCAGCGAGAATGTTCTCCGCTACTTTTTGTTAAATACGATCCCAATTATCGCGATCATTATTTTTTCACTTTTATTGGGACTTATTTTTCAACATACGACTGAAGTATTGTTGTCCCTGATAGGGTTAGGTATCTTGCGATTCTTCTCTGGTGGACATCATATGAGTACCCCGCTGCAATGTATTATTGTTTCTACATTAATCATAATGTCTTCATCTTTATTGGTCCCGCCGGTACTTTGGCAGCCGTATATATGGGCAACTATTGTTATCATTGTTCTCATATTCTCTCCATCAATACCAGGTGATATGAAATTTAGTATGAGAAAAAAACTTGTTTATAAAGTCTTATCCATTCTCATTGTATCGTTTGGATATTTTATTGATTCCGAAGTGCTCCTAATGACGTTTATGCTGCAAGTTTGTACACTGTTACCAATTATAAAAATTAAGAAGTAAATAGGATGATACCGAGAGGAGGTGTTTTGTTGTGAAATTAAACCGATTTGTAGCTACTCATGCAGCAAGCTCAATGAGGCTCGGAGCCGCTTTCTTCACTGTTTCTTTCAAGTTTTTCCTCTATAGCGCCCCAGCTCCGGAAGAACTAATTAAGTAATTGAACGCCAGCTATTTATTACATCCGAGTTACGGAAAGGTGCTAATCCTTTCCGTAACCCCTACAAAGGCAGGCGATCATAAAGAGACTTGGAGTGATAATAGTTGTCAAACAGAATATTTGTCCTTAGAGAAAAAGGAAGAGGGAATTATGTACCCTACTTTCTTGAAATGGATGAGATCATATTTTGTTCTTTTGCAACCGCCAAAGTGCTGATTCATACAAGTACAGAAGTATTTCTATTTCCACATAACGTTACTCATTTTGAGTACATTGAGGGGTTTGTAAAAACCGACAGGCCCTTTGTCGTGAACTGGAAACATGTTAAAGGTTATGATGAAAAGTGGAGCCAGCTTTCTTTCAACAATTCCACTGATCTTGTTAACGTATCCGGAAAGCATAAAAGAAAAATCAAAGAACTTATAATTGAATTACAAAAAATATTAGAGGACACTCCCAACGAATAAGAAGGGGTGTCCTTTATTATTTGGGCGTAACATTATATAGAATACTCAGAGCTTTGTAAACAATAGAATAAGCGTTAAAGTGTCATGGTTTAATGAACCTATTGATGATAAACTATGATCACAGATTAAAAAATATGCACATGAAATTGAGGTGTTGATTTGGAACTTATGGCTTTAGTACGTCATCCTGAGAAACCTGGTGAATTACTAAATATAAACATCAAAGATTGCTGGTTCATCGAAACTGTCAATAGAGTGATTACTTATCATCATGCTGATGGTAAAAAATATGAGGCGGCCCAAAGTTTCAAAGACTTTGAAGGTAGTAGCCACCTAAGAGAAATGAAAATGATGAGGATGGATAATAGTAATTTTGTTCGAATACCTGCGATTAAACATTATGACCAAAAAAGTCGGACGGTCTTTTTTGAAAATAACGTAACTGAATTTAGTAAAATGGCTTATATCGCAAGAAAAAACCATACTCTACTACAAAATCTAATGAAATCACAGCATGATCATAATTAGGGGGAAGAACTCATGCGTAAGTTGACTGGTGATAAGTTGAATGTATTGATTGCTGAAGATGACATGCAGCAGCAACAAGTGATCTTGTCACAGCTAGAGCGCTTAGGAAACATTAATGTTAAAGGGATAGCCTCAAACAGCCAAGAACTAATCAATTTAGCTACTGAGTGGAAAGATGAATTAGATGCACTCATTCTTGACGTTGAATTGGGTGGTGGCCGTACGGGCCTAGACACCTATGCACGGTTCACATTTCGTGGTATTAAGATACCCGCCATACTGGTAACAGGGTCAAAACCAGAAGGGGCGGATACTTATGATTTGGGCATTATCGATGTTGTAGAAAAACCCTATACAATTGATCGATTACAAGCGGCGATCAATAAGCTTTCTACTCATGTCAATTACGAAAAGTTTGTCTTAAACGGCGGCTTTATGATTCCTGTTATAGATAATAATAATATTAAACAACTTTATCCATCGGAAGTCTGTTGTATAGAGACAAAAAAAGAAATTAAGCATTCAATCGTATGGACTGCTGAGGATGACTTTATAACACTAGTACCGCTTAAAGTTTATGAAAACTATCTAGATAGGCAGGACTTTTACAGAGTGTCACGCTCAATTCTTGTACATCTGAACCGCATAAAAAACGTTATGCATAATCAAATTTTATTTTTTGATCGGTCGGATACTTTGGAAATACCCGATGATCGCATTCAAGATTTTATGACAGCTTGGAAACGATTTAATGATGATAAGAGTTAATTGTCTAGGAAAAGAGACTTGACCAGCCATGACATTCAAAAAAATCCGTGATAAGATACATTACCTCTTTATACAGCTTACTTTTGAAATCGTATCATTCTTATTAATATGTTTGGTCATATGTTTACTGTTTATGAATTTAAACGCTGGGAATTACATAAACAATCGTTTAAATATTGACCTGGCTTCAATTACAAATATAAGCCGATATTTAGTCGTTGAAGCGGAGTCAGGGTTGCAGATTAAGGATGAACACTATACCAACCAAATATTACGTTATATAACGATTGGTAATTCAGAAATAGAAGAAATTGCGGTATTAAATGCAGCAATTCCGGCTGATAAAGATAGGCCAGCGAGAAAGATGGAAGTGCTATTTGGTACGTATAACTTTTCAGAGTCAAAGGACACACGCAATATAAGATCAGCAATTGAAAAAAATGAAACGATAGTTACAGATATTCATGATTCAAACAATCGCATCCTTAGGAAAAACATCATTCCAATTAATGATGAGCAGGTAGTAATCGTAGTCCTTAACGAAAATAGTGCCAATCAACTGAAGTCAGGCATTCGGAATTATCTTATTATTATTTTCGGAGCTGCTATCATTCTAACTACATTTTGGATTGTGTTTAGTATTAGGAGAAGGCTAGCTCCAATTGCTGATATTCTTATACACGTTAAGAAGGTAACGAACGGTGATTTAAGCGGCAAAATATCTTTAAACTCAAAAAATGAACTTGATAATTTAGCTGATGGTATAAATGTAATGACCATAAGCATGAAAAAGATGGTTGATCAAATTAATAAAGAGGCACAAGAAGATCTAAAATCAACAGAACAAATTTATCGGCGAGAATTACAGTCATTATTATTATCTGTCGATTCATCTAGGCATGATATCAGAAATCATATGAACGTACTGCATGGAATGATGCAAATGGGTTCGTATGAAGAAGTCAAAATGTATATGGATCAGTTATATGAAGATTATGCAAAAATGGAAGTTAAAAATATCAGAACAGTAAACCCGGCTATTGGCGTGCTTATTTTAAATAAGGCCACCATAGCAGAAAATTTGAAGATTCGTTTTGAATCAGATATCGGTCAAGATAATTTTGATTTAATCAAAAGCACAGATTTAATAAAAATTCTCTCCAATTTAATTGATAATGCTATTGATGCTGTGAAGACATTTGATGGAAGCAGAGTAGTAGGAGTCAAAATAAGCAAAAAGACAACCAAATACTATGAAATTGTAGTTTGGAATACAGGTAAGGCCATTCCGGATGAGATTCAAGATAGAATGTTCGAGCCTGGATTTACAACAAAAGAACTAAGTTCGACCAGTCTTAGTCAATCACGTGGTCATGGGTTGGCTATTGTGGAGAAAGTAATAAATAAATATGATGGAGAAATCATGGTTGAATCCTCTGATAAACAAACAATATTCTCAATTTTGGTTCCAGTCGATATTAATGGGATTAAAAAACAGTGATTGTGTGAAAAATCATATTCCGAACCATTCGAAGGTTTCATCAGGATAAAGGTGCCTTTATCCTGATGAATAGTTGTTTATCCCGACGAGTTTTGGTACAAATTCCAATTTAAAGGTGATAGAATAGTACTTACAGACCACTACTAATCATACTTGAGTCACTTGAGTCACGGTTTTGAATACAGTACCGAGATTATTGAGGAGAGGAATTAAAATATGACAATCCAAGAGAAGGCACATGATTTTATGAAGAAAATCCAAACTACTGATTTAATGGAAATTGCTGCGAAAGAAGATATTAAATTGATGGATGATGAATTTGATTTGCCAGAAGGCATGTTTATGGGTATTGCCTGTGTATCACATGGCTACCGCTATATCTGCATTCAGCGTTCGCTAGATCCTAATAAACGTCAAATCGCTATTGCAAGAGCAATTGCTCTCCATATTCTATTTCTAGGTGAGGATAATGCCGCGGTACCAGTCATGGAACGTGAAACGGATGAACAACAACAAGATATAGCTGCCTTTGCAGCCGCGTTAATCTCCTATTCACAAGTATCAGCATAATAACATATCAATCCATTTGGCTGATTTATTCGATTATTGTAAATATGAAAAGTACTCTAAGTTCATAATTAGAACGAGGAGTTATAATATAAAACAGCTACTCTGCAACCCGTAAGATGGACACTTAAAAAGTGATCTCTTACGGGTTTTGTGCTTTAATCATACATAAATGATTACGCGGGTAATGAACAACATGAGTACAAGGTGGTGGTCCGCCATCTGTCAAAAGAAAATATAGAACTATACTGAATCGGCTGCTCGTGTGGCGAACTGCCCTTTAGCCGCTTCTGCGATCGGTAAACAGGCAAAGGCAGAAGCGGGCAGGTGGTTCTTGGTCTTCTCCCGGCACCTTAGCTCTGGACCCAGCGGTTTGTCTAAGATGCCACGGCGGAATAGAAAATAAAACGCCCCTAGGTGGACTAGGAGCGTTTTATAAAATTGGTTTTTAACTGACTTTGGGCTTTCAATATTCCTCATACTCTTCTTCGTCGATTGTTACCCCAAATGTAGGGTGAAAAGGGGCTTCGACAATAATATAGCCGTTTTCGCTTCTCCAACCCTTACTCAGAACGTATTTTACTGGTATAGGGAATTCCCAATCATCCGGAATATCTACAGGCCAGTGTGTTTCTAAGACGCACATAATACTGTGACCATTTTCACTAATATAAAAGTGGTATGGTTCTAATACTTCAGGTAGCCCTGCATATGGCCGGATAGAAACGCCATGCTTGATTGCCTGGAGACTTGGGCGTATGTCCTTCTTTCCTTCCTTAGAGAAAGTCGTGAAGTTTAAGAGCACCGCTTGCTGCAGGTTGGAAAAATTGAAATTCTGATATTCCAAGTTAACCAACGCTTCAAATTTGCTTTTGGCTTGCATGAAGTCTGAAGACTCTTGAAATGGCAGATCGCTACATTGTTGAACGATTGCCTGAGCCTGTTCACGGTATGGATTTTCGATGTATCGTGTCTCTATATGATTGCATCGATTATATAAATTGATCATCACTACGGACGACTCAGACAAAGCTCGGATTGTTGAAAAGTGAATCGAGGGATTTAGTGTTTGTTCAATCAGATATGGTTTTGGCCATTGGTCTCGAATACAGAGTACCCCATGAACCAAGATGATGCCTTGAACGTTATGTAACTGAAGATGCATTTGCACTTTATGTTTCTGTAACAATTTGCTATTCGTAGTGGTATCTACAAAGAGCCTTAATTCTGGAACGGCGTAGACTTCCTGACCATTCATTTCAGTCACAGTCAATCCAATCCATTCTTCAGGAATGCTGCCTGATCCTAGGGGGAAATAAACCACTCCGTTTAATAATCCGTTCCCACCAGATCCATACACGGCACGTTCTTCATCGCTTGCTGGGAAACCTTCCTTTGGATCAATAATAACGTTCATTAGTAATTTCATCCTTCCCCAAACCCAGTTTCAACAAAAAAAGCAGCCATGCACCCCAATCCACGCCAATAATAACGGCGAATATGGGTGCGGGCTGCTGTGTGCTTCGTAGGTCATTTAACAACACAGTTTACCATAATATACAATCATTGTAAAGTATGGCGGGCATTCAATCTTATTTTTCGTATTCAATTTCGTTTAAGATGCCCTCCACTAATATTATTGAGTCAAGTCACTCTATCATGTATGTTCCAGAGTTCCCCTAGCCGGCAGATTTTGAACAAGTCGGCCATTAAGGCTAGGGCTTGTTTTATTCATGCGCTAAACTAATGCCAAACTTCAATTTGACATTCAAGTAAGTGCTAAGCATTTAGTCCTTAAAAGCTGTGCCATGGATCTAGTGTTTGGTTTAGAGTATAATCAGACTAGTCTAATTAAATAGAATTATAGAATGTGATAGGGGTGAGGAAATTATGTATACATTGCATGAAATTATGAAGTTAACGAACCAGGATAGAGAATCTATAGAATTTTTTATAAACGAGCTTAAAAAATACAAAGTTAAATGCGGGTATGAATTCCTTAATAAAAATGAATTAGAGGTGTTTAAGAAGGGATTAGGATATAGTAAAAACAATGATAAAAACTTGACTTTATGCATGCATCGGGCCATACAGGAGGAATATGGAGAAGACCTAACGTTACCATTTTATTGGGATAAAAAACTTATTATACAACAACTTATCGACCAAATAAGAAGGGGCGAAGTAAGTATTACTAAACATCTGCTTAGTGCTGGCCTCCAAAGTGATCTAGGCTCTATTCTTCAAGTTATCACTACGAATTTTCTTGAATTAGGTAAAACCCATCCTACTTATGCTGGAAGCCATGGCGGGGCTGGATCTGCTGGGTATACGTTTATGCTTAGTGGAAAGGACTATATGTTCCTTCTTATTGGAAAACGGAATTATCTTATTGAACAAGAAGAAAGCCATCTTTTCTATAACGAGGGGCTTGAATTTAACATGATGCGTTGCAGACATATTACAGGAGGTCCAGTAGAAAAAGGCATGATGAAAAAACTTTTGGATTTATGCTATGAAATGCGGCCTAATGGTTCTGATTCGGAGCAGTAATTGGATCAAAATTCGAAATGTACGAGGATCTTCCTTTCAACGACAGTTTCATAAATAAAGTTATGAGGGGCGTGTATTTATGAAATTCTTTCTAGATAATTATGAATGGATTACTGTGCCGTTAAATTGGGAAAATCAAGTCATTCTTGGACCTAAGGAAAATCGAATATGTCGATTTTGCGGCCTCGGCAAACCAATGACTAGCTTTAAAAAAAATGCTCATGCGATTTCAGAAATGCTAGGTAACAAAAAATTGCTTACAAATTATGAATGCGATAAATGTAATGAAAAGTTTTCCCAACTCGAAAATGATTTGGGTAACTTCACGCTGTTCTGGAGATCCGTTTCTAGTATCCCTGGTAAAAGAGGTAAACCCAAATACAAGAAGGATATAGTCGTTGCTGCTGACAATGGGATACTCCAAATTGGGGACCTACTTACTGATCCTGCAGCTGAATACAATACTGATGATAGAACAATCATTTTGCCAGGGATACGAGGTCCGTATGTACCCATGGCAGTGTATAAAGCTTTTGTTAAGATGGCACTCACTGTCATGCCGGAGGATGAGATTATTCATTTTAAAGATACTATTAGCTGGATACTTGAGGAAGAACATGTACCAAAACAAATTACTCTTTATGCGTTAATACGACATACGCCTGGATTTAATGTGTTTCATCATATAACATATCAGTTATTTTTCAGAAAACAGGATGTTGACTCGAAATTACCATATTGTATATTTGCTATATTTTTCAGTAGTCTAATGGTCCAGATAGTTATTCCCTATTCAGAGAAGGACAAGCAGTTTAATCTCCATTTAGAGCAGGGTGGAAGTGTTGATATACCATGCCTTCCTGGAACATATGATGGTATTCACCCATTAGGAGCTTCTAGTGTAGATGTGAAAAATTTGTCCGGTACAGAACAGGTTCGTGGTGAGACCGAATACATTACAATCTCTTATGAGAGCATGGAAGAAGTTAATGAAAAACCGGATGACCATATAACATGAACTTCACGAAAAGATGAATGCGTCTTAATCTGCTATGAGTCATAAAAAGAAGCCCTCGCGTCAGCTCGGGCTTCTTTTTATCTTGTTTAATGCCAATCTACAATGATATGGTAAGGATCAATGGTTTCGGTAGATATCATGAACCGACCTGTAGGTTCTATTATTTTCCCATCGATGCTGAAAATATTAAATTCTTTTGGCAAATCGGCAAATAGTGTATTGGGTTTCGACATGCATACTCCTGATTGAATAATATGAAGATTGAACCCTTTTCTTTCAACCTTTACAGCAGCATATAATTTTCCTAACTTCCTTGATGCTTGTGTCTTCAACGGATGCATACAATCCTCCTCATTTTTCTATTAAATAATTTGTTCATTTACCGTGGAATTAATTTATTGCAAAATTTCTTTTATTTTTCGAAGCTGATCAATCGTTAAAGTATGGGATTCACGCTCAAATTTTTGCTTAAAATCCGTAATTAATTCAAGCTTCTCTTCATGATCTAGCCAATCTTGTTTTGAAGAGAAAAATTCCCACGCCGGAGATAGACCGTTGTTATGATGTTGCATCGTAGGGAGTTTGAATTTTGCGGTCTGTATTGAGTCTTCTAGTTTCACTTCAATATAAAGGCGTCCTTTCTTGATGACAGTTGCCTTGATCAACTCTGTACCGTGACGTTTTATATTGCTGCCGTAGGCTTTTAGATAAACTTCATCTCCTAAGTTCATATCAACAACCCTTTCAAAACTAAGATTTCTACTTATTATCTTACCATCAACGTAAAGAAACACAATTCGTAACTTTTATATTGAGCAAATTGAATACGGGGCAGGCTAACTGCAATCCATTCGTCCAAGTTGTCCTTCTGGAATCTCCAGTACTCCGCTTATTGGCCTAGACAGTCAGCTTTGAATGTCAATCTAGAACCAGAAATAAGAACAGAAATTAAGTAAACCTGACCCTTGCTAATTGAACTAGCAAAGGTCAGGTTTACTTAATTTGTTACCCAATTTAAAATAAATCGAAGTAATCTAATGCATAAACTAACCAAGTTAAAGCAATTATTGCAACTAGAACCCACAAAGTAATAACCAAATAGTTTATGAATGCCATGATTATTAAATAGATAAGGAGGGAAATAATACTTGAATAAATTGTAGCGATTGGAATAAAAGCCATCCAAAAAGCAAAATTCTTACGAAAAGTATATGTAGTCTTCTCTTTATCATTTTTCACTTTTCTGAAATGACGTTGATAAGCTTCTACAACGATAATCAGTATAAATAAAAAGACCAAAATAATAACGGGGATATAATAAATTTGTTCAAGATCCTGTTGAATAGTAGTGTTCATTATAGACTCCTCCATAATTGTAGAACTGATTTACGAAAGTCAATGTGCATACTGATTTCATAACCTCCACTGATTTAAGATAGCTTTACTATAAGGAAATTTCGAATAAATGTAAACTATGAAAAACAATTTAAGAAGAGAGGAGTACTTTCGTCAAAGAGTTTATTCAGTTTCGATAAGAAATTTTGCGGTCATAATTCATGAGAAAATATATGATTTCTACATAATTGACGGTAGGTTGCTTCAATTAAAGCAGAGAAGAATTTAAATATGCAAGAAGTACTATTGTTTTATAGGGTAGATCAAAATCTCGATAATTGATAGACAACTAGAAGCGATAATGCTATATTAAATGTACACCATGATTTACATTATAGCATCTATTCGATTGCATATTTGAATTATTACATTACATATGAATTGAGGGTCATATATGAATTTGGATAAAGGACAAGCTATTAATCTGTCAAAAAGTTATGGTCCACTACCAGAAGTAAATGTGGGGCTTGGATGGAGACCGGCAGCTAATCCTGGAGAACGTTTTGATCTGGATGCCTCGGCATTCATGCTCGATGTGAATGGGAAGATATTCAGAAAAAAAGCATTGTTCATTAACAAAAAATTTGTTGTTTCTTTTCGCGTCTTAGAAAGTAGTAGTCCCTGTGGAAGTGTACGCCATAGTGGGGACAATGTAACAGGTGCCGGTGCTGGAGATGATGAAACCATACACGTCAAATTAGCTAAGGTTCCGAACGAAGTGGAAAAAATACTGTTTGTGGTAAATATATTTTCGCCCAGAACAAGAAGGCAAGATTTCAGCCGCATAAGTGATGCTTACATTCGAATTGTAAATCCGACTAATGGTCATGAACTAGTGCGATTCAATTTGACTGAAAATTATAGCGGCAAAACCGCTATGATCGTGGCGGAATTATATCGTAATAATGAAACTTGGGAATTCTCTTCAATAGGGGAAGGTTCAACAGATCAGACGTTAGAGGACATTGAATGTAGGTATCTGTAATAGTTATTTGAAAAATTTAAGGATGCCGATAGTCATATCGGTGTCCTTCATTTTTGTATCATTTATTTCAAACAATCAATATTTCAACTGAGAGTAATAATACAAACAAATGTTATTGATTGCTGCTTTATTGATAAGGAGGAAATTACACAATGCCTATACAAATTGTAACCCATGAAAATATAGTTATGCGATTGGAAGAGGTGAACTCAAAAAAACGCATACTAACAGAAGAGTATCTACGTTCCACGAACAGTCTAGATGCTGAAATAATTGACTTGACCTCAGCTTTGAAAAGATTTAGCGAAAACGATTCGTTGATATACGAAAAATCATATCGTAATGTTCAGGAAGAAATTCTTCCAAAAATCATTGAAATAATGAAAGAAGATACTGGACCTATGACACTTCGTAAAATTTTCGCGATTATGGAGGCTAAATACAAAATAACTTACAAAAACAATTCAAATACCATGAAACTCATAATGGAGTACGATACCAATATTATTAAAGTTGGGAAAGGGCGTTACCAGTACATTGAAAGCAATTGAAATATTACTAACTTTTGATTGAAAGGAAACTAACTATGGACGCATTAACAAAAGTGATATTTAAGAGTGGAATTTCTTTTTCAGAGTCATTTCAATTTCGATTGAGGGAGGTAGTGGTAACACTAACGGTTTCAGATATTGTTAAAGAACATCGGAAAACTGCGAGCAAGGAAGAGTTTAAAAATACCGTCAATCATATAAAAAAGGCAAACAAATTGCTAGCTCTTCGATTTATCAAGGGCATGGGACAAAAACAAGCCATTGAAAATTTTTATGGCAATGAAAGAGCAAAGAAATTGGAATATGTAATGATGAGTACCAGCTATACAAATGAACCTGTTCCCTTTCGTGTAGGGGAAGGTGATTGTTGGATATTGGAAAGGCAAAATGAGAAATGTTATTTATATCGGCATGGAGAAGAAAAAAGTGTCTCTTGTACAATCGATCAGTTGTTTGAACGCATGTTGGATTTTGATCTTGAGCTGCTTGAGATCGATATCCCTAATTTAAAACCCAATTAACCTATTTTTAATACGAAGTCGAAGCAAGTGATTTATCCCCGATAAAGGAGACGTTAATCTAATGATCAATAAAGCATTTATAAAACTGATTCGTCATCGGTGCGTTTCATGCATGAATCGGTGGTCAGCTCCAATGTTTAAAGTTAATACTTACTGGTCCTACATTAATTCCAATGAAGCGTTTTGTCCCATTTGCTTTGAAGCAATGGACGGCAGCAGATTCAAGGGAACTCAACATGAACTGGAATTGAAATGGCCAGATTCATCGACATTAGGAAACTATCTGTTACCTTTTGAAAATTTAGCATTGGAATGTGATGGATTAACTCGTGTGATTAGTTCTGCTCTTACCGGCGCAAATATTCCTCATAAAATTGCAATTGGTTCAATGCAAAATATTGTTACCGGCAAACGGTTTAGTCTTCATTTTTGGATTGTGCTTCCGGACAATTACTTCATTGATTTTCGCGCACGCATGTGGCTTGGAGACGATTCTGATGTTCCCCATGGGGTATTTAATCCAAGTAATTGGGCCAATGTGAGTTATGAAGGCGAATTAATAGAGGGCATTGACAACCCAAATCAAGGTGCTGAGATATTAGCGCAAATTGAAGGAGTCAACTTGAGCTACCAAATAGATCGATTAAGGAGGTTTGCTGAACAATTCGAAGCGCAATGTCCTGTATGTGGTGAGGTTGAGGGTTATGAAGTTGAGGCATGCCGTTCATGTGGTCATTGTGATGGCAATATACGACATGAGGTAGTTGTTTTATATCGTTTTGGTTATACAGAGATTGTATGGAGCGGGTGGAAAAGGGATGCTGCATCAAAAATATTAACCGAATGGGTTGGGGCAATTGACACTGTTGATTGTTGGATCGAAATAGCTGGTATCCGAAGTGAGACATTTGAGATAGGCACTTAGTTATTAAATCAAACGAAAGGTTGGTGGCTTGCAGAAATGATCTATAAAATTGTCTTGAATAAAATAAGGGGAAATATTCGTTCTTCTTGGAAGATCTATTTAGTAGGTTATTCGTTTACTTTAATTTTGTGTGCAATTACTACTATTAGTTTTGGAAGAGCTGAAAACATGGTTAGACACCTGTTGGATGGAGTATTAGGCATTTTTGTTGGAATAATGATTGCAATTGTGCTGCTTTTTTTTATCGAAAATAGAAAATTCAATCGTGCCAAAATTGCAAGTGAAGAGCGAGACGATGTTAACCAATAATAATTTAAAATCCGTTTTAAATCTGCTATATGAAAGATTAGTGGGAGGCTTCGATAATTGAAGGAACATTTGAGAAATTTAGTTGATGTCGCAATTAAAAGGGATCTTATCCCGACAATTTTTATAGTCGATTCAATATTTACAATTGATATATATTTGATTTTTTCTGTAGATCTCAATGAAGAAAATAGCTTTGTTTTTCATCGATTTAAAGATGAAATATTCCTATATCATGGATTTAATTTGGATTTCGGCTTTAGCGCGAACAACAATGAAAAATTGAAGTTAGGGCCATGGTATAGCAGAAAACATGAAGATAAAATCAATAGGCGGATAATTAAAGCATTAAATCGCCATGTCAAAAAACTAGAAAGGAAGAATGTTATTGATGAATCTTCGGAAGTAATTCTGGATATATGCGTTATTATTGACCCATTGTCGCTTTTGGAAAACAAGCCACATCCCCTTTTTAAGTTTTCTGAGCTGGCAAAAATAGAAATAGATTTGGAAGATTAAGAATATTTACTTCATAATCATGATTTCATATGAGGAAAAAATCGGAGGCATATATGAAATGATATTTGGATATTTAAATTATCTTGTGACAAAAATGTTGAAACGAAGGATGGAAAATGGAAATAAAATAGCTAAACAGGCTGACAACGGATCTATTCCTACTGATCATTGGGATGAAAAAACGTTTGAGGATAAGAAAATGCACATGAATAATATCTTTCAAGGTAAGGACTTTGATGGCAACTGGCACGCGGGCAGTCTTACTATACTGCATTGTTATCTGTGTTCACTTGAAAGGGGGGAACCCCTTAAAAAAGGGCATTACATCTCAAGTGAATTGGGTGTGCCTTTTGCTTATTATGTGCGTCCAGAGACCGTAAGACAAGGCGTCAGGCTTCCAGATCGTTTCGGTAATGAGATGTTTGATGGAGACATTACCGAATTAGAGGTCGAAGGAGAGAAGCGGAGATTTGTTGTGAGGATTGGTACTGTAGTTCGAGACATTGAATGTGACCCACCATTTTCGGAGGAAATCGAAAGAGCATCCATTACAGGTGTTTATTTCGAGTGGGAAGGGAAAAAGCTGTTTCCATTGGTAGATAAACATGATGTGCCTGATAACGAGAGAATGGTTATCATTGGTAACGTTTGGGATAATCCTGAATTGTTGCAGGATATTTGACGGGAGCTACCACTATGCTATTTTTAGCAGCAACCACTGTTATATCTCAATTGCTACCTTTTTTTGCTCAGCTGTTAATAATCAAATGTTGAAATGAGTGATGAGAACATGTCTAAATGGTCTGGAAAAATTGATTTAATGGCTAAAAAGTTCAAGGATATAGTTGTGTTGTTTTTGTATCTCATGACTTACATCTCGTTTTTTGGATTGTTTATCGTTGTTATTCTTTTTTCTTTTAGAATTTTCAGTATTGAACCCATAACACTATACGAAATAATAATTACTTGTTTTTGTCTCGGCACGGCTAGTAATGTTATAGCATCGGAGCTGGATAAATTGTAGATCCTCACTTTATATTTGAATCTAAGAGTTTAGGAGGAATAAAAAAGGTGTTTGCTAAAAGAATAATATTGTCAATTGGTAACATATCGGATGGGACGCTTTGCAGTATATGGATTTTATGGGCTGCTAGTTTTTGGGTAGCATTATCAATCGCATCAACTAATCATAATATTTTTCACTTAGTTGTATATGGACATCTATTAATTATGTTCCTGTTCCTCGGTACATATATCTTTGCATGTATCTATGAACGTTTTAACCTAAAAAAAACAGGTATTAATTACATTCGTTTAAGAGTGAGTGCGGATCAAGGTTTTACATGGAAATCGATTTTGGTAGATGCAGATGAAAAAGATCCGGCTAAATCAACTCTAAATATAGGTGATTGGATTGCAACGAATACAGGAGTTTACAAAGTGAAAGTATATGAAGGAAAGATTCTAATTGAAAGAAAATTTAAAAGGGGTGATTCCAAATGTTAAATGAGTTAGATATAGAGAGAACATTCGGGAACATATCGTGTTTACAATTGAGGCAGCGGATATTTTAGGCTGCATCCAACAAAACATATTTAGATTGATGAAAAAAGGAACCCCTCACTCCGATAAAAAAAGCAAATAATGCTACCATTTTCGTGAGAGAGGAGGTATTAAGAATGAAGAAGTAAATTGAACTGCATATTAGATAGGAGGAAGCTATTTGAGCACTTTTGCAATAGCCTTTAGAGCGAAGAACAAGGCAGATAGATATTTACCTGACGGAATTGACTGTGTTGACTGGAATGATGAATCTTCAGACACCTTAAACCTTGCAAATGCTCTGCTAATCATACGGAGAGATTTAAAAAAGCCAACGCCAAAAGATATTGAAGATTTTTACGCTGAGTTAACTTCTTTGCCCCTCAACAACATTGTTGATTCTATAAAAGAGAACTATGTAACAAAGGAAGTAGAGTTAACAAAAGAACAGCTTAGAATTGTACGAAAACGAAATCAATGGTAATTACAAGTTGCTAAGGTGAAGTAATATTTTTAAAAATTTTTGACTGACCAGAGGAGGGCCATAGAATGGATTTTATGATGGAGTATTTATCGTTTTTTGTCATCGTTACTGAAGGAGAGGACAGTAGCTCCTCCAAACGTTTTAAGCACTATCAGACGATGGAGGAAGAGGACTATGAAGGTAGCGAGATTAAGCGCTTTTTAGATGGAGAGTTTGCCCGTATCGTTAAACGTAAAGTAGAGCGGAACCCAAACTCAGAAAATCCACCGACTAAAATCGGGCGCTTCATGATCGAACCTGGCTATGAGCTGAACAGCAATCCGAACTACAATTTGTTCCAGCGCCTACGCGACGCAGAAAATAAAGAGCGTTATATCGGTATTGCTGACGAACTGGTACAGATTTATATGGATGCAAGCGCAGTGCGCGGTGGTGCATTTATTATCGCTAGAACGAAGCTGAATACTTATTTTGACGAGCCCTTTTTATTCCTATTAAAATGTGATTTTGAACCAAATATCGCTCGCATTTCTGATGAACGCAATTTGATATCGCAAGTGGAAATGGCGATTAGTGCACGCAGCATTAAGTCCATTCAATATCCTCATATGCCTGAAGCGGGAATGCTGGAGTATTGGGAACTGAAGATACATCAGGCTTCGCATGCCCGTTATTTTGAGGACTTTCTAAAATTCGTATCGTATGAAAAACCTCTTCCAGAAGTGATGAGCGACCAGCTGCTGGGTATGGTGCAGCAATATATGGACGACAAGTGGGATGGTGTGACGGAGAGCACCGAGCGGCATGAGGAAGCAAATGCGATTGAAGTATGGGCCCATAGCGAGAAACGTGATATTCATGAATATTGGTCTCTGGATCAGGTGGCATCGGCATCGGCCGCGCTTGTAGATCAAAAGCCTGATTTGCCGTTTACATTCAAACTTGATAGCGTAATGGTTAAGGGGCTGTTAGCGGAGTTTGGCACAAAGCTACATTTTGCCAAACATAATGGCCGTTATGTAGTCGTCATCGAAGGAGACTCTTTTCTATTTGATAAAGGAAAGTCTCCTATCGAACTGTTGCAACCGCCCGATTTAATGGAACTGCTACCAGAGATCGGCACACACCAGCATCAGAGCGACGGTACTGCGAATCTGCGTATAGATGATTAGGAAGCACAAAGTGTATAAGCACAGATGACCTGTATTCTAGTATCCAACCGTAACGTTTGACCGCCATAGTTTTAAGAAAAGACCGCCTTGTATATCAAGTCGGTCTTTTCTTGTTAGCTAGTCATTTTTTGTTTATGTAATAAAATTAAATTATAGAGTCCTATAGGGAGGTGGCGATTTTTTGCTTTATGATTATTTGGGTCAGCCGCTTGTACGTAAAGGGAAACGTAGACCAAACACACCTGGTCGTACAGTTTGCTCATGCGGAAATAAAACCCTCAAAGTTATATACGGAACTTATGAATATAGTTGTGGGAAAGTCTTTCGCTTTCAATTTGGCATTTTAGTAGAAGGTAAACACTTTTTTAACCGTTAGTTTTCAGAATTCCCCATCTTCTAAAGTGGGGGATGAATGGGAACAGTCTGATCTACTTTGACTCCCGAAAGAGATATTTGAGTCCAATCAACCAACCTACAAAATCACGCTTCAGGAAAGGATGAACGGAATTGCTGAAAGCCTACAAGTATCGCATCTATCCGAATAGGGAACAGCAACTTTACTTGGCGAAAACGTTCGGCTCTGTTCGATTCATCTACAATCGGATGCTTGCAGACAAGATTAACCATTACAAAGAAACGGAAACGATGCTCAAGAATACACCTGCTCCATACAAAAAGAAATTTGATTGGCTGAAAGAAGTGGATAGTCTTGCGCTTGCCAACGCTCAACTGAACTTAGACAAGGCGTATAAGAACTTTTTTCGTGATCCAAAGGCTGGCTTTCCAAAGTATAAGAGCAAGAAGACGAATAACAATAGCTACACAACGAATAACCAAAAAGGAACGATTTCCGCCCAGGATGGATTTCTACGAATTCCGAAACTAAAAAGTAAAATTCGTATCAAGCTGCACCGTCCATTCACTGGACGAATCAAGTCCTGCACCCTATCCAAAACACCATCCTTAGAGCAGTAGCTCTATTGACCAAGAAGCCGCCACCTCTTAGGTGGTTGGTAGTTCACGTGGGACTCCAAGAAAAAGAAGTCAGTCAAATGTAGATGCTTCCCCATAACTAAATTAGATACGAGCAAATATTTTATTACAGTGTTTAACGAGGGTAAGGAAAGATGGTCACATGAGCAGTTTGATGAGCTGCTTGCAAAATACAAATTCGATCCTGATACAGATGATGCCATATATGTAATGATGGAAAACAATATTGCTCATGATTTCTTTAATGAGTGTTATTGGAATGAAAATAATGATCGGAGTGTTACAAATGAAACAAATCATTGAAGCTTTAGATCTATGGATAAAAATAACGGGTGTTAATCCAGAAATAAGAGACTATAACAAGGATGATTGGGATGTCTATAAAAATAACCAGTCTCTATCCGAATCTTTAAAGATTGATCCGACTTGTCTTACTACGATTATGATGCTTGACCATTATGTCAGAATATATCTTAAAGAACGAACCTTCACAGTCCAATCCATTTTAGATGACTTTGCAGGCATGACAGAATACTTACAACAATGTCGCCAAATTTATTCAATTCTTGAAATGGAAGAAATTAGATTACTTAAAAAGGATTTTATTAACTCCATGTTAGAGGCAATGCAGCATTATGAAATTAATGAACCAGGTATTTTTCAAGCAATTCAAGATCCGGGCAACATAGCCTTTTTAAGGAGGGATGCCCTTCGCTCAATGGTAAACCTATCGGTGTATCAATTTCTACAAGGAGAACCGGATGATGATACTCCTTCTTATTATAAAACGATACATGAGTACTGGAATATCAATAGTCTCATAGAAGAAGCAACTAAGATGCGAAATGGTATTTCCTTGAATTTTATTCGCGATCCTAAAGCTGATGATTCATTCTTTGCCTTTGCAATTCGAAATGGTCAAACGATTTCAATCCTTACAGATAAAGAAAAGGTTATAAATCCTTTGGAACGGCATAAATCACGTGCCAGGAGTAAAGCAAGATCGGTATTTAAGAGGATTGATGAAAATCACTTTCCTTATTCCTTGCTCAATGTTACATACATTGACGATGAGGCCTACATACCTCCTCATAAAGAACAAGGCCTGGTTGTTCATAAAAAACAGTCCGTACCACGAATGCAACTGAATGAACTAAGTGAGAGTGAGATAATATGGCTGGTAATGATGTTTGAGCTGATAAGGGATAAGTTTTTTGCTAAGGGCTTTAAGACTAAAGAACTTTCTTATACAGGAGAGATGCTGCATGTCAATGATGCATTAATCAAAGGAGTTGAGCATTTAGTAGTTCGTAATTATTTGCCGTTAGTCGCTTCCAAGGTATCCGTTAAAGATGCCAGTTTTGAGGGGATAGCTCCTTTCTTGAAGAATAAGTCAAATGGAGATAATTTATGGATCGAGCAACGATATTGCTCTATGGTTTCAGAGCGTTATTTGAATCTAGTATCAGCCCATGATTCGAGTAATAAATTCTTAGTGTCGCTAGATCACATCAGTAAATATAAAAAAGAAAGTATTATGAGGTTAGATGTTTCGCCATCGGATTTAACAGGAGTACATTTTTTAAGTTTCATGGATAGTTCCCGTTTGAACAAAGAGGATTCAGACTTACAAGAACATGCTGTACAATTGCAAAGTGTTAAGGCTACACAAATCGGATCGGCCGAACAATTATTGTATGACCAGCGCTACATTGCTCGTTATAATTACGTCATGATGCTTCAGTTGGCCATGAAGCGTGAATATTATCTTAGTAAGGATAAAATTTTCACGTGGTTTTTAAACAGTGTGCAAAATAATAAAGATGCAATTATTTCTACTTCAGTAGGAGATGATTCAACAAATATTCGTTTTAAAACATTAAATTTGAAAGAACCTCATTTTAGAGACCTTCGTCATTCTCAGATTAAATTATATACTGAGGTGAAAGGAGAAAAATATACCTATCGTTGTGTAAAAAGTGGTAGCGAAGCTCTAGTAGCTGTTCTTTTTAGACCTACAAGTCCAAGTCAATTAGCATTTTTATGCGGATGTGAAATAAACGAGCTTCCTGATGTTTTGCAACATTGGATAAAACCGCGGAGATCCGATGATCCCTTAGATTGGGCCATTGTAAATCCGTGGATTGACGATAGCTTTGAGGTCGTTGTTTACTTATCACGTTCTGCTTACAATAAACATCGAAAGAAAAGGGGGCTTGCAGCGAATAGGTTCTGGATTACTGAGGAAATGAAGACTGAAAAACCATATTTTATTAAACCTACAGTGGGTACAGAAGTTAGATTTAGTTGTTGGAACGGGTCCGAGGCTCCACCTGGTCCTTGGCTAGGAGTAATAACAGAGATCATTAAAGAAGGTAGGGTATATGGTATCTACAAGGTACGCAGACACTTCGATGGTGAAATACAACAAATAGAAGGTTATCAAAAGCTGCTCCGTCCTTAATAATAATTTTTAGCAAGGTATAATAAGCGCAGGAACCTCTCAATTGTCTCCTAATAAGACGATTGAGAGGTTTTTGGGCCTAAGGGATGTCATAAGGCAACTCAGGTGCTTCTGCGTAGCGGGGGCGGGCAGCCTGGACTTGAGCAAGACGCCGTAGACGGACAGGGCTGAACATCTACGCTGCAGCTCATATCCAGCGCGCTATCCTTTCTCAATTGGGTACAACGGAGGCGGCTAGTCGTCTCGCGTTAGTAGTGCATATGACTCCTGGCTCGCAGCGATTCAAACCAGGATCTGCATACCTTGTATAAGATGCTTAAATTAAGCATCTCTAGTATGGGAGTATGGTGTAGAGCGGGGGCGGTTTCGGATCTCTTACATAACTTTGTATTTATACCAATCGATTGAGTTTTAAATGATAGTTACATTCAACTTGTAAATATTAAAAGGGACCTTATAATATATTTGTGTTTTAGAATATGGGAAGGAAGATGATTGTTGATGCAAATTGTAAAAAAATAATGGCTAAAAAGCTAGAAGACTTTGATTTCCACTTGTAAAACCATTATGCTCAGTTACAATAAAATTATGAGAATACTGAGATTTGAGGAGGGCTTTTCAAACTAAAGAATCAGTTCAAATCAAATTAATTCTAACGAATTTCTTGTAGGGAGTTGAATTATTTTGAGAACGTTCGCTTCTTATAGATGAGTGAATATACTCTTTCTAAAAGTAACTCATAGTTTACATATTATGAGAATTATGTATTACAGGTTTGCTTAAGGAGGTTTGACACAACGTGAGCAACAACATATTAATTCCTATTCTTTTCGAAATATCCTTTGATAATATCGTAACAATTCCAAATAGAGGGGAAGGTTTTCTATCCGGCTTATGGGTAATTATAAGCTGTATTATTCTCTATCATATGATATTATTCTGGATCTATTCTCAATTGATTCGAAAATTCAATCAAAACGAAGAAACTTCAACTCATAATACAGATAATGAAGATATATATAAGATGTTTAATAATATTAGGTCGCAACGACATGATTTTTTAAACCATGTAATGGTGATAAAAGGGTTGCTTGATAAGGAGGAATACGAGCAAGCCCAAAATTACATGATGGAATTAATAGGCGAAATAAGCCTCACTAATGACATCATCAATATTGGAAATTTAGTCCTATCGTCGTTAATACAAACTAAAATCTCAATCGCTAAAAAAAGGAATATTCGCTTTTCTCATCAATTTTTAAATATGGATCGCCTAGAGTTTGGTTTTAGAGCGACCGATTATGTGAAAATATTAGGAAATCTTATTGATAATGCTTTAGAGGAGGCCGGCAACAAATCAGGGGATGATCGTTGGATAGAAGTTCAAGGTCGTGTAGCCCATGGTAAATTGTTTTTGATGGTAAAAAACAAGGGTACACTTGAAGATACTAATCTAGTTTTCAAACCTGGGTACTCAAAGAAAAAAGGAGAGCACTCAGGGCTAGGATTAGCGATCGTTAATGAAAGTGTTGCAGAATATTCGGGTGCCGTTATGGTCTCCCAAGTTGAAGACTGTATTTTGTTTGAAGTGATGTTGCCTTTACCAGTCGAGATGAAAAGAAAAGTTGAAAAAGTGGGTGAATAATTCACCCGCTTTTTTTTGTAATTACTTGTGTGCAGGAAGTTCATGGTATTATTAGAACATACGAATATGATATAGCAATAAGTCTTGTATCGGGGGACTGGATGTGAAAATTGGAGAGAAAGTTAAATATCTACGAAACCTTCAGGGATTAACTCAGGGTGAATTGGCAAAGGAATGCGGAGTCTCAAAATCCCTTATCATTGATATTGAAAAAGATACTCATAAGACATCAGTTGCCAGTCTTATGAAAATTTGTACTGCTTTAAATATTAGCATGAGTCAATTTTTCGAGGAAGAAAATAAAAGGTACTCTTTAGACGTAGTGAAAATAGCAGATTATGCTGAGCTCCTAACAAACGAAGAAAGAAAGAATCTTTTAGGGTTCCTTAGTAGTATGATTAATCGCACAAAATCTTAGTGTATACCAAGATTTACTTGAAACTTATCCGAATTAAATTTATACTAAGACTATCCAAATGTTCTCTTTCTATCCGAGTACAGTAATTTTAAGCCCATGAGCAGCAATAGGCCGCTGCTCATGGGCTTTTATCTGTTTATTTTCTTTTGGCTGCATTGAAAATAAACCGCCAGCACCGGCGAATTAAGCTACATGGTCTGGTTTTTGCTGCACGATGAATTTGCGGGCGTGCTACTTGTTCTTCCAGAAGCACTGATCTAGCTCGACCGGTTAGAGGGGCTGACGGTAGCCGATCACGGAAGATGCTGTTGGCTAGGGGGATAGAGCCCCAGCTTTATGTTAACTAATTGATCCAGAAAAGCATATTCGCATCGAATATTATTCGACATCTTGTATTTGACGAAAAATGTCGAATAATTTATAATGTGAATATCTTTCAATCAGGGAGGATTTATTATGAAGAAAATTAAGGTTATGTTAGCGGATGATAACAAAGAGATTGTTGAATTGTTGTATGAATATATTTCTGAACAAGAGGATATGACTGTGACTGGAGTTGCATATAATGGGGAGCAGGTATTGCAACTCCTGGATGACTCAGCGTTAGCTCCAGATGTACTTATATTAGATATTATTATGCCGGTTTTAGATGGTCTTGGTGTTATGGAAAAATTAAAAGAATCTCAATTATCTCCCATGCCAAAGGTAATCATGTTGACTGCATTTGGCCAAGAAAATGTTACTCATAAAGCTGTTCATTTAGGAGCATCGTATTATATCTTAAAGCCTTTCGATATGGAGATATTGATTCAGAGAGTAAGAGAACTTTGTATTCCAATACCTACTACGACTACGAAAACAACCACTACTGTTCGGCAAAGTAAACGATTATTCATAAATCCGATCGACAAATCAAAGGATTTGGATATGAATATCACTAGTATTATGCATGAAATAGGTATTCCACCTCATATCAAAGGTTATAAATATTTAAGAGATGGAATTTCGATGGTATATCATAATTTAGAAGTTATTAATGGAATTACTACTATCCTGTACCCGAGAATTGCAGAAAATTATGCCACTACTCCTTCCCGAGTAGAGAGGGCCATTCGTCACGCCATCGAACTTGCGTGGACACGAGGAAATTTGGATGCCATAAGCAGGATATTTGGCTATCCAACCAACATCAACAGATCAAAACCAACGAATTCGGAATTCATAGCTCTAATAGCAGACAAGCTTCAAATTGAACATAGAAATACTTAATTAGGAGAGTGCCTTCAATCTACCGTAGTTCTCTTGTCATTTTTAATTCTGGAGTTAAGATTATTTCAACGGGGTATTAGATCCTGAATCCAGATACATTAGAGGAGAAACAACTATGAAAACTGTGGTTATTATTGGAGGCATGCAATCCGATACATTCAAAAAGTTAGGAGCAAAGAGAGGGGTTAAAGTAGAACATCATAATGGCAAAACTGGCGGCGGGCGAGTAGAAACGGCGTTTCGTAAACTCGTTAATAAAGCTGATGTAATTATTCTTCTTGAAGGAGCTCTTAAACATCAGTCTATGTGGGTTGTAAGGGAGATGGCTGAAAAACTAGGAAAGAAAATTAATTATCATTCGGGATTTGGCGGGACCGGCGCGCTTGATAAAGCAATTGAGATGTTACAATAGCAAAAGGTACAAACGATCCCATCTTCCCTTAACATATTCAAAACTAAAACAGCAGCAGCAGCTATTCTAATTAGGGCTCGCTATTGGCCTATAGACAGTGGCCTCTAAAACCAACTGATGAGAGTTCGATTCTCTCCGAGCTCATTTAATTCCGTTAAATTAGTTCTCAAATGACAGTATGGTCTTGTCTTTCTTAAGTGCAATTATATAATGAGTTCAAATTGAACAAAGGAGGAATTCTAAATGAAAAAACAACTAGACCATTTATAGATTAAAACAAAATCGGATAGTATACAATTCGAACGTGCATGGTGTATGCCAAATAAAAACACCTTTAGCATGGCTCCTGTTCGAAGTATGCTTTCAAATGAGATTCAGTCTGACGAATTATGGATTGACCCGTTTGCGAATAATAGTAAATGGGCTAAGATTACGAATGATCTCAATTCAGAATACGATACAAACTTTCACTTGGATGCGCTTGAATTTCTTAAGTTGTTTGATGATAATTCAGTAGATGGGGTACTTTTTGATCCGCCATACAGCGCTAGACAAATCAAGGAGTGCTATCAAGGGATAGGACTGAAAATCAAAGGAAAAGAAACGACTCAAAGTTCTTTTTGGTCCAAGCTTAAAATTGAAATTGCAAGGATCGTAAAACCAAGAGGAAAAGTTATTTGTTTTGGGTGGAATACCCAGGGAATTGGAATAACGCGTGGTTTTGAAATGAAAAAGATCCTAATGATTGCTCATGGCGGTAATCACAATGATACTCTTTGTACAATTGAGCTAAAGGGCTCTTCATCTGATGTAATGGAACCTTCAGGAACATGAAGGTTCTTTTTTTATTATTTGTGCATCAGACCATTAAGGTAAACTCTTTCGCATATGTAAATCATGGTGTACAATATTAATTACCGTATTTTGAATTCTATTAAAACATAACAAGTAACAAAAATAGGTCCTCGATGTTAATGAAAAGGAGATGACTGTCATGAAAATATCTGACCATTTAATTGTGATCAGAAAGCCACCTGTGCAGCCAATCAGGCCATTTGTGCAGAATGAGGCTTCTTTTTCAGAGATATTGGCTCAATGTATGGCTATGCCGCCAAAAGCAATAAATGGTGGATTTAGAAAAGCTATAACTGGAAAGTCTAAAAGTGATTAAGTGGTACTGTAAATCATTAAGTACAGAAAATGAAGGTGGAGTGAGTATTTTATGAATGATTCCTTAGGGATTCTTGTTATGAAAGAGCATCTTGATTTAGCAGCTGCTTGGTTTTTACGTATTGCGGTAAGGGCCAGGGTTAATATTCTTGTTACAGGACCTCGTAATGTGAATAAGATCCAATTACTAAATGCACTAGGTGATATTGTTCCTGAAGCAGAGAGAATGATAGTAATAGAAAGCAAACTACCGTTAGATATTGGCCGGACAAATACGCCTGTTTGGTATGCAAATTCGAGTAAGGATAAAATTGATCTCATTCAAACAGCGGTTAACATGCAAACGGATCGGATTATCATGTCTGAAATTCGAGGAGATGAAATTGAAGAATATCTAGAAATACTTTCAAAAGGGCATAACGGTGGCATGAGTACGTATGTTTCAGATGATGCCAAAAATGCTATAGAACGTTTGGCGAAACTGATGCCTGTTGAAGATCATTTAAATCTTCCACATTATGAAAGGATGCTCCAGCAGATTGTTGCCGCATCTTTAGAAGTCATAATATCCATTATTCCATCTAACAACGGTTGGATGATAAACACTATTACTGAAGTATCTATTAATAACAAAATGGAGATTATTTATCGACATTTATTCGAGAGGGATTCGAGTACACAAGTACTTCAGTGTCTAAAGTTTGAACCTAAATTCGATGAAAAAAGAAAGCGTTATAATGTTCGTGAATCCTGGTATGAACAATCAACATAATAATGATTCTTTCTTATGATTATTGTTTAGAACACGTCTAAATATCAAATATGAAATTTTTCATAAATAGATAAGGGGATTTAAGAATGGCGAAAGTTAAAGTCGAACAAAGAATGGTAGTCCTGTATGATGATAAATATTTACCCGTTGTACCCAAGCCAAAAAAATATTGCCGGCGAATTCTAGTTGAAGTATCTGATGAAGTTGTACGTAACAAAGAAGTGCAGCCTGTTATAGATGCTTATGCTTTAGCAATTGGCAGATCTGAAATGGTTGGGAAAACGATGGATGAACTCAGAAGTCAGTTTTCTTTAGAATTGGGGTTTCATCGTTATTAGCAATAAAGTTTTACGGAACGAGTAACAGGAACGATGGGAGGGAGAGTACTATAACTGCAGACATTGGTGGAAATGATAGTAACATCTTTGATGAAGATGAATTTTGTTCAGGCTGTTCTATTAAATTTAAAGATCCAGCTGCAGAGATACACTTTGTGGTGGATCGTTTTTCTTCTGATGGAGTTCGGAAGACTGGGGTGCGGTACTACTGTGAAAATTGTTCATCTTCAGCTCATAGGAATTTCCCCCATGGAAGATGGTGCAAGCTAGAGGACGACCATGAGAAAATTGATGATGATTATGATCTGCATTCGTCATGCGATGAATATATTGATGATTTTGAAATGTGCTCAAATTGTTTGAAAGAATTCGAAGATCCGTCTTCAGAAATCAGTTATGTGGCGGACCGATTATCACCGGATAGGGTCTTAAAAACGGGAGTAATGTACTTTTGTAAAGATTGTTCGGTTGTAGCAAATAAGAAGTTTCCTGATGGAAGATGGTTCAGTATAGAATCATAATCAACGGGACATTCCGCCTTGTAAAAATAAATTTCAGATATAGGATAGATAAGGATGTGTTTACTTTCATACTACTAAGGTTTTGGAGGGAGATTTGATACATTTGGTAGATAAGTATCCGAAGGATCAACTTGAGATTTTATATCAATGGGGAGCGAACCAGGAAATTTCAGAAATAATTATTGATTGCATCCGAAATAAACGCAACATTCTGGTTGCTGCCGATATGGGTAGAGGGAAGACGCTACTTTTAAAAGAACTTATTTCTATGACCGCTCAAGAGGAGAAATTTGCTTATGTTGGGAGAGGCGCGATTACGGAATATGAGATTTACCCATCTGATTTAGTCCGACTGGCAACTACCTTAGACTTATCAACGAAATCTTTCTATTATTCATCTAATCCTCTCAAACAAGCCTGTAAGAATCATTTTTTTGTAATTGATGATGTTCAAAGGGAACATATGATTAATATTGTGGAGTATTTAAAAGACCTGTCCATGCAAGGAACAATAGCTAGTTGCTTACATTTAAAAGGGCATGATGAGAATCTCATTCTCGATCTTCAAGTGAAGTACTTCGATTTGATCATTCATTTAGAGGAATATCAGTTGATTAAAGAAATCAGTCTGTTAGGAAGGTATTAATTTTATGCAATCCAGTAAAATCGTTTCGTTAGAAAAGTTTAAAAAAGAAAAAGCTGTTGGTAGCTTTCTATTAGATCGTAAATTTTTAATTGGACAACCACAGCATTTTAATATTCGGTTTCAATTATGTGATGTAATCAATTTAATTATGATTTGTGAACTATTGATTGAACGTTATGCGCAATTACTATATACGCATCAAGAGTGCATCAGTGTCGAAAATTCTAAGCATCAACCTTTAAATAAGGTTGATGGTACAAAAAATCATGATAGAATTTTTCTTTATGAAATTCAATTTTGGCGACATTGGTGGGCGCAGCTCAGTGGGACAGTTATCTCTATAGGAGCTAGGAACGTTGTCAATTCTACATTGTATGATCAAAATGACAGTCTCTCTTATTATGTAGCTGATTCTAGCATTGCTTCGTTCTTTAAAGGTTTTAGGAATTGCATTGAAATCATGAATATCCCGGATGGAAATACCCAGGTTATGAATCTGTGCAATATTTATTTAGATCAGCTGCAGAAGCTCACTGATGAGAAGTGTATATCTGAACAAGAGTTGCTAAACAAATTATATTCAACCCTCCAGAACCCTCATCTTTATTATGAACTTTTTGATAGCCTGAAGTGTTAATAAATGCTGCAAATGAGTAGGTTGGCCATTGTCCTGCAAATCCCTGATTCCCCTCTTCGCCTTATTGCCTTATATAATTCAATTCATTTTTATTTTGTGGTACAATTGTCAATGTGGTTTAATTTCAAGTTTTCCTCTTAGAATTGCTAGTTTTTTAAAGAGCCAAAAAGTGAAATGCTATTCATAACTAGCAGGAGTTGAGAGCGATTTATCGCTCTTTTTATTTTGTTTGTTAAGGAGAGAAAAATGAATCCATTTGATAAAAGAAATAAAAACCGGAATCCTGATAAAGACCAATCAAAGCAAAAAAAGGCCGAGCTTTTAAAAAAAATTAAAAGCCAATCACTTAATACTAATAAAGATAAGAGAAGCAATGCCGATGATTCTAGTAAAAATAACAGAAGTGATACTTCTAACGATAAAGAGCTTGCAGAAATGAAAAGGAAAATTAGGAAACTAGAAAGGGATTTAGCAGCTGCAAAGCAAGCAGGGCTGGTTGAGCGTAAGGCCCACAGTGTAACAAAAGAGTTGTTAAAAGATAAGTCTAAAAAACTTTGGGACAATCAAAATGAACTCATAAATAATAAGAGAATGTTGGAAAGTTCTCACTCTGAAATAACATCAAAAAGTAATTTAATCATGACAATTCAACAAAAATTGAGTGATAAAGAAGAAGAATTAAAAGTTACTGAAATCGAATATGAAAAAGTGACTAAAAAGATTAAACAATATCAAAAAAAAATAAAAGATCTAACGGAAGAAACTCGTTTGCGGTCATATAAAAATAAAATTGTATCACTAGAATCAAGGCTTGAAGAATATGAAGATGAAATTGCTAGTTTAAAGAAGTCAGATTCAAAATTACGAGAATCAATAAATAGACTATCGAATCCAACAGTAGTTTCAATGCTGCTACGACTACAAAAAGAGCTATCAATAAAAACAGTTGATCAATACTATCCAGTATATCAACTCACAGAAGAAGTACAGAAATTGACACTATATAAAAGAAGAATAGCAAGAAAGCCGTTAGCGATAAGAAAAATAAGCCCTGAGCATGTAGATCGGTCACAAGAAAATTACGGATATATAACGAAGAGAAATGAAGAGTGGTATTTCTACAGTTTGTTAAATGTGCAATATTCATTAAAAGATTACGATGAAACAAGTGAGTCAGATCTTCCGGCAAAAGTGAAAATTGCAGATGGAGATGCCTACCTCTTAGAAACTTATTCTGATGATGTGATTTTGCGACAAAAGGTTAGTGAAAAAGGGGTCATTGCAAGGAAAAGTCATATCAACACCCCAAATAATGAGGAATCCTATTTTCCTTACTTCGGTAATTTTAATGTGCTAATTATAGGCTCCATTACACAAAATGATTTTTTATCACGTTTGACGAAACATGGACTATCTGTGAATTTTCACAATCCATTTGATGAGAACACTGAATTAATAAGTGCTAAGGTAAATAAAGCAGATGTAATCGTTGTTATTACTTCTAAAATTAATCATCTTTTATGGGGGCACCTTAATAAAAGTGATGAACGTATTGAAGAAATTGAATCATTTGCTGTAGACCGTGTTGTTGCTAGAATACGTTATGCAGGAATAAGGTTGGGGTTAATTGACCTTTTTACACCAAAGCATAAAAATAGGGGCCTGTCTGAAAATACGAAAGAGGGGATTGAATTGCAGGAAAACTAAAAAAGAGTAATCATTTTTAGGAAACATTCGGATGAATTCGGCAGTTAATAACTGATCCGTTTTTATTCAATGGTGTGATCTGAACTGAAGAGACAACCATGGAACAGATCATTCTTGATCTGTTTTTTGCTGTATGAATAAAACTTACTTATTATCATGTCAACGCCAACTATTTGGTTGTCTTTTTAAAATGTGGTTGTACTATTAGAGATATTGGAAAACGAAAACTGGAGGAACTAATAATAGGGGAGCTGGTATCTAGTCTATGAAACATAACAAAATTAATTTCCAAGATATCTTTTTAAATCAATGTCGTAAGGATAAAACAGTCATTACTCTTTTTCTTAATAATGGCGTTCCAATGACCGGGACAATTGTTCATTTTGATACATTTTCAATCATCATGAATGCTGATGGGAAACAGTCATTTGTATACAAACATGCGATTGCAACTATTAATCCTACTACTCCAGTTTGTGTTCCGCATGATGATAAATTGTATGCTGATGATAAGCAAGACACTTTTTTATCGCAGTGTCGAAAAAGTAAAGTGACAATAGATGTATTCCTGGTGAATGGTAAAAAGCTGCAGGGTAAAATTTCGCATGTTGATAATTATTCAATTCTGTTGAATGCATCCAACGGAAAACAGCATTTCTTATTTAAACATGCCATCTCGACGATGATTCCTGATCGGGCTGTTACACTTGCGCCAGCCAAATCCAAAAAAGGGTAGTGAAAAAATTGAGCAAACTTCTTTTGCCACTTCATATTGCATTCCATTCATTGTGGGCAAATGGTTATGCTTATGCCCTTTCTGACGATTATAAAAGCATTATATGTCATACGTTAGACGTATTAAATCTATCTTATGATTGTTCAGAATCTTACGAAGGCTCATGGTTCATTAAAGTGAAATTTGAAGATATGAAGGAGAAAAGTCTGAATGATTGTTAAACTTATTGAAGGCCAAAAAGGGCTTATTGCAAAAATCCAAGGAAAAATTGCGATTTTACAAGATGGTGCAACTGATCGGACAGCAGGGGAAGAGATCAATGTAATGATAACCGGTATGAATCCTAAGAAGACCGTTGTATTTATCAAGCTTGTTACGGAAGAATACGAGTTGGTTGAACATTCAGGATTTGAAAGATCTGGTTCAATGTGCAGAACAATTGCTTGGGCGAAAGCAAAGCAAGCGGGAATTACTCCCGGTCGTGTAGCAGTAAAATTTACAGATAACATCAACATCGGCTTTAAAGGTAAAGTGGAACAACCTCTCACTCCAGGATCATGTTATATTGACAAGAACACCCGCAAAGGAAATATCTATAGATGTGAGGGCGTCGATTCCTTAGATCAACTTTCTTTGTAAATCAATCTACTTAATAGTTCTAATTATGTGAAATTAATCAGAATACGATTTACCTATTTACATTATTTTCAGCTTTTTGTAAAATGGATATAAGAGTTAATTTGTAGCATTCCTGATAGGTATTTAATTCATTCTGTGTACATGATGAACATGAGGACAGATTCGTATTAAATGCATCGGACTTACGTTTGAGACGAGTGAAAGGACTCTTCGTGAGAATTAAGGGATGTGGTTGTGCGTTTCAAAAGGCACTCGATAGTTTATCTATCCTTTTGAAATGAAGGCAACACAGTAGTACTTCATTAATCGAACATGAGGACAGTTGTTGTATGTAGGCTGTGTACACGATCGAATAGAAATGAAGTTATACTATTTTGAGGTAATCTTAGAATTTAAAATTTTCAAGTGAAATTAAATAACCTTTCAGGGTCCTTAAGAGAAGCGTACTTTTAAAGTAACGCTTTTTTTGTTTGGATATCAATGTAAGATAAGTTGCAAATGCTGAAATCCAAGTTATGATTTAAGCAATCGTATCGAAATCAACTAATAAAAAATAAATTGGAGGAAATAACAATGAAAAAAATAGTGAGTGTTTTGATGGTGACAGCAATTAGTTTTGCATGCTTAGTAGGATGCAGTGAAAATGATGTGAACAGCTCCGTAAAGATGCCGGAAGATCTAAAGGAATTTCAACATGGAATGGCAGAAGACATGGGAATTGATTTATCGGAAATTTCACAGGAAGTCGAAATTGCTAAACAAGAAATTGAACAAGTAATTACTACAGTTGAAAAGTTAACAGTAGTAATTGAAACAAACCGTTCAGTTAATTCAGCAAGTCAGTCAAACGGAGCTGCAAAATTTGCTTTGGAAAAACTAATGGAGCTGAGCATGAACGAGTCATCTAATATAAATTTTCTTATCGAACGTGTCGATAAAATCCAATATGAATTGGATAAAATCAATGAGTTAAAGACTGAAGTGGAAAAACAAAAAACGCTGGCATTCAAAACCATCGATGAAAAGAAAGTAGAAGTTCTTTCTTCTCAGCGTAAATACGAGCAGTGGAAAGTAATGCAGGAAGAGAACAATATGAAAGATGCTGCTTTTGAAGAACGGGCCGAAGTCGCATTTAAAGTAGCATTCGAAAAAATTGAAAAATCTACTGAAGATGTCCGGACTGCAGAAGCTGCTGTCCAAAAGTATTTAGATGAAACCCAAAGTATTCTTATAAAGGCTAAGAATATGATCGTAGTTGCTTAGTACGTGAAGGGCAGGAGAATTAAAACTCCTGCCCTTTTTATGTGGAGAGTTAAAGAAATGTCGTGTACATATATTGAGGAAAAAGGTGGGAATAGGATGGGTGATTCCAATGAAGCAATGTTCTTAGAGTGGGTTGAAAAATCCAAAACCAAGATAGATATCGTTGAAGTTATAGAGGAGTATTTAATGCTTAAACAAAACGGTTCCTCCTTTGTTGGTATTTGCCCTTTCCATGATATGGGTCATGGTAACAGTACTGGCCCTTCATTTGAAGTATCTCAGTTAAAACAATCTTTCCGGTGCGGGGTTTGTCATGTGGAAGGAGATTATTTCGAGTTCTTATTGAGATTTAACAGGAGATTGAGTGAATCTTTCACACATGCAGACTGTGTCAAACTCATTATTAAAAATTATATTGGTAATGATATTGGCCATCTATTAGATCCAAAATCGGAAAGATACAGTCAATTGGAAAAAATGTATAAGGCTCACGAGTTAATGTCTAAAATCTATCATTATATATTAACGAAAACCGACACGGGTAAAGATGCATTGTTATATCTCACGAATCGTGGGATCACACTTGAAGCAATAGATGAATTTATGATCGGATTCGCACCAGATTCTTATAGTTATACAACTCAAGTCCTTTTAAAACGGGACTATGATCTTAAGCTGATGGTTGAAGCTGGGTTGCTCATTCAACACCAAACAAATGCCAGTAAGATATATGATCGCTTTCGCGGTCGTATTATGTTTCCCATTCACAATATAGCCGGTAGAGTTATTGGATTTGGTGGTCGTTCTATGTCTCAGGAGATCCAACCCAAATATCTAAATTCACCGGAGAGTCCTATTTTTTATAAAGGCTCGAATTTATATAATTTAAATCGAGCGGCCGGCCAAATTGTAGATGGTCAACCTTTGGTCTTTTTTGAAGGCTATATGGATGTGATAGCTGCTTGGCAAGCAGGTTGTAATGTAGGTTGCGCGACGTTAGGAACCACATTTACAGAGGCTCAGACGCGCTTGGTTCGTTCTATAACTACACGGGGCATCATTTGTTATGATGGAGATAAGCCAGGACAGGATGCAACGACGAAGGCGCTAAGTGTCTTAGAACAATTCGAGGTGGATGTTAAAGTAGCACCGCTACCAAAAGACATTGATCCTGACGAATATGTTAAAATGTGGGGGGCTGACTCATTCCATAAGCATGTCCTTGGAAAAGCAATGCCGGCCATTGATTTTCACTTTAAGTTTTTGAAAAACAAATTGGTAGCCAATGATCCTACCAATTACAAAAATTATCTTGAATCAATATTAGTTTTAATCAAAAGGCTGAATGATCAGGAAAAAGAAAGATATATGTCTCTGTTTGAGCAACGTTTTCATATTTCACGTGCCGAATTTAGTGTAATATGTAAATAGTTGAATCCAAAAGGAAGTCAAGATACCTCATATTTTCTATTTACTGTTGAATATCTGGTTAGGGATTTTGGAACTTAAAGTGAAGGGCATGATAGAGAAATGGATGTCTGATAATGTCTCGCTTGCATTTCCGGAAGTGAGGAGTAAATCTGGTGCTCTCGTGATGATTGATTTTTGTATTACAAATAATATGATAAAATTCACTTATAAAAATTTAGAGAAACGATTTAATATGAATCGAGTGCTAAGCAGTTGGATATGTGGTTAAACTAAAAATGCATACCGAATCTTGGCTCAAATAAAATCCATTTCAATTATCTAGGGAGTTGTTAGCGATGATTAATCAAGAGAAATATAAACACCTTAAAGTGATAAGCTATTTGGATGTCAAGAAAGAAACGGAAACAGAGACTTTTGATTATGACGAGAGTGGATGGTTATTTGGAATCGAATTCACCAAAGAAGACTATACACTTGCCAAGTATCTGGAACGCAGATCGGTTTTTAGATTTGATGATCCTGTGCAGCGCGGGACAGAGGCTTGGTCAGCAAGAAAAATGTCCGAGGGCGTTGCATCAATCTTGATGCAAATGGAACTTGGACCGATTAAAGCACAAAAGAAAGTGTTCAACAAAAAATTAATTCGGAATGTTGTTGATGGAGGAAATCGTTTAATCTCTCAGCGGGATTATATTAAAAATGTTTATCCCCTGGAGCCAGAAACGTATATTTTTGGATTTTTAAATGATGAGAAGATACTAATCGATCTTAGTGGCGCATATTTCAATGATCTTCCTACCATATTCCAAAATCGCATTCATGGTTACCCATTTGAGGTTCATATATATGATATGGACGACGAATTAAAAAATGAAATGTTTTATCGCTGGAACAACTATGAGCCGCACTCTTCTAGCGAATTGAAGCGGTCTCACATGTCGACCATTATGCAGATAACCATTAATAAGTTGCTGTCTATGAGTTTCTCGCAAATTGGTTTTAAGCCAGATCCTATCAAAAAGTCATTGCATATGGAGCCCATCCTTCAAGGGCTTGCATTAATTAACACCAAGAATGAGATAAACCTAAAAGAAGATACAATAAACAACATGCTGCTGAAAAATGAGTTTAGTGGCGAATCTATTCTTCTATTAGATAAAATCGGGGCGTACCTGGAGGAGGTAGTCTTAACTTATAATAATGTTAAGATCGAGAAAGCGATCTTTCACAAGAAGCATAAGGCAACACTCATTTATGTTGCTGCTCAAGCGATTGCTAATGATATGCCTGTAGAGCAATTTGCTCAATGGGCGAAAGATTTCTTTATTGATAAAGCGAACGAAACGGAATATCGTAACTTCGGTGGTGATACTCGACTAGCGAATGTTCAAATGAGGAATAAAATAGCTTTAACAAATCTTGATCTGTATAGGGATTTTGAAATTCACAGTGAGTGTTGAATGGTATAAGGAACGAAAGTGTAAAGCGGAGTATTGTTTATGTAATAAGGTAGAGCTAATACCAAGTGGCAGTGGCTTTAAAACACTAGTACCGCAAACATATGGACTAACTTTCTGTCATGCCTGCATGAGAGCATTAAACTTGGAGAGGGCTGCTATTAATGAACCAATATGAAATAGATTTAGTTTATAAGGGCATCGGTAACTACAAAGGGTGGAAATGCGCTGAATTCGGATGTGGTCTAGTCGTAATGCAAAAACAAACAGAAGTTATAAAGGCATACCGTGGTCCTGAAGTTAAGGACTGGGTGCCTGAATGCTGGGCAGAAGTTAAAAATGAAATCGACCAGTTGAATAAGGCCATTATTGATTCTACATTCGCCTAGAACGGACTTGTTAATGCATTTAATCGAAGCGCGGTACTCGCCGGGATTTATTATGCAACTAAAGCGCACGAATGCCTATTTCTTCTATTGATTCGTAGAATAAGGGGGATCAAACCAGCGATCATCCAATTTGTAAACGTTGTTTAAAACATTTCTTTCTCTAAACTTTTTCTAAAAAGGCCGCTTCAGTATAACTGGAGCGGCCTTTTTATTATGAAATTCAAGATGTGTGTGAACCGGTTGATAAGTGACCGTCATCGGAGCTGGTGACACCCGCAGCAATCCGGATTTGCCCCAGAAGGAGTATTGTATTCCACACTCCTCGCATGTGTCTAGACCAACAGAGGCTCGACTCGGTCTGCTCTGGCGGCAGCCGTGAGACCAGTGAGATGGAGGAGTTCTGTACATTGTGTCCTTGTCCCATTTATGATGTGACCGGGTGGGACGGTAAGACCACCACGTCGGTAACGGAATTGCAGACATGCTGGTAAACGGCGGGCGTATAGTGCATTCAGGCGCTAACATTGGCATATCAATACTGACATCCGCCAGATCGATGCCGCTTCCAGCAGATGGACATGACACGCTCTCCTCATGTGGCGATATTACCAACCTCTCGCCTAATCACCTTGATTGGCACCGCAACATGTGTGAATATACCGCCACCAAGCGCCATGCACCGCCTGTTGGATTTTCAGACTGCTGATGACCTTACACCCTTAATGGCGACACGGAGACCGCCACACTTGGAGTTCTTCGGGGGAGGAACAAATATTTCGACGGGCACACCGTTCGCGATGATGTAATTAAAGGTTTGGTACCAATCCGTGACATTCGATTGCCGGCGTGGTATAACGTGGAAAACGATATTGCGGGTATAACAGCCGTGAGCGGGATCGTGCCGGACGAGGCAATGCCGGAGACAGCATACACCTTTGAAGGCGTGGAGCACCCAAACCAGTGGGCGGGGGGCATTAGAACAACAATTCAATCGGCTCTCGCCAGGCACGTGACATGGAGCGAATGCTGCTAAAGATGAGAACTCTATTACATAAGAGAAACAGCAATTTCAAACGCGTATCAGGGCGAAATACAAAGACTGGAGGAAAGAAACGCGATTCTCGATAAGCCGCAGTGTGAGAAACGTTTCTAGCAAGCAGCCGTATTATCTAAAAAGGGAGTAAGAGATTAATGGTCAAAAGGAGCTGTTTTTAAAATGGGTGCAATTTGGATAACGCGAGGGGTAATCGTCAGACAAACGTCCGAAATGATTGGTTACAAAGCTGGTCTTGCATTGACGAGAGAAGAATTTGACGACATTATGCCAAAAGATTTTAGAGAATTGTGGCTAGGTGATGATGAAGACCTGCTGCGTATTCGTTCCGAGGAATACGATGGTCTGATCGCGGAGCTGCTTTATAAGCTGGGCAATATATCAAGCCCAGACATATTGCCAAATGTCACCCTTTCAAAAAAGTATATGAAAACATCCAGTTATACTCTATATGCAGATATTCTGAAGGGATGGACCGAATTCTTAAGAAAATGGATGAATCAAAATAAGAAGAGTGTTAACAAGGAAATTGACCCATCGTCTTTTTTAAAGAACGTAATAACAAAGCATGGGTTACCCGGTTTAGAAATGGCAATGGAAATAATAGATACCATGATGATACAGCAGCATATTAGCCCCTATTCAAGTGTTCGGAGTGTAGAATGGACAGATACGACTGAGCTTGCAAGTTTGTTCAAGAGCCGGTCATTAGAAACGCAGTATGGCGCGTTTTTTGATCAACGATTTATTGATTACTTAGGTCAAAACTTCAATCGAATCAGCGACATTCATTGGCGAAAATTTGAAGGTCTGACCTGCGAGTTCTTTGAACGCCATGGCTATTATGTCGAAATAGGTCCTGGATCGAATGATGGAGGGATTGATGCCCGAGCATGGCTGAAAGATCCTAATAGTGACGGTCCTCCAGCCATTTTGATTCAATGCAAACGGCGTAAAGATATGGTCGAATCGGGCGTAGTCAAGGCTTTATACGCCGATGTTATACATGAAAATGCGAGTCGAGGCTTAATCGTAACCAGCAGCAGGCTTTCTCCTAGTGCTGATGAAGTGAGGATTGCCCGTGGGTATCCGGTTGATCAAGTTGATCGGTCAACGCTTAAAAAGTGGATTGAAGTCATGCGGACCCCAGGGACGGGCATCTTTATGTAATAAGTTTATAAGCTTTCAAAAGCCTTCATGATGAGGGCTTTTTTTATGACCCGATAACATACCGTTGTAGACGGACGTGCGGGCAAGCCACACTCAAGCAAAGAGCCAATGACGGCGATGCGTGATTTATACATTGAAGCTCATCTCCTGGTTCTTCCGAATTCCATTCTGTATCAAGCGGTTTGCCTGCGGATCGCTGAGCAGCAGCAGTTCATAACTCCTCGTTTGCCGGCTACAATCGGTGCTCTGGTTGCGGTCTTGATTCTGCTTACGTCGTATATTTCGCCTCCATTCAGTATAGGTCTTTAAATCTTTGAAAAATCAGTAGTATCAATCTTTCTGTACTTAGTAATGCTATAATTATTCAATATGTCATGAAAGGGGAAATACCATGAATAGCAGAAAGGCAACTGATAAAGATAAGCCCAACATATTGAATCTGATCCCGAAAGACAGAAGTGCTCAAAATGCAATACTGAATTGTTTCTATAATTTGACCGATGAAGAACGTGAAATTTTGTTGGACAATCCGGAATTTATCCCGCACAGCACGTTAAGCGATCATGGTGAAGCTATATCCTATGTAGATGATGATGCAGATGCTTTTGTCCATGAATACATAAGACGATTTTTGGCGAAAAGGAAATTACCTGAGGATATAAAAAGAGTTAATATTAAAAGCCTCCTGGCTTCTTTATTTCCGAGTGAGCCAGAGACAACACATTCTGAATATAGGGATGTTATCCTTAAATTTCGGTACAAGGAGTTCTGCGACTTTCGTCAAGACCGGAAAGACTACTTAAATAATCTGTTAAAGGAATATAAATTCATACAAAGACAGAATACGGACTTATTCCAGAAAACAGACCATGCATATAAGAAAAAGCTGATACAAGATAATAAGAAAAATCTTAAAAACTTGATTAAAAGAGTGAAAACGTATTTAGAAGACAAGGATCTGAGGCTTTATGCATCCTTAAAGCTGTCCACCTATAAATTTAAGTATATGTATAATAATTATTTTATTGATTATTTCCCGCCTGCGGAGATGTATTCGCCCGAAGTTATTGATCAGCGCTTTCAATGGATGCAACATTTACCTGCAGGAGACTATTTCAAAATTATAAATACGCAAGATCTGACTATTTTGTCTAAACATATACCGAGATTTATGAATTCATTGAAGGAGTATTTGAGCAATGGTTCGTTCAGCTTAGAAAATAAAAGCCAATCAGATGCTATTATAGAAGCAATAGATGCTTTTGAAGCCGGATTCAAACGTGCAGCAATAACATTAATGATCCGAGAGAATGAAGGGCTTGTTTGGGAATTGGCACGCCAGATTGCAGCAAAACACAATATCTTTTTTGACAAGAGAAAAAAACAATTAAAAATGGATAATCATGCGGAAATCCAAGAAAAAACATCACTTCGACAACTTTTGGCCGTTGAAGACTGGCCACGTATTTTTAAAGGACCTCATGGTAAGTTGACGTTAGGTGAACGTTTAGGATTTTTGGCTTTAGATTATAACAATGAGCGTAATCTCATCGTTCATGGCATTACTACTGATTTTGATGTAGATTGGAAATGGTTCGAACTGATTTCGGCCTGTATGAGTATAATCGAGGCATACGAAGAATTAAACGGGTGGAATGAGGAGGAGGAAGAGTTCTCAGAGTTAATCAAAAGTCTCCAACGCGGTCTTAAAACTTAGTGAAAATAGGGAACTCGGGTAGGGTGAGAATCATTTGTTTATGGAGGAAATGAAATGATTGACTTCAACGAAGCCGAAAGGCAGAGGATTCGGACTATCATAGCAGCTACATCCTGGGGGTTATGGAAAACTCAGAACGAGAGTCACGGAAAAGTTGATATCAGTAATGAGATAGGGGAGCGAATCTTCAACGATATAAGTGTCCAAGATGCCTCTCTCATCGTTGACGCTAGGGAATGGATTACCGGGTTGCTCGACAAAGTAGAATCGCTAACTCTGCAGAATGATGAGCTTCATGGCAAAATACAGCTTTGGTATGAACATGCACAGCGTGTCCAGCAGGAGAATGCAGAATTGAAAGCTGAATTAGGGCAACCAACCCCTCCTACCGGACTCGAACCGTTAAACGAAAAACAATCTGAAGCATATAAGTTCATCAGTGATTTCTCACGCCGTAAGCATTACAGTCCATCTACACTAGAAATTCGGGATGCACTCGGGTACTCTTCATTGTCTACTGCACACCACGTCATAAAAATGCTTGAGCGCAAGGGGTACATTATTCGTAACGGCAGACGAAGTATTTCGTTGGTCAGTAGGGAGAAAAAAAAGGGTGATTAAAGCCGCAGCATTATTAAAAGCAACAGTTAGGTAGTTTCAGGTGCATACGTAATATTAATCTTTTCTGAAAATAATGCAATAGAAGACAATAATCATGACCTCATAATAAGCCGTTGATACCTAGACATTAGGCGTCAACGGCTTTCCTTTTTTTTAAACCATAACTTTTTTACAGTTTTTCGTTCAGCAAATATTCAAGTAAAAGATCAAAACAAGAATATCGCTCTAACCTACTCCAATACTCTTTTTGTAATGCATCGATATTAGCTGCAGTGTTATTCACAAAAGTATTTTTGTACTGAGTTTGGACAACTAGGAGCCACTCCTTCAGAAAAACATAGAAGGGGATACCTTGCTTTTCACCGAGATTGCAAAGATCAAGTAAGTCAGGAATATCTTGCTTAGGCATAATCCCTTCAGCTTGATACCAACACGCCAACCCGCCATTTTCGACAGATCGATTTAAATTTCCTAACTGAACAGCTGCTTTTTCAGCTGGATTCAGTTCTTTTAACCATTCAATTCGGACAAGCTCCAAGGGAGCTAAGAATGGAGAATACAATTCATCAAGAGGAGCTTGAACAGCCTCAAATTTGTTGTACGCCTGATAAAGTAGCTTGTCATGAACAGTTATTGTCGTAACGCTCCAGACACTTTTATAGTTGTTTAACGTAACGATTAAATCAAAAAACGGATAAATGTTTTTCTCCAAGTACTTAATGTCCCGAATATCACTTGTCAGTTGTGTTGCAATTAGTGCCTGCGGATAATCTAAATACTTTTGGAGTGGAATGGGGCCCTCATCTATAATTAAATAATCAGCGCCCCATAAGCTACTTGCCAATTTACTTTGATTATCAATCTCCAAAAGGTATTCATCCATTGGTAGTCTCGCTTGATACTCAAAATGTTCATCGGGGGCCTTCAATCGAATCAGTTCATTGAGAAATTTTGTTTTTCCCGTCCGTAGATTCCCAGTAATCAATATTTTTTTGCGCTCTTCGATTGCGCGTGAAATTTCAATACAACCTTGCTCTGTAACACCCCAGGCTATTAAGGCCGCGTGCTTATCCGATAACATCGTGTTTCCTCCTACTATTATTGATTGCTTGTCTTGAGACGTTTAACGAATCATTGCTTCTAGATTTTCTGAAAAGGTTAGGATTAAAACGTAACACAACATACTGGATAGTGTTGCAGCGAGACAAGAAGTCGTACTTTTTTCACGTTCAGGAGTGTTTGTCATACGAAGTTTAATCATTAGAAAAACAACCGTGATAGTTGACATAATAAAGAAGAAGGTGGGGGTCACAAATAGCTTGTAAATAAATGCAAGGATTAATATTGCAGCCGGAGTATAGTCCCGCGAATCATCTAAAAGATTTAGACCTATCATAATATCAAGAACCTTTAAAATAGTTAATAAAAACAATACTTGGGGCAATTTCTTTTCCATTTCTATTAATTCTCCTTTAAATATCAATCATCAGATCATCAAATATTAAACATCTTACCAACTATAAAAAGAACAAATGCAATAATTAGTGCGGTTACGCGTACGTGTTTATATAGAAACCATAACTTTAAAAACATCTTAAATCAATCTTTATTTCGTTTCTTTAAGATAGTGATGCTCGAATTGAATCAATAACATGTCATAATACTTCACCTTCCCTTACAGCTTGAATTCCTGTATTTCTAATATTATGATTATTAATAAAGATAGTGTAATTCAATTTTGGGGAATGACAATGGGATACGTTTGATTGACTGTACGAATTGAGAGGTCAGCTGATCTAATTTTTTCTACGGTTGGACTGGTTCTCTTAATATACAAATAACATTATGCCATTAAATCAGGAATAAGGGGATGCTATGAAACGATACTCACCGATTATTGCCTTGAGTGATAAAGAATGTGTTCAGCTTCAGGAACTGATTATTAGCGGAGGGGATCATGGCCAAATTTTAAATGATTATTTATTGAAAACGCGTTCTATTCCTTTGACAGAGGTTTCCTTCATTCGTTATAATCAGCGTTTTATGCTTCTCGGAAAAGTATTTAATAGTGAATTCAACTTAAATCATGGTTCCGCCATACAATTTGTTCGCTATCCTGGGGAAGGAATTGACTCATCATATCCTACACTGGTTTGGGGAAATGTTTGGGTTGGAAGTGAGGACGAAGTGAACGATTGGTTTCAACAGGAAAATTTAAAGGTTCCTGCAAAGGTATGGATTGATTTGCGTGAGGATATGCCATGGAATGTTTCAATAAGCGCACCAGCGCATATGACGATTCAAGCTTTTCCGTTCGCAGATGGAGATTCATGTGCAGCTCCAGTCATGGAGAATGCTATTGCACAAATAAAAACACTTCTCGCCTCAGGAATACCTACAGTTGTGTCATGTCATAAGGGGCAATCCAGGTCCGTTGCTTGTGTTGTTGGTGCCGTTTCCAACAACATAGTAGAATTAAATACAGCGTATAGCCAAGTAAAAATAATGAGACCACAAGCAAATATACATTCTGCACTTTGGAGGAACCTGATGGAGATATATCAATGAGAAATTTAGTACTAGCAGGGTTAATCTTAAGCCTGTTATTATCAGGATGTTCAGATGTTAATCAAATTCACGAAAGCACAGTCATCAAATCGACTGACAGTAGCAATTTTTCCGTGGGAGCTATTTCGAAGCTTAAGTATGACAAAGTACTTATTTTGTCTAGCGATCGATACCCTGAAACCTTTGCCCATATTGCTAAGGCAATTGCTGCAGGTCATTCCTCAATTTGTACCCTTGATCGCGCAGGAGCTGAGCGTAATCGGGCGTTGTCACTTCGCGGCGTAGCGACGAAAAAAGGATTCGATCGAGATGAGTGGCCGATGGCCATTTGTGAAGAGGGGGGAGAAGGTGCTGATATCATGTACGTGACCCCAAAGGACAACCGCGGAGCGGGTAGTTTTATTGGTAATCAGTTAGAGGATTACTCTGACGGTACACGAGTCTTATTTTTATTTGGCGATGAGAACGGTTTAGGAGAAGAAGCAAAAGCGTTACTTCAAGGAAGTGTTGTATATGATAACTGCTCTGATGTTCGAGCTGCTGGTGCTGCCCCTATACATAAGGGGCAACCTGGATATAGTAGCAAGTTGGACAAAGATGGTGACGGAATTGCATGTGAATAGCCATAATAAAAAGCTGAAACGTTACTGGTTCAGCTTTTTTTATTATGGCTAGATTAAGAAAGCTCAATAGTATCTAATCAGACTTGCCTTCAAGCTGCTCCTCCGAAGAGCCTTGCCAGTAACCATGCCAATTCCGCTTACAGATTCGTGTTTTGATGTTATCTTGTGATAATTAAATTAAATGGTATATTAAGTTCATAAAGTTGAACGTAACCCATTATTAAAAAAAGAGAATGATAAAAATGGCAAAATATCCTGTTACATATACGTGTGGACATCCTGGAGTACTTGATCTTTGGGGCAAGGAGAAAGAGCGGGAACAGAAAGTCAATTATGCTGAGCGATCACAATGTCCTGAGTGTTCTACTAATAACGAAAAGGTGAAAACTTTAAATTTCCAAAAGGAAAAGGGGCTTCCAGCTTTGACAGGGAGCGAAAAACAAATTACATGGGCACTTTCCATCCGTTTTTCACTTTTTGAGCATCTAGAGAAATTGGAGCGACACTTTCGGGATGGTAAACCCAAATCTGGGGTGGAAACAGAATTTGCTAAGATGCAAGATATTGCTTTGACCTGGATAAAAGCTAAACAATTTGAATCAAATGCTTCTAGATGGATAGACATAAGGGATTATCACTACAGTACCTTTTTTGATAAGTTAAATGACCATCTTCGTATTGAAATGAAAGAGGAACTAAGTAAATTGAAGAAGGATAAGCTAGAAAAATAAGGTGCGATATTAATGTATTAATAATGAGTGGAGGTTACCTTGATGTTGGGACGTATAGCACTTGATGAAATCTGGGATAAAGCTTTAGAGGAGAGCTTATGCGCTTGCTCAAACGACAATAAATGGGGGCAAGATATCACAGGATTTATCTATTGCGAAAACTGTAAAAGTTGGATAGTGAAGCCCACGGATTTTGACGATATCATCAGTAGAAAAGCAACTATCACAATGTATGATTTTGAGGAAGCCAAAGGATTGAGTGGGGTACTAATGCCTGATGGAACTTTCTTAAAATGTGGAAATGCCGAACATAATCTTGTACTGGCCGATATCCCGTTGGACGTACAGTTTGGATGTTTATATTTTTCTAGTCGTTTAACAGGCGAACGAGACGGTAATATCACGCATTCTTCATTTCAATTTCAAGGTGTAACGATCGCGCAACTTGATTGGATAAATGACCATTATAAATTTTATGACGAAGGTCAGAAAAGATTCAATTGTCATCAATGGGCGCGTAAGCTGGAAAGTTAAAACCATTATGATTTGGACTGAAGGGAATGAATATTATGGGAGACCTAAGAAAATGTGTGGAGTGCGGGGAGAAGAAACATAAGGATATGATGATTGGAAACAATATCTGGGGGCCTCATTTCAACGAAATAGAGCATGAGCAGTTTATGGAATATAGGTGCGCGGATTCCTGTTTCATTGAAGCGGTGGAACACGAACGTGAGCAAGGAGAAAGAATCTGATCTTATCCAACATCATTTTAATAAAAACGGCCTGTTAACCATTATGGTTAGCGAGCCGTTTTTTATTAGAAAAGTTATTTTGTTTCAATCCACGCGACCAATTGGAAGCGACCAAGTCTTACGACCATATGATAATAATAACTACGATGCTTGTGTTTTGTCAACCATAAGTTTATCGTCTGATATAAAAGCAAATTGTTCAGCGTCGTTAATCACATATGCCCTCGATTTCTCTAAATAAGAATTTGTCGCCATTAATTTGAAAAAGACCTTGTAGTGGATCTATTCTTTCAACGACGCCAGCTATCTCTATTTCTTGATATGGATGATACATTTTTATTCTGATAGGCTGTCGGCCACAAAGCGAGTTGTAGATTTGTTGTTCAAAAAATTCTTTTTCTTGTTCATCTAAAACTTTGCATTCTCGAATCCCTTCCTCGATGCGACTCTTGTTAATCGCTTCACGATGTTCAGGGATTATGAACCGGCTTGATTCCCATAAACCATTACCAAACAATTTTTTACTCATCTAAAATGACCTCCGATTTTCTGCCCTCTATCCCTAGCTTGGCCGGCAGGAAGGAGGGAGGATGCTCTCATAATAATCGTATCACCATATTTTTGTTTTAAAGAATCCGTTATCCTTTCTAAAGCCCTTGGTCGCTCAATATCATCGAAGATGGAAATTTGATACCCATTGTCCTCTACAAGATTTGATAAACTTAAAGACACTCTTCGAATCAATGTATTATCGCATTTTGTATGCAGCAGCTGGACAGCAGCACGGAATACTTGATTTGTTATATTCGTTGGATCTAACAGACGTACTTGCGATGAAAAGCCAGTAGGCCGTTCGTAATCAGAGCCCTGGCAAGAGAGGCTGACGGTGCTTCCCATTAATTTTTTATTCCTACATCGTTGACAAACTGTTTCTGCTAGCTCCAATAAGGGGGTAGTTACATCTTCCCTGTTTAAGCCATAAGGTAAAGTTATTTGGTTTGAGATTGACTTTGGTGTAGCCTCATGTGTATGTGGGTCTACAAAGCTGTCTTGCGAGATACCGTTGGCTATCCGCCAATAAAGTTCAGCGGTAATATCTGAATTTTTCCCCAATCTTGCCCGCAATCGATTCTTTAGTGTGGGGAGGGGGGTGTTGGCTAAATCACCAATTGAATATATTCCCATGCGCAGGAAATGCTTTCTCATTTGCGATCCCACCATAAACATTTGGTCGATTGGAAGTGTCCATAATGTATGTGGAAGATCTTCTTTTTCCAGAATAAATATGCCAGTCGCATTTTTTTTGGCAAAGCAACTTGTCGCCATTTGGGCTAAAATTTTGCTGCTGGATGATAATCCAACCTTTGCTACCAAGCCGGTCTCAATGAAAACCCGTCGCTGGATATCAGTAGCCATCTTAATCACATCATAATTAAAAAAGTGCAAACTACCAGTAATGTCTAATAGCTGTTCGTCAATGGAAAATACTTCCACTAAATTAGTGTATGATTTATAAATATTCGTGATTTGCATTGATATTTTTATGTATTCCTCCATTCTTGGACGAACAATAATCAAGTTCGGGCATTTTGCCAAGGCTTCCCCAATTCGATCGCCTGTCTTTACTCCTTTGGCTTTTGCAAGCGGACAAGCTGCTATAACCGGGGCTGTTCTTCTGGCTGGATCGCTTGCAACTACAAGAGGTTTGTTTGCATACTGAGGGTTATGAGATTTTTCTACAGAAGCATAGAATGCTTGTATGTCAATTAACGCAATCCAAGACTTACTTTGCATGGGTTATCACCTGGTAAGAAAGAATATTGCTTATACGGAATTTTCTAAACTGATTCGAGGCCAGACAAATGGCTTCAATAAATTCACCATTAACCGACCGTATTTTAATGCGGCGGTGACTGAAGTGTTTTTTCTTATCCATATAGATTACTTCAAGAGACCGTCCGATGTACTTTTCCATGTCACTCCTCCAAATAGGAACGTTTGTTCTTATTATATACGAAACACTCATTTTTATTCCAGTGAAAAAATTTTACAGCTTATTGTATGTGCAAACACTCCAAGGGAAGATAATCGACGGATGTTCTTAATTATTAATTCATTTCTTTTTTGACGTAACTTTTGAATGAATAATGATGGGGAAATGAATGGATGGGACATACGCTAATAAAAGTTGTTAATGTATACCCTATTCGATACTGGTGGTTAAGTGAGATTTTCTCCGATGAACTATACAAAGCAAATAATAAGACCAAAGGATGCGATGTATGCGGTGAGCACCAGGATGACATGCCTACAAGTCCGGGTTGCTCAGGAACTAATGATGGACCAAAGTATGATGATGAGGAAAACTGATTAATGCTGCTGTGAAAAATACAAAGTGATTATTAAAACCATTCGAAAGGATGGTTTTTTTGTTTTTCATGAAGGAATTCAATTCTGAACGCGGGGCTGGAGACAGCACGAAGGGGATAGTCCAATAAAATGCTCATTTTGCATCACCTGGGAAGTAACGCGATGCTGGAACCGCCCGCAAAGGAGATGGATATCACTTTTTAACATAGTTACGATAAGATGCAATCGCACCTAAAACGCTCCAAACAACATAGGAGGAACCAATTAAAATGATAAATAGTTGGATGGTTGCGTTGAACTCTTCCTTATGAATCGCAAGATAGAACGTCACTCCAGTCAGGAAGAGACGCAGCATATTTACTGTTTGACTCATCAAATACTTTTTTTTGAAGTTATTGTGGCATTCAATAATTGAATCCGTTGTAGAAATTCCGATAATAGGTTCTGGTTTGAAAAATATGTACCTTATCGAGAAGTAACAAACCCCAATCAATCCTAGTATTGTGAAGCATATTAGTATTAAATCTATGATCTTCATGATTTACTAAATTCCTTTCTTTATTCAAGATTGACTTTCATTACTTTACGCTGTGTAAATATCACTGTAACCCGATCTCCAGTCTGTAATTTCTTCCATTCTCTCTTATCGATGCTAAAGACTGTATCATTCACCCTGATTAGATATAAGCTATTTTTTTCAGAGGATGTCACCATAGGTATTCGTCCAATCCAAAGGGGTGAACCATCTGTGCGGGAACAATTTACACATTCGTATTTATCGGAAATACTACCACTCAATTTAGATGCAGCTTCGATTTTTTTTTGGTAAGAGTCATTAACTTCTTCCGTCTTCTGTTTTTGAATATCAAGTATAGCGGCATTCATCGAGTCAAAAAGTCCATTGGGAAGAAATGAACTTTGGATTACTACAAGGACAACTGCCATCATGATAGCAAGTTGCATGTGTTCACGATTCGATTCAGAAACTCTTCGCTTAAATAATGACTTTAGAAAAGCCATCGTCCCACGAAAGGTGCTGATCAACAACATCATCACAGCTAAGACAACCAGTATAAGAATCTTAACCGGAGAGAAGCTATCTTCAGCGATGATGTGAAGATTACGGATCGGAAGAATGTACTGACCTTCCCACCGGTTACCAAAGGATAACTGTATAAATAATACTAGGGGGATAACATATAGTGAAGCTTGCAATATATCGGGCCACAAAATTTTCATATGTAGTCCTTTTGCAGCAGCAACACCCCGCATCCTTTGAAAATGAAAACCAATTAGCGTAATGGATAAGAGAATTATCAGAACATAATAAATCGTGACAATAGACATATAATTTCCTCCTATATTGTTACTGCACTTTTAAAAACACTTCATACTCTTTGATAATCGTTTGTGGCTATTAGCCACAATGCAACCAAACCTTTCTTAAGTCTTCACTTAAAATGTATACCATGATTTACATGAATTGCGTTATGAAGTACAATTATATCATACTCAATTTATTGAAGTGTAATAAGCTTTTAAAGCTTTGTTAGTTCGTAAAATGATATGAAGGAGATAGTTAAGATGAACAAAGTAATGATTATTGCTGGGGTCACATCTTTATTCTTGCTCGTAACAGGATGTTCCGCCGAAAAAGTAAAATCCATTTTACCATCAAAGGAAAGTCCACCAATCCAAATAGTCATTAATGGAAAATTACAAAGCTTTAATGACGGCGCTCCATTTAAAAAGGATGGTACTATTATGATTCCGCTCCGGAAGGTGACCGAAGAGCTGGGGGCCGCGGTTAAGTACAAAGACGAAACATCGGACGTCCTTATTAGCAAAGAAAACACAACCATTTTGCTTCATGCAGGTGGTTTAGATAAAGAAGGCTCCAACTTCGTTGTTATCGATGGTGAGCGAAAGGATATGGGGGAATCGGCTATGATGATAGATCATCAAACGTTCGTTCCCATTTCATTTGTTGAAAGTATTGGTGGATCTCAGAGCTGGGTGTCTCAAGATCAAACGGTACAAATTACGCTCAAGAATATTATAGATGATGGCATTATGGAGCAAATCAAAATCTTTATTAAGGATGGCAAACCGATACCAGGTAATACGGGGCTTAGATTTTCGTGGGGGACAAAATACATAGGTGAGATGACACATAATGAAATACCACATGGAGAAGGCACTTTGTATTCACCTTCGTTAGCCATTTTGTATCAAGGTAGTTGGAAAAATGGTCTGCCGCACGGTAAGGGGACAATTGAAATCGATACTTCAAAAAAAATCACTCTTACTGGAACATTTGCTGAAGGAAATCTGAAATCTGGAACGGTTGCGCGTAATGGTAGCATTTTTTATGAAGGAGATATCGGAAAGAAAATCATAACAAAAGGGAAACTTAAGCTTCCTGACGGATTCATATTTAAAGGTACAATTTCAAAAGATCAAAAATCCGGGTTTGGTGTTATTTATTCCAGCAGCGGAATCAAGACATATGAGGGTTCAGTTGCATTTGATGGACTTTTGCTTTTAAACGAATTTACGTATACACGAGGAGTGAGTGAAACGAAATGATTTTAATTCTCCACATTGATGGAGAATGGACGAATATAAAATAGTTAATGCGATGGGTACAGGGGAAAATAGTTGAGGGTGCAGTGCTCTAGCGTTTACATCCTGCATTCTATATATCCTTTGATTAGCTTGTTTTATTTTAGGAGGACTAAGAATGCTGGTTTTATGGAATATGTTAGGGATCATCTCAGTAGTAGGATTCTATTGCATGAACAGATATGGTTGTTTTGCAGATAGAGGCACTAGTTTATTCTGTGCCTCTACAGCTGGTCTTATTTTTCTTGTAGCAAGTTTTGTATTTGGATGGTATGACATAGAACTCATTTTTAAGTTGTTTAGGATGAGAATCGTATTCGACTAATCCATAGATCATTGCTGAACTGATAGATGAGGATACAGAAAATGAAGGGAAGGCGTCTACACGTTGAAGTTGCGCAGCGTGAAGAACATGAACACCTAAAGATGTTAAGCGATTAATAAGCAGAGTTGGATATGGAGCGTGATTATTACATGCCCTTTTTCTTAGATATTTTTAAAAAAGACAATGAAGATATCATCAAGAACGGAGATATTCTTATTATTGGTTTGGCTGGATCGGGAAGATCATTCAATTGGATGCAGAACGGCTGTTGCAGGAACCATAACTGAGGACATGATCGAAATTGAATAGCAAGCGTACTAGGGGGATAAAATGAGAGATTTTTTGATCTACGCTGTTATGGTGATTATGGGCGGATATTTGCTTTATATTCTCGATAAAATGAGCAGAGAGTGCAAATAGCGAAGGTTCATAATGCTAATAGCGAAAGAAGGGGAATCCGAAATGGGTTGTGCGGTAGCGAACGGGACGACATGCTCAATAACTGGCGACAGATGTATGTTTTTTGTGCCAGACAGTAAAGCGTGCGCAGAAATGTACGGCGAAGGCCCTGATGCAGATAAGGATAGATGCGAAGACTGCCGGTTCTTTTTTGTCAAGGACGGGAAGCGTTGTTGTACATCTAAGCCATTTTATGCCGAGCCGCGAACTGAGTATTTGGAAGACGACCTGGTGAGTTGCGGTGGATTTGAACGACGACTTGACGCAACTAAGTAACTTTGAACATGGAGGGAATTAAATTGAAAGAAGTATCTGTATATCTTGTGGGTGGAACAAGTTGGATTTTCCAAACTGATGACAATGGTTTTATTGAATTCCTTACCAAATGGTTGTTAAACAGAGCGAGTGGCATGGGAGAATTCACCTTGAATAATGAGCTGATAATTTTAAATAAAGTACATATAAGCTTAGTGAAAATAGTTGATGTAACTTGATGAATACTTAAGAACATGAGGGGGGATTATCGATGAGAAAGCTTTTTCAACCCAAGTACTTACCTATATCTAAAGGCAAGATGCAGCAATATAATTATGAAACCATATGGTTTTTAGAAAAAGTGGCTGCTCATCTATTTAAATCAGCGAGTGGTATGGCTGAAACTCTTGATCAGCATACTCTGGTGGGTTTTAAGGAAAAGGTATTACACGGAACGATAACAGATGATGAAATCTTAAAGTTAAATATTATTCTTAAACGTTACGGATACATGAATTGGGTTTTTGGACGTAAAAGTGGCTAGCGGTAGGGTGGAAAACATTGTGAGAAGACAAAGATCTACTGGCTAAAATACGACGGACATGACTGAATATGGAGGTCGCATGAAGAATAAGCGCCTGTTTGAATGGTGTGTCATAATTTCGGCCCTAATAATCATTCCCGGCCTGATTATTTTTTGGCCTCGATATTATGCTTGGGGGACATTGATTTTGATTCTTTCTTGGTTTAAAGCATATATAGTTTTCTTTGGCTCCGAGCGTAAGGATACTTGATGAATAAAATTGACCATAAGGAGTGAGAGTACATGAAGCAAAAGAAACCTTTTAAATGTGTAGTTTGTGACAACCCAACACAGTACAAAGGAGAACTCTGTGACATTTGCGAGTCAGAGGTTAAGGCTGCTGAAGCCAACGGAACGAAGTAAATGGGGGTTGTAATTATGTCAGAAGGAAATAGTATACATGCTGCTATTCCACTAATTGAAGTAGACAGCTTTACGCGAAACTATTATGACCTCTTTATCACAGAGCGATTCGCAATTAGTACTGCAGGACCAGCGGATACGAGCGATATGGCCGGCCTAAATCAAGATTTAGAGAGCGGAAGTCTTTCTGTGATAACTTACCTAATTGCTAATGAATACGATGGTTTTACGCACATCATTAAAGATTCGGGAGAGTTTTTTTACGCCGTACAAATCAAGTCAGGAGATTGGGCGGATAGTTTTCTTAAGACATCGAGATGAATTGGCGGTAAATGAATAATTAGGAGTGAGGAAATGTTTAACTATCAACCAAGCAGTACGGAATATATAGCGGCCTTTGCTTCGCTATATATTGTTGCAGCATTAACTATATTCTTCATTCATTCGGCAAAAATACACAAAAAAAATCTAGTTATTCACAATAAGATTCAGCAGAAGGAAATTTCGGAAAAACTAGATCAGGAAAGAGAGCTTAAACGTCTTCAAGGCATCGAACAAGCCTTACAAGATTTTGATATGCCCTACGGAACTGCTAAGGATGTGTTTGATTGGCTGGAATCCGAAACAGGTTACCGAAGAGAACAAGAGGGCATATCGAAGAACATGGGAGGGCTATAAACATGAAAGCTGGTCAATGGATGTTTAATCACCAGTCAGACGGCATTTGGAACACCGGGGGTTATCACGATACAAAAGCCGCGGCAATCGCGGAGGGGAAGAGTTATTACCAACCAGAAGAGTACAAAACGTTGTATGTTGGTCAGATAGAGCCGTATTCAACATCTATAGTGATAGATCCTGAGCGTGTACTCGATGATATTAGGGAGACAGTATCTGACGAGTGCGGAGAACCAGCTGCGGATTTCTTATCCTATGTGAAACCGGAGCATGAGAAAATTTTATCCGAACGGATCGAAAAAGTGGTTAATGAGTGGATGCAGGAATTTAACTACGAGCCTTCATTCTTCAGAATGGTGAAAGTAGAGCCATTCAAGAACGAATAAAATGAATAGTTCGTCGGAAGGATGAATCGAATGGATAAAAGTAACAATGAAAAAAGGAACTCGTTAATTGGTCTTCTTAGACGCATTAATATCTCTATAACTTTTGGGATAATGGGTGTAATTCTTACTTTGGCTTGTGGAATCCTGATTTTGATAGTTGTCGATAGGCTTCGTAATGGCGAGTCCAACTCGGAGACTCTCTTGAAAATAAGTCTGGGTTGTCTATTATGTTCACTTTTGTGTTTTAACATTGCTTTAGAATGGCGTTAACCAGCATTATTCCATAATGTACAAGATTCGAGGAGGAAGAAATATGAGTGAATCCATAAAGTTATCTGTATTGGCAGCTGACACGATTTTAGGATACGAGGATGCAAGGTACACGTTGACCGCAGAGGAATTACGGCAGAAGTTGGCTGATGGTGAATATACATCTGAAATCACCTGGTATGTCGCTACTGGGCGGCAATGGGCTCCAGATGCTAAAAAAATGGTTGAACAGTACATTGAAAATGAAAATAACAATGATTTGTATGAAGGTTGGGACGCACGCGCTTACAAGTGTATGAAACCCGAACATTATGAACGCATTCAAATAATTATGGATGAGGCGTTCAAAAGCACTTATGCCACTCAATATTGGACGCTTGAGGGTCCAATTGTCGAGATCGATGTTTAACCAGTCATTACTTGAACGCTTATTAATTAGGACTCAAATACTCATATTACATTTTGGAGGGGTTTGAATGAAAGCACGTATTCGTGAAATGCAAGAAGATATTCTGAAGTTAATAGAATGGCAAAATCGTAACCAAGATGTCCCGGCCATTGTTAAAGCAGCTGTCAGTAGTCATAAAGCTGAATTGGTCAAAGCTGTTGGAGCTTTACAGGAACCACCGTTTGATAAAGGAGAAACGGTAGAACTGTGTTCCAGTAGTTATGAAGACTCTGGACTTTATAGCGGAGATGTAGGCCGGGTATTGGATTTAACTACGTCCTATGACTCAATTGGAAACGCATCTTTTGATATCAGAGTTTCATGGAATAAAGGGGTCGAAGAATGCTGGATCAGTGCTGAAGATTTTTACGTGCATTAGGGAGGGAAAGTTTTTGTTTCAAGAAATTAAAGAAATTTTGAAAAAGGATCGCTCAAGCATTTCATCTGCGCTTTTGAAAAAAGATTGGTTAAGCATTTTATATGCGCTTTGGTCGCTGTTAGCTATAGTAGTGGGGACTTGGTTATTGTCTAATGCATGGGGAACAGAAATTAATAAGGCGCAATTAATTATAACCAATACTTCAAATTTTGAGGTACATGGTGAAATTACAAACGTAAGGTATGAATTTAAATCCTTAGCAAAGTGGGGTGATCCTCTAGTCAAAACAACGTATCTAACGATTGATAATAAAGAGTATATTCTATCTAAATATTTATATGATTTAGAGTTTTTGGAGGTTGGTCAACTCGTCAAGGTAAGCGGACGAGATAATGGTATTCATACTATTGAATTCAATAAAGAAATTAGTAAATGAATCTAATGAAGTATTTTCGTGATGTGTTGAATTTTCCTCATCGAAATCAATATAAAAGGAGAACAAAGAAATATGTTACTTCCATTCGAATTAGATCCCCAAATCATTCATCATATTATTCATCATCAGGCAGGTTCAATCGGAAAGGCCATCATTGAATTAATCATGAATTCAGTGGATGCAGGCGCGCAAACAGTAAAGATAACAATGACTAAAGATGGATTCACTTGTGAGGATGATGGAAAGGGTTTTTCCAGCAAAAATGATGTCCTCAATTACTTTGGACGGTTTGGCACCCCACATCAAGAAGGGGACGCTACTTATGGAAGGTTTCGGCTAGGTAGGGGTCAAATCATGGCACATGCTTATACGACATGGAAATCCAACACTTTCATTATGAGTGTGGACACACAGAAAATGGGCTATAACTACGATCTGTCTGAATCTAATTTGGAAGGTGGACTACCAGGCTGCCACATCGATGGAAGCTGGTACGACAAGCTTTCTGAAACTGAGTTAATGAGCACCTTGCAAGAAATTCGAGACTTAGTAAGGTATACGCCGGCAAGTGTGACTCTCAATGATAAAACGATAACGCGGAATCCCGCAGATGAGAATTGGGATTATGAAGATGATTACGCTTACTATCGAGTTCGATTAGAAGGAGCTGTTTCAATTTATAATCAAGGCGTTCTAGTACGGCATGACTCTTCTCATTTATGGGGAGCTGGAGGGCTTATCGTCTCGAAACAAGCTATCTCATTAAATGTTTCGAGAACGGAGATCTTGCGAAAAACCTGTGGGGTCTGGAAAGTCATTGCTAAAGAATTTCAAGTCTTGGTTAATCGCATCACAGAAAATTTAATTTCTAAACGTAAAACAGAAGCCCGGCGTGAAAAATCAGTTCGAAGCTTGTTAAGTGCGGAAGGAAACCTTCAAGAAATATATCGAAATGAGGAAGTAATTACCCTTCTTCCAAACCGACATGTTACATTGGACTATTTTCTCCGTAGGCTTAAATATGATTACAAAATGAAATGCTGCGTAGTTGAGAATGATTTTGACGTTCCAAAAGCGGAGACAATGGGTCGCGCTAAACTATCCATGTTTATTCACCCTAAAACAATGGCTCGATTCGGAGCATATACGCCAGGACAGTTTTTAGAGTCCTTAGAGATAGTGTTGGCGAATATTGGCGAATATCGGGAAACTCATAACATAGGATATGGAGAACATTATACTGAAAAGGTTACCTTAATTGATTATCGTTTATTGAGCGATTCGTTTGTAGAAAAGCTAGAAATTCTAAAAGAAAAAGAAGTTTTGGATCGTGAAACCCAAAGAGTATGGACCGCATTAAGGTGGTGTCTCCAGCAATATGCAGGTGCTTGTCTAGGCAAGAGAATGTACAAATGTGGAAGATTGGCATATAACGAAGATAGATTTGAAATCTTTGTTGGATATTCCAATACGGCAGAAGCTTGGACAGATGGTTCATCCTACATTGCATTCAATGTCGATGTTGTAAAGAAATTGAAGGGGAATCCCATTAAAACGGCCTCCTATATCTTTAATGTGTTGGAACACGAAATTGCCCATGAAGGAGATAGTTTAGGGGCAGGGCATGATGAAGCGTTCTATCAACGTTATCATGACATTTCAATTAGTATGAGTTCTGAACGACAAAGGTATATGCATATGTGGCTTATGAAGTACACATATAGTCTTGAACTTGAAGGAAAAAAGAGCGCTGGCTTAGCTTGGTCTGAGCGGCTATTGATTGATCGTGTTGGTAATGGCCGCGAAAAGAAAGGGTTAGGTAAGCCCATTGAAGACGTGCGCGATAACCCTACTGTTCAAGCTCATGTTCCAATTGAAAATATTATGTTGATTGAATCAATAAATGCTGGATTTACACAAAATGGACTACAACCTGATAAGTCCCAATGGGAGAGAATCATAGAAGAGGCTGTGTCCACACCGGAGACAACTTCTCATGAAGTTGATACTGAAGCTGCTGATGACGAAGAATACGAATTATATAGGAAACAACAAGCCGAAGAATGGGAGAAAGAAAAAGACAGAGTTGCAGCTCTCATTGGAATTGAAAATAATGCATTAAATCAGGATATTTTATTTAACTTGTCCTATCTGGAGGATGAAGAACTGCTGGAAATTTGGAAATCATGTTATATCCAAGAGAACGGTAGGTATGAATTCATTCTAAATGCCGTAGAACAGGATGTGCAAAGTGAGGATATCGAACCGGATTTGTTTAGTGAGATTGATCAAAAATTTCATCATCTCATCCAGGAAGGGGAAACGTTGTGGTCTATTGAGAGAAATGCTGCAGCGGCAGGTTTTTTACGTATTCCAGAATACTTGATATGGAGAAGTGGCGGTTAAATCAATTTTAACTGCCTTTTCAATATATGGGTTGTTGCATTCCTAATCGGGTCATATAACGTACTTACATTTTGTTGTGTGAGTGTGAATCCGCAAAAATGAGGGGAAGAGAAGATGCTTCAATTTAACGAGGATCAGAAAGCGGTTTTGCTTAAAGATACTAAGGCTCTATTTTTTGCAGCGCAACAACTGCATGAATGGGTGAAGGAGAATAAATTGAGCGATAATATGGCTAAAACTCTTCCAAGTTTAATAGAAAGCCATTTTGTGTCTATCGGCAAGGCTCTCGATTATGATAGTCATTTAATGAAAGAACATGAGGAGCGCTACGTTGAAATTCGTAGAGTAAACCAACAGGTCCGTGATTTGGAAAATCAACTTGCATCAAGTAAACCAATTGATGGAGTCCAGCAGCAGCTTCGTGTCTTACGCGATACGATCTACAACTGGTGGACAGAAAAGGGTTTTGCTCATGTTTCTGAAATAACTTTTTCAGGCTGGGGTAGTGCTATCGTGGAATTTTCACTTTCACTTGATGCCAGCAGCAATGCATTACTGAATGATAAGCCAGTAAGTGAAAAGAAAAGGAAGCTAAACAAGATTCAGGATCTAATTGATCTTGGTTTTGAGCTTGAGAAGGAAAAAGAAAGTGGTAGCAGCTGGAACGTTTTGGACACACCTAATAACCGGCAAATACTTACGAACATGATCATTGGACGTTTCCCTTCGGTTAGCATTAGTAAAATGGAATCGTGGGCAAAGGGTGGCTCTAAAAATAATGATACCTGGACAATATGGCGGATGGTTGCATCTATTCATGATCTTCGGGATATTCCTCTTCTGGTAGATTTGAATATGAATGACAATAAAGTTTAGATATTAAATCTAAAGCGGAGGTACTTAGGATGAACTCATTTACTCGCACTATTACGAACATTGGTATGACTGAAAAACTGGAGTACAAAGGTGTTACTTATACCAAGCGATATGTAAAAGATAATGGTGGTTATACAGGTTTAGATCAAGCCTGGGAGAACGAAACCGACTTACCCGATGAGGTAATTGATGCATTGGAAAACGATGATGCATTGGATATTATGGATGCATTGAAATAAAGATTATACGTGTAAATTAGCCACATCTTTATTTTAGAAAGGAAGAATTTGATGATGCCCGTTGAGAATGATCAATTAAACGGATTATTGGAATTTCAACATCAGATTATAGAACAACTTAAGCTGCAAAGATTCCACACTGTGCAAGAAAAACAGACACAATCCGAAGTTGAATTATATTTAACCTCGGCGGGATATTCATTCGAACGCGAGAAAAGGCTTTCAGAACGTGATATTCCTGATTTTTTCTTAACTAGTCAGTATGGCAGCCTTGTCTTGGAAGTGAAAATAAGATGTCCGAAAAGGCAGATTTTCCGGCAACTTGAGCGGTATGCATCTCATGAATCTGTCTATGGCCTAATCTTACTTTCGGGAACGAGTATGGGTCTTCCTATTGAAATTAATAAGAAGCCAAGTAGATTCGTCTCTTTAGGGGAGGGATGGCTTTAATGAAAACATACGGTGAATTGTTACTAATTGAAGGCAAGTGGAGAATGAGTAGTGTTCCGCCACATGTTGTAATTCGGCTAAAACAACTGTTCCCTCGCATTCCAAAATGGATGACAGGAACCTTTACTTTTCCAAATGATACAAGCCATTGTGCAGATTTATCATGGTTCACCGTTCGATATCCCTTGCAAATGACAGAACAAGACAAATTGGTTTTGGAGGGTGGACGTGACATATTTGAACGTAATCAGGTACGAATGGAAGAAATACTGCTACCCGATTATGCTCCTCCGGTTCGCGTAGGACTAAAGGAAGGTCAGTCTGTTAGGCATTATCAAGCCCAGGCAGTTGAATTATTTCTCTCAAGGACATGTCAGTTACTTGGTGATGATGTAGGCCTAGGGAAAACCTATACTGCTGCCGCGGCTTTCTTAGATACAAGAACTCTTCCAGCCGTTGTTGTAATGCAAACTCATCTTCAAGATCAGTGGCGGGAGAAAATTGAGGAATTTACTAATCTGCGCGTCCATAAGATAAAAGTTACACGGCCTTACGATCTGCCTGAAGCAGATGTATACCTTTTTAAATATAGTCAACTTCTTGGATGGGTCGATTTATTTGAAGATGGTTTCTTTAAGTGCGTTGTCTATGATGAAATTCAGGAATTAAGAAGAGGAACTGATAGTGGGAAAGGGAGAGCAGCCAAAAGGCTGTCGGAATCGGCCAAATTTTGTATGGGACTTTCAGCGACACCTGTGTATAATTTCGGGGCAGAATTGTGGAATATATTGGAATATATAGATCCTTCACTACTTGGTTCCAACCATGATTTTCTTAGAGAATGGTGTATTGGTTCAAAGGAAGTACGTGATCCAGATGCTCTAGGAACTTATTTGCGTGAGCACCATGTGATGCTGCGTCGGACAAAGCGAGAAGTTGGCCAACAGTTGCCGCCAATTAATACAATAGTTGAAACGATAGAACCGGACAGTGTAACACTGAAATCAGTAGAAGATCTGGCGAAGCAGCTGGCTATAAAAACGACCATCGGATCGTTTTTGGAGCGTGGGCGGGCTGGAAGGGAATTGGATTTGTTGATGCGTCATGCAACAGGTGTTTCTAAGGCAGTTGCTGTTGCTCAATACGCTAAAATCTTCCTTGAAGCAGGTATACCTATTTTGCTCGTAGGCTGGCATCGAGATGTATACGATATATGGCTTCGTGAATTAAAGGATTGCTGTCCAGCAATGTATACAGGTAGCGAAAGTGAAAAGCAGAAATCAGAATCTGTCAGACGATTTGTTGAGGGCGAAACGGATGTATTTATTCTATCGCTGCGCAGTGGAGCTGGTTTAGATGGATTACAGTACCGTTGTTCGACAATTATTTTTGGAGAACTGGATTGGTCCCCTAAAGTGCATGAACAGGTCATAGGTCGATTGAACCGTGAAGGTCAGGTGGAGCAACTTACTGCCGTTTATCTAAATGCTGATGAAGGGTCTGATCCTCCAATGGTCGAGCTATTAGGTATTAAATCATCACAGGCTAGTGGGATTAATGATCCAGGACGACAATTTGAAGCCAGATTTACAGATAAAAGCCGAATAAGCGCATTGGCTGAACAGTTTCTTTCCAAAGTGATGTGATTATAGTTGATCATAACAAATGCTAATGCTTAATTCGAAGCTAGTATGGGGGTACTTAAGTGGAAGTGCAAAAAAATGTTGGAGTCTTTGAGATTGGTTTTATCCGTACAATCCAATTTATAGCCTATTCGATTGCTCTGATTTCGTTTATTTTTTTGTTCATCCTTATACATATTGGAGCGCCACTCGGTCCATTCATTCAGATGAAAGTGAACTTTCCTTTTTTTAAAACCTCTTTTCTGATGGATGGAGTTCTTTGTCTATCCGTAGTAATTTTCTTTGAGGCTATTTTTATTTGGATGTCCGGAGGCTTTGCTCTAAAGCATTCGAAAATGTCATTTTTAATGGCGATGTTAATTTTAAGCGTTACTACAATATTTTTTTGTTGGGTTATAATTACTTTGTTTGTTTCCGATCTGTCAGGAAAGGTTTTCTGTTTAACAGGAAGTCCCTTATGCTCAATTCATAAAGTTTTAAGTGAAATGAAAAGTATTTAACTTGGAGATAAACACAACCAGTGATTGAACGTACACTGGTTGTCTTTTTGCTATGACGACTTAAACTGATTATGGGAGGTGCTTTTTGATGAACGATTACATGCAAATGGATTTATTTAATGAAGGGTATGAACCAGATTCAACAAGACCACACCGCAGTAGCGTTAAGATAAACGCTTTGGCAGGTCATAAAATTCATTTGGATTTTGAGTACGGCGAGTGGATAGATGCTTATTTGCAGGAGGGAATTACTAGTGCCCGCGAAATGACTGATCGACTAGTAGTGGAGCTCAGTAAAAAAGAAATTGAGGTTCAATTTTTTATTACTGGAAAGCCACACCTGTATATACCGGTGTGCGTGTATTTAGATGGCTTAGTTCGCAAAGAAAAGCTGGAATATCTGTTCGGAACTGAAGTCGATAGGAAATACCAATTGCGTTCTAGAACGACAACCTGGTAATTACTCTGAAAGCGTAGGTGATCGACTTGAAATTAAGATTGAAGTACATGACGACCTTGGGAATCATTCAGCTTAGCCTCTTAGCAATCTATATAATAATGGTATCAAATTCGGGGGTTAAGGATGTAAGAATGAATATGACAATGTTGTTGGTGTTGTCGTTAGTCGCTTGCATCTTATTTGTGTATTTGCATAAATCCATTTATCAGAGAATTATCGCATTTAGAAAGCATTTAATAAACCTATTAAAGAGTAGGTCTTTGAAAACTCATCTTACACAGGGGAAAGACGAGCTGGATGATATCCATCACATGTTTAAATACTTAATGGATGATCTAAAGAGGGACCATGATGATATCTCAAAAATAGCCTTTATGGACTCATTGACCGGTGTTCCCAATCGAATTTATTTTTATGAAGAGCTTCAGAAAGCGATGGATATCGCAAAAAAATTAAAACAAAATATGGCCGTCCTGTTTGTTGATTTAGATCGTTTCAAACATGTTAATGACTCATTAGGTCATCATGCTGGCGATGAGCTGCTAAAATCGGTTTCGGCTAGGTTGTTATCCTTTAATCATTTCGTTGATCTAACCCTATGTCGAATGAGTGGTGATGAATTTACGATTATCATTCAAAATTCCAATAGAGAGTTGGAGCTAATCCCCTTTATGGATAAGATGATCGTGAGCTTGGCTGAACCTTATACAATCATGGGGCAGCAAGTGATCGTTACAGCAAGTATGGGCTTATCCATATTCCCCAGAGACGGTGAGACATCGGATATTCTACTTAAAAATGCAGACATGGCTCTGTATAAAGCTAAAGAGCTTGGTAAAAACAATTACTGTTTCTATACGGAGGATTTAAGAGAAAAAGTAGAAAGAAAAGGGCTTATGGAGCGGCAGCTAAGGAAGGCAATTTCTAACGAGTCACTTTATCTCATGTATCAGCCCAAAATTGATGTCCATACGGGTGCAATGGTGGGGACAGAGGCTCTATTAAGGTGGGATGATTCGATTTTAGGAGTCGTATCACCGGGCGAATTTATTCCGCTTGCGGAAGAAACGAATTTAATTGTTTCTATTGGTGAATGGGTACTTCGATCTGCATGCGAGCAAAACATTCGCTGGACACGACGTGGGATGACGCCCATGGTTATTGGGGTGAATCTTTCAACGATTCAATTTGAACAACATGGATTTATTGAAATGGTCTCCAACGTTTTGTTGGAGACTGGCATGAAGCCTGAACTGTTAGAAATAGAAATAACCGAAAGTTTTGGCGTTATAAATGTGGAATCCGCAATCTCCAGATTAAATGAATTAAAAAAAATGGGGATTTCCATTGCAGTAGATGATTTTGGAACCGGATATAGTTCACTCAATTATCTGAAACGTTTGCCGATTGATTGCTTGAAAATTGACAAGTCTTTTGTAGATGATATTACCCAAAATCAAGATGATGCAGCTATTGCTACAGCTATTGTGGCTCTGGCTAAAGCATTGCAATTAGATGTTACGGCAGAAGGAGTAGAAACATTCGAACAGATGGAATTTTTAAAAGGCATCGGCTGTACGAATATGCAAGGTTTTTTATTCAGTAGACCACTTACTGGAAACAAATTAGAGGAGTTTTTTATGATGACGAACTCTTTAGTGGAACAAAGATAATCTTAATTTACCAGCAAAATTGAAAGGAAGTTGACCATGGATTATAAATTATTGAGAGAGAATATGTTCTACTTGATCAACATTGTAGCCTTAGGGCAAAAGTACAATTGGAATGATGAAAAATTAAAAGGACAGTTGAAGGAAGCTTTCGAACGATTTATGAATGGTTTTGATTTAAACATGGATTTTTCATCTTTTAGCAAGGATGAGCTGGAACGGTTAGGATTTTCAGCATATAAGATTAATAGTAGCCAAACAATCATGCTGATTCCAGTATACATGATTCCCTTCCTGCCAAATGATACTGAGGTTATAAGCATTTTTGGTGACAAACGAATATTGGATAATGTAGATTTTGATGATCGTGGAGGGCACTTAGCCTATGGTATAAGTGTCATTTAACGTTGATATCACTTGGTGTATACTTCAATTATGCTGCAAATAACACAAAAATATAGAGCGATAATGTGTTGTTGTAGTTGGAGATACAATTAATCGATTCATTTATTTTCGAATGTAGGCAATAGCATGGAATTAAGAACTGTGAGATTAAATGAGCGCAGCTGACTACAATGTTGGAAAATGGTTAAGATCGTAGCGTAGCAATAGCCATACGTTGCTTGTTCTTTGGGGCTCAGTGCACAATGGGTATTCAGGCGATGGAGGAGACAGCTGCCGCTATTGTGACGTTTCTTCTCCTAGTCTATCTATTTAAATTAAACAATTACCCATTTGGGTAATTGTAAACCATGAATTACAGTGGTATTATTGCATTAGCGATATATAGCGAGTAAACAATCACTTTAAAAAATCCCTCTACATTTGTAGGGGGATTTTATATTGAAACTGGGATTTTCATTGGCAAACCAAATGACGCTCGAATCGTGAACCACAGAAGAAATGTGATTTGCGGTATTTGTTAGGATAATACCAACAATAGAACGGAGTAAAAGACATGAGATTAGTGTCGATTGACAGATGTACGCCAGGCATGCAGTTGGCCAAACCCATCTATACGGATAATGGAAATTTATTGCTTGGAGTTGGTGCTGAACTCACTGAGACATTTATTCATCGACTTACATCTTTAAATGTAACGACTCTCTATATCGGTGGAGATAAAATAACCGAGGATTTGATGGTGGAAGATTCAATTCCAATGGGTCAGCGCATTAAAGCTACACAAACGATTGAAAAAATATTTACTGAAATTAAATTGGGTATACATAAAAGTAAAGCTATGCTCAGTTGCGAAATCGTTAATCAATTTAAAGAAGTATTTAGATTGTTATTACAAGAGATTCAAAGAAATAAAGATTTAATGCGGCTGCTAACTCATATCCAGATAAAGGATCACTATTTGTTTACCCATTCGTTTAATGTAACCTTGTACACTGTTGCGATCGCAATAAAAATGGGTTTCAATCAGAAACAACTTCTTGAAATTGGTGTTGGTGGTTTGTTACATGATGTAGGAAAGCTATTCCTCCCAAAAGAAATCTTGCAGAAGGCGGGGAAGCTAGATGCTCATGAATTTGAATTAATTAAAAAGCATACCGAGTTTGGGTTTGATTTTTTACGTAAAGATCCTGGTATTTCAGTAGTGACAGCTCACTGTGCTTATCAGCATCATGAGAAACTGGATGGCACAGGGTATCCAAGAAGGCTTAAAGGGAATCAAATACACTTATATGCTAAAATCATGGCAGTAGCCGACGTGTTTGACGCACTTACGACGAATCGAGTCTATAGACCTGCTATGCTTCCGCATGAGGCGATGGAAATCATTTGGGCAAGCAGCCATACGCATTTTGACATTGATGTTGTAACGGCATTTAAACACAGTATAGCCCTATATCCAATAGGAGTCACTGTACTCCTTAACACTGGAGAAACCGGTGTTGTCGTAGGGTATAATCGTAATATCCCGCAACGACCAGAGGTGCGTGTTTATAAAGATTCGGAAGGTATAACATTAGAAGAATTTTTCGTAAGAGATTTGTCTGAGGAACTGACTGTTATGATTTCAGAATGTGATGCGATCTTATAATATTTCATTTGAAATACAGGATGAATTGAAACATAGGAGGAGCGAGAAAATACATGCTCGTATTAAGTGAGCCTGGGAGTACGAATTGGGTTGTCCAATATCAAGGGCTACGCTTTGACGTCACAGAACGATTGGACAGCAAATTGTTAATCCGGAGTAGCGGACCATTCGTACCTTTCAATTTGAACTGCGTGAAGGAAAAGGATGGAAGATGGCAAAAGTGGATATCCTTATCTGAAGCAGACTTCATTTTAGAATATAATCATACAAAATCAATAATTAGAATTATACATGCACCTGATCAAACGTGTTATTGTTCTTTATGGCCAAAGGTAAATGAGTTTGATTCTGGACAAAAATATGAGGCTTTAAATTCATTTTTAGCCGATTTCATCATCTATCGTATCATGGGATATGCTGAAGAGTTACATCATAAATGCACAGTATTTAATTGCTTGAAGTGCAGTAGAAAATGGGTCTTGTGTAAACCACGTTTTCCATCATTGGGTTTTTGGCAAGAGTACCGGGCAGATTTATTTCTTCAGGAGATATTTCAATGTTGAATGTGGAAATGTGTTTTGATCAACAGTATCCGAACTAATAAACCGGTCCCTGGCAAAGGTATGCGGTTTATTTGCGTTTATCCGAAAAGACAACTTGAAAAATAAAACCATACACAAGAAAACCGGTAGCTAATAATAGTTACCGGTTTTTTCTTTTATTAATGATTTCATATCTCATGAAAGGAGGAGGCCGAATGTATTGTACTCATTGTGGGGCTAGACAGTCGAATGGGACAACGGATGTGGAGCGGGTAATAAAGGAAGGGGAATTTACAATTATTAATGTTCCTGCTTTAATCTGCTTATATGAAGATTGCGGCAAGATTCAGCTAGAGCCTAAAGCAGTTCGTAAGATGCATCAAATTCGGACTGATGTTATCAACGGAGTAAGAGCGTTCGAAACCATTATCCCGTACGATCGTCATTGATAATCGTGCATAGATGGATAAGTTTTGTTTTCTACAGATTATGATAAGATCCAATTGTAAGAATATGAGCAAAACAAAGGCAGGTTATATTAAATCTGGTTTAAAGGGGAATATGAATGAATAAGCAAATTTCGATTGAAATGATGGAGGAAATGCTGAACAAGAAGCTGAGTGAAGAAGAAGGGAAAATAGTGGATATACTTTCAGGGTTGGAAAAGCAGTCTCAAGCGACGCTGCTGGAGCTAATGCTTCATTATGGAGACAAGCGTTGGATGGATGCCAAAAATGAAAAGTATGTACCGAATGAAGCAAATAAGCAAACTATTGAATCTTTATTAGAGCTTAATACGGATCAAATCATCGGAGTGATAGGGTTTTTAGTAGCGCGGCTATACAATAACGAAGATTTCAATGTTGCTATACAAGAGGCTGTTGGAACATTTTCTCCCCAAAAATAATTACACATGGCTCCTGAATGTTCTTCCGAATGTGCAGCTTGAGCAAATAAATAAGGTTGAAGACTAAAACGGCTGCGAAACTGCATCTCGTGAGCTTGGTGGTCCTATCGCTAGAGCACGATTGGTGCAAGCATCACCATAGACTAGGAGGCAAGATGCGGAGCTAGACTGCTGCGGGCCATGATATTGATTGTACTCCCTATATCTCTGGCTTAGCCCGGTCTGTTGGCCTCAGACGTCTTCATCCGAATGATACAATCCAATTGTAAGTAAAGCAGCAGCGCTGTGCGAAACCTTGGTTAATGAACTAAGCTGAATATGAAGCGTACTAGGAGAAAGCAAATGACCCGAGTATTTTTAGATACAAAATCCACAATGCTGCACCAGTCCATGACGCTTATTAGCATCGGTCTTGTTACGGAAGATGGGCAAACGTTTTATGCCGAATTGACGAATTATGATAAGAGCCATGTTGACGAATGGTTACAGAAAAATGTGATCGACAACCTCATCATTCATCCAAAGCGAAAACATTATTACCGTGTTACAGATACTGATGCTATCTATCTTGGTGATACTGCTTTAATTCGAATAAAACTCAGTGAGTGGCTGGGAAAATTCGATATGATCGAAGTATGGTCGGACTACTTGTCATATGATTGGGTACTTTTTAATCAACTGTTTGGACATGCCTTCAATATCCCAAGAAATGTATATAGCAACCCTTTTGACATTCGCAATCTATTCATGATGTATGGTATTGATCCAGACATATGTTGGGAAAAATTCGCCCAAAACGGTGGATTATTATTGACCGAAAACGAGCATAAACATCATGCACTTTGGGATGCGAAAGTAATGAAAGCATGCTTTGAGCGGTTGAACAATTTCGTGCTGAATGGACGGGAACCAAATGGAGAATTTGAATTGGATAGACGTAACCAGATATAGTCAGCGCAACAAAGATAAAATCAATCCTACAGCATGGGGCGCTACTATCGGCAAAATAGACATCATGATACACAGGCATATAGATTATGCACCAGATGTATGGCTGATGAGCTGTAGCTTTATCGATTTATCTAAAAAGCTCGAAAATAAAGAAATTGAAGCAGCTAAGACTGAAGCGGTTGCGCTGGTAAAACATAAGATTGAATCACAGATCGCGGATCTTCAAAAACAGTTAGGGTATTTTTGAGGACCAATACCTCACGGTCAGAGTGACGGACCTGCTTGGTTTGTAGAACATGTCTAAATACGCTTGAACATTAGGAGGTAAGAAAATTTGAAAGAAGGGCTGTACTATATCGATCAGCGGACAGACGAAGTTCTGCTTTGTCATACCTTTACTCGTTCTTCGCATGTATTCATAAATCGTAATAACGTCCAAATAGATCGCGGAAAATATAATGTATACAGCGTTGTTAAAAGCAAAAAGATCATAGCAGCGTTTGAAGCAAATCGTTCAAAGTACCCTAATAGAAAGTATATAAGAGAACCTTTAATCATGGGTGGTTGGGCTGATATCATGGCTTTCACTACAATTTACGCAAATTCAAGCGAAGTTTCTGAGTGAAAATATAAAATAGACAAAGGAAAGTTACAGGGGAAATTGTATATGTGGTTTGAGATGTAAGATTCACTTCATCATTAAATTTTAAGAACGTCTACTAGAAATATGTAGGCGTTCTTTTGTTTTTCATAGATTATGATAAAATCCAAATATAAGAAAATTTTAGAGTAGGATACTGCGATTAATGTGGGTGTTAGGTCAGAGGACATCAACAGCTTCAGACCGACTTCTCCATATGCTGGAACCAGATTTGATTGGTAATGGAAAGGTCCTTTGATATTTTCCTAATCACATTGGACATGAGGAGGTTGAATTATTGGAACCAAATACACAAATAGAACTCACTAGAGATTTTGCCAGATTAACAAATGTTATTCATTCATCCGGAATGAACAAAGAAAGTGAAGAGCTGCAAAGGATATGTAATGCGTTCAATGAGGAAATAAATAATTTAAAGCAAGAGAGGGAAAAAGCTATCGTTGCACTGAAGATGTTTGCAGATAAAGATCCATACGCGACATCTGCAAAAGCTAAAAGTGTTCTCTCTGAACTTGGAATAGCGCAAAATATTGAAATCAAGGGAGGTAAATCAACTTATGAAAAGCCACCCGACTGTAGTTAAACAAAAATGCCGGCATCAGTCTTGTAGTCTTGAAAGGTATGAGCTAATTAAGTCACCTTTTCGCTGGAATTACCATTATAGAAAAGGTAATTTAAAAAAACAGTTAGCGATTTGGAAATAAGAAATGGGAGAATGACAAAATGACAAGAGAATAAGTTTCCGCGATGATTCCTGGAAAAGAACTCGATGCGAAAGTTGCAGAATTAGTATTGCGAATGCTTGAAGTACATTGGTCACATGAATTACCAAAGTACAAAGACAATCAAGGCGCTTATCATGTTGTAAAGGGTTATTCCACTGACGAATCAGTAGTATGGGATGTAGTGGAGGCACTAGAGCATGAAGTAACAATTAAGCGCTTTAAAGGTATGACAGGATGGAGTTATTGGTGCAGAGTAAGTAATCCTGACCCAACTAAATTTGATGAGGTTATAGCCCGAGGGGAAACTGCTCCTGAGGCCATTTGCAAGGCTGCTCTATTGTCGGTACTTGGCTATATAGGATACTGGGAAAAGTAAAAGACTAAGTGGAGGAAACCAACGTGAGCAAAAGCAAAATGGGGTTAATGGTTTTCGATAATCACGGTTATGAGACCGATATTGTTGCACCGAAAGAGGACTATGCTTCTGCAGAACTTTTTTTAGAAGACGCCATAGAAGAATGCAAAGCTATTGAATTGGATAAAGAGTTGGCTCTAGAAATGGTTCAGGAAGATTATTGCAAATGGTATAAAGAAGCGCCTGAAGATGTAGGATCGGAAGGTTCTTGCTACGCGTTAAGCGAGCCAGGTGAAGGTTCTTTTCCCATATGGCGTATTGACTTGCAAAGCTAAAAGCTTCTGTCATACCATTATCCTATTCATTGTCCCTAGCTACACAGTTGTCAAAAGAAGTGCAGCAGTTTGCGTACGCCTGGCTGTTGCTCATATTAAGGTCGATTCGAAAATCGGAGATCCAGTCACATTCAGCGAAATTAATAAACAATTGGGGGTTTAGAATATGGAATTTAAATTCACGGTGCTAAAAAATTCAGAAGTCCTACGGTTTTTAGACGTATTCCGGCAACAAGAGCTTGAAAACATCTTGAAGGAATTCAATATGAATCGTGCAGCGATTGGCAAGTCAAAAAATACCTACTTGGTTATAAACAGAGACGAGCCTTATGCGGGTGAAGTTATTGAGATAATGAAGCGTAACGGACATTGGGGGGATTTGCAAAATCCTGTCGCTGAAAGCGAAGGGACTCCATTGAAAAATGACTTATCACAGATGCACACAAATTTATTGCATTTGGAGGATTCAACGAAACCACGGCCACTTGATGAATGGCATGATGATTTAGGAGACGTGTTGTGGTGGTTTTTCCCGATTCAAGAACCGCCCTATTGTGGATCTCCTCTTGACGCAGATTGGCCAGACTATCACACACATTGGACTCCAATTATTATCCCATCGCAGCCGAAAGTACGTAAGTATACGGTAGCGATGGACACAAATGGATCTGAAGAGTATATGCGTGCAAAATACGGCGATGATTGCTTTACAGATAATATTGGCAACGCTGTTTTGTTCGACACATTGGAAGAACTACCCGAGTTAGCTGCTCACGAATACGTAGTTTATGTAGAAGAGGATGATGACGGCGGGTTGTCTGTCGCCGGGAAAATTTAGCATGTGACTGATTCTGAAATTTCAATATATGATTAATTCAATAAAAAGACGGTGAAGATGACATGGGTTACGGAATGAAAATGTTTCACAAGCACCATAAAGAATCGTTTATATCAACCTTAAGTTATAAGCCTAAAATTGGTGACATAATTGAGATAAGCGGAGAGTGGTACGAGGTTTTGGAAGTGCAGATGAAACCAAGAGTTTGTTATGCAACATATGCTTCAAATTTAGATATTTTTAAACTTACTAATGTCTATCCAGCATAGTTATACGATAGGAGTGTTTAAAGATGGATCTTACATTTATTAAGTCAGTTAAAGAATTAAAAACAATGCCGGAAGACACAATTGTCAGAGGATGGGTTGGTGAAGAAGGAGAAATAGATTCATCAGGTGAACTCACTGATTATCAAGCAGCTACATGTATTGATTTCGTAGTAAGAAATAATGGAGCGTTCAAGGTTTATGTGAACACTGAAAACGCACTCGATAGGAATTCACCTAGAAACGAGTTCGTCGATTATTGTAACCTTGGAGTTAGATTGATGGATTTGAAGCAAGCGCCATCTGGATGGCTCAAGTAATTAAGCTCTTGGGAGCAAGAGATTTTGGAAAGCAGCACTTTGCAAATCCATGGCCTGAATGCGGAGCTTTGCACCATTTATTAGCATATATAATCGATATTAATAAGGAGGAAAAAAAACATGAAATCTGCAGCGGTAATTAAGGGAGAAATATTTCATAACGGGCAGGAGGGGGACAAATATAAAACCAGAAAGGTTACAGGATTCGACGACAATAATGGAGTAAATTATATCGACTCAACTGGAAGAATAGGCAACTGTTCCTTAGCCCAATTCTGTAAATGGTCAAAAGGTACTGTTCGTTGGTAGGAAATAAATAAATTATTTAAGCTGAAAAATATGAATACAAAAAAGGAGTTAGCTTTGTTGCGGACTTGCTCCAAAAAGAAAGGAAGATGAAAGAATGAGTAAAGAAAAGTCAATTCTTGAATCATTAGCAAAACAAGTGCAGGAATTAAAAGCTGGGGTGGGGCATATGGAAATAGACGAAATCCTTGGAAACCCCAATATGACGGCTGTAATATCCGTTTACGAAGGTCAAAATCCTTCACATAAGATATTGGATGCGGTGTATGAATGGGCAGAGACCAATAACGAGGAAGTGGCAGAAATGATTAGGAATTTATCAACTGCCGTACTGGAGTAGCTTAGCATTCCGACTTAACGCTGATACAACATATTGTAATAGGGAGCGTGCATGAGTTGGTTTGTTTCTAAATGGTCAATTAATGAATGAGTACCCCTATAAGCCGGAGTGCTTTATTGCTGCAGCGAATGATTGTCTGCTTGCAATTGGTGAGACAGAAGAATTTCACGAACTGAAAGTATTTGAAGATTAACTATCCTGCGATCGATTATACTAGGGACTCCTGATTGCAGACTATCCACGGAAAGGAATGATTTTTTTGGATGACTTATGCTTAAAGAGAATGAATGAAATCATTTTTGATCGTAGTATACCTGCAAACATTAGAGCAAAGGCAAACAATCAATTGATTGAGTTCATGAATGAAAAAAAAAGAAATAACATAAAAGATACTATGGATAGTGGGCGTCTCGAAATCTATGTAAATCTTAGAATTCCACCTTCAAAAATTGAAATTGAACTTAGTGAACGTGCCATTGGTTCGGGGCAATTAAGTCCATTTCCCTTTTTTTTAATGAAAGGGATTCCGGACGGGATCTCGACAATTCTATTTCATCAATATCCTAAAGTAGTTAAAACTAATCGGCAGGATTTTTTTAAACATTCAGAAATCTATGAGATTGACGATTCATTACTAGCTCGGTGGCTTGATATTGAAAACTACAACTGGTATCACGTCAATGAATTCGATGTTTTGCCCTCCAGGTTAGATACACCTTAATAAGAAGCGCTCCTCAAGACAAAGGGAAAATTGACTGGTCATTGTAACTTAAGTACTGTAAACCGTGTAAAGCCTTGGCGGGTGGATACAAGAGCCATATGAGCACGTTGTATTTAAGCACATACTTGCTGTTTTCTACGTTAGATAGTCGAAGAGAGGCTGCGGCTGCATATCGGTAATCAACTCGATGATACGGGGGAATAGTGGTGGAGGTAAAAAGTAATTCTGAATTGAGAAAGGAAGCCTATGACAAAGCGAAGAAGGCATGGGCTGAATTTTTTGCCGGAATTGACAGAATGAAATGCAACGTTTGCGGAAGTGGGAGAACTTACATGGATGCTGGAGTTAGAAAGTGTTTGGTCTGTAAGGATTGAAACGAAGGATCATATTATAATCAGAGTAAATGAATAAAGATAGAAACAACTAAAAGAACGAAGCGTCTCTTGCCGCGAGAGCCGACGTTCTTTTTTTGTTTGAATTCAGGCCGGCTCAATTAGAAGATTAAGAATAGAATGAGGCACTACAAACGAATCAAAGCCAGAGATATGCGCAGTATTAAAATACTGCGCATATCTCTGGCTAAAAACAAACCGGGTAAAAAGGCCAAATTATCACAGACCTTATGGCGCCCGTCAACCGTTTTATCCTTATAATCTGAGGGATTTTAGAATCGAATGTACTTCATTGAATACCTAATAACACCGATTTGATATGTCTTATTGATATTGATTATATTATTATTTTGACTATATGTAAATCATGTATTACAATTTATGCAGCTACTTTTTTTACTCCATTTGCCTGGTCATAACGATCGCGGTTATCGTTTGGCTAATCAACCTAGCAGCAGGCATGCTCCTAAACAATGGTTCTGCCATGCGGCCGGCACTTTCTTGTACGGTTTGCAAGCTGAAATGAATATAATGGATGACTACATAATAAGAGAGGTGCGGCGAATGCCGAGCTTGAATGATTTGATTATTAAAAATGAATGGTCCATGTTAAGTTGGAGTGAAAAATATGGATCTGGAATTTGGTTAGCTCTTTCTCCAGCAGTTACTTTGCTTGAAACGATTGAGAATATAAGCACCCGTTCTGGTGTGATTCAAAGCATAGAACTGACATCCTATTTTTCTGGAAAAGGTTCTTGGCTGCCAGTAGTTCATGCAGAACATTTTATGAAGGGCGTTCACCTATTAGATCGAAAAACCTCCGTTATACCTGAAAGCATGCTTGAACTTTATTCATCTTCAGTACAAGTCGCATATCAAAGCATACAAAAGGTAGGGAGAAGTAGTAATTATCAGCTGAAGCAAGCTGCAGAGGATAATGATCCGGATTTAATCATACCTAACGAGCTTAAAACGTATATGGATAAGTTAAAGTAGGCCGTTACCTCTACAAAAAAACTTCAGGAAGAGGTTATATGATGATTGCAGGAAGATTCGCTAATACGGGAAAAAGAACTATTGTTCCGCAACATGATAAAAATAAGATGTTCACTATGGGTTCTGGACCCGTTCATTCCTATTTTATAAGCCCTTCTGAGCTGCAAGCTTTATCACCTGAAGATAGGCCAATTTCGAAAAGACCTTTTGTGCTTCCAAAAAAGAATGCCCACTGAAGGCATTCTTTTTTGCATTAAAAAATTGTACGCCTAGGAGAGATGCAGTATGGGGAAAAGAAGTATTATATTTGCTGCGATAACAACTTCAGTTATTCTTTTCACAACAGGTTGTGCCTTACAAGGTCCTTTGCCTTCTACAGCAACAAAGAACAGTAACAAAGACAGTTTGCCAGCTGTAAGTTCGGACAATAGTGAGACAACGGTGCCGGCAGTTAAACCCATTAGCACCCCGATAAAAATAAAGCCTGAAGAGCCAACAATTCCTGGGAGAGATTCGGTGTCCGATCCAAATGACCTGAAGTCGCTGGAATCACTTGCAGCTAAAGTTGTGGCATCCTATCGGACAGCCTCTTATTTAGACGACAAATATGTTGGATATCGCAATTTAGATTTGTATTCGTTAGGTTTTCAAGAAAGCTTAAAAGAGGGCGCTGAAAGAACAAAGATGATCATTACCGGTAGGAAAATGACCATTATTCCTTACGATATTAATGTGAAAGCAGAAGATATCCAAATCGACGAGGATTCTGCAGTTGTTTGGGTTCATTATAAAGAGAAGGGGACTGATACGAATAAGGACTTCGATCAAATAATGACTGGCCGATTGTCATTCGAGAAAATCGATAAGAAATGGTTAGTAACTGATGTACAATTTGACATCGATCATACCGATTAATTTATCCATCACAATCTATTTAAGAGAGGGAGAAAAGCACAATGAATCGTCAACTCCGGTTTTATGAGAATAAGGAACTCGGAAACTTAAGGCATAAAGCTAGCTTTGCAGCTGCACATTCTCCGGATTCAATGAGCATAGGAATTTCTATTGAAGATCCTTCTGGCATGACTATTTGGGAAGTTTCAAAACGGATAAGAGAATCCCATTTTGAAAGAGCTGTATATTGTGCATTAATTGAATTACTTGAAATCATTCACCAATTGGAGATCTTACGCATCGATATTACTTGTAAACATTCAGATATTGTCGAACAAATTGAAGCTGATCGTGAAGTAGCGGCTGATTCTATTGATTTATTTGAAATCGCCTGGAATCAGCTCAATCTTATCCATAATTATACGCTGGAATTGAGTGCAGAGGAGGGTAATACCCCTGCCGAAGATCTATGTATTCTGGCATCTTCTAATAAGGATGTGGAAAACATAATAGACAATGACCATGATATTTTGAAAAAGGCTGCCGATCTGAAAGAACTTGCATTAAAGCATTGGAATCGAGCTAACCATCTTTACTGGATCGTTAATAAGAAAAGCGGAAGTGAGAGCATTGGTTGGATGGAACAAGTCGGCCCAGAGCATTATCTATGGCATGAAAGCAATTTACATCTATATATGATCGATTTAGAACAGCTGATTTGTAGCTGCCCGGAGCATCGGAAATATCCAATGAAGAGATGCGACCATGTGAATATGTTACTCGAAAAACTGAATGTAAAGTCTTCGAATTGTGGATAGATTAGTGGGCGAAGGGCATATCTGAGGATAAGTAGGAGTGCGAAAAAAGATTATTCCCATATGTATGTCTTGAATTACAAAAACGACACTGGTATAATTGTCCTCAAGACGAATTTTGACGAGATTTTCAATTTTCGACTAAAGTTCCTGTACTTTACTGTGAATAGCAAAAATCCCCCTTGTTGGACCAAGGAGGATTCCGCTGATTGGCATGAATATGAAATTTGTATCTCTATTATATATCGAAGATACGTGAATTTCAACATCATGCAGAATCGAAAGGCGCTTAATTCATGTTTGGAACAGGATGATTTGATTAGCATGATTCATTCATGGATTGGGATACGTGTGCCAACAAAAAAGAAAATGGCGCGCTGCTATTCGATTTAAAGAATGATGTTGTGGCCAGAACCTACCCATTTGGAATGGGTTTACTGACCGTACATGCTATTCGGCGTGTACGGTTTTTTAGATTACAAAATGTTATAGAGATCCGAACAAAAAAATAAACCCGTACCGGGTTCTCAGTGAGGTTGAGTTTTGAGCGACCGCCTCTATGAGAAGGAAGTGGGTAGGGTTTTGCAAGAAATACGAAAAACAGTTACCTTTATTGTAACATAACTTTTTTCGAATTTCAAAGCAAAACCTCTAGTTTGATTTACCCTAATTTTCCAAGGTTGTACGGGTTGGAAGGAGTTCCTTTTGAAACATTCTACCAGCCTATTTGCTGCGTCTGAAACGATGTATGATACGAAGCTTGGTATCAAATTTAAGATGTTACTTGGGAGAGTGGCCGCTTACAATGGAGAAATCCCTTTATCCAGAAATGAAATCAAAAGTAAGCTAGGCGTTTCACTTTCAGCATTAAAAAGATTGATTTCAGAGTTCACCTATACGGGCATCTTAAAACAGGAAGCAGACCGTTTGTTTATGGATATGTCTAAATTGGTTGATTATTCTGATGCTAAACCAGAAAAATACGTTCAAGACTATAAATTCTTATCAGAGGCTCCATTCATAGTCGATGATCGCCGTGTACAGCGTTTTGTTCTTGATATGTTAGCACAATTGGTTTCCCTGCCAGGAAAAACCTATACCGGCAGGCTGAAAAACATGCTCGCGGGTTCCTCGCAAAATAGGGTATCTGGGCATTTTAATATCCGCACGGTTGGTGAGATGAAGGACATTATCGAAAAAGCGGCTAAGTATCTTGTGTTAGAACTAAATCAAAATTCGAACGAAGAATGGTATGTTCGTGTTAATGGTATTCAACCTGAATTTGCCGAAAAAGGTGCCTACGAGAGTGAGGGTGCTCTACTTTGGGTGTCCCAAAAATTAGACGAGGCCAGTTTTGTTGCAGACGCTATATCTATGGATGCCAAAAAACAACTGGCAGCTGTCATGGAATATTATTATCAGCAACTTGGCTATGAAATGGCGTATTCCGTTTTTTGCAATACGTTAAGGCTGCTAAGTGATAATACGACGTTTCATTCCATGGTTTATGCCGAGATTAAGCAAAAGAGTCAGCTCAATGAATTATCTGCTTATTTTAGAAAGATCGCTGAAGCTGCTGAAAAAAACTTAGCTGAATCTCTTTCTATCGGTTACGAGTTGTTCACAAAAAATTTAGAGGATGTACAGAAACACGCCAGAGAAGATGGCATTAACCCTGACCGTATCAAGGAGGTCATTCATGCTAAAACCATTCAAAAGAAATTACGTTCCGACATAGCAAAAATAGAGATCATGTGGACTGAGCAATTTAATAAGGGGAGGCTAACGATTTATGAAAATCAAGTTGCTTATTCAATCTCCTTAAGAATAATGAAGGATTTAGCAAGCTGCTTGAATGACCATTGGAAAAAAGTCAATTTGAAACATTGAACTTGAGCACTTTCCTAGTACAACCCGATGTCCTTATTTATTGTAATCCAATTACTTCAAACTTTTATAAGGAAAAACACGAACCTACGTTTTATTTTAATAGGTGACGTTTTTTTATGCACCTATTGGTTGTGGATAACGATAATCTGAATCTGGAGTCTTTTTATCATGCTGTTGAGAAAATTGAAGTGGTTGTGACTCTAAATTGTATGGCTCTGTGTGTTTTTATTATTTCTCAGGGTAATACTTTATCTGAGGTAGATAACTGGCTGCTGATTGTTTATTTCCAGAAAAGACTACTGTATAGATTTTCAATTAAGATGCTTAAGCCGCGCTACATATGATGATAACGGCAGCCTGATCTGCTCCTAATGGTTTTAAGTAATAGGTTTAAGAAAGAAATTAAAGATGGTTTTGATGATGATGTTTAGTTATGGTGTTCTACAGAGCTCCTTTTTTCCACGTCATATACTTTAATCGAAGCCGGGACTAAAACCTCATCATCATCAAAATATTTAGAACTTTAATGTTGTAATTTTGACTACGGGAGCTAAACGGAAGTTTTTTTATTTCTTCAGGTAAAAGGGGAACGGTGCAAATGTTATCAATACTCGCGGTAATACTACTATTTACCACTATGGTGGCGATTCATGAAGGTGGTCACCTTATCATGGCCAAAAGAGCTGGCGTTTTTTGCTATGAATTTTCAATAGGAATGGGACCAAAAGTTATTTCATTTACAATTGGCGAAACACTTTATTCGTTGCGGCTTTTTCCAATTGGTGGATATGTCAAAATGGCAGGTGTAGAAGAAAAATTACGATTAGAAGGCCGGGTCGTTTCAATTCGTTTTCAAAATCAAAAAATTATTGAACTGTATGAGAAAAATACTAGTGATGCATCTTCTTCATTCCTTGTAGAATCCATTGACCATTCTCAAGCCCTTATACATTTGAAAAAAGTGAGTGATCAAACAAAATGCGCGGTGCATTATGGAGAAGATGCTTGCATTATTGCCAATGACGGTCAACGGATTCCGATTCTTCCTTATCAGCGAATGTATCAAAGTAAGAAGCCCCATAAACGGATTGCCATTTTATTAGCTGGTCCATTAGCTAATATTATCTTAGCTGTTTTCATTACGTTAGGAATAACCGCATACAGTGGGGTACCTAACAACGAACCAATTATAGGAAGCTTACTTACTGAAAATAACCATGCTTTGGAATCAAGTGATAAGATCCTTTCTTTGAATGGACAAGCCGTTGAATCTTGGAATGATTTAATTAAGAAATGGAGTGATAGTCCAACAACTCCAGTAATGGAGATTTTACGTGATGATGAGAATAAAAAGGTTCTTGTATCCGCCGACTTATATCGATTCGTTCAACCTGAAGTGACGCACAATCCCTTACGTATCATCGCTGTAAGCTTAGAGAGAACTTATCATCAATCAACTATTTTGGTTAATGGCCTAAAACAATTATTCATTGGTGAGCTTTCACTTCATAACGTTTCTGGACCTGCCGGCGTAATGAAGTTGAGTTATGATGTAGCGAGCCAATCTGATATCATTACATTTTTCATGTGGGTCAGTATCATGAACCTTAACGTAGCTATTTTCAATCTGCTTCCGCTTCCCGCACTTGATGGAGGACGTATTTTTCTCATTCTAGTTGAATGGCTGCGTGGAAGACCGATCGCATCTAAAAAAGAGATTTGGGTTCACTTTATTGGATTCGTTTTTATGATTACGTTAACTATACTAGCAACATGGAATGATATTATTAAATTCATTTCCTCATGATTTGTAAAATTACCGATTGGGTGTATGATTTGTTGGAGATGAGCTGCAGGTTCGAAATGGGAGCTTCAGTCTTCTCCATTTTTTAATTTTAGGAGGCAACTTTATATGAAAAACAGACAAAATTGGTCCGTTGACCCGGGCACTCCAACTATTATACGCGCCTTAAAACCTACCACTCCTGAAGCATATCAGGAAACAAGGCTTACAGCGGAAATTGATTTGAGCTCCAAAATCGCAGAGGTTAATATTACGTCGCAGCAAGAACAATCTTCTGCTGAGGCAATAGCTAGATTAATGGCCGCATCTCCCGAACTACTTCATGCGTTGGAAAGACTCCGCGATACTTTCGATTTTACTAGCGGCTACAATCCTGAAATCCTTAATCATCTTTCGGCGGACAGGGTAAATGATGTATTTCGCGATTGCCTTCAAGCAATCGAAAAAGCAAGTTATTAGGAATCATTCATAAGTCTTATAAACGAAAGATACTGGAACGAGAGCTCTATTCCGGTATCTTGTTTTACTAAGGAGCTCAACGCCTTTGGAGAACTTCAATCTGCTTATGGAATGGTTACTCCAAAGGATAGGAATTTCGGATACACAATGGCCGCTTATTCCTGAATATAAATGAATGGAGATCAGCTCACTTCTGATATATTATTATCAGATAGGGGATATGATCATGAAAGTATTTGAATACACCAATAACTACTTAATTCGTTACAACGAACGCGCAGCTGCAGATTCATTTCTTGAAGTAACAGCTGACTATCGTCTTATAAATGGGCGCTCAACTTCACTTAAAGTCGTTGTAAATGCCATGACTTTTCAAGTGGTTGAAATTCTTGCGGACATTCGTTTAGAAAATGAAGATGTTCGTGACATTTCAGAGCAACAATGGATCGCTGGAACAGGTAAAGAATTTTTGAATGTGAAGGTCCCAACTGTACATCAATATTGGGTGCAAGGGGAGCTGACTTTACTTGCCTGCTTTCAAGAAATCGAAAACAAACCGGTTTCCATACAGCTGCGTGATCATATCGAAGATGTATATAACGTCAGTTTTAAACCAAACTTCCAGCTGCTTCATGAGATTAAAGAAAAGCTGAAGTTCTTTCCTCATAAACGGTATGATATTTTATTTTATACGTACAAAGAATTTATCAATAAGCTTGAGAACAAATCGCTAAAAGAAAAAGGTACTGCTTACGCAAGAGCCTACCAGGCTTGGCGGACGATGGCAATGGCTTGTATCGCTCAAGGCATTCCGTTCAATTTTATCCGCGGCCATGCCTTTTATGATCGAGATAGTGTTTTTATTGAGAAGGATTATTTCATTGAGGAAATCGAAATCAGAAAGCCCGCTTACATGGGTAGCCAGTTTGATGATAAGCAAGTAATATTATGTACGTTTCATTCACATGATCTTGCTCAATCTGAGAATACAGATTTAGCCCTATTTAGTTACATCAATAAAGGCATTTTGGAAAGACAATGGTCCGTATTCATAAATCCAGGTATTTCTTTCACACCAGAAATAGCTCCTGACATCGTTCCCATGCTATTGAAAAAATACGATAAACAATGCACCGAATTCCGAATGCTTCAAAGCATACAGCCAATTCAAGCTTCTAAAGAGAGTGGCTATTATCTCATTCCACAAGTTAGTAATGTGGTTTAATGATAACGGAGAGGGAGTTGTTTATTTATGAATAGAGAATGGTTGAAGGATAGATTATGGGACTATTTCAGTAATTACGCTGCTTACCTGACCTGCGTTTGGTTCCTCTCTTTTATCATGGATATAAAAATAGATGTGAAACTTATGTTTATCATGCTGATTGGAACGGTGGTCATATTAGAACTAATGAATGGCATTAAATGGACCGTTCAAAAATTTCTTAAAAGAAAGTCATCGCAGTGATGGCAAGAAGGAGCATGATTTGGAATTACCAAATCTGACTCCTTTTTTGTTTGAAGAAATTCGAATTAAAAAAAGATTCTAGGGTAATCACCGGAATAAGGATTAACTTGATCCTCATTTGCTCTCAGCATCTGGTTATATAACGAGGAAAAAACACTGGCATCAACCGTCTTAAATAGTACCATCTTTTCATTCTTAACATGGAAAATGCAGTAAAAACGTTATATGATATTAAGGACAGATATAGGAAAGGAACTGAGGAAATGAACACAAACATTAGTTGTCTTGATGGTGTAACCGCGATGTATAAAACGTTGTTAGAGATCAAAATTCCGGAAGTGATGCTGAAAATAGGTGAAACATTTGAGGAGGATGTTACCTGGTTAATCTTTGATGAAAAACAATTAGCACAAAGGGAATCTCTTATCCCCCATCCAGTAAGGTTTAAAAATAAATATGGATTCTGTTTTCCGGAGATAAATGAAATTTGGATTTCTACCGCTGCGATAATACAATCCAACATAACCCCTAAATTTAATAACAAAAGTATCAATGCGGCTATGAAGTTTTTGCCGAAACAAAGGGATTTACTTGCAGAAGTTATTATAGACGAAATCGCTCATATAAAAACAAAAAGAGGCCATGGTGATCTCGTTTACGACACATTGCTTGAGACATACAAAAATTTGTTATTTTCATGATAATAGTAGGAATACATTCGAATTAAACAGCGTTGGTCTTAACTTGATTGTCTAGTTCTTGACTGACGCTTATTTAATTTTTAACAATAGAATTATTGCAAATGGGGGATGGTAGTAAAATGGAGTGGCAGAATCTTGTGAAAATTTTCAAAAGCAGCCTGTTTTTCATAAGTGCATTAGCCGTTTTTTTTGGTATCGTTATGTATACAACAGAACACCTCGGAGAAAATGGTGAACCAGGACCGATCAGAATTTTTTTAGATTCGAAACTTTCTTGGGGATTGCTAATCGCCATTTTATATTTCATTGTTGTTTGTTTTATCGGGATTTTTATATATATATCAACGAAAGGGCTTAAGTTGAAACAAGAATACGATAAACAAATTCTTTATTATGAAAAACAGTTGCACGGGGCTAGGGAGCAATATGTGAAATTGGAACAAGAGGAGTTGCAAAATAATAAACTTCGCTTACATGATGTAAAACTCATTAAAAAACTGGTCGAGATATTACCTGTTCAAGAAATGAAGTATTATTGCGATGAAACGGACTTCGGCAACTCCTTTCATGAAAGGTTTACAGACATGATAGCAGAACTTAAACATACCGATGGTGATCCTACATATCTGTTTTTCAATAAGGAGCTGGAAAGTGAAAAACAAAATATCCTTCGTCTTTTTAGAGAAATGGACGAGCTTTTCACAAACTACATTGATCGGATCGATAAAACGAATCATTATCAGATCGATAGAAATTTAAGAATATCATTCCCAGTTGAATATACAAAAGTCATTCGGATGCTAAATACGTATTCAACAGAAGCTTGGACAGCATACAAAAAAATAATTTCCATAGGAATAGAGGAATATGGGGTTGACTTGAGAGAATGATCCATGTCTATTGGTTTGATTAGAACCTACACCATCGCATCCGAATGAACAGTAAAGAGTAACCTATTCATTGATCCCAACATGGTGTATGATATTATCTATACAAATATGTATATCATGAATTCCAATCAAGCTACCTCAGTGAAGGCGTTTGAAGCGGATTCTCAATGGCAAGCAATGCCAGGAGAATCTGCTGCAGACGCCTTTTTGCTGTGGAAAAATTCAAGAAAAGGGATGATGAAATTTGTTAGCAAAACTTCTCGGGAAAAATAATAAAGGCTCCGCTACGGTCCAAGATAAGAGGGCGTTACGTCCAATTCTAGGGAAGGGCGGATTCGTACTTGGTAAGAAGGCACAAATGAAGCAAGAAAAATCATTTGAGCATCTTGGACTTATTGGGCCTACCGGTTCTGGTAAATCCAGTACTTTTTTCATCCCTAATCTTATGGAACTGGAGCCCGGTACATCGGCAGTTGTCACAGATCCAAAAGGAGAATTGTATTGGAAAACCGGTCCGGATCTTCGAGCTCGCGGGTTCGAAACGATAAGGCTTGCGCCATTTGAGCGACACTATCCTGGTTATAACATTTTGGCTGTTGCAAAAGATTATGCAGAGATTAAAGAGGTAGCTCAGCTCATTTTATTGAATGGTGGCCTTGCATTTGAGATACAGGGTAAATCTGGTGGTGATTCTACATGGCTGAATATGTCTTTACCACTTCTAGTTTCTGCGTTCCTTTATGAAAAACATATGGAGGCTGATAACCCAAGAATCGGTCAGGCATTAGAAAAAATCCTCTATTTAAGTATGGATGAAATGGAGGATTTATTTAATCGTGTTCCGCTAGCTAAGCGCGAATATATGTTATTCAAACAAGCTGCTGGAAGTGAAAAAATCCTTGCAAGTATTAAAGTAACAATTGCAACAAATATGCAATTGTTTATGGATGACAAGGTGCTTAGGTTCGCAGAACGGCACGATATAAAACCCTCTCAGCTTCGATACGGCATGTCTGAAGAAAATACAAAGCCGGTAGTCTTATTTATATCTGTACCCGAAACAAAATCTCTGTACGCAGCTCCTTTGATGGCCGTTATCTACCAACAGTTGTTTCAGCGGTTGCAAGATATTATGGATGGATATCCCGTCATGTTCTTTTTAGATGAATTCGCTAACCTAGGAATAATCCCTATTATTGATACAGTCGCTGCAACAGCACGCTCTAGGCGTATGGGTCTGGCCATTGGCCTGCAAGGGGTAGAACAATTAAAGCAAAAATATGGCGAAGATAAAGCAGACAACCTATTGAATAACTTAAAAACGAAAATATTTTTATCTGGTTTATCGCTTGTGTCATGCGAATATGCCTCGAAGTTCTGTGGTACTGCTACCATTGAACAAGAAAATGTCTCAAGAGGTTTTCTTTCCTTTATGCCTGACAAACGCATGCAATCTTATGCAGAGCGTTCAGCCATGACTCCTGATGAAGTACGCCGGCTTGATCCAGGAAAGGCCCTTGTCATTTCCGATTATCTCGACGCAGCCATTATTGATAAAATCTTCTATTTTAAAGAACGGAATTACAAGGATCGTATTCGTGAGGGGAATCCGGACTTCGGAATCGAGCTCGATGAGATTCGTGCTAAATATGGCGTAACGGCAGCGGATGATATTGAGACAAATCATTGGCTTTAATGCGCCAAGGTTTTCATTTTGCATAATCATATTACAATTATATTCGCGATAGAAAGGAGCGTAGGTTATGGAAATCGCGTTAAGAGACTATCAAGAAGAATGTGTAAATACATTCTTTCAAAAGTTAGCTAGCCCCGGCGTAAGACGTCAATTGTTAGTTTTGCCTACCGGTGCAGGAAAGACCATTGTTGCCGCTGCGATATCAAAAAGATTCCATCAGCAAGTGAATTCTAGCCAGCCCATTGTTTTTATCGCACATCGTGACGAACTTTTAAAACAGACTGCAGATAAAATGCAGTTAGTGTGGGAAGGGGTAAGCGTTGGTCGGGTAAAGGGAGCTCACAATGAGCAGGATGTTGATTTGATCGTAGCCTCTACGCAGACATTGGTTAGAGGTAGGGAAATTGTACAACCTGGTCTAGTCATCTATGACGAAGCCCATCATAGTGCTTCAAAAGGCTCAAAACAAGTACTTGAAAACTTAGGTTGTTTTCGTTTAGATGGTCCGCCATTATTAGGTATCACGGCTACTCCAAACCGGGCAGATAAGCTTGCCCTTGGTGATATTTTTGAAGAAATTGTATATGAGAAAAAGATGCTTGATCTTATTATCGCGGGATACCTTTGCGACATTAGAGCAAAGCGAATTGTTGTCGAATCTCTAGACCTAAATAATTTGAAAACGATAGCAGGCGATTTCGACCAAAATGATCTTGGTGAAGCCATGACGCAAGATGATGTTATCGACTGTGTCATCGATGCCTATATTGAATATGGCGAAGAGCGGAAGACGATAGTATTCGCTGCAAACGTTCATCATACGTATGCAATTGCAGAGAGGTTTAATGAACGTGGAATCGCAGCTAAGGGAATTGATGGATCACTACCTGGTGCTGATCGAGAACTTCTACTGAAAAGTTTCGCAGCAAATGATTTCAATATTCTAGTCAACTGCATGGTTCTGACAGAAGGATTTGATGAGCCCAGCGTTAGTTGCGTGATTATGGCACGTCCAACCAAAAGTGAAAGTTTATATGTTCAATGCATTGGTCGCGGTATAAGACTACATCCAGATAAAGTGGACTGCTTGGTTCTCGATATTGTAGGTGTCACAGAGAACCATTCCTTAATGACCCTCTCAAAGCTATTTTCTTCAAATGAACCTGAAGTGGATGAGTTAGATGGAGAGCCACTGGAACTCCGGGATAATGAAAGTGTCATGGAATTACAGGAACGGGTTCATTCCTCTAAAAAAGAGTACCAACAGCATATGTTTGAGGTGAACCTGTTCACCAAACAATCCATTTACCGATGGATTAAGATTACGGATCGTGCTTATTATATTAGTATGGGTGATAAGCGGGCTTGCTATATTTTATTAGATGACGAATTTACACGAAGTTGGTGGGCTCTTTTTGAAAATACGGATAAGAGGATATTCCCTCTATATCACGAACCAATTGTCATTGAATATGCCCAAGGGATTGCTGAAAACTTTCTTAAAAGTGTAGAGAACCCTTTAATGACGAAGGAGGCCCGCTGGCGAAAATACCCCTTATCTCAGGGGCAAAAAGAACAATTAACCCGGTATGAAATCGCTTATGATCATTCATGGACAAAAGGGGAAGCCGCGGATGCGTTAGATATGTTATTTGGAAAGAGAGATGCACATAACGTGATAAGCAGATTTGATCCAGAATTCTATCGCAACATGATGAGCAACCCGCATATTCGTGAAAAAGTTACTACACAATTAATCCTAATCCAAAAAAACATTAAAAGATAATCTGAAGGAGGATTCAACATGCCCACTGTAAAAGTACTCGGAAAAATCACAAAGCATGAAAGAGTACAGATAAGCAAGGCGAAGATCACTAACCTGGAGATTAAGGAACTGAGCAATAATGGTAATACGATTGCCGATCTCATGCTAGCCGATGAAACAGGAACTGCAAGAGGTAAAATTTTTGCTACTTCTGATGAAGATATTAAGGTGATTAAAGCATTGAAAGCAGGTCAAGTCATAGCTTTTAGCGGTACAACAGAACATGATGGCTTTGAGCACAGTCTAACCATCGTTATCAAAGAATACCGCATCTTAAACAATTGATGTAATCGCTATTGAATTCTTAATGTAATTCATGATATACTTCTTTTGTATTACAAAGCGTACTTGCTTGAAACAAGGGAACCATATTTACTACGAGATCCATCATATTCACACTACCGAAACTCGGCGTGGGGAAACTGAAATAAGGAACATATCCTTTTCAGCTTCCTACATGCCGTTTTTATTTTTCGGATACTCGGATTTAACGGTGGAATCAAGCTTAAGATTTCTAAAAAATACTGCTAGGGAGGGGGCTACACATGTTTAAAATTTTCTCTGTTAAAAAAGGCAGCAATGCCGAAAAAGCTGTCATTAGTTTGGTGAATATTGGACGAAACTATATTCCTTCCTTTGAAAACGAGTTAGGAATCGCTGATTTTTGTCTTGATCTTGAGGTAGTTACAGATAGCGTATTGAACAAAAACCTCTTCCTTATTGTAGGCGGCTTTGCAAATATTGTTGCTTATCAGAATTCTGATCTGCACGAAATGACGGAGGAAGAATTTAAGGAAAAGATCTCTACAGCTTTCGCTGTAAATGGGGCTGGGACCAATGAATTTCTGAAACGTATGGGGTATAAAATTTTCGATTCGAACAATAACGGTAACGTTAACCTGGTTCGGATTGAAAAGGTCTCCTAAACCATTATCTAATACGTTCGCCATGAAATTCGAATACGCAATTATTAAGGCAAGAGGAGGTAATAAAATTGAATGGCAATACCTGTTTGTTCGAACCACTACAGCAAATTGTAAACTTTGCGGATAATCCTGAAATCACTGAAAGTTGCAGAAGCCTTACACAACCGCAACAGGAACATTTGTTTATGGTGATGAAGAGTGAAATTGGTTCATCTCTGAAGGTTTGGGCACAGCTGCTAAGTACGTTGCAAATCGGGTCAGAAGTTCAGATCAAAATTTATGAGGAAGCAGATTAGGTTTCATGCCGTGCATATAATCGATAAAATCCTTCCAATTGTAACTAAGATTTATATTCCCACATTTTTCACTATCTCCATCGTTGGATGTGGATTAATGTATCTTGGTACTGGCCCTTTAGGTTTTGGAATTCCACTGATTATCTTAGGTTTCTCGTTTAGTGGCCATATCGTGCAATTTTTATTTACTAAGCGACTGGGTATACTCTCATTAATCTCATGTATACTTGCCGCGGATTGGATGGTTGGTGCTCTTCTCGGAAAAGTGCTGCAGAGAATCACACCTGAAACAGATTCTAGTATTCCTCAATTGGCAGCCATTGTTGCTTTGGTTGGACTCGTTTTTAGTTCGATATTCTATATCAAATTAACAAAAGGTATGCAATCGCCAGTTGCACGCGAATATACCTGGGAAGATTTCAAATATGATCTGGAGGATCGAAATGAAGCATGGCGTGAGCAATTTAATTGGTGGCTGAAGCATTTTAAATCAACCTGTCTATGGGGGAGAGAGCGATTTAATTGGTTGAAACAGCGAATCATTAAAGTACCTGTCGAAGCAGAAGAGCCCCAACCAAAACTCTACCTCTTGGCCCCGCCCCAAATCGATTTGGAAAAAAATCAAGATCAACAGGTTGAAGAAATTCTACCTGCAGCTTTTGTCATTATTGATCTCAAAGAGACGGGTACTAGTTCAGAACCAATTATTCAGGAGCCTAATCTGGAAAAGCAGCAGGTTACGATTGCAGAACCGGTTAAGGTCCCGCCAATTACTTCTGCCTCTATCCCTAATCCAGCACCTCCATTCATTAATGAAACGCGCAACCAATTGAACACAAATCGCACCAAAAATGATAGTGCGAGTTCAACACGTTCATCCGGCTCGTCTCTAAGTACGAAGCTGAAAACGTCATCGTCGTCACAAAATATAAAAGCTTCATCAAGTGGTAAGCAGCCTAAACCATCCGATGATTTTTGGAAGCTGCCGGCAACTTCAAATACAAAATCAGCAAGTCCGAAAGTACCGTCAAATCAAGATTATAGTCATTCAAAATTTAATGATTCTTAGGGGGATTTGAAAATGAACGAAATGAAACAATTTAATGAAACGGATGTATTGGCAAAAGCTGTCGAGATCCGAGACGATAATTATCAAAAGCAGTCGGAGCAGGAGTCATGGGAGAAAGTTTATCAAGCGCGACAAAATAGATCGATTATGCAATCCGAGCTACGCGGAACTGAAACACATGGAGACAAATTGTGCGGCATTGTCTTTGTCGGTCACATCAAAGGCCTAATTCCGTTGGAACATTCCGGCTATGAAAAAGCCTATCAATTGGAAGAGGTCATTGGCCAAAACATTTACTACAAAGTAACGAATCTGGACCGTGAGTCGGAGATGTTCACAGCTTCTCGAAGCCTAGCTGTTGATCATTTGCAAGGGCTCAGCTGGGACATCCTTAGGGAGAATAGGATCTTTGAGGCTGCTGTGGTACGTGTAAATAACAGATCTGTGAAATTGGATATTGGTGCTATTATCACAGATCTGCCAATTGAAGAAGTCTCCTACGGTTGGGTATCGGATCTGCATTCGCTCTATAAAATCGGAAGTACGATCCATGTTAAAGTAATGAAAGTGGATAAGGAAACGAAAACACTGATCGTCAGTGTCAAAGCATTGAAAGCAAATCCATGGCCTGAGTGCACCCGGCGTTATCAAAAGAACAATACCTATACAGGCGTTGTTTCTGGCGTTGTGGAATATGGCGTATTCGTAAATCTTGAAGAAGGGGTAGACGTTTTATGCCCGCATCCAAAACCAAACATTGGTCGAGTAAAGCTGAATGATCGTGTTAAAGTCCGGATTAAAGATGTCAATGTGGAAGAGAGTAAGATGACCGCCGTGATTAAGGACAAGCTATAATCCAAAAAACAAGTTGAAATAGCCTCTACTGTAGAGGCTATTTCAACGATAATGAGGTGAACATATGTCTACTAGTTTCGATTTATCTCCCTTTCACATGGATAATAAATATGTCATTACGTGGGGAAAGCAGTTTAACGGTAACAAGCTTAATTTTCATAGTCTGAACACCAATCAAACAAAAGTCGTTGAGAAACTCTGCGTTTTGCAGTTTGCTTCAAAAGTTCAATTGGCCAAAATATTGAATCCTGGCAACCTTCGGAAAGGGAAAAAAAATGTCGATTTTTTAACGGATAAGGGCTTTTTAATTGCTCACTCCATGACAGGAAGGGAGAATGGCAAGTTTGTACCATTCTACGGCCTTTCTAACCCGGCAAGGGAACATTTTGGGCTTCCTCGCTTCGAAAAAGTCTATACCATTGAAGTTTTAAAACGGCTGCTCGTATTTCAGTTCTATACTAGATTTAATGAAATTGATCCGACTACAACAGTAGAAGTATTCCCAGCGCCGTTTGATGCTTGCTTCACCATAATGGAGCAGCCTTTCCGGATAGTGGCCCTCCGCGAAAAAACACAACGCGATAAGGTATATAACCACATTCGGTTTATGGAAGAGCAGATGCGAACATTAATCGTCGTACCTGATTGGGAGGATGGTAACAAGTTTCTTGATATCAAGGATCAGGCCCATCTTTTTCGGGTAACAACCGATCACAACTTATTAAAGGAAACCCTATCTAATAGTTTTTGCAAAATTGAAAACGGGGAATGGGTACCGGAGTATATTCAGCCTTTTGAGAAGCAAGAAAAGGTTGAACATGAAGAACTTACTTTGCATGCGACGGAATAGATAAAAAGCCATATTGCCAACGTGCAATTGGCTTTTTATTGTTTTTATCAATTTATTGATTATTAGTTTTCAAGCGATTTGCTGTTGAAATTGGGAGTAGTTAACTATATAATAAATGTATGCTTTTATTTCAACATCAATTTCAAGTTTTTCTATTGGTTATGTACGTTTGATGCGAACGATGATAACTAATGTAAGAAGAAAAGCATTGGACTTTCTCGATACGGTTGTTTTTGTATTGGTAAGGAGATATTGATGTGGTTGTGTACATTTAGTTATGGTAAAGATTCTTTCCCCTAACAAATGAGGACAATATCGGGCGATTATCCCTGATGTGCAAACGAAGACGAATCGTGTATGCGAATCCGTGAACGTTCTTTCAGTAAAGATAATAGTACCATAATCATTTTTGAAATTTACTCTGAATACATATAAATTCATTCCATTCACAGGAATGATTCGAAAGGCCTACAATCCTAATCGGGTTTGTAGGCCTTTTTTTGTTCTTTGAAAATTTAATGATTTCATGTTTACCCTTTTATATAAGGGGTGGGCATTTACCCATATACAAATCTCTCGAGGAGGAATTACTATGGAGAACAAAACACCCCTTCATTTACTTGAGAAGGCAAAATCCTTTCATGAAGAAGCCAATAGAAAGTTTTCGTATGCAAAGGGAAGTATTCCAGAAAAATATCTAGCATTTTTAATTAAAATCTCGAAAGAAAGATTTCTCTGTAAAGAAACTGTTGCACTAGATGATGAGGCAGTTAAACTGAGCATGGGTCATGGCCAAGACGGAACATTTGTAATGGTAACAGAACCTTATCTCGGTGTAGATGGTCGAGTCTTATGGGCTCGTGATGAACATCGACAGAAAGAGAAAAAGTTAGATATTTCAACACTGATTTCAGGAAACAATGTGATCGTTACGATTGTCTCCGAATTTTTAGGGCAAGCAATGGGTAGCGCTCAATTTAATCCTAATAAGGGATTCAGAGGATACGATCTACAAGGGGTCGAAAGCATTGCCATTGGGCGTGCTCTAGGTTTCCTAGGTTATGGACTATTAGGAAGCAGTGTTATTTCTGAAGATCTCTTGACTCCTGATTCCGAAATCGGAAATCCGAACACTGACGGTCAGCAGCAGTCGAATGACCATCGTAATGGTGGTGGACAGCAGCAGTCGAGTAACCACCGTAATGGTGGCGGTCAGCAACAGTCGAATAACCACCGTAATGGCGGTGGACAGCAGCAGTCTAGTAACCACCGTAATGGCGGTGGACAGCAGCAGTCTAGTAACCACCGTAATGGTGGCGGTCAGCAACTCGAATAACCACCGTAATGGTRGCAGTCAGCAGCAGTCGAATAACCACCGTAATGGTAGCAGTCAGCAGCAGTCGAATAACCACCGTAATGGTAGGCAAGAGCCTCCAGAGTACTATTCGTATGAAGTATTAGAATGTGAAATGGATGTATTTGACCAACTTAATAAGCCTTACTATAACCTTAAATTGTTGGAACTGCATACCAATAAAGTGTTCGATGCAATTGCAGTAGAGACACTATTCGAGTATGTTGACTCTCTAAATTTTGACAACATAATTAGCTTTGACATGAGTTTTGAGGATAGGAATGGATACTTCATTGTTACCCATATGTTACCTACCCGAGTGGCGGTGTAATATGGATACAAAAAAAGAAATTCAGGCCATGTTCACAATTGACGACGAAACTATTGTCATTCTCGCGCTTCCGTCTTCTTCTGGTGAAGGACGGTATTTAACAGCAGCAGCTTTTGTCAAAGGAAAGATAGTCGTAGGGCATGACTGCCCAGCTGCTAAAGTTAGAAAAACATGCTGGCACACAGCAGCTGCCGTTAATGCTCTAAAGAACTTTTATTTTTATAAAAGTGAGTTGGATGATGCTGAAGTTATTAGTATTTACCGTAAGGTAACTATGAGTGAAGAGTGGAGGCAGATCCAAATTCCTGAAAAGATTGGAGTGAGGACTCATGAGCAGCATACTGCCTGATTTAGTAGAATATGCTCTTTCGAAAGATATTCGTGTAAACCGCAGGACCATTAACAATAGCCAAACGCTTTTTGTTTGTCCTTGGTGTGGAGACTCTTTATCTAGAGGTAAGTTTAAACTTACTCTTAATCGTAAAGACGGACTGTTTCGCTGTTTCACTTGTTTAGAAAAAGGTGGAACGCTTGATTTCATCTGTAAAATTGAGAATAAATCAAGAGAAGCAGTCACAAAAGAATTACGAGAACAAGCTGGTATTAACGAAACGGAATATCAGCAAAAGCAAGCAAAAAAACATCCAGCTGAGAGACTGACATCAGTACAACTTCAATTCATTGGCATTCGATTGAGGCCGCAACATTTCGCCTCAATGGATCAAGCGTTTCGTGATCAAACCAATGAATGGATTCTGTTAGAATGGAACTCGTTCTTGAATCAACAGCGCAGCGAAGCCTTATCAAGGCTAATGTTTGGTATCAAGGTAGATCAATACCAAACAGCTATTGTGGAAATTAAAGAAATGTCCCGCACCATAGGGCATAACTTGTTGAGTGAAGTTTTTGATGCCTATGGGTGCGGTGATAAACCCCCTGAGTGGGCTATCGGTGTGAAGGCGTGGGTTGATGCGTCTTATCAAGCCTATTTAAATGCTAACTTACAATCACCAAGCCAAACGGCTTGACGATAAATTTGAGGAGGAATATTATTATGTTGAACCGAGTGATACTGATAGGGCGCTTAACGCGTGATCCCGAGCTTCGATACACGCCTGCAGGAGTTGCCGTTACTCAATTTAGTCTCGCTGTTGATCGCCCATTTACAAGTGGGCATGGGGAGCGTGAAGCTGATTTCATACCGATTGTTGTATGGCGACAACTTGCAGAGACATGTGCGAATTATTTGAGTAAGGGCCGTTTAACAGCTGTAGAGGGGCGCATTCAGGTGCGTAACTACGAAAACAACGAGGGTAAACGGGTCTATGTAACGGAAGTAATTGCGGATAATGTGCGCTTTCTCGAAAGCGCACGGTCCAAAGAACAATCTGAACAAAACGGCAACAGCAACCAGTCTCGAAATGGTAATGGTAATGGTGGTCAGAGAGGTGGGCATCCTGGTGCAGGATCAAGAGGTTTTGATAACAAAGATCCTTTCACGGATGATGGTCGTCCAATTGATATATCTGAGGACGATTTACCATTTTGAATTTTTTTACATATTATACTATAAAAGGGGAATAACAAAATGCAGAAGAACCAAAACACTGAAATGAATAGAGACACACTAGAGGAGCTACTCCTCGATATTTTAGTCCATGGAAAAGATCGCCGTAATGAACTCGCAGAAATCTCTCGTGAAGGCGACGGATTATGCAAAATTCTTTGCGCGGATGGGACCGAATGGAATCTCAACATTACAAAGCGTGCCGAGTCACGTATGAAAAGAATTTAATAAATACATTTAAATTATTTAAAAGGAAAGCCTTCATTATCAGGGGTTTTCCTTTTTTTATTTAAAGGAGGAGCGTACCTTGCCAATTAAGACGATTAAGGTAAATAGCGCCTACAGTGGTGAGACAGGAAAAAGTCAATGTGAACTCTATCTGAATTTTTCTGAATCACCCATTATTTCAGTAAGAAGCTGTCCCAAAAATACAGCACATGAAGTATACGGCGAGCCCTTTCAACTAGGAGGCAGAGTTTGGTACTGTGCAGACTGCGGTATTGAATGGCGTGCTAGTCTTCGAACAGGGTACGTTAAGTATTACAACCTTGATGAAGGGGGAACTGCTACAGAGTTTAAAATTATGAAATTAGCTCTATTTAATGAATCTAGATATTTAAAAAAGAAAACAAGTCTACAACCAAATTTCCATTTGGTTTCAACAGAAGCCCCATCAGCTATTAATGGTCATCCAGACCGGGATGCAAAGCTTCATGATGTTGAGCAAATGACCTTCAGTTATAACTAAAATACACAAAGACTACTCACAATAAATGAGTGGTTCAAAAGAATTTCGGAGGGATAATATGAGAGCTGGATTACGAGGAGAGTTCACAGCGGTCGGAATGGAAGACAAAGGAACAGTTGAAGTGGTGGGATACCTCTGTTGGTACTCCATTGGGATGAAGCTTATCGCACGTAATTTGCTGCAAGAGTACGTTAATTTATCAGGTGTGGCTGAGAAGTATATGCCAAACAAGATTCGTATTATAGATGCTTATCGTCGGGCCACTAAAGCCATTGAGTGTAAACGTCCTCTTGAAACCGGGAAAGGTTCAATTACTTATCTGGTGAAAGAAGTAAGTTCTACACGCGAAACAGTGCAAAGAAATATTGTAAAGGAAGTCATTGACTCCAATGATAATTCAGAGCCTTTGAAATATGATACAAAAGAAGCTATTATCACGCTTAACCGAGTTCATGATCATAGGCTTCAAACAAGTGTTATTAATGAAGAGGTCAGACCTCTAGTTGAGCGGGTGACTGAGTTGTTTGAATTGTTTAAAACGACTCATGATGATAATGCCATACGCTCCATGTGTGTTGATATTATTAGGCATATGTCGCCTGTTCTCGTTAAAGCTTCAGGGGGGGTATACTTTATCCCTATTAAGTATGAAAAAGAGCTGCGTGCCTTCAGGGAACTGGTCAATTTAATTGAACAAAGTAAGGCAGAGATTATTCCTCTTATAAAAACCAATGACACCATAGATATGGTTCGAAAAGCAACACTGAAACAAGTTAATGAATCACATGAACGCTTAAAGGCTGCATATAATGACGAAAGCATCTCTGCGTCCGACATTACGGCAGTCGTTGAGAATAGTAATCTTGCTTTTAGAGTCATTGATGATTATAAGGACTTATTAAAGTCCGATCTCAGCGATGTCGAATCTTCATATCATGATATGGAGAGAATGCTCCGGGCAGTTGCTGCTCGTAAAAAAGACCATAAGCCAAAAGAGAATGCAACTAGGCAAATGCGTCTATTTGAATGATTAAAAAGAAGCCAACCTTGTGGGGATGGCTTCTTTTTTCATTTTATTTCATTCTACAAAGGGAGAGATTATTCAATGAGTACACAAAAGAGTATCGAAACGGTAAGTAATTACCTGAAAGCAAGTTACCCAGCAGTTTGGGTGAAAGCTTATGAGGAAGACAAAGCATGCTCGATGTTTAGTACACTGGCCAAAGAGCTTAATTTTGGTTTAATGGTATGGAGTATCACGAAGGGTTTCTGTAATCCAAATGATGAGCATTATGATAAAGGGTCAAGCGTTATAGACGCTATCAGCGCGCTCAATTTCATCTTAGAAGAAGAAAAGACTAGCTTCACCATATATATTTTGAAAAACTTTCATTATTATCTTGAAGATAAGAATCCAATGATTATTCAATTGATAAAAGATTTAATTCCACATCTCAAAAAAAAGGGAAATCAATTGGTCTTTTTATCGCCGGTTGTCACATTACCTATTGAAATAGAAAAAGATATAACCGTGCTAGAGGTTGACATGCCTGATATTCAAGAACTTGATGAAACGTTAGAAAGTATTATTTCATCAGTCTCTGATAAAATTCAGATTGATGACCGTCAACGTGTACTTGAAAGTGCACTTGGTCTAACATGTGCGGAGGCTGAAAATGCTTTTGCTTTAGCTGTTACGATTCATCGGAAACTCGATGATGAAGCTATAAAAACCATTCAAAGGGAAAAGTCCAACATCATTAGAAAGTCTGGAATGTTAGAGTTCATTGCACCTTCTAATACGATTAATGATATTGGGGGAGCAAGTGAGTTTAAAAAATGGCTTCATACGAGGCGAAAATCATTTTCAAAGGAAGCTAAAGAGTTTGGTGTTCAGTCTCCTAAAGGAGTTATTTTGTTAGGGATCTCCGGTGGTGGAAAATCCGCAGCGGTTCGCGCTGTAGGGAACCTATGGCAAATGCCTATTTTACGTTTTAATATAGGCAATGTTTTCGGCTCTTTAGTAGGTGAATCCGAAGCCAATATGAGCCGAGCATTAAGGATGGCTGAAACAATTTCTCCATCTATCTTATGGATTGATGAAATAGAAAAAGCATTTGCCGGTGCAGGTGGATCAGGTGCTACGGATAGTGGCGTAACCGCCCGTGTTCTTGGGGAAATGTTAACCTGGATGCAAGAGAAAACTAGTGATGTTTTCGTTATTGCAACAGCAAATAATATCAATCATTTGCCTCCAGAATTACTACGGAAAGGTCGATTTGATGAACTATTCTGGTTCGACCTACCCGAACTTGGCGAGCGAAAAGAAATTATCTCTATCCATCTAAGAAAGCGAAATCGGGACCCTCAAACCTTTGATATTGACAGCCTTGCTAAAAAGACAGAGGGATTTGTTGGAGCTGAACTTGAACAGGTGGTTGTCGATGCAATTAGTATTGCGTTTTCCGAAAACCACGAATTAACAAATAACGATCTTCTTGAAGCAGCGAGATCCACTGTTCCTCTATCCAAATTAAGAGAAGCTGAAATAAGTGGAATGAGAGCATGGGCTAAAGAAAGAGCTCGTAATGCTTCAGCCGGGGAAACTATAGAGCAACCAGTACGAAACGAAAACACGATACTTCGCCGTGTCCCACAATAAAAAAACGAATTGAAGTGAACATCGATCGCTAATCAAGAAAGGAGAGACATAAACATGTCTCATTATTCAACAGTAAAAACGGAAATAAGAAATATTCGTGCACTAGAGGTTGCAGTAAAGCAGCTAGAACTTATTCTTATTGAAAATGGAATCTGTCGGGGTTATACGGAGCAACAAAATATGAAAGCAGATTATGTCATCCAATTAAAAGGTCCTTATGACGTTGCTTTGAACAAACAATCTAATGGTACCTATGATCTCCAGACTGACTGGTGGGCTGGACATGTCGAAAGGGAAATTGGCAAGAATGCCGGCCGCTTAATGCAGGAATACAACATTGGTGTGGTCACAATGGAAGCACGCCGCCAGGGTCAAACAGTTATCAGACGCGAAGCATCTGATGGTACGATAAAATTGAGGGTTCAGGTAAGGCGTTGAGGTGATCTGCAGCCTTGCTCTGAATGTGAAAACAGCAGCCAAAGCTTAACTTTTATACGTGAGAGGAGAAATATCAATATGAAAGAAATTGAATTTACATTTAAGAACGATGGATCTGTATCCATCGAAGCAATAGGGTTTAAAGGACAAGGCTGTGAAGAGGCAACCAAAGCCTTTGAACAGGCTTTAGGGCAACTTGAAAAGCGCAGTCATAAGCCTGAATATCAGGTACGTGTACAATTACAAAATCATAATTCACGAAATTTAAGAGGTTAAATCATGAAAATTCATGCATTTACCCAATATTCTACTGTAAATGGACCCGGTGAACGGATGGTGATCCATTTTCAAGGATGTAAATTTCAGTGTGCTGGTTGTTTTAATCCCGAGACACATTCTTTGGATAATGGCTTGGAAATGTCTGTTGAGGACATTAAATCACTTATTCCATCAGATATTGATGGGATTACCATAAGTGGAGGCGAGCCATTTTTACAACAAAGTGACCTATTAACTTTAACCGTTGAGTTACGTAAATTAGGTCTACCGATCATTATTTTTTCCGGGTTTTATCATCATGAGATCATAAAGTTAAAGTATGGCCAAGCCATACTCAATGAAATTGATGTTTTAATTGATGGTCGGTTTGTTGAAAATAAAATATCGCAAGAAGGACTTCACGGAAGCAACAATCAGACGATGCATTTCTTCACAGATCAATACTGTGAAGAAGATTTTAAAAATAGAGACACTGAAGTTACGTTTTTAGATTCCGGTTTGCTCACAATCACCGGATTTCCAAATGAAAGCTTACTAAATGTATTTAAATCATAACGAAAAAGAGAAATGCACAATCCCAAGAGGATGCATTTCTCTTTTTTTTATCTTAAGCATTCATTTTAAGGGGGACTTAGCTCATATGAACTTAAAAGCAATCTTAGATGGAGCACGAATGATAAGAAATTATCGAACCAGTTTTAAGCCAAGAAAGGATGGCCGCATAACAAGACTTTGGTTAGAAAAGCCTGTATTGCGAACCGGGTCATTTGAGCCTGGCGCTGGAATAATCGTTAGTGTATTACCAAACTGTGTTCATATCCGGATGGCTAAAGTCTTAGAAAGTGCTAGCCACATTATTCATAAGAAAAAAGGGGAACCTATTCTCGATATTTGTAATGCAGAGATTGATAAGGTCCTTGGAGTAGGAATAAAGATTGATATAATCGTTAAACCTGGGGAGATATATATATACAAAGAAATGTCATTTGAAATGACATTGATGGGAGAAAAACCTCAGTTTTGTAGCGATAATCTAAGAAAGTATAGGGTCATTTCCTTGTTTGCAGGATCTGGAGGCATGACCGCTGGCTTTACAGCCACGGAATCCTGTACATCCGTTTTTGGCGTGGAGATTGATACGCCTGAAAATAATCCTTATTCCTATGAGCAAAAAGGGAAAGAACCAGAATACCGGGCTTGGGCCATCGAAACATTCCTTTTGAACAATCCAAATACCCTCATGTATTGGGGAGATTTACGTTGCGTCTCAAATTGTTATATTCCTGCTGCGGATATAGTAGCCATTTCTGCACCATGTGTTGATTATTCAAACCTAGGACTGAGAATGGAAGGTTTGGTAGAACATTTTGTGCAGCACATTGTTCGAATTGTATTGGCTAGCGGAGCGAGAGCAATATTTATCGAAAATGTTCCAAATTTCTATAAATCACGCACTTACACATTATTAAAATCAATGTTACTATCCGTTTTTCCATGTTGGTTTATGGAAAATATTGATAGTTATGATTATGGTACGATAGATCACCGGGAGAGAGGCTATGCAGTTGCTTTTCAAAAGCGCTGCAGTTTTGAATTTCCTAGTAAAGTGAAGACAGCAAAATCTCGTAGAAGGAAAGTCAAAGACTATCTTGATGAATTAGTCGATCGCGATTGGAGAGATATTGAAAATTCAACAATAGGTAGTTTTTTAGGTTCACATAATACAAGGTTTGCTCATACAGGATTTACTTCTGATAAAAACAAAAGATTGCTCGTTTCTGTGAATGATCAAGAAGTAAGTTGTATCACTAAAGGATATGGGAAAATACAATCGAGCCAATCCTATTTGATTCATTCGAATGGGCAAAAATGGTCGAAGTTTACTCCAAATGAAATCATGAAGATGTTAGAATATCCGGAATGGTTTGAAGTCCCAGATGATGTTTCCGATACTCGTTTATATGAGTTACTAGGTAACTCAGTAAATGTTCGAGTAGTGGAGGCGATAGCATCGTGTATCGTTTGTGGTCTAATGGAGATTGATATTAGGGAGCAAGTTGAAGCTTACGAAGTGGACCATTCTATTCCAGTTGAAGTAAATCAAAATGGACAATTGGGTTTTTTATTATAAGGAGGTAAATAGGTATGATTCCATTATCAATTATAGCACAGGGTGCAAAAATAATAAGAAGCTTTCGTACAAGTTACAAAAAAAGAAAGGAGAAAAAAGTGGGGCGATTATGGCTAGAAAAAGCCGTATTACGTGCAGGTAACTTTAAAGGTGGAGATGGTATCGTTGTAACAAGCTATGAAGATTATATTCATGTTCGAGCTGCACTTTGCGTCGAAACCCCTTCACATGTCTTACATCAGAAGAAAGGAGAACCCATATTAGATTTAAGTAACGCGAATATCAATAAAGTTTTAGGTGTTAATGTGGTCATTGATGTCATTGTAAAAGAACAAGAACTATATGCATTCAAACAACTAACTTTTGATATGATTAAGATCATGTCGAATTCAGACAATTCTTTTCATCCAGAAAGACTGTTACGAGTTATTTCCTTATTCTCGGGTGCTGGTGGAATGACTGCCGGCTTTGTCGAAGAGGGTTGTGAGAGTGTGATGGCCGTTGATATTGATACGGCCGCAAATAATCCATTTTCTTATGCTAAAAGAGGGCGTAAGCCATCCTACATGGCTTACACTGTAGAAACGTTCTGTAAGAACTTTCCGAAAACAAGGTTTTTCTATGGTGATGTACGAAGTGTACACCCTGATTATATCTTGGAGGCTGATCTCTTAATCGTATCTCCACCATGCTTGGAATATAGTAATTTAGGTTTGAAAATGGAAGGCATTGTTGAGCATTTTGCACAAGCTATTGTTCGTATCGCTTTATGTTCGGGCATTCAAGCTATCTTTTTTGAAAATGTGCCTGCATATTTTACAAGCAAGACATTTCTGTGGATAAAGAGGATGCTTGCGCCCCTATTTAAATGCTGGCATCAAGCCAAACTTGATTCATGGGATTTTGGAACATTGGATAGAAGGCCTAGAGGATACGCAATAGGAACACGTACTGATACTAACTTTCAATTTCCTAAACCTGAGAAAAAAGTAACTAGAAAGACATTGGGGGACTATTTAGATAACTTAGAAGGACGAGACTGGTTTGATGTTGCAGGAAGTTACATGGAAAAGTTGTTAGGTCTTTATAATTTGAAGTATGCTCAAACAGGATTTACAGCAGCTCATAATTCCACTCTTGTAGGATTGGATTCTCAACAGATAAATTGTATCACGGGTGGATATTTAAGAAGACAGGTAACCCAGTCCTATATTAAACATCCCGAAAAAGAAAAATGGTCCCTACTGAAACCAAACGAGATCCAATCTATTTTAGATTATCCAACTTGGTTTGAATTTCCTGATTTCGTTCCAAAGAGTCATCGGTATGAGATTCTAGGTAATTCAGTCAACGTAAAAATGATAAAATTAATAGCTGCCAACTTAGTATCATCGATTCGTAATAATGTTAATTCGTTGGGATTAAGCTATTAAGAAACGAAACCAAGGTAATGGAATCTTTTCTTCGAAGAGGCTGCGAAAGCAGTCTCTTTTTTATTTCAAGATGAAATAATGAGGATCAGATATTTATTCACAGACAACAATCTATTTGTTTTATTATTTGTTTTTATTGTTTTATCTCTTTGTTTTAAATGAATATATGTTATAGGAGGCTATAATACTAGATAGAATAAGAGATTCTAGCGATTACTGTCACAAAACAAGGAGTACGACGTCACATAAGTAGGAGTTAACTGTCACAAAACGAGGAGTTAGTCTGTCACAAAATGAGGAGGCTTCTGTCACTATAAAAGGAGTCTGCCTGTCACAAAACGAGGAGGGGATTAAGGAGAATTCAACCGGAAATGTTATAGAAGGGTGTTCAAACAAATGATTAACCAATATTCTCCCACCTGATAGATCATATGATCGGTTAAATCGCTTTAATACTCCTATTTTTGTGACAGAAATTAGCTCATTTGCTTATCTGCAGCGCATATAAAGTGGTGTTAACCAGGTATTTTATCAAAATACTCCTCATTTTGTGACAGGTAACTCCAATTGCAGCTGAAGCATCTTTATAAATAAAATTAAAACACTCCTATTTTTGTGACAGACATTCTATTTTCGTTTAAAAACTCCTCATTATGTGACAGAGTTGCCGCGGATCTTAGAATAAATGCCTATTGGACTCCTTCTTTTGTGACAGAAACGTATTTCTTAATCTTGGTACTCCTCAAAGTGTGACAGAAATACATTCATAGTACAGTTTTGCATGAGAATACTCCTTTTATTGTGACAGAAATGATCAGGTATAGCCGAGTACTCCTCAATATGTGACAGACAATCAATAGAAACGTAAATTTGACTCCTGCATTTGTGACAGAAACAGAAATGTTGCGATACATTACTCCTCGCTTTGTGACGGAACTTATCTAATACTCCTCTTCTTGTGACAGAAATGAAGCATATTTAAAATTTACTCCTCAAAATGTGACAGAAGTGCCTAGTGGATTAACAATACTCTACTTCATTTCCATTTTCAGATCATTTTCAAAACAATGATACTCTTCATCATGTGACAGATTGTAGGTATTGATCCTTAAATGAAGTCCTATTTTTGTGACAGAACAGTATTTTCAGCAGATTTAAAGACTATTGACTACTTTGAATAGATTAGAAGATAAAGTCTGTCACATAAAAAGGAGTGGATAACATCCGGCGAATATTTTATGATGTAATTTGTAGGGAGGGGTTTCATTGAATGAGAGCGCAGTACAAATGGAGATTGAATTTGGAGAGCCTGCAAGAGTATCACCAGATTATATAGTAACAAAATCAAATATACTTATAGAAACCCCGCTATATTTAGATTTGCATGAAAACCGCCTTGTTTTTGCGATGATTGCTTTAATCCAGCCAGATGACGAGCAATTTAATACAGTGGTACTTCGGGTTAAAAGCATGGCGGAGATTTTGGAAATTGACGAAAAGAATTATTACAAGAAAGTTAAACTTGTGGTCGATAGACTTCTCTCTAAAACACTAACAATTAATGAAAATAACGGCGACACCACTTTGAAAGTGAATTGGTTATCAGCTGCTCGTTATCATAATAAAAAGGGAATTGTAGAGCTTGAGTTCTCACCACAATTGAGGCCTTATCTCCTACAACTAAAAAAAGACTTTACTAAATATAAATTAGGTAATGTTCTTTTACTGAGAAGTAAGTACTCGATCAAAATGTACGAGCTATTGAAGAGATATCTTAAGATAGGTAAACGTAGATTTACTTTAGAGCAGCTGCGATATTTATTAGAAATAGAACCAGATAAGCTGACTCATTATGGCCATTTCAAATCCAGGGTGCTTTTAAAAGCTCAAGAAGAGCTCGCAAGAAAAACAGATATTTCATTTGATTTTGAGGAAACTAAAATCGGTAATCGAGTGACATCTATAACTTGCTTAATCAAAGAGGATAGAAAGATCAAGCTTCTTGACCCAGAGGATAGTGACACTGGGATAGATGAAACTACACCGTTGGAATTCCTGAAGAGGTTTGGGGTGCACAAATCTGTCGCGTTAGAATTGATACAGCTTTATGGTGAAGAACGGGTCAAAGATAACATACGTTATGTATATGAAACCAAAAGGAATGAAGATGTAGATAATATAAGCGGATATATTGTAAGAGCAATTAGAGAAAATTATGTTTGTTCTAGTGGGGGCTTCTCTGAAGAAGACGAATTAGATATGCATACCTCCATTTTGCAGCTAAATGAACGTATACGCCGGCATATTCATTTCTATGGTCGCTTAAAGCAGCTACATGATCCGCCACCGGATCTAGAAACCGAAATGGGCGAGAACATTTTAGAAGAAATAAACAAATCGCTTTCAGCTCGGAAAGAGTTAGGACGAAGACCATTAACACTTGAAGATTTTGATGATAATTATGCTAGAGATGTTTTTAAGTTTATCTCAGAAATGCAATAAAAAAGGTTCCTCTGATGAAGAGGAACCTTTTTTATTTGTCCGAAAAAATAAAGTAGTAAGCTGTATGGGAAATAACCGCCATCTGTGCACCGGTGCAGCCGGCGAAATAAGAGTTATCTGCTGATGGAGCGCAGCGACCCAGCAGGCGTGCCTGACAAGCCAGTCGCCGTTTTACCGGCTAGAGACAGACCGGATCGAACTGGGCGAACGAGAAGACTTAAGCTCCAGCGCAGACGTTCAACCAGGACAGTTATAGGCACCTTGCCTGCTTGCCTTTATGTTTCATGATTTCTTCGAATATTTAAGTTTTGCCGGCGAATGTTCTCTAGATCTGTCATGATTTTGAATTGAGCTTTATTCCAAATGATTTGTTTTTCTAACTTAGATAAGCTATTACTCAGGTGTTTTTCTATGAAATGATCTTCAATTAGAAATTTTGAAAGAACGGAGGTGTTTTCACGCAACCCTTCAATAAAATTATTAATCCACTGATATTCTTCGTATGTGACCCCTGATAATTTTTCGCCAAAAATATTGCTTTTTAATAACGTATCCATGTAACCTATCTGGTTTTTAATAAACAGAGACTTGGATACATGATCTATAGCAGCAAAAATGGCATAGTCTCCAAACGATAACCATTTCTTGTATAAGGCTTTCGATAAATCAATATCGAACTCCGCAGCTTTCTCTTTTACTAAATCATACCACTCGTCTTCATTTTCATCCAAGTGCTGATATTGCCAGAGCCTTCTTATTTCGACTTGAATGCGGGTAACCTTAAGGCTCTCTTTTTGTTCAATGAATTCTATAATAATACCTAACGTTTGAGGAAGTTCTTTTATTATTGGATTTAGGACACGTGCTTTAAAGTTACCGTATAACGGGTACTCGGTTGGCATAACACCCATTAGTTGCTTTATTTCCGAAACGTCAAAACTGTCACCGCTCCAAATGTGATCTTTAATCAAAATATAGAACATAATGGAGTAGCTACTTTTAAGTTTTAGTAGCAGGTCAATTTCAGTATCGTTCACAATTTTACACATTCGTATTAGATAAACCAGAAATAAACGGTTGAAGAGAATGGAGATGCTTGAAGACTGTTCTTTCTTTTCAATGAATAGGGGCTGCTTCATGGTCAAATCACCTATTTGGATATCGGCTGACATTAATGCGAGATTTTGAAGGACCATATTTATTTCATATGCCTTTGTACGCTTATGCCCAATTGCTTCAGAGAAATCAGCATATGAAAGGAATAAGAAAACATCCAGGCTGGAGCTCACTCTGTATTGTTTCGTAAAATGGAGCAAAATTTTCAATTCAGTTATCGATAAACGTTGTAGCCCGAAATACATCTTACTAAAGCTCATGTTATGATTCACCTCATAAGTATTATACTAAAACTGATTCCGATTTTCTTTCTCATATTGAGCGTAGACTGCCTTTAAATCTTTTCTACTTGAGAAGTGCTGCATTATACAGTATTATAGGATATATATTTTTTATTTTTCTTACACACACTCACGTTAAATTATGTACATCATGTCGATGACGATAATTATTTCAATGTGAGTAAGGACTAACCTTGATTCGATAGGTCATCGACAGGGTGGGGAATTGTGTATAGAGGGCGTGTACATTCAACGGTTCGACCATTACTTTTTATGCGAACGGTTTGATGATGACGCAAATGGGTAGGTATGATGTATGGATGATGACGTTTACCGTGTACTTCCAGACTTAAATATCTATTTACATGTGTAATGAAGTGAAGTGCTGTTTGCTTAAAAGGTGAAAATAAAGTTCCTTCTGGAATATACAAAAGATGTGTTTGAGCTGATAAATCAGCTTGAACACATCTTTTTTTGTTTTCACTCAAAAAAAATATCGTGAAAAAGGCGGATTCCTTCTTATGAGGACTTTCGCCTTTTTTCGTAAAAGGAGGATTAATTGCGATGACGCTTCTTGAAACATTTAAAGCGACACTAACCAAAGAGATCAAACCAAGTCAGGTTGTAGATGTATTCCAAGGTCAAAAATTCACTCTATATCTCAAAGGTCATCAAATAGGGGATACAGTTACGATTCAAAAATTTATTGACCATCAAAACAAAGAGCATTATGTGATACCAGCATCGGATATCCGCTGTGATGGATTGCCAGATGTAAACAAGACCAACTGGTTAAATGATCATCCCCGCGGTGCTATTGATGTTGATTTAAGTGGTTTTCAAATGGTTACTTCGCGTGAACGTTCAATGGCATCATTGTTATTTGGATGGGCATCGGGTAAATAAAAAACAACAAGTAAAGTGAGGTTATTAAAATGAAAAAACACGTATTAATTCGCTATTTTGCAATGAGTATGTTAGTGGTGATCTGTACGATTGAATGGCTCTGTATTCAAGTAAGGGCCATAGTCATGAACCCAAGATTAAAACGAAATGTAGCAGCTCTTTCTTTTCTATCTGTATTTATCTTTGTGGGCTCTGTAGGTGGTTTACGTGTAGTGGAGTTTTTTTCTCCGACACCAATTTACTATGAAAACTATGTTGTTCAAAGTGGAGACAGCCTATTCGCAATTGGATCAAGAGAATTTAATGGTCCTACCGAACAGGCAGTTTACTTGATTAAAACAGAAAATGGGCTAACAAGTTCATTAATTCATCCAGGGCAGATATTGAAAATACCGAAGATAAAGGGGCAAGAAAAATGAGAAAGTTAGGAAAACGAAACATTACCAAGACTCATTATGAATGGGAAGACATACCACTATTCTTTATGTTGGTTTCTATCTTCTCATTAATTATCTATCATTTCTTTAATTAGAGATGATGTTAAAAGCGGAAGTGTGCAGCAGCACTCTTCCGCTTTTTATTTATCAAAGGAGGGATACAGTGGCAAGATTAGAAAGTGAAGCAAAGGGTGGCTTTTATCCTACTCCTGAAGTGGAGATGGAACTTATACTCAAACGAGTGAAAGCTACAGAAGGAGATACGGTGAGTATTCTCGATCCGTGTGCAGGGAATGGCGATGCTCTAAAGCAAATCCAAACCCACTTACATTTATTCAATACCAAACCAATTACGTATGGTATTGAAATTGAGAAAACAAGAGCAGAAGCTGCAGCGGATAAAATTGATCATGTGATAGCGTGCGGATATGAAGAATCTCGTATGTCACATGATGCTTTTAGTATGTTGTATCTTAATCCTCCATTTATGAAGTATAGGGGAGGACGTGCAGAAACGATATTCCTTCGTGACTTAACGATGCCAGAAGGCTACCTGTCTATTGGCTCACTTGTCATTCTGAATATTCCGCAGCATGTACTTTCAGATGTGGCGAAACTTATCGCATCCAGGTTAGAAGACGTGAAGGTTTATCGATTCACAGATGCTAATTTTGATCAATATGAACAGGTTATCGTTTATGGCTACCGAAAGCCTCCTGGGCAAGGGAGTAGTCAAGAGATAGAAAGCGAAATGACTGCACTGAGTAAAGTACACCCATCAATGATTCCTGAATTGAGTTATCCGGATTGGGATGATATTCACTATGTTGTTCCCGCTCAAAAAAGAGAGGTTGACATCTTCAGCACCACAATCGTTAGCTATGAAAATGCTGCAATTGAAACTGATTTCTTAAGCAGGGTATTTGCCCAAGTTGAAGATGTTCATTTACAAACAGGTGCAATAAGACAACCGGCGATGCCACTTAAAATAACACATCAGGTACAGGCGATACAATCCGGCGCACTTCCTGAACATATGGGGACTCATCTACTAGTTGCAAAAGATGAGTCCGTCCATACAAAAACCATCGAAGTCGATGAAGAAACGGGAAAAAGTAAACAGATAGAACATTTCAAAAGAAAATCCATTATTCGAACTTTTACGGCCAATGGGCATATTGATTTAAAATAAGAGGAGTGTTGTAAGTGAGTGATCTAAGTAAATATGAATTTGTAGCAGTTATTAAAGGTACCCAGCCTGTTAGCATTGAAGAATCTTCAGATATGAATTGGACATCGCTCCCAACCTATACTACGGTTAGTATCGATATTTTCAAAGATTCAAGAGAAGTTAGAAATGTATACGTTGAGGGTCTGGATGATGCCGAAATTATTAAAGCGCTGCGAATTGCAGTGAGCGAATATGAGGCATTATGTAGGCCTCGTCGCATGATTATCGAAATCTGAATACACAGGACACACCAAGAATAGTATTCTTCTGAGAAATTTGCAGAGATAACCGAACAACAAAGGAGGGTAGCCCTAGAACAAAAAAAGGGTTAGCCCTTTTTTTGTTCTAGGCATTCATCATGGAGAAATTATTACTTAAGGTGCAAGAACTATTACAAATGTCTGATAGGAACAGCGGTCGAATGAATCGCCTTAGTATTCAAATGAAAATGGATAATCTCACTTCTTATTTGAAAATAGGAACTGAAGAGTTATGGGATAAAATTAAGGAATATCTTTTTGGTGCAAAAACCTTAGAAGATCTGAGCCAAATAAAATTAGGTTCAAAGTTGATACCCACGTCTGAGATGTTAAAAGATGTATTGGAGTTTGCGATCTCCAATATACAACAAATTCATTTCGAAAATGATGGGAAAATATTTAAAGCTTATGTTAAAACCATAATGTTGGATTCTGATGAAGAGACCATTGTTGGTATTTATTTTACAGGTAATTTCACAGCATGCAGGGCTATCCATGCCTTGTTTTACAATAGCCGTGAAATTTTCGTTACACATTTAATTACGGAAAAAACGACAAAGTACTACTCCAACTTTCAATATCGCCGGGTTGAAGAAATCATAGATAAGGTTTGTCATACCTTCTTGCTGCCGCGTCTGGCTATTGTTGAAGAGTATAAGGAAGTTTGTATGGAGGCAGATGCTTCTAATCAAATTCACCCAGACCGAATCCTCATGTCTAGAGATGGGAATGTAGAAGAATTAGCCGGACAGTTTTTGGCTCAAAAGTATAGTTTGCCTAAAACGAAAGATTGGGCAGATCTATACCTGTCTTTAATTCCAAACAATAATTGGTCTGAGATAAAAATGGTCCATACCGATTCGGCTGGAGAAGGTCATAAGGTAAGAGCGATCGTTATAAAATCGATGAAGGAAGAAGAGGTATTAGCATTAATCAATCAAGGGATTATGAATGGACGGCTAAATGTATTCAGTGAAACAGGAGATCCTGCAATACTTACTGAAGGTATGACGACAGAAGAGTACTTACGTACCAATGGAAAAATGTTAGCCACGAAAATCGATCAGTATTTAAAGCCGTTATATGAGGGACATACCTATTCTCCGTTTCTAGGGCAAACCAAACGTATTAGTTTGCCCGCACAGGCGAGAGCCGTAATGGGTGTGTTAGCAGTGTTACAACGGAAATATAGTGTCTTTTTGATTGGTGACATGGGGAGCGGTAAGACGCAGATGTCGCTTACGGCCGTTTTTGCACTCATGAAGAAGAGAAATGCAAGTGGTGCACAGGACGGAATCTCAGTGTTAATTATAGCACCGTCCATCATTATTCCTAAATGGGCCGGTCAAGAAATTCCCAAAATACTTGGTGATCAAATTGTACACTGTACGATAATAAATAGTACGGAGGATGCATTACAGTATGTAAAAAAGATAAAATCTGGTTATCGAGTACCCAAGGGACATATCGAATTTGTTCTTGTTTCGACAGATCGTATGAAATTAACAGCAAATAAATTTGTCTTGGGCGCAATTTGGAAGCATCAACGCAACTTATGGTGTTGTCCAGATTGTGGTAGGGGATTGAAATCACCAAAATCAAAAACAAATGACGATGTAATGGCTACATGGAAAGATGCAGTTGAATTGCCAGTTCGACCACCTAATCGCTCAGAACTACGTGAGGCTTACCTAAATGGTACTATGGGCGCAAACGGTTTGCCATTAAATTATATAAAAAGATACACCTCTTTAATCCGCCAGTTTGAATGTTTGTGTAAGAGTGGTGAGAAGTCGGTGATTGTTCATAAAAAATCAGCTGATAGTGAGAAAAAGGAACGAAAACGGTTTTGCACTATGGCAAGACCAGCTGTGAAAGATCGAGGTGAGGATAGAAATAAACCTCGGTGGATGATCGCGGAAATATTCCAAAAACACTTGAAAAATCATTTCCATGTTGGTCTGTTTGACGAAATTCAACAGATGAAGGCATCAGATAGCGGCCGAGGGTTAGCTTTTCACAAGCTACTGAAGTCGTGTAAAAAAGCAATGTTTTTGACGGGGACATTGACCAATGGAGCATCGTCTTCTATTCAGGCAACTTTATGGCGGTCTGACTCAAAATCTCTCATTGAGGAGGGGTTTAAGCATAACACCACGAAAGAATTGTGGGCCCAAAAATATGGGGTAATCGAGAAGATTACCTATTTGGATGAGGAAAGTGAAGGTATTATTGGTCGTACAACAAACAGGCGGTCAGAACGAGTTCAAGTGACAGAAAAGCCTGGTATTGCTCCACAGTTGGTTGCACGTCATTTACTTCACAAGTCTGTTTTTGTAGAGCTGGCAGATTTAGGACTTCCTTTAGTTCGATTAAAAGAAGAGCCTATAATAGTTCCACTTGATGAAGAGCACGATGCTGCGTACCAACTATTTCATAATCGCCTCTATAATGCCTGTAAAGAGTTTCAACAAGAGTTGAAGAGTAAGGCTTGGGCAAAATTTAATCCAGCAACATTAAATTATGCAGCACAGCCTCAGTTGGAAAATGTTGTGGAATTTGTTGATGAGAATGGAACAATTCTTCACACGGTTAAAGCCGAAACGTTTCCAGAAGATTACCTGACCTCGACTGAACGTCGCTTAATAGATGATGTAAAAAACGAACTAAAGGATAACAGAGGCTGCATTATTTTTACACATTACACTGGGATTTTTCGAACCAATCAAAGAATTCAAAAAATTCTTAGGGAAAAGGGAATTGAGTCTGAAATTCTAGATGTTAATACAACATCTAGTGTAGGAAGATTCGAATGGCTAGAAAAGCATCGCGAAAAAGGTACAAAGGTCTTAATCATGTCGGCGTCTTTGGTTCAAGTGGGCTTAGATTTGCTGGAATGGCCGACTTTAATGTTCTGGCAAATGAACGATAATATTGATGTACTTCGCCAGGCAAGTCGAAGGGCTTGGCGTATTGGTCAGTCGTTAGAATGTCGGGTACGCTATTATGTAAGCGAGAAGACCCAACAAATGGCCCAATTTCAACGTCTTATGCGCCGGCGTATTCAGGCACTTCTGGTTGAAGGAAGAATCGAGCGATCGGATAATTTAGCTCAATATGCAAATGATGATTCTTCTAATTTAACGAGAGATCTGGCCGGCAGTTTCTCAGCTACAGAACTAACAGAAACATGGAAAACCGCAGCTGAGAAGGATATGGACGCAAACCTTAAAATCGTAAATGAGGAAGACTATGAAAATGCCATAAAGGAGGCATTTGTACGCCTTACTGCCGAAACTAAACGGTTATGTGGTGTGACAGATTTAGTGCAATTTGATGGTAATCTCGTGACAACAGAAGTTGTACCACTCGATACGACAGAAATTGTGCAAAGTGGTCCACTATCGGAAAGTGTCGGGGAGCTAGATCTTTTTAGCTTTAATTTGACAGTTAACACAATTAAAACGAAGCTGCGTGGCTCAAGTGAATTATTAATTCAAGAGCAGATTGCATTTGACTTCGGTTTATAATAACGAATACCCTCTCACAGTTAATTGGTGAGAGGGTATTTTACTGGAGGTAATAAAAGTGGAAATGGTAAAAAATCGCACACTCGTACCTGGTCAAAAGGTAAGAGTATACTTGAATCTCAATATGATGGGTAGATTCTCCATTCAAGATTTCAAGACAGGTTTAGTTGTCGCATATGCGGAATCCGTTTTACTCAATGAAGTGGAGTTTCGTGTTAGAAAATCGGGGCAAGAAAAGGCAAGAAAAGAAAAATGCCGGAATGTACATGCTTTTGCAATAGGATCATTTGTTTCATCTAATCATGACTGTCCACTAGAGCTTTCTTCGACTGGTTATTACAACCCGTTTAAAGTTGATCATTTTGTAGATGAAGAAAGTCACTTACCCATCTTCGAAACGGAGAATGTGTTTTGTTTCCAAAAACGTGTTTACTACAAAAAAGAGGAGGGATTATTTTGAATCTAACTAGCATAATGAACTATCCTGATAGAGGGAAATGGGGAGACACTCGTTACCGTGGCAACTGTAGTGGCTATGTTATCCGCGATTTACTAGAACATTTCAAACCTCACCAGTTTCATGAAATTTTTGCCGGCGGTGGGACGGGGTATGACGTTGCTAGGGAATTGGGTTATGAAAATAGTATCCATTTGGATCTCAATCCTCGATTCGGAAATTGGAATGCATTAGAAGATGAGATGCCAGAGGGGAGCGACTTTTTGTTTGCTCATGATCCTTATCATGACATTATTAAGTATAGTGGGAACATGTGGGGAAAACCTCACAAGGATGATCTATCTCGTTGCCCTTCATATGAAGATTTTTTGAGGAAAATAAACCATGTTCATGCAAAAATGTACGCAAGTCTTCGTAAGGGCGGGCGTATGGCTATATTAACCGGAGATATTCGCCGTAAAGGTGAATACTTTAGTATTGCGAGAGACATGGCTTTGATTGGCAAATTAGATTCCTGGATCATAAAAACGCAGCATAACTGCGAATCCAATCGGAAGCAATATGCAGGGAGTTTTATTCCCATTGTACATGAGCATCTCTTAATATTTCGTAAAGATGATTTATGGTTTGTTCCAATAAAAATAAATCAAAATTTCCAACAAGACCTTAGGGAATCATTAAAGGTTACTTGGCGTGACCTCATTCAAGCAACGTTTGAACAAATTGGAAGAGCTGCTTCGTTAAAAGAGCTCTATGAGGTTATTGAAAATACAGCTAGGGCGAAGAAAAATCAACACTGGCATGAGAAAATTCGCCAAACGCTTCAAATTAATGAAGAGTTTAGTAGTGTTTCTCGTGGTGTTTGGCGATACACGCCTAAAGGAAAGTCATTGGCCATTTAATATAAGTTACATAAGAGAGGCATGCATCCTGTACAAGGTTGCATGCCTTTTTTTGTGCTTAATTTACACTGTAGAGGGTGCAGAATAGGGAAGTGGGATCTCCATTTGCATGTCAAAATAAGGTTCTTCAAGTTTAGCCATTTGTTTAATGTTATAAGTGAGACAATCAATTGTATTCATATTCAGTGGCGCTTCGATTTGAGCACGGTATAAAGGGATTAATCTACGAAAGCGGCGACCAATGTTGAAGCCGGTAGAATCCGCACTTAGAAATTCAAAATCGTTTAATAATTGACTTGAACCGCCGAGCCAATGAAAGGGCTGCATTTCACCATACCTATCGAATAATTCAGTGAAGAAACTCCTTTTCTCTTTACTTGATTTAATAAAGACTGTACCACCAATACCAATTAATGAGTATTGGCAAGATACTACAAGACGGTCTAGTTCCTCCCAACCCATACCAAAATGCCAAACGGGGTAGGGGACCATCCCAACTGTTTTCGTTAAAAAGGTTAGATTATCAGATGTAGCAGCGAGGTCACTTTCTACATCTAAATTAAAGTAACCGAGAATGTACTTTTGAAATGAAATAAGAAACTGACTATATTCAATCAGGCAAATTTTGCGATATTTAAACATGTTGTAGGAATCTGGTGATTTTCGATGTGCCTTCATTATGCTGAAGGCACCAGAATCAATTATTATTCTTAGATTGAGTTTCCAACAGTGCTTAAATATTTCAAGAATTTTTTCATGCTTTAAATCCCGTAGTGTAAAGTAACTGAAAAGAACAAAACGTCCACCATTCTGACTAACTAATATGCGATCGGCGGTAGAGTATTCCATTCCCGAAAAGTAATAACGTGTCCCCTTTAATGTTAAGCGTAACATGCGATTAGGCATCTTATGAATTTTAGAAAGTTTTGAACCAAATGCTGCATTTAGCAATGCCATAAGGTGAGTATTAAAATTAAAGAATTTTTCTAATTCTTTTCTTGTTGCTGTTCGATGTAAGAACATATGCCATATAGCCATGCGAAACTTTTCTAATTTAATGGTGTGCTGTTTCTTAGTTGATGCAACTTCATACACTACCTTATTATTTGTTATCATCACAATTTGAATGATACTGCCCATACCCGTTGTAAAAAAATTATTACCAGTATGAATGAGACGACGAAAGTTTCTTAAAAGCCTTTTTGTTTGGTTGTATATATAATCTTGCTTGTTATATGAATGCATAAGTAAGCCTCCAATTTTATAGATTTACTAAGGAGCTAAGCATACCATGGGTTAATAAAATGAAAAGTGGAGCAGCTGTTAAGCGAGCACATGTACGAATAAATGATTAAAATGATTAACTGAGAGCGTTGGTTATTGTTTTTGAATGAACTGTAATTGGATTGGCCTCTTTTAATCAGCTAGAATAAAGTGTATAATTTAGGGATTGTTATTCATATTCAACATCTTGCTGTTCAAAAATGCCTATGCACACATACTAGTGAAGATAGGGAAAGATGAACGTCGGACGGTTTGCTTTATTGACCAGAGCATAGATGTTTGCTGTGAACGTTATTTCATATAACGAAGACAGTATAGTTATGAGCTATGATAATTGTGCAGACGAATTTTTGACGAGTCCCAATTATCTTACTCTAACCTTAATGCAGTAACACTTTCACTTATTCAAGTGGTTTAAATTTGTAGAAATAGGTCCTTCACCTTAAACAAAAGCGTATTCATGCCGACTGAGGCGGGGTGCGCTATTTTTATGCTCAAAACACGGGAGGTAATGAATTATGGATGTCAAAAGGTTATTTTCACTTAAAAAGGCATGTAAGGAGTGCCCATTCAGAAAAGGGAATGAAGGTATGTTGAGGGAGGAAAGATTGGATGGTATTATACGAAGCCTTCATGATAAATGACATACTTGAAAAAATGCAACAATACGAATCTTCAAATGAGGCTTGGCCAATTAAAGGGGGTGTTTAATCCAAATGAACTCCAGGATGAAGAGGACGTAATCGAACCCAGGGGGCTTGATCGATATATTCCTCTAAGAGAACGAATAGAATATGAAAATGGTCCTAGACCACAAGAAAAGCGTGTTCATGCCGAGTAACGGCAGAACACGCTTTTTTATTTAAATCGGTTTGGAAGAGCAGATTGTTTCTGATCTTAAATCTACCCCGCAGCTCTTTTGCTGATAACAAAAAATGAATTATGATGCTGCGAAAAATATCTATCCCCTTGTTAGGGGAATTAATAGGAGGAAAAGAGTATGCCTAAACAAGAAGATAAAGATAATCTTTATCGTGTTGGTCGTTTTTCGGTAGAGCAACTTGAAAAGTTATCGCAATCAGTAGTGTCATGCGCACAAGCGATTGGCGGCTTACCAAAAAACCACCAAGAGGTTTTTGAGAAGAGGGGATGGTTACTACCATATCTATTTTCATATGATGATCTCCTTTGGGGTCGGTGGGCGTACTGGACTGATATTCTCCAGAAAGGTTCACTAGAAGGAAGTGGTCCTATTCCGAAAATTGAATGGAAAAACAACCATTCAAAAGCTTCATTAGAGACGGTAAAAATGCTTGAAAATTGCCTTAATCACCATGATGCCAGTATAGACAGCTTTTCAGACTGGCTCTTATGGGGCATGGCTGCTAGTAACGAGGTACCACGTATATCAGAGAAATTAAATGAGCACTATTATCGTAAATTCGATTTGTTTCTAGTTTTGGATAATCCATATGACCATATGTCATATCTATTATGTGACCAAACCGGAAAGGGTTATAAATCGGGTTTAGGTTATTTCCCAACACCGTTTAGCGTAGCCGAAATGTTAGTAGAAATGACTAATTTGGGTGGAGATAGAGAGGATTTGAAGCGTAAAACGGTTTTAGATCCATCTGTAGGCTGCGGAGCATTGTTGCTACCGGCCTCAAACTATTATCTTCGAGGATACGCTCAGGATATATCCAGTATTGCTCTTAAGCTATGTCGTATTCAGATGTATTGGTACGCACCTTGGTACGCCTGCCCTGGAGAAGTCAGTGGGTTTGATGCAGTAAAACCTATTCAACTTGTTCCAGCAACGGCAAATAAAAATGTTTCTTCTCGTCAGTTAGCCTTCTCTTTTTAAATAGAGAAATTCCAAAAATTAATGCTATAATTGAACAAATAGAACGGTCAGAAAAAGCGGAATATGGTACAAATTGTTTTGCCACACTTCCAGTTACCTAAATAAAATTATTAAAGGGAGAGAATATAAATGAGAATGTTCTTAATTGATGGAGAAAAATTTACTCAACTCAAATATGGGAAATTTATGCTTGAAAAAACCTTTTCGGAGAGTAATGGGGCGACTTTAGATCCCAAAAGCATGACCGTTAAAGAAATTTCTGAATGGGGTTTGCAGTTCATTTTGGAGCAAATGAATGAGCGCGAAGATATAAAGGAAATTGAATGCAGGCTAACGCCTGTAAACTATGCTCTAAAAAGGTTTGCAACAGATGAGGAGTTGAAAAATCAATCTTACATTGTGAAGGATGGGATGATTACCTTTTCACAACTAAGATATACTGTTCTTATTGAAAACTACAGGATAACACTTGAAGAAGCTAAGGTTATCTACGAAAAGATATTAGCCATAGTGAATTTACGTGAGGGGGAAGAAATAACTAACTTGAAGTTCGACCTCACGACTTATACGGCTTATGAACAAAATGGGGAACCGAAATATGCGAGTGAAGAATACCCTATTAACTCATATGATGTTAAGAGATATGCGACTTATTCACATAAGAGAAATAAACTCATGATTTGGGAGAATGGTCTTCCCATTTATGAAAACTATGATGGGGAAATTTGTGAAGATCGTGATGCTTTGGCGGACTCATATTTATAATAACAAACTATTCAAAGGAGCTTATTATGTCTTCCTTAAACAAAGCAACTTATATATATCTATTTCCTCCAAATGTTCAGGAAGCGATTGAAAAAGATGTAAGGCAAAAATTACTTAATAATGGGTTGTCTAACGAACAACAGGAAATCGCATTACAGGATGCTATGTCTAGCCGTTTATGTGATCTATCTGATATGATTGATATTGATAAGTATCTTGAATCGTGAAGAGGTGCATTCCTTGGGTACAGAGAGTGCTAAGCCACTCTAAAGGAAACTAATTAATGAAAATCAAGAGGCTATGGTTGATTCATTTCTTTACTAAAAATAATCTGAGGAGAGAACAAAATGCCCAATAGTGAAACAAGTACTATGTCTAAGTCTCAAATCGAATACGAGATAGATCAATTAGAAAAAGCAAGAAAAGCTATAATTAAACAAGAGGCCGCAGAAAAAGTTGACGAATTTACTAAGATCCTGACTGATTCGCCGGCTAAAGATGAAAATGAGCTGAGAAGAATATTAAATATGTTATCAGCTGATTTAAAGAACATTTATAATCAGTAAAGAAGTGGATATAGATTGGTTAACTATCAACGAGAGAAAACGAAAAGTTCTCTAGAGCAAAACCTGAGAACCTGCAATTTAAGTGTTTTTACTACCATAAAGCCCTATTATTTAGATAGGGCTTTATTTTTTGCTCAAAATCCAGTAAACTAGAATCATATTAAATTTTAAAGACACATCTTCTAGCTCTTGTAGGTTATGTACACATTTATATGTGAGGATAACAATCTCTTACTGGAGCACGGGACTGAGTTATTCAGGAAGAAGATGGTTGGTTGTGGACGCACGGATTATTATGTAGCGAGGACAGCTTTGGATTGTCGTTGGTGACTTGAGCAGATGCATCTTTTTGGAGCATCCCCTGTCTAACCTCGTACATCTTAGTTTCTCCTATAGAACCACAACAAAAATTTCAAATCGCTTAGACCATCCAAAACGCATGATATTCGCTTTTACAGCGAAGGTCATGCGTTTTTTTGCGTTTATGCGATTTCAAAATGGGGAGGTAGACTGGTGATTACTAAGATGAAATCGAAAGCAATTCAACTCTTAACGGAAGATGATATTTACACCGTTAATTGTTTGAAAGTAATTTGTGAAAACAAATATAACTTACCCCAGGGTGTACTTATTTACTCTGGTATTGCTTTAGACAGAGGTAGACTGGTCTTCTCGACTAGCCGTGAAAATGGTTTGCTGATACGGTATACGCATTATTTCATTACCGTAACTGAAATCATAAAATTTTTAGGGATGTTTAGATCGGTAAAACGATTGATGCATGATGTTCCTAAAAGCGAAAAGGACTTGACTCGTTAAGAGTTAAAGTCCTTTTTTTTATCTCGTTGACTAGCCCGAGAGGGTGTCATATAAAAAAACAACATGAGAGGAAGTAGATCGTATGATTATCGAAATTTCTACTAAACAACTAACAGGAGCATTAACAAAAGTCCAAAAAACATTACCTTCATCTAGTCACATACCCGTACTCAATATGATAAAGATCTGTGCTACCGATTCGGTTGTGACATTCACGACTGATGACAGTAAGAATTCGACTTCCTATGAAGTTCCAGTGGGAGATGGCGAATCTGTGAGCATAGAACAAGAAGGGAGCGTTCTGGTCCCTAAAGTCTTCATGGAAATGGTGAAGAAATTAGGAAAAGGCGTTCGGATTGAGGTCCGAAATAACACTACAAGTGATATTGGTAAATTAATAAAAATTTGTTCCACCGATGAAAAAATCAATTCACAAATAGAGCTTCAGGGTTTGTGTACTGATGAATATCCAATATCCATTAGCACAAATGAGAAGCCAACCTTAACTATGAGTGGAGCTGTACTAACCTCTATGATAAAACGGACGGTATTTGCAGCCTCGACTAATGAATCTATGGCAATCCTAACTGGTGTGCATATCTGTATAAAGAACGGTTCCCTTAATTTTACTTCGACTGACCGGCATCGTCTGGCCTTTGTTTCTACGAAAGTCGATACAATTGAAGAGCTAGGTAACGGTATCGTGGTACCGGCTTCAGTATTGGACGACTTTTCGAAAGTTGTGAACGAAGAAGATTCTGCGGATCTCTATTTTTTGGATAATAAATTCATTGTTAAGACAGGATGCATGACGTTCTGTACGACTGTAATTGAAGGAATTTATCCAGATACCTCTAAGATCCTGGTACCTAAAGACCAAGCAAAATATCACTTTATTTTAAATAGGAAAGAATTCATTGCATCCTTAGAAAGGATAAATTTGATTGCAAAAGGAACAAAGAGATCAGCTGCATCCACTTTGACCATTCAGCCAGCTGCTGAATCAATTCTTGTGGAGGATGACAACTCTGATGTCGGAAAAATAAAAGAAGAAATATTTGTGAAGGGCTTGATTGGTGAGGTATTGAAGGTTTGCTACAATACCGAATATATGATAAAAGCGTTAGAAGCTAAGACTACGCCAAATGTACATTTTTCATTTACAAGCAATGTCCAACCTATCGTTATTCGCCCGGATGACGAGGATGATTTAGATTATCAAATCATCCTTCCTTTTCGGAGTTCTAATTAATCGTCATAATCATGAGAGGGTGCAAAGCACTCTCTCTTAAATAAAACAGAAGGCGATGATATTGGAAATGAGTAGAGTTCTTATTAATACAAACCGTTTTATTAATGGGCTAAAAGAGAAGAACGCTCTTAATCCATTCAAAAGAGCCACTCCTAAACAGTTTTTGTTACCCATGTATTATTTCAATAATTACGAAATGGCCTCAGATATTGATTTTGATGCCTTTACATTAAAAGATATTGAAACGGCATTTAACGAAGCTACTGTTCTTGAATCAACAGATAATTGTTATAGAGACGACGATACTTGGGATATATATAAATCAAATTCCGAGAATTTGTTTTATCAATATACAAAATTTACTCAAGTATCATGCCACTTATTTCTTACAAAGCATAAATCTTTTAAAAACGATGATGATTTCATCTAATAAAAGGGGGAGCTTATGGGCAGTGATGAGATGGAAGATATCCGTACTTCCATGGATAATCTATTAATGATGAAAACATTACATGATGCCGGTTACAATGTTAAAAATATGGGGATGTGGATTAGTTCATACCAGTTTAATATTTATACTGGTGGTAAGGATTTATTCTGTGATTGCCTCGCTAGAATATTCGGTGATTGTATTTTTAATGAAGTCACATCAGATAGGTACAGGTATTTTACGTTAACCTGTCAGACTGAAGATATTTCAATCATCTCCAGTATGTTTGACCCAATGTGGTTGAATAAAATCTTAAATCCTTATAAAATCCAGTACTGCGATTTTGGTTCTGGAGAACTGATAATGAAAATTGAAAACGACTCAATAATCTTTGAAATACATGAATCCATATACTATTATGGTCAGTTTCTACAAAAAATATTGCAACTTGCCCAAACGATTGATCAATTGTTAGTTTTGGCAATGCCAGTTTATTGGAAGGAGCAAAAAAAAAATGATAAGCTTCCAAGTTAATTGGGATGAACAAATTGGAGAAGTTATCCCTTCTTGCAGAGTGCAAGTTACAGGAGATAATGGCATTAACATTGGTGAATATGAAATGAGTTTTAATGATTTCGCTGAAATCATTATTGATTCAGAAATGCGTGAGCTGAAACCTCAAACTGTAGTAGGACATAAAAAAATGAGTTCACCGAGTACCATTGTTGGATGGAAGCGAGTGAGTTCTCCTTTAGTTCGTGTAGAATCACCATTAATGGTTGGTTCTTGGATGAAACATATTCACAGGAAGGATCAAAAATATCATATTGTGGTTTGTGAGATTCCAAAAAAACATCGTGATATATACTACTATAATACGCCCTTTGAGACTGTTGGGCATCCTAGGATGATATTTGCTTACAAAGTCTCTGAAGTGGGGAAAATTATTTCCATGTACTGTTTTGCATTGAAAGGTGAAGAAAGGATTAAATCCGATACTAAGCTATGGAAATATCCTTATGCTAATGTGTATGAAGGTACCGGGCTAATCTGTATGGGTAGTAATGTTTTACCTACAGTAAATGGTCTTTCTCAGTGTCTATCCATGCATAACTTATTCTTTGGATCTCCAAGTTCAAATTGTTTTTATACAAGCCGTAACTTGTCTAAGATTACGGATTTAAGAGAACTCTACAAAAGCATGAAAGGAAAAGAGTTTCCGGATGAATGGTTAATATCTGAAAACCTTACTTTAGAGAACTTTTTTGATAAATTCTAAAGAATAAAAATCGGTTTGCATATGCTCCGTCAATTAGATGGGGTTATTTTTGTATATCTAAAAACTAGGAGGCAACATCATGAGTAATGAAAAGTTTGAGCAATCTGATCTATTTGCTTTTGTAGATGCAGCTGGAATTGGATCTGTACCAATAAATCCACCTACAAATAAGCCTAAAGGGAAAGTAGTCAACCCACCAAACACCTCAAAGAACGTTGGAAGTAAAGCGGCAAAAGCGGAAACAGAAAAGTTTGAAGTAAATGTCGAAACACGTATCAAATATGATGGGGATCATATTGCTCTTACAGAATATTTTACTCCCCAAGAGATTGATGAAGGTATTCCTGATAAGGATAATGAAGAATCGATAACACTGCGGCCAATTAACGCTGAGGACTTACGTCTTCGGTTAATGGATGAATTCGGTGAAATGAGCGAAAAGGAATATGTCACGATGCAGTTTTTTAAAACACCGAATTTGGTGATACCCATTATACATGCCAGAAAGAAAGGGAATGCAGCTACAGATAATAGAAACGGTGTATATCTTTCTATGTATGATGCTACGCAAAACAGACGTAGAAATATGTACATTCCAAGTAGAGACGGAAATGTATATCAAGTCCGACAAGGTAGTATATACACTGTATGTAGAATTGCGAAAGTTGTTCCCTTAGTTGATTCAATTAGAGAAGGAGTAACGTTTAATTTGCCGTTGATTCCGTGGACCTTTTTGCATACTTTTATTTCACTTGCTCGGCATTACGCAGTTAAGTACTGCGTCGAGTTTTATGGAGAAATCCATTGGAATGACACTCAAAAAAAATACAGAATCGTATATCCAAAACAAATTGTCACAAAAGGCCATGTATTACCTGATAAAGAACATTTATCTAATATTGCTTCAGAGAGCTGGGAGTGGGAAAAAGTGATGGAAATTCATTCACATCATTTTTGGGATGCAAAACCATCGGCTCAAGATGATAGAAGTGAAACCGGGAATTGCCTTTATGCTATAGTGGGCAAATTAGATGAAATTATGCCGCAGGTTACTTGTCGTATTCATATTGATGGTGATTTTATGGATATAAAAACAACGTCAATCTTTGAAACTCCGTTTCCTTCCCTATCTGTATGGGGAGATAACCCCTTACCAGATAGTGTTGTAATTGGGTCAAATCAAGAGTCAGGAATAGAGGACATCCTATGATAACTCTTCCTAAAGACTATGAGCCTTATTTTGCTCTCTCACAGCTTGGTGCAGGCGGCAATGGATCTTATATCCTGCAGCAGATTGCGCAGATGATGAATATTTTCAATTGTGATGGACGCTATATTATAGCAGATCCTGACATTGTTGAAACTAAAAATCTGGGAAACCAATTGTTTATTCCTGGAGATGTCGGAAAAAAGAAAGCCTCTGTGCTCGCTCGTAGGTATAGCAGCCACTATAATCTCCAAATTTCCAGTTATACGGATGAGTATGTGGAAAATGAAGAGATGATTCATAATTTATTTACCCAGGAGTATTACAGTAGAACCTATCGATCATCAATGTTTGTTCCCATTCTCATAGGGTGTGTAGATAATAACTTTAGCCGGCAGATCATGCATAACTATTTTCTAAGATCTGAACGTCTTATCTATATTGACGTTGGTATTGAGGGAGCTAAGGTGCCTCAAGATGGACGTGTTAAAAGGGATTGGACAGAAAAGGAAAATGATGAGTTTAAGAACTCTGGTTGGGTTGGCCAGGTCGTCTGTGGTGTGAGATGGAATGGGGAGACTTTGTTATCCCCTGTTGGTGATTTGTTTCCTGATACTCAAGAGATGACCGATTCCATTGCACCTTCAGAGTTGAGTTGTTCAGCAATTGTAATGTCAGAACCTCAACGGCTGCTGACTAATAAATTTGCTGCATTAGAAGTAATTTCATACTTCAATGAACTCTTTAGTGAGGGAACCATATCTAATCATTACTCGTATGTGACTCTTCAGAGTAAGGTGAAAGTGCGTACGACACGAGTAGAGAACAATATCGAATTATAAAAAAATCAGCACTATGATTGTTTAGTGCCAAAAGGAGAAAATATATGAAAACAAAATTAGGGGAATATTCAATTAATACGATGATATATTTTGCACTGCAGGCCACAATGTTCTGTAGAAAAAACAAAAAACAAAACATAGCTAATTACGAATTTTTCAGAATAGTAGCAACAGCTCTGGATGAGTGGATGCCTGTTTTTGGACAGGATGCTACACGAGATGAAGTAATGGCTGTTAAAGAAGATTTGCGAAGGGAATTACGACAAGGAGACTACCTAGTAGATGGAAAAGATTCATTTTGTAATGACTTTTCACTCTTTGTTGAAGCAAAGGATAAACACAACCTACTTTATAAGTATATCTGTGATATTTTAGACTCAACACTAGATATCTCGGAGGCGCTTCTTTGGTACCAGGACGGCCATAAGATTCAATCGGTTGAATCTGGCAACACATTTAAACTAGAAGATTTATCAATTGGTGAAAATGTAAGTTTCAGTATTACTGAAATAAACGGCAAATGGGTCTTGTTATGAGTAATACCTCTGAAGATGAATTAAAGGAGTTAATTGCTATTAAGCGGGAAGAAATGCACAAGATTGCTTCATCTCATCAGTTTAATTTTAATATAGATGAAGTCTTGGAAAAATCAGTAGAACTCGATAAACTGTTAAATGAGTTTAGTCAGCTGACAAATAAACCTAAAGAAAATGTATCAAGTTAAACGTAAACTAATAAACAGAGGGCCACTTTGAAAGTGAGCTCTCTGTTTTTTTATTTGGAGGAGCAAAGCATGAATATTGACACGCAATTAATGATGGAATTTGATTCAAATTTCGATCAATATGGACCTTGGATTGTCACGCAACGTGCAGATAAAGCTGGAGCTGCACTTGCCGATCGCCATTACTCACGAAAAACAGTAGGTTCTCCTCATTTTACACGTCCCGGTAAACGAAACTTAGTGCTGCGAACAGCTGAAGGGGACGCTGTATGGGTGAGTTATTATGGCGAATGGCGAAAAGATGGTCTAGATGCTTGGGAGAACAGCTTATTTAGAAATGAATCATCATACATGAGCTCAGATCTGGTGAAATGGGCTATCTTTGCCACCTATTGTGAGTGGGGAAGTCAACTACCAAAGGATGGATACATTACTTATGTGAAATCATCCGCACTCAGAAGTGATAACCCTGGATGCAATTATTTGAATGCGGGTTTTGCAAGAGTAGGGTATAACAAGAGTGGAAAGCTGCTACTCCTACAATTGTCAGTTGATAAAAAATTTCTACCCCTAGAAGAGATTTATGCGGTCAAGTATTTAGAAGCATGTCAAAACAGCATCGATTTGGCCCTAAGTGATGGGGACTACATGGAAGCAATTTGGTTTTATAAAGAGGCAAAAAAGAAACAAGAGTATCTTTTAGCCCTGAAGAGTGCAAAACACCGTATGAAAAAGAATAAGTGGAATTGTTTCGAGTCAACGATAGATTCTTATGATTTATTACTTCAAATGACAGGCGATGACTGGATTCCATGTGAAATGATGGATCTACTTTCACTGGAAGATTGAAAAATCCTGAAATCAATTATCTATTCTAATGTATGAATGATTGATTTTTTATTGATTTACTAGGGGGAGTCAAAGTATAATTACAGTATGTAATACATTTATACTCCCGACTATGATTTGTTTATTCGCGTGTACTTATCTATAAGAAGACACGGACATTATACAAATGAAGGACATTCCCATGGGGGTGGAAGTTGAGGAGTGAACGTGAACGCTATCAATAATAAGCGATGACGTTATTAGGTAAAACCATTGATTTTTATGGGTGATGATCGACTATTAGCGATGAACACTGTAATTACTGATGGATTTTCACTTTGAAAGTTATTGATCGTTGTCTAAAAAGCACATTTTCTCCTGAACAATAGGAGAAGTGTGCTTTTATTATTTTAAAGAGAGAAAATATAAGCTGCTAATCTTGCTGCAGCAAACTTAAAGACGCATTTCCTCGATCAGGGGAATGCGTTTTTTTTGTTTCTGAGGCTGATTATATAAAAATCTATTTAGGAGGAATAAAGATGCAAACATTAGATCAATACCAAGGTCAAGTCGTTTTATTACAGAGGCTTTTGGAAGATGGAATCCGCTTTGATACAGTTTATTTAATCGACTACAAAACTCGTGAGAGTATAAGTGGCGAAAACATGGTTGGTTTTGTTTTTATACCTACAGTTACCGGCATTAAGGTTTATTGGTTGTGTCAAGCTGCAGGTGCTCAGAATAGTTTTTATATCGATATATCCCAGCCAAGGGATCTAGAAATCTGTATGAAGATAGTCATGGAAGAAAACGAACATGATTATCTATCAGGGAACAAAAACCATAATGATCGGGAACAAGTCAAACGAATACTATGGGAGATAGCCCAAGACATGATTAACCGATTGGGCACACTTTATCCATTGACATTGTCCCAGATAAAAGATCGTATTGGTGCAAATAATATGATCAAAGGAATTATTAAGGTTGATTTCAATCAAATGCTTGAACTTAACCTGGATGAATTCTTAGATTTAATAAGTGAAAAACTTATTGGCTCTCCGCTGCTTATGGATGTTACATATGAGCTTATTGCGGTTGCAAATGTCGATTCCGTTTGGGTCAAAGTTTCTGGTGATGCTAGTTTCATCATGAATAGCGATACACAAGAGGAGGTCAACGAAAATTGAGCGAGTTGTTAAAGGCAACAATCTTAAAGTATAAGCAAGCAGAAAATAGTGTTATTTGCAATTCAGTGAAATACCCGGATACATCAAGAGTTATAAAACGCTGGTTGTGGCAAAATGCTATTTATTACAAAGACTACTTTGTCAAGACGGGTTCTCTCGTTTTAGGAGAGGATATTGTTAATTCTGGCATTCCATATCGTCTCGACACTGTTGTCTTTCCAAATCAGAATGTGGCCTTGCTGTTCCGTATAGAGCATAATACGGGCTGGTCTTATTGCATTGATGATGTGATAGATATTCAAGCGGAAAATGTGTATCAATCAGTGCTCGAAAAACTGTGGGAATACGTTAGTAAGAAAAGTCATGATTTAGCAGCCGCTGAAGTTATACATTTTTTAAAGTCTGTTGACATATCGTTGCACGACAACAGGGTGAAAAGGATTCTTACTTCAATGTACGATTATCTGGCTGCTGAGGAAAAAGGAAATACGGATCAATTAACGCGGCCGATAAGCCAGCTAACCCACTATTTTAGAGCTTGGGATCTGATAACCCCGCAAATAACACCAAATATGTATGTTTGGAATGGAGATAAATTCTCATTGGGCTCAATGCCATTTTGAAGACACTAATGCTGAATCACTTTGGAGGGTTTAATTTGGCCAAAATTGTTGCGTATATGGATACACTTGCTACCGAAGTAGGACAAAAGTTAATAATTCATAAAGGTATCCATCGTATCCATAAAATAAATTGCCTCAGGAACTTGTATGCGGAAGGCGATGTGGTGACTGTAAAGTCATTTAGTAAATGTAGGTACGAATATGGTACAGAGTATCATATTGCAGAATTAGAGGAAGTCGAGACGCCTAATTCCGTTAATATTGTTATTCATCCCATTGAGTATTATGTGATAAAAGAGTGTTATTATTGTTCCCCGCGGAATATTGTACGCCCTATTGTCGAAAGGATATATGACCTGCGATATACGTATTACTGCGATCAATGTGAAAAAGTGTGGTGCGAGTCATTACTTTTCGAACTTATGGGTCAGGTACTTACCTTGCCGGCAGATCGTGAGTTAAACGGATTGAAGCGTATCGAATTACGCAGCACATATAGTGGAAAATAACATGAGAGGATGTTGCATTCGTGAAAGGATTAAAAAAAATAAAACAAATTTTTAAAATCAAAATAATGCGTTCATTTCGGATTGAAAAAATAATCAAAGAGAATGACGAACTGCTTAAGGAAAATTTGCAACTATTGATTGACAATCGTGTATTGCAATCGCTTGTTAATCAGAAGCAACTAGAGATAAAGGGTTTACGCGATAAACTAGCTAAAAAAAATGGTAGCCAATCATAATTTATTAAATACGAGCACCGTAGGGATTATACCTTCTGTGCTTATTATTTATAAACGTCTTTGATAAGAGGAGTCTTCCTCTAAATCGACTGAATGGAGATGGTAATATGGAAGCAAAAGCAAACGTAAGAACGATGGAATATATCGGTCTAGACTTCTGGGAAAGACCCGTATATAAGTGCATCGAAAATAGCTCTCTATGGAAGGACATAGAGTTAGGCAAGAGCGACAAACCTGTATTGTATAGTTGTGAGAATGACTTCGGTGGCGAACCGTGCTCCCCAATCAAGAGCGACTTGGTTGTGATTTTCATTTCGAAGTATGCAGAGAACCCGCACAGGTTTAACTACATGATGCTGAGCAGGTTAAGAAGCGACTGTGACTACTACCTTGGGTTTGGAAATAGGAATGAGAAGCATTTATGCTGCGGGAACGTGAAGGAGCATATCGAGAGGATGAAGGCGATTTACAATTCCTTTCCTGAAGGGCAGAAACCGGAACGGTTGACTTACGAAGGAATTCTTGAATATGAAAAAAGAATGAGCGAGTGATCGCTCCAATAGTATTTTTCGATTCTGGAAAATAACAGGGACGATTAATACTTCTTACTGATGGTTAAGTTGAAACTTGTGATAGCCAAACCTAAATTAATAAGTAAGAGCACCGTAGGGATTACCTGCGGTGCTTATTATTTATAAGTGACTTTGATTAGAGGGGATTATATGTTAATATGCCAATTTTGCGGTGCTGAATTTGAGCTGGAAGAAGCGGAGATTGATGAGTATCAAAGGGGTTTTTGGTGTGTTTGTGATGGATATACCTATTTATCTAACGAGGGTAACCAGCACAAATTCACCTTATTGCTTGAAGATAAACAAGCGAAAAATGTGGAAATGCCTGCTTGTGATATTAAATTTAATAAAAGAATCTCGCCGTTACGGTGGGCTGGAGGTAAAAGCAAAATAATCCCGTATGTTTACGCGAAAATGCAAAAAGACGCTGTTAAAACACTAGTTGGAGCTTTTGCTGGAGGAGCTAGTATTGAATTAGCTATGCTAAATGCAGGTATCGTTGAAAATTTAATTTTAAACGATTTTGATTTCGGAGTATATGCGTTATTTTGGACGATTAAACATGCACCATATGATTTAATTTATCGGATTCAAACAAGCAAGCCAACCCACGAGGATTATTTTTGTGCACAAGAGGTTCTCAAATCAGATTACAACTCATGCACCATTCTAGATGCTGCTTGGGCTCTGCTTCTGAATAACCGCTTAGCCTATTCTGGAATATTTAAAGCAAATCCATTAGGTGGGCGGAATGGAGATTCTTCAAAACTATTATCACGATGGAACCCGGATTCTCTTTGTAAGAGAATCAATCTTATTCACTCCATGAGTGACCGTATTACAATTACAAATCTTGATGCATGTGAACTAATTGAAGAAGTTTACTATCAAGATAGGGCGACGCTCTTTGTTGATCCGCCATATTATAAGCAGGGAAAAAATTTATACCGTGTGTATTATACAAAAGAGCAGCATCTTCAGCTCAATGAATTGTTGGATTCTTTGCATCACGGAATGCCTGGTGCTGACATCATTCTGTTCTATGATAACGATCCTTTTATAGAGGATATTTATTGGTACCCAACAATTGAAAAAATTAGTCGAGTATTCTCTGTTTAGGACGTTTAATATAAAACTAGGTTGGTGATTTTGAGAATGAAAACGGTAATGAAAAGGCTATACAAGCTAAAAGAGAGATTATATTTAGAGGCCCAGTATCTAACCGAATTTGGTTTTGCTATTGGACAGCCAATTAGCTATAGGATTGATCATAAGAAAAAGACGATTACAGTCTTTAAGACTGAGACAAGCAAGAAACATGTAGCCAAAACAACACAGAAGACAGGCAAGACAGTACCAGTTATAGATATAAAGGCCGAAGAAGTGCGTTCCTTTTTTGCAAATAATAAGAATGTTGAAGTAGAAATCAAAAATGGAAAGATCATTTTTACTGTATTGGAAGCCGTTCAAATAGTAGAAAAAGTTATTGATTTAGAGAGTATCAGGAACGAAAAGGTTCTTTTACAGCAAAAGAAGTATGCCGTAGACGTAAGTGAGTTCGCTAAGGTTGTTAATTATGAACAAATAGATCTATTTGATTTATTTAGAACCAGAACTAAAACAGAAAACAGTTCCTTACCACCTACATTAGAAGAGAAATCAATTAAGATGCTTTCTTTGTTTTCAGGTTGTGGAGCACTAGATAAAGGCTTTTTGGACGAAGATTATCAAATTATCTTTGCTAATGATCGTTATGATAAAAGAACCATGAAAGATTCACATATTCAGACGTACCGATACAATATTGGAGATCACATTCTCATGAGGGATGTAATGCATTTTGAGGAAAGCGATATACCTGAAGCGAACTTTTTAACAGCAGGGATATCTTGTGTCAAACTATCAGCGTTAAATACAATTAATAATTTTAGAGATAGTTTGTCTGATTTTCATCCGCTTGTGGAAAAGACGATCGATATTATTAAATGGAGCAATGTGAAGGGATTCTTAATTGAGAATGTTGAAAATTTTCTGACGGTAAAAGGAGGAGTGTTGCTTGAAAGATTTAAAAAAATGCTTCCGGATTTTGGAATAGTTTCTAAGGTTATCGATGCCACTGCACTCGGATCGCCACAGCGCCGCAAGCGTGCCTTTATTCTAGGATTTAAGAATGCACTACCAAATCTAGATTTACCTTATATAAGTGAATGTATGACAGTAGGGAAGGCGTTTGAAGGGTTAGAGGGGGTAAATCAACAAGATATATATTTTACACCAACAGATAAAACGTTGGAGAGAATGAAACATGTCCCTCCTGGTGGTAACATAAAAGATGTTCCAGAACATCTTAGAGCACCTAACAAAAAGTTTACAAATTTTTGCCAAAGGCTTAACTTTAACACTTGTGCACCGGTTATTACTCACGTTCAGGATGATATTTTTTTTCATCCTTCATTAAATAGGTATTTATCCGTGCGAGAAACAGCAAGACTATTTAGTTTACCTGATGAGTTTGCATTTATTGGTAGCAGGACTGCGATATTTGAAATGTTAAAAAATGCTGTAGATTATAAAGTCGCAAGGTTTTTAGCGAGAACGATAAAACACCAAATGCAGGGTCTATAAATGTAACTGTATTGAATTAGCAACCAAAAGTCAATGTGAATTTTTAGAATTGGACATCGCTCAACGCTCACATTCATTTAAACCCCATTTAAATTGTAGATGGGGTTTTTTGTTGTTATGTTGCGAGAAATAAAGTAATATGGAGTTATACATTTTATTTACTCATGACTAAGCTTTAGGTTTGCCATGTACATCTAAAAGATGAGGATGGTTCTTAATAATCTAAGCATCGGACTCACTTGATGAGGATAGTAATTGAGGGGCGTATACATTCATTACTGTGCCAATGAAAACGCTGATATTCTGATGAACTAGTATGTACTTCTAATAGCGCTGTTTCGAGCACTACTCGTACTACTGTAAATCGGATGTGGAAGATGATTGTCTGTATCACTTTTTTTAAATAGTAATAGATATAAGAAGATTGGGCTACAAGGTCCAAGCTTTTTTTATATACAAATGGAGAACGTGTCTGCCGATATGGCAAACACGTTTTTTTATTTTCCAAAATATAAAGGAGGAGAGCAATATGTTATTAGCTCTGAAGAAAGTTTATACTGTCACCAAAAAACAAGAACGACCAAGGATATGGCTTTATGAATTAATTTGTGAAGCTGCGGGCTTTAAGCCTGGAGATGAATTGTTCATAGCTTCAGATCAAAGCAATCAGCAAATTACTATTAAAAATGTACCTATAGGCAGTGCGGATGATAAGGTTCATGTCTCTTCCCGTAAAAATGAAACATCAGGGAAGCTGCGGCCTATCGTGGACACAGCAAAAGAAAGTTATCGTTCAATCATTGATATCAAGCAAAAAATAGAAATCTCAGTTTATCGTGATGGAGCAGAAAGTATGGTTGTAGTTCAACCATTAAAGTTTCAAATGTTTGAAAAAGAAATAATGGTGCGACCTAATGATGAACGAATAACGACCTTTACGATTTGCAGTGGAGCCGGATACGTAAGTGCCGCGTTCCAGGACACAGGTTATTTTTCATCTGTGGGTGCAGTTGAACTCGAAGAAGATAGCGCAGCGGTTTATAATTTCAACTTCCCATCAACATTCTTGTTTAATGGGAACCTACTGGACTGTAGCACCGTTGCTAAGGCGGATGTGGCAATTGTTACTTTGCCCTGCAATGAATTTTCTTCTTTAGGCAACGCTGAGGGTGGGGTATTTAACAATCTATCGCTTGCAGCAACAGATCTAATAAGGGCTACTCAGTGTAGAACCATCTTTTTCGAAAATGTTCCTAGTTTTTATAAGACTGATGCTTATTTAAGCATGAAGGAATTATTGAAAAATGATTTTCTATATTGGCAGGAAGAAAATATTGAAGCCCTGGATTTTGGATCAATAGCTCGAAGAAATCGAACATATGCGGTCGCTTTCAGGCACAGGGAAGACTTTTTGAACTTCCAGTTTCCAAAACCTCCTAAAAATATTCGCAGAAAAAAGTTAAGGGAATATCTAGATGGCAAAAACGTTCAACATGCTTGGAAGCCTTTAGAAAAATGGATGAAAAGTTTCAGCGAAAAGGTGGAAAAAGGGAACAGTTGGAAAGACCGAAGTTTAACAAAAACATTCGTGGATCGTGATGCAACGGAGATTCAATGTATTCCTAAACGATATACTGGGCAGTCGGCGTCTTCGACTTATCTATTATCGGAGGATAAACAAAGTTTCCGATTTTTCTCTATTGATGAAATCAGAAGAATCCTATCAGTACCCGATTGGTTTGAATATCCAGATTATATAGGTAAGATTCGTCAGTATGAGATGATAGGTCAAAGTGTTGACTGCCGCATAATAAAATCCATCGCCAATACACTGGCTACCATGTGGTATAAGGTCAAATGCATTGGTGGTGGTGATGATTGTTCAATTCAAGTGAGAAATGAAATTCATGATACAGCGATCACACTTGAAAAAAGCGGTCAATTTGGCTTCATATTTTAAATAAAAGGAGAAATAAATCATGTATAAAATTGCACAAAAAGGTTCTATTCCTTATCCAATCAAATCTCTCGATCTACTAACTGCCGTAAGGCACTGTATTAATGTGGAGGGTGAACTTTATAGAGGAAATGAACTTATCATTGACTTTATGGCACTCTCCTATGAAGAGAATATTTCTAATCTCTTGGCTGCTGGAATTACTGCGCGTGATGATGGCGGTTACCTATTGCTCTCATATACAGACCCTAGCCTCAATACATCTAATGTTTTTGTTTGGGACTATACGTATCCATGGGAAGGGAAAATGGCGGTACAAATATTTATTCAGGATTATGAAGATAGTAATGCCATAGTAAAATTCGCATCGCTTGAAGAAGCGCTTCAAGCGATGCGTGATAAATACTTGGGTCAGTTTAGTGAGAACGAGATTAGTGTATATCAATTTACTGATACTGGTTGTGAAAAGCTAACATTAACTCAAAAAAGCTAATAAAGAAGAAAGGGTGGTTACTCCCATGCAATTAGTATCCATTGTAGAAACCTATGATGAAGCAAAAAATATGGCAACTGAATTAGGCCTTCCATTTGAAGGGAAAGAGGTTTATCAGCTCATTCGTGAAGTAAATGAAATGATCGTGAGTAACTCAATAAGTCTCCCTGCTCTTCCCAAAGTTACAGAAGAAACTCTTCGTCATTTGGAGGAAGGGGATCTCTTAACAATGAGAGAAGAATCATCTACGAGTCTTATTGAATATCGTATTTTGGTTAAAATGACTGTTAGGAACAAGAATTATGTCGTTCTAGTTCCTGTTAAAGATGAAAAAGAACCTGAATATGATGTATTTTTCTACCGCTATAAAAACGGAGTTAAGATGTATCCGTTAAATTCAAGTGAATGGGAGGTTGTTGAAAAGGCATATGAAGAAATTGTTCAATTAAAAATTACAAGTGCTACATTTAAATAATAGTGACTACGTAAAGAGAGAGGGGATTCCCTCTCTCTTTCTCATCTATCAAAGAAAAAGGAAAGACATTTCCCAATTTTGAATAAAGAAAGGAGAATGATATGGAAAATAGAATCGGTGAAAGCATGTATTGTTTTATTGAGGAAAGAAAAGAAGGTTGGTACTTTACCTACGGTGTGAATAAGGGAGATGGGCAAAAAGATGCAGCTGTACTTCCGAAACGTGATGGTGAGACGTTAGCCAGCATGGAGGATAAGATAGGTGATATTGCACTATGGTATCTTAATAATTCAAATCACAAGAATGTCTTTAATAACTTAGAGACACGTATTATTAACGAATGTAAAAGAGAAATAAGGGATCTTGTAGATATTTTCTGGCATTCCATCGGGAAAACAATACATGTTTATGCTTCTAAAAATGCCGAAGGTCGCTGGGAGATCGTTGATGATGATCCAAAGTGGATTATTATTGGTAATAAGAAACGAAGAGATAAGCAAGAAAAAGAAAATGAGGATCTCCGAATTGAACAAAGGATTCACGCGGCCAAGGAACGTAAGTCATCAGAGGAGCAAGTTAATAGTTTAACTGCTGTGTCATCAAGTTTATCTTCTGATGGTAAAACCATAAATGACACCGAGAGTAACAGTACAGTGCTGCAAAATGGTGAAGCATTAGTAGATGATTCCAAAAATATCTTATCTCCGCAAGGAGATAATGGGGAACCTTTCTTATTTTGAAGCTTGAATTATCAGAGGACTATGTACTGTGGCAAATCGCTGATGATACCCTTTTATTTCTAAGATCTTATGATATACTCCAGTTGTAATTTCGCTTTATTTCCTAGGGGTTCGTTTAAAGAAGAAACTATCTGAATAAATTGGGAGTGTGTAATCAAATGCCGAATTTTAGTTATTGAGGAGCATATCAACTTTTACTAGGTAAGGGATACAAACGTGTGCAAGTTGAGGCTATGCAGAAGTATGAAGTCAAAAAGCTTGCCGCTTCTCTTGCAACAAAATAAATAGCTTTGATCATTAGGAGGAAATAAAGTGGATAAATGGACTATGCCTGAATGGATGAATAAATATGCTGGGAAGAACATTCCAGATAAAGAAACATGTGAATGGCACATGAATGACCATAAAACTAATGTCGTTGTTAATGCTCCACTTGCAATGGACATTGTAGCCACAAAGAGTAAAGTGCAAACTCTTGTATCACTTCACAACGATCAAGTAATACAGTGAGTAAATCAGTTGGTGAGGTGTTTATATGAAATGTGAAATTTGTGGGAAGAGAATCAGTAAAAAAACATTCAATTCCAATGTTGCTGGCGAATGTGACACTTGTGCCCAAGATTTGAAAAACACGATGCAAAATGCGTTAAAAGACGGTGTTTTAGTTACAGCCGATGCAATATATTATGGCAAAACAGTAGTTCAAGTTCGTCAATGAATATCTTTGAAGATGGGGGAATTTCAATGGAATACACCTGCAAAAATGCGGTGAAACTAGACTCTTTTACTTCGATATATCCGTAAAAGCTAAACAAAGAATCGACTTAAAAAAGGGTGCTCGACATGGAAAGGCTTATGCAGTTGAGCCGGATAATCGCGATAATTTTTTTAAGGATATAATTTACTGCGGTAAATGTGATGAACAGGTTGATATGGATGAATGGTCCGATTATGAAGACTAAGTATCTGAATAGCAATTGACCATGGGCGGTGAGCTGGTGCAAGGTGAAATTTCAACAGAATTTACTGTTTGGTGTGGTTATTGTAGCAAGTGGCACCAAGAGTCTGCGAGTAACAAACGAGCCTTTATATATTATGTCCGCTTACGTGGATGGGGAATGAAGAAAGGCAAATGGTGCTATCCGCATTGCAAGGAAACAAAATGAATAGTCGGTGATCATAATGGAATGTGAACGTTGTGGCTGTAATTTTGTAAGTAAGGATGACGATGATGATGTGTGCATCGTCTGCCTGAAGGAACTGGAGCTAGAGGAGCAGTTTAAGTTATACCTGATTAGCTGCCAAGAAAGTAATACTGTTCCCATGAGTCAAGATGAATGGGAAAACGAAGAAGAACTTGATTAGCAGCCAGGTTCTTCAATGAATATTACCGTACATAAGGAGGTCAATCATGGGAAGAAATTTTTTGAAAATAAATAATAAAGAATATAGGATGGTTAGCGATCCAGATGAAACGGATCAAGAAATGACTGATAACGGCTATATAAAAGTAACAGATGCTCAGTTTGATGAAGCATTCAATTTATATACAGATGTACAGAAAAATAAAATTACTTACAGAGATGCCCTTAGTATGTCGCTTGAAGTCATTATGGAGGACGAGGATTCAAGCAATCAAAAGAGGCAAATAAGCGACATTAGGGCGCTGCTACAAGATTACAAGGAACAGTCTGAATACGGAAGGACATGAGGAGGTGCAAATTTGAAATTTTTAGACATGTTCATATTCTCGATCTACTCGAATGACAATGATCAGATGAGAAAGATTGTTCGTTTCTTTGAAGGAACTGGCGGCGAGGAACGATTGAAGTACGAGATTGGGTTTATTACCGATAAAGGCAGATGGTTTTCGTCAGGAGCAACGTTAGGCTGTTCTAAGAAAACATTCGCACGATGGGCAAGATCGAAGGTACGCGCTGGATATATGTGCCGTCATGGGGAAGATTCAAGCATTTGCAAGGACTGCGAAGCGGCGAACAATCGCTGAATATTAAGTTGCATAGGGAGGTGCTGGAAATGCCAGCAGTGGAGGAAGCACCGATTGAGTATGACAAATGGGGAAGAATGAAATACCACCCAGACTATCACTTCAACCACAAGAAGCCTTACAGCCTGAAAGAATGTGCATATATCGTTCAGAATTACCGACGCGGTGACGTTAAGAACTTGGCTTTCTTGGTTGGACGAACAGAGCATTGTCTCCGGTCTAAGGTGGATTATTTTCGAAAGACTGGTAAGTTCGATCAACTGATGAAAATGGACATTGGTGATTGGGAGCCGATTGAATACGAAATTTCTTGAATACGAAAGGGCTGGCTTATGGGAAACGAGATCAAAGTAAGCATCGGTGAGAGGTAATTTTAATCGAGCTGGCAATAACCGAACAAAGGCGATGCAGCTTATGGCTCTGGCACGTCGTTTGGAACAGAAAGCTGATGAAAGATCGTGATTGATTGGGAATTATGGAGTACGGAAAGATTCGGTGGCACCAGAACATTCCGTACTGTGAATGATTCGATAGTACAAAAATTAAGGAGGAAATCGAGTGGATAAACGTCAGGTTAAGCAGCTGCAAATTACCGAAGTAATAGTGAATCAACTTAGCAGCTCTCCCGATATTGAAGGTGAATGGCATAGCTATTATGATATTGATTTCATGTTAAGTGAACCGTTCAGTTTCAAAGTGTTTGATAAGATCCATTTGATTGACCGTATAAAGATGCAAACACATTATGACGAAGGCCCTCAAATCGAATACGCCAATCAAACATCGGTATATTGGTCCTTAGCAGTTACTAAAACTTTGGTGCACAAAGTTTTAGATAGAGTAAAAGTGGAGCAGGACGAAGGATGTTTAAAAGGCTGGGCGTTCGACGACGATCTGCTTGAAATGTTGAAAGGAGAAAGAAACACCTCGTCATTTCCTATGTGGTAGCAGATAGAACATGAGAAGTTATGCCATGGGGAGAAGATTCAGGCTATCATATGCCAACGAAGAGGCTCGTCACCGGCAAGCTAAATGACATCAAACTTAAATGATAAGTCGTTCCTTACAGGGACGGCTTTTTTATGTTGAGAATTTATATAAATTGAGTTAGAATTAACTATATTAGTGAATCATGCTTCTTTCCTTGTACGTTATAAAATCCGTGTACATTCTGATATGATGACGGATAAACATAAGGTGCGGTGGACTTATTAGGATGGAGAGAGCACGTGTGTACTCTACTATGCATTATTAATGGTTAAGATGACACGATTTGTAGTGTGCCAATTTGTTCGATAATGATGATGGAGTTCTTTCCATGTACACTCGATCAAATTGAACCACTCGCACAATATGCCTGCTAACATTTAACACGAAATGAACATTAATTATCCATTGGATATCCAAAGACGCTAGTTGCTGTATTCAGCAGCCTGGCGTCTTTTTTATATATATTTACTTAAACAAAGGCTCTCCGGGAAATTCAATCTATATATAAAAATAAAAAAAGTGAGGGATTTACATGTCTGATTTAGGTTTTAAATTATTCCTGTGCGATATCTCTGTCATTATTTTTGCGGGCTTGAATGATCTTGGCTTTCAAAGAGAAGATGAATCGAAGCAAAATTTCTTAATAAAGCATGAGTCTGATGGTTCCATTTGGTACAGTCGTTATCATTCAGAACTAAACGATATAATGCGACCTTGGGTCGAAATTACCGGGAACCTGGATACAGAGCACTTACATCCTGTTGATCAGTACAAACGCTTGAATGGTAAAGTTGCAGGTGTAAATCGATTATATCTCTATGAGATATTCCGACGTGCTGAAAAATCTCAAGAAGAGATGCTTAAAGAAAAACGGATTAAAGAAGCTGAAAATGCACGGCTTGAAAAAGAGCGAAGAGAAATTAAAAACCATATAAAACAACCGTTTTTTCGAGAAGGTATGGCGTATCAAACTCGAAGTGTATCAATATAAAATTCATATGAGGTGAAAATTTATGGGATTTCCTAATGAAATGTCGTTTGAATCTTGTTACCCGATTGAAGTTTCCTATTATAGCGAATTTCGGATTGGATTAGTAAGTCCCCATGTCGTAATGGAAATTAAAAATGGTAATTATCATGTAATACCTGATGTAAGTCTAACGGAACTGTTACAACCTCATTTGAGTATTGATATGTATAGTTTTCTTATCTGTGAGGATGTTCTATTAGAGCAGCTATATCTCGGATCGGTTTGTATTCATCTTTATTCTCGTTTCAAAAATGATGAGAAGGAAGAGTTCATATCCAAAATGTTTTCATTGTTTCACGTTGTCTTATATGGTGATATTAATATGCCGGAGGATGTAATAGCACGAGATGATTTTTGCGTGCAGCTCAAAGATACGTTGAAAATAAGTGAGCCATTTACTATTTCCTTTGATGATGGGATTAATCATTTCTTTTTAAGAGGGTCTTCCAACGACTGGATTGACAATGATTATTTGGCGCTGGGTGGCGGACCAAGTACAATTTTCGGATTGAAGAAGAGCAGATCACCCCGCTCCAATCTTTACCTCATGAAAGCAATGAAAGATTGGAGTAGTCAGAAGGCTATCCTTAACAGGGATTCTTGGTTGGCCATGTCAAAAGTAACGGATCAGGAAATGGATATTGCTTCATTTATAAAGGAGCAATTACGCCAATCTCAGCTGCAATATAATATATATCATACGATATAATTCTATTCATTTAATCAGTAAGCGGATGCTCAATCGAGCGTCCGCTTTTCTATTATAAAAAAGGTGGGAAATGACATGGAGCAAATAAAAGAAGAAATTAAAAATCTAGTAGCGATTTTGATTAAGCTTGGAGCAAATATAGTGGATGGCGACCAATCCCATCGCATAGCATTAGGCAAAATATCATTAAATTTAGATCGGAACGTCTTTGTCCCAGGTTACGATAAAGCTTGGCCATTTAAATCCGTTACTCTTGAAATGGAAGGATTGGAGATGACGGATAAACACTTATTTGAAAAAGAATCAACACAATTGTTTATCGATCAACTTGCCAAATTCATAGATAGCACGGTAACAATGATACTTCAAAAAAGCAATTCACCACTTAATGCTACGACAGAACTTCTAATGGATCTTGCTAAAAGTTATCAAATAAAACCAACGTATGAAGGATACCTGCTTAGAAAAACGATAAGAAAGATGTATTCGTTAGAACATGCAAAGTGGAAAATTGCTCAAAGAACCAAACGTACTCAAAAGAATGGACTTATTTGCAGTCTAATATCTATAAAAAACCGGTTAGAACACTCAACAAATAGAAAAGTATTGAGGGAAAAAGGAATTCGAATCATTGAAGTTGCGGAAAATTATTTTCGTGCTGAGTATATTTCAGAGGATAGTAATATCATGCCTGGGTGGGGCCACTCAATGGATATGGCGGTTCGTAGACTAGAAGCGTTACGTGATTTTAATCTGATAGCCTTAAACAATATCCCTGTCCATTCAAAATTACTCAATCCTATCTCTGATGATAAAGAAATGGAAGAGGTTATTGTGATTGAGATAAAAGAAATCATTTAATGGTTAGATCTAAAAAGGATCACGAAAGGAGGTGAAGGGCTTGACCAAACCTAGACCTATAGAACTTCATGTGAATAGTTTTGCTAAGAATAAATATCTAAAATTTCAAGAAATCATTCATAGTGAAAATCAATACTATTTCTGTGAAATGGATGGCAAGAAGAAAACAGAGTTCTTTAACAGGGGTCTAATAGATGGTAGAAGGCATGGCCTTCTATTGAAAGGTGGTTTCTTTCATTGTGAGAATGTGCTTGGTGTTCTTGCGATAAAAAGATGTGATGTCGATTCATATATAAACGAAGGATTATTCACCGGTGTAATTTCATTAGATAAGACCTATCTCATTCAAGCCAGAGAAGCAGATTCGTTTATACAGAATTATTGTTTGGACTGTGAAGTATATGGGGAAGCCGCATGTTATGCGAATTTTGCATGTGGTGAAGAAGATCGGGATCGTTTTAAGGAAAGTTCCTGGTTTGAATTGCAAAAAGCAAAACGAAAAGAGCGGAAGAGTAACATTGCATTTCCTGGTTAACAGGTTGGGTGAACAAATAGCATTCTCTGCCACAGTACAATAAATGTGGATGTTATTTGGATCTTGAGTAGTCCATAAAACCATTGCAGCTGGAGGCCGGGCGGCGAATGCCTCTTTTAGCAAGTGCAGGATAGCGTACCCAGCGTTATTCTTTGTTGGTTGCCCTCTATGGAGCTGTGAGCTTCATTTGAGACGAGGGCTCATAAATGCAATTCATTGAACAGCAACCTAAATTATCTTGTTGTAGTTTTTTCTCAGGAGCGGGATGCTTAGATCTTGGATTTAAGGAAGAGTTTGAAATCATTTGGGCAAACGAAATAAATGCTTCAGCTGCAGCCTGTTATATGCATAACGTGGCTGATCATATTCTTGTAGAAGATATTGAAAAAATTCCACCTTGGCAGATTCCTTCTTGCGATGTTTATATTGGGGGACCTCCTTGTATCGACTTTTCCAGTAATGGTAAAGGGGATGGGGAAACAGGTGAAACGGGGAAATTGGTATGGGACTATCAGAATAAAATCAAATATAATCGTCCAAAAGCATTTGTTTTTGAAAATGTATTGGGTCTAAGTAACCGCCACAAGCACACCCTGGATCGGATGATTCAAGGATATGAGTCTTGTGGATACAAAGTTACAACCTGTGTTTTAGATGCTGCTCATTACGGAGTAGCACAATCGAGGAAAAGATTATTTGTTGTTGGAATTCGTGATGATTTGGGATTCAAATATGAATTTCCTAGTGGAGACTCTGGATCGAAATCTGTTCGAGATGCAATAAGCGACTTACCATTGCCCACGAAAGTGGACGAAATCGAAAATGTACCTAACCATATTGCAACTTGGACAAGCCCAACTCCAGAGCGATTATTAGACGTTATCGCTACTTCACGTAACCAGTGGAGAGGAATGAGAAGATTAGTTTGGGATAAGTTGAGTCCTACGATAACAAGTCATATTTCTAAAGATGGGAGAGAACATCTTCATCCAGAAGAGAACAGAAGGTTAACCGTCCGTGAATGTTTACGACTTATGGGGGTTGAAGATTCTTTTGTTATTCCAAATCGAATAAAACTTTCCCAACAATATCGTATGGTTGGCAATGCTGTTGCTGTTCCTGTTGCGAGAGCAATAGCACAATCTTTAAATATTCAACTGAAGGGCGGGTACAAAAATCCGGAGAAGGTGGAATACAAATGATATTTATCTTGTTAATTTTTCTGGTCATACTCCTATTAATATGGTTAGATCATAATTACTTGGCTAAGATGAAAAAATGGTCTTATTTCGTATCTCAGTCTGGTATGACGGGTGCAGAAATTGCCAAACAGTTACTGTTAAAATATGAGTTATCGGGTATTCAGATTATCATAGCAGATGGGGAGTTTACAGATAATTATGATCCAAATAAAAAAACAATTGGATTATCACAAGATATTTACTACGGTAATTCATTGGTAGCAGTGGCTATAGCGGCGCATGAAGTAGGGCACGCCAAATGTGATCAGCAAAATAAGATGATAATGAAAGTTAGATCCCGCCTGGGTCCATACATTAGTTTTCTAGTCGCTATTATGCCGGTGTTGCTCATAAGTGCCCTAATTTTCGGAGGTGCTATTTTTCTGTTATTTATATGCTTAGTGTTGATTATAGTCGTATTTCATGTTCTAACAATATATGTTGAAATTGATGCAAGCAAAAGAGCGTTTCAAATGTTAGTGAAACAAAATGTCATCATGAAAGAAGAGCATTATGCTGTCAAAGAGACATTGACCTCAGCGGCAGCAACATATGTTACAGCAATGTTTAAATGGTAAGCTAAAAAGACACTATTACAGTTATTTTCCCTGTAACAGTGTCTTTTTTTATGTTTAATATACTCTTCTCTCTAAATATTACCCAAATGGGTAACTAAAAGTACCCATTTGGGTAATTACAAAAAAAAAGAAACGCGATATGATAATACATGTAAACGAAACGCACAAACACACGAAACGGCGAAAGCGGTTCGATCAACGTGTGCGAGATACATGAAGATGAATAATGGGGGGTGAAGAGGATGAAGAACAAAATCTTGCAATGGATGAAAAACGAACGATCGGCTTCGCAAACAACGGAAAATGGGATGTTGATGCTTGGCGGTATTGCGCTGGCGGTAGGCGTCTCTTTCCTGGTAGCGCAATACATGAAATCGAGCGGCACAACGATTTTGGATGGCATGGATTCAACAGCAGCGGGCGGCATTGATCCCGATTCTGCGCCGGCGAACACCGGCGACGGCTGGCTGAAGCAATAATGGTTTATGTGCTGCGAGAAAAGCACCGGTTCCTCCGGTGCTATCGTAAGCGAGCGGGAATCAAACAACTAGACCGGGAGGTAAAGAAAATGAAGAACAACATCTTGCAATGGATGAAAAACGAACGATCAGCTTCGCAAACAACGGAAAATGGCATGTTGATGCTTGGCGGTATTGCGCTGGCGGTTGGGGTATCATTCTTGGTAGCCCAATACATGAAATCGAGCGGCACAACAATTTTGGATGGTATGGATTCAACAGCAGCGGGCGGCATTGATCCCGATTCTGCGCCGGCGAACACTGGCGATGGTTGGTTGAAGCAATAATTGCGCAAAGCAGCTGGCTTGAAGAAAGGGGCTCTGATCTTGGGAAAATGATCAGAGCCTTTTCTATGTCTAGTGAAACCGTAAGTAAGAGAAAGTAGAACATAACAAACTGGAGGTATCGGAATGAGAAAATTTTTAAAAAAGTGGACTGCGATTGTAACAATTGCAGCAATAATTGTATCTGTTAGTAATTTTTCTCCTATTTCAGCATTTGCAAGTTCGAATGTAACACCGATGATTGACGCAGGTGCAGATCATAGCATCGCGCTGAAGTCTGATGGTACGGTATTATCTTGGGGAAGCAACGAATACGGACAAATTGGAGTTCCATCAAGTGGTGAACTTGATCGTAAGCTTTCCCCTGAGTATGTTCCTAACTTATCAGATGTCACTTATGTAACTGCAGGTGCTGGATTCTCAGTAGCATTAAAGTCTGATCGTACGGTTTGGGCATGGGGGAAAAATGCTGATCATCAATTGGGCGCTGCTTCATTTAATAACAAGGAAAGCAATCCAGTAAAAGTTACTGGAATTTCTGATGTAATTTCGATTTCGACCGGAACGGGACATGTTATCGCACTGAAAAGTGACGGGACTGTTTGGACTTGGGGCTCTAACTCTAGAGGCCAACTCGGTAATGGTGAAAGTGGCTTTGATAAGTCAAAATCAACTCCTTCTCAAGTCAGTGGGTTAACAAATATAATAGCTGTATCTGGTGGGGCTGAGCATTCCTTAGCATTAAAGTCAGATGGAACGGTATGGAGCTGGGGATACAATAGTGCTAGTCAGCTTGGCGACGGTACGTATACAAACAGAACCACGCCCATTCAGATTGGGTTGACGAATGTCAAATCAATTAGTGCCGGCCAAAGTCATTCATTAGCTTTGAAAAAAGATGGAACGGTATGGGCTTGGGGCTGGAATGCGAATGGGCAGCTAGGCGACGGTACGTATGTAAACAGAAATCTACCTGTCCAAGTTAGTTTACCGGTTATTAATTCTATTAGTACTGATGTTATGCACAGTAGTGCCTTGGACACAACCGGTAGGGTATGGACTTGGGGTTCTAACACTTATGGCCAATTAGGTGATGGTAGTACAACTGATTCTAACATACCGAAGTCTATTGGTATTACAAATGTAAGCCAAGTTTCATCTGGTTACCTTTTTACTTTGGCTATGAAAACAGATGGAACAATTGCGGGTTGGGGATATAATGTCGGAGGGCAACTTGGTTCTGGCGATAGAACAAATAAATATACGCCAACCCTAATTACAGGTGTTACACTGGAGGAAGTTATTCCTGATACTGAACCTCCAACAATTCTCTTGACTCCTTATACAACAACTTTAACAAATCAAGATGTGAAGGTTAACGTTGATGTAACGGACAATGTTGGCGTTCAAATTATTAAATGGTCTAACGGAATTGTACCTGAAAGTTTTTTTGCTGCAAATGGTACGGATATTACAGCTGCGAGATCTTTTGTGGCAACTAAAAATAATGTTTTTACTGTATGGGCAAAGGATACAGCTGGAAATCAGTCTTTAAAAACCATTTCTATAACAAACATCGATAAAACTCCGCCAGCAGCCCCAACGTTTACAGTTGACCGCGGCGATCCGATGGATGGGCTCGCAACCGTGACCATTACTTATCCCTCTGACGCGTTTATCAAAGAGTATGGAATCAGAGATGTTTGGTCAGTATATAATGGACCAATTACATTGTCACAAGATAGTAATGTTAAAGCAAGAAGTACGGATGCTGCTGGGAATGTGTCTGAAGTGGTAGAGGTGACGGTTCGCGGATTAAGCAGTGAATTACATCTCGCAAGAGCCTACGCAGCTGTAGTTAAAGCTGAAGAATCATTATTACAAAGTGATGTATCAGACGCTCGTGCTCTTTTATATTATATAGCTATTGAGTATCAAGAAGCATACGGTCTGCGCCTCGATGCTGTGCAAGCGCTGATTGATGAGGAAAGTGCTTATCAATTGTTGTTGGATGAGGCAATAAGCGCTGTCGCTATGGCGGAAATGACAATTGCTCAAAATGATGTAGAGACTGCACGTCATTTAGTGAATTCGCTAAAGCCTGCAGCTAAAGAATCTTTAAACGAGCGATTGGATATCGTTCAAGCTATGATTGATGCCTATGCATATCAATTGCGATTAACTGAAGCAACTGGAGCCGTTGTCAAAGTAGAAGGCTCTTTGCGTCAAGTAGATTTAGATACAGCTCGTACATTGGTAAATGAACTGAACAATTCAGATAAGGCTGCTTTGAACGATCGTTTAGTTAGAGTCCAGGAAAGCATTAATTACGGTCTAAAAGTTTCTATTGCTACGGAAGCTGTAGCAAAGGCAGAAGGAACGCAAAAGCAAGACGACGTAGATGCAGCACGTATACTGGTTGATACACTTAATACAGCAGAAAAATCGTCGCTTAATACTCGATTAGATGCGGTACAGACCGCGATTGACGCCTTAAATGATTATGTGTTGAAGCTGGCTGCGGCTACTGAAGCCGTAGAAAAAGCAGAAAGCACTAAAACACAAGATGATGTAAATGCTGCCCGACCATTAGTAAACGCATTAAATGCAGTAGATAAGGCTGCTCTTGGAGCTCGACTAGATACGATTCAAGAGGAAATCGATGCTGATGCTTATCAGGCCAAATTAACACTTGCTGTTGAAGCGGTGGAAAAAGCCGAGTTAACAAGAACGCAAGATGATGTAGATGCAGCTCGCCTATTAGTAAATGCATTGGAGGATACAGAAAAAGGACCTCTAAATACACGTTTGGATGCGATTCAAGCCGAAATCGATGATCAAGATAATGCTTTAGTGGTAGCGACAGAGGCAGTGGAGATTGCAGAAGCATCACTTCTCCAGGCCGATGTAACTTCAGCTGAAGCTCTAGTGAACGCTCTTCCGGAAACTATGGAAAAACGCAACCTAGTTAAACGTATTGTTGCAGTAAAGAAAGAAATGGTTACCGCGAACAATAATGTTTTAGGATTTGAAGTTACTGCTACCACTAAGAATTCGATCCAGCTTGGTTGGAATAAAGTCGAAGGTGCTAACTATTATAAACTTGAAAGACTTGTGAATGGCGTAGTCATGAAAACCTTCACATTAACTGGAACGACAATTAAGTACAAAGACACGAACTTGAGTCTGAATACGGTATATGAATACCGCATCACTCCTAAAAAAGGAACATTGTATCTGGAACCAACTTCATTGGAGAGCACTACCTTTGAAGTCGTGATGCCAGAAATACCAACCCTAATCTCTGCATCCGTTAACGAGCAGGGTATCCTTAAAGCGGTTGGGAAAGGTAATGCCGCTTACAAACTTTATCTTGTAGTAAAAAGTGATAAAGGTGCATTAGTATCACGCACGTCAATCACCAGTCTGCAAGAAAAGACATATGGTTTCGCAAAGGGAGGAAATTTCACAGTGCAAATTGAGGCGTATGATTCTACAAATAAAGTATCATCATACAGCACTACGGAGCCGGTACAAGTATCTGAAATCATGTTGGCTGCACCTACTCCAATGGATTTTCGAGTTACCGTTACGCGTGAAGGTACAAATGTTGTTTTCCGTGCATCTGTCCTGAATGATCTCGTAAACGAAATTGAAAGCTATCAGTTTGAGATTTATGATTCCTCGAATAAGCGCCTCGCTATTGGCTGGGGATCGGCTAAGGAGAACCGTTTGGAATTCACAAACCGTAGAGGCAGCTCAATTACACCGGCTGGTGAATATACCGTTCTTGTAAAAGGGAAACGTGGTATTTCATTGTTCAGTGAACCAGTGGTAATTAAAGTAGCTGTTGAATAAAACAAAATAATCGTCTGAATAAAGGTAGAAGCCTTCGCTATATTTATAGCGAGGGTTTTTTTTATCGATTTCAGGAGGGAAAGAGGCATGCAATCAAGAGGAGGCTTAGATCTTTAAATAGAGGTATTGAGGAGATATTAATTATAAGGTACAATATACATATCATTTATTTTTAGCACATTTTGTTCAGCACAAATCCCATGTACGATAATTTTTTCGAAGATGGGGACGCTTGTCTGAAGTGGACTTTAATTCTCATTTTGAACAACGAGATTAAAGGATTGGGATGTGCAGGTATGAACGCAATTTTTTGCGAAGATACCATTTGGTTAATTATTATGGATAACAGCAGTAGCGTAGCTACCTTGTCCGGCAAAGTTAATCATTACGTGATTGATCGATTTTCTCTTAAAATGTAATAACCGATAATCATTTTCTAAAAGAGCAAGAAACCTTGTATTTCAGGGTTTTTTGCTCTTTTTTTTGTTTTCGGAGCTCCAAAAATCTTTTTAGTTGACTGACAAGCTGACTTAAAAAACCTTTGATCAAATAAGAGGGAGTTGATTTGCTATGAAAAATGATTTTATCAAAGAATTTCTGGTAGGAATGAATAAAAGAGCAGAACTCTTTGCTGAAGAACTTCATTTTGAACCTTACACGGATACAGTTGAAGTCCAGTTTAAAAAGGATATGTGTGAGCGTCCTATTTTCGCTGCATACATGGCCGAACATAATATTCCGAGTTCCATTGTATTTTTCAACAGTATCATTGAACAAGCGCTTATCAAGAATACATGTTTCGATAATGGTGAAAAGGCATACCTATTTGATATGCTTAGAAACCCATCCCTAACAGCTCATGATGTTGAAGTAATTGTTCAACTTATGGGTACAGAAGGTCGAGTTTTACCCGAGAAAGAGTACACTACAATCAAAGCCAGTCACATTACTAACTTTGAGTTTTATGTATTAAAAAAATTTATTGAGAACAAACAAATTAGGGATGAAGACGCAGCAAATTTCTCAGTATGTTTGTATGAATCAAGTGCTGCTATTATTTTATCCAGATCCTTTCTACCAGAAAGGGTTTGTGTTTATCAAGAAGGGAATTTTTACCACAGTACTTGTAGTATATATGGACTAGCATATGGTGTCCGAAATTATCATTCTTATGTTTTCTTTATAAGTGATTTAAACAAGTATGCTGTGGTGTCTTATGACATCTTACCCGACATGGAATAATAACAAAACTCTTGACCACATTAAGAAAACTGAGGGAGTTGTAGCGTAATGGAAAATGAGTTCATGGAAGAGTTTTTTTTGGATATTAAGGATAGTTCCGACTATTTCGCAAGAGTCCTTCATCATGAATCCTACACGGATACAGTTGAAGTTCAATATAAAAAGGATATGCGTGAAAGACCAATTTTCGCTGCATACATGGCCGAACATAATATTCCGAGTTCCATTGTATTTTTCAACAGTATCATTGAACAAGCGCTTATTAAGGGCACCTGTTTTGAAAATGATAGAAGCGCATGCTTATATGGAATGCTTAGGAACCCATCCCCATTAGAACATGAGGTTGAAGTAAATATTCAACTTATAGGGGCTAGGGGGAAAATTCTACCAGAGTTGAAGCGTACTACTGTCAAAGCTAATCATATCACCAATTTTGAGTGGTATGTATTGAATAAATTTATTGAATTCGAGAGAATTGCGGATGCAGACGGGCCCAATTACTCCATATTCTTGTCTGATTCAAGTGCTGAACTTACTTTGTCCAGATCATTTCTGCCAGAAGTAGGTGTTTGCATTAATGAAAATGGGAATACCTACCATAGTACTTGCGACACGTATGGATCTACATTCGGCGTTCGCGACTATTATTCTCATGTTTTCTTTATAAGTGATTTAAACAAGTATGCTGTCGTGTCTTACAACGATTATTGCTACTAGTGTTAAATAGAATTGGAGGCGAATATCGATGATATCAAATAAGGAGCAGATAATGACCTTATTAAATGAACTGCAAGTGGGGATGAATGTTACCTTACTTGTGGGCTATGAAAGGGAAATGGATGTTTACTGTATTGATAGAGGATTTGGTCGTAAGTTTGTTGTGGTAGAACACGACTTGCTTAAGAACGAATCTGATATCTGGGACACGAAGGAAATAGATAAAGAAATTAAAGGTCTGTTTAATTTTTGTTCTTATATATTGGTCCTTAAAATAAGAAAATATCATCCTAAACAGATAACAACTCTATACTCAATTCAAAATTCGGAATTGAAACGGTTTCTTAAACCTTTTCAAAAATCAATAATTATTCGTTTAGATACGAATAAAGAGGGTTGGTTTTCATTAGAGAATTTTCCACCTGCTCAACTAGGTTGGTACAAAAATTGTGTTTTTGATCTTTATGAGGCTGGAGAGGCCAGATCATTAACCTTTAATGTTAGACCATATACCACCGGAGAGAAAATAATTATTTTCACTAACGAAAGTCATAATGTGAAAATAACATGTGAATGGCTGGAGACTAATTGGGTATTTGAAGTAAAAGCAAATGAGATCCCCTTTATTTTATAGTCATATCTTGTTGAATAATATTAAGAAAAGGTGCCTTTTAAAGGGAGGCCACTGAAAAAGTGTGCCCCCTACATATAAAACGAGCCTTAGAAGCGATTCTAGAGGCTCGTTTTTTCAGCTATTTAGTTATTTTTAGAAAAGGGGGACTTTTTCAGTGGCCTCTTTTAAAGGGTGCCTTTTTTTATATAAAAAAACTAGCAATATTCGGAAAGGAAGAAAACATGATGACAAAAGTGAAAGTAATCGTGACTTACATGCTTGTAGGAAGTATTGAGGTAGAAAGTGAGGATCTCACATTAGACGGTATTCAAAGTGTGATAGCGAATCAAGTAACTGATGAGGAATTGCTTCGCGGTGTAGCTGGTGATGGACCAATTGATGGAGATTTAATCATTATAAACAGTATTGAGTCAACGCCAGATAGTGATCTAAAAGTGACTACAATCTTTGATGCAGGAAAATTCTTAAATAACTGAAGAGAGGGAACTTCTCATGATAGGAACAAAGGTTTGCTATGCGGATCTCATTCAATTTTTAAGAAAAGAAAGTGAATGGGTCAACATGGCATTTGAAGAAAATGGCATACAGCTCTCCATGCTTATCAATCAGGCCTTGAAGGATGGTAAGGCTATCTTGGAAAATTGGGAGTATTCCATAGATGAAATGCATGAGTTGAAAAAAGAAAAGGAAGGTATAATTCAGGAAGTTCGTTTCCATACGGGGAGTAACGAGGGGTATAAGTTGTTTTTACGTATGGAAAGCGGACAAATTATTTATGCAAAAACCTTTGAAACGAATCTTTTTCTAAAAACGCATCTTTGGGCTACAAATTACCACTAGCGTGTGGAGGGATTAATTTGCATCTAAAACACCTCAATTTCTTATCGATTCCCGCGGTAGCGGGTTGATATCGAACGTGGACGATAGACAAGGATTAGCTCTTGTTATGCTTAACTCAGGCATTCGTAAAAACATGAAATCAGGTATGGGCCAATGCATAAGTTCGCTATTCGTCCCTCAATGCGCTTAGCTAGCGTATGACGCACGTTTCATGGTTTTCCCTTTCGACTCAAATAAATTGAGAATCGAAAGGGCGATAAGAAATGAATAGTAAGGAAAATGTGCAAGAAGTGGTTGTAGTCGATTTATTTGCAGGTGCTGGAGGATTAGGTGAGGGCTTAAAGCAAGCCGGCCTTCATATTGCCTTAGCTATAGAGATAGATGAGCGGGCTGCGGAAACCTATCGAGCGAACCATCCAGAAACAACTGTATGGTGCACGGATATTAAATTGATAACTGGAAAGATGATTCGTGATCAAATCGGGCATAGTGTCAAAATTATTCTAGCCGGCGGGAGCCCATGTCAATCCTGGAGTACATTCAAAACGGAGACGGGTGGTAAACAAGGATTAGAAGATTCAAGAGGTAAGCTAATTTACGAATATTTGAGAGTGGTTCGTGAATTAAAACCAGAAATTATCGTATTTGAAAACGTAAGTTATATGGTTGGTGCCAAGCATCTGCCTGCATTTAATACATTTAAAAAATTACTACATGAACAAACGGGACTAAAATTAGAACATAAAGTACTAAATGCATTAGATTATGGCGTTGCACAAAATCGGGAGAGAGTAATTATGATTGGACGGCAAGATTGGCAACCAAATCCTTTCTCCTTTCTAGAACCGATTAGTGGACCTAAAACGTTGCGTGAGCAGCTTAAGGGTATTGAGCCGTCTGCGTATGCAGCATTTGATGCTCAAGATGGCATAATTATGAATAAAATCGCCCCAGGAAAGTGCTGGAATGTACTTGATATTGATACGGCGATGTTTGCCCTAAGTAAGGACTACCGAGGGACATGCAATAACTGTAGAAAGGAGTATAAACCTCAATATGATAACGTATGTCCAAATTGCGGTGTTAGGGATTTTCGTAACACGTTAGGTGTCATAACAAGTTATTACAGAAGGCTGTCGTGGGATAAACCAAGTCCTACAATTTGCACGGTTTTAACAACTAAAAAACATGGTACACTTACTCACCCTGAAGAAACAAGGGGTTTAAGTATCAGGGAATGTGCAAGAATACAAGGGTTTCCTGATGATTATGTATTTATCGGAGATATGAAAGATCAATACCGCCAAATTGGTAATGCTGTCCCAGTAAGTTTGGGGAGAGCGATTGGATATTGTCTGATTAAAACACTGTCCAAGTCAGGAAGCGAGAACGAAGGCGTTGATTGGTTACAATGGATTGCAAAATTCAAAAAGCACCGAAACCGGAAAGCTTTAACAACCTTAGAAAGGGATCTGTTAAATTCTCTTTTTTCATATCTTAAGTCCAATCGACCAATACCTCATAAATATGAAATTTATATTACTGAGACTTGGAGAAGAATTAGTGATTTAACGGTATAGTGAGAATTGGAGACAGGTAAATAAGAGGAAGATTACAATGTCTATTGAATTAAAAAAAGGTTTATCAGAAATGAAACGTTCAGTCCGATGGGGCTTGGTTCCAGATGTCGTCGCTCACGAAATTCTTAAAGTAATAGAAAGGGATAACTTAGCAGCTTCGATTGGATCATATTTAATCGAGCAAGGATGTTTGTATCTTAAACCTCTAGGTGCTGGAACCGGCAGTGTAGTGTTTGAAATCACTGAAGGAATGATCTTGCGGCTCGGTGTGGGAATCCTTAAGCCAGTTATTGAGTCCGAATACGTCAATCAACCTATATGTCAAAAACAGTTTGGTTTGATAAGAGTAGAAATTTATCCAAAACTTATAACTAAGGATATTTCAGATTCGGATGTCACTAAGTTAACGGTACTTTTGAGCTCGATGATGATTCAATTCATTGACCCTGGTACCGACAATATCGGGAAAGATACGAATGGCAGGCTTAAGGTGATTGACCCTGGTGCTGTCGTGAGATTTTAATCTTTTTCAATTTATGAGTCGCTTTAACGATAGAGGTATTAAATATTTTCTATTTGTGTGTGGCCTAAAGGTTATAATAAACAAGGCAGGTAAGAGAGTATGCTCCAAATAATTAAAAATGATCTTTAGAAATATTAAGTGGTTTATGTATACGTTCAAAATTGTTTTTGAGGAGTTAAGTAAAATAAATGATAGCTGGATTTAATCCGCTGATTCGAGGAGCAAATCATGAAAGAGAAAAATAGGTCATCGGAAATTTTAGCATTCATTGGGGAGAATAATTTTGAAGGGCTAGAGTTTTTTTTGCGATCGAATCAAAATAAAATTGGATTAAGTTGGTTAAAGAATTCTTTAACTGAGTTTCCAACTGATGAAAATGTCATTTTGAAGAACCGCTCACTATTTGAGTTAATTGTAGAACTAGGGGAGCAAGCTAAGGATGACCTCGATCTAAGAGAGGCTATTCAAATTGAAACCTATAGATTGCAATTAGAAGCAGCAAATGGAACGATTAAGAAAATCAAATTATAGGAGAATATGAAGACCATATACGTTATAAAAAGATGAATGGAGTCATGTGTAATGATGAAATTAACGCCTGAAGAGGCATTGACTGAGATTGCAAAAGAAAATCGGATAACTCTTGTCTATGAAAATGGATTTGGAGAGAATAGTCCAACTGCAAAAATCTTTCGAGAGGAAATTTATAGTGACATTTTGTTCGAGGAGCATTGCATAACAGCTCTGCTTGGATTGGAGTATGCATTTGAAACACATCTAAATAACTCAGATTTTATAAGAAATACTGTTTCTGATCTTGTGAAAGAAGGGGAATGGGATTATATTATCCTTCATGAAAGGAAAGATCCTATAAGTTACAATATTTTAGTTTATATAGAGAATGTTTTAAATGTGAATAGATAATGAAGGTATTGCTTTTGAAGAAAATATTTTTTAATAGGGGACCAAGAGAAGCTCAATTCTCATGGTTCCTTTCTTTATGGCCAAGAAAATATAGTATTGGAGTGATAGTGAAATATGAAAATGGAAAGAGTGTTTCTTGCAATTGCAACAATAACTTATTGCTTTATTCGAACGCTTCTTGATCTGTTAACTTTCATTATAAAAAATTTGTCTGGGGAAAATGAATCATCTAAAGAACAGCTACCGATGGAACAGCTGCCTTTTTTAGAAATCAGTTCACTAAATAAAGGCGATATTGTCCTGTTTGTAAATGGACTGAACGGTGAAACAGCAAAACGTCCTTATTTAGGTTATCAGAAAATTGCACCAAAATATTGGTTGTATTTCTTCGATATTCAAGGTACTGATGAGATCCATTGTATTAAATTAACAAATTCCACAGGGTATGAGGAGTACCCGCAAACCAGCTGGAAAGTAATTGGCCACGATGAAGGATACAAGATAAAAAATCATAAGCGACGTATTATCGGAAGAATAATTAAACTTCATGAACGAATTGCCGTACAGAACGGGACGGGACACACTTAAAAGGTGTGTCCCGTTCATTTTATGTTTGTATGTTTCTTTTTTTAATAAGAAGTTGTACAATATATCTATATGCAATACATTTTCATTTTAAGAGCTGATGCTTGAGCTATGTACGCATTTTGCGATGGTAGTGTTCAAACGTATTAGCAGCGGACTTCGATGAATCAAGAATTGATTCGTTTTAGAAGAAACTTGAAATGAGGCCTTGAACGCAGCGTAGACTTTTATAATCCTGACTACGATGTGAAGCTGGTAATGGAACAGATGTTGTTAGTTTAGGTATGTGATGGTAGCTTGCTACGTACTCAGCCATTCTGATGACATTGGTTTAGTTTTGAAAGATTTGTTTTTATTTAAAAATTCATAAATGTCCTTCAGGACTCTAACGAAAAGCTCATTTCATCTTTAAGATGAAGTGAGCTTTTTTTGTTGTTCTGAATACATCAGGGAGCTGAGAAACGTTGCTTAAAGATGATCAAGATGATATTGAAGAATCAACAATTGAATCTTCTCATTATCAGTTCATTCAGGTGGATAATAAAATTTCCCCTGAAGCAAATTTGAAAAAGCATAACAACCGGACTCGAAAAATTTGGAAACACCTACAAAGCAAGGGGTGGTTTTATTATGGTGTAGTACGCAAATGGACAGCTGTATTTAGATGTGACACACACTATGTGGCCGTTCATCACTTTATTACTGATCAACCTAAGGATGAGATGATAGGAGCTCCAGAGCTAGCGTTTAATTGGAAGGAGCTCTTATTGAGTGAATCTAATCTTCAAGTTGCCTCATTGTTATATGGCCTTGAAAACCATTTTGGGATGAGTGTTACGATTCCGCAGCAAGCATTCACGGATGCCTTTAAGCAGGAAGTATTGTCCGGAAAGGTAAGTCAGAGTTTATTCTCACCCAAGCACAAGCTAATGATATGGTGCAAGTCTGATGAATTTTGTTTGCTGCTCGAAGTATATATCGGGCAAAAGCAAATTTCTCCTTATGGCGTAAAGGAACCATTTGAATGGCCAGATCTTACACAGAAAACGGAATACATTAAACAATCCATTTTTGATTTTGATGTATCGATGGACCCTATAAACTCTGATCAACACAACAGTGGCAATCAGGAATACATGGGCATTGAAGATAAGGTGCCTGATGAAGTTCTGGAAGTATCCAGGCAGGCTATACGTAAAATGTTCGAAGAGAATGAAAAAGTAATTTGTGCATATTCGGGAGGGAAAGATTCTACGGTCATTGTTCAGATGTGTGTCGAGTTTGCCCTTGAAAATCCTGAATATCAAGACAAGTTACACATTATCAGTGCGAGTACAGGCGTTGAAAATCCAATTATCGAGCAGCATGTTCGGAGGATGAAAGACGTTATCCTTCGCACCTTAAATCAGCGGTTTAAGAATGGGTTTGGAGAAGAGCGGTATGTCATTGTAGAACCGCTCATTGAGGATAACTTTGTTACCTGTATTTTCGGTAAATCTTTTTCACCGCCAACTCAAAGCTTTCGCTGGTGCATTTCACGGCTCAAAGTCGGGCCGGCACGGACTGATCTTATGCGCTTCTCAGATGAGGAGATCATTGTTCAGGCGCTTGGTGTTAGATCGAGTGAATCATCTAATCGAACACGATCCATCAATCATCATTTTGGAGATGATTTTTATGGAGTCCATGTTATTCGCTGTATTCGAACAGCTCCACCTATTCGTCACTGGTCTGCTACGGATGTAGCTACATTTTTAGCTAGGCATCCTTCACCATGGACAGAAGAATATTCAAATTATCAATTGATCAACATCTACGGCTTTGCAGCCGGCATGATGGAATGTCCGATTGGTGCAATGATAACCAACGATAATGATGCCATAAAGAGTTGCTCAGGATCTGCAGCACGTTTTGGATGTTGGTCCTGTACGGTTGTTAAGGAAGATATCTCGCTAAAAAATCTTGTAGAGGCTTATCCAGAAGAATTAAGTCACCTGTATGAGATGAGAAACATCCTAAAATCAGCTCAGGATATACGATATGGTGGTTTTACAGGCTACAAGAGAAGTAGGAAAGCAGGCACTTTCCAACCTGGATATGGTGATCTGACCATTGATATGCGAACGATTCTTCTGAATCACTGGTCTCGACTAGGAGTACCAATGAAGGAAGAAGAAATTTTAGCTATCACAAAGTTGGTTAGACAACGTGAAATAAAAGAGGGATTGGCGATTCCAGATCGATTTTGGGAGGCTTTATTTCAATTGTTGCCCATTACACCTGGACCATTTACATCGTCTTTATTTCACCCTGTATGGGAGCCAGATTATCTGGTAGACAATGATGGTACAAAAATTAAATCAAAATCTGTAGGAATAGACAGAATGACGGAGAATGACAACATCTGGATTAAACGTTTCGAAGGTGTTTCTCGCGTAGCAGCTACTTTAAAAGTGGGCCAATCAGTTCGTATATTAACAGAGATGACGTCCTTCTATGGGGAGTGTACAGAGATAATTAGGAATGAATTTGGTCATATTCAACAATTATCTCTCAATATATCTGGAGAATCAGTCACGATATCCCTTGCCTTCATACACGATATAGAGGCTGTCACATTTAAGGATAAATTAATCGAAGGTAGACAACTTGTACTGGATATCTAAAGAGGACACTCGTATGAAGCTCTCGTAGCTGAATAGGGGTTTTTATTATGCCAACTAGAGAGGAAGATTAAATAAAATGCTGAACTTTACTGAGGTTTCTAAGGATGTTATCCAAGTCGATTTATGGGGTCAAGAAGATGTGATTTCCGTTTCTACACCAGGAGTACGTGTACTGGTTAAGCAAGAAGACGGCGAAGAATCGTTTGCAATATCATGCGGATACAACGATAACGTTTTAGTAGTTCGTATGGAATATGATTTGAAGGCGATGAGTGTTTCAGAATCTCAGCTCGTTCTTGCATCTGATGATTGTGAGAAACCAGCGGAGATTCCGCTAAAAAATATTGAACAATATCTTCGAACTTATCCCAATCATCTATCAGCTAAAGTAAGTGATGCGGTTAGGTATTTATCACGTTTTCATTATGAACCGCTCTATTTGTATTTGAATAAGCGGGAACATATGTTGGTGACTCGTGAGGAATACAATTGGATGAACCAAGCTGCTAGCTATCCTTACTGGAGAGAAATGTTTAAACAGTTTACGGGAGTATGGTTACCTGACTACTGTTCGAAAACAGAACTACTCCATTTCTTTTTGTCAGCCCGACAAAAGGAAATTCAAAGAGAGATTGAAGGTAATAGTGTGAAACAAATTGAGATGTGTTTTTAAAAGGATGATATCGTATTGAAGGTTACGAGTTAAGAAAAAAAACTATTAATTAGGATTTTAAGAATGGTTAATTGCAGATCAATGCGATTAACCATTTTCTTTTATGTGAAAGGAGACATCGAAAATTAGAAACCATATTATTTTTTTTAGCGGAGGTAAGGCTTCTTTTGCTGTCGCGGCATATGTGAAAGAGAGATACCCAGCAGACAACATCCTGCTCTACTTTACGGATACGTTATGGGAAAATGAGGACTCCTATCGTTTTATTAATGAATCCTCTGATAAATTAGAATTACCGTTGCTAACGCATTCCATAGGGATTAATCCCATTCAATTAATGTTTGAAAAGAAGATCATGTATAACAGTCGAATGGCAGATTGTTCTAAATACCTAAAAATGAGAGTAGCTGCCGATTATCTAAAGAAAAATAAAATTCCCAAAATACAAACCTGGCGTAATAAAGCCTCTTTGAAAAACCTTGACTTCATAACTAACGCAACGGTTTATTTTGGAATTGGAATTGAGGAATTACACCGTGAGGGACCGATCGTCGAGAATTGGAAACCTTTCAAAGTGCGGATGCCCTTAATAGAGGAAAGTATTGATATTCGAAAAAGTTTGAAGACCTATAATATTAAACAACCCGAATTGTATGACCTCGAATTCTCACACAACAACTGCAATGGTAGATGTGTGAAAGCAGGGCAAGGGCACTATAGGAACTTAAAAAGAAAGATGCCTGAAGTCTATAAAAAACTTATGGAGCAGGAATATCATTTGAGCATGTGTGTATCGAGCTATAGATACATTATTTACGGAAACAGCCCGAAAGATACCATACATCCAGACGATATTATTCCTCTAGATGTGCAAGAAAGGGAGCTGCAAGAGCTGGATGATGCGTACCGTGATTATTTCTACGACCGCGCAGAACGGCCTAAATTGTACATTCATCCCGCGGCTTCCTCAGTGAACATGGAGATGCGAATGTACAGTTTCATGAAGAAAGCTAATCCTGAATTTGTTTCACCTTTATACGATGATACAGGAGCATTATTTCTGGAATCTGGAATGGCTAGATCAATTCCTTATTCACTGTATCAATTCCATATTGACGAACAAAAGAAACCATATCAATTAGATCTTTTTGATATTGGTGGCTGCGGCTGTTTTATCCAATAAGAAGGGGATGATTTTAATGGGGCTTAATCCTGTATTAAGCGGAAATATTCAGAATTTAATGGATTCGATGCCATTAGATGTTTGTAAAAATATTAAGGACTGTACGGATAAATGGTTGCAGGGAGAGGTGGCTTATGGTTACCCACACCCGGTTCAAGCTTGTACTAATTTTCAAGCGATACATGACCGGCAACCATTTTTAACAACGCAACAAGCCTTAAACTTAGTCTTGCTGAAAAATCAATTGAATGCAGTATAAAAAAACATGACGATGATAGAATCATCGTACTACCAAAGGAGAAATTATAATGATTACTTACTCATTATTAATGGCATTAGTAACATCTTATAAACGCAAGCTAGAAGATTTAAAAGCCTTGCATAACTGTGATGAAATTATCGAACCTGTAGAATTTCTGCAAGCTAAAAATTCATTGGAATTGGCATCACAAAAACTTAATCATGCAGAGAATGAGATTCTGAATGACCCTGCAACTGTGTTTAAGCCCATTGTACGCGTCTATTATGAAAGTTGTTATAAATGGACCGTTGAAGTAGAAGGTGAGAACGAGAGCCGCGACTGTGGATTAAATAAAGCAAAGGCGGTAGCCTTAGCTAAAAAAGTATCAAAAGAAGTACAAGGAAGACTAGAAATACAGACTCTATCAAAAGAAGAAAGGAAAATGGCATTACATGATCGCTGGGAAGCGGCATTCTCTTCTGGCCAATCAACGTTGCGCTTTAGATAGTTAAATTCATAGCTAATTGAAATCGATTGTATATTAGACTATATTTACTATGAAGTAGAAAATTTCAGACTAAAACCTTCTGTTACGGAGACCATTGAGGATGATATTCTCAATGGTCATTTTCTAAGTACAATTATGTCTAAATGAACAGATGCAACGTTCATTTAATCCTATTGGATACGTATGAGTTTTTCAAAACGAAGGAGTGATATTTTTGGCAGCATTAAAAAATGTTTTGGATTCAAGAAAGGTGATAAAATGGGGAGATTATATTCGTGTTTTCACGAATTGTCCTTATAGAAATGGTTGGATAATGGAACTCCAAATTCCTAAGAGTCATTGGAATAATTCGAAATATGACAAGTTTAGATAGTTTAATTAAACTGCATAGGAAATGAGAAAGTAATTATTGAAATTAACATTTCGACGATTGGTTTGTTTATTAAATTTGATTGAAAATTTCAGAGAATAGGGTGAAGTTATGGAAAGATATACACAAGAGTTGTTCGGAATTAATCTATTTACTTATGAAGAAGCGGAACCTTCCGAAAAAGGGGTTCAATATAGTGATGTTATTTTTTATTTGGATAGTCTAAAAAAGTACGATAGGTTCGCAATCGAGGTCACACAGGAATGGGGAGTTAACGTTTGGAGTATTGATGGAGAAAATGTAGATTCCTTTAACCTTATTGATGTTGCAGAATTTGGAGCTGAATTGTTTGCGAAATTTAAGGATCTTGATAAAGGAAATCTAAACGAACAAATAAATCGAAGTCTATCTGAACTTGTAGTTTTTCAAGGTGAGAAGCTTGAGAAATTACAGGATACAGGTATGTTAAGTGAGCAAAGTATTCGAAGTCTAATCAAGAACTTAGAGATAGAAATTGCAAAAATCGACGCTAAGTTGATAAAGCTTGCCGGGAAAATAAGTTCTTGGGGAGAAAAGGAAAGTGCCAATTTATTGGAATTATTAAACAAAAAGAGAGAGAGGAAATTTACCATTTACAATATGTACGTTCTTATTGGATCTTCACGATAAATAGCCTTGTCAAGATGTTTAGAGAATGCTAAAGAGTCACATTTAGCCTTTACTTTTGAATTCGTCATAATTGAAACTATAAATTAAGGGGGAAATACAATTGCAGAGCGACAAATTAAAAGATCTCTCAAATCTCCTTAGGAGAAGAGACTCGCTTAGATCAAGAAGAGATACCACTAATGAAGATGTTGAATCATTTTCCTACTATTCAAATTCAGTAAAGAGAATTATGATCGCAAAAAAACGTTCTAACTTAACTGGGATACTTGGTCCTGTAGGAGAATTGTGCTGCGTGAGTGAAAAGTACGTAATTTCTTACTCAGCGTTACTTAATGAATCAGTTCAGTACATCGTTGTTGAAGGGCAAGAGCATGCTCTTGCCGCAATTAACCATTTGAAGGAACTGAATTTGACGAGTGCAGGTTTTATACCACTGAATCGCTTGAAAAAGTATGTCCCAAACGATTCTTATCATTCTCTAGTAACCTACGAAGGATTTTTAGGGCATGCGGTAGATCTTGTTTCTTACGAAAATAAATATAAGCCGTTATTCAATTTTCTATTCAATGACGTCATCATTGTTGATACGTTAGAGAATGCTTTAAAGATATCTAATTGTAGTGAATCACAACATAAATTGATTACTCTCCAGGGAGAAATCGTTGATATGGGTGGAGCTATTTTAGGGGGCGGTTATGCTTCCTCAACTGATATTCTTGGAGCAAAAAACAAAATCAGCAAGCTAACAGAAGAACTTGAAAATGTCGAATTGGCTATTAATGCAATAAAGAGTGATAACAATATAAAATGATTTTAGATTAAAGTTTGAGTTCAAAAGGTAGGCATAAGCGCTTCGAAATACTTGGAAGAGAACCCTTGATAAAAGGGTTCTTTTTTTTGTCTTTTTTCAAAATGCATAAACCTCGGCAAGACGGAGACGGTAGCTGTCGCGATCTGCTGCAGCTCGCACTCCTGGTACGTACCGGGCACGGATATAGGCTTCCGGCCGTTGTGGTCAATAGCTCCGGTCTAATACTTCATTTACTCCTTAGAGCAGTCTGAGGAGAAAAGACCGCGTCAAACCGAAGGTATTAAAAGAACAACCAGAAGCGCGGATGGCAGCCCATCACGGCGATTGGTCATTATAGGACAGTAACCTCTCGAAGCTCCTCAGTCACGACCAACTGCTTCGGATTTTCCTGTGTATTTATTCTGAGTATTCATTACGACATGCTTTCTCTGCATATGGAATACCCTTCCCAATACGCAAATGGATCAGATCAGGAGAAATGTTCGCCATTAAAGTATTTCTTTCTGCTACTTCATCAACGCATTCATGATAAGTACCATTTTCTCCATTAATTGCTTTGAACATTGAAGCATTCATTCTTGACACTTCTTCAGGCTTAGCCATCAAATCCCCCCTCAAACAAAGAGAATTTATTCTGGAAAAATCCTGCGGCAAGCTATTCTAGCCGATGGAACTCCAGCACCGGCCCCTAGGGCTGCACCTAAAGGTCCACCATATGCTGCACCAGCTGCTGCTGCTCCTGCAGCCACTACGGTAACACAATCATCATAATCTCCACTGGCACCTTTTTCATTTTTGTACGCTGCTGCCAGATCATTTACCTTGTTGTTGAATGAATCGTCTAAAGTATTAATATCAATACCTAATTTTGCAAATTCATTAGAAACAGATTCTTGTACATCCTTTGCCCACTTTGGCTTAGTGAATTTCCGGTATTTTTTCGGTGGTTTAAGTTTTTTCCATGACATTCGGTTGTTCCTCCTTGATACTATTTAGTGTTTATTGATTGTTACCTGAATATTTTGTAGCGCCTTAACACTAAATATGCATCAACCTCAATGGGAAATTGAAACAAGGTAATGATTGTGTATTAGGCGGGCTAGGGATCATACAAATAATATGCTCTGCGGTGCGCTTCCTATTGTTCTTACCGAAGGCACTGCAGTCTGGCACGATCTGCCAGGCCTGCGAAGGCGGCGACTAGCCGATCGGCGGAGTAGCGGAACGATCCTGGTTGTTTCTTCAGGGTCTCTAGTCCGGAGTCGGTCGAGAGTTGTAGACTGGCGGACAAGCCTCACTCGAGAAGCGCGCCGGTGACGACCGCGCCCGGGCGACTGTAGTCTAATCCTTTAGTTTTCTTTTTCGATTGGCACGAGTATGATATATAAGTTCCAGTCTAATTTTCCAAATGCTGACGTTCCGCGTCAATTCAGCATCCTTAGTCTAATCCTTTATTTTTTCGGACGTTTTCTTTGGATTTTTAATCAACGATATTTCTATATAAATGAAGAGGTGAACAACGAATGGGCAAAAAAGTTGGGATATATGAAAACGTTGAATACAGAGGCAGTTGGTGGGTGCCTGGAGAAGAAGATAAGAAGGTTTATGGTGTATTAATAATTTCGAAACGAAAACAAATTAAGCTAGAAGTTATAGGTGATGCTCCAATTGAAAGCTCTCTGTTAAATTCAGAGTCTACTGATTTTCCAATTGTACTCGGAGATTGTTATGACGATAAAGTCACTTTAGTTTCATGTCTAGATCAATCGATAGGAATGAGATTTGATGTTTTTGCGGGCATTCAAAAAAAGAAAGTTTCGATGGTATTTGAATTTGCACTGTTTGGCGAACATTTTTATTCACCTGCAGATCTGTGCTTTCAGTCCATGTACGTTGAATTTTCTAACCTAAATCACTGGATGGACCAAGCACCTTTTTCTCTCCATTATTTCGGTAAGTTAGAGTATAAAGAACATGAAATCGATAATATTAATCTACAAATACAACAGTTTAATATGAATATTAAATCAGGTATTTCTTATGAGGATATTACTAATCGGCACGATACAGTTGGTTTAAGATATACGTTTCAAGTTTTATTTGAAACGAAAGTACCTCAAACATTAGGGTGGTTCTTAAAGAGAATCAATAAATTCAAACACTTTTTATCCATTTATACGGACTCATTAGACTACGTTCTTTCTATGCAAGGATTTTATGGTGATAAATCTAAATTTGTCTCAATATGTACGATTCCTTTACCAGACTATCATAAAACTGATCGAGAATTTAATGCCTTTAAAATGCCAATTAAAATCATGTACGAAAATATTTCTGACATTTTAAATAATTGGTATCAATTCGAGCATGAAGAAATTCTCTACACCTATATTGGAAACATTCCGAATGACAGAAAAACAATTCAAGAAAAATTTCTGGGTTATGCGAGGGTTATAGAGAGTTTACATCGATTCCAAAATCCTGGATCTGGTAAGAATACTTATTTTAGTACAAGAATTAAAGATACCTTGGGGGCATTACCACATTATTTTGCTGAGAAAGCTACTTTAGGTAAGCAAATTCAGGATTTCGCAAAAATGATAACAGCTGAAAGGAATTATTATACGCATTTTGGGGATAGGCCTAATAATTTGATTAGCGACTATGCCATGATTGGATTGAACCATAGCTTGAAATTAATATGTTTTTGGATCATTTCTCGTAAGATTGGGATAAGTGAAGCGCAGTTAACTGAACAACTGAATAATGACCACACTTGGCTGAAAATCTTGAATTATTATCAAAAGAGATTCTAACTTGATTACATCGATATAATGGTGGACATGTAGGATCTACACGAATATACGGAATGGATCGTTTCAAATACGTAATTTCAATTCAAATATGAAGCAATTCATAGTTATTTCATTATTAAAGAACAACTCAAATCTAACAATTAATCTTGAACAGGGAGATGTGCATCGGACCATCTCCCTGTTTCAACTTTTTCTTATGTCTACATCAAGTAGCAACCGAATTTTCACGGGTAATTTATAGCTCCATAATATTCAACTAATTGTATATCTCTGCTTTTAAATGGGTATCCTTCGATTAAATAATCTATCTGACTGGCATGATATGAACAAAAATGAGGAGTGTTAAAGTATGCAAACAATCTGGAAAGGTGCTATTAGTTTCGGGCTTGTTCATGTCCCAATAAAGATGCATGCAGCAACAGAAAATAAAGACATTTCCTTTCGTACCTTACATAAAAGCTGCGGTATGCCCATAAAAAACGAGAAAAAATGCCAGCACTGTGATAAAGCTATTAGTTCGGATGAAATAGTTAAAGGTTATGAATATGAACCGGGCAAATTCGTAATTATTAAAGATGAGGAACTGGAAGCGATCGCTCCTACATCAGCAAAGCTTATACAAATTCTTGATTTTGTTGACTTGACCGAGATTGATCCTTTTACTTTCAAAAAACATATTTCTTATCTCCAGACTTAGCCGGAGCGGGGGCATATGGTTTGTTGCTTACTGCAATTAAAGAAACGAATAAAATTGGTATTGCTAAAATATCGATTCGAAGTAAGAGCAGTTTAGCAGCTGTCAGAGTTATTGATAACTGTTTATCTCTTGAGACGATGTTTTTTCCTGATGAGATCCGCGCCATAAGTCAGGTTCCAAATCTACCTTCTAAGATAGAGGTAAATGAAAAAGAGCTCGGTATGGCTAAAATGCTTGTTGAGCAACTTAGTGAGCCATTTGATCCTCAAAAATATTCTGATGATTACCGCTCCGCATTAACTGAGCTTATTCAATCCAAAATTGTGGGTCAAAGCCCGGATATTATTGAAGCGCCATCTGTTGAAGGAAAGTCAAATGTAATTGATTTGATGACCGCTTTGCAAGAAAGCTTATTAGCAACGAAAAAGAATACAACTCCCGCTGCGTCTAAAAATAAACGACGTAAGAATACTAAAGGAAATGTCTCATGATCTTCAATCTACCGAACGTACCTATGGCGCCAGTTAGTTCCCCGGTTATTCCTATTGGGCCAGAATGGGGTTACCAAATCAAATGGGATGGTGTCCGTACACTGGCAAGATGGGATAACGAAAAAAAATCGAACTCTTTTCAAAAAAAGTAGAGCCACGTAATGATCGTTTTCCAGAAATCGTGGAGCTACTAAGCGGAATAAAAAACCGATCTTGCATAACTGATGGTGAAATATTCTATTTCGATGGGGAAAAGCCAAACTTTCAACGTGTATTAGTAGGGAAAAATAGAAAAAAATTTGATGATTCTTTGATGTATGTCATGTTTGATTTGCTTCAAGATGACGGAGAAGACATCCGAAAATTAAAATTTGAAGAGCGCTACTTACGATTGCAATCCAAATTTCCAGTTAATTACCCTCGGGTGTTTGTCTCAGATTTACATCGTGATGGTATTGGATTGTGGAATTGGGTGTTGGAGAGAGGTTGGGAGGGCATAATCTCAAAAAGACTTGATAGTCCATATGTAGAAGGAAAGGATCATCAATATTGGTATAAAAAAAGAAAGGAAATACGATTGTTTGCTGAAGCTGTGGGCATCAAGCTCAAACAGGATCGAGTATCTACCTTAATTCTTCGATATGACAATAGATATATTGGCCAAGTTTCGGTATTGGATCAAGCATCAAAAAGAATTCTACAAGAATATTTAATCATCAATAAAGGAAATTGCCCTTTTGAGGCAGTACCGAGTGGATTGAAAAACTCTAATGTAGTGTGGTTAAAGGGTTCATTTTCAGTACAAATATCAGCACTTGAACTGACTGATACAGGATTACTTCGCCAAGGAAAGATTTTAGGATACGGTAAAAAATAAAGTAATCGTTTTGATTGTCTGAAGCTTGTGAAAAATGTGCGGTAGCAATCATAGAACTTTGCCGTCTATTCTGTGATAATGCCACCGCCACTTTGATTTCATCCAATAGCTAGGTATGTTTCTATCATTGCCATATAAATAATCCTTTATACTAAAAAGAAAGTAGATGATGAACTTTAAGTTCCAGCAGCAGGAAACAATATTAGTATTCGATTTTCAGATAATAAACAACAATTGGGAGGTAACTCTATGTGTGGACGCTTTACATTAGCAGTTGAAGAGAAGACCATTCTTGATACGATGAAAATTCAAACTGTGAATTATGAACATTCACCAAGATTTAACATAGCTCCTTCCCAAGAGGTTGCTGGAATTATTTCGATCGATGGGAAACGCACTCTAGCTGGATTTCAATGGGGTCTGTTGCCATCATGGGCAAAGACTCGGCAAATTGGTTACAACACGTTTAATGCCCGTTCAGAGACGTTACAGAGCAAACCAATATTCCGTTCAGTGTTTCCCCAAAACAGAGTAATTATCGTTGCGGATGGATTTTATGAATGGTCTGGAGATGGGAAAAATAAACAACCATATCGAATAAGGGTTAAATCTAGTGAAGTATTTGGATTTGCCGGACTTTTTGACAGGTGGAGAAGTGATCAAGGTGATGAAATACAGAGTTGTACAATCATCACAACAACACCTAACGAACTAACGGGTAAAATTCATGACCGTATGCCGGTCATATTAAGCGAAGAAGAGATGAGAATTTGGTTGGACTCTGAGATTGTTGATAAAGAATTACTCCAAAGGCTGTTTAAACCTTATGATTCAAATGATATGTATGCCTACCCAGTATCGAAAATAGTAGGAAATGTTCGGAATCATTCATCCGATCTGCTAGATGAGATTTCTCTAGATACGAAGTAATCAATCAAAGATTCTCGTGACTTATTGGACTAATAATACCTCGGTGACAGCGGCTTAACGGCTTAGTTGCTGTCGCTCGCTGACCATGCGACTGAACGGACCGGGGATTGAAAAAGTATCTTGTTAAGCAGGACTAGAAAATAGGGGATATAGTATAATTAGAGTTAAACGAGAGGCAGCATGCGTGAACCATGGAAATTACACTATAGATGAGCGCTAGGCCTTATCCAATTGCAAAACAAGTGTATTTAAAACAATTGATCTGAGAAAATCAAATGGGGGCATTTAAACTTGAAACTTTTTATTATTGGGAATGGTTTTGATCGAGGGCATGGTTTACCTACGACTTATTCGCAGTTTCGAACATATCTTGAAGAGAAGCATTGGGAATTTTTAATGTCCTTCGAAGAAACCTATTCTATATACCAACCTGACTTATCTGATCCCTATTATCAAAAGGAGAAACATACAAAAAGCGTAGGTGAAATGTTTTGGAATGACTTGGAAACAAATTTGGCAAACATTGATTCAGACCGGATTATTGAAGACGCAGTTCACATGAACTTGGGATTGGAGAATGAATATGACATTCTCGATACGTTGGAACAACATCACGCAATTGAATATCAATACATAAAAGAATTAGCCCTCTATCTATTAGAATGGGCAAAAACTATTAACCTTGATAATGCTAGACCTAGAACGACTTTAATAAATCCAGATAATGAAGCCATTTATATAACATTTAACTATACGGAGGTTCTGGAAAATGTCTATCAAATTGACCCATATGAAGTCATTCACATCCATGGCTCTATACGTGAAGGCGATATAGCTCCTGTTTTAGGACATGGTAATCGAGGAAAAATAGATCGCATGAGAGAGGATTGCGATGAAGCAGAAGGTTCACAGCATGAAAAGGCAATGAGCATTCTTCGCACATTGATAAATTACCTTACAGAAACCTATAAGGATATTAGCGAGTATATGCATGAGCTCAGCAGTCTGCGAGGTAAAGAAATTGAAGAAATCATTGTTATAGGACATTCACTCTCTGGTGTAGACATTCCTTATTTTAAAGAAATAGATCTTAAAACTTCTAAAAAGGCAAATTGGAAGGTTTATTACCACGGTCCAGGAGAAGAAAAGAAGATGCTTGATAGTATGATAGATTGCGAAATTGATAAAGAGCGAATTGTAATGATCCAAAGTAGTGAGTTTTATGATCTGCTATAAATGAACTGCTGAACGACATCGATGGCGGCCGGCACGAGCAACTGCAGCTAACGTATCAGGTTCTCTCGGTGATGAAGGAAGCCGCAATAGGTAGCCAATTGAAGAGAAGGGCACTTCCTCGATAATTCTATTATTGTTTTTCTCAATCGGGGGAAGTGCGGACCGAATTTATTTAAGGAGGCGATATATTTGTTCAATACAACAGGAAAATTCATAATTGGCGTTCTGATTTTTATTACAGCCATCTTTAGATTTTTTCAGGATATTCCTCTTTGGATATTGTCATTAGTTACGCTTTCAGCTACCATTAATCAGTACAAGAATAGCATAAGATCCAAGGGGTATAAATAATATAAGGACGTTTATGTCAGTCTACAACTTTATTTTCTTTGGTCAGCAAATTCATCTTGAAATATGAGGGAGAGAAAACATGTCAGCTGCAGACGCATACATATTAGAAAATGCACGTTGGAATACCGATAATTCAGAACAACGCCCCAAGCTTATCATTTGTTAGCTGGATGCGCTTGAATCGGTGTCACACCTGTTTAATCCTAAAATCATCCACGCCATCGGCGGGATGTCATACATTCATGAACAAATGGAAGCAGGCACTGATTTCGCCTTCTGGTACACAGAAGACGGTTTTCTTTACTGTGAAGGCTAATCCATCACATTTCATATATCAGAAGGAGTTTGGAGACAGCACCAATGTGCTGTCTCTCTTTATTTTAATGACATTTCCGTCAAACAGGCAAAAGGATAGGTGAGGTATGAAAGCGGGCCGCGCAGCCAGACGTTGTGTTCATGAACTCCTAATTCTATAACTTAATTTTCTCCTTACTGCTACAATCACTTTCTTTTGCAGGAGGGAGAAGGGGCTTAAGATAAAATTTAATGTGCAGTCTTAAGAAAATTGTAGCAGAGAGGGCGTAGAAGCTAGCCGGGCGGAATGCTGATAGGTTTAAATCTATGAATAAAAAATCAAATATATGAATAAATATACATATGAACAAAAAACCAATTTTGTTCATTAGTGCGTTAAAGCGATAAAGTATTGTTATGCATGGATAGACAAAAGAACGCATTTACAAACATAAGTGCGTTCTTGTCTTTATTATTCCCTAGCATGTACATCCATTAGGTTAACTCTAACGGATTTGAAGTAATTATATTTCTCATTTTTTCTGTATTAACTTTTGTGTAGATTGTTGTTGTTTTTGGATCTGCATGACCTAGTAGGTCGGCTAAGGCTAATAAATCTGCCCCTTGACCGTCGTTATATAAAACCGTCGCACAGGTATGTCTTAGTTTATGTGGAGATACTTTTAAGTTGTTTGCTTTTACATCCGCTTCTGCAGCGATATCCTCAATGATAAGAGCAATAGATCTCCTATTAAGTCTTTGACCACGCTTCAACGATATGAATAAAGCAGTTTCTTTAATATTATTTCGTTTAATTAAAACTTCCTTTCTTAAAGGTAAGTAAACTGTTAAGCCATTAATAATTTTTGGTGTAATGGCCAAACGCCGTTCTTTGTTTCCTTTTCCGATAATTGAGATTGTACCTTCATCATAATTAATATGGTGAAGATCAATATTAACTAATTCGGAGACACGTATACCTAAGAGTAAAAAAAGCACTGTTATGAGATGATCTCGCTCTTTGAATTTTCGATTGGTTGATGATTCCTCGAACTTAACTGCGTCCTGCAGCGTAAGACTTTTAGGTAGACGTGATGGCATTTTTGGATTTTCAATGTATTGTGATACATCATACTGGATGTAGCGTTGTTTAATAGCCCATTTGAAGAACTGTTTTATAGCTGATATATTTCGAGCTCGTGTGGTAGCTTCAAATATTTTCCCGGCCTTAGGATGGTTTTTACTACTGTTATTAATCTTCTGAGGATGGCGTAAGGTTCCCAAAAACAATTGAAGATCATTTGTATTTATATCTTGTATTAATGTTATGTTACGAGTGTCTTTGAGCCAGATATACAATTTAATTAAAGAACCATTGTATGCTTGGACTGTTCCTGGAGAATAGTTTTTATTTACTTCTAGATAAATAGTGAATGAGTCAATTAGTTGTTCCATATTGTTATTTTCAACATTTTCCATAAAATCACCTCTATATCATAATACCACACATTTTACTTCTCGAAACCGTTATTTTGGGAAGTAAAATATAATTCTGTGTTTCCACTCTTTTTAGGGATATGATATATTTTCTTTCTCTCTCCTCAAGGACATGAACATATATCCTCCTTAGCGGTCAAACCTTCCCATTCTAATATAAACATCGCCAGTCTACAATATTATTTATACAAAACAATCCCGCTACCATTGGTAGCGGGATTGTTTATTCGCCATAGTCAGATTGCGGAGAATGCTTACAAAACGTTTGAAGTGCCTTCAATGGTTTGTGGAGAGCATTTCAGCCTTACTTCACACCATCAGTTCTCGGTGCAACTGTAGCTGACGTACCAGTCTACCATCAACGTCAGTCCACAACACTTGTCCAGTGACACAAAGTTTATCCCTATATTGACAGCAACTTTACCCCTTTAGATAAAATGACACAATTATTCACCCGTATTTCAAGCATAAAATTAAAGTTGCACCAACATTTCCTACTTAGGGATAAACTTTGTGTCACTGTCCTCATAAGGGATAATCTTTGTGTCATTAAACAAAGTGTCAAACTTAATCGAAGTCTGGTTCAAAAATTTCCTAATGATGTGTGTATGCCACGTTTATTAAAAGATAACATAGTCTGAATCGTTAAACATCCTATCTGATTATTATGTAGTTTCTAATGGATTTGAAATAATGATATTCCTCAATTTCTCGGTGCTTACCTTGGTGTAAATAGTTTGAGCTGGCTAGATCGAGTGGGCGTTCCAGCAGAGCATGGCTATAGTAGTTATCCGTTTCAGCTAAGCGGCGGGCAGCGAATTGCGCCGGCAGCTGCGTTAATGCCTAATCCAATGAAGCCTCTCATCCCTTAATTATACTGCAAACTACTCGCTTTAAACTCAGTACGCTTTCTTTGTTATTGAAGGTGTACCCTATTCAGAACACAATGCACTTTCCCAATTAGGAAGCCTCTTTATTTTATTCAGAATTTTGAGCACCTCCCTCCTACCACCTGTCTATGTTCGAATGGCTTTTTAAGAGTATCGTATATATTGCGTTGCGATTATGAAAAACTTTGTACTTGCAATTTCTATAGCGGAGCATCTCTGAAAAACTTATTCCATCTAGATGTAAAAAAATGTTAACAAAATTGATGCAATGTGATATGTTATTAGTAAGGAGGTATTATCCAAAGGAACCACAAATTAGAAACTCTTACTTCATAGAATATCCAGACGCCTAACACAATATATTATATGGAGGTTATTATGAAAAAGTTTGCTTCTATTATGTTCACCTTAATGTTTCTCTTTTCCAGCGTTTCTGTCGCAAGTGCGAAAGAAGAAGCTAGTTCACAGCAAGATCTGATTAATTTACTTAATAAGTATGGTTTCGAAGCTACCCAAGACAGTTCGATTATTGCAACGGCGAATGAAACACTAAAGATAAACAACCTCGAAGAATTGGAAATCCAACTTAAAGAATTTAAAAAATCCATTCAGTCCGCAAAGTCCAATGCTGAAGAGGAAATCCTTATTCCTGTAAGCCCACAAAGTAAATTGAACTCATTTAGTAGTCTAGCTGCTACAACTTATAATGATTCTCACGTGAATTCATGGTGGTGTCCAGGTAATGCGTTATGGGGAGGCACTGCAATAACTATTACTTGTAATATTGCTTATGATTATAGTTATTCTTACGCTAACGGAAATGCCTACTTTACAAGTGCCTCCAATTTTACCTCTTACTTAGGCGGTATACACATATATACGTGGGTCGGGACTAATCACTCATATAATTTTACTACTACAAATAGCCCTGGCGACACGATGAAGATTAAAACACTGGGTTATTATCTATTAGGTATTACTTGGAACAACATACCTATTGGAGCTACGTTGAATGATGAATGGAATGCTAGTTTACGTCTCTATTAAAAAGTTAAGACGATCACAGCTCGATTTTGAGGTGTGATCGTCTTTTTTAGTTACCAATATCTAATGTAAATCATGTAGTGTGTGATTTGATTCGGTTCCTCATTTTAGTTAATAAAATGAGGAAAAAGTAGGTGGCTAACACACATAATGTATAGATATCTAATCTAAATGACGTTAAAGTAAAGAAATTTTTAAAAATGAGAATGTTGTAAGCGGGAGCCTCTAAACCATGATACGTAATAAAATTAAATGGAAACCCCAATTTAAATAATCGATACCCATCTTGATAAAGTTGGCTCCAAAAAATTGAAGAAAGCGGAAAAATACAGCTCCACAAAAATAGCTTGTTTTTGTTCAATTACCTTCCCCTCCTCACACTTTTACAAAATTATAACAGAAAAGGGTTCAAAATGGAATGTCGTGAACGATATTTGGACGCTGCTTAGTAAAATCCCTCATGTCTTCAGCAGCTTGAGCCACCTATGAGCCGATATTTTCAAATCTTGAACAAGGAAGCGATCAAAAATCGGGGAAGGAGTTCGTTACATTGTGCAATAGACCAGGTTAAAGGAGCGAGCTGTGCCTTAGGGTTGACTGCCGCTCACGTTCCTGGTTCCTTTACAGGGGACTTATCTTAAGCTAAGCACTAAGAACATACTTTATTTTCTTTTGACAAGTAAGCAACAAACACGTCCTACTTAGGCTTATGCATATCACGATCGTAATATACTCGAATAGTATTTTCGCCGCTCGAAATATTACAAACTCCTCTATAGGGATAAACTTTGTGTCATTATCCTCGAAAGGGTGAATCTTTGTGTCACAAATATGCGACACAAAGATTCACTAAATAATAAAAAATCCTTATAAAATAAGGATTCAGCAAGAGGTAAAGTTTGTGTCACTGTACAACACTTGCCCACACCGAATCTTCAGCATCAGTATATTCGACAAATTTCGTTACTTCGAATCCGCCAAGTTGAAGTTTTACGGTATCCTGCTTGATTTTGTCCTCTTTATTCTCAGCATCAAGCTCAAATTGCACGTTAATCATGCCACTCACCTTTACTTCGCCTTCTACTGGTTGATCACCGTACTGTTCGATTGTGACCTCCGCCTCAATAGAAAAAGTACCAGCCAGCGAAGCGATTGTTCCGTCATATACAACACTCTCGATGTCAATCACACCTTGGGAAAACTCTATCACTTCAACATCTGTCAATGGGTTGCCGACTGCAAATTGCAGATCGCCGCTATGGATAAGATAGCTGGTGAAATTCACATTTTCGTCCAGCGTTTCCTGCCACCCTGCAGAAGTCATCAGATCATCGACGAGTTCCTCTGCATTAAGTTCGAGATAAGCGAGTGAGTTTTCAAAGTCGAATATTTGAGAAAGGTGATCTAAGAACTCACCCATTCCGACCATGATAAAAGATTGATCGCTGTAGCAGCTGAACTCTTCGATAAGCTCGGGCCGTGGTGACTCGGGTCTGCCATCCTGGTTTAATTTCCACCAATCGGGTTTGTTATCGTTTGTTATGAAAACTACGGGGCGCCCGCTTTCTTCCGCAAACAATAGCTGTTGCTTCCAAACGATTAAATCTCCGAACTTTTGCGTCTTGGTCTCGTCTTTTTTATCTTTTTCTTTTTCATCCATGTAGCCTTGAGGGAGTTTCCGTAAAAATCTAGAATCTCCTTCTGTGAAAAGAGCCAGTTTTTCGCGATAGGAAAACGGTTGACCGACCTTTTCCTGTGTGGCCAGCTGATCCATAAACAATTTAACGTTCCCCGTATCAAGCATGGACTTGTTCATCTCAATTTCATCCTTGATGACATCCTGAAATTGGGTAGCTTCGGTTTCGATTTCAGCAAGCTTAGTCTCAATGATGTCAGTGAGTTCATTAATTTTCGGAAAATGAAAATGTCAGAAGAAAATAATGTACTAGACAGAAAAATAAAGTGTTAGACTGAGAAAATAAAGTATTAGACTGACTCTCTTGTGGCAGACTTTTTAACTCGAATGTTCTGAGTTTAGCCCAATGTGTAAGCATGTTTCGAGCGAGATGTCGGGAAAATGATAAGGAAAGATAATGACATCAGGCAAGCAAAGAATCACATAAAACCTCGGGTTTCCTCTATCCAGCATCTACAATATATAATGTTGTTTAGGTGGGCTTTTTTAGGGATAGAGATAGGAGGACGGAATATATATGATCCCGCATTTTGGAGTGAAGGTACACAATAAAGACGGTGGATATAAACTAACCGCCGATAATTATGTGAAGACGAGTGATAAAGATAATGCCACTTCGTTTGAAGAATCAAAGCTTAAGTTAGAGAAGGTTATGACTCGTTTTGATCTCAATATGAAATACTTTAAGTCACTGTCTCGAGAGAAATTTAATGAAGAACTGCATAAGTTTGTAGCTTCAAATAAGTTTTATGAAATTAAAGATCTTAATTCTGTAGCTGGTATTTACGGGCACTATGTTATGGTCTTAGATGAGTATTGTCAAGTTTACATAGGAACTGCTAGTCGTAACGATGGTATAAAAGAAAGGATACCTCAACATTGGAGAGAGAAGATATCATTAGCTCGTCTTGACAAGGGGGAGTGCGGTTCTCTGCATATAGATAGTTTTAGAGCTAAGGATACTACGAGAATTTTTGTGTGGCGCGATGATGAGTGTACTTTTTTCGAGGATTACACGGTTAACGAGCTTTGGGAAGGTAGATTGGTTGCCCAATTTCCTATAGATTATTGCCTGAATTCAGTCATGATAAATATACCAAAAGAGTTTTTCCATCAGAGGATGAGGGATCGTGATCTAAGGGATTTAAAGGTGTATGGCAAGAGCCATTGACCGACTGCATTAGACAGATTCTTTAGGACAAAACCCTCTAAATAGATTGTTATAACGGTTGTGCTAAATCTAATACTTTATTTTTCTTTTTCGAGTGATTGAGGGAAAGAAAATGAGCTGAGTCTAATACTTATTTTCCAGAAGCTGACGTTCATTGTTTTGAAAATATGGCTTAGTAGCAAGACCGACAGTCTACTACTTTATTTTCTCTGAACAGAAAACCCTTGTACTGATGGAATCGGTTTATGATGTCATTTTTCGCTTTCTGCGTAATCAAATGAACCTGGTTGGTGACATCGTGGTATTTGATCTTCTCCCGCTCAATCACTCCGCGGTAATGCTTCAGATACTCGGCATTGACTTGGTTTGTAATCCAAACATGCTCCGATATTCGGATCAATATATCTAGAACATATTGGGAGGTAGTAGATGAATAGCGGTATAGATCCAAAATGGCGTTTGTATCAGGTAAACGATCGGTTCTTGCTTCCAAATCTCGGAGAACTCATCAAACGGGAAAATGTGGCTCAATAATATACACCTCTGCAACTGTAGTAAATGGGTACATTTTATTATATCAAACATAGAGTGTCCGTAAGATTATATTTTCTTATGTTTCTTAATGGATTCGAACAGTGTGGCCAAATCCCTGTGCAATTACTTTATTTCAAGTTTTATCGGCTTCTCTTCCTGTCCCCCAGCGAAACTAAAACCTCTCTTTACCCCCATTCTTCAATTTTTATATTGCACGGGTCTTCAAAGCTAAAATCACCAGCACTGTATTGTCGGCAGACCCACGTCAATTCAAACTCTTCTAGGGTGTTAGTCTCCGCCAACTTTTTTTGCACAAATCAATTTCAGTATTTTGTGTAAAAAAAGCAGCCGTTCGTCAGCCGGCTGCTAATGGATATTTAACCATATCAATTTACAAACACATATATACAAACTACGTAAACTCTAAGTTCTTCTGGAGTATTAGTGAAAGGCCAGTAATTGAAAAATATATGAGGGGTTTTTATGAATTTTTCAAAAGCAATTTTTGGAACTGTAGAACCTGAAATCCCTAAGCCTCGGGCCATAATCTCCGACATCACTTGAGGATGATTGTGCAAATCGAAGATTTTTCCATGAGTGGTTTCATTAATAATCTGCCCGGCTGGGTTTAATGATCCTCTAATTTTGTCATGCTTGTATTCAATAGCATCGGTAGAGTGAATTAAGACCCCACCAGGTTTTAAAATTTTAAAAATCTCTTTGAAGATTTTTGTAATAACTCTCTCTGCGCATAAATTAATAGCAGCTATTGCTTCACTCGAAATTCTCGTATTTAATTGGCTCATAAAAAAAGGGCTTATCAATTGTGTTGTATAATTGCAATTCATTACAAAGTCGAAATCACTTGGAAAATCTGGAAAATCGAGATCTGACTGCAGATTATTTAAATATGTAATCCTGTCTTGCTCCGTCATATTAGAAATATTTTGGGCTTTAGCCCCTACACCACTAAGGTCAAGAACTACTTTTTTGAATTTGCTTTTGTTTTTAGTCTTCAACAAAAATCTGTCCAATGCATATTCATCGATATCAACCAATACGATTTCGTCAAACAGTTCTTCCATTAACAGAATATCAATGTCGTTTCCATTCCCAGCTCCTAGTAAGAGTGCTCTCCCCCCTTTTTTTATATTATATTGATGAAACACTTTCTGAATGATCTCCCTGTTTCCATTCACAAAGATTCTCCACTCTTCCCGCTGTTTACTTGTATCGATATTAGCAGTGATTTGCTTATTAATGAACATATTTTCCATTTTCCCCATCTCCTTTATATCTATATCGGCCAATTGAACAATTAAGATAAATTACAATTAAGATATATAAGTAGACTGGAGAGCGTCTTCTCACGCTTACCCTTAGACGAAGACGGAGGCAAAGCTGTGGACGTGTGCCTGCATGTACAAACATATCGGTGCGATGGGCATACCAGCCAGCCGATGGGCCGATTCAAAGCGATTCCTGGGCGGTAAATCCGCAGCACGTACTCCCGATTGTTCTCGGAAGACTGATTCAGCGTGAGCGGTTAATCAACGACTCAAGTCGGCAAGTGAAGGTGCCGTTGGCTTGCTGGGCACATGTATTCTATAGGCAAAAAAGTTGTAGACTGAGACGAAGGCTAAGCCTTGGCCAGCGCCTGTTTTTCTTCGGGACCCGTTCGATCGGCATACCAGCGAATGCTGCTGCTAGCTGAGGAACACGCTTCCTGGTTGTTCCTCCCGAAAGTTCCTGTAGCCGCCGGCTACTTTCGCCAGTTTAGTGCAGTCGGTCAAGCCGGGTTCACTAACTATCAGTTGCTCGGCGCTGCTGCAGTTGGCGTGCCAGGCTAATGCTTTTTCTCGTTAGGCCAGAAGTAGCCGGCAGTGGCTTCGTCTGCCTGCTCTTCCTGTCGGCCAGCTAATTTAAAGCCTCTCTTTACCCCATTCTTCAATTTTTGTATTGCACGGGCCCTCAAAGCTAAAATCTCCAGCACTTGTTGGCGGACCTCGTCAATTCAAACTCTTCAAGGGTGTTCCACTCCGCCAACTTTTCTTTTTCACAAATTCAGTTTGAGTATCAAGTAACCAACGTACCGATCACTCCTCACAGACTCTTTCAGAGGAATAACTATGCGTTTACTTCAACTTCCCCGCACAGTAAATGCAATTGTCTATATTGTCACTAAGTCGTATTTTTAGCCGATTTACTTTTTTTAATCTAAAAAAGAAATTTCTGTAACTTTTTACTGATTTGTGCGTCTATATAAATAGGAAGACTGGTTGTATCAGATTTTAGGAGTTTGATTCCCTCAAGGAAACAACCTCCCTCCATCTGTTATGATAAAAATTTTAGCACTCTTTGTTTGGCTAAAGTGAGGCATACAACCTGAATAACCTAACTTATCTAACTTTACGACACAGCAAAACCAAGAGTAGCAGGAGGAGCTGAATTTTAGTTGAAGGGAAAGTTGAAGTCAGCAATTGTTGCCACTGTAGTTGGTGCCACTCTTTTAACATCTTCACAAGCATTCGCTGCAGACGTAATGTTCACGAACTCATCCACTACTAACAGTACATTTAGTCGTGCAAGCGCCGCCGATTACGCAGAAACATGGGCAACGTCATCAAATCCTGCTTACGCCAGTTATGGTAGTAACAGTGATGGTGGTGATTGCACGAACTTCGTGTCTCAAGCATTGTATGAAGGAGGTGGGTTAGCTTTTAATGGAACCAAAGGCTACAACAGAAACACAGTAGACTGGTACTATTATGGACCAAATGTTCCACCTGCTACTAATCCGAGAACTTCTTCTTGGACAGGAGCACATCAATTCAGGGAGCATTTTGCCGTTATCAATGGTGTTGGTGGGAAGAAAGCATACAAAGCAACAAGATATACTTCTCAGGAATTAAGCAATGACTTCCAGCCGATATATGATGAGTTGTACCGGGGAGATATTGTCCAACATGTTAACTCTGGCGGACATACTATTCATTCTCAGATTGTTAATGGCTACGGCCCTGGCAACGATCTAAAGGTTGCTCAACATTCTATTAATAGCGGGACTTGGAATAAGGACATCTCTTTAAAATCATACGTAGCATACGGCTCGTGGATTGTTTCCATCAAAATTAAGTTATAAAGGAGCTGGGAAACGTTGAATAAAAAAACGTGGATGATTCTCTCTGTCTGCGGTGTGTTAGCGGTTGGAGGTTTTGTATGGGGGAACATCGGTTCTAACCATGCTGAAGCTAATGTCCCTTCCCTTCAAGAGAAGGTTGACTATGCAACTGAAAGCTATGAAGCACAAAAGAAGATTGCTGATGCCCCAGGAGCAACAACTGCAGAAGAACAGAAGTTAAAGGAGCTGGCGAGCAAATCTGGAGATTTAGAGGCTGAGCTCAATCCGCAAAGTGCGCTTGACGAATTTAACCAAGTTTTTGCGGGATACAAAGATTTGTATGCAATTGAAAGTGCCTATTATGCTGACCAGCAGGATTCTGAAGATCCGGCCGTTCAAAGGGTTTTAAAGGAACTGGAGCAAAAAGGTGAATTGATTGCTCAATTTGAGCTCAAGGCACAAAGTCAGGCATTGAACAAATCTGCCGATGGTGAGTCCTTGGTTGATCAGTTCATGTCAGCAACAAGCGAACTTAACCAAGAGCTCTACCCAGAACAGTATAAGTAATAAGGAATGTCGAAGGAGTTGCCCAATTGTGGTAACTCCTTTAATATAACTGGCATTCGTTTATGTTCGTTTCCAAGGGGAGCGTTGTAAATACCATAGAAGTGTTTTTTCGAGTAATATTAATCTCAAATCAGCTGCTTGTTGCTACTACAGCGTCTAATACTAATTATCGTTTGGATCAATAACACGACCCGCTACAGCTGTTAGCCGATGCGGGTCGTGTTTGTCTAGCAATGTATTAAACTAAGGGTGTTTTGAAATTGGCCCTTTCGAGCCCGTACATCACATGCTCCACCATATTCGTCTTACTTGATTCGCATATTTTGACGATCTTTCTCATCTTCTTCAAAAGTTTTATTCATGCAGTCCTTACAAACGCAGCCAATAGGATTTATTACCATGCACAGCGCTTCTTTTCCGCAATAGTTGCAATCGTCCAAAATTATTAAAATGTCCGGTATTTTCATGACGTTATGCTCCAATCATCTTGTTACGAACGAAACGCTCTGCATATTTTTCCATCCAGCTGGGCATGGTCCAGCCATTGTCTTATGCACCCTTTCAATAATCTATAGTAGTACTCAAGACTGCAGGATCGCCGCTCTCTCTATCCATGTATTCACTATAGGATTATGGAGGTTAACGTGTCAATTTTTGTTGGGCATTATTATGGTGAAGCCAAACCTTGTGTTTGGCGCGGTCAAGGTACTAGTTCTCTGGCTTGTGCAGATAAAGCTCGTGCTTCAGAATGACACCTGGAATCCGGGATACCACGATCAGGTCGCCGGCGAAGAGCAGCCGTTCAGTTCGTGTGGATCTGAAAGCGACCTCTTTCGGTGCGTGAGGCACCGCTGCCGGCGACGGCAATCAGGTTGGAACCTTGTAATCCAGTCTAAATCTTATTTCTGCAAAGCTGACGATTCCTGCAGCTTCTGCATACCTCTCACATGAAATATTGACTCGAACCTGAAATAGATGAGTCGGTTTCATGAGCGGGCGACTGCCTAGGAAATCCGCATCTCATGTTCCTGGTTATCTTTCCAACTGTACTGGTTTGTTGACGGGGGCACTAGCCGTCAGCTGCTCGCCGGGCTGACTATTTCAAAAGCTGTAAACCGCGTATCATCAAACATTCTTTAATTTCTCGGTTTAACCCGCCACACTGAAATGGAACTCCCTCTTCTCTGAATGAAGCCCAAACTCTCATTTAGGTTGTTCTTACTAAGTTCCTGTTCGCCGCCTGCTGCTCCAGTCTAATACTTTTTATATTTCGTTTTAATACTTGAAAATCTGCTTTTCACTTTGAATTTAGTGGAATCTCCTCGATAAGGTTTGATAAATTATTTCGTACGTTACCAACTGATTTCGTTACCGGGTAAACATACATATCTTCCGGATCATAAGCCTTAAGAAGGCCTTGAAGTATTTCTTTATCCTCAATGCTAGGGTCCAACCAGAGATTCATCGCGTCTTCACTTAGTATAACCGGCATACGATTATGAACTTTTGCAGTAAGTTGATTTGGCTCTGTAGTAATAATGGTACAACTTTGAATTTCTTCTCCTTCAGGACTTTGCCATCTATCATAAAGCCCGGCAAATCCAAATACTTCTGTCGATTTAACCTTAAATCGATAGGGTTGTTTCTCCTTTCCTTCGTGAGACCATTCATAGAAACCATCTGCAATAATGATCATACGTTTTTTAGTAAAGATAGAGCGGAATGCAGGTTTGCTCTGTAACGTCTCAGAACGGGCGTTAAATGTGCTATATGCTAATTTACGAGTCTTAGCCCATGTTGGGAGTAACCCCCAATAGAAGCTGTCTAGAGTGCGTCTACCATCGTTTAAAATAACTCCAGCAATATTTTGTGTTGGAGCAATATTATATCGTGGTGAATGTATATAATTTACTTTTTCAATTTTAAATGTTTCTATAATTTGATGCTGTTCAGCAGCCAGGGTAAAACGTCCGCACATAAGTTCATCTCCTTTATTTGTCTCAAACATTATTAATCTTTCCCAGAATATTTGAGTATGAACCATTAATAAATAGGAATCCTGAAGCTCCGATTCAAAGCACTTCCTAAAAATAAAGAATTTGACTCCAAAAAATCCGACTTCCAACCGGCGGTGAAACTACAACTCGCGCTCCTAGTTGTAATTGTTCTTTCGGAAGTACCGATTGCCCCTATCTGTTCGTCGTAGCCAATGGAACCAGCCGATCCGTGACGTTGGCTTGCATGTTTATTTTAATGATGGAGATAGTAGCATATATCGTGTTTCAAGTGATTCTAGTGGCTTCTATTAGCATTTCAACACTAACCACAGTATAATTGGAGTCCATGATCCTTTATTCCATTAGATTGGCAAATTGGGTTCGCAAGGGGCTTTGGTAATCACAACATACGCGACATACTTCTCCGAATTGTCATTGAATAGATCTTGTCTTTAGTACCTGCTGATTACATGAAATGATTCCCTAAATTTAAGGAGAAAAATTATGTACATTAAATGTTTTGACCTCTATGGTTTTCGTACATATTTTGAACGGTCAGTGATTAACCTACATCCTGGCTTAGAGATATTGCTTGATAACAAAACCTCAGATTTGTTTACTGCACTCCGTTGGGCACTCATGGACAACCGGTTAAATGCACTTGGCTGTCGTAAGCTGGAAGAGTTAATTTTTGCTGGAGATAATGAGCACGTTGCTCTCAATTTCACCGAAGTTAATATCGAATTTGACAACACAAAAAAGAAATTACCTGTGGATTGGTTTTCAGTTAACATCAAACGGCGATACTTTAGAACTAGGGAAAGCGAATTTTGTCTCAATTGGATGCCATGCCGATTAAAAGATATTCGTGAGTTGCTGAGCGATATTCTGAACGTTGACGGAGTTGCAGTTTGGGGAATTGCTGATCGATTTAGCTTTACTGACTTATCTTCAACCTTGCGTCGTCGGTTGTGGGACGCATCCGCAGATTGCATGAAGTATCGAAAGCAGCTTCAGGTATTGGGAACCAAACATAAAGTAGCGAAAGAGAATCAAGATCGAATGAACAATTTGATTGAAGAACTGCTCCTGCAGCTCCAGGATACAAAAATCGGGAAACTTTTGATCTTTAGTGAAAATGAAGAAATTAGGTTAGAAGAACGATTGAAATTTTTACAGGATCTACAGTCTGAGCAATTTGCAACTATAGAGAAATTAAACCGAGAAATTCTGAACTTTAAAGAAACGCTGAGTAACCAATTTGAAGAGGATTTTTCGCGGTTATCCGCTGCATTCTTGTATGAAATACAACGTTGGACCAATTGGAATGCTTCACTAGTTTTAACACAACCGAATGATCTTGAATCTACAGGCATTGCGATTGAAGGTTTGCCAGATAATTTGACGATTTCTGATCAGTCTGCAATGGGTTGGGCGTTCTGGTCTGCATGTATGAAGGTTTTAGAGCTCCCCGTATCTGTGATTCAAGTAAATTCGGATGAAGAGCCACACATGGAACTCTTGTTGGCAGTCTTATCAGAATTTGCTCCTTCAATGCAGATAATCATGTGTAAGCGATGAGTTTCATTCCGAGCGACAGACCAGCAGGTTGTAAAATTAGAAGATTTCGATTCCATGCACCTTAAACAGGATCAAAACAGAATAAACGGTTTCAAGGAAGAGTCGTCCTTAGATCATCTGCTGTTATTCTGGAATCCTCCAATACATCGTGTAAAACTCCAACAATACGCTCTTCCTCTGTATTAAGTGACAACATTACTCGTAGAGGATGCAATATATACGGATGGCCGGCTTTATCTTTTTGCTGCTCATGTGCTTTAGCAGCTATTTCAATTGCTTTATTCAAAGTTGACAAATGCTCACCTATTTCATAGTTATTAGTAAAGCAGCGGCTATCGATGACTCAAAAAATAGGTTAAGAGTATTTTTCCGCAATGTACCAAATTAAAGAAAATATATAGGTGGCATAAAAAAGAATGCTAATTGAAATAATAGCTGCCTTTTTATTTTTAAAAGACTTGATAAATACCGGAAGCCCTAGTATTGCAACTACACTGGCTATATAGATAGTGCTTGTTTCTACCATAATTAGCCCCCTTTCTAAATTCAGCTACAACAAATCGATATACCTTTCATAAAATTCCCCGTTTCCATGAATCACAATCACTTTTTTATCTACTTCCTCGCTGTAGTGTCACATTTTTGAGGTTCGTCTTATCCGCTCAGTCTCCGCTATTTTCTCCATCTAAATTTATGCTTCCCTGTAACTGCTGCAGGCTGGAGTTTATCAATCTGCCACACTCCCATCAATGAATAAACCTGAACCAAAGTATTTAAGTGCTCATAATATGATTGTCCTGTATCTTTAACTTGCCATTTTTCATTTATCATTGTGGTGAGTAAATCGATCTGCCCACGAATATAATTTGAACGTACCTGATACTCCAATCCAGTTTCTGAATTTTCCACACGGATAAATTCATTAATAAGTGCTGTCAAAGTTTTACGGATCGCTTCAGATCCAATCGTAACGTTAGGCAATTCTTTCATCAATTAATACTCCTTAATCGTCCTCAAACTCCAAGGATAGCTATGTAGTAATTCTTACTAATTTCTGGATATACCGTTCTGGGCGATGCCCCAGGTGCCTTTCAGACTCCGTCTCATCCACCCCACCTCAATTCATTGGCCAAGGAATCAGCGAATGTATGACACTGCATGCAAGTATTCTGGATCGGTTCAGATCGGCAACGGTTGCAAGCCGCACTCGAGCAGCGCGCCGGTGTCGGCCGCGGCCGGACGGCGGCGGCAGGGTCGCTGCGCTGCAGCAACTCATGACTTCTGGTTCGCCCGGCGAGATCCGATTCGGCATATAAATGAATTCGTCCACTAAAATCCTCTTTTCAAAAATGATTAATTTGAAATAGAAACTCTTGGTCCTAATGAGAGAGTTATCCTTTAAAGCCTATAATAACGAAAAAGCCGCAACTATGCGACTTTTAATGGAAAGTGTGTTCAATACTCTTCTTTAGTATTCTATATTTATGAATTTTCTATTGATTTAGTAAGAAATCTAGTAAATAAACTTTGACTTTCTTTGGTATCTGATGTGGAATGAACTTAAGATGTACCTTCTCCCTTAAAATTCTCGCCCTTCTTGGTTTCTAAAATTCGAACCTGATAAGGAAATGAAAAGAACGCATCTACTTCAAAATGAAGTGGGTGCGTTCTTTTCATTTCCTTATAGGTATTCATTTATTCAGTGACATATCAAGATGGAGATTTTAATTTTAGTCTTATTATTTTTCTTGTATTTTTCTTTCAAGTGCGATTTGGAGTTCTGCTTTTTCTTCTTTTAATTTTGATATGTCACCCATTAATTGACGGATTTCATTCATGTATTGCTTCTCTGCCTCAAGTAACGATTTTGCCATAGCGACTTCATTACTTGATATTAGTTTATCAACATCTTGAGTATGGCTCTCTACTTGCGAATGCATTGTATGCTTTATACGTTCCAATTCCAATTTTAAATTATTATTCTCATCTAAAAGAAGCGCAGCTTGACTGGCCATTTTTTCATGATCATTTGCTTTCTGTTTTGAAGTCTCAGCAGCTTCTTGCGCTAGAGCTACCAACCTAGTAGCTTGTTCCTTTGAGTTATTCGACTCTTTAACCAAAAGCTCCATCTGTGCGAGCTCCTTGGTAGCCTGTTCCCTAAATAGAGCTGCTTCAGCTAATGCCTTTGAAATTTCTGCATCTTTCTCTACTACAATTACTTCAACTTTTTTCTTCATTTCTTCAACTTGTTCATCAGCAAGGATTTTATACTTCTCCGATTCGTTCCTCAGTTCATATAATGTAATTTTCAAATCATCAATTTGGTTCTTATTAAGAGAAATTATATCCTGGGATTGTTGTTCAATATCACGAGCACTTAAGACGGATTCAACATAAATCCCCTCGATTCTATTGAATAAATGTCTAATATCATCTAATCTGGGGATCGCACGTCCCGCTGCTTCTTCTTTTTTTATTCTATCCAGACCGAGAAGATACTCCATTGCATCTTTTTGAGTCATATTGGCTCCCAGCTCAGTTACAATATTATTAATAGCTTCTTTTTGCGGGGTCGAACACTTTATTGTTGTATCATTCATTGTATACTCCACATCCTTCGTTTTAATAGGTATTCTTAAGTATATTAGTATTCTCTTAGTATACTTGATTCAAAAAAAGATATACTGCTTTTTTAGGAGCAGTTTTCTTACTAATTTTTGCCCTGTTTTATATAATGCTAAACTACACTTTAATCTCATTTTTCTCGAAGATGAGCGAATGTATGACTCCGGATAATTAACGGAGGATAATTTTAATGATCATTCTTTCGTTCTTTGAATACTTCAAAAGTACCATACAGATATCCTATTTACAAGAATTTATGCTAAGATTGATTTGTTGCTGATTTGTTTAATTTGTTCAGTAATAATTTGTGGAAAATGGAGTGGTGCGTGTTGGTGATCATATTCGAAATACTTAAGAGTAACTTATCTATTTCAGCTTTACAAAAATGTAGGACTTTTTGCATTGTTTATACAATATTATCTTTTGCTTTATTTTTCTTGTATCCAAATGTAGAAAGTGAGATTATTTCAGATATACTAGGTGTCTTGCATGCATGCATTTTTTCTATAGGAATAATTGATATTGCAGTTTTTTCGCTTAAAATTAAGGCTTATTCCCCATATCACGTTAGAAACTAGATCTTTTTGATCCATCCCTTCTGCAATATTCTGTAGGGTATTATCGTTAAAGATTTAGGGTGAACCTGCAGATTGTATTGCTTTTGGTTATTTCTGAAGATTCGTTTTGGTATCAAAAGTACACGGGCATCTTGGCTTGCTCCTAGTCGTTCTCTTGGAAGTTGCTGTTATGAGCAGCTGCTCTATGGATATCAAATACTTGTTTTTATTTAATGTTGGAATTCATTTGATTGTTGTGATATTATTTAAATAGCTACTCTTCGCTAAGAAGAGATGCCCTGGCAGGCGCCTGATAATCTAATTATCAGACGCCTTTAATTTTTTTCTTTATTGATTATATGTGACATAAGTGGGACAGAGCCGGTGGTCACAATTTATGTCAGCGACAATGGACAGTCGGCCGTTGTGGTCGTCAATTTATTCCTGCTGCTGTATCTATTCAAAACATAATTCAACAACTTTTTTTTGTTTGTACAAAAAAAGCACCGTTAAGGATCTTCCAGTCTGAATGGTGCTTTTTTTTCTACTCTTCATCTAATTCCGAATTGTCATCGCATTCAACACAAAGATACTCAGTGCTTCTCCATGATTCCTCAGTTAGCAGTCGTTGCATTTCTACCTCATCCTTACAAGCATAAGCAATTCTAAGGTGGCAGTCATCCCACATAATCACAAAACTATTTTCCAACTTTGACATAATGATCACTCCCATATACATGTAAGGGACCATAATAATAAAAAGGGACAAATAGAACTTTAATGGTGGTTCTTCCAGTAGGACAAACAGTAGCACGAGCTACAGCTTCGTCGCTAACAACTTTATTTTCATTGGATATTAATTATCTGAATGATTGTGCAAATCCCTCCAATAGGCTGCGATGTCTCCCAATTTATGTATGGGGACAATAACAATATCGCTATCTAATTGTTCCTTCATTTTTAATGCTTCCTTATGATTCTCGCCATTTGGCACAAACATAACGGGTATTCCATGCTGATCTGCTAGATACGTTTTTGCATTAATAGATCCAACGCTGCCAATATTACCTTCAATATCTATTGTCCCAGTTATAACAAATCTCCCATTCTGATTGTATTCACTTTTTGCTTTTAGAAAAACCTCATAAGCAGTCGCGGCTCCACCAGAGTTACCTTTTACACCTGCTACATCCAAGTGAAGCATATCATTTAAGCGCCAGAGATCATCAATGCTATAATGTATTTTAATATTGACACCATATAATGATGTACTAACATTGGTTAGTGCTCCTTCAATTGTTTTAAGTTCAATTTCGTGTATTTCTCTATCTTTCACCAAACTATTAATTTCATTGATATTAATGGGATGTCCATCTACCTTTTGAATTGTATAGCCTGATACCCATTCCAATTCTTTATTATCAATTGGAGTTGAAATTATTTCGTATTGATAGTAAAAGGTTTTATAAACATGAGCTTCTTTATGCCCTGCTATATATGCTGGTAACACTGAATACAGCAGCCCCTCTTCTGTACTGTTTATATACACATGTCCTGGTGAAAAACCATTTAAGTGATTTTCAGTGGTAACTGTAGCTTTCTCAAACAACCGAAGTATTTCTTTATCATAGAAAAAACGCAAATGCAAATATGACAATATGTTATCGGTTTTCTTATCTACAGATGAAGGGATGAAAATTCCATCATCATAAACATTTTTAAACATTGTTTGTGCAGGATACAATTTATCAGGTAGTTCATATATTTTGGGGTTGGCAATTGGAATCAAGCTGAGGATAAATACAATAAAAAGAATCAATAAGCCTACAAGAGAAAATCTGAAGAAAACTCTTCTTTGCGGCTTATTGTTTATTTTATTTTTACTACTTGTTATTACGGACGTTATATCCATATTTGATTTGTTGCCTCCCTGTTAATTTGAGCAAGAGTAAAATGATTTTAAATCTTATTTTATAGATCTAGTCGATGCATAAAGTTTTTTTATCTGATTCAAGTGAAACTTTTTTAGCAAAAGGGTTCATCAGACCAAGCATAACCAAAAGAGTCCAAATGATATCGAGCGCTAATACGTGCGGGTTGGCTTAAAAGATTATTTTGTAGCTCTTCCCAGGTTAGTACTAAATCGTATTCATTGACGATGCTCAATTTTTCCTTATTGTGATTATAGAAAGTATGCATTTCCTCAACAGTTTTGTAGCACTGATCTTGACGCATAAGCAAACAAGAATTGGCAGAGTATTGACCAATATGAATATCTTGTGTGCTTTGATAAGACCCGGTGTTAATATCGATTCTAAAATAATAATTTGTGCTCATTATTCTTCATCCTTTGCTTATTAATCTGGTCGATAAATCAGTTCATTTACTGCCCGGCTATCCGCATCCTGAGAGGATCTATCTATTCATTGCACATCGATTGTTCATTTTATTTTTTAATATGCAGCTGTACAACAAACGAGGCGCGAAAGGTGTTTGGTCGTCAAGCTCGACGAGTATACCCGCGTATAGGTGGTACATATCGCTTGCTTCTTGAAATTTGCCTGATGGCTCGATGGTAGCACTTATCGAGCCATCGTCATGCACAAACTTTACTCACTCTACCAATTGTCGGATGCATTGCTTCTGGGTCGTCACTGGCTTTCAGTCACAAGTGAGATTCCTTGCTCACGTACTGCCTGTTTAAAACTGATCCTACTAATAGCTTTTGGGGTTTATACTATCACAATGGCGGTTTAGCTCTGTTCGATTGCTCCGGATTAATGATAAAGTATCCGTTATGGACGAAATTCGCTATGAGATAATTTTATCTTTTTTGAATATGAATTAATTCAAGGAGATTTTAAAAATCTTGACTCTCTTCTTCTCCCCTCACGCGGATAGCTCTCTTTTGATAATAGTCTTGAAATTTTTCTAGCACTTCTATGGGGAAATTAGAGCTTTCTATTTGTATGACAGGGAAAATGTTTGCAACTTCATTATCTGGTAGGTGTATTGTATTTGTGTTTATTATGGAGATATTGATGCCATACTTGTAACCCATCCTAAAAAGCCTGGTTAGTTCATTCGACCAAGTTTCTAGTTTGAACCTCCCTTTACCTTCGCAGACGATACATGGATATCCTTGAAGATTTCCTTCTTCATTACAAATTTCACATTCAAATGTATCTTGTGCTTTCATAATATAAACAGTATCTTTTATTAAGTCATATGTGAATGTTAATCTATCTCCATTTTGCAAATTACAAACTTTACGAATGTTATGAGGGATTGTGATTAAGTTGTTCTTTAAAAATGGAGCGCGTGCATCAAATGTCACGCAATTCTTAGAGATAATAATTTTTTGCTCTGATTGTTGAATGTAATAATAGATATATTCCCCTACTTTAATTCCTCCCATAAATTTTTTCCACTCTGAAGGAAATGTAATTTGGCCTTGGCTATTTATTACCGGCATCGGTAGTCTCTCCTTTTAATTCAAATGTTGAAATTTAGACTAATGGATTCTAATGGGATTGTCAAACTATTATAGTTGGTCATTAGTTAAGATCATGCGTAGATTGGCGTTGAAACTTAAACTGACGATTGTTTTTAAATCACTAGTTGTGAAGAAACAAATGTAGGATATTATATGGGTAAGCATTTTTAATCTACGCGTAGTTATTGATTGCGCATAAGGAGAATACTCAGATGAATTACTCTAAATTCCAAGTAGACGAAGATAAAGATGTCCATCAAACCGTAGCCAAAGATAATCAAATCAATACGCCTAAGAGATTCAAAGCATTATTAGATTGGATATGCTCGGTTGGTTTATGTATTGTTGTCGTCCTTATTATTCAAAATTTTATTATCTTACCAACCGTAGTGATTGGTGACTCAATGAAATCTACGTTGTCTGATTCGGAAAGATTTTTTGCGAACAGGTTCATATATTATTTCAAAGATCCTAAAGCTGGGGATATTATCACGTTTCATGGAGATGAATCTCAGGATTACGTTAAGCGAGTAATTGCAGTTGGAGGTCAAACAGTTGAAATCATTGACGATGAACTTTATGTGAATTCGGTTCTAGTAGAAGAATCTTATATTGAGCTGCTGCGTCAAAGAGCGATTGACGAAGGTAGGAAAAAGTTTATGAATAATTTCGGACCATATGTTGTTCCAGACGACGAGATTTTTGTTATGGGAGATAATCGTAACAATAGTTATGACAGTAGAGACTTTGGTTCGATTACTAAAGATAAGATTATAGGTAAAGCAGAATTAGTATTCTGGCCATTGAAAGATATAAGAATGCCCTAAAATAAAACTGTTGGAGAAATCCAACAGTTTTTTATTATAATTACCCCGTCCCTATTGTGCCGCACAATCGTGTTGCACAATAGGGACGGGTAAATCCCTTATTTTATAAGGGTTTACTGAATAAAATTTCTCATTTTTTTAAGTGCATCACAATAAAGAAGCACAATTGTGCTGCATAAAGTTCTTTACTATTTCACGCTATATACTCTATAATAGGCACATAATGTGCATCTAAATTGGATGGATTTGGGGTGATAAAGGTGAATTCGGAGTCATCTTCTGAAGGTGAGGATTCCTCAGAACTTCTTTTTAATTTAAGGGAACTACAATTCTTTCGAGAAAAGTTAGATGATTTTACTCTAAATGTGTTCAGAACGATAGTTAGAGATAATCGTAATCATATTGGCACAGTTAAAACGAGACTTGAAAACTATCGTGGAAAGAGATTCTTTTATGATCAGTCATTTACAATTTTAGATGCCCAAGGTTTTATAGAAAAGAAGAATAATGGCACTATGGCCCCCTACTATGTCACTAAGAGAGGTATGCAGCTTGTACAACTTCTCCTGGATGAAAGAAAAAGATAAATTATGCCCTTATGGGAAGGATGATTTAATTGAAAATTGATAATACTAGACAGTTAGGTGCTCTGCGTTTATTGCTCTCCCCTTTTGTTGAGTCACAAAGTGTAAAGGATGAGATGCATCGATTACCAACCATGGCTTTTGTTGGACTGGGACAGGGCGGCGGAAGAATGGCTGCTGAGTTTTCGCGATTTGGATACCCGACTTATTTATTTAACAGTTCTAAAAGTGATTTAAATGAGCATAAGGGGCTCATACCTGATGCTAGAAGAATTGAAACAAAATCTATTAAATTTGCAGGTTTAGAAGGGACAGACAAAAATGCTCAACTTGGATATGAAATTGCTGTAGAAAACAAGGAACTCTATAAAAGAGTTGCTGTTGAACAGGAGATTCAAGAAGCGGACTTTGTTTGGATTAATGTTTCTCTCGGTGGCGGATCTGGTAACGGAGCTTTAAAAGTAGCTATGCAGTATCTCTCTCAAATTCGAAGTCGTAGAGCGTTACCAGGTGGTAAGGTGCCTTTCGGCATAATTTGTTCTTTGCCTTCAAAGGATGAAAGAGGATCGGCATTCAGGAGGAATGCATTAGCTGGTATTAACTTGATTCAGCAATTTATGCAAGAAGGTAAGATGGGGGCAGCTCTCGTTATAGATAATGAGAAATTAAAAGATTATTATGAGCAGACGCCTCTTGTTACAAAGGTTGGGATGGGTATAGACGCTCGTTCCTATACTAATATGGTTGTAGCATCTACTTTATTCGAAACCTCCGCCCTTCCACTCTTGGAAGGTAGATCAGTGTTTGATAAAACAGAGCTCTTATCTGCTTGGTCTACACCTGGTTGGATGTCAATTTCCAGAAAGATTATCGCTAATGGGTTTGAAACGATTGATTACTACGGAGAACTGAATGATTTATTCAAGAAGAATGAGGTTTTGGCCAATAATTCCATTGAAAATGTTCTAACAGGAGCTGTGGCTGTGCTGTTTCCGAATAACAGACTTATCTCACCGCAAGTTGCTGATGAAATCTATAGTATTGCCTCTGAGATATTAAATACAAGGGTAAATCATGCTATTGCTAAAAATGATAATATGAAAGATCAACTGTTATTGTTTGGATTAGCAGTAGTTCCGAATCCTCCGTCACGAATTAAAGAATTGGAGTCGGAATTAAATGAATGGATTGAGATCGAGAAGCGTCAGAAGCAAGCCTTGAAGGAAAATTCATCGGAGCTGAGTGGTTTTGATGACTTCTTCACGACAAATGGAAATCAGATCAGAAATTCCGGTTTAGCTACTCTTTCTGATCTGGATGATGGTGGATCAAACAAAAATCCCGCTCCTCTTGCTTCTTACTCAGATCTTGATGACGATTTCTAAAGATTTAATCTGAGATTTAAAAACTGAAACACAAAAAAGACCATCTACGGTTAAGTAGATGGTCTTTTTTGCATCTATTCATCTGAAGAAGTGTTTCTATTTCCTTCTACGTTTAAATTATGCAGCTCATCGTTAGTAAGTATCTGTTCTTCCTCTAGAAAGGTTTTCATTCCTTGTTCAATGTATGATTCGATAAAAGATCTTTTAGCTTCTTTAGAAGCCATCATGTTTTTAAATCTACCACGATTGATCCAGGCTTGTTCTGCTTCCAATGCGATTAGTCTTTTCTGATGAATCTTTCTTAACCGTAGATCCGTTAACAAAGTTCTACGTTTCAACTCATTTTCAGAATTCTTAATCGTAGATAATGTTGATTCATGATCTTTTCTGTACTCAGTAGCAAAGTATTCAATGGATTGAGCTAATTCTTCGAAACGCTTCTGATTGAAATTCATATATTGAATAAGTGCATCTTTTAAAACGTCAAAATTCTGTATGTTATTAAGCTCACCAGTTTTAATTAGTGACTCGATATTAGTATCTGTAATTCTTGATGTTGTTTTAGCGGACACTCCTAGCGCAAATACTTTAATTTCTTTTTGAGTATAGCCATGAATATACCTCAAAATGCTGACAATCTTTGCTCTAACTATCGCGTGAATGTCCCATGTCCAATTCTTTCCGGTCTTTGCCACGCTTAAATAAGCCAATAAATTATCTTCTTGTTTTTCAAGCAACCACCAACGCAACCGACTGGGATCGGCAATGTATGATGTTTCATTTTCTACATCATACAGATATGTGTATTTTTGAAGTATGGCGGTCACATCATTAGTAGAGTACCTAGTTTGCGGATCTAGTTCAATAATGTCATCAGAAACTATTTCATGCTCAAACCCTTTGATTAGCGAGTATAAAGGATCTTGATTAGAAAAGTAATCAAGCAGCTCTTCTTTTAGCTTTAATTTAGTGTCGTTCACTAAATTGGTTCCTAAATCTCCATTTTCCGGCATAATAACCACCTCTCCTCCTCTTAACACGGTCCGTGAATAACGCCTTATTAATAATTATACCCTATTTTATAGTTTTATCTACATCAACGTTGACGATAGCTTACTCAAACGTTCGGAATACAACGACTACGTGATGATTCATCGCGATTTCTGAATGGTAGTCTACGTTAATTGAACAAGAAATAGAGTTTATCGGACCGGAGACTATCAGTATTATAACGTAGATAATAATCTTTGCAATAAAATTGCTAATTTCGCAAACGTAGATGTTTGAAAGCTTCATCTACGGTAAGAATGTCGTTTCAAATATAACGATGACATTTATCTACGTATAATGTGATGAAGTAGCTATCAGATAGCAACGTCTACGTGTAAAATTGCAGTTTAAACTATACAATGACTACGGCTACGCTGTATTTATAAAACTATACTATATCGTAATCTACGTTAAGTGTTGCAAAGATCTTTTCTGCTTATTCGATGTGGCGTGATTAAGGGATACTGTTTTAGGCGGTTTATTCGGGGTGGTATTGCTACGTTGCTGACGTTTTTGCGTAGATTGAATCTACGATAAGTCTGTTCTTTTTGTTTTTGTAGTCTACGTTCAAAGATCTTTGTGAATTGAGTTCCAGAAACGTAGACTACATGGATTTTTGTTGATTCTAGTTTCGGTTGGGCTTTGGTGATTTGTTAGTGTTACTATTTTTTCGTTTGTTTGAAAACTCTAAGCCTATTTCTCCTGTACCTTTGTTTTTTAACACTAATCTTGCTGTGTAATCCGAAGCGTTTTCTTTTTTGCTCTTAAATTTTAGTTCGCCAGTCTTTCCTTTGGTTAGTAGTTCATTAATTTGTTTTATGGATAGTGTCTTTCCGAATTGAATTTTCCGTATTGTAAATTTACATCCGTCTTTAAATCGAGAGCAGCCGTATCCATTATTACTCTCAATAAGCTTCCCATTTTCGCAAGCCGGACAATTTCCTATACTATTTACAAATGAATCTTGAGAAATTCCTGTTGATTCTTTGACTTTGTTGATAATCTTAGTTGTAAATTGTTGGACCTGAACCATAAACTTTTCTTCGGATGCTTGACCTTTGGATATCTCATTTAGGCGTTTTTCCCACATTGCGGTCATTTCTGGACTAGTGAGCACATGGAGGTCCATACCCCGAATAATTGCAATTAGATTTTTTCCTTTATCAGTTGCTTTCAACTTTTTCCCTTCAAGGTAGATGTATTTTTGAGTCTTTAGTTTTTCGATTATATTAGCCCGCGTTGCTGGAGTGCCTAATTGTAAGCTACTGAGTTCTTCTCGAAGTTCTTCGTCCGTTATATTTCGACCAGCCCGCTTCATAGAATCAATTAGTGTTCCTTCTGTATACCAAGATGGGGGAGAGGTTACTTTAGCCTTTGTTTCTGCCTTCACGCAAAATGCTAATTGGTCCGTATTTATATTAAAATTAGTTTTGATTTCCTCTGGATCATCTTTTTCTTTCGTTTCACTTTCAGTTTTGTCGTAAATGATTTTCCAGCCGATGTCTTTTAATTCTTTTACTTTAGTTTTAAATTTTTCATCTTTTACTTCCGTATAAACGGTATGATCGCGGTACTGAGCTGCAGGATAAAAGTGTGATAAAAATCTCCTGCAAATAAGGTCGAACAGTAATTCTTGTTCTTTTGTTAAGTCTGATGGGATTTTGCCTGTTGGAAATATGGCATGATGATCCTCAATTTTATCAGGTCTACAAAGATTCTTGTTTTTAGTGTGAACTAAGTTTATGTTTCCGCCGGCAACTAAATCCTCATATTGAGTAACGCTAAATTGATTGAAGACATAATGCATGACTGGAATGTTATCTTCAGCAACATAATTGCTAGTTGTCCTTGGGTAAGAAATTGCTTCATGCTTTTCATAAAGTTCTTGAGCAATATCTAGTGTTTTTTGAGCTGAGAAGCCAAATCTTCGATTTGCTTCAGACTGTAATGCTCCTAAATCATATAAGGCCGGTGGATGTTCATTAATTTCTTTCACTACACACGATATGATCGTTCCGATTTGAGATTGCACCTTTCGAGCGATGGCATCGGTAACAGTGCGATCTAGAATTTTTTGTTCGTTATATTGCCAAATGCCTTTATAGTTAAGTGATTCCTGTTGAAACATGGCCTCAACTTCGAAGTAGTTTTGGGGCTGGAATTTATCAATACTTTCATGGCGGTCACTTATCATTGCTAAAACAGGCGTTTGAACGCGGCCGATAGAAAGAACATTCCCATGACCACCAAATTTAGTAGAGAAGGCTCTTGTACCATTCATTCCAATTAACCAGTCCGCTTCACTTCGAGATCGTGCTGCCATATATAGATTGTTATACTCACTTCCGTTTCGTAGTTCTTTAAATCCTTTTCTGATTGCATCAGGGGTGAGAGAGGAGATCCACAGCCTTCTGACTGGTATTGTAAGTCTCAGGTATTGATAAATGAGTCTGAAAATGTATTCCCCTTCACGGGCTCCGTCGCAGCAATTTATTGCTTGTGAACACTGTTTTGCCACAGTTTGAATAATCTTTAATTGTTTCAACGTTTTCTGGTTTGGTTCTAGAAGAAATGTTTTAGGAATAATGGGCAAATGCTGCATATCCCATCGTTTATATTGATCATCATATGCTTCTGGCTCAGCAAGACCGAGTAGATGGCCAATAGCCCATGTTACGATGTAACTATCGTTCTCCAGATAACCATTCTTTGAGCTAAATTGTCCTAAGGTTTGAGCTATTTTCTTTCCCATATCAGGTTTTTCAGCTAAAATAAGTGTCTTCAATTCAAATCACTCCTTTGTTCTTTAAGATTTACATGATTCACTGGTTTTTGATAGAATGCTCGGGACAATTCTATCAAATGGTGCAAAAATTGTATATCTTGGTTTACATGTTTGATAAATATAGTATCATAATTAATATATAATTCTTCGTCAGGGAGTGTTGGTTATGTCACCTACTAGTGAAAACATAAATGTCATTGAACGTGATAAGAGATTTTTAAGGTTAGATCGAATACAGGGATTAATGCTTTCTTTTTGTCATAGACATATCGATATTGAAGCGAATTTATATGAGATGAACGATATTGAAAAAAGACAAATGCAACGTAGGATATGGACACAAGCGATAGTAATCATAAAGATGTACAGCTTCACTGTAGCGGAAATTCTTGATGATATTGTCTTGGGATTGAGATACATTGAAAGAGAAAGAATTAAAAGTAGGGATGATAATTTACTTAAATCGGAATATGAATGGATGGATAAGCAGCTTGATTTTATGAGTGATAACGGAAAATATGCAGGTGAAGCAATGTTGAAAGTTGGTTACTCTTTGCAGGCGTTAAAAGTGAAGTTGTCTCCGGAGGAAATAAAAGCGGCATTATCTATCTCCAATTGGGATTGGAATAACCATGTGCAAATTAGTAAATGCAAAAAAATAAATGAACGGGATATAATAAACCTTTTGCTAGTCACAAGTAAAGGGCCCAAAGTTCTCGTTTATCACGCATATGAAGCAGCTTTGACAAGAACATTTTCGGATGAAAAAATAAGAGGGAAGATGAAGGTGTCTGCGGGGTATCTATTTAAGGAGCTGCTCTTTAATGATTAAATTGTAATGATAAGTTGTTGCAAGCCCTAATTATCGAAATTTATTGTGCTGCATGATTGTGCATCACAATAGAGGATGTGCAACACTAGCAAATTTCTACACCAATTTTAAGGGATGTCGTTTATAGGATTACTTTGAATGTGCTCATTACATCTATAACAGCTTGAGTGAAATTTAAAGGTTGGTCAAATGACCAACCTTTTTAGGTTCATCCTGCAGTTGCGCGTTCTTATTGGTTTAAGTACCTCGTTCGAGAGTTCGAACTTAACGTATTGAGGTTAACAGTAGACTTAGTAAGCGGGTTGCTGCAGAAGTTCTTTGGAAAGGCTGAGAATAGAACTGGAACAAATCAACTTAACGTTTGAAGACTGTAAACTCATGGGCAAGCGGATGGTCGAGGTTATTTGTGATAACTAGATCGACTGACTTCCTCATCCAGAAGCGATTATGTATGAAATCCATTATTATTTACCCAAACGGGTAACTAAAAGTACCCATTTGGGTAATTACAAAAAAAACGAAACGCGATATGATAATACATGTAAACGAAACGCACAAACACACGAAACGGCGAAAGCGGTTCGAACCACGTGTGCGAGATACATGAAGCAGAATAGTAGGGGGTGAGAAGAATGAAGAACAAAATCTTGAAGTGGATGAAAAACGAGCGATCGGCATCACAAACCACGGAAAATGGGATGTTGATGCTGGGCGGCATTGCGCTGGCGGTAGGCGTATCCTTCCTGGTTGCGCAATATATGAAATCGAGCGGTACAACGATTCTGGATGGCATGGATTCGACAGCAGCGGGCGGCATTGATCCCGATTCTGCGCCAGCGAACACCGGCGATGGCTGGTTGAAGCAATAATTTTAACGGCATCGAGAAAAGCACGGTTACCTCTGGCGCTATCGTAGCGAGAGGGAATAAAGCAAGTAGACCTGGAGGTAAGGAAATGAAGAACAAAATCTTGAAGTGGATGAAAAACGAGCGATCGGCATCGCAAACGACGGAAAATGGGATGTTGATGCTGGGCGGCATTGCGCTGGCAGTAGGGGTATCCTTCCTGGTTGCGCAATATATGAAATCGAGCGGTACAACGATTCTCGATGGTATGGATTCGACAGCAGCGGGCGGCATTGATCCCGATTCTGCGCCAGCGAACACCGGCGATGGTTGGCTGAAGCAATAGTTTGTGAAAAAATGGCTCCGCTGATCACTGAGATCGGGGAGCCATTTTTTTATAAAATTCAGCACTAAAAGAGGGAGGACAAAATTTGATGACGGCATTTGTCGTTAATTGGATAAAAAATGAAGTCTCGTCTTCAGCAGCAAATGAACATGCATTATTAATGTTGCCCCTTATTTCGATTGTTCTGGGTGTTCTGGGATTAGTGTTGAAATGGCTCTTCTGACCATTAGTCATTTACCCATTGTTACTTAATTTAAAAGAGAGGATTGAGGTTTATGTTTGGATATATTTTACGGTGGATGAAAAAGGAGCGATCGGCATCACAAACGACGGAAAATGGGATGTTGATGCTGGGAGGGATTGCGCTTGCGGTAGGAGTATCCTTCCTGGTTGCACAGTATATGAAATCAAGCGGCATAACTATTCTTGATGGTATGGATGCAACAGCTTCAGGAGGAATTGATCCTGAAGTGAATCAGCCTAATGTTGGGGACGGTTGGTTGAAACAATAAGATTACTTTTAAAAGGTGATGTCATCTGACATTACCTTTTTTGTTTTTCTCAGCTTTATGCTTTTTTTGTTTTATCTAGAATTTCCCCACGTTAGAATCACCTATTTACTCCTACGCAGCTTATTCTTTACGCTTGATTTGTACTGGTTTATACTTAATAAGAAGCTCTGGAGACAGTAGAGTGGGGTGAAAACATGACAGTATATAAGCAGAATGAATATGAACATTATCTTAAGATAGAGCAAAAGAAGAAGGATTTAACTGTCTATGGATATATAAATGAAGTGGCCTGCTTTATGGGGTGGTTTAGTAGGAAGTATCCACACCTTGAGTATTATCGTATTACCCAATCCATGATCAAAGATTATCTAAATGATGAAAAAGAAGATGGTAAAGTAGAAACGACTATCAATAAAAAAATCAGTATATTAAAATCCTATTTTGATTTTCTTTGGCAGAAAAATTATCTCGCTGGTTATGATCCAGCTGTAAAAATAAAACGCAATCGAAAATTGAGTAAGGATGAGGAAAGATTTTATTTAGGCGACGATGATTTGGAGAAATTAATTGCAGGCATGAGATTGTTAAGGGACAAGATGGATACACAAAAATACTTTAGAGATGTTGCTTTAACAACATTATATTTAAAAGCAGGTCTTCGCTTGCCGGAAGCTATATATTTGTTACGAGATGATGTAATTGTAAACGATGATTGTATAGTTTTCGTTGTGAAGGCAGGCCATACTCGTCATATCTCAATGTCGATTGATGTTGCTGAACCAATCATGACTTATTTGAAAATTTGCGAACAAGAGGGTGAACGGAGTCCGTATCTATTTGTCACAAGTAAAGGTACACAGATTCGCCCTCGAACAATACATCTTATATTCGAAACTCTTTCAAAAAGGTTAGGTATCCATGTGCATCCGAGAAAACTAAGAAACACTTATATGGTAGAACAGATAAAGCTAGGGAAGAGTAGAGATGAGGTTGCTGCTGAGTTAGGGATTAATTATCTTACAATACCTGACTTCATTTATGAGAATACTAATATGTAACCTGACTATTGTTTCAACAGCATATATCTCAAATAAAAGATTACCCACGAAGATACTCCGTGGGTAGAAAAGGCGGTTTCATTAAAACAGTTTGCTTAACTTACTAAAATCTGAATAAGCAGATCTTATTTTAATTATTGCTCCAATTAAGATCAGTGCCCCAATTAAGTATTTCATCATTTCTCACCTCCTTCGACATATCATGAGTATACCAGAGGTGGATTCTAAACTTGACCAGTTTCGCGTACCGCAGCCTAGTAAACCCCTAGAGGTGACTGAATTGAATAGAGAAGAACTTACTAATTACGGAGTGAGTTTGGGGTATAAAGTTACAAACTCACAGATCGAACGCTGGCACAAATGCGGTATATTGCCTGCTCCAAAACAGAAGTATACTTTAAAAGTAAATGGATCAATTTCAGAATATCCAGAATCCGCAAAAGATAATTTGCAGTTGTTGCTGACTTCCAAGGAAAGTGCAAGAAACCTAAATGGGTTGTTGTTAGATGTATGGTTACGCGGAGGACAGATTGAATCCCACTTTATAAAAGAAATTTTATTAGGTGGTGTTTTCAAACAAATTGAAGAGGCGTTAAAGACAAAGGTAGCAAGCTTTTTAAAAATAGAGAAGTCCTTGATTAACGGATTTAATAAAAAAAAGACAATTTTCTCGTCAGAGAAAATGTCTGACGTTTCAACCTCAATCAACGTCATATTCAGCATCCTTTCACCAGATTTGAAAGACCGCATATGGCACGGATCTTCATTAGAAACAACTACAGGTGAACTGGCAGCTGGTGAGATTTTACATAAAACCATGGGGACATCATCATTCAATTCTTCGACAGATGATTCTATTTTTGATGACATGAAAGAAATATTAAATGTGAAAGCAATAAGGTCGGCTATCAAACTTAGTACTGACCATGATTTAGAGAAGGTACGAACTGAAATGAACATACTTGAAAGAGTAATTAAGGTCCTAATTAACTTCGATGTATATGATAACCAAACATTAAAGATCTTAAAAATCTATAAATATTTCAGCTTAACTTCAGTCTCTTCTAGAAGTATGTTCCTGATCAGTCTATTAGTCGCTGATAAGGCAAACAAATTAAACGATTGGAGTTCAACCTGGTTAAAGCATATAGATGGTTTAGAATGGATGGGGAAGTACATTGCACATATGAAAAATCACAAGCTGTTGAAAAAACGTAAAAATTGGGCACGATATTTTGAACTTTGTAATGTGGAAGAGTTAACTGAACTGAAAACTCATCAGCTCAGTTTTTTTAATCAAAACCCAGATTTTGAAAGGATAATAGGTGGACTTTCTCAAGCTCAAGGGGAAAATGTTAATGGATTTAGTAATAAATCATAATCTAAACACAAAGGGAAACCAAGTGTTCCCCTTTGCGTAAGAGTACTGCACTTAACTATTATAAAGACGTTCGGTTCTTTCGATATAACATTCGATTCCATTATCTTTACTGTAAAAGTAACCCTCTTTTAATGCTTTACATACGGCTTTAGCTTTTTCTAAGGATTGAAACGTGTCTATAACCTCCTCAATTTTTATCTTCTCCTCAATTAATCTGCAGACCTGATATCCTTCTCTTCCAATTGTGTTGATCCAATATTGAGGTTCAGAGGAATGCCATTCCCTCCTGCTCTCATAGAAGCCATAGGGCTTGTGAATGCCCCTTATTTCGATGTCAGCTTCAATCTGCACAAATTGGACATGCTTACTATTTGAATCGCTTAAAGCCTTGTCTACAAGCGCTATAACAGCATTTAAACTTTTTGTCAGACGAAGTTCTATGTCTAAACGGTTTAATAATTCACCAGGAATAGTATCTATATAAGTTGAACGAAAGAAACTAGCAATCAAAGCCGAACACATAGGCGATCAATGATTACATGAGGATGCTTCATAATTTCTTCCATGAATTGCCTGACACGCAGTCGAATTTGAGCAACGGTGGAATAAAACACATTGTTGATCACACTGGATTTAAGCCATTGCCAGAGTCCTTCCACAATGTTCAACTG
>NZ_LMLV01000033.1:0-377354 GCF_001422685.1 Paenibacillus sp. Leaf72 | reverse complement strand
AAGGTATAATCTGTATCTCTGTCAATAGAGTAGACACAAGAAACCGAGATTTTTAAGCTGCCTTTCGGTACCTGCGTTCGCATTCATTGGGAGTGAGATACCCGATGGTCGAGTGAATGCGTTTGGCATTGTAGAAGCAGAGGATGTATTCAAAGATGCGTTTACGTGCTTGCTCCCGCGTTTTGAAGCGCTCCAAATAAATGAGCTCCTTTTTAAGAACGCTATGGAACGCTTCGATACAAGCATTGTCATAGCAGTTGCCTTTGCGACTCATACTAGCCTTCATATTGTAGGTTTTTAGACGGGCTTGGTAGTCATGAGAAGCATACTGACTTCCTCGATCAGAGTGATGCAGCACTTCACCCGTTGGGCGCTGCTGCTGATGCGCCCGRTCAAGCGCCTGAAGGACTAATTCTTTGGTCATCCGATCACTCATTTGAAAGCCCACAATTTTGCGGCTATACAAGTCCATGACGCTCGCCAAATAGAGCCATCCTTCATCCGTGGCAATGTAGGTGATGTCGGTCACCCAAGTTTGATTGGGTGCCTCGGGTCTGAATTGGCGATTGAGTACATTTTCGGCGACAGGTAGGTTGTGTTTGGAGTTCGTTGTCGCTTTATATTTTTTAATGGTTCGGGATTTCAGACCCTGCTCCTTCATCATTCGAGCGACAGTCTTCTCCGAGATTTTCCTGCCCTGTTTATGTAGCATTTGTGTAACCTTCGGGCTTCCATAAAGCCTACGAGAATCTAGAAAGATTCGCCGAATACGCTGTACCAGCTTTTTACGGCTTTTCTCTCGTTTGCTGACTTTACGTGTGGTCCATTTGTAATAACCGCTTCTGGAAACGCCCATAGCAGCACATAGCTTTGCGACACGGCAATGGAAGCGGTGATTGTGGATGAAGGCATAGATCAGCGCCGGTCTTTTGCAAAGTAGTGCATGGCCTTTTTCGTATTATTAGGTCAGCCAGAGATTTCTGGTTGGCTTATTTTATTAGGCACTTTAAGATGGCAGAGTCGGGAAGAACGTTGGCCTTTTAGGGAGTATAGATCCCGTTCTTAAAACTGTTCTCCCCACCACCCTCAATCACCATGTTTGAGCTGGTAGAGGCAAGTGACCTCGTATCACAAGCGAAGCTATGGGACGTGGAAAAGCGTGGGATTACCGACAAATTGTTAGGGGGAGGTTGTTATGGAACCGGTTGTAGGAATAGACATTGCCAAGGGTGCTAGTGTGTTGCAGGTTTTTTTTAAAAGGAATGAACCTTACGGGAAAGCCGAGAGCATTTCGCATGACGAAATCGGATTCAAACGTTTAGGAGAACTTTTGACAGAATTACAAGCAAAAACGTTGGTCGCTCCCGTAGTTATCTTAGAAGCAACGGGACATTACCACCGTCCACTCGTGAGTTATTTAGTAGACGGTGGCTGGAAGCATTTCGTCATTAATCCCTTGCAGTCAAAACGGGCTAAAGGAACTCAATTACGCAAGGTCAAGACAGACGCAATGGATGCCTGGCACTTAGCAGATATGTATTATCGTGGAGATGTCAAACCTCATCGAACATGGGAAGAGACGTATACCGAACTTCAACATGTGACGCGGCAGCATGAGTTCGTCACAGATATGTTTGTGCAAGCCAAATTGAACGCGAGAGCTTTGCTCGATCAGGTCTTTCCAGCCTACACAGAGGTGTTTTACAACCTGTTCTCTGTAACGGCTTTGAACGTGCTACAACAGTGTTTAGACAGAAAAACAGAGGGGCTAGTCGAATTAATCCAAACGTTTGCGGGGAGATCTCACACTAAAAGGTGGGCTTACGAGAAAGCAGAGCAACTTGATCGGTTGTTGCTTACTTGGAACAAACAGACGAAAAGCCCGTCTCAGACAGCCATGCTCTCGAGCATGATTCAACTTCTGCTGGCGTTCATCAACCAACTCAGTCACCTAGAGAAACAGATGAATGAAATCTCCTCATTCCTACCTGAAGTAGCATTAGTGAAAAGTGTACCGGGTATAGGGGATAAACTTGCCGCAGCCATTGTAGCTGAAATGGGTAACGTCAAGCAATTTACAAGCGCCAAACAACTCGTTGCCTTTGCGGGGCTCGATCCCGGTATTTTCAGTTCGGGAAAATTTACAGCTACGAGTTCCCGTATTACCAAACGGGGTTCAAAACGGCTTCGACGCTCCTTATATTTAGCGGTTCAATGTGGACTAAGACGGAGCTCCAATCGGAAAATCAAGGAATATTACGATAAAAAAAGGAACGAGGGCAAGCCCTACAAGGTGGTCGTGATCGCCTGCGCCAACAAGCTTCTCCATCACGTTTACGCCATCCTTAGTAAAAGCCAGCCCTATAAAGAGTAATATCCATATTTAACCATAACCTTCAAGCCAATGAAGGTTATTTGTGTTGCACAAAAAGTATAACATTCTATTTGACTTTAACCAAGCGATAATGCTTGACAAACATTAGCTGGTTTTAGAATGTCATTTTCTTCTTGCAAGTCACGGATTTGCTTTTGTAACGCCTTGAGGGCCTTGTCCTCTTCTTTCAATTGACCACTGCCAGGAAAGGCTTGTCCGCCATCTTGTTTGATTTCAGATACCCACCGATACACGGTATTGACGTGCAGCCCTAATTCCTCTGCCACTTGAGGGGCCGTTTTTCCCTCTTCTTGAATCATCTGGACGACTTGTCTTTTAAAGGCTTGATCATAATGTTTCTTTGTCACTTCGTTCACCTCGAATTTGGATAGGTCTATTTTATCCGATTCTCGGTTCTACGTGTCTACTTTTTAGTCTAACAACATATTGATGGTCGCACTCCGTACGGAGTGCGTGGATTGAAACCTAACAACATATTGATGGTCGCACTCCGTACGGAGTGCGTGGATTGAAACGACCNAAATGCTTGATCATAATGTTTCTTTGTCACTTCGTTCACCTCGAATTTGGATAGGTCTATTTTATCCGATTCTCGGTTCTACGTGTCTACTTTTTAGTCTAACAACAATCTATTTAGCAAGTATCGTCGCTCTCCGTGCGAGAGCGTGGATTGAAACATTTACGCCACCACATATAAGCGGCTACACCGATAGGTCGCTCTCCGTGCGAGAGCGTGGATTGAAACGGAAGGAACCAGTTGGTATATGAAGGTAAGTTCTGGTCGCTCTCCGTATGAAAGTTTTGGAAATTTTCAGGCATCTCTTAAAATGATTGAACTATAAGGCTGGTCTCCATTTGACAACTTATTTTAAAAGTCGTACAACTGCATGGATGCCCTGATAAACTGTTACATCTATATAGTGGTTTGATGTTTTTTTTCATGGTTCCCTATTTTAAAAATTTTGTATGTAGTCTAAGTTTGTTTTTATTCATTGCATAGGAATAACCTCTTCGTCTTTTTCATAATAATGTTTAAGGCTTGATTTCGAGGGGGCGATTATATGCAAGCGTTTACTTGTACTAACGACAGAAAGATCGACGATAGAATTTCACGGCTGAGGTACAAGTACTCCCGAATATTCAGCATTGGATTTTGGACAATCAGATTTTTTTAGCCAAAAAGGCCGTAATCCGCCAGATAAGAGCTCTGTGGATTACGGCCTTTATTTAAACAAAATTGAAGTTTTGGGGTTACGTTGGACAATAGGGAGTTAGCATCATGAATGTAAGAGAGGTTATGCTCCCCTCACGGGGAGCGCCAAACGGAATCTTTAAAATAGGGTTTCAATCCACATCCTTTAATTGATCCAGGATGACTTTTAAAATAGTATTTTAGGTAAAAAATGTCTTTACAACCAATAGGTTACCTCGTACACTTATGGAAAGCAATGGTATATAGGTCTCAGTGAAAAATGTCGAGGTGATTCTTCTGTACTATGCGCATCGAACAAAATCAGATGATAAAGCAACGTGGCAGCTGCTTATAGTTCATCTTCAAGAGGTAGCAGAGCTAGCTGGACATTTTGCGGCCGCTTTTGGTGCAAGAGATTGGGGGAAAGCAGCTGGAATCCTACATGATTTAGGCAAGTATTCGAAGAAATTTCAACTTAGGCTGGATGATTCTCAAATAGCCGTGGATCACGCAACAGCAGGAGCACAGCATATGATGGAACGTGAAAAGGGCGATTACGCCTTGTTGTTGGCTTATATCATAGCAGGGCACCATGCTGGCCTTCCGGATTGCGGTACAGATGCCGGTGAACAGTCGACACTGCTTAATAGGCTAAAAAAAGAGGTGGAGCCTTATCAAGAAGCGGCCTTTAATGAGCTGCCACAGCAGCTCGGCCTAGATAAACTTTCGCTCTCTCTGAAGCCAGGAATATCGCCGGAATTTCAACTCGCTTTTTTCACAAGAATGATTTTCTCTTGTTTAATTGATGCGGACTCGCTTAATTCTGAGGCTTTCTCGAATAAGAAGCAGAGTGCCAAACGAGGAAAAATAGCAGATTTTCCAGAGCTGTTTAAGAAATTTGAAACTTACATACAAGATGAGTTTGGTGATCCTGAGTCATCAATTAATTATAATCGTTCAGAATTGCTAACTCACTGCATAACTAGGGCGCAAAGCCCAAGAGGAATGAAGACACTTACTCTACCTACTGGAAGTGGCAAGACGCTTATTTCCCTCGGATATGCACTTCGTCATGCCATTCACCATACAACTAATGACGATCAGGCTATAAGAAGAATTATTTACGTAATTCCATATACAAGCATTATCGAACAAAATGCGCGAATATTCAGAGAAGTTCTAGGTGATGAAAATGTGCTGGAACATCATTCTAACGTTCAGCATGAGAAGAAACAAGACAACGAGGATGGTAGCATTGATTTGAAAGAGAAGCTTCAACTCGCGGAGGAAAATTGGGATTATCCTATTATTGTAACTACTAATGTGCAGTTTTTTGAATCTTTGTTTGCAAATAAGCGTGGAAGCTGCCGCAAGCTGCATAATTTAGCGAATAGCATCATTATTTTAGATGAAGCGCAACTCATGAATGGCGGTTTGTTCAAACCTTCACTTTATGCTTTGCAGGAGTTAACGCATAACTATGGGGCAACGGTATTGCTGTGTACAGCAACGCAACCGGAAATAGCGAAGCTGTTTCATGGGCCTATTGAATTAGAAGAGTTAACAGATGATGTGCCCTTGAGGTTCGAGCAGTTCAAACGCGTGTGCATAAAGCAAGTCGGAACGTTAAGTTTGAATCAGATCGATGAACAACTTGCTTCTCATAAACAGGTGCTGTGTATTGTGAATACACGTAAAATAGCGCGGGAAATCTATGCACAGTGTCTCAAGCGTAGTAGTGAAGATGTAATGAAAGAGGGAATTTTTCATCTAAGTGCTCGAATGTGTCCGCTCCACCGGACAGATATCCTAGCACTTATACGTGAACGATTAAAAAAAGAAAATCTACCTTGTACCGTTATTAGTACGCAGCTTATTGAGGCTGGTGTAGATATTGATTTTCCTGCGGTATACAGGGAAATAGCAGGTCTGGATTCTATTGCTCAAGCAGCAGGACGCTGTAATCGCAACGGTAAAGCTCCTGTTGGATATACCTATGTTTTTGAAACGGAATATGGATTACCACCGGGGTGGTTCAGCGCAACAGCAGAAGTTACACGTTCTGTATTGGAGAAATACAAAGATGACCCCTTATCTTTGGAGGCAGTGCGGAAATATTTTAACGAGCTGTATTTCTATCAAAGCAGTGGCAAAGTGGATAAAACAGATTCGAAGGGGATATTAGAATTAATAGAGCGGAGGGGTGCTTTGCTGGAGTTTCCGTTTCGAGAAATTGCCCAGCGATTTCAGCTTATTGATACGGCTGCTAAGGCTATAATTGTGCCTTATGAAAGACCGAATGAGAGAGATGAGAAAAAGGATAATGCTTTAGAAGATGGGGTTTATATAGATGAACATGGGAATAAACAGGGAGGGCGGAATAACAGTAAGGCTTGGAAGCTTATTGATCAACTGCCATACGCTTTTCCAATGACTGGAATATTGAGGCAGCTCCAGCCCTATGTTGTTCAGCTTTATCCGGATGAGTTCAATGCATTTCAAAAGGCAGGAGAAATCGAGCAAGTGCGAGATGGGGTCTGGGTACTTAAAAACCCCGCTAAATGGTATGACGATAAACTTGGTGTAATTCCATATTCTCAGCAATTCCATGAGGATGAAATTTATATTTTTTAAGAGAGGAGGGTTTACTATGGGATATGGTATTCGCTTAAGAGTATGGGGAGATTACGCTTGTTTTACAAGACCAGAGATGAAGGCAGAGCGCGTAAGCTATGATGTCATTACTCCTTCGGCAGCACGAGGGATACTGGAAAGTATACATTGGAAGCCTGCCATTCGTTGGGTCATTGATCGTATTCATGTATTGAAGCCCATTCAGTTTGAAACGATTCGCAGAAATGAAGTGGAAGGTGTCATCTCCGCTCGTAATGTTCAACAGGCTATGGATGGCAAACCGATAACGCTTGCGCAAATCGTAACGGAGGAACGGCAGCAGCGTGCTACACTTATGCTAAGACAAGTAGCCTATGTAATAGAGGCCCATTTTGAAATGACGGATGCAGCGGGAACCGAGGATTCTCCGGAGAAGCATTATAATATTTTTCTTCGCAGAGCTCGTAAAGGGCAGTGTTTTCAGCAGCCTTATTTGGGTTGCCGTGAATTTCCAGCGAGTTTCGAACTAGTAGAAGTAGATGAAACCCTCCATTCCTATGCATATACAGATGTAGCAGAGAAGGACCTAGGCTGGATGTTGCGGGACATTGATTTTAACAATGAGATGACCCCGCATTTTTTTCGAGCGAATATGCGTTGCGGCGTGATAGAAGTTCCCAGATCGAAAGGAGGAGGTGAGCTGCTTCTATGATCATTCAAGCTCTATATGAACGTTATGAGCAGCTTGTCAGAAATCCTAAATCGAAGATAAGTCCTATGTATAGCAGCATGGGGAAAATCTCTTTTGTGTTAGTCATTTCAGCTACAGGTGAATTGTTAAATATAGTGGATATGCGTGAAGTGGACGGGAAGAGAAGGAAAGCATCAGCTATAAATATTCCCGAACAAGGCAGCAGAAGCAGCGGCATTAAGCCGTTCTTTCTCTCGGACAAGCCAGAATATTTGTTAGGCTACCATACTATATCGGATGTTGCAAATGCTTCGGCAACAGATGCTAAGAAGGTAGTAGATGCACGTAGAAAGTACGAGGCTTGCGTAGAGCTTCATCATAATATTTTGCAAAATTTGGAGGACAGTGGAGCCAAGGCCATTCTTGCTTTTTTCTCCCATTGGAATATAGAAACAGTACGTGAGCATCCAAAGCTCCAAAATTTTATTGCTGATTTAGATAAAGGGCTGGATTGCAACATGGTATTTCGACTTGATGAAGATGCTGATGGATATCTTCATGAACGTGAAGCGATAAAAACGTGTTGGATTCGTTATATGGAAAGTGAGAAAGCAAGCTCCGAGCTTATCGGGCAATGTCTGATTACGGGTAAAGAGGGGGAGCCGATTGCCCAAACGCATGAAATTAAAATTAAAGGCGTTCGCGGGGCGCAGTCATCTGGAGCGGCGCTTGTTTCCTTCAATGTTGATTCTTTCCTGTCTTACGGAAAAAAACAAAGCTTTAATGCGCCTGTCAGCAAAACTGCGGCTTTCGGCTACACGACAGCTCTGAATCATATGTTGGAATCGGATACGAATACCATTACAGGCATTGGCGATATGACGGTCGTGTTCTGGGCTGGTGCTTCTCCGTTTGGAGAAGATATGGAGAGAATTGTTGTGAATGCTTTTACTCAGAATCGCACTATAGCATTGGAAAATAAAGCAACAGATCAGATTATGGATGTTATAAAGCGCGTTCAGCAAGGAAAAAAACTAACGGAAAATATGTTGTCGATTAAAGAGACACCGTTTTACATTCTTGGACTTTCTCCAAATATGGCAAGAATTTCAGTACGGATGTTCTGGCAAGGACATTTTGGACAAATGTTAGAAAACATAAATGCGCACAGTACAGATATGGACATAGTGGGTTTAAAAGATTACCGGGCTGAGACTCCTTCTATTTACCGTATAATGGAAGAAACTAGGCGTGTAAGCAGCGAAGGCAAAAAGGTAGGGGAAGGTCCGCCGCCTGGACTAGGGGGAGCAGTTCTGCGTGCAATCGTGCAGGGAAACGCTTATCCACACGCACTTTATATGAGCATTGTTAATCGCATTCGTGTGGATGGAATTGTCAATCAGTTGCGTGTCGCCATTATTAAAGCTTACTGGAGCAGATATGCTCGCCTGAATAATAATTTGCAATTAGAGGGGGCTTTATCTGTGAGTATAAATGAAGAAAGTCAAGATGTCGGTTATCGTCTGGGAAGAGTATTTGCTGTGTTGGAGAAGGTGCAGATCGAATCGGTAGGAGATAATAAGTTGAATGCAACCATTAAGGATAAATATTTTGCATCGGCCGCTACTAGACCGCTAGCTGTATTTACTTTTTTATTCAAAAATTTGACTAATCATCATATGAAAAAAATGCGTTCCAATGGGAACGGTGGCTTGGCGGTAACCTACGATATTCTTTACCAGACCATCTTAAAAGGAATATATCCTATCCCAACAACTTTAAATCAACAAGAGCAGGGTTTATTCATTCTTGGTTACTATCATCAAAAACAACAATTGTTTACCAGCAAAAAGCAGTTAGCAGAACCAATATCAATACAAGAAAAAGACCATCAACAGTTATCTAATAGCGAAGAAGCTTAATTGATAATAATCCATCTCTATGTTTTGAAAATACGATTTGAGAGGCGATGATTGAAAATGGCAATTGAACAAGCGGAATTGGAAAAAGTCGGGCAAAATAGTGCGTTAGCTCAAAGATATGATTTCTCCATTTTTTTTGATGTAACAAATGGTAACCCCAATGGTGATCCTGATGCAGGAAATATGCCGCGTACCGATCCAGAGACAGGTCATGGTATTGTGACTGATGTATGTATTAAACGAAAAGTCCGCAATTATATTGAGCTGACTAGGGAAGGGGAAGAAGGCTTTAACATTTATGTGACAGAGGGCGCAGTGCTTAATGAGCAGCAACGCCGCGCATATCGAGCGATTCGACCAGATGATGCTGATACTAAGGAATTGAAACCTAAAAGTCAGGAACAATCACGTCAATTAACACGTTGGATGTGTGATAATTTCTTTGATATTCGTACCTTTGGTGCAGTTATGACAACGAAGGTGAATTGTGGACAGGTGCGTGGGCCGATTCAGTTTACGTTTGCCCGGAGCATTGATCCTATTTTTCCTCAGGAGCTAACAATTACTCGTCAGGCAGTAACGCAAGAAGGAGCTGCTAAAGAAAGAGAAATGGGACGTAAACACATAGTTCCATATGGTCTCTACCGTATGGATGGGTATATTTCGGGTTATTTGGCAGAAAAGACGGGATTTACGAACAATGATTTGGAATTGTTATGGGAAGCTCTGCTTCATATGTTTGAGCATGATCGCTCAGCATCACGGGGACAAATGACGGTTCGAAAACTTGTTGCTTTCCAGCATGAGACAAGGCTTGGTAATGCTCCCGCTCACCAATTGTTGGAACGTGTTGATGCTATTCGTGTGAGAGACCAGAGTCTGCCAGTAGAGCCGATTCGTTCTTTCAAAGAATATGAGATTACGATTAATAGGGATGATTTGCCTGAAGGTATCAAAATACTAGAATGGTAGGCGAATAAGAGGGGGCGGGCAATGGCAAAGAAGTTACTCTATCAGGAAGATGATTTGCTGATGCTATCTGGTGTTCAGCATTATGCGTTCTGCAAGCGTCAGTGGAGTCTTATTCACATCGAGCAGCAGTGGAGCGAAAATGTTCTTACTTACGAAGGTCAACAAATGCACGGCCGGGCGGATGATCCTTACTTTAGTGAAACGCGCGGCGATGTGCTCATCTCAAGGGCTCTGCCACTCGTTTGTTATTCGATTGGGTTTTATGGTAAAGCGGATGTGGTTGAATTCCATGCAGTAGTAAGTTCTAGAAGCAGTAGCATTATAGGAGAAAGAGACGCCATTGCTCTTCCGGGCCGGGAAGGGCTATGGCGTCCTTTTCCGGTAGAGTACAAGCGCGGTAAACCAAAAAGCGGAGATTGGGACGAAGTACAACTATGTGCCCAGGCAATGGCGCTTGAAGAGATGTTCGGTGTCCAACTAACGGAAGGAGCATTGTATTATGGTGAGCGCGGCAGAAGGGTTAGCGTTACCCTAACTGAAGGCTTAAGGCGGCGAGTTTATGCTTTGTTTGAAGAAATGCATGGATTATTTTTAGCAGGATTAACGCTTCCAGCTGTTTATTCCTCCAAATGCAAAAATTGCTCGCTATTGGATATATGCATGCCAGCGATCTTATCCCGAAAATCTAAGCAAAGCAGGGGATATCTCCAGCACTATTTAGACAAGGAGATGGGCTAAACGAAGAAAGGAGGAAGCAGTATATGCGTAAACTGTTAAATACGTTATACATTACTTCACCTAGCAGCTATTTAACACGTGAAGGGGAAAATATAATCGTCAAGGCGGAGGATCGTGATCCTCTTCGAATGCCGATTCATATTTTGGAAAGTATCGTAACTGTGGGGTATGCAGGTGCAAGTCCGTCTTTGATGCAGCTGTGTGCAGAGCGTGGAGTCTCCTTATCGTTTTTACAAGAGAATGGGCAATTTATGGCAAGTGTACATGGGAAGACAACTGGGAATGTGCTGCTTAGACGCAAACAGTATCGGCTGGCTGACGGTGAGGGAGCAGCCATTTATGCGAAGAGGTTTATTTTTGCTAAAATCGCCAATTCAAGAACAGTATTAAATCGGGCTATACGCGATCATGGATCAAATATTGCATCAGATAAAGTGAACAAAGAAGCTGATTTCTTAAAAAGGTATCTAAATAAGGTGTTAACTGTTCCTAGGCTGGATGATATACGAGGCATTGAAGGAGAAGCAGCACGCCGCTATTTTTCGGCATTTAATGAGTTGATTTTGGCAGATAAAGAAAGTTTTTATTTGAGGGGGCGTAATCGTCGACCTCCTCTTGATCGTGTTAATGCGCTATTGTCTTATACATACACCTTGCTTCGATTAGAAGTTCAATCCGCACTCGAAACGGTGGGTCTTGATCCTGCGGCGGGCTTTCTCCATCGTGATCGCCCAGGAAGACCAAGCCTTGCGTTGGATTTAATGGAAGAGTTACGGGCTTATATGGCAGATCGTTTAGTGCTTTCCCTTATCAACCGTAAGCAGATTCAAGCGAATGATTTTACTATTAAAGAAAACGGGGCAGTGTTGCTAAAGCCGGATTTAAAGAAAGAGCTGATTACGGCTTGGCAAAAAAGAAAGCGTGAAGAAATTCGTCACCCATTTTTGGATGAAGTCATTCCAATTGGTCTGCTTCCTTATAGCCAAGCATTGTTATTGGCAAGGACGATTCGAGGAGACTTGGAGGAATATCCTCCATTTCTGTGGAAGTAGGGGGTAAATCCAATGATGATTCTAGTAACGTATGATGTGAATACGACGACGCCCGAAGGCCGAAGACGGCTGCGACAGGTTGCGAAGTGCTGCCTAAATTACGGACAGCGTGTTCAAAACTCTGTTTTTGAATGCATGGTAGACCCTCTGCAATTCAAGCAATTGAAAGACCAGCTATCTAAGGAAATTAATGAAAATACTGATAGCCTGCGCTATTATTTGCTTGGTGCCAACTGGAAGAAGCGTGTGGAGCATGTAGGTGCCAAGGAAGGCTATGATCCTGAAGGGATTTTGATAGTGGATTAGTTGTTAAGATACACTTATTATGAAACGGGAAAAGATTAGGTGTATTGATTTAGAACAATATATTTAAGTCGAAATTACTGAATAAATTTTTGCTGTGCGAACCTTAAGCGCCCATGAATTTCCTAGGAGGTTCGCACACTGTATTTTATATGGCGGGTTGCAATAATAGTATTTATTTTAGCTCATTGATTAGACTGGGTAGATAAGGTTCGCGGAAAATATGTATTTTTCCCGCGCTAGTGAAGGCTTTTCATGGTATGCTGTCGCTCTCCGTACGAGAGCGTGGATTGAAACGCAAAAAAGGCGAACGTTACAAAAGCCGGGCTAGTCGCTCTCCGTACGAGAGCGTGGATTGAAACCCATCGGAACGCCAGCTGCTAGGTGAGCATCTATGTCGCTCTCCGTACGAGAGCGTGGATTGAAACGATAATTTGGAAGCTGTTAAGGATAAGCGGTTGATGTCGCTCTCCGTACGAGAGCGTGGATTGAAACAAGGTATCGACCATAAATATCCGTATAGCCAACTGTCGCTCTCCGTACGAGAGCGTGGATTGAAACTCGCTAGTGAATTTTTGGATAAACTGAAACGAAAGTCGCTCTCCGTACGAGAGCGTGGATTGAAACCGAACAGGAGTGGGAACGTCCTCACCGCGACTATGGTCGCTCTCCGTACGAGAGCGTGGATTGAAACACGGAAATGAAACCGTACACGGCTGAGTGGCATAAGTCGCTCTCCGTACGAGAGCGTGGATTGAAACCTGATGCGTCTCCAGCGATTGCAAACCGGGGCACGTCGCTCTCCGTACGAGAGCGTGGATTGAAACTTACAATTGCGGAAATATCAACAGATGCTGCGGGGTCGCTCTCCGTACGAGAGCGTGGATTGAAACTTTGGTGACAATGCATCCTTTATTGGTGGATTTAGTCGCTCTCCGTACGAGAGCGTGGATTGAAACTAGTCATAGCTCTATAAATACGTGCATGCGCAAGTCGCTCTCCGTACGAGAGCGTGGATTGAAACGTCTTCCCACCGCGTCGCCCGCAGTTGAGTACGTGTCGCTCTCCGTACGAGAGCGTGGATTGAAACAAATGAGCTGATGGCTATGCTCAATAGGGCCATCGAGTCGCTCTCCGTACGAGAGCGTGGATTGAAACCAGGTTGCATTAACCTGGTCACCGTCTCGGCTGGTCGCTCTCCGTGCGAGAGCGTGGATTGAAACTGCGGGGGTGCGTAATACAGCACTCGGCGGGGCTAGTCGCTCTCCATGCGAGAGCGTGGAATGAAACGCAATTCAATGACTGACCTGATCGGCGGAAATATTTTAATTTAAAAAACTACAATAATTTACAAACGAAAAAAGATGTTTTTAGTCATGAAGACTCATGAATTATTTTGTCATTCAATAGTATACTTAATGTTGAAATATATCCCAATATTTCAAATTTTATATTATTGAAAGGTGTGTTGTGATTTTGAAGAAGAGCAAGTTAGTTTTATTAGGTATGGTTATTATGTTGTGCATGATTTCTGCTATTCCTGTCTCTGCCCAATCGGTAACTAATTCTAACTCCAATGTCATTGCTCCTGCAGCATATTGTCCGTCGTGTACGATGATTGGCCTTCCGTATCCTAAGAAAGATTATTCCCGCTCTGATTTTATTGGTGCAACTATTCAATATAACGGTTATACATACCGTTTCTTGGAAATAGATGATAGCTTGAGCACTTCCACACGTTGGTGGACGGTATGGTATAGATAATTTGATGCCCATTGCTCCTATAGTTTAGAGATCGCTTTCCATGTGGGGGCATAAAGCTTAATAAGAAAGCTTCAATGATGTTGCTTTAATTAGAACCCAATAAACAAAAAAACGGCTGTCGAGCATCCTCGACAGCCGTTTTAACATTCATTACCGCATTTCATTCCTCAATCCATCTACTATTTCGTCACACTACTCAGCTTATAAGCCCCATCAGCGAGCCTGTTCGTATTTGCAAAGTCGACGCCCGGCGCATTCGTTTGCGGGCTGATGATCGCAATGGCGATATCATAGGTTCCCGCAGCAAGTCCGGTGACGGGGATCGAATCGGTAATCGTATAAGTGCCTGTTTTCCACGTGCGCAAATCAACGGTTGTCGTCTTCTTCGCGACGATCGTATTGCCGCTGCGCAGCTGGATTTCGACTGGCCAGCCGAATGGGAAGTGCTGAACACCTTTATTTTCTACCTTAATCGTTGTCGCAAGCGAGCTTCCGGTTATGGCAGATGGATGCGAAATTTCCTTCACGACAAAATGATAGCCCATCCGTTTTTTCAGGGTGTCTATATTGCTTTGCAGCGTATTGCCTACGGCGAGCGAAGCGGGCGAGTTGGGACCGAGCCAGCTTGGCTTGCTCAGCTCCGTCTGGCGTTGCGTTTCCGTAAAGCCGCTGCCCGTAGTGAGCGCGGCAGTCATGCCGGACGCTCCGCCATAAAATTCCCCGCCAGAAATGCGCGTCTCCCAAAAGTTAGCGTGCGCAGGCTGCTGCTGGCCGATGTCGTCCCAGTAGCCATTTTGCGTGCCGGTATACCAGCCCCAATCCGCATCGAAGCTGTCTTTATGTCCGAACACATCGTTAAACATGCCCATTACCATGCCTTTATTGTTCGTTTTGGCAAGCGCAATGCTGCGTCTGATCAGCACCTGCATTTTGTCCTCTTTGCCGGCGAAGGCATCAATATAATGCTGCACATATTGATTCGAAATCGCATTTGGTGGGAAAGCGCCCGTGTAATTGGCTTCGCCATTTGGCCCTACATAAGGCCATGTGTGAAATTCCGCCCAATGGCCAATCGAGCCAATTTGCACAAAAGCGACCGGACGTTCATTTGTATTATACCGGGCGGCGATCGCTTCAATAGCGAGCTTATGCCGCTCTATTAAATAAGCAGAGCTGTAGTTGGGCGAAAAGCCCATATTGTTGCCGGTGCCCATTCCGCCTGTCGTATCGTTATAAGCGGTGCCTGGAGATTGGCCGAGGGCGACCATCTCATTATAAAGCCAATCGGGAATATCCCGGTGCGCTGCGCCAGTTGGGCTGTCTAGAATAAACCGCAGCACAACTTTTACGCCTAGGCTGTTCCAATGAGCAAAATTGTTCGTCGCTTCAATGGCAGCGAAATTATACGTTCCCTTCGTCGATTCAAGCTCCTTCCAAGTTACCCCAGCATAAACGAGCTTGTGCTGCTGGGGGTAGCCAGTCGTTTTAGCCGATGGAGCCCAGCCTTTAAACGGGTTATTAAGCGGGCTGTCGAGCTCAACCGGGTATGCGACCGTTGTCGCTCCGCCAGGGTCGCCCGAACCGCCGCTGGAAGTAAGTAAATAAGAGGGCAGCGTCTGGCTTGCCGCAGGCAGCCGCGAGGTTGTGGAGTTGTTATCAATATAGCCAGCTTGAATGGTGCTGCCAGCGCTGATCTGTAAAGTGGCCAGAGGTATGGCGACTTCAATAACGGTTGAGCTGCGGAAAAATTGGGAGGAGGAGAGGGTGGTATTGGCATTCCAGCTCCAGTTGCTGCCGGTTCCTGCATAGCGGTATAACCCGGCATTTTCCAGCAGCCATTCGATGCCAGTAGCGCCCCAGCCTGATGCCTGATAGCCCGTTGCGGTATTGTTGTCGATATTCAGCCAAAAGCTGCCCGTTGCCGTGCTTAAGCCTGAGCCTTGAATGAGCAAATAAAGATTTGTTCCATCGTTTGTCATTTTGAAGCTTTGAGCGGCTCCCGTACCTGTAGCGAGCGCGTTAATGCTGCTCCAATCGCTTACATTGCCATCGACCGTAATGGTAGCGGCTTGTGCTCCCGGAACGGTGCCAATCGGTTGAAAGATCGCGAAGATGAGCGCAAAAATCAAAAATAAATGAACCAATAGCTTTTTGTTGCCGGCTGCTTTAAACATGGTAAACCTCCTTGGGTATAGGGTTGTCCCGTTAGGACCTTCAAGCGAACGAATGGCCGTCTATCCTTCCATTTTACAGGTAAATCACCTCCCTTCAGCAGAAAAGCGGCTTGTCCAAAGCTTGTCCAAATCTGCCTTTAATTTGTTACCTTCATGAGAGCATTGTAAGCGGGATCATCTAGATGATGGATTTTTAAAATTGAAAATTTGCGGCAAATAATTCGAGGGATTTTCATGATGCAGAAGTCGGTTATATGTTGCATTATAGGCGATACGAACATACAGAACAAGAGAAAATTTCCAATTCCCACATGAAATTTGCCTAAATATAAAGCAGTTGACAAACTTCAATTCCATGTAATAATCTATATCAAATGAAATAAATTTGCGGCAAATACTTAACGGGATGAAAAGAGAGGTGTGACAAACAGTATCTTGTAAGCGTTTTATAACTATGAAAAACTGATGAAACCTCAGTTAATTCAAGGTTTTTAGCGAATATCAATTTATTTGCCGCAAATATAGCGAAAAATTAGCCAAAAATTAATTGACAACATAGGCGAACTGTTTTACTATCGTAACAGAAGCAAAACTTTGTTAGATAACCTAACATGATACGCGGTGGATAACGAATACCGCTAAATTAATGACAACGGAGTGTGTAGACATGGGGAACATTAGAATGGCTTTTATCGGTGTCGGCGATATGGGGTCGCATCATTGCATCGGTTTTGATTTGCTTCCGGATAGTGATGTTCGTTATATCTGTGATATGAACGAAGCTAACGTAGCGCGTACCGTTGCTGAGCTTAAAAACAGCAGCCCGGTTATTGTGACGGATTACCGTGAGCTGCTTCATAAAGAGGATTTGGATGCGGTCGTCATTAGCGTTCCGAACTATTTGCACCGCGAGGTCGCCGTTGCTTTTCTGGAGGCAGGCAAGCATGTGTTTCTGGAGAAGCCGGTTGCCCACACGATTGAAGATTGCGATGCCATTATTGAAGCAGCGGAAAAATCCGGTCGCATTTTGCAAATCGGACTCGTTTACCGTTATTCCAACTTGTACCGCCGGATGGCCAAGGAGCTGGAAAATGGGCGTCTGGGCGATGTGAAGCTAATGTGGTGCAAGGAGTTCCGTGATCCATTCCCGCCAACCGAATGGTTTTATGACAAGTCGAAGTCGGGTGGTGCGATCGTCGAGAAGGATTGCCACCACTTTGATATTTTCAACTGGATGATTCAGGCGAATCCGGTACGCGTATTTGCTTCCGGCGGCCAGCATGTGATGAAGCAAGGACAAGAGAACATCATTACCAATTCCTACAGCCATTATCCAGCGAAAAATATTTCCGATACGTCGATCGTCGATCACGCCTTTATTACGATTGATTATGACAACGGCAGCAAGGCGAACCTCGGCCTTTGCATGTATTTGAAGCCAAGAAACTTGCTTGGCGAAGGACTTGAAATCGGCTTAATTGGCGACAATGGCGGACAGATGGTTGCGCGCAATGACAAGACGATTGATATCGTCGGCGGCGAGGATTGGACGAAGGATCATCTCGACATTGACGTTACGTCGGATTCGATTATGGGCGGCCATACAGGCGGCCAAACGCAGCGTATCGATTTCCTGAAATGTGTAAGGGAAGGCAAGCAGCCGTTTGCGACGGCGCAGGTTGGACGTAATGCGCTGCTGATCGCGCTCGCTGCCGAAAAATCTATTTTAGAAGAACGGTATGTCTATCTAGAAGAAATTACTGGCTAAGGGGTGTCATGATGAATAGCTTGCGAAAATATGACACATTGCTGTTTTTCCTGTTTATTATGCCGTGGATCATTGGTTTTACGATCTTCTTCCTAATTCCATTCGGCACCTCGGTGTTTTACGCCTTTACGGATGCGAAGCTGCCGGGCGCGGTCAATTATAACTTTGTCGGATTCGATAACTTTATTCATATGATCGATGATCCGATTTTTCTGAAAAGCTTGCTCAACACGATGTATTTCGTCGTTTTCGGTGTGCCGATCGTAACGGCAGGCATGCTGGTGCTGGCGATGCTGCTTAATTTTAATGTGAAGGGCATTGCCTTGTTCCGTACCTTCTATTACTTGCCTACGCTTGTGCCGATTGTGGCAACCGTCATTATTTGGCGGCTTGTCTTCAATGCGGAATTCGGCATCTTGAATTTGGGGCTAGGCCTGCTCGGCTTCGACAAAATCGATTGGATCGGCGGCGAGCATACGATTAAGCCGGTTATCATTTTGCTGCAAGTGTGGATTTCGGGAAGCGGAGTGCTGATCTTTCTGGCGGCGCTCAAAAATGTGCCGAGGCATTTGTATGAAGCGGCTGAAATCGACGGGGCGGCTGGTGTTCGCAAATTTTTATCCATCACGCTGCCGATGATCAGCCCTTCGATTTTGTTCGTTATCATTATTCAAACGATGTACAACTTTCAAATGTTTACCGAAGCGCTGCTGCTCTCCAAGGGCGGTCCGAACTACGCAGCTTATACATTTGTCTACAATATTTACAAATCGGCCTTTACCGACTTGAAGTTCAGCATGGCGATGTCACAATCGATTTTCTTATTTGCGCTGATCTCGCTCGTCACCTTTGTGCTGATGAAAATATCGAATCGCTTCGTGTATTACGAAGGAGAGAGATAGGGGGATCTATATGAATGGCGGGCAAAAAAGCAGCATTACAGCGATGGTCTCCAAATATGTATTGCTGCTCGTAGCGTTGGTGTTATTTGTAGGGCCTCTCGTGTGGATGCTCTCGACCATGATGAAGACGAAGGCGGAGACGTACAAGGTGCCGCCGACTATTTTTCCAGAACACATGAACTTTGAGGCGTTTGAGCGATTGTTCGCTGTCCAGCCCATGATGTGGCAGTGGATTCAAAACTCCTTTGCGATTTCGTTTTTCGTCGCTGCGGGCGCTGTTATTTCCAGCTCCATTGTAGCTTATGGATTTTCGCGTTTTGCGACGAAATACCGGGATAAGCTTTTTCCGATCGTGCTGCTGACGCTGATGATTCCGCCATCTATTATGATGATTCCATCGTATGTGCTGTTTGCGAAGCTGGGGTGGATCGATACGTGGCTGCCGCTGATCGTTCCGGCCTGGCTCGGAGGCGCCTATTACATTTTTCTGTTCCGGCAATTTTTTCTGACGATACCGCAGGAGCTTGATGAGGCGACTTATCTCGATGGCGGCAATCGCTGGACCGTATATGCGAGAGTCATTATGCCGCTGTCCAAGCCGATTATTATTACGACGATCATTTTCGCTTTCGTCAACTCGTGGCTCGATTTTCTCGGACCGTTTCTGTATATCAAAAATAATGAGCTGTTCACGCTGAGCGTTGGCCTGCAGCTGCTGATTGGACAGACAAGCCAGGATTTCCCGGCGCTTGCGGCTGGTGCTTTCATTAGCATCATTCCGATTGGCCTGCTTTATTTCTTCGCACAACGCTACATTGTGGAAGGGGTGGTGCTGACGGGCTCCAAAGGATAGTCGCGCGTTCTGGTTCTGGTTTTCTTGCTTTCTACATGACGTAAAAGGGGAACTGTATATGAAAACGAAGAGCAAATGGAAGTTGAGTGTAGGTACTACGTTGTTGGCTGCGTCTATTCTTGTAACGGGCTGCGGAGGCGGCAATGCAGGCGGACAGACGAATACGGCGAATCCAGCAAGTGCGGGCGGCAATTCAAGCTCGCCAGCTGAAGAGGCTGTAACGATTACCTATTCCCAGTGGGGAACGGCCGAGGAGCTTCAGCGCACACAGGAATTGCTAGACAAGTTCATGACGGCTAATCCGAGCATTACGGTCAAGCTGGAAGGCAAAGACTGGGGCAGCTACTGGGACGGACTGACGGCGAATGCCGCTGGCGGTACGCTTCCAGACGTATTCAAAACCAGCTATGCTTATGTAGAGAAATATGCGGAGCTGGGCATTTTTAAAGAGCTGGACGGCTTGCTCGCCGACAACAAATTTGATTTGAACAATGTGGATCCGAGCTTGCTGGGTCTTCATAAGTATCAGGGCAAGCAGGTGTCGCTGCCCATTGATGCGAACGTTATCGTATGGTACTACAATAAAGCGTTGTTCTCTGATGAAAAAACAAACCCGCTGAAGGCACCGATGCCATCGCTTGAGCCAACTTGGGATGAAATTACCGACATCGCAACGAAGCTGACGTTTGATAAAAACGGCAAAAACGCAGGCGAAGCGGGCTTTGATGGCAAAAACATCGTGCAATGGGGCCTTTCGATTTCCCCAGGCTCGACGATGGACTGGTTCCTGGAGCCTGAGCTGTGGTCGAATGGCGGCAAGCTCGTCAATGATGATGGAACGCTTGCGCTCGATACGCCGGAATCGATTGAAGTGCTGCAATATTTTATTGATTTGACGAAAAATAAAAAGATCAACACAACGCCTGCGCAAATCGAAGGGCTTGGCGGCCAAGTCAACCTTGCGATTACAACGGGCAAGGTTGCAATGAATCCGGGCGGCAGCTGGAACACCGCCAACTATAAAGAAGCGGGCATTGATTACGGCATCTCTTATTTGCCGAAATTCAAGACGAACCAAACGGTTGTCCAGCCAGCAGGCATGGCAATCAGCGCTAATACGAAGCATGAAGCGGCAGCTTACAAGCTGTTGGCATGGCTTGCGGGCCCAGAAGGGCAGACGGAGCTGGCGAAGCAAGGGTATTCGATTCCGGCTAACAAAGCGGCATCGAATGCATATATCGAAACGATGGGCGAAGCGAACAAAATCTTCCTTGATGCCCAGCAGTACGGCATCGTATCGCCGTTCACGGCGAAGAAAACCGATCTCGTATGGACGTATGGCGAGCAATCGCTTAAGCTTCCACTTGCGGGCGAAGGCGACCTAATGGCGGCGATTAAGGAATTGACTTCCAAAGTAAACTAAGACGAAAAATAACAGCAGCATTGGAACCGAGCTTAAGGTTCCGAGCTGCTGTTGTTTTGTGTTTGTGTAAGGTATGGCCTATAGAATGCCGATATAATAGAAAAGGTAGCCACGGGGCCATCTATCTGGCAAAATAACAGAGGTCTACAGCATACTGGCTGCCACGAAAGTGGAGCATACCTCAAGGAGAGGATCGTTCGCCATGAAAATGAATAAATATGTAACAGCCATGCTCGGCATGGCGGTATTTACCTTGCTTGTCATCGGTGTTTCGGGACCGGACGTTTCGGCGGAGGGAGCCGAATATTATGTCGCAACGATGGGCAATGATTCCAATGCCGGTACGATAACCGCGCCATGGAAAACGCTGCAGCATGCAGCTGATGTGGTGCCAGTTGGAAGCACAGTTTACGTTCGGGGCGGCGTGTACAACCAGAAGCTGAACATAACCCGTTCCGGCTCGGCTGCGGCAGGGCCAATCATCTTCACGAATTACGCAGAAGAGGTGGCTGTTATTGATGGCACGGGTCTGACGGCGAGTGGTGCGGAAGGGCTCGTTAGCTTGACCGATGTCAGCCATGTGACTATTAAAGGCTTGGAAATCCGCAATTTTACAAGCACTTCGAAAAATGAGGTGCCAATAGGCATCTATGTAAGCGGAGCTGGAAGCCATATTAGCCTACTGAACAATAAAATTCATGACATTAAAAATACTTCGACGCCGACAGGCAGCGATTTGCTGGGCCGCGATGCTCATGGCATTGCCGTATATGGGACGAAATCGCCGGCTTCGCTGAACAATCTGACGATTGACGGCAATGAGCTGTACAATCTGGTGCTGGGCTCCAGCGAATCGCTAGTGCTCAATGGCAATGTGGATACGTTCTCGGTCACGAACAACCTGATCCATGATAATGATAATATCGGCATTGATCTCATTGGCTTTGAAGGCACAGCGCCAAGCACCACTTATGATCAAGCGCGTAATGGTCTTGTGAAGGGCAACAGAGTTTACAATATTACGTCAAATAACAACCCTTCTTACGGCAAGAAGCTGCCAAACAACAGCAATGCAGCTGACGGCATTTATGTCGATGGCGGCAAAGACAGCATCATTGAGCAAAACTACAGCTATAACAACGATATTGGCATCGAAATTGCTTCCGAGCATAAAGGCAAATCAACGAGCCATATTACCGTTCGCAGCAATATCATTTACAACAACCGTCTTACCGGTATTGCAATGGGCGGCTACGATAAGCAGCGGGGCTCCACGACAGATAGTAAAATCGTCAACAATACGCTGTATAAAAACGATACGCTCGGCGATGGCAGCGGCCAGCTTTACGTTCAATTCGATACGAAAAATAACATTATTAAAAATAACATTATGGTGGCCAGCTCGTCAGGCGTCCTCATCTATAACGAATATACGCAAAACTCCGGCAACATCGTCGATTACAATTTGTATTTCACGCCAGGCGGTAGCTCGGATGCCTACTGGGTTTGGAAAAATGTCGAGTATGACGGCTACGCTGCATACAAAGCCAATTCCGGCAACGATTCGCATTCCTTATTTGTTGATCCTAAGTTCGTAAATGTCTCATTGAATGATTTCCATCTGCAAGCGACGTCCCCAGCTATTGATGCTGGCGATACAGATGCCGCAATTATCGGTTTACTGGATATGGATGGCCAGCCGCGTGTACAGGGGGCGGCCGTTAATATTGGTGCAGACGAGTAACGGAAGAACTTAAGCAGGCAAACGGTTAAAAAGACGCAAAAAACGCCAGGGAAAGCAAGCTTCCCTGGCGTTTTTTTGCTGTTAAGAAGCGGCGATTTCCTTGACTTCCCCGGGGCTGGACTATAAAATTATATTTGCCGCAAATTTTTGTTGGTCAAATAAAATTTGCCCCAATTATAGTCGGGCTTATATCTATTGCTTGGGAGAAGAGAGGAATCAGGAATGGCTAAACTGAAAGATATAGCGGATCGCGTTGGCGTATCCATCTCGACGGTTTCACGCGTAATGAAAAACGATGCCAATCGCTCCGTTAGCGACGAGACCCGTAAAAAAATTTGGGAAACCGCCGAGCAGCTTGGCTATCGCACGCTTCGACCGGCAAAGAAGAAAAAGGCAGAAGCCAAAACAGCCTATAGAATTGGCTGCGTAGTCGCAATCCCTCAAAACAAATACAACAACCCGTATTTTTCCGTCATATTGGAAGGGATAGAGAAGGAGCTTGCCGCCTCGGGCATGCGCCTCGAATTCGTATACAGCATTGAGAAGGAAACCGATACCGAGCAGCTGCAAGCGCTGGTGAAGGAGCATCAAATCGACGGCATGCTCGTCGTAGAGCGCATTGATCCTGAAGCGTACCGCTGGATTAAAGCGAATGTGCGGTCGGTCGTCGGCGTCGATATAGCTGATCGGGAAGTTCCCGTGGTCAGCTATGACCGGGAGGCGGCTGCGAAGGAAGCTGTGAACCATCTTATCGCGCAGGGCCATCGCCATATCGCCTATATTGGCGGCTCGGAATACAAGGACGACTTTCGTGCGGAAAAACGTTTTCTCGGGTATCAAAGCGCCTTGAAGGAAGCGGGCTTGCCGATTGACGATGAATGGGTCATTAATGTCAAATGGGATGTGGCGCTCAGCTACGAGCTGACGAAGCAGGCTTTTGCGAACAATGCGCAGCGGCCGACGGCTATTTTTGCCGCCAGTGACATGATGGCTATTGCGGCGATGCGCGCCGCGACGGAGCGCGAGCTGAAAATTCCCGATGACATTGCATTTTTTGGCGTCGATAACATTGAAATATCCGAATTTACTTCGCCGCCGCTTTCGACCATTCATGTGCCCAAGCTGGAGATGGGCATGTTCGCGGTCAAGCTGCTGATCGATTATTTGGAAAATCACTATGAGATCGCTGTCAAAATGGTCATTCCTTATCGCTGCCTGCTCCGCCATTCCACCAGCAGCAAGCTTATACATGTAACCCCATAACACGGCTTCATCTGCCCCAATAGTCAAGCATAAGGGGATCGCAATAGCAGCAATGAGAGGACTTCTGATGTAAATCAGGCGTCCTTTTTTTTGTTTGCTTGTTACCGGGCTGCGGCTTATAAAATATTTGACAGCTTGCGGTATTCGCGCGGCGAGATGCCTTCATGGCGGCGGAAAATACGGCTGAAATAATGGATATCGGGATAACCAACGCTTTCGCCGATGCTTTCAATCGACAGCCCGGATTCACGCAGCAGCCTTCTCGCTTCCCGGTGGCGGATCGATTGGACGAATTCGCTCGGCGGCATTCCCGCCATTTGCTTAAACAGCTTCGCCATATGGTCGACGCTCAAATTCAGCCGTTTCGCAAGGCTCGTATTCGTCCACCGCTCCGCGGGTGCTTCTTCAATTTGCTTCATGACCTCCAGCAGCTTGTCCCCATGGACAGAACCCTGCGCAACGGAGCTTGAAAGGGAGGAGCGCAGCAGATGGGTGAGAATTTGCAGCATATACGCTTTGCAGACGAGCTCATAGCCGGGCGGGCGCATCGTAAACTCGTGCACGAGCTGCTCCATAAGCTGGACGCATACGAGTGAAGGCGTATAGACGATGCTTGCCGATAAAGGAGCGAGCTGCTCTGCGCAAGCCTCCACCGCGAATTTATCTGCCTGAGCCTCCTCTGTATAGACGACCATATCCGCCTCGGTCTGAACGTCCAGCTCATCGAAAAAATCAAAGTGTATGCCGAGAAACCTCGCTTCAGGAGTCGATATAATCTCATTTTGGTGATAGACGCCCGATGGCAAAAAAATAAGCTGGCCCGCTGTAAGTGTGTAGCGCTGCCCTTGCATATGCGTCGCTGCTTCTCCATGGGTCACATACAGCAGCTCAAAATCATACAGCCTTCGCCGCGGCATAGCGCCCGGCGGCAGGCTTTGGAATTGGGCGTAATGGACGCTCGGCGACCATTCCCGAAAAGGAGCTATCCTTTGCAGAGGGTAGCGTGCAGCAAGGTTGTCCATAGAGTCAACCGCCTTTCCTATATTTGTATGTGCAATAAAACGGATTTGTGCAAATAATCTCTTTTTCGACTAAATAAAAATTTGATTAAATCGGCTATTATAAATGTATTATCACATGTTTGCTAAAGGGTTTCAACATAACGGATTTTGCTAAAAAAGGAGCATGAAGCTGATGGATTCCGCTATAGCTGCCATTGGCGGCAGCTACATTTGCAAGCGGCTTGAGCCCGCTATGTCTGGCGCTTCATCCGCCTCGCTGGATTGGGACTGTTGTGAGGCGTTGGAGCTGGTAGATACAGTAACGGGTGCGCCGCCACGGGAGCGGACAGAGGTAAGGATAGGCTGGAGTACAGGGCATTTGCATATCCGTTTTGCATGCAGGGATTCGCATATCGTTTCAGATTTTACGCAGCGGGATGAGCCGCTTTATGAGCAGGATGTTGTCGAGGTGTTTATTGACGAGGAGGGGGAGGGCCGGCGTTATATGGAGCTGGAGGTTAGCCCTTATAACATCGTATTTGATGCCATCATCGAAAATGACGGCTCAGGCGGCATCAGCTCCTCTGATCTAAAATGGCAATTTTCCCGCCTCCAGACGTCCGTACAATCAGACGGTCAAGGAAATGTGCTCTATTTCATTGATATTCCAGCATCCAATTTCAAGCGTCCATTCGCCCCTGGTTTATCGATGCGGATGAATCTATACCGCATTGATCAAGATGTTCAGGGTATACGCGAGTATCAAGCATGGCGACCTACGCGAGCAGTAAATTTCCATCTGCCGCAGCATTTCGGCAAGCTCATTTTTAATTAAAGTTTTTTAAAAGTTGGGTGAGCAAGGCAAGTGTAGTAAAAGGTTTGGATTTGAGAAGCGGAGCGTTCGTAGGCAATAACGATCGAAAACCAAATCTTTTACGCAGCGCCGATCCTTGTTCACCCAGCTTTTAATCTGAATTTATTTAACAGGAGGTTTCTCAAATGAAAAAAGGGATTAATATTTGGTCATTCAACAGCAATACCACCATCGCAAGCTGCATCCAAACGGCGAAAAAAGCCGGCTTCGACGGTATCGAGCTGTCGCTTAACGGCTCAGGCGAGCTGAGCCTCGCGGCAACGGATCAGGAAATTCGCGACATTAAGGCGCGTCTAGAGGAAGCGGAGCTGGAAATCGCGGGCCTAGCAACGGGGCTGTATTGGGATTATGCGATGACGAGCGCGAACCCGGAGACGCAAAGCAAAGCGATAGATATATGCAAAAAACAGCTGGAGCTTGCGGCGGCGCTTGGCGTCGATACGATTTTGGTCATCCCTGGCGCGGTTGGCGTTGATTTTATTCCCGGCAGCGAAGTAACGGATTACGAATATGCGTATAACCGTGCCCAAGAGTCGATTGCGAAGCTCGTTCCTTTTGCCGAAAGCGCGAACGTATCGATTGGCATTGAAAATGTTTGGAATAAATTTCTATTGTCGCCGCTTGAGCTGCGCGGATTTATTGACTCATTCGGCTCCAGCTACGTAGGCTCTTATTTCGATGTCGGAAACGTCGTGCAAAATGGTTATCCAGAGCAGTGGGTACGCATTTTGGGCAACCGGATCAAGAAGGTTCATTTCAAGGATTACCGTCGCCAAGCGGGCGGACTCCATGGCTTTGTCGATCTGCTTGCAGGCGATGTAAACTATCCAGCTGTCATGGAGGCGCTGCAGGCGATCGGCTATGACAATTACGTCACGGCCGAAATGATTCCGCCGTACACGCATCATGCGGAGCAAATTATTTTCAATACTTCCAAAGCGATGGATGCGATTTTGGGCCGCGGAAACGGCTAACTTAATTCGCCAAAAGCTTTTATTTGATAAGGGGGATTCACGATGTTAAAAGTAGGTCTTATCGGATTCGGTTTTATGGGACGCATGCATTTCGACAACTATGTTCGTCTTACAGAAGAGGGCGCGCAAGTAAAACTGGCAGCGATTTGCGATCTGATGATCGAGGAATTGAAAAATGGCAAAGCTTCCGGCAATATGGCGACGGGCCAAGAGGTTTATGATCTATCGCCGTACAACCTGTATGACAGCATTGAGAAAATGCTCGAAAACGAGGAGCTCGACATCATCGACATTACGCTGCCGACTTATTTGCATGCCGAGCTGACCTGCTCCCTGCTGGAAAAGGGGCTGCATGTGCTCTGCGAGAAGCCGGTAGCCGGAAATTCCGCTGATGGCTGGAAAATGGTGCAAGCAGCTGAGCGCACAGGCAAAACGCTAATGATCGGCCAATGCTTGCGCTTCTGGCCAGCCTATGAATATTTGAAATCCGTTGTGGAGGATAACCGTTTTGGCGCGGTAACGGGCGGTTATTTCTTCAGAGGCTCTGCCGCCCCTAAAGGCTGGTTCCTTGACGGCAGCAAGAGCGGCGGGGCTGTACTGGATATGCATATCCATGATACCGACATGATCCACTGGCTGTTTGGCAAGCCGGAGCAAGTCTCGACGCTCGCTCGCAACGTCATTCCAGGCAGCGGCTACGATACGGTATCAACAAATTACGTCTACCCGGACGGCAAAGTGCTGAATGCGCAAGCAGACTGGACGCTCGAAGGCGATTTCGGCTTTGCGATGACGTATCGCGTCAATTTTGAAGGCGGCAATCTGCTGTTTGAGAACGGACAGGTTAAAGTGAATCCCAACAACGAGCCGGGCTTTGTAGCTGATCTATCGCCGGACATGGGCTATTACCGCCAAATCAAATATTTCCTTGAATCGGTAAACGCAGGTACGCCCGTATCCGTCTGTATGCCGGAAAGCGCTGTAGGAACGCTGGAAATTATTGAAGCAGAGCTTCGCTCGGCTGATGAGCGCGGCGCATTAATCCGTCTGTAAGCATGCATTCGGCGGCAAGTCGGCCAACTTGAAGGCGCATGAAAACATAGGCTAGCCCCTTACGCTATAGACAATGGCGGCAAGGGGCTATTTTTATTATAATCGCTTTTTTGTGAAAAATATCACATAACTCCCGAGCATTGTTGTTTATACTGTTGGTGAGTACGATGAAAGCTGTACAGGGAGGCGTTTGCAATGGGAATCATACGGCAGAAGCTTGTGCTGATTGGCAATGGGATGGCGGGGATAAACACGCTGGAGCATATACTCAAGCTGTCCCCGGAGCAATATGACATCACGGTATTCGGCAGCGAGCCGCATCCAAACTATAACCGGATCATGCTTTCTTATGTTTTGGAAGGCAGCAAAACGATGGACGATATTATTTTAAACAGCTGGGCCTGGTATGAGGAGCATCAGATTACGCTGCATACGGGAACAACCATAACATCTATTGATACGCAGCAAAAAATCGTTTTTGCGGACAATGGGCTGTTCGCAGCCTATGACCGTCTAATTATAGCAACAGGCTCGAATCCCATTATACTGCCCGTTCCTGGGCATCAGAAGCAGGGCGTCGTAGGCTTCCGCGACATGGCGGATTGCAGCGTCATGCTGGAGACAGCGAAGCAATATCGCAATGCGGCCGTTATTGGCGGCGGGCTGCTTGGATTGGAAGCTGCCAAGGGCTTGCTCAATTTGGGCATGAATGTGACGGTCATCCATTTGATGGCGGATTTAATGGAGCGCCAGCTTGACCCGAGCGCTTCGGCGATGCTGAAGGCGGAGCTGGAGCGGCAGGGACTGCATTTTCTCATGGAAAAGCAGACGGCGGAAATTTATGGCGGCGAGCGAGTTGAGGGGCTGACCTTCAGCGATGGAACGAAGCTGGAATCGGATTTTATCGTCATGGCAGCGGGCATACGGCCTAATACGGCTTTAGCTAGCGCGAGCGGCATTGAAGTGAAGCGAGGCATCGTTGTCGATGATTACATGCAAACGTCGGCGGAAGGCGTGTACGCTGTTGGCGAATGCGCCGAGCACCGCGGCATTTGCTATGGCTTGGTTGCCCCGCTGTTTGAGCAGGGGGCCGTACTCGCGAAGCAGCTATGCGGCGTGCAAACGAAGCCTTACGAGGGGACGCAATTGTCGACGAAGCTGAAAATTTCGGGCGTAGATGTATTTTCGACTGGCGTATTCTTGGATCAGCCAGAGCTGACGGTTATTCGCAAGCAGGATGACTGGAAACAGCAATATAAGAAGCTGCTGCTTAAGGGCGATACAATCGTTGGCGGTGTGCTTTATGGCGATGTCAGCGATTCGAGCCGAATTCAGCAGTGGGTGCGCGAAGGTGCGGCGATGACGGACGCTATTTATGCGGAGCTGATGGGAACGGCCGGCACTGCGCTGTCAGCCGCTGATCGCGTAGCGCAAATGGCCGACGATGAAATCGTATGCGGCTGCAACGGCGTATCGAAGGGGAGCATCGTAAAGGCGATTAAGGACAACTCGCTTACCACGGTCGATGAGGTGAAGGCATGCACTGGGGCTGGGCGTTCGTGCGGCGGCTGTGTGCCGACGGTTAGCCATTTGCTGCAATATGTGCTAGGAGACGAATATGCTGGGCAGAAAACCAAGACTGGCATTTGTGGCTGCACCGACCTGAGCCGCGATGAGATCGTAGCTGCGATAAAAGAGAAGCATTTGACGACTGTGAAAGAGGTCATGCATGTACTAGAGTGGCATCATTCGGAGGGCTGCTCGAAATGCCGTCCAGCGGTCAATTATTACTTGGGCATGCTGTGGCCGCAAGAGCATGAGGACGAGAAGGATTCGCGCTTCGTCAATGAGCGGATGAACGCCAACATTCAGAAGGATGGCACCTACACCGTCGTGCCGCGGATGTACGGCGGCGTGACGACGCCGGAGGATTTGAAGAAAATTGCCGATGTGGCCGTGAAATATGAGGTGAAAATGGTCAAAGTGACCGGAGGCCAGCGGCTTGATTTAATTGGGGTCGCGAAAGAGGATTTGCCGCTCGTATGGAAAGAGCTGGATATGCCTTCGGGCTATGCGTATGCGAAGGCGCTGCGCACAGTGAAAACCTGCGTCGGCCAGCAATTTTGCCGCTTCGGTACGCAGGATTCGATCGGCATGGGCATTCGGCTGGAAAAAACGTTCGAGCGGATCGATATGCCCGCCAAGTTCAAAATGGCCGTGAACGGCTGTCCGCGCAACTGCGCGGAGTCGTGTACGAAAGATATCGGCATCGTCGGCAATGACGGCGGCTGGGAAATGTTCGTTGGCGGCAATGGCGGAATCAAGCCGCGCATCGCCGAGCTGCTGTGCAAAGTGAAAACGGATGAAGAGCTTGTGCAGATGGTGGGCGCTTTTACCCAATATTATCGGTTGACGGCGAACTATTTGGAGCGCACCTCGGAGTGGGTGGAGCGTTTGGGCATTGAGACGATTAAAGCAGAAGTCGTTGACAATATGGACCGCCGCCGCGAGCTGTATCAGGATATTTTAGCCCTGCTAGCCGAGCTTCAGGAGCCGTGGAGCGCAGCGCTAGAGGAGCAGGGGGAAAGCAGCTATCTGTTCGAAGCCATTCAATTGAAATAGGAGAGGAGCAGCCAAATGACTGCACAGGTAAACAACGATTTGACCTATATTAAAATCGGCACGCTTGAAGATTTTCGCGAACGGATGGGGCGGGTCATCCGCTTGAACGAGAAGGAAATTGTTGTGTTTCGTACAACGGACGGCACCTTGTATGCCCTGGACAATCGCAGTCCTCATCGCAGGGGAGGCCCACTCGCGGAAGGCATGGTATCGGGACATTTTGTACTGGACCCGCTATACGATTGGAAGATCGCACTGGATACCGGGCAGGTGCAGGCGCCTGATACTGGCATGGTGCCAACTTATCCTTTGAAGATAGAAGGCGAGGATGTACAACTGGGGCTAACGCTGGAGCAAGCGGGCCAGCTGGCACTGGAACGATAGAAGCTCGTATTATAAGCGAATAAAGGAGGTTTATCTATTGAATACGGCAACGGTTAACAAGGAAGGCGGTCAAGGCAAGAAGGGTTTTGGCGAATGTGCTTGCTGCAGCGGCAACCATCTATTGCATGCGCTTTTGGAGCAGAAGGAGAGGCAGGACGTCGGCATTCAGCCGGAGAAGCTGAAACCGGCAGATTGGAGCAAGCAGTCCATTGCCGGGATGGTGCGCCAGCTCATGTTCGGCTATCATCTGTTTCTCAGAGCCGAGCTGCCGCTGCTGCATGAACTGACCACGCTTATTACGAGCGTTCATGGCAGCGAGCACCGCCAGCTGATTGAGCTGCAGCAGCGCTTTCATGCTTTAAAGGTTTTGCTGGAGCAGCATTTGATCGACGAGGAGGAATGCTTTTTCCCGCTCATTCTGAAATATGAGCGGCGCCATTCCGCTACCGCGTTCAGGCAGGCGAAGCAAATGGTCGAGAAGCTTGAAGGCGACCATAGGCGTATCGGCAATATGCTGCTGCATCTTAGGCTGGCTTCGGCGCATTATGTGCTGCCGGATGATGCGTGCGAGGCTTTCGCTTATACGTACACGAGGCTGAAGCAGCTGGAAGCGAAGCTGCTGGAGCATATCCGGCTGGAAAATCATTATTTATTTTATAGATTGTGATAATATTCACATTTTAAAAAAGAACCCGGTTTTATACTGAAGCTATAAAGGATATGGGAGGCGAAGAAGATGGCTGTCAATCAAACCGATCGCATTAAAGTGGCAGAATCTGCGGGCGCTTGGCGGGGCTTTGCAGCAGGCAAGTGGCAGGAACGCATTGATGTAAAGGATTTTCTGGATCATAACATTCAGCCTTATACTGGCAATGAGGAATTTTTGGCGGGAGCCACCGAGGCTACTGGCGAGCTTTGGCAAAAAATCCAGCAGCTCGTCAAGCAGGAGCGGGCGAACGGCGGTGTGCTGGATATTGACCTGCATACGGTTTCCAGCATTACCGCCCATGCGCCCGGCTACATTGACCAGAAGAAGGAGCAGATTGTCGGGCTGCAAACCGACGCGCCATTGAAGCGTTCCATTCAGCCATTCGGCGGCATCAAAATGGTCGTAGATGCTTGCGAGGCCTACGGCTTCGAGCTTCCTGGCGAAATGGTCAAAATGTTTACCGAGGTTCGCAAAACCCATAACCAAGGCGTATTCGACGCCTATACATCAGAGATGCGGGCAGCGCGCAAAGCGGGCATTATTACAGGGCTGCCGGATGCTTACGGACGCGGCAGAATCATTGGCGATTACCGCCGGGTAGCCTTATATGGGGCCGATCGTCTCATCGCCGGGAAGAAGCAGGAGCTGCTGCTGCTGGAAACAGGCACGATGACGGAGGATACGATTCGCGACCGGGAGGAAATTTCCGAGCAAATCCGCTCGCTGCAGGAGCTTAAGCAGATGAGCCTTGCCTACGGCTGCAACATCTCCCGTCCGGCAGCTACGGCGAAGGAAGCGTTCCAATGGCTGTACTTTGCTTATCTGGGGGCGATTAAGGAGCAGAATGGCGCGGCGATGAGCCTTGGGCGCGTCTCCAGCTTTCTCGATATTTATATCGAGCGCGATCGGCTGGAAGGAAGGCTGACGGAGGAGCAGGCACAGGAGCTGATGGATCATTTTGTCATGAAGCTGCGGATCGTGAAGTTTTTGCGGACGCCAGACTATAATGAGCTGTTCAGCGGTGACCCTACCTGGGTGACAGAGTCGATTGGCGGCATGGCGGTCAATGGCCAGACTAGGGTGACGCGCAGCTCCTTCCGTATTCTTCATACCCTATATAATTTAGGGCCGGCACCGGAGCCGAATTTGACCGTACTGTGGTCAGCAAGCCTGCCGGAAGCGTTCAAAAAATATTGCGCCAAGGTGTCGATAGAAACGAGCTCGATTCAATATGAAAATGATGACATTATGCGCCCGCAGTTCGGCGATGATTATGGCATTGCCTGCTGCGTCTCTGCGATGCGAATCGGCAAGCAGATGCAATTTTTCGGAGCGCGGGCGAATTTGGCAAAGGCGCTGCTCTATGCTATCAATGGCGGCGTGGATGAGGTTTCTGGTGCGCAGGTTGGGCCGGCATTTGCTCCAATCACGAGCGATTTGCGCCTCGATTATAAAGAGGTAATGGGCAAATACGACGCCATGCTGGAATGGCTGGCTGGTCTCTACATGAACACGCTGAACATTATCCATTACATGCATGACAAATATGCGTATGAGCGGCTGGAAATGGCGCTGCATGACCGCGAAATTTTGCGTACAATGGCATGCGGCATTGCGGGCTTGTCTGTTGTGGCGGACAGCTTGAGCGCAATCAAGCATGCGGTTGTTATACCGATTCGCAATGAAAATGGCATCGTTGTCGATTTTGACATTCAGGGCGAATATCCGATGTACGGCAACAATGACGAGCGGGTAGACCGGATCGCCGTGCAGCTGACCGAAACGTTTATGAATAAGCTGCGCAAGCATCGCACTTACCGCGGCGCATTGCCAACGATGTCGGTGCTGACGATTACATCGAACGTCGTGTATGGAAAGAAAACGGGCAGCACGCCGGATGGCAGAAAAGCTGGAGAGCCTTTTGCCCCGGGCGCTAATCCGATGCATGGCAGAGACCGCAAGGGGGCGCTTGCTTCGCTTGCATCCGTTGCCAAAATTCCGTACGAGGATTGTCTCGACGGCATTTCCAATACGTTCTCGATCATTCCGAAGGCGCTCGGCAAGGAGCCGCAGACACGCATTAACAATCTGGTGTCGCTGCTCGACGGTTATGCGGACAGCTCCGGCCATCATTTGAACGTTAATGTGTTTGAACGGGAGCAGCTGCTTGATGCGATGGAGCATCCGGAAAATTATCCGCAGCTGACGATTCGCGTATCGGGCTATGCCGTCAACTTTATTAAGCTGACCCGCGAGCAGCAGCTCGATGTTATAAACCGTACGTTCCACGGCGCAGTATAGAAAGGAGGCCCTAAGCATGCTAGGCAGAATCCATTCCTTTGATACGTTTGGAACCGTCGATGGACCGGGCATCCGCTTCGTGCTTTTTATGCAGGGCTGCGCGCTGCAATGCCAGTTTTGCCACAACCCGGATACTTGGGATACAGGAGCGGGTAAACAGGTGAAGGTCGACGATATTTTGCGGGAAATAGAGCCTTATGTGCCGTATTATCGCCGCTCCGGCGGCGGCATTACGGTTACGGGCGGAGAGCCGACGCTGCAAGCGCCATTCGTAACCGAGCTGTTCAAAGCGTGCAAGCAGCGCTGGGGACTGCATACGGCGCTTGATTCCTCCGGGTTTTGCGAACCGCATCACGCCGAGCCGCTTATGGCGGTTACCGATTTGGTGCTGTTGGATTTGAAAATGATTGATTCCGCCAAGCACGAGCAGTTGACCAGCCGTCCAAATGAGCGGATTTTGCGTTTCGCAGCTGCTTTGAGCTCGTGGAAGCAGCCGGTATGGATTCGGCATGTGCTCATTCCGCAGGTGACCGATGGCGGCGACGATTTGCGCGCGCTTGGCGCTTATATTAGCGGGCTTCAATCGGTTGAGAAGTTTGAGATTTTGCCCTACCACCGAATGGGCGTCTACAAGTGGCAGCAGCTCGGACGGGAATATCCGCTGGAGGGCGTTCCGAGCCCGACGGAGCAGGAGATCGCGCGGGCATACCGCCTCGTGCAGGAGGGCGGTGTCCATGCCGCCTCGCAAATACTAGAAGCAGCGAGCATAGAAAAGAAGCAGCCTGTCAGCCGATTGCTCGGCTGATGAGCTGCTTCTTTTTTTCTTTAAATGGCTATGTGACCTTAGCGATTGCAGCATAAAAAGCCCGAAAGGCGAGCACTAATTCCATAGTGCCTATCTTTAGGGCTTCAATTCTTCTATTCATCGTTCAGCTAATCTGCTTTATTCGTGTCCTGCTCCTCATTAAACCATAGAGGATCCTCGCAATCGACTTCACCATTATAGTTAATGAGCAGTTCTTCTCCTGCCTTAATATCGGAAAAGGCAAAAAAGTCTACCGTCAAATTGTCAAAATTAAGCTCATAGAACGTGTTCGGCGTATAGGAGTGATTAAACAGCATGCCATAGCCAAGCAAAAGAGCGGAATGATTCGCGCCATATTCAAAGGCATAGTCGCCAATAATCGTTTTCTCAATATGGACATGCTCCTCGTTGTCGTAAGGAATAACCGGTGCTTCGTGAATAAGCGCGCCCTCGGCGATGTCCTGGGTGGCGAATACGCCGCGGTTCAGCTCGCCATTGCTGAGCTGGGAAGTACGAATTTCAATCATGAAAGTATCCTCTGTCCACTAAATCATATAATGGAATTCTTTTTCTCAACATTATAGCCCGCTTTCGCTGCAAATAGCAATGCCGCTGTTTCCTGCCCATACAAGGGCGCCCAGCAGGAGGTGCTATACGGAGGGTACTATAAAAACATGGTACTATTGCAGGCAAGCATCCTCTTGTATAGTTGAGTTAGACATATATGGCAAACATACATACTGCTGTTTCCCCTCTTAATATAGGTCTATCATTATAAGGAACATTCGCCAGGAGCAGGGAGGTGACTTGACGCCATGAACAGAGCTTTGACAAAGCAGCAGGAACTGCAGCATAAAGCCGCTGTGCTCAAGCAATATGAGGTTTATGGTTATCAGGTCGCCTGCTATGTGCTGGAGGATGAAGCGCTGGCGGCTCAGGCAGTGATGCAGGCTTTTAAACAATTGTTTCAGGATGGGTCGTTTTTCGAGCAGCCATACCTTGTGCAAAAGCAGCAAATGAAACGAGCCGTCATGAAGCAATCCTTGCTTAGCAAATCCGCTGCTTTGCTTCAATAAAAAACCTCCGAAATCCCTTAAACAGGCGAATTTCGGAGGTTTTTTGGTTCGGCTGGCTAGCAGCGAATTAGTTTGTAGTAACTTTCAGGCGGATCATATTCCATGAAGCTTTGCCCAGTACGGCGCTAACTTGACCGCCATCGACTTTGGCTGTGCCATTGTTATGCGGCAGAACTTGATTAGGGCGAGCTTTCGTATTACAAGCCTTAATATCGTCATTTTCCAGCACGACATGCTCAATTAGGCTGACCGCGCCGAAGCTGCGAACATCAACATCCAAATCAAGCGATTCCTTCAAATGACGGTTGACAGCGAAAATTGTAATTTCGCCTTGTTCTTCATTGTGAACGCTGATCGCTTCCAAATAAGGCACATCAGTGAAATCCTTCGAATCGTATTTAGGCGATGAAGTAATGGGTTGAAGCACGGTGCCTCTTCCATACAGCGAAGCGTGCTTGTAAGGGAAATACGTCGTTTGCAGCCAAAGCGGACCGCCATTTTCCGTCATAATCGGAGCGATAACGTTAATGAGCTGGGCCAGGCAGGCAATTTTCACCCGGTCTGCATGCTTAAGCAGCGTAATGACGAAGCAGCCGACAGCAAGCGCATCCTCAAGCGTATATACATCTTCAAATTCCGGCGGTGCAATATGCCAGCGCTCCTCTGCACGGCTTGTGCCGATGGAGTTCCATACATTCCACTCATCGAGCGACAGCATGAGCTTCTTCTTGCTGCGCTTCTTCGCTTTCATGTAATCTGCAATCGCGGTTACGCTGTAAATGAATTGATCCATATCGAGCGATTTCGCAAGGAAGTTTTCCGAGTTGTTTTCATTGTTGTTGTAATACGTATGCAGCGACAGGTAATCGACCTGATCATAGGTCAAATCCAGTACAGTCGCTTCCCAATCGGCAAATGTGCTCATGCCGCTCGACGAGCTGCCGCAGGCAACAAGCTCGATCGATGGATCAACCCAGCGCATGACTTTAGCTGTTTCATTCGCAAGCCTTCCGTATTCGACTGCTGTTTTGGCACCGATCTGCCAAGGGCCGTCCATTTCATTGCCGAGGCACCACGTTTTGAACTTATGCGGTTCTTTGTAGCCATGAGAAATACGCAGATCGCTATAATAGGAGCCGGATGGATGATTGCAATATTCGACGAGATTGCGGGCCGCATCGACGCCGCGTGTGCCGAGATTGACTGCCATCATGACTTCGGAGCCTACGAGCTTCGCCCAATCGGCGAATTCGTTAGTGCCGACCTCATTCGTTTCGGTCGTCCACCAAGCCAGCTCAAGCAGACGCTTGCGCTCTTCTTTCGGGCCAACGCCATCTTCCCAATTGTAGCCAGAGACGAAATTTCCGCCCGGATAGCGTATAATAGGAACGTTCAGCGCTTGAATCGCTTCGAGCGCATCGCGGCGGAAGCCATTTTCATCGGCAGTCGGATGCCCTGGCTCATAAATGCCGCCGTATACGGCACGTCCCAGATGCTCGATGAATGATCCATATAGACGCGGGTCAACCTCGGCAATTTTAAAATGTTTATCAATAAGCATCGTTGATTTCAAAGACATATTGGTAAAACCTCCTGTTTAATGAATTAGCCAAAAACTGAATTCATATACTTGCTATCTCCTTATATTTTTAACATAATGAATAAATACAAGCAATAAATAAGGTCCGTAATAATGAAGGATTAGCTAAATTGATAATCCTGTAAATAGGATGTGACAGAATGTACTTAACGACGAATGCGGAATCGCTTCGGGTATATGAGGCGCTGGCAAGCGAGGTTCGCCTGCAAATTATCGATTTGCTGGACGAGCGGGAGCGGCATATTAAGGAGCTGGCAGCCGAGCTTTTTTTGAGCAGCGCAATTGTCAGCACCCATGTGAACAAGCTTCAGCAGGCTGGCATTGTGACCAGCAAAATGAAACGGGTAGGCGGCGGCACCTATAAATATTGCTCGCTGTCAGCGGAATATTTGCAAATCAGGCTGTCGAGGCCAAACGATCAGAAGCGGAAAAACATTGAAACGATGCTCCCAGTCGGCCATTATACCGATGTAGCCGCCTTTCCGACCTGCGGCATTGCAACTACGGAAAAGCTGATCGGGCAATATGATAACCCGAAATATTTTTTGGACCCTGAGCGAATGAATGCCGGCATTTTATGGTTTGCCAGAGGGTATGTCGAGTATAAGGTGCCCAATCATCTTTTTGTTGATCAACGGGTTCAGGAATTGGAAATATCATTGGAAATTGGTTCGGAAGCGCCGCAAATTAATGAAAATTGGCCGTCGGATATCCGTTTTTTCATCAATGGCTTGTATGTAGGCGAGTGGACGAGTCCAGGCGATTTTGGACGTGTGCGCGGGAGGCTGTCTCCAGACTGGTGGCGGGGCGACGTGAATCAATATGGCTTATTGAAGGTGCTGCGCCTGAATGAGAACGGCACCTTCATTGATGGCTTGCAAATATCAGAGCTGACCATTCATGATCTGGATTGGGAAAGCCCGTTTTTGACGCTGCGCATCAGCGCGGAGGAAAGTGTGCCGGGCAGGGGAGGATTAACCTTGTACGGCAAGGGGTTTGGCAATTACAATCAGGATATAAGAATTCGCACCTATTATGAATAAGCCCCAGACACTTCAAAGGGAATAGCAAGATGATAATGGAGGGATCGTAATGGCGCCTTTTTGCCGCGTGCTCATTGTAGATGATGAACTATTAGTCAGGCAAGGCATCAAGCATTTATTGAATTGGGAAAAGGAAGGCTTTCAAATTGTCGGCGAGGCTGCGAGCGGAACGGAAGCTTTGGAGCTGATTCAGCAGCTGGAGCCGCATATCGTCATAACGGATATCGTCATGCCTGTCATGGATGGCGCGGAGCTGACCCGGATCGTTAAAGCGAGATTTCCGGAAATCGAAGTCATTGTGCTCAGCAGCTTTGGGGAATTCGATTATGTCAGATCAACCTTTCAAAGCGGCGTTGCCGATTATATATTGAAGCCTAAGCTGGAGGCGACCCATCTGCTTGAGGTTTTGAAGCGCACTGCGCAGCGAATTCCTTCATTGAAGCTGGAGCTTGCCCCCACGGATAAAAATACAACGGTCCAGGTGCTGCTGGATATGCTGATGGATGGGTTTGGCGTAGAGCTTGATGAGGAAGATGCAACTTTTCCTTACGATAGCTTTCGAATGCTAGGTGCAGAGTGCAAGCCGTCTGGAGACAAAAATGCGGTGCTCGCCACAGCCGAGCTGCTGAAAAAAAGAATGCAGGCGGAGCTTGTCGTTTCGCTGGAGCAGTCGGTCTATTTTCCGCTTAGGTCGGAGGCGGGACGCGTCGTGCTGCTCATTAATATGAACGAGCTGGAGAGCCCGCAGCTTGCTGCCGCCGCACGCAGGCTTGACGAGTGGACAAGCGAGCAGAAGCTTGAGGCGAGATGGACGCTGGGCGAGCCGTTCAGCAATTATACCGAGGTGGGGGATCATTTCAAGCTTCATTTTCTCAAAATGAGCGATTACCGCTTTTTTCTAGCGGACCCGGATCGTTTGCTTATTGCAGGGGAACTGCCCTATATGCCGCCTGTAGAGGATAAGTTTGATTTGCCGCGTTTTTCCGAGCAGCTGAGCAAGCAGCAGTTTGAGAGCGCTTTTAGCGAACTGCTCGCCTATGTGCAGGGCGCTTCGCATTTTTATAAGAAGGATGTATTTGAGTTTAAATCGTTCCTTAGCAATGTTATTTTTAATATGACGATTGTATTGGGCCGTCTGGAGGTGGATGCATCGCACCTAGAGGAGGCGAAATACCGCTACTTCAAGGAAATTGGCGATGCAGCGCATATAAGCGAAGCGATTGTTTTAATGGAAGCATTCGTGAGCGATGCGGAGGCTGTGCTGGCAACTCGAAAGCAAGGAGCTGGCAATCCGAATATGGCGATGCTGCTTGCCTATATTGGCGAGCATTATGCTGAGCCGCTTAGCCTGACGGAGCTGGCGAAGCATTTTCATTTTAACCCGTCGTATTTGTCTACGTATTTCAGTGCGCATAATAATGAGGGCTTTAGCGAATATTTGAACAAAATCCGGGTGGAGAAGGCAGCGGAGCTGCTGCTTGCCGATACGGCGTCCATTTCGGAAATCAGCGGCATGGTAGGGTACTCGGATCACAGCTATTTTACAAAAGTGTTTAAAAAAATAACGGGCTTGTCGCCCAGCCATTACCGCAAACAATATGTCAACCAGAAAAGGGACTAATGCATGAAGGCGTTTTTAGCAAAATTTAAATATCACGGCTTGTTTATTAAAATGTTTACCGTCACCTTAGTCAGCATCATTTCCGTGTCGCTGCTTACTACGCTTGTGATGATGCAGATGTCGCAGCGTCTGTTCATGGATACGTTCAGCATTACGAATGGAAAAATCATTAATCAGGTCCAGACCAATTTCGAGTCGTTCAGCTATTCCATTGTGACCGCGACCAATGATGTGCAGCAAAGCGGAACACTCAAGTCGTTTCTGAAGGAGCCCGATCAGAGCACCGCTCAGTCGCTGAAAAGATATTATGAAGCCAATACGCAGATGAAGCGGATTCAATCGAACGTTTCCGCTTATTCGGTGAACATTACGATAACGGGCATTAATGGCCGCAGCCATTCGTCTGACAGCACCTATTGGCCTCGCTCTATTGAAAAGCTTCGCAGCAGCGAGCTTACGAAGCATGCTTTGCAGGAGCCGCGGCGTATTTTATATGAGCTGGATCAGGAAAGCATGAAGGCTGGAGACAGCTCAAATGCGGTTGTTGTAGCCTCGAAAACGCTGCTGGAGCGGACGAGCGGCCAGCCTTACGGCCAGCTTTATTTTGCCATAAAAGAGAAGGATTTTCGGAAGTTTTATACGAGCTTCACGAGCATCGGTAATGATGTTGTAATCATTAATAAAGCGGGCATGATCGTTTCGAGCAACCAGGAGCAGCTTGTAGGGACAACGGTACCAGAGCTTTTGACCTATGCCAAGAAAATTGAAGAGCAGCAGCTGGACGTTATGGATACAACGGCATTGGGAAAAAGCAGCCTCGTGCTGTCGAAATATTTGCCGACCTATGACTTTTATTTGGTGAACTTGATTGATAAGCAGCAGGTCATGAGCCAAATGGTTGATTTCAAAATGGTTGCCCTCATCTCCCTTGCGATCGTACTGCTGGCGCTCATTATCGTCTTTGTGATTTCAAGGCGGCTAACGAGGTCGCTTACGCTGCTGGCGCGGCAAATTTCTAGAGTGACGAAAAATGATTTCAACAATTATACGTCGGTAACCGGAAGCTACGAAATTAAGCAATTGGGCAATGCCTACAACTATATGCTGGATGAGCTGAACGATTACATTAAGCGGCTTATTCAGACGCAAAAGGATCAGCGCAATGCCGAGCTGTCTGCCCTGCAAATGCAGATCAATCCTCATTTTCTGTATAATACGCTGGCGTCGATTAAAATTTTGGTGCAGCAGGGCAACAAGGACAAGGCTGCGGACACGATAAACGCACTGATTTCCTTGCTGCAAAATACAGTGAGCAACATAAGCGAGACGATTCCGGTTTCGCAGGAGCTCGTCAACCTGAAAAATTACGTATTTATTAACCATGTGCGTTATGGCGAGCAGATACGGGTCAATTATTTTGCGGACAAGGACTGTATGGGGGCGCATTTGCCGAAGCTGGTCATCCAGCCATTTATGGAAAATGCCTTTTTCCATGCCTTTCATGAGCGCAGCGAAGGTTATATTTATGTACTCATCTCCCGTGAGGGCGAATCGCTTATTTGTGAGGTCGTTGACAATGGCGTCGGCATTAGCGGGCTCGGTAAAGCGGGTGATGATTTAGGAGCAGCTGAGACAGATCGTGAGCGCGGCGTGCATTCGGCCAGCCATTTTTTCTCGGGTATTGGCATTCGCAATGTGCATGACCGTCTAATGCTGCTTTATGGCGAAGGCTACGGGGTGACGATAGTCAGCGATCCGGGCCAAGGGACACGCGTGAAAATCAAGCTTCCGTTGTTGTTTGAGTAATGGGGAATTTTAAAACAGTGGCTGTCAGGTTAAACCTGCATGAGCCGCTGTTTTTTTATTGAGCAGCCTTAAATTGTCGAAGTCAGTATAATAGTAGCCCTTGAAGCACAAAATTCAATTAAATCATTTTCAATATGAAGGATGGTGGCAGGGAAATAAGAAATAAGAAATAGGAAATCAGCCTCATTGACACACTCAATCCAATACTTAGAAGAAAATCCTTGATCTTTCCAAATGACGCCTAAATATATTACCAATAAGCAAATTAATTACTATTGGTAAAAAATAACTGTTGTACATCAAATAAAAGAATGACAAATCCCTATAAAGATATTGCTATCGAATGCAATAAACAGATTGTTATAATGAATAACGTTAGCCGGCAAACGCTTTCAGTTACGCAGACAATAAAAAAGGGGTTGGGTTCAGTGAAAAAAATGCTTGCCATCCTATTGGCCAGCTTCGTGCTGCTCACAGCATGTTCAGCTAAAACAAATGATTCTACAAACACAGGCAGCGGAGAAGCTACAAAAGAACTTACCGTTTGGGCTTGGGACAAAACGTTTAACATCGGCGCTATGGAGCGTGCGGGTGAGGCTTATGCCGCTAAGCACCCTGATGCAGGCGTAAAGCTTAACATTGTTGAAAATGCACAAGCTGACATTATCCAAAAGCTGAATGCAGGTCTTAACTCGGGCACAACAAAAGGTCTTCCAACCATTATTTTGATTGAAGATTACCGTGCGCAAAGCTTCTTGCAAGCTTACCCGGATGCTTTCTTTGACCTAACGGATTACATCAAACCGGCAGACTTTGCCGATTACAAAATCGGGCCGACAAGCCTTGATGGCAAACAATACGGCGTACCATTCGACTCCGGTGTAACTGGTCTTTATGTAAGAACAGACTACTTGGAGCAAGCTGGCTACAAAGTAGCTGATCTGCAAGAGCTGGACTGGAACCAATTGATCGAAATCGGCAAAGCAGTAAAAGCTAAAACAGGCAAACAACTGCTGACACAGGATCCTAACGATCTTGGCCTGATTCGTATGATGATTCAATCCGCTGGCTCGTGGTATTTGAAAGATGACGGCGTAACGCCGGATCTGGCAGGCAACCCGGCTTTGAAAGAAGCGTTTGAAACGTACAAGAAACTGATGGAAGCGGACATTGTAAAAGTGACTTCCGACTGGAGCCAGTTTGTAGGCGCGTTTAACAGCGGCGAAGTAGCAAGCGTTCCAACGGGCAACTGGATTACCGCTTCGGTTAAAGCAGAAGCATCGCAGTCCGGCAAATGGGCGGTTGTACCGTTCCCTAAACTGGCGAACAACGCTGATTCCGTTCGCGCTTCGAACCTTGGCGGCAGCTCGTGGTATGTAATGAACGTTGATGGCAAGGAAGCGGCAGCTGAATTTTTGAAAGAAACATTCGGTTCCGATGTGGATCTGTACCAGAAGCTTGCTACAGATATCGGCGCAATCGGCACACTGAAAGCAGCAGCTGACGGCGAAGCTTACAAAGCAGCTGACGATTTCTTCGGCGGACAAAAAGTTGTAGCTGATTTTGCAAAATGGACAGCTGAAATTCCAAGAGTTAACTACGGTATGCATACGTATGCAATCGAGGACATTCTTGTTGTAGAAATGCAAAACTTCATGGGCGGCAAAGCAATCGATCAAGTATTGGCTGATGCTCAAGCTCAAGCAGAAACACAAGTTAAATAAATTCGACCATACGGCAGATGAATAAAATCTTGGGTGATCACAAGCCCTCGCCAGAAAAGCTCGTGCTTGGATGGGCGGGGGCGGCGATTGCCCCGAGATTTTATTTCCGTGAAGAAAGGGGTTAGGCTTTCGTGAAATCAGCGCAGCCTGGCATAAAAATTCGTAATCGAGCTAACTTGACGGGATGGCTGTTCGTCATCGTTGCCGTCGTGCTAATCGCATCCTTTTATTTTTACCCAATGATTCAAGCGCTTCTTCTCTCGTTCAAATCCGGCAAAGGGATGAACCTCCACTACGTTGGTTTTGACAACTACATTCGTCTATTCAGTGATCAGACGTTCCGTGTGGCGTTAAAGAATACATTTATTTATCTGATCATTCAAGTACCGGTTATGATTGTGCTGGCCATGTTTATTTCCGTACTGCTCAATGACAGCAAGCTGAAGCTGAAGGGCTTTTTCCGCACAGCGATATTCCTGCCGGCGGTTACTTCACTTGTTGCCTACTCGGTTATATTCAAATACTTATTCGCAGGCGACGGCCTTGTGAACCAATTGCTGCTCAAGCTGCATCTGATTGGCACGCCTATTCAATGGATAACAGATCCATTTTGGGCTAAAATTACGGTTATTATTGCCATTACATGGCGCTGGACAGGCTACAATATGATTTTCTACTTATCAGCTCTGCAAAATATTGACCATTCGATTTATGAGGCTGCCAAAATCGACGGAGCTTCTTCGACGAGACAGTTTTTCGGCATTACGATGCCTTTGCTGAAGCCTATTATTTTATTTACATCCATTACATCGACTATCGGTACACTGCAGCTGTTCGACGAGGTTGTGAACATTACGAAGGGTGGTCCGGGCAACGCGTCTATGTCCATCTCCCAGTACATTTACAATCTGTCCTTCAAATATTCCGCAGACTTCGGATATGCAGCAACGGTGTCTTATTCTATCGTAATTATGATTATTATTTTGGCATTTGTTCAGTTTAAAGCGGCAGGTGATAAAAATGGATAAGCTAAAACGGGTATCGGTTTATATTTTTCTCAGCGTCGCAGCGTTCATTTCCATTTTCCCGTTTCTGTGGATGATCGTCAGCGCGACGAACAGCTCCTCAGATGTAACGCAGGGCAGACTGCTTCCAGGCAGCAAGCTTATTGAAAATATTAATAACTTGTTCAGCTCGGTTGACATTGTGCCGGCGCTCATGAATTCGGCTAAAATTTCGATCTCGACGACGCTGCTGGCGATGCTGATTGCTTCGCTTGCAGGGTACGGCTTTGAAATTTATAAAAGCAAGGCGAAGGACATCGTCTTCACGATTTTGCTGCTGTCGATGATGATTCCGTTCGCGGCGATTATGGTTCCGCTGTATCAAATGTTCGCGGGAATATCGAGCAGTGTTCCGTTTTTAGGGCTTGATACCCTATCGGGCGTCGTGCTGCCGACGATGACGACAGCGTTTCTCATCTTCTTTTTCCGTCAAAACACTAAAATGTTCCCGAAAGAGCTGCTTGAAGCAGGCCGTATTGATGGCTTGAACGAGCTGGCCTTGTTCTTCCGCATTTATGTGCCGACGATGAAGACGACGTATGCGGCAGCGGGAATTATTACGTTTATGTCGAGCTGGAACAACTACTTGTGGCCGCTTATCGTGCTGCAATCGCCAGACAAGCGTACGATTCCAATGCTGATCTCTAATTTGGGCTCCAGCTACACGCCAGATTACGGCATGATTATGATGGCAATTGTGATTTCGACGATTCCGACAGCGCTTGTGTTCTTCCTGATGCAAAGACATTTTGTAGCGGGTATGACCGGTTCGGTCAAATAATGATTTCGATTGTAAAATAAGCAAGGGATAGGCGGCTGCATGCCATGCATGCAGCCGCCTGACTTATCATCTACGTTATGGAGGAATTATTTTATGACTACTACAAAGCCGAGCCTCGACTGGCTAACTGATGTAAGTGTATTTGCTGTTAACCGAGTGCCAGCTCATTCCGATCACCGTTATTATGAAACTGCAGCAGAGGCGGAGGCAGATGGCGGCATGAAGCTGCGCTACAGCCTGAATGGCAGCTGGAAGTTCAACTATGCCGTAAGACCTGCAGATCGTCCGGTTGCTTTTTACGAACAAAATTTTAATAGCGACAGCTGGGGCGCAATAGAGGTGCCAGGCCATATTCAGCTTCAAGGCTTTGGCAAGCCGCAATATGTAAATACAATGTATCCATGGGATGGACATCATGAGCTTCGCCCGCCGGCTATTTCGGAAAATGACAATCCGGTGGGAAGCTATGTGAAGCATTTTAACGTGCCACAAAACATGCTTGGCAAGCCCGTATACATTTCCTTCCAAGGCGTAGAATCTGCCTTCTATGTTTGGCTGAACGGAAAGTTCGTTGGCTATAGCGAGGATAGCTTTACACCGGCCGAATTTGATTTGACTCCTTATTTGCTGGAAGGTGAAAACAGGCTGGCCGTTGAGGTTTATCAGCGCAGCACGGGAAGCTGGCTCGAGGATCAAGATTTTTGGCGTTTTTCTGGTATTTTCCGCGATGTGTATTTGTATACCGTTCCAGCAATCCATGTTCGTGATCTGTTTGTAAAAACAGAGCTGGATGCGGCTTATAAGCAAGGCAAGCTATTGGTGGACTTGAAGCTGAGCGGTGCAGTTGACAGCGCAAGCATCAAGCTTGTCCTAAAGGATGCAGATGGACAGGCGGTTGTGGCTGGAGCTGCTGAGGCAACGGAAGCTGGGGTATGGACGGCGTCGCTTGATGCTAGAGCAGTGTCGCTGTGGAATGCGGAAAATCCGTATTTATATAAATTGTATGTAGAAGTTTATAATGCGGCAGGCGAACTTCTTGAAGTGGTTCCGCAGCGCGTAGGCTTCCGCAAATTCGAGATGATCGACAAAGTGATGCATATCAACGGCAAACGAATTGTTTTCAAAGGCGTTAACCGCCATGAATTTAATCCTCGCAGAGGACGTGCCATTACGGCAGGCGATATGCTGTGGGATATTAAGACGATGAAGCAAAACAATTTGAATGCGGTTCGCACCTCCCATTACCCGAACCAATCGTTATGGTATGAGCTGTGTGACGTGTATGGATTGTATGTCATTGACGAGATGAATTTGGAAACGCATGGCTCATGGCAAAAAATGGGTGCTGTGGAGCCGTCGTGGAACGTTCCTGCGAATAAGCTGGAATGGCAGGATATCGTCATGGATCGGGCGATTTCTATGGTCGAGCGGGACAAAAACCATCCGTCCATCTTAATCTGGTCGGTCGGCAATGAAGCTTATGCAGGCGAGGTGCTGCTGAACGTATCGAACTATTTCCGCAGCGCTGACCCTAGCCGCCTCGTTCATTATGAAGGTGTATTCCATAATCGCGACTATGACGCCACGAGCGACATGGAAAGCCGCATGTATGCGAAGCCGGCAGATATCGAGCTTTATTTGAACGATAATCCGCAAAAGCCGTACATCAGCTGCGAGTACATGCATGCAATGGGCAACTCGGTTGGCGGCATGCACAAATATACGGAGCTTGAGCAAAAATATGCGTTGTACCAAGGCGGCTTTATTTGGGATTACATCGATCAGGTCATTGTGAAAAAAGACCGCTTCGGCAAGGAATTCCTCGCTTATGGCGGCGACTTCGACGACCGTGCGACCGATTATAATTTCTGTACGAACGGTATCGTCTATGCCGATCGCAAAGTATCGCCGAAAATGCAGGAAGTGAAGTTCCTTTATCAGAACATTAAGCTGCTTCCTGACCGCGAAGGCGTGAAAATCGTCAATGAAAATCTGTTTGAAGGAACAGATGCTTATGAGCTGGTCATTAAGCTGCATCTAGAGGGTGCTGAAATTTTCCGCAGCGTAAGCGAAGTTCAAGTAGCTGCACAAAGCGAAGCTTATATTCCGGTCGTTCTTCCAGCGGCAGAGCAAGCAGGCGAATATGTTATTCATGCGTCCTTGCAGCTGAAAGCAAGCACGCTTTGGGCGGATGCAGGACATGAGCTGTCGTTTGGACAATTCGTATTTTTAGTGGAGCAAAAGGTAGCAGCTTCGCTTCCGGCAGGAGAACTGCGCGTCGTAGAAGGCGATGTCAACATTGGTGTGCATGGCCGCGATTTCAGCATTATGTTCTCCAAGCAGGCGGGCACGCTGACCTCGGTCAACTATTCGGGCAAAGAGATGATTGCACTGCCACCAGCTCCATTGTTCTGGCGGGCAACGACGGATAATGACAAAGGTTTTTCACTTGGCTTTGATTCCGGCATATGGTTTGCTGCCAGCTTAACACGCAAATGCATTAACGTTGTTTTGACCGAGCAGGAGGGAACGGCAACGGTAACGTTCCAATATCGCCTTAGCATTAGTGCCGATGTATTGGTAACAGTAGCCTATACGGTGCTGGGTGACGGAAGCGTGCAGGTGAAATCGCGTTATGAGGGAGCGGCGAACTTGCCGAAGCTGCCGATTTTCGCTCTTTCGTTCAAGGTGCCTGCTGATTATCAGCATCTGGACTGGTATGCAATGGGTCCGGATGAAAACTACATTGACCGTGCGTTTGGGGCGCGTCTTGGCGAATTCCAAAACGTTGCCGCAGATAATGTATCCGGTTATGTTGTGCCGCAAGAGTCGGGCAATCGTACAGGTGTCCGTCGTGTAAGCATTACGAATGATCTCGGACGAGGCATTCGCATTTCAGCGCCGGCAACTCAGCCTGTAGAATGCAACATTGCGCCTTATACTGCATTTGAGCTGGAGAGCGCACAGCATCACCATGAGCTTCCAAACGTTCATTATACAGTCGTGACGGTAGCAGGCAGACAAATGGGTGTCGGCGGTGACGACAGCTGGGGCGCTCCTGTCCATGATGAATATTTGATCCCAGCGGATCAGGAGCTGGCTTTTGAGTTCCTTATCAGCCGGGTATAAGCGTTAAAGTAAAGAGCAGTTTGTGCTTGAATGGCTGTACAACGAGAGTGGAGATATGAGGAGGGCAGCTGCCCTTCTCTTATTTTTTATAGTGGGGTTTACATGGTTTCTAAATCAGATAACACATTAATGTTATTTTGTCAAATTTGCAGAGGCAGTGGCAATTTGACGTCTTCCGAATCTTCCAGCATACTAAACTTAATTAAAGCGAAAGGTCGTTTGACTTGATGGAAAACAACATTATTGAATCAACTTTGAAGGAATTGCTTTCTGTCGTTAAGATCATCAACGAACGGGTAGGAACGTTGGAAGAAGGTCAGCAAGCCCTTACTGAAAGTCACCAGGTGCTTGTTAGTGGTCAACAATCGCTTGCTGAAAGTCATCAGGCACTTGCTGAAAGTCATCAGGCGCTTGCTGAAAGTCATCAAGCGCTTGCTGATAGTCAGCGCGAAGGCTTTAGAAAAGTGAATGAGCAGCTGGAACGTATGGAATTAAAGCTTGAAGCGACCTTTGAACAGACAGCTCGCATTACCGAGGTGGTTTCATCTGTAATCGTTGATCGGCTTGACGCGCATCGGAACATGATTGCGAAGGTGGAAGAAGAGGTTGAAATTTTAAAAAGTCGTCATAAATCATAAGCTCGTAAGCAGAAGAAGAGGAGGGCAACTGCCCTCCTCTTCCTTCGTTGCATGAAAGATTTTTTATTTTTTCAGATATGCTTTCATCGCAGACTTGCTTTTATTCAAAAATCAACGATTAAGCTCCTCGTAATCCGCCCTCGTCAAGCCGTAAAAGACCAAGTCCTCAAATTCGCCCCATTTGAAAATATGCTGCTTGAATTCGCCTTCATATTTCATGCCAACTTTTTTCATGACATTGGAGGAAGAAGGGTTTTTGGCCATAGCTGCTGCCATAATTTTATTCAACTCCAACTGCTCAAAGCCGAATTGGATGACACGCTTTGCCGCTTCTGTGGCGTAGCCATGCCCCCAATAAGGCTTGCCTGACCAGTAAGATAGCTCGCCTCGCTGATCGGGCTTGCTCAGATTCAAGCTCATGCAGCCGATTAAGGCATCGTCTTTTTTGCGGGTCACTGCGAAAGGGAAGCCCTCTCCATTGCTTGCTCTAATTGTATTGTTGCTAATCCAATCCTCGGCTGCCCCATCAGGATAGGGGTAAGGAATAGACAGTGTTGTACTTGCTACTTCAATATTGCCGGCCAGTTTCTGGACTCTGCTTGCGTCGTCTAAGTTAAACGCTCTCAAAATCAATCGTTCTGTTTCTAGTGTTGGCTGCATAAGGAAACACCTCACAATAATTGATTTTTTTGAAATATAGGAAAGGATATGATTATCCATCCATTCTCTATATTTCTCGGAATGAAACGCGCTGTGCCGCCAGAGGACGGCGATAGCCGCTTCACCTTGAAATATAGGAAAGTATATCATTTCGTTATCCTTTCTCTATATTTCATCGCGAAACGAAGCTTTGCCGCCAGAGGACGGCAAAGCCGTTTACGCTTGTCTTATCCTATTTTATAGGCTTAACCTTCTAAATAGCAATGTGTGAATGGTCATGGGCATGCGCAGACCATTTGCCTTGAATATGTTCATGGAATGACTGAGTATGACCGTTTGTGAAAATAATAGTTAAATAAACCAATTGACATCACGTAAATGACTGAATATAATCGGTTTATAAATAAAACGATCACAATCATTCATTTGAATGGTTGAATGATTTCATAAACGATCAACTAGGCGGTGAGGAACATTTTTGGTGAAGAACGCAAAAATTTAATTTTAGCTTTAGTAGAGGATCAGAAGCGTGTTGACCTGCAGGCACTATGTGAAAAGTTTCAAGTATCGGAGTCGACGATTCGCCGGGATTTGCGGGAGATGGAGGAAGCTGGGCTGCTTAAGCGCACGCATGGCGGAGCGATCTCCATTCGCAGTGTTAACTTTGAACCGAGCTTTTCGGAGCGAGAGATTACATCAACGCAGCAAAAGAAAGCGATTGCAGCTAAAGCGGTTCAATGGATTAGCAACGGAGATACCATTTTGCTGGACTCCGGCACAACAACTTTTTATTTAATGCAGCAATTGACAGCGTTTACGAAGCTGACGGTTGTGACCAATTCGCTCATGCTTCCGCAGGATTTGGAGCTTCCGCCAGGCATCGATGTGATCGTACTTGGCGGGGCTTACCGGCCTGGCGTATTGTCACTGGTCGGGCCGATTACCGAGCGCAGCCTGGATTTCATTAAGGTTGACAAGGCGTTTATGGCAACGAACGGCATGGATTTGGAGGAAGGGCTCAGCACGCCGAACGTGGTCGAAGGAGATATCAAGCGCAAAATGATCAAGCGCGCTGACCGCATTATTTTACTCAGCGACAGCAGCAAGGTGAATCAGATCAGCTTCGCGCGCTTCGCTGATTGGAGCGATATTGACGTGTGCATTACCGATTCGGATATGCCGGAGGAATTTGCCCGGAAGCTGGAAGAGCGAGGCGTCGAGGTATATCGAACCTCGGCAGGAAAGGAGGCGTAACAGCATGTCCAAGCAGCAAGTCATTACACTTACTTTGAATCCTTCCATGGACAAGACGATTATGCTTCAGGAGCTGAAGCTGGGCGGGCTCAACCGGGCGGAGGACATTCGCCTTGATCTCGGCGGGAAAGGCATTAATGTGGCGCGAATCGTACACACCTTTGGAGCCAGCGTTACCGCCGCTGGATTCATCGCTGGCGACATTGGCAAGCGAATTAAAGATGAGCTGGATCGTTCAGGCATTCATACGGCATTTGTTGAAGTACCGGGCGAGACGCGGACGAATATGAAGCTTGTAGATCAGAAGCAGCGAACGACGACCGAGGTGAATGAGCCGGGCTTTGCGGTCAGCGAAAGCCAGCTTTCCGAGCTGGATCAGCTGCTGGATGAGCTGCTGCCGAAAGCGTCGGTTCTCGTCCTTGGAGGCAGTCTGCCGAAGGGGGCGCCGCCACAGCTGTATCATGATTATATTTTGAAAGCGCGCAAGCTAGGCGTACGTACGATTCTGGATGCGGATGGCGAGGCGATGGTTTCTGGCATCAAAGCGATTCCTTACGCGGTCAAGCCCAATCATTATGAGCTGGAGCAGCTCGCTCAGCGCAAGCTGGACTCGGAAGAGGAAATCGTACAGGCGGGAAGACAGCTGCTTGCTCAGGGGATAACGCTCGTTATGATATCGATGGGCGCAGATGGGGCCATCGTCATGAGCGGCAACGAAGCCTACTTGGCAAAGCCGTTTCCTATTGAGGCGCTGAGCACTGTTGGCGCAGGAGATTCAATGGTAGCCGTGCTTGCGCAGGCGCTATTGCAAAATAGCAGCCTCGAAAATGTGGCAAGGTGGAGTACGGCCGCTGGAACGATAACGGCTTCCAAAGCAGGCACCCAAGTATGCGAGTTTGAAGAAATTCGCAGCCGGGCGGGCGATATAAATATTCAGGCATTGTGATTATATTGAAGCGACTGGCGACATCATAAGGGAGGAATTGACATGAAGAAATTGCTGGCTGTAACTTCTTGTCCGACCGGCATTGCCCATACGTATATGGCCGCGGAATCATTGCTAAAAATGGCAGAGGAGAAAGGTGTTCCGCTGAAGGTTGAAAAGCGCGGCGCGCTTGGCGTAGAGGATGAGCTTACGCCGGAGGAAATCGCCGAAGCACACGCGATTATTTTGGCAGCGGATACCGATGTACTGGAAGCTCGATTTGCAGGCAAGCCGATTATTAAAGTTGGCGTGGCCGAAGGCATCCGCAATCCAGCAGGCTTGATTGAGCAGGCGCTGGCGAAAGAAGGGGCTCAAGCTGGGGCGGCCGCGCCTGCACAGGAGCAGACGAAGAAAGAGGGCAGCTCTGTGCGAACAGGAGCCTATAAGCACTTGATGACAGGTGTGTCGAATATGCTGCCGCTCGTTGTCGCTGGCGGAATCATTATTGCGATTTCGTTTATTTTCGGTATAAAAGCGTTTCAAGAGGAAGGTACGCTCCCAGCAGCGCTGATGAACATTGGCAGCGGGGCGGCATTCGCCTTAATGATTCCGATTTTGTCCGGCTTTATTTCCTTCTCGATCGCAGACCGGATCGGTCTTGCACCTGGACTTGTAGGCGGAATGCTGGCCAGCCAGCTGGGAGCCGGCTTCCTGGGCGGTATTATTTCGGGCTTTCTTGCCGGCTATGTGGCAAAATGGCTGCGGCATGCAATCAAGCTCCCGAAATCGCTGGAAGGCATTAAGCCAATCCTCATTATCCCCGTGCTATCTACGCTCATAGTCGGGCTGATCATGATTTATGTCGTAGGAACGCCAGTGAAGACATTGATGGATATTTTGACGACATGGCTGACAGGTCTAAATTCAACGAATGCGATTTTGCTCGGCTTGCTGCTTGGAGCCATGATGGCGTTCGATATGGGCGGTCCGCTTAATAAGGCAGCGTATACATTTGCTGTCGGCTTGCTTGCAAGCCATGTGTATGGCCCAATGGCAGCCGTGATGGCAGCGGGAATGACTCCGCCGCTTGGCTTGTGGCTTGCCACCGTCATACGCAAAAACAAATTTTCCAAAGAAGAGCGCGACGCGGGAAAAGTTGCAGGAGTCATGGGGCTGGCCTTTATTACCGAAGGCGCTATTCCTTTCGCGGCCGCTGATCCGCTTCGTGTCATCCCAGGTACGGTGCTTGGTTCCGCAGTAGCGGGCGCGCTGTCGATGGTGTTTGGCGCGACGCTTCAAGCGCCGCATGGCGGGGCATTCGTACTCGCTATTCCCAATGCAGTAACGCATCTCGGCGCTTATGCCGCAGCTATTGTCATCGGTTCTGTTGTTACAGCCGTAACGGTATCCTTGCTCAAAAAAAATAAGCTGGCAGCAGCTTAAATCCCACTCCATGGAGGTAATGACCATGTCATCCCAAACCTTATTAAATATTGAAACAATCATTCTCGATTCATCCGCTGGTGACCGTCAAGCCGTTATTAAAGAGCTTGCTGAGCGACTGCAATCGGCTGGTTATTTGAACGATGAGGCTGCTTTTCTAGCTTCGGTTGAAGCGCGTGAGCAGCATGCGTCAACAGGCATCGGCTTTGGCGTTGCGATTCCGCATGGCAAATCCGCGGGGGTCATCAAGCCGGGCTTAGCCTTTGCCCGTCTCGCACAGCCAATTGATTGGGGCTCCCTTGATGGCAAGCCGGTCACATCGATTATTTTGCTGGCTATTCCGGAATCGGAGGCAGGCAAGGAGCATTTGCGGATTTTGGCTTCGGTATCGCGCAAGCTCATACACGAGAGCTTTCGCCAAGAGCTGCTGGTTGGCCAAAGTGCAGCAGATATTTTGAAAACATTGGAAAGCGCCCTGTAAGCACAGCGAGATTAAAGGAGGAAACAGAGCGATGCAAACACGTGTATTGACAATCATAAATGAAGAAGGGCTGCATTTGCGTCCGGCCCAAGTGCTGGCTAATGCTGCAGGACAATTCACAGCGGATATTTACGTAGAGGTGGTTGGCGGCGGGGAGGCAAATGCGAAAAGCGTGCTTGGCATCATTGCGCTTGGTTTGGAAAAAGGTGCTGAAGTCAAGCTGTCGGCAGACGGTGAAGATGAGGAGCAGGCTGTCGCCAAGCTTGCTGAATTATTCGAGCAAGGTTTCGGAGAGCAATGAGCGAGCAGCGCATCAAAGGCATCGGCGTTTCGGAAGGTATCCGCTTCGGGAAAGCATTCATCTATGGCGCACCTGCTGTAGAGGCGGCTTATCCTCAGCGGATTGAGCCGGAGCAGGTGGAGGCGGAGCTTGAACGTCTGGAGCAGGCGAAGCGCCAGTCGGCAGCAGAGCTGAATACGATCATTGCCAAAACCGAGGCGAAGCTGGGGAAGGACAAAACGGCAATTATCGAGGGGCAGCTGAGCTTTCTGGATGATCCCGCCTTTTACGGCGATATTCGCGGTCAAATTAAGCGCAAGCAGGCGTCCGCTGAACAAGCGGTACAAACCGTGCTGGCCCAGCTTTCCGCATTGTTTGAGAAGATGAACAATGCATACGTAAAGGAACGCATTCATGATGTGAAGGACGTTGCGGATCGGCTCATGAGCCATTTGCAGCAGGTTTTTTATCCGGATCTGGCGAGTATTACAGAGCCTGTTATTTTAGTAGCGGAAGATTTAACGCCTTCCGTTACCGTGCAGCTTGATCGCAGCATTGTGCTTGGCTTTGTGACACGGGTTGGCGGAGAAACGACGCATACAGCGATTTTGTCCCGTTCGCTCGGCATTCCTGCGGTTGTGGGCACGGGTGCTGCTTTCGAGCAGCTGAGCCATGGTGATGAGCTGATTCTGGACGGTACGGAGGGCGTTATCGTGCTGAATGCCGATCAGGCTACCCGCTCGAACTATGAAGCGCGGCAGCAGGAGGAGCAATCCGCAGCAGGGAAGCTTGAGAAATACAGGCTGCTGCCAGCACAGACGGAAGATGGCAAGCTGATCGAGCTCGCTGTTAACGTCGGCATGCCGGAGGAAATGCGAGATGGTCTTGTGGAAGAGTCCCATGGGGCCGGCTTGTTCCGAACGGAATTTCTGTTCATGAACGCTGACCGCTTCCCGGACGAAGAAAAGCAATTTGCTGTATATAAACAGCTTGCTGAAGCTTGGAGAGGCAAGCCTATCGTCATCCGCACGCTGGATATTGGCGGAGACAAGGAGCTGTCCTATTGGGATTTGCCGCATGAGGACAATCCATTTCTCGGCAATCGCGCTATCCGCCTTTGTCTGAATGAGCGGGAGCTCTTCCGCACCCAACTGAGGGCGATCGTTCGTGCCAGCGCCTTCGGCACCGTTAAAATCATGTTCCCGATGATATCCTCCATGCAGGAGTTCCGCGCTGCCAAGCAGTTGACGCTTGAAATCATGGACGAGCTGAAGGAGCAGGCCATCGCCTTTGATGAAAAACTGGAAATCGGCATTATGGCCGAGGTTCCGTCTGTCATTCAGCTGGCGGACCGTTTCGCCAAAGAGGTTGACTTTTTCAGCATTGGCACAAACGATTTGGTGCAATATACGCTTGCCGTTGACCGCATGAACGAGAAGGTCGCGCACTTATATGATTATTTCCATCCGGCGGTTATCCGCTCGATTCGCAGCTTGATACAAGCGGCGCACAAGGAAGGCAAATGGGTTGGCATGTGCGGTAAAATGGCGGGCGATCCACTCGCAGCACCGCTGCTGCTCGGGATGGAGCTGGATGAATGGAGTATGGATGCCGCTTCTCTGATGAAGCAAAAGTTTACGCTGTCTAGACTAAATGTGCAGGATAGCGCCCAACTGCTAAGCGATGTGCTTGATCTCGACACGGCTGAGGAAGTTCGGCAGCACATTAAAGCTTTCCATGCTTCCAAATTTAGTGATTAGCATATGTATGGCAAATAGGTTTGGGCATTATGCCGCCCATTCTACCCATACTGACCAGTAAGAAGCCATTTAGGACGCTTTCGTAATCTTCGATTCCTTCAGCAGGAGCGAAGTTGCGGAGGCGTTTTTCTTTTTGTTAAAAAATTAATTTTACATATGTTCATAATTTGATGAGTGATAGACAGCGAAAATGGGTGATTTATTAAAGGAATTGACGAAAAAACGTAATATCAGCATTGAAACGCTTCATTTAGTGAACATAAGTCCAAGTGTTTGTTTACATATGACCAAATACATGTTAAACTGAGTGTGTATTTGAGGAACTCGTATATGGGGAAGGGGAACAGGTCATGTTAAATTTGTCTGGAATGATTGATCATACGCTGCTGCGTGCTGACGCGACGAAAGCAGAGATCGCTAAGCTGACGGAGGAAGCGAAACAATATGAATTTGCTTCGGTCTGTGTAAATCCGACTTGGGTCGCTTTTGCCGCTGAGCAGCTGGCAGGAAGCAAGTCCAAAGTTTGCACCGTTATCGGCTTTCCATTAGGAGCATCGACGAGCGCCGTTAAAGCTTTTGAAACGGGCAATGCGATTGCAAATGGTGCAGACGAAATTGATATGGTTATCAACATTGGCGCTTTGAAAGACGGCAACGATGACTACGTGGAGCAGGATATTAAAGCGGTTGTTGATGCGGCGGCAGGCAAAGCGATTGTGAAGGTCATTATTGAGACAAGCCTGCTCACCGATGAAGAAAAGGTTCGTGCTTGCGAGCGTTCGTTGAAAGCCGGAGCCGATTTTGTAAAAACCTCGACGGGCTTCTCTACTGGCGGAGCAACAGCTGAAGATGTAGCGCTTATGCGCAAAACAGTCGGAGACAAGCTTGGCGTTAAAGCATCGGGCGGCGTTCGCGGTCTTGTGGATATGAAAAAAATGATCGAAGCAGGCGCAACGCGCATTGGAGCAAGCTCCGGCGTAAAAATTATGCAGGGCGAGCAATCCAGCGCCGCTTATTAATGAAGTAACCATAGAACACGGTGCTGCTCCTTTCCGAAGGAGCGGCCCGCTTTTCTCGATAAACGAAAGAGCGGTGGCATCAGAATAACTTTGTAAGCGCTCTATTCAGCCAATCAACTACCATAATGATGAAAAAATAGGAGGCGGCAACTATGAAATACATCGTAGCTTTATTAGGCCTGCTTGTTGTGCTAGGATTGTCCTATATCGTCAGCAACAATAAGAAAAATATTCGTTTCAAGCCGATTGCCATCATGATCGTTTTGCAGGTGGTTCTTGCCTTTGTCCTATTAAATACGTTTGCGGGCGCGACCTTGATTAAAGGTTTTTCCGGCGTGTTCGAGCAGCTGCTTTCCTACGCGCAGGAAGGAATCAACTTTGTATTTGGCGGCATTTTAAATGAAGGACAATTTTCCTTTTTCCTGTCGGTTCTGCTGCCAATCGTCTTCATTTCCGCGCTAATTGGTATTTTGCAATATTTGAAAATCCTTCCTTTTATCGTAAAGGGCATCGGATATGTGTTAAGCAAAGTCAATGGCATGGGCAAGCTGGAGTCGTATAATGCGGTCGCATCAGCCATTTTGGGCCAATCGGAAGTATTCATTTCGGTCAAAAAACAAATTGGCCTGCTGCCGAAGCATCGCCTGTATACGCTGTGCGCTTCTGCGATGTCCACCGTATCGATGTCGATTGTCGGCTCGTATATGCAAATTTTAGACCCGAAATATGTGGTGACCGCGCTCGTCCTCAACCTGTTCGGCGGCTTTATTATCGCTTCCATTCTTAACCCGTATACGGTGGAGGAAGGCGAGGACGTGCTGCAAGTACAGGAGGAAGGGGAGAAGCAGACCTTTTTCGAAATGCTGGGCGAATATATTATGGACGGCTTCAAGGTTGCGATTATTGTCGCGGCGATGCTGATCGGTTTTATTGCTCTCATCGGCATGATTAATGGATTGTTTCTTGGCATTCTCGGCATTTCCTTTCAGCAAATACTTGGATTTATTTTCGCTCCTTTCGCTTTTATTATGGGGGTGCCGTGGAAAGATGCCGTTGATGCGGGAAGCATTATGGCCACGAAAATGGTTTCGAATGAATTTGTAGCGATGCTGGAAATTAGCAAATATCCTAATCTTTCGGCCAAAGCAGTCGGCGTCGTGTCGGTGTTTCTCGTCTCGTTTGCTAATTTCTCCTCCATTGGTATCATTGCAGGCGCGGTCAAAGGCTTGCACGAGAAGCAGGGCAATGCCGTTGCACGCTTTGGCATGAAGCTGCTGTATGGTGCAACGCTGGTCAGCGTGCTGTCGGCGACGATTGCAGGGATTTTCATTTAAAATATAGGAAAGGATATGATTTTTCTATCCTTTCTCTATATTTCAACGCGAAACGGTAGCTTTGCCGCCAGAGGACGGCGAAAGCCGTTTACGCTTGAGGAGAGGCGGTGCCAGGCATGGCAGCATTTGAACGGATACATCTAATTGTAATGGACTCGGTAGGCATCGGCGAAGCGCCGGATGCTGCCGCGTTCGGAGACTTTGGCGTCCATACGCTCTCGCATATTGCCCGCGAGATGGGCGGACTGTATATGCCGAATATGGCTGCGCTTGGACTGTCGAATATTGAACCGATTGCCGGAGTTCCGGCTGCGGATCATCCGCTTGCTTTTTATACGAAAATGCAGGAGGCGTCCAGCGGCAAGGATACGATGACAGGGCACTGGGAGATGATGGGCCTTCATATCGAGACGCCATTCCGCGTCTTTGCAAATGGCTTTCCAGATGAGCTGATTGCCCGCATTGAGAAGAAGACAGGCCGCAAGGTCATCGGCAATAAAGCGGCTAGTGGAACGGAAATTATTGAAGAGCTGGGCGAAGAGCATGTGAAGACAGGAGCGCTCATTATTTACACCTCGGCGGATTCGGTGCTGCAAATTGCTGCGCACGAAGAAATTGTGCCGCTTAAAGAGCTGTACGACATTTGCGAATACTGCCGGGAAATTACGTTGGAGGACCCGTATATGCTGGGGCGGATTATTGCCCGGCCGTTTGTAGGGGAGATCGGACATTTCAAGCGTACCGCTAATCGCCATGATTATGCGCTTAAGCCTTTTCAGCCAACGGTGATGATTACGCTGAGGGATGCGGGTCTAGCTGTCATATCGCTTGGCAAAATTGCCGATATATTTGATGGAGAAGGGGTCACGAAGGCCATTCGCACCGTCTCGAACGAAGATGGCATGGATAAGCTTGTTGAGGTGCTGGATGAGCCATTCAAAGGCCTCAGCTTCCTAAACCTTGTCGATTTTGATGCGCTGTACGGCCACCGCCGCGATCCGCAAGGTTACGGACAGGCTTTGGAGCAATATGATGCCAGACTGCCAGAAGTATTCGCCAAGCTGACGGAGCAGGATTTGCTCATCATTACGGCTGATCATGGCAATGATCCGACTTATGAAGGAACGGATCACACCCGCGAATATGTGCCGCTACTCGTCTATTCGCCGCGTTTCAAGCAAGGCGGCAGGCAGCTCGCGATTAGAAGCACCTTCGCTGATGTCGGAGCATCCATTGCCGATAATTTCGGCGTTACATGGCCTGATCACGGAACCAGCTTCATGCCGTCGTTAAATGAACCAATGAACGAATCAACTAACTAACTAAATGAACGAAGCAGAGGAGATATTATAATGAGTGTTCATATTAATGCAAAGCAAGGCGACATCGCTGAAACGATTTTATTGCCAGGCGACCCGCTAAGAGCGAAATATATTGCGGATACGTATTTGGAAAATGTAACGTGCTACAACGAAGTGCGCGGTATGCTGGGCTTTACAGGGACGTACCAAGGCAAGCGTATTTCGGTGCAAGGAACAGGTATGGGCGTACCGTCCATCAGCATTTACGTCAATGAACTCATTCGCGAATATGGCGTGAAAAATCTCGTTCGTGTCGGCACATGCGGCGCCATGCAAAAAAGCGTAAACGTGCGCGAGGTTATTTTGGCGCAAGCGGCTTGTACGGATTCCAGCATGAATCGCCACGTATTCGGCGGCTATGACTTCTCGCCAATTGCCAGCTTTGAGCTGCTGAAGGCGGCTTACGAGCGCGGCGTAGCCAAAGGCCTCAAGCTGCATGTCGGCAATATTTTCTGCTCGGACAGCTTCTATCGGGATGATAAGTCCATTGTCGAGAAGCTGATGGAGCATAATGTGCTTGGCGTTGAAATGGAAACGACGGCGCTTTATACGCTGGCTGCAAAATATGGCGTCAATGCCCTGACGATTTTGACCGTAAGCGACCACCTGTTGACCGGCGAGGAAACGACTTCTGCCGAAAGACAAAGCACATTCAATGACATGATGGAAGTAGCGCTGGAAACGGTAACTTCCCTGTAATAGGCAAGGTAGCCTAGCTAATAAATTTATTTAAAACCGTGAGGAGAATGCAGCATGAGAATGGTAGACCTGATTGAGAAAAAACGCGATGGTGAAGTGCTGAGCGCTGAAGAAATTAACTTCTTCATTCAAGGGTATACGAAAGGCGAAATTCCTGATTATCAGGCCAGCGCAATGGCAATGGCGATTTTCTTCAAGGATATGACGGAGCAGGAGCGCGCTGATTTGACGATGGCGATGGTGAATTCCGGCGATACGATCGATCTGTCAGCCATTGAAGGCGTGAAGGTAGACAAACACTCCACTGGCGGTGTAGGCGACACGACGACGCTTGTACTGGCCCCGCTCGTTGCGGCGCTGGACATTCCAGTTGCGAAAATGTCGGGACGCGGCCTCGGCCACACCGGCGGGACGACAGATAAGCTTGAAGCAATTGCTGGCTTCCACGTGGAGCTTGCGAAGGAAGAATTTGTTCGTCTCGTGAACAAGGATAAGATCGCTGTCGTTGGCCAATCCGGCAACTTGACGCCAGCTGACAAGAAGCTGTATGCGCTGCGCGATGTTACAGCAACCGTTAACTCCATTCCGCTTATCGCAAGCTCGATTATGAGCAAAAAAATCGCTGCCGGCTCCGACGCTATCGTGCTTGACGTGAAGACAGGCGCAGGCGCCTTCATGAAGACGGTAGACGATGCGAAGGAGCTTGCGCACGCGATGGTAAGCATCGGCAACAACGTTGGACGCAAAACGATGGCGGTCATTTCCGACATGAGCCAGCCGCTGGGCTTTGCAATCGGCAACGCTTTGGAAGTGAAGGAAGCGATTGATACGCTGCAAGGCAAAGGTCCAAAGGACTTGGAGGAGCTATGTCTGGCGTTAGGGCGTCAAATGGTCTATTTGGCGAACAAAGCAAGCTCGCTGGAAGAGGCGGAGGAAATGCTGAAGGAAGTCATTCGCAATGGCAAAGCGCTGGAGAAATTCAAAGTGTTTATTGCCAATCAGGGCGGAGATCCAACGGTTGTTGACCATCCAGAGAAGCTGCCGCAAGCGGCTTACTTAATTGAAGTGCCAGCGAAAACCGACGGTGTTGTAGCAGAGATAGTTGCCGACGAAATCGGTACGGCAGCGATGCTGCTCGGTGCAGGACGCGCAACGAAGGACTCGGAAATCGATCTGGCTGTAGGCTTAATGCTGAATAAAAAAGTGGGCGACACCGTCAAAGCCGGCGAATCGCTCGTAACCATTCATGCCAATCGTGAAAATGTGGACGATGTGCTCGCGAAAATTTATGACAATATCCGTATCGGCGATAAAGTCGAAGCTCCTGTCTTGATTTACGGAACTGTAACCGAGTAGTAATAAAGCCATTTGGGTATAAAATACAAGCCGCCATCCGGGTGCAGTTGCTGCCGGGATGGCGGTTTTTGTGCTGCAAGGAAACGGCTGGCAAAGGTTTAAATAGGGTTTATAAAAGGTTTATAAGGTCATGAAACAGAAATGCTTAACCTACAAATACTTAACAACTAAAATATTTGACAATAAGGTAAAATGCCCTTATTATATGTGATGGGACAGCTGTCCATTGGGAAATGGGCACGTAAGTCATCTTGTGTAGATAGGCAGGGGGAGAACAAATGTCGCAAGCAGCATCGAAAGGCGGCGCAGAGCCTGAATTCCGCTTGGCAAGTATTATCGTACCGATGATCGCCATTATTTCAGGCATATTTATGGTTATTTTGGATTCAACGGCGATGAATGTGGCGTTGTCTAGACTCGTCATTGATTTTAAAACCGATTTGCCAACGATTCAGTGGACGGTAACGGGCTATATGCTGGCGACGGCGGCGGTTATTCCGCTTTCAGGCTGGCTTTCGGATCGCTTTGGAGCCAAAAATATATTTTTAGGCTCGGTTGTAGCCTTCACCTTGGCATCATTGCTATGCGCATTGCCTAGCAGCGCCGAGTGGCTCATCGTATTTCGGATTATTCAAGGCTTGGGCGGCGGTTTCGTTATGCCGGTCGCTATGGCTTATGTGTTTCGTTTAAGCCCGCCGAATAAGGTAGGGCAAGTCATGGGGATGATGGGCGTGCCGATTTTGCTCGCGCCTGCGGTTGGCCCGATTTTGGCGGGCTGGCTCGTGGAATATCACTCCTGGCACTGGATTTTCCTGATAAACATTCCGGTCGGCATTTTCAGCATTATATTCGGCCTTTGGAAGCTGCCGAAGACGGAGCGCAAGCAGGTCACCGGCATTGATATTCCGGGCATGATTTTAGGGCCGCTTGCATTTGCTGCCTTATCCTACGGGGTTACGCAAGGCGCGGAAAGCTGGTCTTCGGATAAAACGATTGGCGGGCTCGTTATCGGCGGCATTGCGCTCATCGCATTTATTATCGTAGAGCTGCGTTCAAAAACACCGCTGCTGGAGCTTCGCGTGTTCCGCTCGGTCGACTTTTCATTCAGCATTTTTGTGCAGTGGCTGCTGCAATTTTCGCTTTTCGGCGCGATTTTCCTGCTTCCGCAATTTCTGCAGCAGGCACGAGGCTACGGCGCCTTTGATACGGGGCTGACCTTGTTCCCGCAGGCGCTAGCTTCCGCATTTATGATGCCGATTGGCGGCTATTTGTTTGATAAAATCGGGGTGCGATGGCTTGTTGTTATTGGCCTGAGCCTTGTATCCGGTGCGATTTTTCAATATACGCAGGTCGATTTGACGACTGAAGGCAGCGACTTGCTGCTTCCGCTCATTATGGCGGGCATGGGCTCCGGCCTCATGATGATGCCGCTCAACTCGCATTTGCTGCAAAAAGCGCCGCGCGAGCTCGTCAGCCGAGTCACGTCACTGACAAGTGCTTTGCAGCAGGTTGTTAGCTCCTTCGCGGTTGCTACTTTAGTTACGGTGCTCTCGTCACGAGTGAAGACGCTCATTGTGGATCAGCAGCTGCCGCTTACGACGCCTGCCGAAGTGCAGAAAGCGACGCTTGCCGTTGCGCCAGAAGCATTCGGCTATACGTTCGGCATTATGCTCGTTATTGCCATCGTCGGCATTTTCCTCGGCTTGTTTCTGCGCAGAGGGAAAGTACAAGCGGGAGCGGAAGAGCAGAAGGGCAAGCAGGAATTGGGGCTTGAAGGACTGCATTAATTTAATTTAATTCAATTCAATCGAACTTACGTCAGACGCCTGGTTCGCCAGCGGCGGTCTGGCGTATTTTTTATTGTTCAGGTCAGCTTACTATTGACATTTGGTCTATAAGTTATAGACTACAGATATGAGGTCGATAACTTATAGACCAAGGAGTGGGAAAATGAAAGGCTATAAGCTTACAGAAAGCGAAATTAAGTTTACCGATTTAATCTGGAAAAACGAACCCATAAGTTCTGGTGATCTTGTGAAACGATGTCAAGAGGAAATGAATTGGAAAAAGTCCACAACCTATACTGTGCTGAAAAAAATGTGTGAAAAAGGTTTATTACAAAATGAAAATTCAGTCGTTTCTTCTTTGATTACAAGGGATGAATATTACGCAAATCAAAGCCAACGTTTTGTTGAAGATACGTATGGAGGGTCCTTGCCCAAATTTTTAACAGCGTTTATGGGCGGAAGAAAATTAAATAACCGCCAAGCAGAGGAGCTGAAAAAGCTGATTGATGAACACAAGGAGGGGTAATCATGAGCGAGCTATTTCTGTCTGTTTTAAACATGAGCCTTACAGCAAGCTATGTCATTCTTGTTGTCATATTAATCAGGCTGCTGCTTAAAAAAGCTCCGAAGGTCATCTCTTATGCTTTATGGGGAGTGGTAGCTTTCCGGCTTGTCGTTCCAGTCACCTTTGAGAGTGTATATAGTCTGTTGCCAAGGAATGGGGATCGAAATCCAATACCTCAAGCTAGTATGCCTCAGCAAAGTCCGCAGATTAATAGTGGGATAGAAGTGGTCGATTCAATTGCAGGCGGGACAATACCAGCAATGGCTGCACAGGATAGTGTGAATCCATGGCAGATTTACATACAAATTGGTTCATATATTTGGATTTTATGTATGCTGGTTTTGCTTATTTATAGTCTTGCATCTGTATTTCTCTTGAAAAAACAGCTCAAAGATGCCCAACGGGTAGAGCGGAATATCTACGAAGCTGGGAATTTGAAAACACCTTTTGTACTTGGCTTTATACGACCAAAAATTTATTTGCCCGTTGGACTCGATGCCACGGAGCGCAGCTACATCCTGCTGCACGAGCAGACTCACATTAAACGATTGGATCATATCATTAAGCCAGCAGCCTTCTTACTATTATCCGTGCACTGGTTTAATCCTCTTGTATGGGTAGCCTTCATGTTAATGAGTAGGGATATGGAATTTTCCTGTGATGAACGTGTATTGAAAAAGATGGATTTTGATGTGGCTATAAAAAAATCTTACGCGTCCTCCTTATTATCACTTGCTGCGGATAGACCTATTTTGAATGGAAATCCGCTTGCTTTTGGTGAGGGAAATGTGAAGGGGAGGATTAAAAACGTATTAAATTATAGAAAGCCAAAATTCTGGTTACTTGCTTTCTCAATCATCATTTTGCTAGCAGTTGGGATTGGATTGATAGCAAATCCTGTAATAAAGGGGAGAGATGCATTAGAACAAATAACTGACTTAGAGAATATATCATCAGGTGAAGAAGTTTCGTTGGAACGACCAGAGAAATCAGCAGCAGAAATATTAAAAGAACTAGCCAATCAACCATTTTCAATTAGTGGGAATCAAATTGGTGATGACGATCAAGAAACCGTAGTCACATTTGGAAAAGCTTTTGTGAATTTGTATACCGGTGCTGTTGCAGAACAAGAAACAGTAACCTTTAGAAATTACATATCTAATGAAAATCTTCTTAAATACACAAATACAATGTTAGAGCTAGAACAAAGAAAAGAACTAAAGGGAGCAATCAGTGTCCATTTCGGTTTGGAAAATGAATTCAAGGAAGCAGAGCTCAAGAAACTGGACGTAAATCTCTACTACGTAAGTTTACCATTTTCGAACCAAGGGTCTGGAATGAACCTTCAGATGTTAGTTCAAGCTGAAAACAAGGCATTAAAAATCGTTGATTATTATTTTGGAAACAAAGATGGTGTAGATACGATTGCAACAGGACATCCCGCTGATAGAAAGCTTCATGATCCAAAACGATGGGATGACCAAGTGTGGGTTGATGGAGTTTTTGAAAAGCTTGATAAAATAGAAATTTGAACGGAATTTTAATCTAAACGTCATTTTACAAGGAATGAAGCGTTAGCAAATAGCCATACCAAAAGCGCCTTGCCTGCATAACGCAGGGCAAGGCGCTTTTCCCGCTGGTGTCTCCCATTCAGCCTAACGGTTTTGCCCTGGTTCCCGCAATAACCTCTTTGTTACCCGATTGGATGCTTGCGAGAGCAAAGCAGCGGTATGTGCACGCAATAGCTCCCGGATAAGCTCCATAAATGCAATCCCCCTTCTGCTTCAGTTCATACATTCTATTAAAATGCCAGAGAGATGTGCTAGTCTCTTAATCTATCAGGCGAAAGTTGATGAATATATCGGTTAAGGACAATGGACTATAGCGTTCTAACCTTTCAGCTGCTTGCGGTAATCCGTAGGTGACACGCCGATAATCTTCTTGAACAGCCGGGAAAAATAATACGGGTCCTTAAAGCCGAGCGACAGGCTGACCGCTTTCACGCTTTGGTCGGTAAGGTCAAAAAGCTGTCCGGCGCGCTGCATTTTCAGCCGCAAATAATAGTCAATGGGAGCGTAGCCAGTAGATTGCTTAAAAAGATGATTAAGATGCTGCTTGGATATGCGCGTTCGCGTAACCAAATCGTCCAAGGTCAAATGGCCTTCCAGCTGTTCCTTCATATATTGGATAGCCTGTTCAATATAAGCGAGCATCTTCTCGTCCTGCTTGCGCTTTGGAATGAGCGAAATGAAGCTGAGCAAATAACGAACCGTTTGCGAAATATGCAGCTGATGAATGACCGAATAGGATTTGGCCGAAAGCAGCTCGTAGCATTGGTTGAATAGCTCGACGATTTTCTCTGCCTCCGGCAGGGAGACGTGGAGCAGCTCAGCCTCAAGGCCAAGGCTTTCCAGCAGTTGCACCAGCTCCTCGCCCCGAAAGTGAAACCAGTAGATGCTCCATGGATTCGCCGTATTGGCCCCGTAGCTATGAGGGGTAAAGGCGGGAATGATGGAGACGGTTTTTTCCGTTACTTGAATCGTCTCCTCGCCGCCGAGCTTGATCCAGCCTTCCCCGTTCGTGCAATAGATGAAAATATAAGCATCGCAGCCTTTGGGCCGCTCCCGGTAATGGTGCTTGGCCCGGTGAAAATAGCCAATATCCGTCACATAGGCTTGGCGAATAATCGGGTGGCTGGTCATCTCCTCAAGCTGGTAGGAGGGCAAAACAATGAGCTTCTCCGTCTCGAAGCCTTGTGTTTTTTTGTTGAGCATGGTGAAGCAAGCCTCCTCGTTCCTTATGGCTATATTGTAAGCGGTTGGAGCTTCCAGCCGCAAGTGATGCATTAACGCAAAATCAGAATATGCTCCATTAGGAACAGATGATTGTTAATGGAAAAGTGGGCATAGGCGCGGTACAGTGGAGGAAGATAAAGGAGGTAATGGCTTTATGAGTAAGCACCAAATAGCTGTAAAACTGAATGAGCGCAATAAGGAGATTACGACAGGCACATTGTCCGGCAATAAAGGAAGCAATCCGAAAGGAGAAAGCTTCGGTTTTACGAATTTTTACATGACGCGCAATGGCGAGCCTTTTATTCCTGTCGTCGGTGAGTTTCATTTTTCCAGATTTTCTTATTTGTACTGGGAGGAAGAGCTGCTCAAGATGAAGGCAGGCGGGGTGCACATAATCGCTACCTATATATTTTGGAATTACCACGAGGAGAAGGAAGGGCGCTTTAATTGGAATGGCAACCGCAATCTCCGCCATTTTATAGATTTATGCGCCAAGCTGGAGCTGCCGCTCGTGCTTCGAATCGGCCCTTTCTGCCACGGCGAGGTGCGTAATGGCGGCATTCCGGATTGGGTGTTCGACAAGCCGCTCGTCATTCGCTCGAATGATGAGCTGTATTTGAACTACGCAGCGCGCCTGTACCGCGAAATTGCAAGGCAGATGAAAGGCTCGCTGTTTCAAGAAGGCGGCCCGGTTATTGCAATTCAGCTCGAAAATGAATTTATGCACTGCGGCGCTCCGCTGGACTCATGGGGCTACAAAACCGGAATATTCATGTCTTCGGGCACGGGCGGCAATGCGCATTTGGACAAGCTCAAAGCGATTGCGGCAGAAGCGGGCATTCGCCCGCTGTTCTTTACGGCAACGGCATGGGGAGGAGCGGCGGTGCCGGAAACGGATACGCTCCCGATGCTTGCAGGCTATGCGTATACGCCTTGGATTCCTAATCAGCCGCCAAGCGGCGAATATATTTTCCGCGATCTTCATGTAACACCGATGGAGAAGGTCAATTATCCTTCTGCACAATATCCCGTCGCATATTGCGAGATGGCAGGAGGCATGCAGGTCAGCTATACGGCAAGGCCGCATGTGAGCCCGGACAGTGTGGAAGCGATGACGCTTGTAAAGCTGGCTAGCGGCAGCAATCTGCTCGGCTATTACATGTATCATGGCGGCTCGAATCCGCGCGGTGAAAATGGTTTTCTCAACGAATACGGCTTGCCGAAAATAACGTATGATTACCAGTCTCCGCTAGGCGAGTTTGGACGCATTGGCGAATCGTACGACCGCATCCGCACGCTCAGCTTGTTCATGGAAGCTTACGGTGCAATTTTGGCACCGATGGGAACGGTGCTGCCGGAAGGACAAGCGGAGCTGCATCCTGAAAATACGGAGGAGCTGCGCTATTGCCTGCGGCAGAAGGATGGCTCGGGCTTCCTATTCCTGAACAATTTTCAGGATCATGTAGACATGCCAGACCGGGAGGAAGTAACGGTGACGCTGGATACGTCCAGAGGACAGGCGAGATTTCCGCATACCGGGAGCTTGCGGCTCAAGCAGGGAATTAGCGCGGTGCTGCCGTTCCACTTGGAAGCAGCAGGCATTCGCATCGTTTCCGCTACGGTTCAGCCATTGACGAAGCTTGCGGATTTAGAGGAGCCTCTGCTTGTCTTTTATGCGCATGAGGGACTGAGCCCAGAGCTTGTTATAGCTGTTGACACGGTCGCGGGCGTAACTAGCGATGGTGGCGGCACTGTGGAGCAGCAGGACGGGGTTTATATAGTGCGTCCTGCAGTGGGCAAGCAGCATGTCGCTGAAGTGAAGCGTAAAGACGGGAACGTCGTTCGTATACTCGTCCTTTCCAGAGAAGAGGCGCTGAACACCTATCGCCTCCGCGTGTGGGGAGAAGAACGCCTGCTGATCAGCGACAGCCACCTTTATGCAGCGGGCGGGCAGCTCATTTGCACCTCGCCAGGCAAGGCGGAATGGCAAGTTGCCATGTATCCGGCAGCTGAAGCCGAGCTCAAATCAAGCCAAGGCAGCCTTTCTCCTGCTGCCGGAGGCTTGCTCCAGACGTATACGGTGAAGGTTGCGGCCTATGAACCTCAGCTTCTCATCAAGAATACGTCAAGTCGTCATGCGGCCGTGCAAATCGATGCTTATTGGCCAGAGCAGGTAGCAGACTTGTTTCTTCATATTGAATATGATGGCGATGTAGCCGCTGCTTATTTGAATAATGAGCTGCTGACGGACCATATCCATTATGGCCAAGCTTGGCCGATTGGGCTGAAGGGCTTCCAAAATGAACTGCTGGATAATGAGCTTCAGCTCGCGATTACTCCGATTCGAAAAGGTACGACGCATACGTTCGTAAATCAGGCGTTCGTGGAGCGCTTTGAAGGTGTGGAAATGGCAGCGTTTCATGAGATCAAAGCGGTGCCGTATTATGTGACGGCATTGTCTCAAGTGTTCAAATAAGCCGCTAATTGAAGGGGAAAAGCAGGCACGCCAGTGCCCGGCAAGCAGCAAGCGCCGGGAAACAGGCGTGTTTGCTGTCGTTTTTATGCGTTTTTTGACGAGAAAGGTACTAATTTATATATGACTTTGTCCGCAATATTGAGGGTACTGCAAAGGAAGAGGTCTGGCTTATGATGAATATATAAGCTTGGCGACGGATTTGAGCCACGGCGCTGCAAGAGCGACGAACCATAAAAACTAAAGGAGTGACCATCGCAGTGACAACACAGCAACAGCAAAATATTCAGCCATGGAAGCTATGGTACAAGCAGCCAGCGAGCCGTTGGGAGGAAGCGCTGCCGATCGGCAATGGCCGACTGGGCGGCATGGTATTTGGAGATGCGCGCAAGGAGAGAGTGCAGCTTAACGAGGATACGTTATGGTCTGGATTTCCACGCGACACCAACAATTATGAAGCATTGCGGTATTTGAAAAAATCGCGAGAGCTCATTTTTGCTGGGCAATACGGCGAGGCCGAGACGCTTGTGCAGGATAAAATGCTAGGTATGAACACGGAGGCTTACCAGCCTCTGGGCGATCTTTATATGGAACATCGCCAGCTGGGAAGCGATAGCGGAACTTCTGCTTTTCGCCGTGAGCTTGACCTTGATACAGGAATTGCTTCGTCTGCGTATACAGTAGATGGCCGATCGTTTCGCCACGAAATATTCGTAAGCGCCGTCCATCAAGTGATGTGCATTCGCTATGAGGCGCTGGACGGCGGGGAGATTTCTCTAACGGCAGGGCTGGAGTCGCCGCATCCGGTGCAGCTGACGGAAGGTAGCGGCGGCGCGCTTGTACTGAGCGGGACATGCCCATCCCATATTGCCGACAACTATCGTCAGGATCATCCGAAGTCGGTGCTTTATGAGCAGGGCCGGGGTGTTTCCTTCGAGGCAAGGCTGCAATTGCTAGGTGCAGGCGCGACTAACATCGTAGGTGGCTCCAGCAGCTCGCTTACTGTAAGCGGACACGGCACGGTTACGCTTCTGCTTGCGGCTGCTTCCAACTTTGCCGGCTATCAGGTGATGCCGTTTAATGATTCCGCGGCATTGGCGCTTAAAAATGAGCAGCCACTAGCGATTGCATCGGCGCTCGGCTATGAGGAGCTGCGCAGCCAGCATATTGCCGAGCATCAGCGGCTTTTCCGCCGGGTAGCTATCGATCTCGGTACTAGCCCGAATGCGCTGCTTCCAACAGATGAGCGGCTTGCAGGCTATAAGCGGGGCGAGGCAGATCCGCAGCTGGAGGCTTTATATTTTCAATATGGTCGGTATTTGCTAATGCAGAGCTCAAGGCCCGGTACGCAGCCAGCCAACTTGCAGGGCATATGGAATGACCGGGTACAGCCGCCATGGAACAGCAACTATACGACGAATATCAATACGCAAATGAACTATTGGCATGCGGAAATTTGCGGGCTGGGCGAATGCCATGAGCCGTTGATTGATATGATTGGCGAGCTTAGCCAGACCGGCAGCCGAACTGCGTCTATTCATTATAATGCGCGCGGCTGGGTCGCCCATCACAATGTGGATCTATGGCGGGCCTCGACTCCTTCGGGCGGGCATCCAAGCTGGGCTTTCTGGCCATTCGGCGGCATTTGGCTTTGTCTGCATCTCTGGGAGCATTATGCGTTTAATCCAGATCTGGCCTACTTGCGCGAACGTGCGTATCCGGTCATGAAGCAAGCTGCTCTGTTCTGTCTGGACTGGCTGCAGGAGACAGAGAATGGCGTACTTGTAACGGTTCCGGCAACTTCGCCGGAAAATATGTACAAGCTGCCAGATGGCAGCGGCGGCACAAGCAGCGTTTCTCTGGCAACGACTATGGATATTTCACTTATTAAAGAGCTATTCACGCTTTGCCTGCACGCAGCCGATTTGCTAGGCGAGGATGAAGCGCTGCGCAGCGAGTGGCAGGAAGCGCTTGTGAAGCTGCCCCCATTTCAGGTTGGTTCGGATGGCAGGCTGATGGAATGGGTTGAGGAATATGAGGATCATGAGCCGGGACATCGCCATGTATCGCATTTAATTAGCCTGTACCCGGGTTTTCTGATTAATGCGGAGAAGGAGCCAAAGCTGCTGGAGGCTGGCCGGGAATCGCTGAGACAGCGAATCGCGAGCGGCGGCGGCCATACGGGCTGGAGCTGCGCTTGGCTGATTAACTTATATGCAAGGCTGGGCGAGCCGGAGCAGGCGCATCATTTTATCGAGACGCTGCTTTCCCGCTCGACGCATCCGAATTTGTTCGACGATCATCCACCGTTCCAAATTGATGGAAATTTCGGCGGGACAGCAGGTATTGCTGAACTGCTGCTTCAAAGCCATACGCAGGAGCTTGCGCTGCTGCCCGCACTGCCAAAAGCATGGCCGGACGGTTCCGTACGAGGACTGCGGGCGCGCGGCGGCTTCATGATCGATATGGAATGGAAAAATGGACGTCTGGCGTCTGCCCGCATCGAGTCATTGGCAGGCTCGCTATGCACGCTGCGCAGCGGCGATCTGGAGCTGGCCGTACAAATGGAAGGCGAAGGCACGCTAGTCGCAATGCAGGGCGAGCGGTTTGAAACGTCGGCTGGCGCTGTATATACCGTCTTGCCGAAGGAAGCACTGTAAGCTTAAATCATACACCTATATATAGAAGATATAGCATAAGGGAGAAGTGGAAAAACCATGACAGAACAGCAGTATCCATTTTTAGACGGCAAGCTGGACATAGAGGAGCGTGTGCGCGATCTCGTATCGCGGCTGACGCTGGAGGAAAAAGTAGAGCTAATGGTTCAATATCAGCCTGCCGTTGAGCGGCTCGGCGTAAAACCATACAAGCATGGAACGGAAGCAGCGCATGGTCTAGCTTGGCTCGGCGAAGCGACCTCGTTCCCACAGCCCCTCGGTCTTGGCTGCACCTGGAACCCGGAGCTGCTGAAAGCTATTGGTTCTGTCATCGGTGATGAAGCCCGCGTCTATTATCAGCGCGACCCAGAAGTAAATGGCCTCACGCTGTGGGCGCCTACCGTCGATATGGAACGCGATCCGCGTTGGGGACGGACGGAGGAGGCTTATGGCGAAGACCCGAAGCTGACGGGCGAGCTTACTACGGCACTCGTGCAAGGCATTCAAGGCGACGACCCGGTTTTTTTCAAAGCGGTCGCGACGCTGAAGCATTTTATCGCCAACAATAATGAAATTGATCGCGGCAGCTGCTCGGCGAGCATTGATCCGCGCAATATGAAGGAATATTACCAGCGTGCTTTTCAGCCTGCGTTCGTCAAGGGCGGCGCGCAATCGATGATGACGTCGTACAATTCGGTAAACGGCATCCCGACGATATTGCATGAGGATGTGAACAAGGTCGTTAAGGGCGAATGGGGCATGAATGGGTTTATCGTCAGCGATGCTGGCGATTTGATCGGCCTGGTGAAGGATCATCATTATTATGATACGTACAAGGAAGCGGTAGCCCATTCGATTAAAGCGGGAATCGACAGCATTACCGACGATAAGGAAATTAGCTGCGGGGCGATCCATGAGGCATTGTCCGAAGGCTTGCTTGCGGAAGCAGATCTTGACCAAGCGCTGACCAATACGTTCCGCGTGCGTTTCCGTCTTGGCGAATTTGATGCGGATAATCCGTATGCGAATGTGCCAGATTCCGTCTTATGCGCTCCAGCCCACGGCGACCTGTCGCTTCAGGCTGCTCGCGAGTCGATCGTTTTGCTCAAAAATGAAAAGGCCACGCTTCCGCTGAGCAGCAGCAAGCTGGGCAGCGTAGCGGTCATCGGGCCGCTCGGCGATGTTGTGTATCGCGATTGGTACTCCGGCACTTTCCCTTATACGGTTACGCCGTTCGCTGCCATCCAGCAGAAGCTGGCTGGCAAAAAGGTAACGTTTACGAGCGGCAGCAATCAGGTGGTATTGAGATCTGCCGCAGATGGAGCACCTGTCTCGCTTGGTGACAACGGTGTACTGCAGGTCGCCGCTGGCAGCGCTGCGGAGACGTTTGAGGTATGCGATTGGGGCTGGAACAGCTTGACGCTGCAAAGCCAATCGACGGGCAAATTCGCGACGAGCGCAGATGATGTCCACATTGCGGCTGCAGCGGATGAGGCCTATGGCTGGTATGTGAAGGAAGTGCTGCGTCTGGATGCGAAAGCGGATGGCACGACGGACATTGTTACATGGGATGATAAACCAGTTGTGCTGAAGGAGCAGGATGGCAAGCAGCTGCTTACTGTAACCGAGGAAGTTACCGAGGAAGATCGTGCGCCAGAAGCAGCTGGAGACAACGCGGGCGGCGCAGCTAACAGCGGAAGCGGCAACAATCGTGACAAAGAGCATAAAGGTGCCTTTAGGTTAGACGTTACCGTTGATGGAATTGCCGCAGCAGTAGCGGCAGCCCGCGAAGCAGAAACAGCGATTGTATTCGTTGGCAACAACCCGCTTATTAACGGCAAGGAAGAAACGGACCGTCCGGGCTTTACGCTTGCAGCAGCGCAAGAGCAGCTGCTGAGGGAAGTATACGCAGTTAATCGAAACGTAATTGCCGTCGTCATCGGCAGCTACCCGTTTGAGCTTAATTGGGCGCAGGAGCATCTTCCAGCCGTTGTCTATTTGGCGCATGCCGGACAAGAGCTTGGCAATGCGGTCGCTGATGTGCTGTTCGGCGATTTTGCTCCGGCAGGCAAGCTGAATATGACTTGGTACAGCCAAATGGAGCAGCAGCTAACCGATATTTTGGATTATGACATTATTAAAGGAAAACGTACCTATTTGTATTTTGAGGATACGCCGCTATATCCTTTCGGCCATGGGCTGACGTATGCGCCATTTTCCTTCGACAGCCTGCAAATTTCCCCGGCTGAAACGGGCGAAGGCTGGACAGCCAGCATTCGAGTAACGAATACGGGCAGTGTGGAGGCCGGCGAAGTCGTGCAGCTGTATGCCCATGCGAATGCCTCGCGAGTTAAACGTCCGGTGAAGCAGCTCGTTGGCTTCGAGCGCGTTTACTTGCAGCCGCAGGAAAGCATTACGGTTCAGATCGCGATTAGCGCAGCTGAGCTTTCCATGTGGGATGTGACGCGGGACCGCTTCTGTCTGGAGTCAGGCGTTTACAGCCTGATGGCCGGCAGCTCGTCAAGCGACATCCGCTTGACAGCCGAGCTTTCCATCGAAGGCGAGAGCATTCCGCCAAGAGCGCTGATGCAGCTGACGCGCGCGGAAAACTATGATGATTATTCCGGCGTGCTGCTTGATGAGAGCAAGGAAAGCGGCACCTGCGTGCGGCTGGCGGACGCATCAAACGCTGGCTGGATACGCCTTGCAGATGTGCAATGGAGCGCTGCTCCAGCAGCCATCGAGGCGCGGGTTAGCGGAGGCCCGGCTGGCGGCACGCTGACGGTGCGCTTTGGCGCGGCTGAGGCTGAGCAAGCAGCTGTTCTGACGGTGCCGGCTGGCGGCGAGCAGCAGTGGCAGACCGTTTCGGCATCGCTTGCAGCGGGCATTTCCCCGCAGGCGGACGTATATCTTTCGTTGAGCGGCAGCGTGCGGTTGAGCAGCTTTATTTTTTCCTAAAAGCATATTAAGGATCGTTAGGCCGCAGGCTCTTTATGAACTTGCGGTCTTTTTTAAATATAGGAAAGGATATGATTTCGCCATACTTTCTCTATATTTCTCGGACTGAAACGCGCCGCGCCGCCAGAGGACAGCGGAAGCCGTTTCACCTTGCCAGTCGCGGCATAAGCTTGCGCAAGCCAAACCCTTTGTTTGCTGCAGGTGGGCAGGCTTATTTGGCTCGTTACCCGGGCGGGAGGAGCAGGGTGTACATCTGGGGTGCTGCATTTTATAATAGAAGCGGGGCTTTCGAGAACGCTTTCTTACATTTTTACCACGAATTGACGCTAGAGATATAAGAAGTAATAGAAGAAGGGGCATTTGCCGAGTGAAGAAACAATCTGCCTTCGTCAGGAAGATGAACGATGTTCGCATTAAGCATAAGCTGATGATTTCATTTTTGCTCGTCGTTTGCATTCCGGTGCTGCTTGTCGGCATTATTTTAACGGCGGCCTTTCGTCAAAATGTGCTGAATCAGGCGACGCAGCAGACGCTGAACAATGTAGAGAAAATCAAGAAGCAGACGGATGACATTATTCGGATGCCCATTACAATTTCGGATAAAATGCTGTTTGACAATGCGCTGCGAAGCACGGTGAACACCAATTATGAATCTACGTTTGAGGCTGTAAGCGCATTGTGGGAATTTCGGGCGTTTAAAGATTATATGCAGCTGTATTCAGAAATCAATAATATCCGCTTTTATACGACGAACGAAACGATTCTTGATAACTGGGAATTCATCAAAACAAGCAAAGCCACTGAAGAGGCTTCCTGGTACAAAAGTGCGATGGGGGAAGTCGGCATCCACTGGATGTACATCAAGGATGAGACGAAGAAAAATAAAAATTATCTCAGCCTTGTACGAAAAATACCGTTTCCTACCTATCGGACAAGCGGCGTGCTAGTCATTGGCATCAATCAAGAGAAGCTGAATGCGCTGCTTAGCCAGGAGCCTTTCGATACGATGATCTTTGATGATTCCGGCTATATTGTGGCGGCCAGCAATCCGAAGCAGGTGGGGCTGAATTTAACCAATCTCGATTTTTCCAATCAATTGTCCGGGAAAGGGCCGGGTACCTTTGAAATTTTGTATGAAGGCAAGCGTTCGCGGCTTGTCATGGAGGAGCTCACCCCACAATCGAGCCGCAATGGTTTGCGCATCGTATCCGTCTTTTCGATCGACAGCATCGTCAGCGAAGCGAATCGCATTAGTATTTTGGGACTGACGATTATGGGCATTAGTTTGGCAATTGCGTTTTTGCTCATTTATTTTTTCTCGGGACTGCTTGCGACGCGCATGCTGCTGCTGCATAAAAACCTCAACAAAGTAGCAATGGGCGATTTGACGACGGTGGCTACGGTTGACGGCAATGATGAGATTGGGCTGCTCTCGCGGCAGTTCAACAATATGGTGGTCAGCATTCGCGGGCTGATGGACGAGGTTTCTGAGTCCCAGCGGCAGCAGGATCAGCTGGAGCTGAGGCAGAAGGATATTAAGCTTAAAATGATGGCAAGCCAAATCAATCCCCATTTTTTGTTTAATGCGCTGGAGTCCATTCGCATGAAAGCGCATGTAAACGGCCAGACGGAAATTTCCTCGATTGTCCATATGCTGGGCAAGCTCATTCGCCGCAATTTGGAAATTGGCGCTGGTAAAATAAGACTTAAGGATGAGCTGGAAATTGTCCGCTGTTATTTGGAAATTCAGAAGTTTCGCTACGGCAATGACCGCCTCACCTTTAATTTGGAGCTGGACCCGCATGCACAGTCATTGGACATTCCGCCACTGATCATTCAGCCGTTGATCGAAAATGCGGTCATTCATGGTTTGGAAAACATCGATGAAGGCGGCTGCGTGACCGTGACGACGCTGCTTCGGGATCGGGTGCTGCATGTGAAAGTGTCGGATAACGGCATTGGCATTGACGAGGCTAGAATGGATGAAATTATGCTGGCGCTGGGGGATATGGACGATGAGCAGGAATATCGCATTGGACTGCGCAATGTTCATCAGCGACTGGTGCTGCTCTATGGACAGGCTTCCGGATTGCAGATTATGAGCGGCGGGGAAGATGGCGGAACGACCATTACGTTTCAAATCCCGCAAGCGCAAGGAGGGCAAGAAGATGCATAAGCTGCTTATCGTTGATGATGAGCCGATGATTCGCGCAGGTCTGCGTACAATTATTGATTGGGAAAGTCTTGGGTTTATCTGGGTAGGGGAAGCGGCCAGCGGCCCAGAAGCCCTTATTAAGCACGGCCAGTTGGCGCCCGATTTAATTTTAATGGATATACGCATGCCGAGAATGGATGGCTTGCAGGTGATAGAGGAAATTCGCAAAATTGACACCTCCTGCCATTTTCTTGTTTTGAGCGGACATGCTGATTTCAGCTACGCGCAGCGGGCGATCCAGTTCGGCATTGACGCTTATATATTAAAACCGGTTGACGATGACGAGCTCTATGAGAATGTTGTGCGTATCGCGGGGATTTTGGACAAGCGTTCCGAGCAGGCGGCAAGTCTTGGCCATAGAGAGACGCTGCGCCGGGAGGAGCTGCTGCAGCTTGCTGTATCGGGCGATGCGGCCAGCTATCCGGAAATATGGAAGGAGCTGGAGCAGCTTACTGGCGTTACGGCGAAGAGCTTCCAGCTGCTGCTCATTGAGTGGTCAAGAACGGAGGAGCATACGTCTGCTGCAAGCATTGCGGCGAGGCGTAGATTGACAAGTGCGGTACAGAGCAACCGGGCAGGCTGGACGTTTAGCTCGGGCGCATATACGGCTGTGCTGCTGAAAGATTACGTCGTGCAGGAAGGCACGGGCGAGCTGCTTCGGCAGTGGGTGCAGCAGGCGGCGCAGGAGCAGCGTTATATCGCTGTCGTTGGCGAGGCGGTGCCTGCGCTTGTACAGCTGCCGAGCAGCTATGAAGCCATACTTGCGGCGATTAAGCATAGCTTCCGGCTGTCAAGCGGCGAGCTTCATCTCGTCGGAGGCGAGGAGCAGGCTCTGCGTGCAGAGGCGGATGAGGAGCAGCTCCAATTACGGCTCCAGGAGCTGGCCCAGAAGCTGTATTATATGCTCGACATCGGCAGCCAGGATGGCGTGCGGCTGATGCTGCAGGAATCGGGGGAGCTGGCGAGCACGAGCCGGCTTTCCGAGCAGCGCATTAAAACCAGCTTTGCGCAAATGCTGACGATTGTATTGAACAAGCTGACGGCGGTTCATGTACAGCTTGCGATTCAGGACGAGCTGCGCATTGTAACGGATTTATACAAACAGACGAACTATGATGAGATGATGGCGCTGCTGGAGGACCGTCTGTCGCAGCTCGCGTTCCGTCTCGGAAATTCGAGCAATGTATCGGTCATTAAGCAAATTACCGGTTTTATCGAGCGCCATTATGCGGAAAATTTAAAGCTGGAAACGCTGGCAGAGCTGTTTAATTATAATAGCGGCTATTTGGGCAAAATGTTTAAAAATTTCACCGGCGAGCATTTCAACACCTATCTCGATCAGGTGCGGCTGCGCCATGCGGTAGAGCTGCTTCAGCAAGGGCTTAAGGTCCATCAAGTATCCGAGCTGGTCGGCTATGCGAACGTCGATTATTTTCACGCTAAATTTAAAAAATATAAAGGCATGTCGCCTTCGTCGTTTAAAGGCATGGTGAAATCAGATGCCGAGCGGCAGGAGTCTTAAAGCGAAAGATAAAGCGAAAGTTAAATCTAAATCGAAAGGGGAACGTGGATTGAAAGTCATCGATTTGACGCATACCATTTTTGAACAGACGCCTGTTTATCCCGGCACGCCGCAGCCAACGCTGGAATCGCTGAGCACGTATGAGAAGGACGGCTTTAGAGAAACGCTGCTGACGCTTGCTTCTCACACCGGCACACATATGGATGCGCCTGCGCATATATTTGCGGGTGGAAAGACGCTGGAGCATATTCCAGCGCAGCAGTTCGTGGGGACGGCGCTCGTCATTTCATGCAGCGATCTGCAGGCTGGCGAGCAAATTACGATGGACTATATTGAGCGGGTACGCGCGCTTGCCGACTCGGTTGATTTTCTGCTATTTTACACAGGCTGGTCGAAGTATTGGGGGACGGATTCATATTTTGGCGAGTATCCCTATATGAAGGAGGAAGTAGCCGACTATTTAATCAAAAGTGGTAAAAAAGGGGTCGGCCTCGACGTTATTGGCGTTGACCCGATTTCGGATGCGAATTTGACCATTCACAAAAAAATCTTTTCGCAATCCGAAATGGTTATCGTCGAAAATTTAATTCATTTGGATCAAATAGGCGGCGGAGTATTTACCTTTTGCGCTTTGCCGCTCAAATTTCGGAATGCCGATGGAGCGCCGGCGCGTGCGATTGCTATCGTAGAATCATAACGAAGCGGGTAAATAAACTTCCAATTACATATTTTATTTTCCAAAAATGCCCTCGGCTTGTTTTCAAGCGGAGGGCATTTTTTTGCGAAATCCGTCATTTTTAGCTAATGATCCGGCCGGAATCCCTCATTTTTTGCAGAAAAATCATATCAAAATCACATAAATAGCAGCCTGTACGTATTTTTATATGATTTTAGGTGGAATTTGTCGGGTGCCTAGCTGAAAATGCTATCGGTTATGATGGGAACATAATAAAGAGAGAAATTCACGGATATGTTGAGTGAAAGTGAAGTTTTTAGGAGGAGCAGAGATGAAATCGTTACCAACCGCAGAACACCCGCTTAATGTGAACAAAAGCAAAGCCAATCGTTTCTGGGACCGGATGAAGCAGCAGAAATACTTGTATTTTATGTCCGTCCCGTTTGTCATCTGGGTTTTCGTATTCAGCTATGTACCGCTTTGGGGCTGGGTGATGGCATTCCAGAATTATAAACCGGCCAAAGGATTTTTTGAACAAAAATGGGTCGGCTTCGACAACTTCATTCAGTTGTTTGGAGATGAACGCTTTTATCTCGTCCTGCGCAATACGCTGGGCATGAGTATTATGGGACTGATCGTCTCGTTTACCGTTCCCGTTATTTTTGCCCTGTTTCTCAATGAGATCAGAGGCCAATTTTTCAAACGCTCCATCCAGACGATTTCGTATTTGCCCCACTTTGTATCCTGGGTTGTCGTCGCTGGCCTTGTTAGCAAAATGTTGTCCACGGATAGCGGCGGTGTCAACGACCTGCTTATGTGGCTAAATCTGATAGACGAGCCGATTCAATTTATGACGAAAGGCAGCTGGTTCTGGGGCATTGTAACGATGTCCGATATGTGGAAGGAAACGGGCTGGAACTCGATCATATTCCTGGCGGCTATGGCGGGCATTGATCCCGAGCAATATGAAGCGGCAACCGTTGACGGAGCAGGAAGATTCCGTAAAATGTGGAATATTACATTGCCCGGCATTCGCACCACCTTTATGGTATTGTTTATTTTGTCCATCGGACATTTGATCAGCATTGGCTTTGAAAAGCAATTCCTCCTCGGCAACCCGCTCGTTGTCGATTATTCCGAGGTACTCGATTTATATGCGCTGAAGTATGGCATTCAAATGACCCGCTTCTCTTACGGTACGGCGATCGGCATATTCAACTCCGTCGTCAGCATTATACTCGTGTTTAGCGCTAACGCCATCTACAAACGCATTACGAAAGAATCGGTTATTTAGGAGGAGAAAAGCATGCAGGGAACGATTAGACCAAAGTCAGAAATCATTACAGACGTCATCATATATATTGTGATGGGGCTTGCTGGATTAATTACGATTTACCCGTTTTTGAACGTACTCGCTATTTCATTCAATGAATCCATGGATACGGTGAAAGGCGGCATTACGGTGCTGCCTAGAAAATTCACCTTGGAAAACTATATTACGATTTTTCAGTATAAAACCTTGCTGACCGGTTTCCAAAACTCGGTGCTGCGTACCATTATCGGTACGATTATCGGGGTGCTGTCGGCTTCGATGATGGCGTTTGTGCTTAGCCGCCGCGAATTTCAGGCGCGCAAGCTGATTTCACCGCTTTTCGCGATGACGATGTATTTCTCCGGCGGTATGATCCCTATTTATTTGCTGATTAAGAATCTAAATTTGATGAGCAGCTTCTGGGTATATATTATTCCGCTTATTTTGAGCGTTTGGAACATTTTCGTCGTCCGCTCCTACATTGATGGACTGCCTTACGCTCTGCAAGAGTCTGCAAAAATCGATGGCGCTAACGATTTCACGATTTTCTGGCGGGTGATCCTGCCGCTTTGCCAGCCTGTGTTGGCGACCATTGCGCTGTTCATTGCGGTACAACACTGGAATGCTTGGTTAGATACGTATTTGTACAATCCGCAGGCCCCGCAGTTTACAACGCTGCAATATGAGCTGATGAAGGTGCTGCAATCGACGCAGTCCGGCTCTAATTACCGTGATGCGAGCGTACAGCAAAACTTGGCTGCGGTATCGCCAGAATCCATCCGGATGGCCATTACGATGGTCGTTACGGTACCGATTTTAGTCGTCTATCCTTTCCTGCAAAAATATTTTGTCAAAGGGATGACGCTTGGCTCAGTCAAGAGCTAGTGGACGGGCCTTAAGGCTTCCATATGGTAATAGCAGGTTTCCTGTTATATACAAGTTTATCGCTTCATAATTTAATACCGATTAAAAGGGAGGCAATACGAAGATGAAGAAAAAGAAAACCGCTCTAATGGGCTTGCTGCTTGCAACGGCTTTGACTTTCACAGCATGCGGCTCGGGCAACAATAACGAAGCAGGCACAGGCAATACTGGCAATGCAGGCGATGGAAGCTCTACTGAGCCTATTACGGTACGACTGGTATCGGGCGATAACAATCCAGACTGGGATAACATGCAAAGCGACATCGGTAAATTCCTCCAAGAAAAAACAGGCATTACGATGCAGCAGGAGTTCCCGGTTGGCGGATCAGATACGGACATGTTCGCTCTGATGGCAGCAAGCGGAGAGTATCCGGATATGGTTATGGCGAAGGGCAGCGTAAAAAGCTTGGTTGACGCTGGCGCGCTTCTTGACCTGACGGATCTCATTGAACAGCATGCCCCTAATATTAAAAAAGTGTATGGCGATTATTTAACCCGCCTTCGTTACAGCAAAGATGATCCAGCTATTTATGAGCTTCCTTCTTCCGGTGTAGGCCAAACTTATTTTGATGCCGAAGGCGGCTTCGAAATTCAGCATCAGGCGCTTGAGGCGCTGGGCTACCCTGAAATCAAAACCGTTAAAGATTATGAAAATGCCATTAAATCGTACATTGAGAAAAATCCGACGACTGAGGATGGACAAAAAAGAATCGGCTTGTCGCTTAACGGCGGCGAATGGCAAATTTTGATTTCCGTAACAAACCCTGCATTTTATGCAACAGGCTTGCCGGATAATGGCGAGTTCGCTATCGACGAGAAAACATTCGAAACGAAGCTTCACTACCAACGTGAGGAAGAAAGAGAATATTTCCGCTGGCTGAACCACATGAACGATATCGGCCTTCTGGACAAAGAAAGCTTCGTTCAAAAATATGACCAGTACAAATCTAAAATTGCAACAGGCCGAGTAGTCGGCATTATCGATCAGAAGTGGGACTACATGCAAGCGGAAAATTCCCTGAAAGCGGAAGGAAAGTTCGATGCGACGTATGCGCGCTTCCCTGTAACGCTTGATGAAAGCTTCCAAGATCATTCGTATCAAGGTACAGGCTACATGGCAGGACACGGTCTTGCGATTACGAAATCGGCCAAAGATCCTGTCCGTCTGATCAAGTTCCTGGATTACCTGGCTTCTGAAGAAGGTCAAATTCTCGTTAACTGGGGAATTGAAGGCAAGCATTATGATGTTGTGGATGGCAAACGCGTATTCAAACAAGAAATTCAAGATCTCAAAACAAACGATGGCAACAAATTTAAGAAAACGACAGGTATTGAAAATTACTTCATATCGGCTCGTTACGGCGATGGCGTTAAAGATTCCACAGGCAACTATTTTACGACGAAATTCCCAGAGCAGTTCAAAGCTGAATATTCGGAAGCGGACAAAAAGACGCTTGCCGCTTACAAAGTGGAGATGTACAAAGAATTCTGGCCTGCAGACGATGCTTTCCCTGAGCGTCCTTACGGCGCAGCATGGAACTTGAATTTTGAAACAGGCTCGGAAGCGGATGTCATTTTCCAAAAAACACAAGATATTATGAAGAAACGTGTTCCAGAAGCGATTTTGGCGAAGCCGGAAAACTTCGACAAAATTTGGGATGATTTCATGGCGGATCTGGACAAAGCAGGCGCTAGCAAGCTGAATGAACAGTTTACGCAAATGGTTAAAGACCGCGTGGAGTTCTGGTCGCAAAAGTAAGGGGATGCAATGGAGGGGAGAACTCTTAAATGAGTTCTCTCCTTCATTTCTGTCAATAGGCATGTTATGGTAATTAAAGACTAGTCGAAATGGAAGAGGAGCTGTTTTACAGTGATTAATGAAAAATTGCCGAAAATTTGGTACGGTGGCGACTACAATCCGGAGCAGTGGGATGAGTCTGTTATGGAAGAGGATATTCGGATGTTCAAGCTAGCGGGCATTGATGTAGCGACCGTCAACGTCTTTTCGTGGGCGCGCATTCAGCCTGATGAGGACACTTATGATCTCGAATGGCTGGACCGCATCATTGACCGACTATACAAGGACGGCATTTATGTCTGTCTGGCGACGAGTACAGGTGCACACCCGGCATGGCTGGCGAAAAAGCACCCCGATGTGCTGCGTGTCGATTACGACGGACGCAAGCGCAAATTCGGCGGACGCCACAATTCCTGTCCGAACAGCCCGGCTTACCGCAAGCTGTCCGAGCGTTTGGCTGGCACGATTGCACAGCGCTATAAAGATCACCCCGCTGTGCTCGTATGGCATGTATCGAATGAATACGGCGGCTATTGCTACTGTGACAACTGCGAGGCGTCATTCCGCGTTTGGCTGGAGCAGCGATATGGCACGCTTGAGAAGCTGAACAAGGCGTGGAATACCGCATTTTGGGGCCATACCTTTTACGATTGGGATGAGATCGTTGCTCCCAGTGCCCTCAGCGAGGAGTGGGGCCACAACCGGACCAATTTCCAGGGCATTTCCATCGACTACCGCCGCTTTCAGTCGGCAAGCATGCTTGCTTGCTATAAGCTGGAATATGAAGCGATTAAGCAGCATTCGCCTAATCTGCAAGTGACAACGAACTTAATGGGTACTTACTCCGAGCTGGATTATTTCGAATGGGCAAAATATATGGATGTCGTCTCTTGGGACAACTATCCTGCGATGGATACGCCGTTCAGCCTGACGGCAATGACGCATGATCTGATGCGCGGCCTCAAAAGCGGCCAGCCGTTTATGCTGATGGAGCAAACGCCAAGCCAGCAAAACTGGCAGCCGTACAACTCGCTTAAACGTCCTGGCATTATGAAGCTATGGAGCTATCAGGCGGTGGCGCGCGGCGCGGATACGGTGCTGTTTTTCCAGCTTCGCCGCTCGGTTGGTGCTTGTGAAAAATACCATGGCGCCGTTATTGAGCATGTCGGCCATGAAAATACCCGCGTATTCCGCGAATGTGCCGAGTTGGGTGCTGAGCTTCAGCAGTTGTCTGGCCGCATCCTCGATTCGCGTGTTCATTCCAAGGCAGCGATCGTCTACGATTGGGAAAATCGCTGGGCGGTCGAGCTGTCGAGCGGTCCGACCGTCGCGCTTAAATATCTCGATGAGGTTCATAAATATTATGACGCCTTGTTCCAAATGAACGTGCAGACGGATATGATCAGCGTGGAGGAGCAGCTCGATCGTTACGATCTCGTCATCGCTCCTGTGATGTATATGGTGAAGCCTGGCTTTGCGGAGAAGGTTGAAGCTTTCGTTGCGCGCGGCGGCACTTTCGTCACGACGTTTTTCAGCGGCATCGTCAATGAAAATGATATCGTGACGCTGGGCGGATATCCGGGCAAGCTGCGCAAGGTGCTGGGCATTTGGGCCGAGGAAATCGATGCCCTGCTGCCGGGCAAGCAAAATGATATTATCCTTAATAAACCGCTTGGCGCGCTTGATAGCGGGACATACTCCGGCAGCATTTTGTGCGATCTGATTCATACAGAGGGCGCTGAAGTGGTTGCCGAATATGGTTCAGACTTCTATAAAGGCATGCCTGCGGTAACGGTTAATTCGTTTGGCGAAGGCAAAGCCTGGTATGTGGCGACCAGCCCGGATAAAACGTTCCTCGAAGGCTTCATGGCCCATTTGTGCTGTTCTGCCGGCATTAAACCGCTGCTTGCGACTCCAGACGGCGTTGAAGTGTCGCAGCGGGCCATTAACGGCAGCACCTTTACGTTCATTTTGAATCACAATGCGGAAGCGGTGCAGCTCTCGGAGCTGCCTAGCACGTTCACGAAAGAGCTGCTGAGCGGGGAAGCTGTAAACGGATCGCTTGCCATCGCAGCGAAAGGCGTAGCGATTTTGGAAAGCTAGAAGAACCGCTGCGGACAAGCTCCGCATTTGCCCCTGCCCGCATATGCTGAACGTATAGAAGCATAGCTAAAGGGAGGGCCGCCTGTGAGGAAAGCCAATGCATTAAGCAGCCGCAAGCAATTGGAGCTGATTTTACTTGTGCTGGCGCTGTATGTGCTGCTCGTTCTGCTGTTGATTTTGCTATTATTTTAAGCTGGATGTCCGTGCTGGCTCACGGACCAGGAATATAAAGGAGCATTCGACTGTTTTGGCTGCGGCTAAAGCGGGCGAATGCTCTTTTTTTCCGAATATAAGCATTTGAAAGGAAAACGATGTGCTGCATACATAATAGCCCCTTAGGTGGCAAATAATGATCAAGAACTGGTGCGTCCGCGCATCTCGTGTTTAGCATTTTGCAGCAGCGTATAACGGAAAGGGGGGCAAGCTATGACAGCAAGCAGCTCAGACAAAGGGAAATACAAGAAGATGGCGATGTCGTCAAAGGAATACCAGAACTTTGCCAAAACGCGGGAGCCTGCCCGCTCCATAGGAACGAATTGTTTGAGAGCCTTCATTATTGGCGGCGGTATTTGTGTGCTTGGGCAAGTGATTCAGGAGCTGTTTATGCATTTGCTTCATATGAAGGCGGAGGATGCGAGCAATCCGACGGTTGCTGTGCTCATTATTATTTCAGTGATTTTGACGAGCATTGGGGTGTACGATAAAATCGCCCAGTGGGCAGGAGCCGGCACAGCCGTGCCTGTCACAGGCTTCGCCAATTCGATGTGCTCGGCGGCGCTGGAGCACCGTGCTGAAGGGCTGGTCCTTGGCGTTGGCGCCAATATGTTCAAGCTGGCGGGCTCCGTTATCGTGTTCGGCGTTGTGGCAGCATTCTTCGTCGGCATCGTCCATCTCATTCTCGGCACAGGAGGGCAATAATATGCTGCGCGGCAAACAGACCTGGTGGTTCGAGAAGCGCCCCGTCATCATCGGCGCGGCAACGGTAGTAGGGCCAGACGAAGGCGACGGCCCGCTGGCCGAGGATTTTGACCTTGTGCATCCCGAGCTGGATATGCAGCAGAAAAGCTGGGAGAAGGCCGAGCGGCTGCTGCTGGAGCAGGCAGCGGACTTCGCGCTTCAGCATGCCCGGATCGACAAGGAAATGGTGCAGTTTTTTGTGGGCGGCGATTTAATGAACCAAATCATAAGCAGCAGCTTTGCAGCGCGGTCGCTGGGCGTGCCTTATCTTGGCGTCTTCGGCGCCTGCTCCACGTCGATGGAGTCGCTGTCGATTGCCGCAATGCTCGTCAACTCCGGCTCTGCCGATTATGTGCTGGCGGGCACATGCAGCCATAACTGCACGGCGGAGAAGCAGTTCAGATACCCGACCGAATACGGCTCGCAGAAGCCGCCGACGGCACAATATACCGTTACTGGCGCTGGAGCCGGACTCGTTGCCGCTTCGGGGGACGGTCCGACCATCGAATGCGCGACGATCGGGAAAATCGTCGATCTCGGCATCACCGATCCATTTAATATGGGCGCTGCGATGGCACCTGCGGCCGTCGATACGATTCAAGCGCATTTTAACGATACAGGACGTTCCCCAAAAGATTATGACTTAATCGTAACAGGCGACCTTGCTGGTGTCGGGCATCCGCTTGCCAATGAGCTGCTGCTGCAAAATGGCGTCCCGATGGATGACACGGTTTTTGGCGATTGCGGCCTAATGGTGTACGATGTGAACCGCCAGAAGGTGCAGGCGGGCGGCAGCGGCTGCGGCTGCTCGGCAGTTGTCACCTATGGCCATTTGCTTAAGCGGCTCGCAAGGGGCGAGCTGAAGCGAATATTAGTCGTTGCGACGGGAGCGCTGCTGTCGCCGCTGTCATTCCAGCAGGGCGAGAGCATTCCCGGCATTGCGCATGCTGTCGCGATTTGCGGAAAGGAAGGGTAAGGCGATGATTTTTTTATGGGCATTTCTAGTAGGCGGCGCTATTTGCGTCCTAGGGCAAATTATGTTTGATGTGTTTAAGCTGACCCCGGGGCATACGATGGCGACGCTGGTCGTTATTGGGGCGGTGGTGGATGGCATCGGCTTATACGAGCCGCTCGTTGCCTTCGCCGGAGCGGGAGCGACGGTCCCGATTACGAGCTTCGGCAATGCGCTTGTGCACGGGGCTCTGACCGAGCTGCATGACCAAGGCTGGATTGGCGTTATTTCCGGCATCTTTAAAGTGACGAGCTCGGGCATATCGGCTGCGATCATCTTTTCGTTCCTGGCGGCATTGGTTATTCGGCCTAAGGGGTAATATAGGGGAAATAGATTGGAAAACTGGAGGGTCCTGTGGGATCCTCCAGTTTTTTTTGGAAATTGATGCATTTGTACTTACTTGCTGGACTACTGTAAAATGGAACTATATGCCTTTATCCATCTTGATACGCTGCGGGAGGTTATTCATATGGAAACGCGACAGGTTGACATGCAATTATGCGCATCTATTCTTACTAATCTAAATTATAGTATTTTGGGAAAACAAGAGCAAATCGAAAGACTGATGATTGCAGTGATCGGCGGCGGGCATGTACTGTTAGAGGATGTTCCCGGCACGGGAAAGACGCAGCTCGTAAAGGCGCTGGCTCGTTCAATCGGCGGCCAGTTCAGGCGCATTCAGTGCAATCCGGATTTGCTGCCTACTGATATAACAGGCGTGTCCATTTATCATCCGAAGCAGGAGGAGTTTTTGTTCAGGCCGGGTCCGGTCATGACCAATTTGCTGCTGGCTGACGAGATCAATCGGGCGACGACCAAAACCCAATCTGCGCTGCTGGAGGCGATGGAGGAGGGCCATGTGACGGTAGACGGCGACACCTACGCGCTGCCTCATCCGTTTATGCTGCTTGCCACGCAAAATCCAATCGAATTCGAGGGCACTTATTTGCTGCCGGAAGCGCAGCTTGACCGTTTTATGATGAAGCTTTCGCTCGGCTATCCTAGCGAGGAAGATGAGCAGAAGATGATTATGGGCAGCGAAGTTCGGCTGCAGCCGGAGAGCCAAATTGCCCAAATCGCCGATGTGGACGATATTATCCGCATTCAGCAGCAGGTGCAGGCTGTTCATATGGATGAGGCGGTGGCCAAATATTTGGTCAGCATTGTCAGAGCTACACGCGAGCATCCCGGTATCCAGCTTGGCGCCAGCCCGCGTGCTGCCCTTTCGTTTGCCCGGGCGGCCAAAGCAGCCGCTTATTTGGAGCAGCGCAGCTTTGTTACGCCTGATGATGTGAAGAAGCTTGCTTCGCATGTATTGTCTCACCGGCTCTCCCTGCATACGGAGGCCAGAATGAACGGCCTCAAAGCGAGCGAGCTGGTCGATCAAATCATGGAACAGGTAAGAGTGCCGGTGAGATTGGAGCGCTGATATGGGAATGCGGACGCTCAGCTTGCAAGGCAGACGACTGCTCATTAGCGCGTTTCTGTATGGAGGAGCGCTGCTTTACTTGTTATTTCAAGGCGGCAAAACGGCCGTCATGCTGTTCGTCATTATGAATGCGCTGCTGCTTTATTTGCTGCTAGGGCGTTTTAGCGGCATTAGCAAAGTAAGCGGCAGCCGCAGCTTGCGCAAATCGGATGGCGGCCATGGCGATTATGCGCTGGCGGCCGGGAGCTCGCTAACGGTCAAGCTTTCGGTGAAGGTGCCCGGGTATTATCCGATACCGTTTGTGCTTGTCCGCGATCAATTGCTGCGCAACAATGGACAAGCGCTGCAATTCGAATCATCCTTTGTGCCGAATTTGAAGCGTTCCGGCGAAGTACTGTATACGACACCTCCGCTGCAGCGCGGTGAATATCGCTTCGGGGCTACCGCCTGCTCCTCCCATGATGTGTTTGGGTTGTTTGAGCATTCGGGCAGCTTTACCGAGGAGTCGGTGTTCAGCGTGATGCCTCAAATCGTCCCCCTTCGCCAGCAGCGCGGTTTGCAGCTTGGCGCGCGCGGGCCATACTCGCACGCTATTGCTTCACGCTCGGCGAAGGAGACGACCCAAATCAATGGCGTGCGCGAATATGTGCCTGGCGACCGCTTGTCGCGGATTCACTGGCATGCGACGGCGCGCACGGGACATTGGAAGTCCAAGGAGTTTGAACGGGAGTCGCTGCCCCGAACGCTTATTATTATCGATCGCGATGCCAAGGCTTACAGCGGGGCGCAGGCAGACCGCTTTGAACTCGCGGTATCAGCGGCCGCTTCGCTCATTGAGAGCGGCGGGCGAGGAGAGACGGCTATGGGGCTGCTGTCGGCCGGATCGCAGCGGGCCATCTTCCCTCCCAAGGCGGGTGCCGAGCAACGGGGGGCGATTATGCAGCATTTAACGGCGGTGAATGCCGATGCGGAGCAGCCTTTATATCAGACGCTGCTTGCATCGGAGTCGCTGCTTGATTCGGGCTCAATTGCGCTTGTTATTTCTACAGCTTCGGGCAAGGAGGCGAGCGCCAGCTTGGAATGGCTCGCACGCAAAGGGCTGCAGCCTTGCCTGCTCCATATTGCGAATGTGGACGGGCGGGCCGCCGTGATGAATCAGGACTGGCAGAAGCTGCTGCGCGCCCGAGGCTGGCCGGTATTTACGCTCACGCAGCTGCCTGAGCTGCCGGCTGTGCTTGAAGGAGGCGGCGGAGCATGAAAAATACTTTAAAAAGATTGAAAGAATATGCCGCGTTTGAGTGGTACAGCCGAATATCGCGTATCATTATTATTTTTTCGCTGCTTAATTCGATTGCGGTTTTTGAAAACTACTGGTGGCAAGCTACATTTACCTCCATTTATATGGCGCTGCTGCTTGCGGGGGCAGTTGACGTCTTGCTTCCAAGGATGAGGCGCAGGCTGCGGCTGCCGCTCCAATTGCTGCTCGTCGTGGTATCAACATGGTTAGTAGTAGGCGCATCTCCCAGCTTAACCGGCTCAGAGGAAGGCTTGCGGAAATTCGCCGCTATGATATGGAGTCTGCTGATCCAGTTCAACCCGTATATTTGGTTTAGCCTGGCTATGCTTGCCACGTACTTGCTGTTCAGTGCCTGGACGACGTCGCGCATTCGGCTATTCGGATTTATTGGGGCGAATTTGCTCGTTTTGACGGTTGCCGATTCATTCACGCCGATCTGGCTGTGGGACAATGTGGCGTGGGTCGTATTGCTAGGGCTCATATGGCTCGCAGCGGGGCATTTGCACCAATTTCAGCGTCACCATCCAGGAAGCTGGAAGGAGCTGCTGCATTATCCTTTGCAATTATTTATGCCTATTGCGGCGGTGCTTGCGCTGCTGATGGCGGCAGGCCTGTTCATGCCATCGATTTCGCCTGTGCTTCGTGACCCGTATACGATTTGGAAAGAATCGAAGGGTGAGAAGGTCAATGTTTTTTTAGGTGAAAAAGGCTCGGACCCAGGTGGTGTAACGCTGGACACAAGCTCCGGCTATGGGCGTGATGACGACCAGCTTGGCGGCGGCTTTAACTTCGATTATTCGCCAGTCATGACGGTTGCAAGCTCCCATCGGAGCTATTGGAGAGGGGAAACGAAATCATTTTATACCGGCAGCGGCTGGCTGGAGCTGGATGAAGGAACGGAGCCGAACAACGTCAATCAGTTGAAAAAGGAGCAGGAGCTTTCCCTGCCGTATGATCGCAAGCTGGCAGACACGATTGAAGTGGAGCAGACGGTGACGATGATTCGGAAGGACCAGTATCCCGTTTTATTTGCTGCCGCTCCGATTAATCGCATTCACTGGATTAATGATCCGGAAGCGAATTTATCCTACCGGCTCACCTGGGCGCCTGACGACCAAGAGCTGCGTTTTCCTTTGCAGGGAAGGGGAAGGCAGCCCTATCCGGAATCATACTCCGTCGTGTCCACCGTTCCCGTGCTGGATGAAGCGAAGCTCCGCAGCACAAATGCGCGCTTGTACAGCTCGAATGAAAATGATCATTATACACAGCTGCCCGATAATTTGCCAGGCGAGGTCAAGCAGCTTGCTGAGGAATTGACCAAAACTGCGACCAATGACTATGATCGGGCGAAAATGCTGGAATCGTATTTGCGTTTGAATTTTGTCTATACGAATGAGCCTGATCTGGGCAAGCTGACGGGAGAGTCCGATGATTTTGTCGCCCAGTTTCTGTTTGAAATCCAGGAAGGCTATTGCGATTATTTTTCTACAGCTATGGCGGTGCTGGCCCGTTCCGTTGACCTGCCTACCCGCTGGGTGAAGGGTTTTGCGCCAGGCGCATTGCCTGCCCTCGGTGTTGATGCAGCAGATCGCTTTGATATCGATACGTTCTTGCAAGGGGAAGGCACGTATACCGTGCGCAATTCCGATGCCCACTCTTGGGTGGAAATTTATTTTGAAGGTTATGGCTGGGTTTCCTTTGAGCCGACAGCAGGATTTTCATTCCCTTATACGGTTGCCGGAGAAGATGCAGCGGCGCCTACACCGGAAGTAGAAGAGGACACAGACGAGGCGGTTAAGGCGGCAGCTGCCGAGAAAACCGACGTTTCGTACAAAGGCTTTTATATAGCTGGCATTTCCCTGCTTGTATTATTGCTCGCGGCTAGCTTGATTGTACGCCGTCAAGCGCTGAAGGCGGCGTGGCTTCGCTTCCGGTTCCGCTCCTATACGGCGAATGAACGCATCGTATGGGAAACGGAGCGCCTGCTCCGTGTGTGCCGGAGGAAGGGGCTAAAGCGCTCTGAGCATGAGACGCTGCGGGAAGCGGTACAGCGGTTTGCCCAGCATCGCACAGATATTCGCAGCGAGCTGACTCAGGTGCTGAACGATTTTGAACGAGCCAAATATAGTGGCGCCGAGGCAGCTCCAGAAGAGGCTGAGCAATTTGTGAACAAAGTCAAGCATGTTATTTCGCTATTATAATGAATAGCTTTTATCCGACTATATATAGAAGGAAAAATTCAGCCTGCCGCTGTCCAAACAATGGACGGCGGTATTTTTTTGCAACAAAATCGTTTTTTATGTTATAGTTTCGTAAGATAGCAGGAGAAAAGCAAAGGGGTTTAACGCTTATGTTCAAGAAACTGTTGCCACATATGCGTGTGGATACGGTTTATGATATTCAATTAGATGAGCTGCATAAGAAGGGAATTCGCGGCATTATTACGGATCTGGATAATACGCTTGTGGGAGCGCGGGTGCCGCTTGCAACGCCCGAACTGGTCAAATGGCTGGACGATGTCCGTGAGCGCGGCTTTAAAGTCGTTATCGTATCGAATAATAATGTAACCAGAGTGTCCAAATTTGCAATGCCTTTGAACATTCCGTTTATTCATGCTGCGCGCAAGCCGGCTAATACGTCGTTTCGCAAAGGGCTAAAGGTATTGGAGCTGAAAGCGGAAGAGACGGTAGTCATTGGCGATCAGATGCTGACGGATGTGCTGGGCGGCAATCGAATGGGATTATATACGATTCTTGTAGCGCCAATTGCTCCTGCTGATGAAGGAATCATGACTCGGGTCAACCGCCGAATTGAGCGTATCGCCAAATCGAGCCTTGGCAAAAACGGGTTATGGAATGAGGGGGAGAAGAAGTGAAGGAAGAGCAGCTTAGTCTGGCCGCGCAGTCTTGTGCGGGCTGTGGCGTAAAACTGCAAACGGAAAATGCAGAGCTTCCTGGCTTTGTGCCAGAGCAGGCAGTAGTTAGGGAGCCGGCTATATGCCAGCGTTGTTTCCGTATTCGCAATTATAATGAAGCATCGTCGGTGACGGTGGATCAAAATGAGTTTCTGAAGCTGCTGAGCAGCGTAGCAACAACCGACAGCCTCGTTGTGCATATTGTCGATTTGTATGATTTTGAGGGCAGCCTGATTTCGGGCTTGCAGCGTTTTGTTGGCAACAATCCCGTGCTGCTCGTCGTCAACAAAGTCGATTTGCTGCCAAAATCAATGAACCTGAACCGACTGCGCAACTGGGTGCAGCAGCAGGCGAAGAGCGAAGGGCTGCGTACGCTGGATATCGTGCTGTGCAGCGCGAAGCGCAACATCGGTTTCGAGCATGTCATTGAGGCGCTTGATCGTCACCGTAAAGGGCGCGATGTGTATGTGGTCGGCGCCACCAACGTTGGCAAATCTACACTCATTAATCGCTTGATTAAAGATTACAGCGATTTGGAGCGCGAGCTGACGACGTCCCGCTATCCGGGAACGACGCTTGATGCGGTTCACATTCCGCTGGATGATGACAAGTTCATCATCGATACGCCCGGCATCGTCTATCCGACGCGAATGACGGAAATTGTGCCGCGCGGATTTCTGCAGTCGCTGCTGCCGGACAAGCCGATCAAGCCGCTTGTGTATCAGCTCAATGACCAGCAGACGCTGTTTATCGGCAGCTTAGTCCGGTTTGATTTTGTAGAGGGCGAGCGCCAATCGTTTACGCTGTACATTTCTAATGCGCTCAATGTGCACCGGACGAAGATGGAGCGCGCGGATGCGCTTTATGAGGACCATCAGGGCGAGCTGCTCGGCGGACCATCTCGCGAAGAGCTTGCGGAGATGCCGGCATGGACGCGCCACTCGCTGCGCGTGCCGCGGGGAGCGAAGAAGGATGTATTCATCTCTGGCCTAGGCTGGATTCAGGTGAACGGAGAGGCAGGCGCCTTGCTCGATCTATATGCCCCGAAAGGCATCAAGGTGCTGCTTAGGGATTCATTGATTTAACGGCCATGATGGGAGAAGCTCATCATTGCGTTTTACACTTCATAGCAGCTGAGAGGGGATATTGGCGGAAATGAGTGCGGGAGAAATCCATAAAGCTATGCAGCGCATAGATAGCCATACAGTGCTTTACGGTGTAATTGGTGACCCCATTCATCATTCCAAGTCACCCATTATGCTGAATCGCGCTTTTCAGGAAACGGGCATTAACGGCGTTTATTTGGCTTTCCACATTACGGCAGGTGAGCTGTCCTCTTTCGTTAGCGGCGTTCGGGCGATGGGCATTCGGGGAGTGAATGTGACGATTCCTCATAAATTGGATATGATGAAGGAAATGGATGAAATCGACGAAAGCGCGCGAGCGGTAGGGGCGATGAATACCATTGTCAATGATAACGGCAGCCTGATTGGCTACAATACTGACGGCATCGGCTACGTCCGTTCCCTTAAGGAAGAGGCGGAGCCGGACCTTGCCGGGAAGAAGATCGTCGTGATCGGAGCAGGCGGAGCTGCGCGCGGCATTGTTTATGCGCTCACAGGCGAGCAGCCGGAGCGCATCACAATCGCTAACCGCTCACTCGGCAAGGCTGAGGAGCTTGCAGCAGCACTGCGCCACCGTGCCGACATTGCAGCAGTCACGAATGATGAGCTGCGCACGGTATGCGCGGACGCGGATGTCGTAATCAATACGACCTCTCTAGGCATGTATCCGAATGTGGACGAAAGTCCGCTTGATGCTTCATGGCTGAAAGCGGGCTGTGTGGCCAGCGATTTAATATACAATCCGCTGCAAACGAAGTTTTTGCAGGAAGCTGCGCTTCATGGCTGCCGGACGCATGGCGGTCTGGGCATGTTTATTTATCAAGGCGCGTATGCTTTCGAATATTGGACAGGGCAGCCTGCGCCTGTTCAAGCGATGCGCGAGACGGTACTCGCTGCCCTCCAGGGCTAGCAGCATTTTTCTTATTACTATTTGAAAGAAGGAACATAGAGCGATGCTTACAGGGAAACAAAAACGTTATTTGCGCGCGATGGCGCATCATTTACAGCCGATTTTTCAAGTCGGCAAAGGTGGAACGAATGACCATCTTGTACGTCATATTAATGAATCGATTGAGCTTCGCGAGCTGATCAAGCTGTCCGTGCTGAACAATTGCATGGATGATCCGAAGGAAATCGGGGTTGAAGTAGCAGCAGCAGCTAAAGCCGAGCTGGTACAGGTTATCGGCAAAACGATTGTGCTTTACAAACGCGCATCGGAAGAGAAAAACCGCAAAATCGAATTGCCAGCTGTCAAAGTGGGACGCTAAAGGCTTGCGAGGAAATGAGTGCCCGCAATTTGTTCAAATATAGGAAAGATATTTCTCGGACTGAAACGCGCCGCGCCGCCAGACGGCGGCGGAAGCCGTTTCACCTTGCCGCTTTTGCTGGCAAGTATCTAGCGGTACTTATTTCGCCGCAATGACTAAGTGTGAAGTCTACAGATAAGGAGGACTGCGGCTATGCGTAAAATCGGCATTATGGGCGGAACGTTCGACCCGATCCATCTCGGACATCTCATTGCCGCAGAAACAGCACGCACAAGCTGCGGGCTGGATGAGGTGTGGTTTATTCCCTCGTTTTTGCCTCCGCTTAAAAGCCATGAGCCTGGCGAGCACAGCGAGCTGCGGCTGCAGATGGTGCAGGAAGCTATAAAAGGCAATCCGCATTTTCGGGCATTGGATATAGAGCTTGCAAGAGGCGGGCTCAGTTATTCGATTGATACGGTTCTAGAGCTGAGGCAGCTGCATCCGCACGATTCCTTCTCCTATATTATTGGAACTGACCGGATCAATGATTTGCCCGGGTGGCACCGGATTGAGGAGCTGGCGGAGCGGGTTGCTTTCATCGGGCTTAATCGAGAAGGCACGGAATCGGAAGCCGGCGAGCTGCCGGACTACTTGCAGCAGCGGCTGACGTATATCAATATGCCGCCAATCGGCATTTCATCTACGGCGATTCGCGAAGCGATTCAAGCTGGCGGCAGCTTCCGCTATCTCGTACCGGAAGCTGTGTTTCATTTTATTACAGGGAGGGGCCTTTATGGAGCGCGATCAAATGATTGAGTCGGTGAAAGCGCAAATGCCCGAGAAACGCTGGAAGCATACCGAAGGCGTGATGGCAACGGCGGTTCAGCTGGCGGTAAGGTTCGGGGAAAACCCGGAGCAGGCTGAGCTGGCGGCGATTTTGCATGATGTGGCGAAATATTGGCCGGTCGACCGCATGGAGAAGGTGCTGCGCGATCAGCAGCTGGCGCCTGAATTGCTTGATCAGGATAAAAATTTATGGCATGCCGAGGTGGGCGCCTGGGTGGCGGAGCATGAATATGGCGTGACAGATACGCTGGTGCTGGATGCCATTCGCTTCCATACTTCGGGACGCCTTGCGATGACGCGGCTGGACAAGGTCGTATGCCTCGCGGATTATATGGAGCCTGGGCGCGATTTTCCCGGTGTTGACGACATTCGCAGGCTGAGCAAGGAGAGCTTGGAGCAAGCGCTGCTTGCGGGGTTTGATTCGACCATCCTGCTGCTGCTCAAAAAAGGCAAGGCCATTTTTCCACTGACAATAGATGCACGTAATGGTTTAATAGAAGAGTTAAAAACAGGAGGCTGAGTTATGACGGTACATTCGGAGGAGCTTCTGCAAGCAACGGTTGCTGCAGCGGAAGATAAGAAGGCTATGCGTATTGTAGCTTTGAATTTGCAGGAAATTTCCCTGGTAGCGGATTATTTCGTAATCTGCTCGGGTAATTCGGATACACAGGTACAGGCGATTGTGACGGAAATCCGCAAATCCGCGGAGCTGCGCGGCGTACGCGTACGCGGCATTGAAGGGATGGATTCCGCACGCTGGGTGCTGATTGACCTTGGCGATGTTGTTGTTCACGTATTCCACCGCGATGAGCGTGAGTATTATAACATTGAAAAGCTGTGGTCTGACGCCAAAGTTGTGGAGTTCGCATGAGCTTGATCGCCGGTACGACAATAACGCTAAGGGTGGCACGTGAAGTGTCGCCCTACGGCTATTTTTTGACCGATGGCGAATCCGAGGTGCTGATGCATTATACGGAGCTGGTCGGCAGCAAGCCTAAAGTTAACAATGAGGTTGAAGTATTTATATTTTTTGATACCGAGGATCGGCTGGCGGCGACGATGAAGCGTCCGCTGGTGAAGCTCGGCGAGATGGCCCGGCTTAAGGTTGCCGATGTCCATCCGCGGCTGGGCTGCTTTCTTGAAATTGGTCTTGGCCGTCAGCTGCTGCTGCCGCTTTCGGAGCTGCCGGAAAATATCGATTATCGTCCGCTGCCAGGCGATGAGGTTCACATTGTGCTGGGCCATGACAAAAGCGGCAGGCTTATTGCCCGGCTTGCGGGCGAGGATGAGCTTGGGCCGCTCGTATTTGCTGCACCAGATTCCTGGCGCAACCAATGGATCGAAGGCTGGGTAACGAAATCGCTGCAAATGGGGTCGTTTGTCCTAATTGATGGCGGCGTTGTCGGCTTCGGCGCCTACGGTCTTATTCCGGCACCGGATCGCCTGCGCCCGCTTCGGCTTGGCGAGCGTGTCTCGGCCCGGATTACCTTTATCCGCGAGGATGGACGGGTGAATTTGTCGATGGGCCAGCAGAAGGAAGTGGGCCGCCTTGAAGATGCCGATCGTCTGCTCGCCTTTTTGAAGGAGCGTCCGGGCGGCGGCATGCCTTATTCCGATGAGACGGAAGCGGGCATTATTAAGCAAAAATTCGGCATTAGCAAATCGGCATTTAAGCGTGCGATCGGCAAGCTGATGCGCGAGCGTCTTATTACCCAGAAGGGCAACTGGACCTATCTAGTGGAAGCGACAGGAGACAATGGCGCAGCAGGCGATGCTGCCAAGTCGAACGATGGCGAAGCTTCTGCTTCCGAAGGCTCATCAGAGGATTAAGGAGGGGCTTTCTAGGTGGAGTCATATGGCGAGTTCGCTGCGGTATACGATGAGCTTATGAGCGACATGCCTTACGAGGATTGGCTGTGGTTCACACAGCAATGCTGGGAGCGTTATGGCAAGCCTTCTGTTATTGCCGATCTTGGCTGTGGGACAGGCTCTATTGCGATACCGCTGGCTTTGGCCGGCATGCAAGTGTACGGCATCGATTTATCTGAGGATATGCTGACTGTGGCACGCAGCAAATGGGATGAGGCGCTATCTGCCGTCCAAGGCGCACGTGCAGGCACAGCAACCTGGCTGCAGCAGGATATGAGGGAATTGGATCTGGGCGCGCCTGTGGACGCGGTTATATCGTTCTGCGACTGCGTCAATTACTTGACGGAGGAAGCCGATGTAATCGCCGCTTTCGAGGCGGTATACGCGGCGCTTCGCCTTGGCGGCGTATTTCTGTTCGATGTGCATCCGAAGGCACAGCTCATTCGTTATGCGGAGGAGCAGCCATTCGTGCTGGACGAGGACGGGGCTGCCTACATTTGGACATGCGAGCTGGATGAGGAGCGCTGCGAAATTGAGCATCATTTGACGATTTTTGCGCATGAAGGCGGCGAGCGGTTTCGCCGCTTTGAAGAAATGCATGTGCAGCGGGCTTATGAGGCGGACTGGATAGCGGAGCAATTGCACGCAGCCGGATTCAGCAAGGTCGAGCGTTTTGCCGATTTCAAGCTGCAGCCCCAAGGCGAGCACTCCGAGCGGCTTTTTTTTGCAGCGGTAAAATGATATTGCGGCGTTCTGCTGGAACGCCAAAAGGCTTGCGCGGCCGTCATGCTCAACAGGAGCAGAGCGGCCGTACAAGCCTTTTTTGTGCTCGTATTACAGTTGCTGGGAGATCGGCTGTCGCATTTTCGCTACAGTATGTTTCCCTGCAATCAGAGCTGCGCAGCAGCGTCTGTATGCTCTTCACTCGCTTCTTCCACCGCTTTATGCGGAGGGACGAAGCAATGGCGGCAGCGGGGCTCGTAGCTCTCCGTATCGCCGATTAAAATGACTGGCCCCAGCGTCGCTGGCTGGCCGTTAATGACGCGCTGCGTGAACGCTGCGTTCGCATCGCCGCATACTGCGCAGAAGGAAGTCAGCTTTACGATTTCGTCTGCAATGGCAAGCAGCCCGCCGATATAGCCGAAGGCTTTGCCGCGGTAATCCATGTTAAGGCCGTCTACAATGACCTGTTTGCCGTTATAGGCAAGCTCCTCTACAAGAGGGATGATCGTTTTGGAGAAAAACTGCACCTCGTCGAAAGCGACGACGTCGGCATGCTTCGTATCCTGCAAAATGCGCTCCGCCATCTCGGGCGTAAGCTCCTTCGGAATGTTGAAGGCTGGCAGCCGGTAGCCAATGCGGCTTACAATTTCCTCGCTGCTGAACCGATTATCTTCCGCAGGCTTATACGCTCTTACTTTTTTGCGGCCATATTGCAGCAATTTATGACAGCGCCGTATGAGCTCGCCGGATTTTTCCGAGAACATTGGGCCAATAATGACCGTAATCCAACCTCTATCCATATGGCCTATTTCTCCCTTACACTTGAGTCCATGTGTGCCTGTATCATTTTAGCAGGATTACCCTGCGATGCAATGTGAAGGATGTATGCTTTTTGAATTGCTTTATCAAAAATTATTCTCGAAGCGCGTCCTTCAAACGGCTGTTCATGGAAGTGCCTGCGGCTGCCCCACGTGCAGCAGCGAGCCGCCATTTTTTAACTTCCTGCTTCAAGCGATCGTTCTCTGCCGCTAATAATTCGATGCTTTCCAGCAGCTCGGGATTCGTATATCCGGCATCCTTAAATAGCTTATGCACTGCCTCGCGGAGCTGTTCAGGCGTTAAAATTTCGTTCATATTAACCTCCGTATCAATTAAAAATGACTCTACCACATCATATCCGTATCTGTTAAAATAGTCGAGTGGCCTAAAACCGGGTCTCATAGATAGGCGTATTTTTTCATTTGACTCCACCTATATATTGATGTAGAATCAAATTCAGCAACTACATCTTGTTGTGTAGCACGGAAATCGACACTTTAAGTCTACTAGCGCATTTGACGCTTTTTCAGGGTCAGAAGCGCTTTTCTATTGCTGATATCCGGTAGGGGAGAGAGAAATATATGCTGGTTGTCTATGATTCCAAGACGGGCAACGTCAAAAGATTTATCAACAAATTGAATATGCGCGTTATGCCGATTGAAGAGCAGGAAGCGGTCCAAGAGCCGTTCGTTCTCATCACGTATACAACAGGTTTCGGACAGGTGCCAGAACGGGTCATGTCGTTCCTGAAGCGCAACAGCAAACATCTTCGCGGCGTATCCGCCAGCGGCAACCGCAATTGGGGAACGGGCTTTGCCAAAAGCGCAGATACGATTGCCGAGCTATACAATGTCCCTGTTATTTCTAAATTTGAGTTGTCCGGAACGAAATACGATACGGAAAACTTTGTTGAAAGGGTGCGAACCATTGAAGCATATTGAGTTGAATAATGAGCTGATGCAGCGCGGAGCTGACGGCTTTTACCAGTTGGACAAGGATAAAGAGGCAGTAGCAGCATTTATGGAGGAAGTTGAGCAGAAGAGCGTGAAGTTCGCCTCGCTCCAGGAGAAGCTTGACTACTTGATCGGCAATGACTACTACGATAACGTTTTTGACCATTATACATATGAGCAAGTTGAGGCTGTATTTGATTTAACGGCAAACAGCAGCTTCCAGTTTCAGTCGTATATGGCAATTTCCAAATTCTACAAAGACTATGCCATGAAAACGAACGACAAGCTGCAATATTTGGAGCAATATCCAGACCGCGTTGCGATTGTTGCGCTTCATTTGGGCGAAGGCGACGCAGCGAGAGCGCTGCGCATTGCTGAAGCGATGATTGAGCAGCGGCTGCAGCCGGCAACGCCAACCTTCCTTAATGCGGGCAAAAGCCGCCGCGGCGAGATGGTATCCTGCTTCCTGCTGGAAATGGACGATTCGCTCAATTCCATCAACTATGTCATTGGCACGTGCATGCAGCTGTCCAAAATCGGCGGCGGCGTAGCGGTCAACCTCTCGAAGCTGCGCGGACGCGGCGAGCCAATCAAAGGCGTCGAGGGTGCGGCGAAAGGCATTATGCCTGTCCTTAAGCTGATGGAGGATGCATTCTCCTATGCTGATCAAATGGGACAGCGCAAAGGTTCTGGCGCAGGCTATTATAATATTTTTGGCTGGGACGTTATTGAGTTCCTCGATTGCAAAAAAATTAACGCCGATGAGAAAACGCGGATCAAAACGCTGTCGATCGGCCTTATTATACCGAACAAGTTTTATGAGCTTGCTGCGCAAAACAAGCCGTTGTACGTCTTCGGACCACATTCCGTCCACAAAGCCTATGGCAAATATTTGGACGATATGGACATGGATGAAATGTACGAGGAGCTGCTTGCGAACGATTTAGTGAAAAAGAAAATCGTCATGAACGCACGCGACATGATGACCAAGATCGCTTCGATCCAGCTGGAATCCGGCTATCCTTACATTATGAACAAATCGAATGCGAACCGCGTTCATGCGCTTAAAGATGTGGGCGGCGTCAAGATGTCGAACCTTTGCACGGAAATTTTCCAACTGCAGGAGACATCGGTTATTAACGACTACGGCACGGATGACCTGATTCAGCGCGATATTAGCTGCAACTTGGCATCGCTGAACATCGTAAACGTCATGGAGCTTAAGAAGATCAAGGAATCGGTTCATGTTGGGATCGAGGCGCTTACGACAGTCAGCGATCTTTCGAAAATCGACAACGCTCCAGGCGTACGCAAAGCGAACGAAGAGCTTCATTCCGTCGGCCTTGGCGCAATGAACTTGAACGGCTATTTGGCGAAAAACCACATTGCTTACGAAAGCGATGAGGCGAAGGAGTTCGCCAGCACGTTCTTCATGATGATGAACTACTACTCGCTGGAGCAAAGTATGGAAATTGCCAAAGAACGCGGCGAAACGTTCAAAGATTTTGACCGTTCCGAATATGCGAAGGGCACTTACTTCTCGCGTTATGAAGAGACGGATTTCCGTCCGGTCAGCGCTGCGGTGAAAGCTTTGTTCGAAGGTATGGAAATTCCATCCCCTGAGGACTGGACTGCGCTTAAGGCGAAAGTACAGCAGCACGGCCTTTACCACGCTTACCGTCTGGCTATCGCGCCAACGCAAAGCATTTCGTACATTCAAAATGCGACATCGAGCGTTATGCCGATCGTTGAGCATATTGAGACGCGGACGTATGCGAACTCGACAACTTATTATCCAATGCCGTTTTTGTCGCAGGACAATTTCTTCTATTACAAATCGGCTTACAATATCGATCAGTTCAAGCTTATTGACCTGATTGCAGAAATTCAGCAGCATGTGGACCAAGGCATATCGACGGTTCTGCATGTCAACAGCAACGTGACAACTCGGGAGCTTGCCCGCTTCTACATTTATGCAGCGCATAAAGGATTGAAGTCGCTCTATTACACAAGAACGAAACGTCTATCCGTAGAAGAGTGCACAAGCTGCGCGGTTTAAAAAAAGAAAATAGATTTGCGCAAAAAGATAAGGTTGTGGGGCGGCCGCTCTATGTGCCGTCACGCAGCCTTTTACAAAGGAGCCTAATATATAATGAAGGCAGTTAACTGGAACCGCCCGGATGATGATTTTACGCTGACGTTCTGGCAGCAGAACGTAATGCAATTCTGGACGGACGAAGAAATCCCTCTATCCGATGATAAAATGGATTGGATGGAAATGAGCGATGCCGAGCGCAGCTTATATAAAAACGTGCTTGGCGGATTGACGCTGCTGGATACGATTCAGGGCGGTATTGGCATGCCGAAGATTTTGGAGCATGTGGATGGTTTGCAGCGCAAAGCGGTGCTGTCTTTTATGTCGATGATGGAGCAAATTCATGCGAAATCGTACAGCAGCATTTTCACAACGCTTGCGTCTACGGAGGAGATCGACGAGATTTTCCAATGGGTAGAGAAAAACGAGCAGCTGCAACGAAAAGCGGAGCTTATTTCCTCGTGGTATGAAGGCATTAGCACGAAGCAAGAACTGTATAAAGCAATGGCCGCTTCCGTATTTTTGGAAAGCTACTTGTTTTACAGCGGCTTCTTCTATCCGCTTTATTTGGCAGGTCAAGGCAAAATGACGAGCAGCGGCGAAATTATCGACCTTATTTTGCGTGACGAGAGCATCCACGGCTTGTACGTTGGCGTGCTGGCACAGGAGCTGTTTAACACCTTCACGCCAGAGGAGCAGACTTCGCTTAAGGCTGAGCTGGATCAACTGCTTAACGACCTGTACGAAAACGAGGTTATTTATACCGACTCGCTGTATTCGCCGCTTGGCCTAGAGGAAGAAGTAAAAACTTATGTGCGTTATAATGCGAATAAAGCGCTGATGAATCTTGGCTTTGACGGTGTGTTCCCAGATGAGCCGGTCAATCCAATCGTATTCAATGGCATCAGCACACACACAAAGCAGCATGATTTCTTCTCCAAAAAAGGCAATGGCTACGTACGGACGATTCACGTCGAGCAGCTCAATGACGATGATTTTGTTTTTAATTTCTAAGCCTATTCCTATCATTTATCAAGCATTCGGTTATTGCAACCGAATGCTTTTTTTCATTGATTAATTAACTAAATAGCATGGCCAGAACAATGACGTCGAGAAAATTTTTAGTAGCCTCATGCATTAAGTACTGCCGCAGCACGCCCTCCTGCTGAAAACCAAGCTTTTTCAAAACGTTCAGCGAAGCAGCATTTTCAGGATGGACCTCGGCTTGAATGCGGCGTGCGTGAATATGCTTGTTATTGAAATGCATAACAGCCTGAAGCGCTTCGGACATAATGCCCTGATTCCAATAAGCGGGATTCAGGTCATAGCCTAGTGTGAGCGGATAACGGGGCGCTTCCTCAAACGTCCCTCTTGTCGGCATCAGCATCACCGTTCCCAAAATAGGGGAGCAGTCTTGCAGCGTAATGCCCCATGGAATGAGCTTGCGCTCTGCATAAGCTTTGTTCCAGGAGTCTATTAGCATTTTGGAAGCTTCAATGGAGTCTGGCCCGAGCCAGTCCAAATGCCGCGTCACCTTCGTATCGGAATAAAAAGCATGCAAATCCTCGGCGTCCTGTACAGCCATTTGGCGCAGCGTTAATCGTTTCGTATGTAGAAAAGGGAATGAGGAAAATAAATCGTCGAAGCCCATGCGGTTCACACGCCTTTTCATAGAAGGTAGGGGAGCGTGCCTATCATATACTAGCTTGCTTAAACGAAAATGAAAAAGCAGCTGCAGCCAGATTGCTTTTATGATATATTAGGCAATACCTAATAAAATAAGCTGTTGCCTACAATTATGTACCTATAAAAGGAGGAGAATCATATGCTAGAGTGGATGCTTCGGGAGGTCATGGCAGAGCGGGGCATTTGGTCTGGTGCGGCATTGGCGCGACTGCTTGAGGAGAAAGCGGACTATCGCCTGTCTGCCCCTTCGATTAGTGCGCTGCTCACCGGGCAGCCGAAACAAATGAAGGCGGATACGCTGGATGCGCTTTGCACGGCGCTGGATTGCTCGCCGAGTGTGCTATGGGTGCATACGCCGCCCGCCAAAACGAAAGGAGCTTGACCAAATGACCATTAAAGCTATTTTGCCGTTCGGTGACCCGATATTGCGAAAAAAAGCGCGCCCTGTTGAAGCGGTAGATGCGAGAATACTAAAGCTGCTTAGTGATATGGCAGATACGTTATATGAAAGTGAAGGACGGGCGGGATTAGCTGCTCCCCAGATCGGCATTTTAAGAAGAGTCGTTGTTATGGATTGCGGCGACGGACTGATCGAGCTCATTAATCCTGAAGTTATAGCGATGGAGGGCGAGCAGACGGGAGCGGAGAGCTGCTTGTCATTTCCAGGCTACTACGGGCGGGTGAGCCGAGCGGAGAAGGTTGCGGTGCGCAGCCTAAACCGAGCGGGCGAAAGTGTTATTTTTCACGGTGAAGGCTTTCTCGCCCGCTGCATGCAGCATGAAATAGACCATTTGGACGGCGTGCTGTTCATCGACCATATGAAGGAGCGATGGCTGGTGCACGAGCATACCCATGAACGGATAGAGCTGCTGCCTGTGCTGCAGCTGAGCCATGCTGCCCATTTGGGATAAAGGGCTACCGCTCTCTAGGGCAATCATGTTACACTATTGGCGGGTGAAAGCTCATCCTAACGCAACTGTTCTGACCGATGAAAAGGGGGAATTCGCGTGGACAACTGCTCAATTATTACGAAGCCAACGCTTCATTTAGTAGGGATTAGTTATTGTGGTCCGTATTCTACTTTTCCAGATGAGGCGATTCGCCTGCAAAGCGAGTTTCTAGCCCGCAAGCATGAGCTAAATACCACGTCGAAGGCGCCGCTGCTGTACAGCCCGTATTTTGGCAACGAAGTATTTGCCACTTATTGGGCCTGCTACGAAATGCCGCCGTCAGAGGACGTGCCGGATGGCATGGTGCAGTTCACCATCCCAACCCATCGTTATGCGATGGTTGCATCAACGAACAAGAGAATTGGAGAAGCCTACGAGCAGCTATTCGCCTGGATGAACGAGCAGGAGCTTGAGAAGCATCAGAGCGCTGTCGCACTTGAAGTTTTTTATATTCAGGAGCAGCATTTGGAGGAGGAAGCGGTTGAGCTTCTTATTCCGCTTGCCGATTAGAACAAGCTGTGCCGCACAAATTAGATGCGTTATAATAGGAGAGGAGTCCTCAGCGGGACGCCTCCTTTTTATTTGGTGATTAAACACGAGCAGGAAGGGGACTGAGGCGTACATGGTACCTATTTATATAGTAGATGCATTTACGAGAGAAGCATTTGGCGGCAATCCGGCAGCGGTATGCTTGCTGGAGGCGCTGAGTGATGAACGGTGGATGCAAAAAGTGGCGGCGGAGATGAATTTGTCCGAGACGGCTTTTGTGGCCCCGCGCGAGGGCGGTTATGAGCTGCGATGGTTTACGCCTGCGAGCGAGGTCGATTTATGCGGGCATGCTACGCTCGCTGCAGCTTTCGTATTGTGGAAGACGGAGCGGCTAAGTCCGAATCAGGCGGCAGCCTTTTGGACGAGAAGCGGCGTGCTGACTGTAGAGCTAGGGGAAGATGAGGCGGAAATGACGATGGACTTCCCTTCGGAGCCGCCAGTTCCGGCGAAAGCGCCCGAGGCGCTTATTGAGGGGCTTGGGCTCATTCCGCGATATACGGGACGCAACCGTATGGATTATGTCGTTGAAGTAGACAGCGAGCAGACCGTGCGCGCACTGAAGCCGGATTTCTCACAGCTGCGCCTGCTGGATGGGCGTGGTGTTGTTGTGACAGCTCGCGCTGAAGGCCAGGCAGCATACGACTTTGTATCGCGGGCTTTTTATCCGAAAGGGGGCGTGCAAGAGGACCCAGTGACAGGTTCGGCGCATTGCGCACTGGCGCCTTATTGGGCGAAGCGGCTGCGCAAGGACGAGCTGGTCGGTTATCAAGCGTCGGCTCGAGGCGGTTTTGTAAAGGTGAAAAATACAATGGATCGCGTTCAATTAAGCGGACAAGCCGTTCTAATGATGCGCGGTGAGCTGGAGGAGATTTAAGCGATGATGAAGCTAAAATGGCAAAGAGAGCAGAAGCAGCAGCTGATTGAGCAGGTACAGCACTATTTTGAGCTGGAGCGTTCGGAGGAAATCGGCTCTATAGCAGCGGAACAGCTGCTTGACCATATGGTTGCGCTGCTCGGTCCGCATGTCTATAATCAGGCGATTCAGGATGCGAGAAAGACGGTTGTCGAACGAATGCAAGCGATGGAAGACGAGCTGTATGCGCTGGAGAAAAATGTTTCCGCTCCCCGCGGCGGCTCCCGCTAACAAGCCGAAGGAGTGTTTATGCAGGTGGAAATAAGCAAAGCGAATATGAAATACGATATTATTTTGTTTGATATCGACGATACGCTGCTCGATTATGGTCAGGCGGAGGCTCACGCCTTCACAAGCTCCTGTCGGGACTATGCCATTACGCTTGCAGGCAGCGACTATGTAGAACGCTATCGCATGATTAACCAGCAGCTGTGGCTGGATTTTGAGCAGGGCAAGGTGACGCTGGAGGAGCTGAAACAGGAGCGGTTTAGACAGCTTTTTGCTGAAAATAATCCTCACATCGCAGCAGATGAATTCAGCGCCTGCTATTTGGACTATTTAGGCGAGGGCAGCTTTCTGATTGAAGGTGCTGTAGAGCTGTGCAGCAGTCTACATGGGCATTGCCGAATGGCGGTTATTACGAACGGCATTCTCGAGGTGCAGCTGTCGCGTATTGGCAAAGCGGGGCTGAATCCTTTTTTTGAGCATATTATCGTATCGGAGGAGACGGGATATCAGAAGCCGCATAAAGGCATTTTTGACTATGCGTTTGCGAAGCTGGGTGCAACTGACCCGTCCAAAATTATCATCATCGGCGATTCCTTGACCTCCGATATGCAGGGAGGCATCAACAGCGGCATTGCTACGTGCTGGTTTAATCCGCACCAGAAGAGCAATATGACCGCGGTTAAACCGGATTTTGAAATTCAGCAGCTGTCTGAGCTCATTTCAATTGTAAATGGATAAATCAAACGACAGATTTTCAGAGGACTGAGGTTCCGCTATTCTGATTTATGAGATGATTTGAGGCTGTATGCGGACAGGAAAGCCGTTATAGCCCTCATTATTCCGTCAAAATGGTCATTGACAGCGCATTAGCGTCTCCTGAGTCCGCAGCCCCTGCCATAACCCTTAATTCGGTTGAAATAGCGGCTGCTGTGTCCGCCAGGACTATGCAAGAAGCTGTCTTTCGGTAGAGGCTCCTATTCATGATGATAAAAATCCAGAAGAGAGTGCCAGGGGAATGGCTGAAAATGGTTATCCTATTTGAATCCTGAAAATGATGATGAAGAACTCTAACGTCAGGCTTAACTACGTGGTTACATTGAAACAAAAAAACAGCAGCGGAGTAGGACACAAGTTTCTGCCCTACTCCGCTGCTGTTTTTTGTGCATTTATATCCATTATTTTGTGAAGATTTATCAGAATTAACTTGATTATATTAAAAACGAACGACCCTATATTCATATCTTCCCACCGTAAGCGGGCCAGCGGCAATGGCAGCCTCAGTCAAGGCGTCTACGCCTGCACGCGGCAGTGTAACGGTACCGCCAGCACCATCCATATTAATAATGACCCAGATGACATAGCCATCCCCCTGCCTAGGTGCGACAATGGTGCCTTCGGTAGCTTCAAACCGCAGCGTGACACCCGCTTCATCGGCATAATGCAGCAGCATGCGCCGCAGCATCGCATCCCCTTCATCGCCCTGCGGCATGGAGCCAAGCATGACAAGCTTGCCTTGACCGATGCGGCGCTCGGTTATAAACGCGGCGCCTGGCGTCAGCCCACGCTGAACGCAGCCGATTGCGGTTGCCTGGCCATCGCTGTCAGAAGCGGATGCGCCGCCAGAGAGGTCGTTGTCTCCCCGGGGCTCAAACACCGAGCTCCACATGCCAAGCGGGGCCTGGAGGCCGAATGCTTGTCCATACGCATTCGTTCCGTCCATCGGATAAACGAACGTAGCCTCCACGCCAGCCAGCTCCTCCAGCTTTCCTAAAGCGGCATCGGTATGCCAAGTATGATGCTCCGTCCGGCCGCCCGTAAGCGGGCCCGCGATCCAAATGCCGCCTTCCCGAACGAAGGCGAGGGCACGGTCGATGTAGTCCGGCGGCAAGTAGGGCATGAATGGCGTAAGCAGCAGCTTGTATCCGCCGAGCTCGCTGCCTTCCATAATTAAGTCGCGATGAATGCCGAGCGCGACCAGCCGGGCATAAAAATCGGTGACGAGCCCGCGATGATTCAGCTTGCGCAGCGGCTCGGTACGCAAGTAGGCTTTGGCGCGATCCGAATACGTCATCGCCAGCTCAGCCTGCATGGGCGAGGTTGCAAGCAGAATGTCCTCCAGCTCGCGCCGCGCCTGCTCAACCTGCACGACATTGGCGTAGCCAATCGTCTTTTTGCCCCAAGCGCTTACGACTGAGCCATGCGGCTGCTCGCTGCCTGCACGCTGCTGACGCCAAGGCCAATAACAGAAGCCTCCCGCGCCCAGTGCATAAGCGGCGACTGCTTCCACCTTCACATAACCATCCGGGTGAGGTGTCGCATAGCTCTCAAGCGAGCCGCTGTAGCTGGCGCTCGTCTCCATAACCCAGAACGGCTTGCCGCGCTTGACGCTGCGCCATAAGTCGCAGTTGATCAAGTAGGCCGGCCAATTGATGCTGGACGCATACGTATCATAGGCGCCGAAATCCAGCTGCTGGAACAGCCGTTCAATATCCACATGGAAGGCGATGCTGCTGTTGTGAGTAATCGGCAGCGCCGAGTGGCGCCGGATGACGGCAATTTGCTCCTCAGCAAATTCTGCAAGCTTCTCCATCGAGAACAGCCGATACATCGTTTGCAGCGACGCATGATGCAGAAATGGCGTTGCGCCCGGCTGTGGAATTTGATCAAAGCGATTATAATATTCGCTCCAAATATGGGTGCCCCACGCTTCATTCAGCTGCTCAATCGTTCCATACCGCTGCTCCAGCCAGCTATGCCACAGCTGCAAGCATGCTGCGCACATGCATTCGGCTACATGCGCCTTGAACTCATTGTCGAGCTGCCAGCCAATCAAGCCCGGCAGCCCGCCAAGCTCTTGAGCGAGACGCTCAATAATGATCGCCGAGCGCCCGCGAAAGTAGGCGTTGTTCGTACACGCATGCTGCCGCGACCCATGTCCCAGCGTCTCGCCTTTCTCATTGACGAACAGCCGCTCCGGATGTCCATGCGATAGCCAAATCGGTGGAGTCGCTGTCGGTGTGCACATGATTGTATCGATTTCATTTTCATGCAGCGTCTGGATGATTTCAGCCAAAAACCGAATGTCAATCCGATTTTCCTCAGGCTCCAGCTTGGACCAAATAAATTCGCCCATTCGCACGACATTAATGCCAGCCTGCTTCATTAAAGCCATATCCTCCGCAAGCACATCAGCATTCCAAAGCTCAGGATACAGTGCCGCCCCATGATACAGCTTTCCTTCCAGCGGTCCCTTCATCTAAACCCACGCCTTTCCGTTGATCTTACTTTGTACTTTAATAGGCGCTGCTGCCGACTGGCAATCGGACTTTTTAACAGGGCTAATATGCGGGTTTAATACCTTTTGCACAGGTTTGCACTTTCTTGGCGAAACGCCCAAAAACCCCATAGCAGCGCGGTTCAAGAATGTCTAATTGCGGGAAAATGCGAGCTGCCCGCATACTAAGGCTACACCGCAAATGAGTGAGGCCGATTGAGATTAGTGTGATAAGTGAGGCCAACGACGCGGCAGGACAAAAGTAAACGAATGAAAGCTGGAGGTGAGCGAGGATGAAACAAATGGCGGTTATGCCGGAAGCTGGCAAGCAGCCGTCCCGGGACTATCGTCCAAGCGTGCTGGGGCGGCTTAAGAAAGACAAGTGGCTGTACATATTGCTGCTGCCAGGCTTGCTTTATTTTATCGTATTTAAATATGTGCCCATGTGGGGCGTACTGCTGGCGTTCAAAAATTTCCAGCCGTTTACCGGATTTTTGAAAAGCGAGTGGGTGGGAGTGGAGCATTTTAAGCTGTTTTTTGCCAATCCCGAGTTTTTTATGCTGCTGCGCAATACGCTGCTGCTTTCCTTATACAATTTAGTATTTTTCTTCCCGGCACCGATCGTGCTGGCGATATTGATGAATGAAATACGCTTTGCGCTCTTCAAACGCACGGTGCAGACGATGATTTATGTACCGCATTTCATCTCCATGGTTATTGTGGCGAGTATGACGTATGTATTTTTGACGACGGCCGGGGGCCCTGTCAACGAAGTGCTGGAGCAGTATACCGGGCACAAAATCGAATTTCTCGCCACACCCGAATGGTTCAAGCCGCTGATCATTATGCAAACCATTTGGAAGGAATGCGGCTGGGGGACGATTATTTTTCTCGCTGCGCTTGCAGGTGTAGATATGGAACAATATGAAGCCGCCACGATGGATGGCGCGAATCGCTGGCGTCAAATTTGGCATATTACGCTGCCGGCAGTACGCAGCACGATTGTGATTTTGCTTATTTTACGCATGGGCAACATTCTTGAAAATGGCTTTGAACAAATTTATCTCATGCTGAACCCGCTCAACCGGCAGGCGGCAGAAGTATTCGATACGTATGTGTACATGATGGGAATTACCCAAGGCGCATTCAGCTACAGTACCGCAGTTGGGCTGTTCAAATCGCTGATCGGCGTCGTGCTTGTCGTCGGGGCGAACTATTTGGCGAAGCGCTTTGGTCAGTCGGGGCTGTACTAGCTAAAAGCATGGTGAAAAAGGAGTAGCGGAATGAAAAGATTGAATCGGAGAAGCGATAGCGATCGGAGGTCAATCTTTTCATGCAGCGCAGCCTCTTGAACACCAATATATTATACAGTATGGAAGAAGGGGGCCTTGAAAAAATGGCTAAGCATTACAATACCGTATCCAGCAGAGTGTTTGATACTGCGAATTATATCGTGCTCAGCGTCTGTGCGCTGGCGGCGGTGCTGCCGTTTATTTTCGTCATATCGGGCTCGTTCGCAACCGATGCGGAGCTGACCCAGCGTACGGTGTTTCTCATACCAAGGACGTTTTCGCTGGCGGCATATGAATTTATTTTTTCTACGAATACGATTATGAAAAGCATTGGCGTTTCCTTGTTTATCGCATCGTTCGGGACGCTGGTGAACCTGTTCTTCACGGTCACGATGGCTTATCCGCTGGCACGCCGCAATTTGATGGGCCGCAATGTCGTGCTGAATCTCGTTATTTTCTCGATGCTGTTCAGCGGCGGCATGATCCCAACGTATTTGGTCATTCGCGAGCTGGGGATGCTCGATTCCTATTGGGCACTCATTATACCGGGGGCGATTAGCGCCTTCAACCTGATCATTATTAAAAACTTTTTCCAGGAGCTGCCGCCGGGGCTGGAGGAAGCGGCCCGCATTGACGGCTGTACGGAGCTGGGGCTGCTGTGGCGCATCGTTTTGCCGCTCTCAAAGCCAGTGCTTGCGACCTTCACGCTGTTTTATGCGGTAGGGCATTGGAATGATTTTTTCGCGGCGCTGCTGTATATAAATGATCCGCAAAAATGGCCGCTTCAAGTGCTGCTGCGTCAAATTGTTCTGCTGTCACAGGCTGCGGCAGGCGACGTTAATGCGATGGATCCGTCTTTCGTCAAGCCGCCCGACCAATCGATCAAGATGGCGGTTATCGTCGTCGGCACCGTGCCGATTTTGCTCGTGTATCCGTTTTTGCAAAAGCATTTTGCCAAAGGCGTGCTGATTGGCTCCATTAAGGGCTAATGGCGAAGGCACGTCAGAGCTGTTTCCGTGAGGCAACACAAACAAGCCGATTTAGCGCGCAAGTAGCTGGCGGTTTGGTATTTTACCATATATGATAAATGATTAAGGGAGGCGTCAGCGATGAGAAAGAAAGAAGGAAAGAGAAAACGTTTGCTGCCCATGCTGCTCGTTGGTTCAATGGCGGGAGCCGTAATTGCAGGCTGCTCGCAGCAGGGAGGAAATGCCGAAGGCAGTACGGGAGGTTCGTCTGCTGCACCGACTGCAGCAGGTGAGAGCCCGGCAGCCGAGAAGGCGCTGCAGCTCAATATTATGCTGCCGATTTTTAAAACGAATTTCCCGAAGGATGATAGTCCGGTAGCAGCCGAAATCGAGAAACGGACGAATACCGACATTCATTTTGAGTGGGTGCCGAACGCCTCTTATACGGATAAATTTAATATTACGCTCGCCTCGGGCAAGCTGCCGGATATTATGTATGTGCCAGATGTGAAGTCACCGAGCTTCGTTAATGCCGCGAAGTCCGGCGCGTTTTGGGAAATCGGGCCTTATTTGAAGGATTACAAAAATTTGAGCCAGGCGAACCCGGTTATTTTAAACAACTCCTCGGTTGATGGCAAAAATTACGGTCTGTACCGCGGACGCGCCCTTGGTCGCAATGGGGTATTTTTCCGCAAGGATTGGCTCGATGCCGTCGGCCTTCAAACACCGCAAACGATTGATGATTTTTACAATATGCTGAAGGCGTTCAAGGAGAAGGACCCGGACAAAAACGGCAAGGACGATACGTACGGCATGGTCATGGTCAAATGGACGGGACAGTGGGCAAGCGGCTTCGATACGATTAAGCTGTGGTTTGGGTCACCGAACAAATGGGGCGAGCGGGATGGCAAGCTCGTTGTCGATTATGACACGCCCGAGTATTTGGAAGCGCTTAAATTTATGAAAAAGCTGTACGATGAAAAGCTGATTAATCAGGATTTTGCCATTATGGATTCGGCGAAATGGAATGATCCGCTTGTTAATAATCAGGCTGGCGTCATAGTGGACGTCGTGGACGGCGCGGCGCGGGCCGACGATAAAATTCATGCTGCGCTTGCGGCAGCGGGCAAAGACCAGCCGGATGTGCATTATATGGATGTGTTTGGCGGGGTGAAAGGAACGGATGGACAGGTTCATACGCTGCCAACGTCCGGCTTTGCCGGCTTGCTGGCTTTCCCTAAATCGTCCGTTAAAACCGAGGAGGAGCTGAAGCAAATTCTTGCGTTCATGGATCAATTGAGCGAACCGGAAATGCAGACGCTGCTAGGGTATGGCATTGAAAACAAGCATCATACGATCGTGGATGGTGCGCTTGAGCCGAGCAAGGATGCAGCGCTGCTGGAATCCGAGGTCGAGGGGCTCAATCAGATGCTCAGCTTTATTCCAGAGGACAAGTCGACAAAAGTGAAGCAGACGCCGCTGCGCATCAAGCAGACTGAGGTGCAGAAGGAAAATGAACAGCTTATCGTGACGAATCCGGCAGAGCCTTTCATCTCGGACGTTTATACGCAAAAAGGCGCACAGCTGGACAATATTATGAATGATGCCCGGATCAAATTTATCGTCGGTCAAATCGACGAGGCTGGTTTTAAAGACGCGATCAAGCTGTGGAAAACGAGTGGCGGCGATGATTTAACCAAGGAAATGAACGAGCTTTATGCAGCAAGTAAATAAGAGCTTTTATGAAATATAAGCATTTATAAGTTACACCCTTATAACGGGCTTATATTTCAGCGCGAAACGCTAGCTTTGCCGCCAGAGGACGGCGACAGCCGTTTACGCTTGCCGCGCAAGGCTGATAGCCTGATCGGGCAGGGCAATAGGCAGAGGAACCGCATATAGCAGCGGTCTTCTGTCTATTCCTGTTCCATGCGATTCCATTATATGTAACAAATAAATAAATTGAAGCGTGATTGGCAGGAAATTCAGCCTGCTTAGCGAATGCGTTTACAAAGGGGATTCGTTGCAATCGCCTAATTTTCAGCTAGTGGGTGAGCTCATGATCAAAAGAATGAAAGCCAGGCTTATGCCGGGGGCGGGGAAAGCAGCGGGTCCGAAAGGAAGATTTTATCGCAAAAATCTTATTTTGCTGCTCGTCGTTTGCAGCATTCCGGGACTGATTACCGGGGCGCTCGTTTATTTTTTGGCTGGGGGCATACTGGAGGACCGCTTGCTGGAGCAGCATAATGAGCAAATTAAGCAGCGGGCGCAAAGCATTGACGAGCAGCTGACGAATTTGGAGCTGATGCTGTCGCACTGGGCATTCGATTCCAAATTCGATTATACGCTCGGCAATCGGGACTATGTGCAGCAGTTCGAGAAGGCGCGTGACATTACGAAGACGCTGCTGGTCATGCAAGGCTCCAATACGATGAACAAGCAGGTCGGGCTGTATCTTGGCGGGGATCAGCATGTGCTGTTCGGGCCGGAATATGGCGTGCTGCAAGGAGATGGACAGGCAGAAGCCTATGAAGGGCTGCTCCAATCGGATAAAGTAGCTTATTGGACACAGGTGGCCTTTGACGCGGCTCGTCCGTCCCAAAAAGAGCTGACACTTGTGCATTACGTTCCTGGAGGCAGCTTGCATCCGTTCGGAGCGCTGCTTATTAGGCTTGATAACGACAAGGTTAGCGATATGCTGCGGACGATGACGCCCGGTGAAGGCGGAGAAACGTATTTAATGCAGGATAATGGGGAGCTGTACGCATCCACGAGCGGGAATGACAGGAATTCTGAATTTGTAAGCGCTTTAAACGAGGCGGTTGCTGCTGAGAGCTCGAATAAAGGTTCATTTTTGTTTCGGTTCAGCGAGAGCGGCATGACGTACGCGGTTTCCTATGGCAAGCTGTCACGAATTTCAGACAATTGGACTTATGTATCTGCTTCGCCGATTACGGGCATTACAGAGCCGGTTATGGTCGTCTCGAAAAGCATTGTTGTGGTCAGCCTTGGCGCACTGCTGCTTGCGGCCATTCTAGCGTGGCTTGCCTCGCGCAGCATATATTCCCCGGTCAATCGCCTGATGACGGTGCTGCGGGAGCGAAGCGCGCCAGCAGGCAAGCCGGATTGCGAGTTTACGTGGATCGAGCGGGAGTGGCAGCATTTGCACCGGGAAAGCGAGGAGCTGCATGCGAAGCTTTCGGAGCAGCTGCCTCATGTGAAGGAGAGCTTTCTGCATCAGCTGCTGCAAGGCTATTTGGCGGATTACTCCGAAGGGGAGCTGCTTCGCCGAATGGAGCGTTACAAATGGCAGATAGAGCCGGGCACACATTATATGGTGCTATATATGAAGCTGACCGGCATCGCTAATTTGGAGGGCAAATTCAAATACGGCGATGAGGGGCTGGCGACGTTTGCGGCGGTCAATATGATGGAGGAGCTTGCGGCCACCTATTTTGAGCAGAGCAATACGATTAACTTTCATAATTTGGCAGCGGGCTTGCTCATTATTGTGCCGGAAGGGCGCTCGTATCGCGAGGAGCTGCATGCATTCAGCGAAGCGGCGATGCAGGCGTTCAACCAAATTCTTAATATGCGGGCGACGATTGCGATCAGCCCGGATACAGCGAGCATAACAGAGATTCCGCATTTGTTTGAAGAGACGAAGCATGCGGTCAGCTTCAGGCGCTACGATCAGGAAAATCAAATCATTGATATGGAGCAGCTGGAAGAGCAGGGCAGCGCAGCAGCGGAGCCTGCCTATCCGTTTACGCTGGAGCGGGAGTTTATACAGGCGCTCCGGACGGGGCGTGAAGCGGAGGCTTACGAGCTGCTGGAGCAGTTTCTGCAAGCATTGTCCAGCGCCGAGGCGAAGGAAATGGATGTGCAGCAGGGCATGCTGCATTTGCTCGGCGCCGTCCAGCATGCAATTATGGTGTCGGGCATCGCCCCGAACCGCTTGTTCAAGGGTGCGAACCGCTACGAGCAGCTGTCGCAAATTCGCGAGCCAGAGCTGCTATTGGACTGGTTCCGCGGCATGATTGCCGCTCCGTTTCTTAGGGAGCTGGGCGAGCGGACGAATGCCCAGGTGAAGCGGCAGATCGAGCATGCGATGCTGTATTTGCAGCAGCATTATATGAGCGATATATCGCTCGACAGCTGCGCGGAGCATATCGGCATGAATCCTTTTTTCCTGAGCAAGTCGTTTAAACAGGTGACGGGTAAAAATTTCATCGATTATTTGACTGGGCTGCGCATGGACAAAGCGAAGGAGCTGCTGCGCGAGTCCGTGCTGAAAATTAATGACGTCGCTGAGCGCGTCGGCTATCAGCACAGCTATTTCAATCGCATCTTCAAAAAGCTGGAGGGCATGACGCCAAGCCGCTATCGCGAGCTGAGCCAAGCGGAGTAGCAAGGCAGGAGCTCTGCAAGAAAAGCAGCAAGAAAAGCAGCAAGAGAAGTAGCTAGGTAGCGGCCGCAATGCTAAAACTGGCATCAACTGCTGCCTATAGCTGAAACAATAAAGTTCAAGCCTTTGCAAGAAAGTGCAAGCCTTGAAAGGCCCGCTTGGGATGCCCGATCTGGACCGCTAAGTGGCGTTTATTGCAAAAGAGTCTCGGAGCAAAAAAGTGTCATTGCCCGCAAACTACCATCCTTCTAGTATAGAAAGAAGCTTAGAAGAAAGAGGTGGTAGCATGAGTGTCAAGCTCAAATGGCTAGGTAAGCAGGCGGCTGCGCCTGTCGGTTTAACATGGGGTGTTCCTTGGAAGGAAGGCGAATTGCTTCGCGGCGATTCGCTTATTCTGCATAGCGAGGCAGCAGGCATCGAAAATGCGGCAAGCGCTTCCGCACTTCCGATGCAAAGCTGGCCTACTGCCTTTTGGCCGGATGGCAGCATCAAATGGTCCGCTCATGCGGCGGTCGGCTCCGGCGCAGCGGGCAGCTTTCAGCTGGAGCTGGCAAAGCAGGCAGCGGCACCGGTTCAGGGGATAGCTGCGGCTGCCGAAAGCGAGCAGCCGATCCTAAAGGTTGTAACAACCGACGAGTCGATCATTGTAGATACAGGAGTTATCGTTTGTACGCTCGCACGAAGCGGCAGAGGAATCATCCGCAGCATTAGGCGCGGGGAGCAGGAGCTGTGCAGCGGCGGCGATCTGGTGTGCTTGAAGGAAAGCCGCAACCAGCTGCACGGCGCTTTATCGCTGCGCGAGGAGCCGTTTCACGGCTTTGTTCATACGGCGGCTGTTGAGCAGGACGGCCCGGTCAGGGCGGTCATTAAGCTGACGGGCAAGCATCGCGCGAGCTACAATTTAAGCCAAACGGCTGACCCGAACAGGCCCAATCAGCAAAATGTAGTCAGAGTCAGTCCAAGCAGAGAATGGATACCGTTTACGCTGCGCTTTTATTTGTATGCGGGGCTGGATGCAATTCGCCTTGTCCACACGTTTTTCTATGACGGCAATCCGCATGCGGATTACATAAAAGGGCTGGGGCTGTCGCTCGCTGTACCGATGCGGGGGCCGCTTTACAATCGGCATGCCCGGTTGGCGGGCAATGACGGCGGTTTTTTGCGGGAATCGCCGAAATCGCTGCATACGCGGCGGACGAAAGGCAAATACCGCGAGCTGTTTGAACGGCAAGTAGCGGGGGAAGCCGTTGCTTTTGATGCGGACGAGGATGCTTATTTTCTCGGGCTGCTGGAAAATTCGGCGGTCTGGGATGATTTCAAGCTGGTGCAGCATTCAGCGGATCACTATGTGGCGACGAAACGCACGAAGGCGGAGTGCAGCTGGCTGAAGGCGGGTGAGGGAAGCCGTGCGGAAGGGCTTGCCTATATCGGAAGCGAGGGCGGCGGCCTAGCTGCAGGTATGCGGAATTTTTGGGAAAAGCATCCGGCCTCGCTGGAGCTTCGCCATACAGCTTCGACTTCGGCCGAGCTAAATGTGTGGTTCTGGTCGCCGGATGCGCCGGCGATGGATTTGCGGCATTACGATACACAAACGTATGTGGAATCGGCTTATGAGGGCTCGGAGGAGCTGCGGGCAACGCCGTACGGCATTGCCAATACGAGCGAGCTGACGCTTTGGTGCACGGCGGCAACGCCAAATGAAGAGGGGCTGGCGCATATGCTGGCGGAAATTCAGTCGCCCTCCCAGCTTGTATGCGAGCCGGAGCATTTGCATGAGGCACGTGCCTTCGGCATTTGGAGCTTGCCGGATCGCAGCACCGCTGCAAAGGCGCAGCTAGAGGAGCGGCTGGATGGCATTGTCGCCTTTTATCAGGCTGAGGTGGAGCAGCGCCGTTGGTACGGCTTTTGGGATTTTGGCGATTTCATGCACAGCTATGATCCGGTCCGTCATGTGTGGAACTATGATCTTGGCGGCTGTGCATGGCAAAATTCAGAGCTGGTGCCGAATATGTGGCTGTGGCTTATGTTCATGCGCAGCGGGCGCGAGGATATTTTCCGTTTGGCTGAGGCGATGACGCGGCATACGAGCGAGGTGGATGTGTATCATTTTGGCGAATATGCCGGGCTTGGCTCGCGGCATAACGTGGTTCATTGGGGCTGCGGCTGCAAGGAGGCGCGCATTGCGATGGCGGGGCTGCACCGCTATTACTATTATTTGACCGCCGATGAGCGCATTGGCGATATGCTTGATGAGGTAAAGGACGCCGATTTCAGCACGGTGGTGCTGGACCCGATGCGCGCATATTTTCCAAAAGACGAGCATCCGGCCCATATTCGTGTCGGGCCGGATTGGGCCGCGTTCAGTTCAAACTGGATGACGCGCTGGGAGCGCTTCGAGGATACGTTGTACCGGGATAAAATAGTAACCGGCATTAACAGCGTCAAGCAGGCGAAATATCGGCTCATCTCCGGGCCAACATATGGCTATGACCCGACGACCAATGTGCTTACGCCATTTGGCGAGGACAATTATGGCCGCCATTTGGCCATATGCATGGGTGCGCCGCAGGTATGGTTTGAGCTGGCGATGATGCTGAAGGACCCGGAATGGGAAGATATGATGGGTGAATTAGGCGTTTATTACAACTGGACGCAGGAGCAAAAGGATGAGCTGACGGGCGGGGAAATCAGCGACAGCCGTTTTGAGCATCCGGTCCTCAGCATTGCGATTACCGCTTACGGCGCTTTCCGCCGCCAAGATGCGGCAACGGCAGCCTTTGCCTGGAAGACGCTGCTGGGCAATGCTTTTGCCCGCACGGACTTGCTGGGCGAGGCTGCCCTTGTCCAAAACATCCGCAGTATGAAGGAAATCGATTGGATCAATACGAATGAGGCGTCGCAGTGGTCGCTGAATACGATCATTAGCCTGGAGCTGATCCCAGAGGCGCTGCCTGCTATGGAGTTGGCGCCTCCAGGGACAGGCGGCGATGGCCAGGCCGATCAGATCGGTGCAGCGGCAGAAGCGCAGGAGCAGAAGGAGCTGAGCGGGCGATGATACCAGCGCACTGGAAGCTGATCTATGACAATCCGCTGAGCTGTGCGGAGGATATGAACGGTTTCCGTGCGGAAGGGGATGCTGTCCTCTCCTTTCCGCAGCAGCGGCTGCGTCTAGCCAGTGCCCGGGATGAGACAGAAGGCCAGCAGGCGAACTTTGTATTATGGTGCCCGCATCATTTTCCGGCGGATGTGGCGATTGCTTGGGATTTTCGCCCGATAGCGGAGCCGGGGCTGGCGATTTTGTTTTTTGCAGCGGAGGGGCGCAGCGGGGAGGATTTGTTCGATTGTGCGCTTGCTGCGCGAAACGGCCCCTATGAGCAATATCATCACGGCGATATAAATGCGCTGCATTTGGCTTATTTTCGCAGACGCTGGCCGGAGGAACGGCAGTTCCATACTTGCAATTTGCGCAAAAGCTACGGCTTTCATCTCGTGGCGCAAGGCGCCGATCCGCTGCCGGGGACGGCAGACTGCGCAGAAAGCTATCGCATGCTGCTTGTGAAGCGGGGCGGGAGCATTTATTTTTCTATGAATGAGCTGCCTATTCTGGAATGGAAGGATGACGGCGTAGCTTATGGCCCGCTGCTCGGAGCTGGCAAAATCGGATTTCGGCAAATGGCGCCGCTCGTTGCGGAATATACCAATTTGAAAGTATATGGGGAGGAATGAAGATGCCGTCTATACTGCTTTGTTTTCCACAGGGCAAGCATAAAGCATTGACAATGAGCTATGACGATGGCGTGAGCGCAGATAAGCGCCTCGTAAATATTTTTAACCAGCATGGCATTAAAGGCACGTTTCATATCAATGGCGGGCTGTTCGGCACGGGGCGCAGGCTGACGGAGCAGGAGGCGGTAAAGCTTTACGACGGGCACGAGGTTTCCGCTCATACGCTGACCCATCCGACGATTGCCCGATGCCCGGCTGAGCAGATTGTGCATGAGGTGATGGAGGACCGCAAACGGCTGGAGCAATTGTTCGGGTATGCCGTTAGAGGGATGTCTTATCCGAATGGTTCGTTCAGTCCAGCGATTAAGACGATGCTGCCCTCGCTGGGCATTGAATATGCGCGGGTTGTACAGACGACAGGAGGCTTTGGCCTGCCAGACGATTGGCATGAATGGAAGGCGACCTGCCACCATAATGATCGTCTGATGGAACATGCGGAGACGTTTGCGGGACTGCACAAAACGCAATATTTGTATCTCATGTACGTATGGGGCCACAGCTACGAGTTTGATGACCAAGGCAATTGGGAGCTGATGGAGCAGTTTTGCGAGTACATCGGGGGCCGGGATGATATTTGGTACGCAACGAATAAGGAGATTGTTGATTATATAAAAGCGTATGAGCGGCTGCAATTTTCAGCTGCTTTAACGTTTGTGGAAAATCCGAATGCGCAAAGCATCTGGCTTAGCGTAGATGGCGTAAAGCTCGAAGTTGCAGGCGGCAGCCGCGTATCCCTTATAGGAAGTAAGGAGGAATAACGATTATGTCAGGAACGGAATCGGTATATACGCTCGGAAGCATCGACATTAGGGAGGCAGGGCCGCGCTGCAAAATGCTGATCGGCGATTTAAATGGTGATGGCCGCATGGAACTGCTGCTCGTACAGCCGGACAATCGGCAGGATGTTCGCTATATTCCCCATCAGGTACAGTGCCTGACCGCCTATGATTTGCAGGGCAGGCTGCTGTGGCAGCATGGCAAGCCCGATCCAGAGGCAGGCAAACAGGGCTCGGATTATCCCGTACAAATTTATGATTTGGATGGGGACGGCAGGCTGGAGGTGCTATGCATTATGGAGGACCGTTTTTTGCTGCTGGATGGCGCGACTGGGACGGTTAAGGAAAGCTATGACCTGCCGGATCCGCATGCCCATGACTGCATCATCATTGCGAACTTATCAGGCGGCGAGCACGCCTCCGACATTATTTTGAAAGACCGCTACCATAAGCTGTGGGCGCTTAATCGGCATTTTGAGCTGTTGTGGACGCATGAGGGCAACCCGGGGCATTATCCATGGGTGTACGATTTGGATGGCGACGGCAAGGATGAGGTAATGGCGGGCTATGATTTGCTGGATGCGGCGGGCAAGCTCCGCTGGAGCTGTACGGATCTGGATGACCATGCCGACTGCATCTGGGTTGGCGATGTGAATGGAGACGGTGAGCCGGAGCTCGTCATTGGCGGCAGCGTTACGGTCATGTACAGCCGCAGCGGCGAGGAGTTATGGCGTTATGAAGGCTCCATTGAATCGCAGCACATCGCACTAGGACGTTTTCGCAGCGACTCGCCAGGTCTGCAAGTGGCCGGGCTCGACCGGCTCGTACGCGAGGATGACGGCAAAGGTCTGAAAGGGAAAGACGCGCTGTTCTTGCTTGATGCCACAGGACAAGAGCTGTGGAAGGAGGACCGCAGTACGGCTGGCTGGCTGACGATCATTGAGACGGTGAGCGGCTGGCGCGAGCAGGCGCCTGACTATATTCTTGGCTACCGCCGTGGGGGCGGCGTATTTCCTGCCCTGTATGACGGTTATGGAGAAGTCGTTGCAGAGTTTCCTATGGAAGGCTACGCGGTACATGCGGATTTGCTAGGAAGCGGGACGGAGCAGGTTGTTATTTATAACGATGAGCTGGCGACTATTTATGCAAGCAAGCCGCTATCGCTAGAACGGACAGCTGGAGCAGGAGAAGCACTGCCGCAGCAGAAACGGCTGTACAGCTCGACGCTGTATCCTGGCGGAGAAGTCGATTTTGACAGGACGGAAAGCGTCGGCTAACTGAATGATATGCAGCGGACAACCAGCGCTCTCAAAAGGTGTCAGATGAAAATAAAGTGTTAGACTTACGATTCGTTATTAGGCTAGAGGGCAGAATGCTTCCAATGAACGTTTTTACAATATGGTGAAGGGTTGGCAGGTGAAATTGTCTTTGGTATAATGACTAAAGTTCACTAAGGAGAGATTTTTTTGTCTGGAGTTATTCTTAACTAAACCAGTTCCATATGATGAGGTTTTCATGTACCTACTATCCGTCTGCCCGATTTTTGTTATGCGGGTGGGGATTGAAAGCTTCGGAATTAGTTAAGAACAACGGATATAACCAGATCCTTAGGGATACCTGTTATAATGAGTTCATGTCCGTGCTGATTCAGCGCGGATTTTTTTGTTGCTCAATAGCAGGTAACATGAGGGTAGGGATGACGTATGTTCATCTCTACCCTTTTCTATTTTTTGGCATAGGGGGTGGAATCGAAAAATTTCAAATATTGGTCAAACGAAATCGAATGTTTTGGATCCAAAATCAGTAAGAGAAAGGCGGACAATACATGAAACTTCAAACGAAACGGCTCATATTAAAAACACTGGATCTTGATTTGATCGACGCAGCAGCTCGTCATGATACCGGCGCTATTGAAGCTATGGGTTACAAATCTAACGGAGAATGGCCAGGTCCTGATTTTTTTGAGGCATTACCTTACTTTCGAGAACGACTGATTAAAAATAACGGCTCCAGAGGATATGACTCATGGATCATATTGGAAAAAGATACTCAAGAAATTGTTGGAGGGATTGGTTTTTTAGGAGATCCCGATCAAAACGGTATGATTGAAATTGGATTTGCAACGAATGATAGCCACCGTCGCAAAGGTTATTGCTTTGAAGCCGCTCAGAAATTATTAGAGTGGGCGCTAAATCACGATGATGTCAAAATCATAACAGCGAGATGCGAACTTGACAATATTGGTTCTAAGAATGCGTTATTGAAATTAGAATTTCAAATGGACAACGAAGATCAAGAGTTGATTTATTGGAAATATCCTATTAAGAAAGTAAAGGAGACTCAAATATGAATAAACGGGACCTAGGTAACGTTGATTTCATAAGAGCAAATTTAATGGGGCCTAGTTCAATTGTAATAATCGAGGAATTAACGGCAAATTTGCCTTTGCAAAAAGGAATGCGAGTTTGATGGGGGCGTACCTGAGGCGTTGCAGCCGTTCTTTTCACCTAGTACGGATGATATTCATTGGTATACTTGCGATTGGTGGCAGAAATTATGGGAGCAGTCGCCAAATGTTTACGTGGAATCGGTAAGAGAAATGAATTGCTTTTCTAAAGCGTGGCACGAATGGCTTCAGTGCGACAACGACCATGCACGCGATAATATCGCGCTGCTGAATGCTGACGACGGGAAATATATGAACTTAATCTCAATTATTGCCACAAAGATCTAGTGACCCGGCCCTTTGGGTCACTAGACTTTAACCTAATCAGGTAACAAAAGTACAATAAAACGGTGCCAGTCTTGTAATGCGACAACCAAGCTCATCTAGAAAGACAAAACAAAGACGCACTTGCGAATCAGTTAAACCTCCGCAGGTTCGTCTTTGTTGATTTTAAACCAAGGCATATCATTTTGTTTCGCTACATTTCAGATTCTGAATGAACAGAATTTTAAACAAATGGCTGAAAATCATCATGAGCCGAGCTATCTCTAAAGCGACTGCTTCATAGCCGCAGAGGCGGGAGCTATGGTGACGCGGTTTTTACCGCTTTTTTTGGATGTATACATCGCTTCATCAGCGGCTTTCACCAGCTCCTGAATGTCTGCGTTTTTCTTCGCGATGCATACGCCGACGCTGATCGTTACGATCGTCTCCAGCTCTACGCGCTTGCGGATCGATTCAGCTACCCGCTCCGGCTTCACCTTGTCGAGGGTAATGCAGGTGAGCAGCTCTTCGCCGCCATATCTTCCGGCCGTTCCAATTCCCGCCGATTCCTCTTTCAAAATTTCCGACACCTGCTTCAGCACAATATCCGCCTTATGATGGCCTTGCGTATCATTAAGCTGCTTGAAGTTGTCAATGTCGCAGAAAATAACGGCCACGCCTTTGCCGCGCTTCATCAGCTGGCCCGCCTTCATATTGAAAGTGCGGCGATTATACAGCCCCGTCAAACCATCGGTAATCGACGATTGATAGGTTGCAATAAGACGCTCAATAACCCAATCAAACAACAGCAGAAACAGCTGGACAAAATAGACGACTGACAGCAAATAGGTGAAAATTTGCATCCCTGGCATCGTGCCGTGAAAAGCGTACGCATCAGCCAAATGAGCGAGCTCATAGACGAAATAGGTGACGAGGCTGGCGAAATATTTCGTATTCATATCGATACCCTTCGTATCGAGCAAAATCAAAAACGTAACGATCAGGGCGTAAAAATCAAGGCCGATAAAGTTGCCTGCTCTGCCTGAGGCAGCCTCTGCTCCAGTGAAGGACATATACGTAATGTGCAGCCCAGCGATCACAAAAGTGAGAACGAGCATGACGACAAAAGGCGTCACTTTCAGGCGGGTTCCCCGATGAGTATATAATTTCATGAAAACAAGGTTTATAATGATAAAAGAAATGATTTGCAATGTTGTAGCCAGCAGATGAATCCACGGCGGAATAGCGGTGCCTGCATAAGCAAGCATGGCCAGCAGCGCCTGATGAATCATGAAGAAGGGCAGCGTTGCATTGAGCAGCCCATACGTTCGATTGTTCTTGTAGCTGGCGCTAAGGCGCACAGACATGAATAACATAAGAATAAGGATGAGAATAACGCATGAAGATGCGAGCAGTTGACCATTAGGTCCTGCTAACCAGGAAAGGATTGTCATTGTAAGACCACCATATGCTCAAAATATAAAAATTTAAAAAATAATTGCGCTTGTCAACATTCGTCTTGTTTACAGAAACATATGTTCTACTATATCATGTTTGATGGCAGATGAACAACGCCAATATAAGTAGTATCGGCATCGTTGCCCAAAATGTGTAATCCGTTGCAAGCAATCGAATACGGGTAATTGAGGCTTTGAGCGCAAATTTGGAGGAGATTGAAGTTATGAACATCTTACAAGCTTTATTTTTCCCGCCGGAGCAGCCGGGTGGTGTTTCTTCCATGATTCCCTATATTCAGGACCGCTTTCAGCAAATGGGATGGGAAATGGAGCTATTCTCGATTCCGAAGCGAGTAAGAGGAAAAGGGCAGGAGGAAGTGGTATTCGAAACATTCGATTACCACGCTTTTGAAGGGGATCCGCTTGTCGATAAATATATTCAAACGTACCGCGATTACGTCTGGTGGACGAAGCTGCGGCTGAAGAAGTCCTATGATATTATTCATGCGCATCATCCGATTGCGGCGCTGGTTATGAAGCAGCTTTATCCAGACACGCCCGTCATGATGACGATTCACTCCAGCTATGAACGCGAGCTAATATTGAATGGCAAAATCGAAGAGAATGGCAAGGTGCATCAATTTTTGACCGCTATTTACGGCGAGCTGGAAGCGCGTGTTGACAAGCTGCTGACGGTGTCGGAATCATTCCGCACGTATATTTCTCCTTATGTGTTGGACGCAGCAGCGATTAAGGTCATTCCGAACGGATTTGATGAGAAGCGCTTTAAGCCGATTGCCCATGAAAATGAAGTTCCACAGCTCATTACCGTATGCCGCCTAGTGCCGGCCAAAGGCATTGACATTCTTCTTCATGGCTGTGCCGAGCTGAAGCGCAGGGGTCATCCCTTCGTCCTGCATATTATTGGAGATGGGCCGATTCGCCTTGAGCTGGAGCAGCTTGCAGTCGAGCTGGATTTATATGACGATATTATTTTTTACGGTTACATGCTGCATCCCGAGGAATTTATGCCGTTTTTTGATATTTTCGTGCTGCCTTCGCGGGCGGAGGCGTTCGGTTCCGTATTTGCCGAGGCCGCGCTCTGCTGGTTGGCGCTTGTCGGAACGAATGTCGGGGGCATTTCGGAGCAAATTGATGATGGCGTCAATGGATTGCTCGTACCCCCAGAGGACCCGATTGCACTTGCTGAGGCGCTGGAGAAGCTGGTTACGGATTCCTCTTATCGCTACAACTTGGCGCGTTCAGGCTGGGATAAAGCAAAGCAGGTTTATTCGCTGACGCGGGTTATTGCGCAGTTGAAAAAAGTGTACGTCAATACGCTGCGTCAAGCGGAATAATCAAATGCTGTCATTTCGGAGTGGGCTGGAGCAGAAGGCCAAGGGCAGAAGCTGCCTAAGCCTCGCTCCGGTCCATTCGCTTGCGGATAATTAAATACAGCCAGCCGAGACTGATCAGCCCGAATATCGGGTAAAGAGTGGATAGAAGCGGCCCGAATCCGATCTGGCTTGCCATATAGCAGAACAGCAGGATGATCGTTGTAATAATGGAACGTGACCATTTCAGCCGCTCTTGCAGCTGGAGGGTAAGGCCGTAAATGTCGGCGATCAGGGTGGTGAAAATTTCGGCGAAAATCAGGAATACATAAATAAATTGCACGCTTTGCCCAAGCTGCTTGGCGATGCCTCCCATTGGAATGGCATATTGCTGAATGCCAGGCATATGTACGGACAAGGCAATATGGCCGGCAAGAAGCATGAAGCCAATGCCAATGCCGCCGAGCCAAGAGCCGATGATGATCACTTTACGGTCGCGGATTTCGGCTCCGAGCGGGACAAGTACCGCTTGGGACATCGACAGGTTGAAGGCGGCATACAGGAAAGGCGCAGCCCATGCTGCCCAGATCGAATGATCGCTGGCAAGCGAGATAAAGCGCCCGGCGCCTGGCGTATTGAATGTATCAATAATAATGAGGACGGTAAACAGCAGCATGACGGGAACGACGATCGCATTGACCATCAAAATCGACTTCATCCCTTTGCGCAGCAGGAAATAACAGCCGACAATCGTAATGAGCAGGCCGGTTTGATAAGAGATATTCCAGTTTTCATAAAAAATCGTTCCGGCTCCAGCTAGCATAACGGCGGTAACCCCGAGCAAAATAACGAACATAAAGTGGCTGATCCAACGGCCATATTGCTCGCCAAACAACGCTTTATTCAGATCTTCATACGATTTGGCGCGAATATCGCTGGCAATTAGCATCATTTTGGTACCTAGCCATATGAAGAGGAAGGTCGCTAAAGCGATCGTCAGCGTCCCCCAATAGCCGAAACGGGTGAAAAATTGTAAAATTTCCTGCCCTGTCGCAAAGCCGGCTCCCACAACAGTACCCATATAGGTAGATGCAATTTGCAGCACCTTACCTGTTCGTTTCATTATCATGATTTGCCCTTCCCCCGTTTCCGAACTCTTCTGCACATGCTTTATAGAAGGTATGTCCAAAACGGGACGGGCATGACTGCAAGTTCATCTGACTAAAGGCAGGTTGGCATAAAGGCTATGACTATGATTATTTCCATTATCGTATTTATTATCACGCTGGCGCTTATACTGGTGAAGCCAAAAGGCATGAATGAAGCTTTAATTGCGCTTGCCGGAGCTATTATTTTATTTGTTTTACAGCTGCTAAAGCTGGAGGATGTCGTATACATCTGGGGATTTGTGTGGAATGCGACGTTTTCCTTGATTGGCATTATGATTTTTACGTCTTTGCTGGATCAAAATGGCTTTTTCCGCTGGGCGGCGCTTCATATTGTCCATCGCTTTAACCAACTGCCGCTGCTGTTGTTTACGATGCTGTCGCTGCTCGCTGCGGGAATTACGATTTTTTTCAACAACGATGGAACGATTTTGATTATGGTGCCGATTGTGCTCGAAGTAACCGCGCTGCTGAAGCTGTCCCGGAAAGGAAGGCTCGCCTACTTGCTCGGAATCGGGCTGATGGCAGACACAGCAAGCGCTCCCCTGATGATGAGCAACTTGACGAATATTTTGACGGCCGATTTTTTTCGTATTCCCTTTGATCAATATGCCTCGCAAATGCTGCTGCCTGGACTTGCGGCAATTGGCGCGACCATTGCAGTTACTTTAACTTATTTCGGCCGGATCATTAAAAATGACAAGATCAGGGGCGACATGCCAAAGGTATTTCCAAAGCCTGCAACCGTGCTGGGCCATGTTACGCTGTTCAGGCTTTCCTGGGTCATTATCATCATCATGATGGCCGGTTATTTGATGTCGGAGCATTTCGGGCTTCCAGCTTGTGTGATTGCGCTTGGTTGTGCGGGGCTCCATTGGGTGGCGTCGGCTATTTTTAAACAAGTGGATGCCAAACAGACGGTGCTGCGGGCACCGTGGCTCATTATCGTATTTGCGCTGGCGATGAATTTGGTTGTGTACAGTTTGCATGTGCATGGGGCTGTTGCGTGGTTTCCGGACTTGATTGCTGCGGCTTCCAGCGGCTCGCCAATGGCTGGCATATTTGGTTCGGGATTGTTGTTTGCGCTGCTGGCGGCAGCTATTAACAACCTGCCCGCGGTTCTCATTTCGTCGCTTGCGATTACTCAGGTGAATGGGGCAGATTATTTGCCTTACGCCAGCCTGCTAGGAACGGCGATTGGGGCGAAGCTTACGCCCATCGGTTCGCTTGCTACGCTGCTGTGGCTGCAACTGCTGAGTCAGGGCGGCGTAAAGGTTTCATGGCGGGAGTATACGAAATATGGGCTGCTGTTTACGTTTCCGATTTTGCTCGTTGCTTTACTCATGCTGTGGTTGACCGGGGATTACTAAAGCTAGCTGCGGGCAAGCAGCTTGATGGACACGATCTCGCTTAAATCGGGATCAAGATCGAGCTTGAGCAGCGTCTTTGTTCCCTCGTATGCGATAATAAAGCCGCTTTGTGACGTAGGTTTGCCAAGCGCCTTAACGGCAGTTTTGGAATGGTCGCCGATTTTAACGCCGCTCAGTCCGGTTTTTACTTTTTTATCATACACTTCGATGTATTGAATCGTATTTTTGTCGCTCAGGCCAACAGCGAAGCCATCATATTCGTGGACTTCAATTTTAACCTGATTTTCTTCCTCCAGCGTGTAGGAATCGAGAGCGGTGCCAAAAAGCTTCGTCATGGCTGCTTTAGAATCGCCGATTGCAAGGCCGAGAAGTGCCGGCTTGGCGGCATTCCATTTTCCTTCTTCCGTTGTTTTGGCTGGTGTTGTTTTATTGCTCGACAAGCCGTTTGCAGCATTCACTTCGGTACTGGCGTCTACATGATCTTCAATCGCCTGATTTTGCACAGGGCTTTGCTGTTGCTCCAGAACGTTTTCCAAATAGGTTTTTTGCGGGCTGTCCGACTGAGTGAGCAGCTGGTCTGCTGTCAAGGGAGTACTTGCGCTTTGAGCCGTTTCATTTGGCCCGGCCATGCTTTGACAGCCAGCTGTTGCAACGGCAATGGCTATAACTGCGGCATGTTTTGCAAATCGATAAGGTGATTTCTTCATGTTCGTCACTTTGCAGCGCTCCTCGCTTGTCATCATTGTGATGATGCTTTTATTCTACTATAAGGTAAAACGGATGATATTGGGAAAAAGTTTCTGTTAAAGGGCAAAAAAGTTGGGGAAACGACCCATTAATTCCTATGGGCGGAAACGAGGAGGCAAGTTATGCGTTTCTTATTGCGCTGCTGGCTATACCTATGGTAAGTTATCCAAAAGGAATTTTTGGTGGGGGGAATGGCATACGATGGATATTTTAAAACAACGAATTTTGGAACAGGCTTCGGTACTGTCAACGGATGTGCTTAGGCTGGATTCTATTATCAACCACCAGGTCGATCCTGCATTAACGATGGAAATGGGCCATGAGTTTGCAAACCGCTTCGCTGGGGAGCAAATTACGAAGGTCATCACAATAGAGTCTTCAGGCATCCCGTCTGCTTTTGCAGCTGCTTATGTGCTTGGTGTACCGCTTGTTTTTGCAAGACGCAAAAAGACGCTAATCGCTGATAATGACGCTTATTGTGAGCGTGTCCCTTCGTTTACGAAAGGGATGGTTACCGATATTATGGTATCCAAGCAATATTTGACAAGCGAAGACCGGGTGCTGTTTATTGATGATATTATTGCCAATGGCGATGCAGCACGAGGACTTCTCAAAATTATTGAGCGCTCTGGCGCAAAGCTTGTGGGCATGGGTGTTGTCGTGGAAAAATCGTTTCAGGCAGGCTCGCGCACGCTGCGTGAGCAAGGGGTTCGCGTGGAATCGCTCGTTAGCATCTCGTCGCTTGAAGGCGGCCAAATTACATTTGAGTAAGATGTTCCAGAACAATTGCTCTTTCCCCGCAAGTGAAATTGGCTTATAATAAAACGTAAGTGATCGAGGGGAGGCAGAAATAATGGGAAATTGGTCAGCAGAATTCATGGATGTCAAATTATCCGATGCGAAAAATCATTTTGAGCGTGCATTAGATTGCAAACATACGGAATTTGATGATTTGTACCCTTATATGATTGAGCATCCGCAATTTTTCTGGTACAAAAGATATGTAGCATGGTCAGAGCTGCTTACGATCGTGAAGCTGTTTGAAGAGCTGGATCTGGAATGGCGTGAGCCGTTTAGCGAGCGTCAAGCCGAGTACATTGGTAAGCGTGTCATGTCCTCGCGCGTATTGGATGAGTGGTATGAAACGAATGATTCCAAGGAACATGTTGGCTAAGGCATACGCAGATCAATAGCATATATCAGCCTCAATAAACGGTTCTACAGTTTATTGAGGTTTTTTTTCACCTTATACGGGAGTGCGGCTTGAGGGGAGGAGTGTTCGTGCATGGTTAGTGAGGAATTGCTGGATCAGTTCCGAATAAGCGGCGAGAAAGTGCGCGTTGTCCGCGATGGGCTGGAGATGAATGACGTCATTGGCATCGTCGTAGCTTGGGATGATGCTTCCGTCGTCATTCGCAGAGCAAACAGGCGGGTCGTCAAGCTGAGCAGGACGTATTTGTATGAACCGGCCTCTCAGGAACGTGGCAGCATTTTGGAAGGGGAAGTATGACGGATGGAGCTTTTGAAGCAGAAGATTAGAGAAGAGGGCATCGTGCTAGGCGAGCAGGTGCTTAAAGTAGATTCGTTTTTGAATCACCAGATTGATCCGAAATTGATGTTTGCCATTGGGGAGCATTTTGCAGAGCTGTTTGCTGCTGCGGGTGTGACGAAGGTGTTAACGATTGAATCATCAGGAATTGCGCCTGCCGTCATGGCGGCAATGAAGCTGGACGTTCCGCTGATTTTTGCCCGGAAACGCAAGTCATTGACGCTTCAAGATGATTTATACACGCATAAGGTATATTCCTTTACGAAGCAGGAGGAGAGCGAGGTTAGCGTTGCCCGCAAGTTTGTACAGGCGGACGATGTGTTTCTCGTCATCGATGATTTCCTGGCAAATGGGGAGGCGGCACTTGGCATGGCGCGCATCGTAGAGCAAGCTGGAGCCAAAGTTGCAGGAATCGGCATCGTCATTGAAAAGTCTTTCCAACCGGGCAGAGAACGATTGCTTGAGCTGGGATACCGAGTGGAGTCGCTGGCAAGAATTGCTTCACTTTCGAATGGACAGGTTGCATTTGTCGAATAGAAAGCAGGGTGGTCATCGTGACTAGCAATCGGTTTGCAGTAGCCATACACATCATGAGCCTGCTGGATTTGGATAAGGACGAGCGTTTGACGTCCGACCATATTGCAGGCAGTGTGAATACAAACCCGGTTGTCATTCGCCGCATCATCGGCATGCTGGCGAAAGCGGGTCTTGTACAGACTAGTCCGGGAGTGGCTGGAGCGAGCATTACCCGTCCGCTGGACGAAATTTCGCTGCTCGATATTTATCGGGCAGTTCAATCGCAGACGCAGGAGGAATTGTTTGCGATTCATGACAAGCCGAATCCGGCTTGTCCGACTGGACGAAACATCCAGTCGTCGCTCGAAGAGGTGTTTGCTGAAGCGCAGCAGGCGATGGAGGATAAGCTTGCATCCATACGGCTGTCGCAGGTAACACAGAGTATTGCGAGTAAAATTTAACAAACAAGAAGAGCTGGGCCTTCATAGGCCCAGCTCTTCTTGTTTGTATTTGCTTCAGCTCAAGGGAGCAAAGGAGCATGGCGATTAACGGTTGCCGCCAGTGCGGTTGCCGCCAGTGCGGTTGCCGCCAGTGCGGTTGCCGCCAGTGCGGTTGCCGCCAGTGCGGTTGCCGCCAGTGCGGTTGCCGCCAGTGCGGTTGCCGCCAGTGCGGTTGCCGCCAGTRCGGTTGCCGCCAGTACGGTTGCCGCCAGTGCGGTTGCCGCCAGTACGGTTGCCGCCAGTACGGTTGCCGCCAGTACGGTTGCCGCCAGTACGGTTACCTTCAGAACGGTGTGAACTTTCGATGTTAGGCATATGCATTCCCCTTTCCACTTCATAAGATAATATATGAAGCGAACCTAGTGTTTGTAACGAGACAATTGATTGTTTTATAGATTAATAGGCTCATAAAGGAATAGAGGGGAAAGCTGGCGAAAATAGGCTGGTAAAATAATGGAATCGCCGTTATACTATAAAAAATTTATTTCCTTATCCTTCAGGAGGTGCTGTATGAAATGAGCGAAAATCCAATTTTAATTTCTTTCCCTGAATCGTTTGAAACCGAGCACTTGCTCATTCGGGCTCCGCAGTGGGGGGACGGTGTTTTTAGCAATGAGGCGATTGTTGAAAGCCTGGAGCAGTTGAAGCCGTGGATGCCATTTGTGCAAACCATGCCTACTGTAGAGCAATCGGAAGCTTATGTAAGGAAGGCTCGGTTGAATTTTTTGGAGCGTACCGATTTGCCCCTGCATTTGTTTGATAAGCAGACGGGTGAATTTGTCGGCAGCAGCGGATTGCACCGATTTGACTGGGATGTGCGGAGGTTTGAAATCGGCTATTGGCTGAGAACGTCGCGTTCCGGCCAAGGTTTGATGACGGAGGCGGTAAATGGAATTACCACCTTTGCCATTCAGGAGCTGAATGCCAGCCGAATCGAAATTCGCTGTAATGAGATGAACCACGCCAGTGCGCGGGTAGCGGAGCGGGCCGGTTTTACGCTGGAGGGCATTTTGCGAAAGTCCGCCCGTGAGCAGACAGGCGAGCTTGCTAATACTTGTGTTTATGCGAAGGTGAAAGGGTATGAATTTTAATTCATCATTGCACACGGATGTGATATAACCGAAATGATAAAGAGGGGTGTTATTATGGCGAGCTATGAATATACATCCAAAAAAGAACTGTTGGAAGTTATCCACTCCAATTATGTACTGCTCGACAAGGAGTTTGATGAAATCAGCAATGATCAAAAGGATGACAGAATACCGGACGTGGATAAAACGCCTGCTGAAATAATCGCTTACCAACTGGGCTGGCTTGGTCTAGTTATGGGCTGGGATAGGGATGAGGAAGCAGGGCGCCGTGTTATTATGCCAACTCCAGATCATAAATGGAACCAGCTCGGTAACCTGTACCAATCTTTTTACGAGAGGTACGGTGCATATTCCCTATCTGAGCTTAGAGACTTATTTCGGAAAGAGGAGCAGCGCTGGCTGGAATGGATTGACACATTAACCGAGGACGAGCTTTTTATACAAGGCGCTCGACACTGGACGGGTAGTAAGGAAAACTGGCCGATGGCCCGGTGGATTCATATTAATTCGGCGGCTCCATTTAAATCATTCCGTGCGAAAATAAGGAAATGGAAAAAATATAATATAAAGCATAAATCATTAACTCCATAGTAAATGATACATATGGAAGCCATTAAATAAGCCGGATCAACGGCATAGCTTATTTAATGGCTTCCAACTGACCAGCTCCTATTTTTTGAAAACATCCAGATGTTCAAGGGATTTTCATCAGTGTATCGAGATGCTGGATAACGATGCTTTTCATCCTTTCCTTGCTGAATCGCTGTGGATAGGTGACGCCATGCACGACAAGTCCGTCCACTAGGGCATGAAGCCTTGCCGTTTCGTATTCGGCATCTATATTTGCTATCGTTACGCCTTGCTGGATAAGACGCTCTAACGACCTTCTTAGGCCGTTGTATATTTCCTCATAGGTGCTGAGGCTTATCGCTCGTATCGCTTCGCTTACGGACGCTCTTCCTGCGAAGGCGAGCCAAATTTGCGCTTCTTGCATACTCACTTCCTCCAGTGGCATCAGCTCCCAGATGATCAGCTCCATATCGTGGCGGACCATTCCGGTAAAGGGCAGCGCTTGTATACGCTCATTGACACGCTGTGAAACAAGCTGCATGGAAAAGACCAGCAGCTCGTCCTGCGAAACAAAATAATGTCTAATGGATCCGAGCGACATGGCCATCTCGTCGGCAACGCGGCGCACGGAGACGCTGTCCAGCCCTTCCCTAACGATAATGCGCCATACGGCTTCGGCAATTTCTTCTTTTCGTTTATTGTGATCAACTATTTTTGGCATGAGTGTATTATAGCGCAGTTGTTTTTTTAATACAATTGAGCTATAATAACAACGGTGTTTAAATAATACATTCGTACTAAAAAAGGCGGAGGATACAATGGCCGTGTTTATTATTGGCTGTGAAATGGCTTTCTGGGTGTTTGTGCTGGCTGGTCTAATTAGCCGCTATATGCTGCGCGCCCCTAAGCTAGGAGCGTTTCTGCTGTACTGCACCCCTGTCATCGATCTGGTGCTGCTTGCCGCTACAGTTATTCACCTTCGTGGCGGGGCAGAGGCGAGCTTCGTTCACGGGCTGGCTGCCATATATATCGGCTGTTCGATCGCATATGGGCATTCGATGATCCGTTGGGCAGATGTGCAGTTTGCCCATCGCTTTGCCGGAGGCCTTGCACCACAGAAGAAAGCGAAAACGGGTGAAGAGCATGCCCGCAATGAGCGGTTAGGCTGGCTTCGCCATCTCGCTGCTTGGGCTATTGGATGTGCAGTGTTGTATGGCATGATTATAATGGTTAACGAGCCGCCCCAGACAGTGGCTTTAAGGCAAGTCATGGAGTGGTGGACATGGGTGCTCGGCATTGATTTTATGATCAGCTTCAGCTATACGATCTGGCCAAGAAAGGCTAAAGCAGCTAATGAGAAAGCCAGTTGACTAGCAAGAAGGTTAAGGGTGAACAAAAAGAACGAAGCGAAGGCGCTTCTTCCCTTTGGAAGAGCAGCTATGCTTCGTTCTTTTTGCTATATGGTTATGCAGCACGCCCTATCTCCTCAAACTAGATTGGGTATAATAGATAAGATCGATCTGCTCTGAGCGGATTGGGCACATAAAAGCCATAGTCGATTGTTAAAGTAAGGATCATTATGGATAGAAGAGGAACTCAAATAATGAATAAAACGTTATTGCTAGTTGAAGACGAAAGCTTGATTCGGGAAGTGATAGCCGATTATTTCAAGATGAGCGGCTGGCGCGTATTTGAGGCGGAAAATGGCAAGGAAGCGCTGCTTTGGCTGGGCACTGTGCAGCCCGATCTGATCATTCTCGACATTATGATGCCGCAATTGGATGGCTTCGAGGTATGCCGGCAGGTACGGAGCAGCTTGGCTATTCCGATTATTTTATTGACGGCTAAATCAAGCGATGAAGATAAAATTATGGGGTTTGAGCTAGGTGCCGACGATTATGTGACGAAGCCCTTCAGTCCTAAGGTGCTGCTGGCGCGAGCAGCCGCCTTAATGAAACGGGTGGAGGGCAGCGTCGTGCTGCAGCCGAATATATTGAAATTTGGCGATGCGATGCTTAATTTGACCGCTCACCGTTTGGATGTAAGCGGCGCCGAGGTGGTGCTCGCGCCTAAAGAATACGATTTGTTATTGTTTTTAATTAAAAATAAAGGGATTGTTTTGCGCAGAGACGTCATTTTGAACCAAATTTGGGGGATGGATTTTGAAGGGGATTCCCGTGTCGTTGATTCCCATATTAAGAAGCTCCGGAGCAAGCTCGGCTTTGAGGCCCGGCATATTCGCACCGTTATTGGTACGGGTTATAAATTTGAGGAGGAGCCATGAAGAAGCGGGGAGTTACTTTTAAGCTGTTCATTATGACCGTTGTCTTTTTTCTTTGTTTTTACGGCATGGTCATCCTCTGTCAGCTGCTGCTGTTTGATCAATTTTATGAAAATCAGAAAATAAGCGGCAATGAAAAGCAGCTGGCGAAATTTGCCCAAAACTATGCCCAGACCGGCTGGAGCTCCAGCAAAACGTCTAATGAAGCTGCCCGTTTTATGCTTCAAAATAAAATCCAGCTCGCCATTTTAACGCTGGACGGCAAAGTGAGAATGGATGATCCTTATCACATTACATTAAAAACGGATGATCAAAGCTTGTATGTTGTTCCCTTGTCCTTGTTCTTGAATAGCTACGAAACGGAATTCCGGGCAGCCGGCATTCAGTCGGGGAATGTTGTAACGGTGGAAGGGGAGAAGGAGCCTGGGGCAGAATCGATGAATCAGGTGCTTTATCCGTTAAGCATTCACAAAACGGGCCGCCCAAGTGTAGGCTACACCTCCAATGTGACGATCGGAGGCGAGTATAAGAAGGTTTCCGGCATCGTCACCGAACTGATCCAACCCGTTTCGAGGACGTATACGACGCGGCAAGGCATTTTGCTGGATGCGATCAGCGAGTGGTTCCCACTCAGTCAGGAGCGGAAGGAAAAGCTCGAAAACATGGAGGTTGTAGAGGAAAAGTGGACGCAAACATGGTCAGGTGTTCGCAATTCGATCATGATTTATCCCGTTGAGCAGCAATCGGGGGAAGTGGATTTGCTGTTTTCCGTCACCTCTCTGCAGGAAATCGGCGAAACGAATGAAGCTTTGCGTTGGTTTTACGTCTATTTAGGTGTAGGTGGATTTATCCTCATCATCATTTTATCGTTCTTTTTTTCAAAAATGGTTACCCGTCCGCTCATTTCGATGAACAATGCAGCCAAAAGGATGGTGCAGCTCGATTTCAGCGTGCATGAGCCAATTCGGCAAAACGATGAGCTGGGAAGCTTATCAAGCAGCCTCCATACCCTTTCACGCAGCTTGGACACTGCACTAGGAGATCTGAAGAAGGCCAATCAGCAGCTTGTAAAAGATATTGCGGAAAAGCAAAGGATGGAACAGGCTCAGCAGGAATTTTTCGCAAATGCTTCTCATGAGCTGAAAACGCCGCTTAGTATTGTGAAAAGCTTCAGCGAAGGGCTGCAGGATGGCGTAGGAGCCGGAAAGCAGGATCACTATTTAAAGGTGATTGTAGAGGAAGCGCAGAACATGGAAATGCTTGTGGAGGACATGCTCAATTTGGCCACGCTGCAATCCGATACGTTCAAGCTGCGTAAAAGCACATTTATGCTTAGCGAGCTGCTTGAGGAAGTGACGGGAAACTATGTCCATATGCTGCAAGCTAAGCAGCTTGAGGCTACCGTCATGACGAGCAATGAGCTCCCGCTGCATGCCGACGCGAGGTGGATGAAGCATGTGCTATCAAATTTCATAGGCAATGCGATTCAGCACGCGCAGGAAAACAGCGCCATTACGATTCAGATTGAGGGCAGAGGGAGCAGGCTGATTTTCTCCATAGAAAATGTTGGCGATACGATTCCCGAGGAAAAGCTGGAGCAAATATGGCAGCGTTTTTACCGCGTCGAAAGCTCGCGCAATCGGCGAACAGGAGGCACGGGACTGGGACTCTCTATTGTGAAACGGATCTTGGAGCTCCATGAAAGTGAGTACCAGGTTGAAAATACCGAGAAAGGCGTGAAATTCACGGTCATTTTTAAAGGCTGATGCCCGCTTTGTAGTCACCCGGCAAGCTTGACTAGCTAAGCTAATAACCGCTAATATAGATAAATGAAGTCTTGTATTGAGGGGAATGACCCGCATGAAATATTCAAAAGCTACTAACTATGCTCTTCATACGATGCTGTTTCTTGTGGCGACCAGCCCGGATAAGCCAGTTGGGGTTCAGCAGTTGGCAGAGAGGCAGCAAGTATCGCCTACCTATTTGTCCAAAATATTGACCAAGCTCGTTAAAGCGGGCATGATTGAATCCGCTTCAGGCGCCAACGGAGGCTACAAGCTAAAGCGCAATTGGGAACAAATATCGTTTCTGGATATTATTCATGCCATCGAAGGCACGGCCTCCTTGTTTGATTGCTCGCTGAATCATAGTTCCACTTGTTTAATTCAACAAGTGATGGTGTCAGCTGAGGGGAAGATGGAGGAGCATCTAAGAAATCAAACGATATTTGAGCTTGCTCAAAAAATGCCGGAACATTAGCATAGACGGATGCCCATAGACTGGACGCTTGGAGTAGAAGCGTCCAGTCTATGGGTTTCTTTTTCATAACATTCGCTAGGAAAGGACGAGGGCTGATGAGAACGGATATGATGTGGATGGAGCTGGAGCTTGCCAAGCAAAGGTGGTTATTGCTTGCAACCGAGCGGGGGCTGTGCCGTGTAGTATTCCCACATGAGGAGCTGGAAGGCTGGCGCAATTGGATGAACAAAGCAGCGCCTGGCAAGGAGCCGCGGGAAGATGCAGAGGCGATTAGACGGACAGGCATTGTGGAATGGCTGGAGCGTTATTTTGCCGGGGAACGCAGCTCCTTTGCTGAAATACCGCTCGATTTAATCGGGACGGCCTTTCAACAGCAAGTATGGACCGCGCTTGGTCAGGTGCCTTATGGTGAGACTCGAACCTATGGCGATATTGCGGCTGCCATCGGACGGCCTACGGCAGTACGGGCTGTCGGTGCTGCGAATGGCGCCAACCCGATTCCGATTTTGCTGCCCTGCCACCGAATTGTTGGGGCGGACCGCAAGCTGACTGGCTTTCGCGGAGGTCTGGAGATGAAGCGCAAGCTGCTGGAGCTGGAGCGCATTGAAGGCATAGCAGACGGTGGGCATGCAAGATTTCAATTTTAGCGTGAAGCTTGGACACTCGTATTTCGTCCAAGCTTCACGCTTTTTTTGCTTAAGGTTTATTAGGTTATGCCGCTTTCAAAAGCTGTTACAAGCTTATTTCTCATGGTCCACCTGCGGGAATGCACGCAGCTTGTAAGTATCCACTAAATGATTAATTCTCTTAATAAGCTCTAAACGCACATGTTCAGGCTCCAGGCACTCGCATTTATCGCCAAAGCCAAGTAAATAACCGTATCCAAGGTCATTTTCATTGAATGGAAAGGAAACGACAAAATTATTTCCTCCATGAGGCTCGACGTTTTGCTCCCCGCAGTACTCCACCATAAAGTCGCGAAGCGACTCATCAATTAGAAGCTTAATGGTAATCGTATGTTTTTCAGCCATTTCGAATAGCTCTGGCCCAATTTCCCTAGGCACAAAGCTTTCATTAAGAGGTTTAAGAGCTGAAATGCGAGATAATTTAAATGTGCGAAAATCCTGTTTGGCCATACAATAGCCCTGTAAATACCAGTTTGAATTTTTCAGTACCAAACGGTAGGGCTCGATTTTTCTCAGCGTCCGCTTGCTGTTATGGTCAGAATATTTAAACGACAATAGCTTCTTCTCATGAATCGCATTTTTCATTTCCTCGAAATTCGGCTTTACGTTACGGTTGCCTAGCCAGGGCGTATGGTCAATAGAAATTTGACTTTCAAAATCCTTCATTTGCTCTTCGGAAACGAGCCCCTTTACTTTCGCAATCGTAGTTAAAATTTCTTCACTGGACATTGAAGCTTGAATGCTGTTAAGCCCAATTAATAAGGCCGTTATATCCGAAACGGTAAATAGCTTTTTTTCTATTTTGTAGGCTTCCATAATGCCAATACCGCCATGAACACCCGGATAAGAAATAATGGGAATGCCGGCTCTATTTATCGCTTCTATATCTCGGAAAATCGTGCGAGGAGTGACTTCAAACATTTTGGCAAGGGTAGAAGTACTGACCTTATTACGCTCAAGCAGCAGCATAACGATGGATAATAGTCGATCAATCTTCAAGGGATTCATCCTTATTTTTTATTTTTTTTTGCGAAAAAAACTATGACATACTGTTGTCATAATTCTATATGATAACTTTAATTATGTCGACGGACATAAACGAACAAATCCAAATTTATAAGGGATATGGAGGTATTAAAAGATGAAATTAATGGTAACCGGAGCAACGGGTCAGCTTGGATCATTGATCGTCGAATCATTGCTGCAGCTAGTTCCTGCAAATAGCTTGGCTGTAATCGAGAGTGACGACCCGCCAAAGCTGCTTGGCCGCCGCATGATTCCGCTCCATGAAGTGATCCGCAAGCTGATTTCCTAGATAAAGATGCTGGTATTGGGGGAATTTCAGGCAGCTTCGAGGTGCTGATGACAGCCCGTATTTTCCAGGCGATCGGAACAGGACTTCTGCTCCCGCTTATGTTCAATACGGTGCTTATTATATTTCCGCCCCATAAGCGTGGCTTTGCCATGGGACTTGTGACACTCGTATTTACGGCTGCACCTGCTGTAGGTCCAACCGTCTCCGGATTGATGATTGCCCATTTAAGCTGGCACTGGATTTTCTGGCTATCCCTCGTTCTTATGCTAATTGCATCGCTTGTTGGGTTCATATATATGCAAAATGTATCTGCCATTACCAAACCGCGCATCGACTTGTTATCTCTTGTATTGTCGACTGCCGGGTTCGGTGGCATTGTGTTTGGCTTTGGCAATGCCGGTGAAAGTGAAGCTGGCTGGAGCAGCATGAACGTCATTGTGCCACTAGCTGTTGGCGGGCTTTCACTCGTATTGTTCGTCATTCGGCAATTGATGATGAAGCAGCCATTAATGAATTTAAGAGCATTCAAGCACCCGATGTTTGTTGTTTTGGCCGTCTGTTCGACCAATTCGGCCCTCGATGGCACGTGATACCGGGCATCTTTTTAGCGGCGGTTACGATTTGGTTCTTCTCGGCTGTAACGGCTGTATCCACGATTGCGTTCATTGTCATGCTGCATATTTGTCTCATGATCGGTGTTTTATTAGTGTGGATGCCAGCCCAGACGAATGGGATGAATCAGCTACCTCGCCATATGCATCCGGATGGAACAGCGATTATGAATACGCTCATCCAGATTGCAGGCGCGATTGGCATGGCTGTAGCGGTTAGCGTCATGACATCCGGTGCCAATCACTATATGCAAAATGCAGCTGGGGAAAGCGGTTCGACATTTACACCAGCCGCGCTTACGGCAGGCATTCAGGATGCCTTTGTGTTTGTCCTATTCGTTGCAGTCGCAGGGGCCATCGTTGGACTGTTTATTAAACGTGTAAAAGCTGCCTAGTTCATTCGAGATATAAATGATATAGAGACTTAATCAACGGATATCCAGCTTTAGAGAGCTATCCGTTGATTTTTTTCATGAACAGACGCCGCAGGCGGAAAACGGTTATTTGAGCTTTTTACAACCTGCTTGAGTCATTTAGGAGGTTAGCAGATGGAGCATTTTATACAGGTTAGTGGTGCGCGGGAAAATAATTTAAAAAACATTAGTATTCAAATTCCCCGTGATCAAATCGTCGTATTTACTGGAGTGAGCGGCTCTGGCAAATCCAGCTTGGCGTTTGATACCCTTTATGCGGAGGGCCAAAAACGTTATGTAGAGTCATTATCTGCGTATGCCCGGCATTTTTTGGGACAAGTCGGCAAGCCGGATGTTGACGCCATAGAAGGGCTTTCGCCAGCGATTGCCATTCAGCAAAAAACGACCTCCAACAACCCGCGTTCTACCGTCGGGACACTTACGGAAATTTATGATTATTTGCGTTTGCTGTGGGCCAGAGTCGGAACGCCGCATTGCCCCGTTTGCAACGATGAAATTAGCCGGCAATCTGTTGATGAAATCGTTGATCAAATTTATAGTTTGCCGCAAGGAACGAGGTTTGCAGTGCTTGCCCCTATCGTGCGAAAGCAAAAAGGCGAGCACCGTAAAATACTGGAGCACGCCAAGGCTAGCGGTTATGCGCGTGTCCGGGTGGACGGCTCCTTTTATCAGCTGGATGATGATATTCCATTTCATAAAAACGAGAAGCATACGGTGGAAATTGTCGTTGACCGGCTTACGGTGAAAGCAGATGATGCACAGCGGCTGACCGATTCCCTTGAAACCGCGTTTTCGCTAGCTGGTGATATCGTCCTTATTTATCAGTATGACAGCGGGGAAGAGACTTCCTTCTCACAAAGCTACAGCTGTCCACGCTGCGAGGTGTCATTAGCCGAGTTAACGCCACGCATGTTTTCATTCAATAACCAAGAAGGGGCATGCCGGACCTGCTCCGGGCTAGGCTTTCAAGTCAAAGCGGCCTCTTTTAAGGGAGCTGCTGGGATGCAGCAGGAGGCTGTGGATGAAACGCTTGCGCCGCCATGCCCAGATTGCCACGGAGACCGTCTTGCGCCCATGCTGCTTGCTGTCTCGGTTGGCGGTATGAACATCGCTGAATTTTGCAGGTTATCTGTTTCTGCTGCCCTTGATTTTATTGCGAATTTGAGGCTGCCTGGAACGAAGGCGGCGATTGCTGAATTGATCGTTGCGGAAATTGGTTCCCGGCTTCAGTTTATGAACAATGTAGGCTTGGAATATTTACAGCTTTCAAGGACATCTGGCACTCTTTCCGGGGGTGAGAGCCAGCGCATTAGATTAGCTTCGCAAATCGGTTCGGGCTTAACGGGCGTATTATATATTTTAGACGAGCCCTCCATTGGCCTTCATCAACGAGACAATGCGCGACTGTTGTCGGCATTAGGGGACATGCGTGAAATGGGGAATACGCTCATTGTTGTTGAGCATGATGAAGAAACAATCAGACAGGCAGATTGGATTGTAGATATTGGGCCCGGCGCCGGGAAAAATGGCGGTTATGTTGTTGCGCAAGGAACGCTTGACGATATTGCGAAGGAGCCAAGCTCGGTAACTGGCCAATATTTATCTCGCAAAAAACAAATTGCCGTCCCGGAATACAGGCGCAAAGGCAATGGAAAAGCTTTAACGATTATCGGCGCAGCAGAAAATAATTTGAAAGCTATTGATGTTTCCATCCCACTGGGCACCTTTACATGTGTGACGGGGGTTTCGGGTTCTGGAAAATCAAGCTTAATCAATGAAATCGTCTATAAAAGGCTGGCTGCGGAGCTCAACCATGCCCACATGAGTGCGGGAAATCATCAGCAAATGCAAGGAATCGATTTTTTAGATAAAATCATTAACATTGACCAAAGCCCGATAGGGCGTACCCCGCGCTCCAATCCGGCTACGTACACCGGACTTTTTGACCAAATTAGATCTCTTTACGCCCTGACAAATGAAGCGAAAGTTCGTGGCTACGGCCCGGGAAGATTTTCGTTCAATATATCGGGGGGCCGCTGTGAGGCATGTGCCGGCGACGGAATGATGAAGCTGGAGATGCATTTTCTTCCTAGCGTATTTGTAGCCTGTGATGTATGCAAAGGGAAGCGATACAATCGTGAAACGCTGGAGGTTCACTATAAAGGTAAAAGCATAGCGGAAGTGTTAGAAATGACAGCGGATGAAGCGGTCACATTTTTCGGCAACGTTCCTAAAATTCGTAAAAAGATCGAAGCGCTTTGCAAGGTAGGACTGGGGTATGTGCAGCTGGGACAATCCTCCACGACGTTGTCAGGAGGGGAAGCACAGCGAGTGAAGCTTGCAGCAGAGCTGCAGAAGCCGGCTACAGGCTCAACCCTATATGTTATGGATGAACCTACGACAGGGCTGCATGTGGCGGATGTGCATCAACTGGTTCATATAGTACATGCACTCGTCGATGGCGGGAATACGGTAGTTGTTATTGAGCACAATTTGGATTTGATTAAAAACGCAGATTATATCATCGATTTAGGCCCCGAAGGTGGTACACATGGCGGCAGTATCGTTTGCACAGGTACCCCAGAGGAGGTAGCCGATTGCGAAGCGAGCTACACCGGCCAATATTTGCGAGCTGAGCTGAAAGGAAACGAATCCAATGAATATGATGGATCAACCGGTTACCCATATTAAATTTGGTATTGGGCGTGTAGTAGGCAAGGAAGACGGGAAAATAAACGTTTTATTTTCAAATGCAATTGGGGAAAAATCATTCCAATATCCGGAAGCTTTTGCTCAATTTCTGCAAATGAACAATTCTGATCTCCAAAACTTTATTATATCGGAATATCAATCGAAGCAAGAAAAGCTGCTCAGAGAAGAGGCGGATCAATTGGCTGCTGTACTAGCTGAGCGAAAAACGCCAGAAAAATCAACAAAGTCATCGAAGAAAAAGGCAGAATCCAAAAAGAAGCAATAAAATAGGGCAGGAGGGTTATTTTTGTACCAATACAAGGAGCAGTCTTATAATGAGGTTCCGTTTGATGGACGTGATTTGCGTTATGGCGAATTATTTCGCTGTACGTTTACTAAATGCACATTTACGAATACTTCCATGGAGGAAGTAGTTACGACTAACTGTCGTTTTGTCGAATGCAGCTTTCGCGGAACATCCTTAAACGGCTCCGTTCATACGGGGACAGCCTTCGAAAATTGTAATTTCAACGATGCAAACCTATTTGTTTCCATATTCAACGCTTGCAAAATGACAGGCTCCGACTTTTCGAGTGCCCAAATGGACGGAATTACGATTGCTCAAGGAGATTGGGCTTACACGAACTTAAGGCATGCCCGATTTTCAAAACAAGATTTAAGAGGCGTTCGTTTTTTGGAGGCTGACTTTACGGATGCTAATTTGGAGAAGGCGGATTTAAGAGATGCCGATCTGACCCGAATTTCTTTAAGCAAAGCTAGACTTAAAGGAGCCGATTTAAGAGGGGCCAAGCTGGATGGAATTGATTTAAAGGGCCTTGATTTGAAGGGGGTGCGTATGGATAGCGAACAGGCCGTTATTTTCTTGCGATCCTATGGAGCCATCATCAATTAATTTGAAGGAAATGGACGAGCTAGAGAAGGTGATCAACACTACTGACAACCTGTTGTCAGTAGTGTTTTTGTATAGTTAGCTTAATAAAAGGCCGAGGAGAGAGCAAATATGTTACGAAATGAAGCGTATGATGCGAAAGCCGTAATGAGGAAGTTAGAGCAATTGGCGCAAAGGGGACACACTCAGCAGCCGGCGCAGCTTGCAATGTCCATGGAGCAGGATAGTTTAGCCGCAGTAGCAAGCGATTCGCTAGAGCAGCGCCGCTATTGGATAGGCGTCGTCTCGGAAGCGCATGTGCGGATAGGTGTGGAGGAGGGGGTTGCACAGCTTTGCAACGGCAAGGAAGCTGCGCTGAAGCGGATGCGGGCGGGAGATTGGCTCATTTATTATTCGCCGCGTACGGAGATGAACGGAGGAGAATCGCTGCAGGCGTTTACCGCCATTGGGCAGATGATGGATGACCGGATTTATCCGCATCAAATGACGGAATCGTTTATTCCCTTTCGGCGGGCCGTTCGCTTTCTGCCTTGCCGGACCGTGAAAATCGCGGGTCTGTTGGACGACTTGACGTTTACGAGTGGCAAACGCAACTGGGGCTATTGCTTCCGCTTCGGACAAATTAAAATTAGCGAGGCGGATTTTTTGACAATTGCCATAAAAATGCTAGGGGAAAGTATAGAGGAAGAGCTACATGCTTTATAGGTGTATAGCGAATGTCATATAACGCCATGTTTAGACACTCTTCTACATCTAGCGACAATTTTTTACAAGGATATTATTGACAAATTAACAGGATCTAAGTATAATTCGAAAGGTAATTATGATACAAAAATTACAACTATTTGAAAATTAGGAGGATGATTTGTTCCATGAAAAAAAGTACGGTATCCGTAGCTCTAGCTTTTACTATGCTGCTCTCGGCTCCAGCAGTGCTGCTGCAGCCAGCTGCAACCGTTATGGCGGCAGATGCGTCGGGTACGACAGCAAGCATCTCGAATGTGCTGAAGAACCAGCAAAGTGACGGAGGGTGGAGAAAAGATTACGGACAGAGCAGCGGCGAATGGGCTAAATCTACGATTGATAATAAGGCAACTTATTCGGAGATTCGCAGATTAGCTAGTGAGTATAAGAAAACGAAGGACAGCAAATATTCCGCAGCGGCGATCAAGGGCATTAATTTCCTGATCAATATGCAATATGCCAATGGCGGTTTCCCGCAAGTGTATCAAAGCTCCGGCTATCATAAACATATTACTTATAATGATAATGCGATGATTAATGTGCTGATTTTGCTGGATGAGGTTGCGAACAAGAAAGGCGATTTCTCCTTTATCGACAGCACTTTGGCTAGCAAAAGCAAGCAAGCGGTGGACAAAGGAGTAGACTGCATCCTGAAATCACAGGTTACTGTCAATGGCAAATTGACGGCATGGGGACAGCAGCATGATTCCAGCACGCTGAAGCCAGCCGGAGCTAGAATCTATGAAGTGCCGTCTCTCACCGCTCAGGAGAGTGTAAACATTGTAAAATTTCTAAAAACAAGAGCATCCGATGCTAAAATCGCTGCGGCCATCAAGGGCGCTGAAGACTGGTTCAAAGCGTCGCAGATTACGGGAATCCGGGTCGAGAAGAAGAGCGGCGATGTCGTTGTCATTAGCGATCCAAATGTGAAGACGCCGATCTGGGCACGCTTTTACGAAATAGGCAGCAACAAGCCGATTTTTGTAGGCCGGGACGGCATAGTGAAGTACAAGCTTAGCGACATCGAGAAAGAAAGAAGAACAGGCTATGCCTGGTATGGCAACTGGCCGGCTAAGTAATGGTGCAATTGCCTTTGTCATAGGAATAGGGATAGGGATAGGGATAGGAACCAGCCGCGAGATTGCGCAGCTGGTTCCTATTTTTACTGCAGCATCCTTTTGGTTTCGTTCCTGACATTCAGATCAAGTCAGGGAAGCTGTTTTATAAAAAGCTCGATTTGATTCATATATTCGCTGACGGTTATTTTTCTTGGCGCAAACAGACTAATAAAAGTTGCTTTAAGCTCCGAATCTGCCGTGCTCGTGCTCAGCATCGAATGCTCTGTATTCGGGAAGACCGCGACAGTGAGCAGCGAAGGGGCCACGCCCTCGCGGTACACCTGTTCAGTCTCTTTTACATCTATGTGAATATCGTCCTCTCCGAGCAGCAGAAGCACGGGTGAACGGAAATTAGCCAGATCGCCAGCGGCGTCAGATAAAAAGTTTTTGCTCACAAATGCCCATCTTTCCTGTGACATCATTTCGCCTTGATGAGCTGTTTTTACATATTTCTCGTACGGGGCTTTGTTTTTTAACAGCGCATTGACTTGTTGCTCATATGCTAGCCGGGCTGTAATATCGTCCTCTGAGTACCCTTCCTTTTTCATTTGTTCGCGCGTATTATATTGACCCTGAGACAGCCAATTGATGGCAGGGGATACCAAAATGCTGAAAGCAAGCTGTTCTTCCCCTGCAAGCTTTGGGATGACCCATCCGGCTTGGCTGGCACCCCATGCACCGATTCTTGTATGATCAATCATGGGCTGTGTTCTGGCCCACGCTAAAGCTTGCTGCGCCTCTTCTACCCGGTCATCGATGCTCTGATCGAGCCAGTTGCCGGCAGAGCCGTCAATTCCCCGCTTATTGAGGGACAAAGAAGCGTAGCCGTGGGCAGCAAGCCGCTCCCAAAGCGGCTTGTATCCGTCATTATGAGAGGCATTAATCGGGCCGTCACCATGCACGAACAATACAAGCCCAAGCTTTCCCGAAGCGTGTTTGGGCATGGCGAGTATGCCTGTTAATTGGCCTTCGGGGCTGGGAATCTGGATCGTTTGCTCTACAATGTCAAAGCTATTTTGCTGCAATACATAGAAAGTCGAACTGCCTATAATCAATAAAATAACGATAAGGACAATGCCCATTTTCTTTTTCATAGCGGCTCCTCAATAGGTATTCATTTTATTTCAACTTAATTTTCATATATTCCCATTCCAATTCATGGAACAACATATACTTTAGCAGGCTGCGTTCTTTACGATGCATGTGATAGGAAAGCTGTTCATATAACCGTTTGGCGCCCAGATTATGGCTCGAAACGTGCAGACTCAGGACATTAAAAGAAGGATGGGCACGGGCATAAAGCTCCGCCCACCCCAGCATCAGCTTGCCGATGCCTTCGCCTCGATAATTAGGATGGACGGTTACGTCTGCGATATAACATTCGCCTGGTTGCGGCTTGTACGATAGAAAATACAAACCAAGCAGCAGTTTGAGTAAAGCTCCCTTACCAAATATACGGAATTCCCGCCATAAAGGGAGCATAGGCTGTGGTGTGCTTCCTTCCAGTTCGGACTCAGGCCACCACTTGATGGACAATGTCCCTACGATATTACCAGCTTGCAGCGCTACTACTCGATGTGTTGCGGGCTCATTGGGAAAGTGCTCCAGAAGCTTCTCAAAAAAGAGCGCAAGAATAGAGTCATTCAGCTTAGAAAGCTTAAAAAATTTCTCTTTAAAGCCGTGTACAAGCAATTGGCCGACTTGCCGATTATATTTGGCCTGCATCGGCTCAATTGTAATAGAAGAAACCTTCATATTTTCGTCTCCTGTTCGGCACGTAAGGCTGTTTCAACTTGGATGAGCAGCTCATAATGGAGTTTGTCGTGGCTAAACAAAGATAAATAAGATTTTTCAATGACAATTAACGGTCCCTCCGTAACATAAGCTTGTGCTGCTGCATGACCGTATAGCTGTTCGATTCGTTGTTCAAGCTCTTCCTCGTCGTTAACCTGGAAATGGGCGGAAAGATAGTCTCCTGAAGGCAGGACAAGGTCGCTGGGTTCGGGTGTTTCGGTGCATAGCTTAAGGGTAGATGATTGTTCATACACATAATAAATATCCGACTCGAACAAGTCCGGAACAGGGTCCGACTGTTCAGACAGCAGCCTCGCATGAAGTTTAGTTTGTTCAGCCTTGGCGAACCAGCACTTCAAATGAACAGGTTTTTGCCATTTGATTTGATAGGGCTTGTTCTGTGTGCTAAATGCTTGCTGTTCATGAAGCACTTTGCGAATTAAAAGTTGGAGCTCCTGGAGCCTGGCAATCTCCTGATCGGTTTCGAGCAAAGACGTATGCAGCAATTGCTCATATTGCTCGGAAGAATAGGTAGAGAAGCAGTCCTTAATAGACGAGACAGGTATACCGAGCCTGCGCAGCAGTAATATATGGGACAACCGATAAATCTGATCTATTCCGTACATTCTATACTGGTTGTTATCAATATACGCAGGTTGAAGAATTCCTTTTTCTTCAAAATAACGAATTTGATGAACAGATACATGCATGAGTTTTGCGAGACTGCTAATTGTAATATCATTTTTCATTATGTCGCTCCTACTATTTTATGGGGGGAACATTGTCATTAGCTTCACTATATACCTTAGGTCAGCCCTAAGGTCAAGCCTGTGCTCCATTTATTTTCATTTGGCTTATGGATGGTTAGAAAATCGCCAACGACAGACAGCTTTCTACACAAAAATACAATTTTTTACAAGGATATTATTGACAATTGAGTCGAGACTCAGTAAACTAAAAAAGTAATTAAATATCATTAATTACAACTATTAGGAAAAAAGAAAGGGGATTTTGTTCAATGAAAAGAAGTACAGTAACCGCAGCTTTAGCTCTTAGCATGCTTCTCTCTGTTCCAGCCGTAATCATGCAACCGCTTACGACAGTGATGGCGGCAGATGCTTCGGGCACGACAGCAAGCCTTTCCGATGTTTTGAAAAACCAGCAAGCGGATGGAGGCTGGAGAAAGGATTACTCAGAAACTAGTGGCGAGTGGTCCAAGTCAACAATCGACAATAAGGCAACTTACTCGGAAATTCGCAGATTGGCGACCGAATATCAGAAAACGAAGGACAGCAAATATTCCACAGCGGCAATCAAGGGCATTAATTTTCTAATCAATATGCAATATGCGAATGGAGGATTCCCACAAGTTTATCAAAGCTCTGGCTATCATAAACATATTACCTATAATGATAATGCAATGGTTAATGTCCTGATTTTATTGGATGAAATTGCGAATAAAAAAGGGGATTTCTCCTTTATCGACAGCACGCTCGCTGCCAAAAGCAAGCAGGCGGTAGATAAAGGGGTAGACTGCATTTTGAACACGCAAGTTACAGTTAGCGGCAAATTGACAGCATGGGGCCAGCAGCATGACTCCAGCACATTGAAGCCGGCGGGGGCAAGAATTTATGAAGTGCCTTCACTCACCGCTCAGGAGAGCGTAAACATTGTGAAGTTTTTGAAAACGAGAACGTCCACTACGAAAATCGCCGCTGCGATTAAAGGGGCTGAAGATTGGTTCAAAGCGGTACAAATTAAGGGAATCCGGGTCGAGAAAACGAGCAATGATGTTGTTGTAATCAGCGATCCGAGCGTTACTACCCCAATCTGGGCGCGGTTCTATGAGATTGGTACCAACAAGCCAATCTTTGTGGGCCGTGACGGTGTAGTGAAGTACAAGCTCAGCGATATCGACCAGGAAAGAAGAACAGGCTACGCCTGGTATGGCAACTGGCCATCCAAGTAAGTAGAGGGATGCTCTTTCGAAATAGAAGGTGCGGAGAGCTGAATTGAAAGCGATTTCCTGATTGTGCCATAAGCCCGGAGGACCTTTATTATAAAAGGTTTTTCCGGGCTTATTCGATTTTTCTCCTTACAAGCCGTGCCGAATTATGATATGGTCGTTGAAGGCGCGCCATTAGAGCTGACGCTTGAGATATAAAGGATGAGGAGAAGGTTGGCTGTGAAGGAACAGAAGGAACAAAAGAATCAACAGAAACAACGCAATGGAATGCAACAAAGTAATCGGAGCAGGTTTAGCGATCCGAAATTTGTAGCGTTAATTGCTACTTTGTGCTGCTTATTATGGGGGAGTGCCTATCCGACTATTAAGCTGGGCTATCTCGCCTTTGATATTATGCCAGAGGACATCGCTTCAAAATATGTTTTTGCCGGCTATCGCTTTGTGCTGGCAGGGCTGTTGCTGCTGGTGTTATTCCGGGCCACGGGCAAGAAGGTGCTTTCCTTATCCAAAAGCCAGCTAACAAGCTTGCTCGTTCTGGGCCTGCTGCAGACAGGTCTCCAATATATATTTTTTTATGTGGGAGTAGGCAATACAACAGGCGTCAAAGGCTCGATTATGAATGCAACGACGACCTTTTTCAGCGTCATTTTGGCCCATTACCTTTATAAAAATGACAAGCTGGGCAAAAATAAAATTTTCGGCTGCCTGCTCGGGTTTATCGGCGTTATTGTTGTGAATTTCCATACGGATTTGCTGGAGTTTTCCTTTTCCTTTAAAGGGGAGGGGTTCGTCATTGTGGCAGCCCTCATCTTCTCCATCACGGCCATTTATGCCAAAAAGCTGACAGCTACCATTGATGTTTTGCTAGTGACAGGCTACAGCTTGCTCATTGGCGGCTTGGCTCTAACCTTGCTGGGCCTTGGACTTGGGGGCCGTGTGACGCATTTTACACCGGAGTCGACAGGCAACCTTATTTATTTGGCGCTGCTGTCCTCGGCCGCGTTCTGTCTGTGGAATTTGCTGCTTAAATATAACAAAGTCGGGCAGGTGTCCGTTTATAACTTCCTGATTCCTGTGTTCGGGACCTTGCTATCCGCATTGTTTCTCGGTGAACAGATTATGGAGTTTAAAAATCTCGTGGCCCTGCTGTTCGTTTCTCTTGGCATTTATATGGTCAATCGGACAAGAAAAGAGGTCATAGTCTCTCAAAGTTCCGAAGCCTTGCGAAGCAGTCGTTGATAGTAGTCGTTAATAGACGATGCTTCAGCGTAAAATACGTCAAAGCGTCAGAAGTTAAAACCCGTCAAGAGCCTTGTGAGATCAAGGCTCTTGACGGGTTTTTTTGATTGTTCCATTTTGGAGCTGCTAGTCCGAGCACAATCTGTCTATTTTCATCATTGACAGTGCTCCAAATTATGGTTATGATGTACTCGAATGTTAATAGTAATTATTACTATTAAGCAACAATAAAGCAAGAGGAGCGCTGGATCAAAAAAATTGAATTAGAGGGTAGTTATGATGAAACGAGAAATCGATTTTGTAAAGTTCAACCCCACGCAAAATATGACCATTCTTGTGAAAACCAATCATGCCGCTTCCGAGTACAAGCAAATTGCTTCAAAAATGATGTCTTATGACCATGTTTATGCTGAACAAGTAGGCTTTATCGAACAGCCCAAGCACGGTGCTGCTGCCTATTTGCAAATGGCGGGAGGTGAGTTTTGCGGAAATGCGTGTATGGCGCTGGCTGCATTTATTGCTTCTGAACAAGGAATCAATCAAAGCGATTTAATGGAAATCGTATTAGAAGCGTCGGGAACCGATCAATTAGTGACATGCCAAGTGAAAAAAATGCAAGAGGAGTTTTTTTGCCAAGTGGCGATGCCTATGCCTCGAAAAATCGAGCAGAAGACCGTTGTGTATGAAGGCGATGATTTGAATATTGTCATTGTGCGCTATGATGATTTTTTTCATATTGTCATTGAAGTAGAGCAGTTCGACAGGGCCGAGAAGGACAGAGCACAATCACTAGCCAAGCTGCTTGGCATAACGTTAGGAGCCAACTTGATCGGCATATTATTGTTTAAATCTGACTCTAATGAAATGGCTCCGCTCATTTACGTTCCTTCTTTAGACAGCATGATATGGGAGCGAGGGTGCGGATCAGGTACGGCTTCACTTGGCGCATATCTGTCTTGGAAAAACAAAGGAGCTATTGCTGCACCAGTTAAGCAGCCCGGCGGCACGATTCATGTAATGGCTGATTGCTATAAAGATGAAGTAACAAGCTTGAAAATTGAAGGATCTGTTGGAATCGTAGCACAAGGCAAAGCATTTATTTCTGTATAACGATTAATGGGTATGGGGGAGAAGGGAATGAATCAGTTAACGACATTTGAACAAAGCTTGACCTTGTTTCGAGAACGGTTTACGGATTTAGTAAAGCGATATGACGGCACGTCTCATAAAAGCTCGGAGCTAGAGCGGGTCATAGATGACTATTCAGCTTTCATCCTAGACGAGGGGAACAAAGCATCATGGGAAGCCTTGGAGCAGCAAGTCGGTAATGAGCTTCCTCTGCTTCTCGCTGACCTAAGGAAGATGTCTTCGTTATGCGTCGCTATTATGGAAAAATATCGCGCCTTGAAGCTGCTGGATGGAGAAGTGGACAATACCGATTATTTTAAAAATATCGAGTCCTGCATTGAACAAGAATTTGGCAGCTTTCAGGTCACGGAGGGATCCATCGTATTGTTGATTGGCTCAGGCTCGTTCCCCATGACGCCATTATTTATCGCAAAGCGGACGGGCGCACAAGTAGTCGGCATTGATATCGATGAGGAAGCTATCGAGCTAGGACGAAAAGTGATACATAAATTAGGAAGCGAATTAAACATTCGGTTAGAAAAATCGTTCATAGAGCAGCTTGATATCATCAAGGATGTGACCCATATTATTTTCAGCTCAACCGTTTCCAATAAATACGAGCTGCTGGAGCAATTATATGACTTAACGAATGAGCAAGTGGTCGTGGCGATGAGATACGGCGATCAACTGAAGTCCTTATTCAATTACCCTATGCAAGCGGTGGATGAAGGAAGGTGGAGGCTGGTTGACACCATATTGCGTCCTGACCATGTGTTTGATATAGCTTTGTACAAGCGTAATTCTTAGATTTAAAAAAAGCACAGGCTTAATCATGATCCAATAGGAGGTTTATATGAGTGAATTCCAACGCGTGTTAATCGTAGGCACGGGGCCCGCTTCTATTCAGCTTGCCGTCACGCTAAAAAAGGATTTGAACAGCTGTATTGGCATTGTTGGCAGAAAGTCGGCTCGTTCGGAACGTTTTTTTACGGCACTTAAGCACAGCCAAAATCAAGTGAGGGTAGACGTTCAAAATAAAAAGCATCAGCAGATGGAAGGCAGCTGTATCATCGATCATGTTTATGATGGATATGGCAGCATGACGGGAGAATGGGATACGCTGATCTTTGCTGTCACAACCGATGCGTATATGGAGGTTTTGAAGCAGCTTAATGATCAACTGCTCCAACAAGTAAGGTGCATCGTATTAATTTCGCCCACCTTCGGCTCCAACAGCTTAGTACGCCATTATATGAATACGATTTTGCCAAATGTAAATGTGGACATCATCAGCTTTTCTACCTACCTTGGCGATACACGCTGGAAGAGCGGCGAGCCAACCAATCATGTGTTGACGACAGGGGTTAAGAAAAAGGTTTTCATTGGCTCCTCGAACAATGCTTCACCCCATGTAGAAAGGCTCTGTGCATTATTTGAACGATTGGGCATTAGGCTGGAAGTCATGAGCAGTCCCATAGAGGCGGAGACGAGAAACATCTCTCTCTATGTCCATCCGCCATTGTTTATGAACCCTTTCTCACTAAACGTTATCTTCGGCCATTCAGCTGTAAGGAAATATGTATATAAAATGTTTCCCGAAGGACCTATTACGCAATATTTAATTCGCGATATGCTGGCCGGGTGGAAAGAGATGACGAATGTGATCGAAAAGCTGAATTTGAATGGTGTAAATCTGCTGAAGTTCATGATCGATGATAATTATCCGGTTAGATTAGAGAGCTTATCGCGTCATGATATCGATAATTTTATTCAGTTGGAGACGATCCATCAAGAGTATTTATTGTACATACGCTATACGTCGCTGTTAATCGACCCATTCTCGGAGCCGGATCAGGACGGGAAATATTTCGATTTTTCCGCCGTTCCCATTCGTCAAATCTTCGTCAACCAAGAGCAATATTGGGATATTCCACGAATGCCCAAGGAGGATTATTATCGGATAAAAATCATTCAGGGCATTGCAAGATTCGCAGGCTCAAGCTGCCCAACCCTTGATCAATTCATTGCAGCCTATGAACATAAAATCGAGGAAGCTGCCCAAGCGCTTAAAGGCGAAAAAATATCGGATGCATTCGTTGTCCAGAGCTTTGAAGAAGATTTGAAGATGATCTGCAGTGAAATCGGCAGCAGCATAGAACACAGGTGATGGAGTGCGCACTTATACAGGAGGATATGACATGACAAGAAAAATCGTTGTTTTATTATCGGCATTAATCGTTTCAATTGTATTATTGGCAGGCTGCAGTGGCGGTAATGATCGTAATGCTGGAAATGCTGAAAATGCTGCAAAAACAGAAGCAGCGGATCAAGGCAAGGAACTGGTGTACGCCACAGCAAAAGATATTAATGATATGAACCCCCATCTGTATCCCGGCTCATTGCCAGCGCAAGGGATGGTGTACGAATCATTAGTTGAAAACACGGAGGATGGTATCAAGCCATTGCTTGCCGAGTCCTGGACAGTGTCTAACGATGGCAAAGTATACACCTTTCATTTAAGAAAAGATGTGAAATTCCACGATGGCGAGCCATTTAACGCCGATGCGGTAAAGAAGAATATAGAAGCGGTGCAAAGCAATGCAAGCAAGCATGCCTGGATCAAGCTTTCGACGAAAATTGTGAGCGTAAGCGTACTCGATGAGTATACGTTTGAAATGGTGCTGTCCGAGCCGTATTACCCGGCATTGCTTGAATTATCGATGACTAGACCCTATGTATTCATCTCGCCCAAAGATTTTGTTAATGGGGAAACGAAAGATGGCGTAAGCGGCCATAACGGCACGGGGCCCTATAAGCTGACCGAACATAAAACCGATCAATATGCGGTATTCGAAGCGAATGATAGCTATTGGGGCGGTGCGCCAAAGGTGAAGAACATTACAGCGAAGGTGCTTCCGGCAGGGGAGACAACCTTTTTGGCGCTGCAAAAGGGAGAGGTCAACTTTATATTTACAGATGATCGGGGCTCAGACAGCATTGATGTGGAGGCGATGAATCAGTTAATGGATTCGGGCGACTTCCAGCTTGTCAGAAGCAAAGCGATGAATACGAAAATGATCGTTGCCAACAGCAGCAAAGCGGATAATCCCGCCCATGAAACGGCTGTTCGTGAAGCCATTTGGTATTCGATTGACAGAGAAACGATCAGCAAGCAAATTTTTAGCGGTACGGAAACAGCAGCCCATACGCTATTTTCCGCTAACGTCCATTATGCCAATGTCGAGCTAAAGCAACGCGGCTTTAATTTGGATACAGCGAAGCAGCTACTGGAGAAAGCAGGCTGGATGCAGAAGAATGGCAGCGAGATTAGAATGAAGGACGGCAAGCCATTAGCGATGAAGCTTTATTATGACGTCAGCTCCTCCTCGCAAAAAACAGAGGCCGAGTTCATTCAAAACACAGTAAAAAAGATCGGGGTCCAGTTGGAGCTTATCGGCGAAGAATCTTCCTCCATTGCAAGCAGAAGAGCTACGGGAGACTATGATTTGCTGTTCAATCAAACATGGGGACTCGCCTACGACCCGCAGAGCACCATTTCCGCTTTTACTTCCGAGTCGGCTTATTACCACACGACAAGCGGCATCAACCAAGCGGATGAGCTGTACAAGAAAATTGATGAAGTAATGGTCACGCTGGATGAGGAAAAACGGAAATCGTTGTATGCGGATATTTTAACGATCGTTCATGATGAAGCCGTCTTTATTCCCATTACCAATGGCAGCGTTACGATTGTAGCTCCCAAAGACTTGCAGGGTATTTCATTTAAGCAAACCCAATTTGAACTGCCCTTTGAGCAAATGCATTTTGAATAGATGATAACCAAAACAAGGAGCTTGCTATGGTCAGCTATATTATCAAACGGTCACTCCTTTCGATTCCGTTGCTTGTAATCATATCTTTTTTAACGTTTGGCTTGAACAATTTGTCCCCGTTAGATCCGGCTGAAGTCATATTGCACGCGCAAGGCGTGCCGGCCATTACGGATGAATTAATAGCGGAAACGAAAGCAGCGCTTGGGATGGATCGGCCATTTCTAATCCGCTATTTGAACTGGTTCGTGTCATGCCTGCAGCTTGATTTCGGGAACTCGTATGTTACCGGCAAAACCGTGTGGTCCTTGCTGGCTCCCGCTTTTCTAAATACGTTAAAGCTGACGTTGGTGTCGGCGGCTGCCATTATTGCGCTGTCCATTGGATTAGGTGTAATTAGTGCCCTTAGAGAAGGGAAAATGACCGATAAATCGATTAGAGGCGTTTCCTTTTTTCTAACCTCCATGCCGCCTTATTGGCTTGCGGCGCTTATGGTTTGGTATTTTTCCGTGCAATTGGATTTGCTGCCGACAAGCGGGATGGATTCGTACGCAAGTTATATTTTACCGGTTCTTGTAATCACGATCAGTTATACAGGCATTTATTTTCGAATCGTTCGAAGCTCGATGTTAAGTAATATGAATGAAGACTACGTGCTGTATGGCAGGGCAAGCGGTTTGCCAGAGATGAAAATAACGATGCATATATTGAGAAATTCATTGCAGGTTGCTGTATCAGTGTTTTGTATGGCGATCCCGATTATTTTAGGCAGCACGGTCGTTGTGGAAAATATTTTTGCATGGCCGGGGTTAGGAACGCTGAGTGTTAAAGCCATTCTTAGCAGGGATTTCCCGATCATTCAGGCGTATGTCCTTGTACTCGCCATGGCTTTTGTGCTGTTCAACACCGTTTCTGACATTATGAATGCGGCGATGAACCCTAAATTAAGGAAGGGACACTAAATGAAACGATTGCGATTTCTGTTGAAAGATAAGCTGGCCGCAGCTTCTTTATCGATTCTTGTTTTGACCCTGGCTGCCGGCATATTCGCTCCTTTATTTGCTCCGCATGATCCTGAAGAAGTGCATATGGAGCTTCGATATGCTGCGTCATCGTGGGAGTATTTGTTAGGCAACGATCACCTTGGGCGCTGCATTTTATCGAGATTAATTTTTGGAATCCGTCCTAGTGTGCTTTGGGTGCTTGCTGCATTGGCCGTATCAGTCGGAATTGGAGCGGTTTTAGGCTTAATAGCCGGTTACTTTAGAGGGATCATAGATGCCATTGTGATGAGAATTTGTGATGTGATGCTTTCTTTCCCTGGCTATGTCATGACCTTGGCCGTGATCGGTATTTTGGGAGTAGGCCTTGAAAATATTTTGCTCGCTTTCGTCTTGATGAAATGGGCATGGTTTGCGCGAATCATTAGAACTTCTGTGATGCAATATGCTGAATCCGACTATGTGAAATTTTCCAAAGTGCTTGGTGTCAGCAACCTCAAAATCATAGCCAAGCATATTGTTCCAGTAGCGCTTCCGGAAATTGCGGTCATTGCAAGCAGCTCCTTCGGTTCCATGATATTGCAATTATCAGGCTTTTCGTTTCTTGGCTTAGGCATTCAGGCTCCGAATGCGGAGTGGGGCATGATGTTAAATGAGGCGAGGGAAGTAATGTTCTCAAAGCCAGCGTTTATGCTCGCGCCCGGTTTAACGATTATTATAGTCGTATCGGCGATCAATTTTTTATCGGATGCGCTTCAGGTTGCTTTGGATCCTAAATTATTGGCCTCCAAATATAAACAGCAAGCACGGGGACTTGCTGCCATTGCTAGACTACAAGGCAAGGAGGTGGCTTGATTTTATGGCTATTTTGGAAGTGGCGAATTTGAAAATTTGGGACAGCCAGACGGGTCAGGTCATTGTTCCGGGCAGCTCCTTTCATGTCAAGCAAGGCCGCTGCCTAGCCATTGTCGGCGAAAGCGGAAGCGGGAAATCCCTCACATGCAGAGCCATCATGAGATTAAACAAGCCTGGCATCCGCCAAGCTGGGGACATTTTGTTTAACGGGGTCAATCTCAGCGAGCTTTCAGAAAAGGAAATGAGGAAAAAACGAGGCAAGCAGCTGTGTATGATTTTGCAAAATGGAATGCGTGCCTTTGATCCTTCTTGCGTGGTCGGCGTTCATTTGCGGGAAACGCTGGCCTGCCATTTCGGTTGGGGCCGAGAAGAAATAACGGCTAAAATGAAACGTGCTATGGAAAGCGTGATGCTGAAAGATCCGATCGCGGTGATGAATATGTATCCGCATCAGTTGTCCGGCGGCATGCTGCAGCGGATTATGATTGCGCTCACTCTGGTGCTAGAGCCTGCTATCGTTATCGCGGATGAGCCGACGACGGCTCTTGATACGATCTCGCAGTTCGAGGTCGTTGAACAATTTATTCAATTGCGGGAGAAAATGGGCTGCTCGATGATTTTTATTTCACATGATTTAGGCATCGTCCGAAAAATAGCGGATGACGTTCTGGTTATGAAAGAAGGGGAAATTGTGGATCGCGGGACGAGCCCGTTTATTTTCTCGGAGTCTGCGCATGCCTATACCCGATATTTAGTATCCTCGAAGCAAGCGCTGAATGATCATTTCAAGCGATTAATGGGAGGAGTTAGCCTTGCTCAGCGTTGACCATGTTCATAAAACCTATTTAAAAGGCGGATTTTTCTCAAAAGAAATACAGCAGGTGCTGACAGACATTAGCTTCGAATGCGGGCAGGGTGAATGCTTGGGCATTATCGGGGAAAGCGGAAGCGGCAAATCGACATTGGGACGATTATTATTGGGGCTTGAAAAGCCTGATAGCGGAACGATTTTATTTGAGGGGAACAACGTAGAGGATCGACGAGCGAGACGGGGACAGATTAGCGCCGTATTTCAGGACTATTCCTCCTCGATTAACCCCTTTTATACAGTAGAACAGGCACTGATGGAGCCTTTGAAGCAGCAAAGCAGAGGTCGCCTTGAAGCTCAGGACAAAATGGATTTGCTCCTGCAGCAGGTGGGCTTAAACACGTCCTATCGAAAAAAATATCCGCATGAGCTATCGGGTGGGGAAGCTCAACGCGTATGCATTGCAAGAGCCGTTGCAACAGAACCAAAATGTATCGTATTTGATGAAGCGATTAGCTCTTTGGACGGCTCCGTGCAAATGCAGGTGCTGGAATTGCTAAAAAGCTTGAGGAAAATTTACAACATGGCTTATATTTTCATCACCCATGATATTCAGGCTGCCGCTTATATTTGCGATAAAGTTTTGATGATTAGAAATGGTCAAATCGAAGAAATGGTCCATATGGAACAATTAAAAGACGTCCAGTCAGCGTATGCAAGGAGATTGCTGCAGATGATCATTACCTGACGCTAGCAGCAAAGAGAGTTCCAGAGCCAGTCACAAGGAGAATAGAGGAAGGAGCAGAAGTGGTGAGAGGAGCTCTATCATGGCCTTTTGTTCGATTATATATTTTGACCCTGTTGTATTTTAGTGCAAACTCCATACTTAATGTCATTATCCCCTTGAAGGGAGAATCGCTTGGCGCTACCAATACAACGATTGGTATCATTATGGGGGCGTATTTATTTACAACGATGTTTTTTCGGCCATGGGCGGGCAAAATGATTCAAAGGTACGGACCCATCCGTGTGCTGCGCACCATTCTTATTATGAATGGCTTTGCTTTAATCCTATATACGTTTACGGGATTAGAGGGCTATTTCGTCGCTCGCATGCTGCAAGGCGTATGTACGGCTTTTTTCTCCATGGCTTTGCAACTGGGCATTATCGATGCGCTGCCAGAAAAGGATCGTTCACAGGGGATTTCCATGTATTCCTTATGCGCTTCGATGCCGGGTATTATTGGTCCATTACTGGCTTTAGGCATTTGGCAAACAGGGCAGATGAATGATTTTACTGTGGCGATGATTGCCATTGCTGTCCTTACAGGCGTAGTAGGGTATAGCGCCAAAATGGACAATCAAGAGGCCAAGCCTTTTCCCGACAAGTCAGAGCAGGGGGCAAAAATGTCCGCTTCCTTTGGCCAGTTATTCAAAAACCCGCATTTGTTCAAATGCAGTGTGCTGATGCTGATCGCTTCCCTTGTATTTGGAGCGGTAACCACCTTCATACCGCTTTACGCTGCACAAGTCGAAGGTGGCAATGCGGCTATTTATCTCATGCTGCAGGCAGGAGCGGTAGTAGTGGCCCGCTTTGTATTACGAAAGAAAATTCCATCAGACGGAAAATGGCATTCTGCTTTTATCATGGTTATTATGCTGATGCTAGCTGCAGCAGCGTTATGTGTGGGCTTTTCTGCAAGGGGTGGAGCCGGGTTTTTCTATGTCGGTGCAGGTTTGATGGGGATCGCTCAGGCGCTGCTTTATCCTACATTAACAACTTATTTAACGTTTGTATTGCCGCAATTGAATCGTAATGTATTAATTGGTTTATTTATTGCGATGGCGGATTTGGGCGTTTCGCTTGGAGGAGTTATTATGGGGCCGATAGCGGATATTTTTTCTTATTCCTTTATGTATATGATATGCGCGATATTGGGCGTGTCGATGATTGTTTTTTCTTATGAGCGACGTAAAATTTTTGTTGAATATAAGAAATGATAAGTACGATCCTTATAATGGGCTTCTATTTCAACGCGAAACGGTAGCTTTGCCGCCAGAGGACGGCGGCAGCCGTTTATGCATAGGATCAAAATAGAGCTGCTGCGTGAAAGCAAGGCTTGAGCTCGTATCACGCACTCCAAGCCGCAGAAATAGGGGAGGCCATAGCCTTCCATGTCAAACATACAAGCCGCATTCTCTTTCTGCGAATACAATAACGTGTATTCCAAAACCGAAAGGGGATAATTATTTTGAACAGAAATAATTACTATAATATGGGTGTTATAGGCAATATGGGTAATGTAGGCGGTATGAATGACATGAACTTTTGTCCCGATTGTCCAACGCAGACGATCTATGATCCTCCGATTGTACAATACGAGAACTACTATCACCCACAGCTTGTGAATGTCGTTCAAAACATTGAAACCGTGAAGCAGCATCATTGTTGTCCTGTCTACAAGCAGCATTTCACGCATACGGAGAAAAATGTTATGGTTTCGAGTGCGAGACGCGCAAAGCGGGCTAAAGCATCTGCTAATAAACGTTCAAAAAAATAGGCTGAATAGTAAACTAAGACCCGTAAGAACAGCTGCTTGGTGAGCCAAGCGACCGTCTTGCGGGTCTTTATTTAAGCAGAATTAGGCTTGCTTGCCTATGCTAACCCTGTAGACACAGTTTCGGCCTCCCACCAAAATATGCTCCACCCGTTCGATAAGCGCCTGCTCTCCGAGAACAGCTCGGAATAAATGCAGCTCATTTTTACATAACCCGGTACAGACTACGGCAGCCTCGCAAATCGGACAATGCTTCTCAATAAATAGATAGCTCCCATCGTCTTGCTCCTTAATCTCGGCCATATAGCCTTCATTTGTTCGAATCTCGGCCAGCTTCTCTAGCTTGTCCCTTATGTCCGATGCGTCACCAAGGTGCTGAAGATATTGCGCTTGCATATTTTTATCCCGGACAGCGAGCAGCTTGTCTAACCCCTCGTTACCGAAAGCCTCTCTCATCGAATGGATCAAACTGACGGACAACTCCGAATAACCGCTTGGAAAAAAACGATTAGCTTCGGGAGTTAATCTCCATAGCTTTGCCGGCCGGCCCATGGGGCGGGCTTCTTCTTCATGTGTAACTAATCCTTCTTCTTTCAGGGCATTTAAATGCTGGCGAATCGCCATTCCAGATAGCATAAATTCGGAGGCTAGTGCCATCACATCCATCCCGCCCTGCTGCTTTAGCAGATCAATGATCGCTCTTCGGGTTCTGGTCGAGGAATCTTTATTTGTTTGATTTCGGCTCATGGTGCCCTCCTTATTAAGCAACTGGATCTACTACATCGCTCCTTACATTTTAAATAAAAATGTTGACAAAGTCAAAGGTGAACGGTACCGTATACTTTGTAAAGAAAAATGTTTACTAAGTATCCGGATACGGTGTATACATAACAATCTTGTTTGGAGGTCAATTTTAATGTCTAATCATCAAAGTATTTTCAGCCCGCGTTACTTTGCATTGTCTATAGGAATTATCCTGTCCGTGATGGCGGTTGGATTCGAAGGCCTTTCGGTAACGACGATTGCTCCTTCCATCGCTGGCGACTTGAACGGCATTGACCTATTTGGCTGGATATTCAGCACGTATCTGCTTGCGCAGATTATTGGCACCTTGGTCGTTGGTCGTATCATTGATCGAAAAGGGCCAGCAGCACCGTTCACTTACGCCCTGTTATTATTCATCGTTGGACTGATCGCTGCGGCGACAGCAAGCGATATGTATATGATGATTTTGGCGCGAGCCATGCAGGGCCTAGGTGCCGGTGCCATGATGACTTGTGTTTACACGGCAATATCTTTAAGCTACCCCGATGAATTACGTGCGAAAATACTCGGAGCATTCGGTACTGCCTATGTGCTTCCATCTATGCTCGGCCCATACGTTGCAGGCCTTATCGCCGATCAATGGTCCTGGCGCTTCGTTTTCTGGGGAATATTACCGATCCTGATCGTTTCAGCGCTGCTTAGCCTGCCTGCTTTTAGGAAGCTGAAAACGCAGGGGACACAAGGGGAAAATGGAGCTGCCGCTACATGGATGGCGTTGCTATTGACGGTCGGTACGGGGATTTTATTAGTTGGTCTCAGCAAGCTGCCGACCATTACAGGGTTTGTTTTAGGCATTATCGGCTTAGTGCTAATGGTATATCCGCTGCGCAAACTGCTCCCCAAGGGAACGCTTGCTATGAGAAGAGGCATGCCGGCTATTCTCGCAACACGTGGGCTATTCTTTGCCGCTTATACGAGCACACAAAATTTTCTGGTATTGGCTTTAATAGATGTGAAAGGAATTACACCTTCTCAGGCCGGATTAATTGTAGCTAGCGCCGCACTGAGCTGGTGCGTCATTGCTTATCTGCAAGGACGTTGGGATTCGGCAGACCAGGGGCGTGGACGTCATGCCAGAATTATTCTTGGTGTGCTGCTGCTTGCCATTGGGATTGCCTTCGTATTTTGGGTACCCGTTGTAACCGTTGCTGTGGCGGTTGTTGGCCAAATTATAGCGGGGATCGGAATTGGATTGGCGCATCCGATTAGCGGCGTTGTGGCCTTTTCCCAAACAGGAAAAGAAGGGGTTGGCAAAACCTCGGCAAATCTGCAATTTGCAGATTCTTTTACACCGGGCGTCGTTATTGGGATAGGCGGTTCCATCCTAGTTGTCTGTCAAGCTGCTGGGATGTCGATGCAAGCTGCATTAACGGTAACGATGGGCTTTCATCTCTTGTTAATCGTTATGAGTTTATTGGCTAGCACGCGGATTACACCAGCAACTGAAGCAAATAGAGCAAGTCTTCAAACTTCAAGCTTGAAAAACAAATGAAGTGTCCTTTAATAGGATGACCTTCCAGCTGCCTTCGTTGCCTAGTGTGCCTGAAGCAATGCATAACAAACGCGTTATAGTGATTGCCGGGTTATATGCAGGTGATAAGGCAGATGGGGAAAAGGCGATTCAACCACTGCGTGAATTGGCTATCCCAATTGCTGAGGAATGCGGGCTGGAAGTTCACAACGCCTCCGATATCGTGAGACCTTTTGAGGAGTGTTCGCCTTGCTTTCGAAAAACCGGCAAGAGGAAAATCGTAAAATATATTTTCGATCCGAATTTACTTTTTGCCCGCATTGTGAGAAGAAATTACAGCGTGCCCATACGGCTTGGCACAAAGAAATTACGACGTTAAACGGTGTCATTGAAGCATGGAGTATAGCCTACACATGCAAAAATATGATTTGCTCGCACAAAGGCATTTTCTACAAATCTGCGGAAGCCGAAATGCTCGGTATGAAACAGTCATCCTATGGTGGGGATGTGCTAAGCCTTTTAGGAGAGTTGTGCTTTACGCCACATATGACGGTAAGCGAACTCACTGCAGCACTTCATGTGACGACTGAGCTCAATGGCAGCATCCTTTTGTCGATGCACGGTGTGCAGCAAAAAAAGGGGAACGAAACGTTCTACATCTTATATGAAGTATTTAGCGGCACGGTAATTGCTGCAAAAAATATGGAAAGTGGAACGGTTGCGGAACTTCAAGCTCTCATTTTGCCAGTCATTAAACTAGGATTTCCTATTGTAGGTATCGTGTTTGATGGCCAGTATAGTTTGAGATTGGCCTTTGAAGGCTTGCTTCCCGGTTTACCTTACCAATACTGGCAATACCGCTATATCTCTACACCAATAGAGGGTGCTGATCGCAAACTAAAAAAGCGACTGAAAAAGAATATGCGAGCTATAAGAGATTTTGAAAGAAAAATCGGGCTAATTGAAAAAAACATCAGCAAGCAATCAGATGAAGCCGACACATCAATTGGTGGAATGGCTGAAATTAAAATGGCCAAGAAATATACCGCAGCTGCTCGGGCTTTATTGTTGGAAGGTGGGGATCCCCCGTTTAACCTCCCCGGTATGCTGATCTATGAACGAGCACAAGCCATTCAAGCTTCGTTATCGCGATACTTAGTGAGGAGTGACTGAGATGATAGAAATCAGTGAAAAGGCCAAATCGGCTATCCATCAAATGATCTTGGATAAAAATATTGCTGATCTGTTTCTTCGAGTAGGTATTGAAGACGGCGGATGCAGCGGATTATCTTACAATATTAAACTAGACGACCTATTGACGGAAGAAGATGAGGTATTGCCGACTGAAACCTTCAATATCGTATGGGATAAACGGAGCATCGAATTTTTAGAAGGGATCAAAATTGACTACCAAAATCAAGGCATGACTGGCGGATTTACGATCGACAACCCTAATGCGAAAGCCTCCTGCGGCTGCGGCGCGAGCTTCAGAACAGCAACCTACAAAGGAAGCCGTAAAAAGTGTGACTGAACTGACAATTAAAATTTAGGAATAGAGGGGTGTGAAACAAGGTCGAGGCATAGGCGATAGTGAAATCTGAGGGAAATGAATAAATGAATGGAAATTCATCATAATACTCAAGTACACTTACCTATGGATTGGGGGATAAAACATGCTCGACAGCCTCGAGAGTAATTATGATTGTGCAAATGCGGGAGATGATCTGCATCAACTTAAGCAGGAGCTCGAATCGCTTCGTGAACAGCAAGCGGAGGACAAAGAAGCACAAGAAGCGATCAATCGACTTGAAAATCAAATTTCGTTCATATTGAACAAATGTGATATCAACCATTAGTCCGAATTTGTGAAAAAATGAACGCTAGCCCGATTTAGATCGTCAACTTCGATCTAAATCGGGCTTTTTGATTTTCTGAAAAATGGTGCATGAAAAGAAAATAAAGGGACAAGTTAAAATTGAGCTTTATTTAGGAAGGATGGAATAGCGTGTGGTCTGTTATAATATCGCACCTCCCTGATTGGAAAGTTTGTGCGCAGGCTATTTTAAGCCTGATCATTGCTATTACTCTTTATTATCTAAATAAATATTTGCGGTCATTAGTTACAAAAAAGAATGCTCCTATCCAAAAAGAACGGAAGAGTAAGCACCATGCCGCTCCTTCGAATTTGTCCGAAGATTATGATGAAAATTTGAATGCAATTAAACAAGCTATTGGCAGTAACAGTGATGTCCATTTTCGTGAATTTCAAATAACAGAATTTCATGCTCGGGCTACGCTCGTTTTTGTAGATGGGATGCAAAATGAAGAGCTGGTCAGTAAGCAGGTCATGAACATTTTAATGAAAGATGTTAAGCATGATATGACTGACGGGAGCCATTTCGTTAATCCATTGGAGTTCTCCTCGTATCTTAAAGATAAAGTACTACCTGTTTGCGAAGCCTATGAAGTTGCAGAACTTCATGATTTAAAACAATCCATTTTGATGGGTTTTACAGCCTTGTTCATTGAAGGCATGCCTCACGCCCTGCTTATCAGCTCGTCAGGAATGAAGACCAGGGCAATCAATGAACCAAGCTCTGAGGCTTTGCTTCGAGGTCCTCGTATCGGATTTACCGAGGTATTAAGTGAGAACACATCGATGCTGCGCAGACAAGGCTACAGTGAAGATCTGGAAATAAATATGTACGAGGTAGGAACTCGAATTAAAAAGAAGCTGGTTATTGCTTACATGAAGGAAATTGTTAATCCAGACCTGCTTCAGGAGGTAAAAGATCGAGTTGGAAAAATCAATATGGATTTCATTGCTGAATCGGGTTATGTGGAACAGCTCATTGAAGATGATTACCTAAGCCCATTTCAGCAAACTCAAAATACAGAACGCCCGGATCGGGTCATTAGCGGATTGTTAGAAGGAAGGATTGCCATTCTATTGGACGGCACTCCTTTTGCTCTAATTGTTCCAGTGACGTTTAGCATGCTGCTGCAATCGCCTGAGGATTATTATGATCGTTGGCTGCCGGGGACTCTTTTGCGCATGCTGCGATTTTTCGCAGCGTTCTTGGCCCTTATGGCACCAGCTTTGTATATTTCGTTTATTTCCTTTCATCCGGGCTTAATCCCGACAGAGCTTGCCGTTACGATCATTGAAACAAGGCAGGGTGTCCCTTTTCCTTCATTGATAGAAGTGATGATTTTGGAAATATCGATTGAAATATTGCGTGAGGCAGGCATTCGCTTGCCTAAGCCTATTGGACCGGCAATGGGCATTGTTGGCGGTTTGATCATTGGTGAAGCAGCGGTCCAGGCAGGAATTGTCAGTCCTTTTTTGGTGATCGTAGTCGCTGTGACGGCTATATCGTCTTTCTCGATACCCGTATATAGCGCAGGGATTACACTGCGTATATTACGTTTCGCTGGCATGTTATGTGCGGCAGTGCTAGGGATGTTTGGAACCATTTTGTTTATATTGTTAATTTGCGGTCATTTAAGCAAGCTGAAAAGCTTTGGAGTTCCTTATGTGACTCCGATCTCACCGTTTCGCTTTAACGACTGGAAGGATTTATTTCTGCGTTCCCCGCTGCCTTTTATGAATAAACGACCGGACATGATGAAGACGCAAGATAAGAAGCGAAGATAGTAACGGCTTAGAGAGGGGGCGCAAACGTGTTTATTCGCAACGATGATAAAATCACCACAACACAAACATCGATCTTTATTACGGATTCAGTGCTGGGGGCTGGTATTTTGACCTTGCCCCGAGGTGTGATCGAAGCTGCACAAACACCGGATGTCTGGCTTTCTGTGCTATTAGGCGGCATTATCGTCATTTTGGTAACGATGGTCATGGTGAAATTAAGTCAGCAATTTCCTAATAACACGGTATATCAATACTCTAAAAGAATTGTAGGCACTATACCTGGCGGAATCTTAGGTGTTTGCTTGATTTGCTATTACATTATTATTGCGGGTTTTGAGGTAAGGATATTTGCAGAGATAACCATGTATTACTTGCTGGAAGGAACTCCGATCTGGGCTATTGTCATTCCCTTTATTTGGGTGGGCACCTATATTTGCTTTGGAGGGATTAATTCCATTGCACGAGTTTTTCAAATTATTTTCCCAATCAGCATTCTAATACTGGTGCTTTCGTATTTCCTCAGTATTCGATTATTTGATATTGATAATTTACGTCCTGTTTTGAGCGAAGGAGTCCTCCCCGTATTCAAAGGGTTGAAATCAACTGTACTTATATTTACAGGATGCGAAGTAATCATGACTCTCGTCGCCCATATGCAGCATCCCGAGCGGGCAGTCAAAGCAACTGTTGCAGGAATAGGCGTTCCTTTTGTGCTATACCTTATGACTGTAGTTGTCGTTATAGGGGGAATGTCAATTGATTCGGTGCTGAATAGCACCTGGCCTACAATCGATCTTCTTCGCAGCTTTGAAATTACAGGATTAATTTTTGAACGTTTTGAGTTTCCGTTTCTAGTCATTTGGATGATGCAGTTATTTTGCAATTTCACCAGTTTTTACTTTAATGCTTCGTTAGGAATTTCACAGGTTTTTCATCTTAAAATTCACCCGGTGATATTTGGATTAATCCCCGTTATATTTATCACTACGATGCTTCCTGTGCGAATAAATGAAGTTTTTAAGCTAGGTGATACGATAGGCAAGATGGGGATCTTTTTGTTTTTTCTCGTGCCTGTCTTACTTACTGTCATATTGCTCTTTAGAAAGAAGGTTTTGAATCATCATGTATAGATTTAAAAACTTGTTTTCTTTACTTCTTTTATCGTCACTTGTTGTCACTCAAGGCTGCTGGAGCAGTAAAGAAATTGAGGATTTAAGTGTTTATGCAGGTCTGGCTCTGGATGTAGGGGAACGGCCTGAAGTTGAACGCAATCTGGAAAGACAAGGCGCCAATTATAAGAAAAAAAATCTGATTACAGCTACCATACAAATTGTTCCAATAAAATCGTTCGAACGGCAAGAAAAGTCAAAAGAGAAGCAGCTGTTGAAGTATTCAAATTTGCGCCTAACAGGGGATTCTGTCTTTGAAATTATGCGCCAATACTCAACAAGAAGGGAACGTCCAGTCATCGGGCACCATCTTAAAGTCATAGTAGTATCTACAAAAGTGGCACAACAGCATAAGATGGACCAACTAATGGACTTCGTGCTGCGTGATAATGATATACGTCCTAGCTGCCGGGTATTTTTTAGCAAGGGGAAGGCTTATGATACCTTTATTAGTAATCAACCGGAAGAAGTTCCCGCTTTTCGGATAAACTCGATGATCAATAATAGTTTCAGAACCAATAAGGTAATGAATGAGGTCAATCTGACTCGAATCGATGGATTGATTCATTCCAAGCAAAGCTTCTTGCTGCAAAATATTGTTAGTTCAAAGGGGGAAATAGAATTCTCAGGTGCCGGTATCATTAAGGGGGATTCGAGCAAATGGATTGGCGATTTGAATCAAGAAAATGTGGAAAGTCTATCCTGGATTCAAGGAACAGGTCAAGGAGGAGTAATCAAAAGTTATAATTGGAGAAATGAGAACATTACCTATGAGATTAAATCCATGAAAAGTAAAATGACTGCAAAACTGCAGGGTGATGAGATTTCCTTTCACGTTGCCATTGAATCAGACGGGAGATTGATTGAAAATTGGGATACGGAAGAAAATCCATCCAAGCTAACTTATTTAAAGGAAGCAGAGAAGGTTTTTGAAAAAAGATTAACGACGATGATTGATCATGTGATGGAGAAAATGCAGTCTAAATATAAGGTAGACGTAGCTGGATTCGGGAAATCTCTCGCTATTAAATATCCGCATAAATGGAAAAAGGTTAAGGACAACTGGGACGAAGTGTTCAGCCGGGTTCCCGTAACCTTTGAAATTAAATTGAAGATTACTGATTTTGGTTCTTCGACAAAATAAACTTATGCTCAGTTAGGGGGTGCATACAAACGATAAAAAGCGGTTCATTCATGGTGAATGAATGTCATGAAAAGGCCTCCCTCTAATGAAGAGGGAGGTAAGGATCGTCAGTAGAGGTGCAAAACTTGGATTCGTATATACGTTGGGTTTTGATTAATTATGGATAAGGTTATATTTTTTTGATGAGTATTTGTAATTCTTGTTTAATATTCTGTTCAGAAGCAGCAGAGAGATAAATTTGATGAAAGGTATCGATACATTTCCTTACTTCTTCTTCACCTCTTGCAGATAGACGTGTATAAACACCGCGGCGATCGCCCTCGCAAACATCTCGTTCAAGGCCCTTACAATTTTTTGCTTCTAGCCTGGTTACAAGCCTGGATACAGCACTTTGACTTAGCCCAACCAAGTCAGGCAGGTCTTGTAGTCTCAATTTTTTATCATCTGCTAGTAATAAATGATAGAGCACATAAAATTCTTTCAAGGTTATATTATGTTTATCTTGAAATGCAATTTCGAGTTTATTATTTATTTTCATTTGAATATGCGAAAGGGATAACCAATTATCTAAAAGTTCGTTATTCATAATAAGATTCTCCTATTCTATAAAATGAAGACCTATGATTATCGTATGGCACGGGGTTATACATAAATCCATTTAATCTATGATAACGTTTGTTTTGTTTCAAGTCCATTTTGTTTTACTTTGAAAAGGCAATAATAAGGAATAAGGGCTCAAGGAAACCTTGAAACCTGTAATAGGTAGTCTTTTAAAAGAATTACATGATATTGACATGTCATATTTTGCGTGCAATAATGTATGCGTGCGAATGCATTTATTTTTTGTCGTAGTGTCGAATCGTCAAGTGGATAGTAATGGAAATATAAATATACCCGTTTCTGTCTTGGATCTTGCCCGTAAGCCCACAGGGAAAAGGAGGAATGATTAATATGATTAAATTAGGTGTGCTTGACCAAGTACTTGTCCCTGAAGGCAAAACAGCCACAGAAGGACTGCAGCAATCGACTCGTCTCATACAAGCGGTGGAGGAACTAGGCTACTCCCGTTTTTGGGTGTCCGAGCATCATTCCATGCGTGCGCTTGCTTTCTCAAGTCCGGAGGTGCTAATCGCCCATTTGGCAGCTGCAACCTCCCGTATTCGTGTCGGTTCTGGCGGTATCATGCTTCCACATTACAGTGCCTACAAAGTTGCAGAGAATTTTCGGCTGCTGGAGGCGCTTCATCCAAACCGTATCGACTTAGGTTTGGGTCGGGCACCGGGCGGTATGCCGCTTGCGACCAGAGCGCTGCAACAGGATAAATACGTTGATGTGAATAAATACCCTCAGCAGGTGCAGGATATTATCGGCTATTTGCATGGTTCAATGCCTGCTGGGCATCCGTTTGAGAAGCTGCTCGCTGCACCTGCTATTTCGACGGCACCTGAAATATGGCTGCTTGGTTCCAGTGGTGAAAGTGCAAGAATAGCGGCAAGGCTGGGCACTTCTTATGCGTTCGCGGAGTTTTTCGGCACGCCTGGCGGAGAAGAGGCGATGCAGCATTATAACGAGCATTTTAAATCTAACAACGTATTACAAAATCATCCACGTTCTATAATTGCAACTATTGTGATTTGCGCTGAAACGGAAGAAGAAGCGAATCGATTGGCGATGAGCAGCGATTTGTTATTCCTCGGTATTCAAACAGGTCTGGAGGTGCCATTTCTGCCCTCTGTGCAGACTGCAGCCGATTATCCGTATACGGAGCAGGATCGGCATCATATTCTGCAAACTCGCCAGCGGCGGGTTATCGGTACGCCAGAACAGGTAAAGAAACAACTGCTTCTGATGAGCAAGGAATACAATGTTGGGGAGATTCTCATCAATAGCCCGATTTATGATGAGAAAGCGCGAATCCATTCCTACAGGCTGATTGCAGATGCATTTGGGATGAGCGTGTAGCAGCTTGAATTTCAAAAGCATATAAAAAAACAGGTTCGTGAATCGCTCTAAGAGCCATTTCACGAACCTGTTAGTTGAAGATTTAATGCGGTCGAGAGGACTCGAACCTCCACGGCTGTTACACCACTAGAACCTGAATCTAGCGCGTCTGCCAATTCCGCCACGACCGCACATGCAAAATTTACATTTTTAATTTAGCATGTTGTCATGGGGGAAGTCAAGTTGGCTTTAAGAAGTTGAAATTTTCAGTCTAATCGGTTGCGTCATATAATTTAGGAACTCCAGTAAACTGGCTATCTTGAATGGAGAACCAGATGCCATAGCCTGTTTCGCTGCTGATGGAGTAATTGATTCCGTTCAAATCAACGATGCTATCCATGTTGTAAAAATCTTGATAAGGAACATCCTCCCACAATAAATCAATAAGAATGTCTTCAACATTCATATTGATTTCAGACAGGGGATAAGTGGAGGCTACAGCAATGCTGACGGTATCCAAAAAGTTTTCTAATGTTTCAGGAGTCTCATCGTTGATTATGTAAATGGTCACTCCTCCTATACTCCCGTCTATTGGATTAATCATTCCGCCCAACGTATGGGTATCAGAAAAATCATAAGTGAAAAGTAAGTTCCCTCCAATGCCTTCTTTAACCGTCATTTCTCCCAACGTCATGGAAGGATGCATAATTAGTGCAGCTTCATTAAATTTTTCTTCAAATTCCTCCAAGTTATCCCATATTTTAAAAGGTGCGCTTTCCAATGGTGTCTCCGTTATCGGCTCCTCATCCAATACATACTCATCATCCAGTTCCTCTTCCATTGTAAAAGCAGGCTCTTCCTCCACAATCGTAGGAATTGCTTCCGTATTAGAGGTTAGCCCAACCGAAAAAGCCCGGCTTGGGTTGAGCGTCTTATTAATGAAATAGCCTAGCGTAATGGAGCCGATTAATAAAAGCAATACCGTCCAAATAATATAAAATGATTTATGCAAAAGATCACGCTGCCTTTATGTAGAATGAGGTGGAAACATGAAATAGAAAAAGCTTTATTTTTAGTTATAGAGGGCAAGCAGCTGTTTCCAAATATGAAATTTCTCGCCGCAGGCAGGGCAATTCGTGTGTCCAGCCAAATAGGGCAGCTGCACCTTAAGCTGCTCATCACCCAATCGCTCAGCTCGGCTGTGTACATAACGAAGGCTGGATTCCTCCGAGCTTGCAGGATCAGCAGGGGTAATATTCACAGGCGTATCCTTGTCGTTAAAAACGGGATCTGCCTTGTACGCGACAAGCTTCTCCCCGCTTTCATCCGGCCAAATGTACGTTTCATGCTCACAAGCAGGGCATGCAGCGACATATTCATCTCCCTCGCTGTGGGTTTGCAGCATATTGGCAACGGCTTGCTCCCCTTGAAAAGCAGCATCTGCGATTGCGATATAACGCTTCTCTGAGTCATCTTTATTAGGCCGCGCATAGTCGGCAATCTGCTCGGACATTTCACTAAACTTTTTAATGGCATCATAATAAGAAAGATAAATATCAGTCCGTACCTTTGCAGTAATATCAGGTACTAATTCCTCAAATTCAGCCGGCATTTCCGATGTTAAATGACAAGAATTGTTTGCTTCGAATAAGCCGCACGTGATGTAAATATCCAGCTTCACTTCCGGATCGTTCGAGAGCCGGGCGATTTCAGCCAAATAAGGGACCGCGGCGTAGGTGCACGGATAAATCGTATTTTGATGATAAAGATGTTCCCAGTAAAGCTCGTCTTTGACCTCTGAGTCATAGTTTTGCGCTAGCTGCTGCAGCATTTCCGGTACAGAATCGGCGAAGCCGTAAGGACCTTCCAGTTCCGACCAAATCGAGCTATTTAAAGCGAGCATAACGAATCGCCTCCTCATAAATAAATATCCAGCATCCTTCCTAGCTATTTTACTATGGAATTGGTGATTTTGGCGATATGTGACAAAGGAAGCAGAATAACGGCGAATTAATTTCCAGCATTCAGCATATTTTGGCGCAAGTTCACAAACAATGAAAGGGAATGAGTGATGACGCGTAGATAGCGAATGAGGAGTGTGGAAGTGTGAACGTGAAGAGAAGCTATTTATGGAAAAAGAAGGCGGTTAGGCTGCTTGGATTAACGATGCTGGTTTTGTCTATGAGCAATGGGACAGGAACCGCTTCCGTTTTTGCTGCCGAGCAGCATTCGCATGCATTCCAGCAACAACAGCAGATACAGCAGCAGCTAGTCTCGGAGACGCTGTCCGTTTCGCAAATACCATCGAATGAAGCGCAATCCCCTGCACAGGAGCGGCGCCACCTTGCCATCGTCATTGACGATTTCGGCAATGATATGGAGGGGACGGAGGAAATGCTGAAGCTGCCGATCAAGTTTACAGCGGCGGTGATGCCGTTTATGCCCTCTACGCAAAAAGATGCAGAGGAGGCGCATCGGCTGGGGCATGATGTCATCGTGCATATGCCAATGGAGCCAAATAAGGGCTTGAAAAAATGGCTCGGTCCCGGAGCCATTACGGCAGATCTAAGCGATGACGAAGTCCGCAAGCGTATCAATGCGGCCATTGACAATGTGCCGCATGCGATTGGCATGAATAATCATATGGGATCCAAGGTGACTGCGGATGAGCGGATTATGCGTATCGTGCTTGACGTTTGCAAGCAGCGCGGGTTGTTTTTCCTCGATAGCCGGACGACCTATAAGACCGTTGTACCGAAGGTATCCAAGGAGGTTGGCGTACCGCTGCTGTCCAACGATGTTTTTCTCGATGATGTGTATACGGTGCAGCATATTAGCAAGCAAATGAATGAAGTGCAAAAGCATCTCGCTACGCATGTTACCTGCGTCGTAATCGGTCATGTGGGGCCTCCAGGCAAAAAAACAGCGGCTGTTCTAAGACAGTCGATACCTGCCATGAACACCGCTGTTTCCATCGTCAAGCTATCGGATATGGTGCTGCAATCATTTGGTGATCAGCTTGTATTGCCGAATTCCGGAAGCGATCGCTGATGCGATGTGCAGCTGCTCGCGGGGGTCGGTGAGCATCGTTCGATCATCGCTATTGCTGACGAAGCCCATTTCTACAATAACGGCTGGCTGGTATACGCGTCTAAGTAAATAAAACGGCTTGCCTTCCCTTGGGAGAAAGCGTGTACGCTGCTGGCGATTAAGCGTGTCCTGAATACAGAAAGCAAGCAGGGCGCTTTCTCCGCTGCTCTGATGCAGCACCAGCGGCCCGCGTTCCGAGCGGTCGGGTGTCGAATTGACATGCAGGCTGACGAGCAGCTGCGTAGGAATTTCCTCAGTAAGCTGCCGCCGTTGCGACAAATCGCGCCGATGACGGGAGCCGCTAATATGCCAGCGATTATCGTCGCTAAGCGCATAATCGTCCGTGCGATTCAGCACGGCGGTAATGCCTTGGCTGTTTAGAAGCAAATAAAGCTTTTTGGCTACAGCAAGGTTAATGTCTTTTTCCACTACGCCTCCAGCTGTTGCACCGCCATCTATGCCGCCATGTCCTGCATCAATGAGTACGACGGAAGAAGGCATAGTCCAATGCCCAGCATGTGGGGCGGATTGTTGGGAGGGTGGAGCCGCATCGTCTTTTGAAGCGTTATGTTCTTCTGCTGCCATTGATGCGGAATGGGCAGGAAGGCAGAAGAGCAGTGTAATGATCAAACATCTAAAGCAAGCAAGCACATGCCATCCTCCTTTTGAAAGGCTTTTTTCTTAGCTATATCGTGGCTCAATGGAGGAAATCTCATGCATGTTTATGTTTGGAGATGACAGGGCAAACTGATATCATCAATGGTTGTGAGAAACAACTGTTCTAAGAAGCGACTGTCTTGATACTTAAGCAAAAAAGGAGAGCGACAGAAATGGCCAGCGGGGATGATTTAATTAAATATGTGACCGTTCAGGTTGTGGAATATATGGAAAAGCCAAAAGGGGAACGCAAGCAAATGAAAGCGTCAGCGAAGGCGATAAGGGAGCCATGGCTGACGCGCTGGTTCGGCTGGGGTCCTGTCAGTCTAATGATGTGGTGGCGGGGAAAAAGCGAGCGTCAGCGGTAAAAGTCGCCTAGCTCAAGAAGCAGCGAAAGCGGCACATAACGCTGGCTTTCGCCTAGCTCGTCTGTTTCAAGGGCAACGTAGACAGCGCCGTTATTCCAGCTGTGATAGCCCGTTGCCGACCACACATACAGCATGTCGCCATTAAACCTTGCCGCTGTATAGGTAAGGTGTTTCTTTTTGTCCAAAATGTGCAGCAGCTTTATTGAGCCTTTGGATTCAGCCTTGTCTACAGGAGCATCTGTCAGCCATTGCAGCTTCTCGTAAGGGCTGAATGAGGAATTGGATACCGCTTTGGCAATGCCCGCAGTGGCGGTCATAGGCGTTTGTACTTGAATAAGCTTGAGCTCCTGACTTGCCTCGGCGCTCCAGAGAGAATCATTCAGCGGCAGCGCTTCACCGCTCATGGCATCGGTAAATGCAGTGGACTTGCCGGAAATTTTCCACACGGACAGCAGGGGATGGACATATAGCGGCGTACTCGTAATGGCAGATGGAATGAGTTCAAGCCGCTGAAGCGATTGCTGCAGCGTCGTTAAATTATACAGATAGTCGCCAAGCCCATATTCACCTAAAACAAACCCGCCGCTCTCCGTTGCATGGACAACGAGGTAGCCGACGGTTTTTTTGTGCTGAATAACGCTGGCCATCCAGCTGTGTGTGCCAGGGCCAAGTGCGGATATGCTGAGCGTTGCGCCTTGCCAGCTTTTGAAAGCAGGCTGAGCTGCGAGCTGTTCGGTCCATGCCTTTGCATGGGCGAGGAGGGACGATTGGCCTGCTTGTTCCTGCTCCGGCATGGCGGCAGCTTGCAGGAGTTGGAGGCTGCTTGTCCATAATAAAGCGCTTAATAATAATGCGCCGATCATTAGCTTCCGAATTTGGCTCAGCAATAAATTCACCCTTTTCTTCATGAGGCAGATCGCTAAAGTGGCGAATGCTGCCTATTATTAACTCGCAGCTTCATTATAAAAGGCAGAGCGGGAGAAGGCTGTTGGAATGTGTCAGGCATGCAGCAGCCTGTCCCGTTCTTTTTTTGCCGCAATGGTGCGGATCGGGTCTGATCTTCGTCTATTCGATACCTTCCAGATGGAAAATACCGCAGTTAATGGCGGAAGCCGTCACGCGGGGCTCATATTGCCAGCGAATTTCCGATTGGCGCTGTTCGTACTGCTCGCGTACGTTTTGCTTCAGCTCATCGTCAGCCGCATGCTCAATTAACGGCTCATAATACAGCCGGATGCGTTCCAGCTCCTCTTCCAGCCGCTCGGTTGCGGCGCCTGCCCATTCATAATCGTAGCTTTTCAGCTTGCGTTCGAGCGCCTGCTCCATAATAGACAGCGCCTTGTTAAAGGAAAGGCCATTTTTCGCCAAATGAATGTTCGCGGGCAGGCGCGGCGTGAGCCTGAGGCGCTGAAGCCGATCATGGAACTGCTCGGTGCAATGCCCCGTTGCCAGCGAAATGCCGTAGCTGTGTATTTCCTCGCGCTTGCGGTCGCAGGCGAACTCTACGCGCATATTGATGCCGAGCCAGGCGGTGTAAGGGGTAGAGCTGTAGGGAGAGGCGGCACCGCGTTCCGGTTCTTGAAAAAGAAAGACGTAGCTGCCCTTCGATTTTGCCGCACCAAACAGCTGATCCAGCTTGCGCGAGCCGAAATACATTTCCTCGCGCGGAATGCGCAGCCCCGTCTGATTGATATTGCCGTGCACGAAGCCGAGCGAGCGGCCAAGCGCTGCATCAGCTGCTGCCGCTTGGCCCGTGTCGGCTGCCGCTGTGCTGGCACTGCTATCGGCACTTTCGGCAGGGCCGGCTGCAGGACCAGAACTCGCTGGCGCCGTCGAGGTTGATGCTAAACCTGCCGTATCACCGTGGACGGTTGGACTTGCAATTGTATTTGCGGGGCCTATGCCCGCATCAGGCCTCACGCTGCTTGCTGCACCGGGAAACGCTGCTGCACCTGCGTTTCCTGCAGCGCCAGCTACTATGTCCGCCGTCCCAACGGCACCGCCCGGCAAGCGCTGCTGCGCGGGCAGTGTCCCGGCTTGAGCGGCGTCATATTTTTCGCGGTCGGTTACGAGCAGGTAGGTCATCGTCTCGGGAGCGGCATTCGTACGGTCAACGAAGCTCCAGTAGTACGGGCGGTTCGTCAGCTCCCGATCCGCATCAGGAGACAGTTTTACGGTGAAATGGCAGGGCGATTTCTCCAAAACCTGGCACTGCGTCGCCTCCAAATATCGCTGTACAAACTTGTGTACCTGCTTCTCATTCATGTCTAATCTCCACCGTCTGCCCGAGGGCTGTCATTTGTGACACTATTTGCGCGCTTGCCTGCAGCTCAGGGCCTTGCTGCACTTCATCGCGAATTTGCGTAATCGAGGAGGCGAGATCGCTAATTTTCTCGCGCAGCTCCGTTTCGCTGCCGCCTGATTCGAGCAGCATGCGGGCAAGCTGCTGCTCCAGCGAGCCATCCTTTTTCTCAAAACGCTCCAAAATATGATCCAGCTCGCCAATCACAAGCTCAAACATATTAATTTTTTCATGCAGCAAATGCACAATATGCTCTTCTATCGTCCCGAGGGTGCATAGGTTGTAAATCTTGACATCCTCGGTTTGTCCGAGCCGGTGGACGCGGCCAATCCGCTGCTCTACGCGCATCGGGTTCCACGGCAGATCGAAGTTGATCATATGGTGGCAAAACTGCAAATTGATGCCTTCGCCGCCCGCCTCTGTTGCAATCAATACTTGGGCCCGGCCGCGGAACAGGTCCATCATCCAATCCTTTTTGCCGCGGTTCATCCCGCCCCTGTAAGGGACGGCAATCATGTCGTGAGAACGGAAATATTGCAGCAAATACTCCTGCGTAGCCCGATACTCGGTGAAAATAATAACTTTATCGTTCATTTCCTTAACGAGCTCAAGCGCCTTCTCCGCCTTCGTATTGGCTTCAATTTTTTTGATAAACTCGACGAGCTCCCATATTTTTGCGCGGACGGGTGAATCCTCAGCCGTCTTTTTGAACATATTGACGAGAGTCAGGAAGACAGCATCACGGCTGCTGCAAACTTCGCGCTGGAGCGTGACCAAGGACAGCATGCTGCTCAGGTCGGGGCCGCTCTCATCGTAACGTTCATGCACGAAGGCGGTCACGGCGTCGTAAAGCGCCTGCTCGTCAGCTGACAGCTGCAGCGGAATATTTTTCACAAAACGCTTCGTAAAAGAAATGCCGCCGTCGCCGCGGCGATTGCGGATCATAATGCTGGACAGCGCCGTTTGCAGCTGCTCCTCGTTTTTCGGAAGACGCTTGTCAACGACAAAGTTGGCGGCGAACTCGCTTTGGCGGCCGAGCTGGCCAGGCTTGAGCAGAGTGATCAAATTGTACAGCTCATCCAAATTGTTTTGCACCGGCGTTGCGGTGAGCAGCAGACAATATTTTTTGCGCAGCTCGGTGACGAACTGGTAGTTGGTCGTTTTTTTGTTTTTGAGCTTATGCGCCTCGTCGATGATGACCATATCGTAGTCGGTACCGAGAATGACGTCGCGATGCGGATCGCGTTTAGCCGTATCCATCGAAGCGACGACGACGTCATAATGCCATGTGTGGGCTTTTTTCTGAGCGACGGCGGAAATGCCGAATTTCTGATTCAGCTCGCGCACCCATTGCAGCACAAGCGAGGCTGGCACAAGAATGAGCGTACGGCGTACGAGTCCGCGAACGATGTATTCCTTCAGCACAAGCCCCGCTTCAATCGTTTTGCCAAGGCCAACCTCATCAGCGAGAATGGCGCGTCCGCCCATTTCATGCAGCACCTTGCGCGCGGTCGAGATTTGATGAGGCATCGGTTCAAGCATTGGCAGACTGCGCAAGCATTGCAGCTGCTCGAAGCTTTCAATTCTTTTTGCTTGCTCCGCCTCCATCGATAGTTGATATAACGTCCAGTCGTCCCATGGCCCGTTTTTGGCGATACGGTTTTGCAGCTCGTCAAAGGTGGAACGGTCATATTGCAAATCTACGAGCGGATGAAGCTTGCGGGTGACGAGAGCAGCATCTGGAGCGGCGGAAGATCCGTGTAGCGGTTGTTTATTATCTAAAGACAAGGGAGCAGCTCCTTTCATCGTTAAAGCCAATCATTCATCGTCCAATCGAACAAAATGAGTAGGTTGCAATCTTTGTTTCTAGTATGGCCCTTTCATCGCCTATTCATAAGAAAGGGCCAAAAAAAGCGTGAGGACAAGCAAAGGAAAGCGCAGGCTTTGGCCAACGAGAAAATTGGGCGTTTTTGGCTGGAAATGAAGGAGAAACACAATATGTAGTATGTTATAATGATATTTAGACACAATATATCGGATTTGTGGGACACCGTGTTAGCGGGCAAATAGGTGGGTTTTTGCAAATGTGAGGAGAGGCGGCGTTACTTATGGAGAAGAAACAAACCTTAAATGAAAATAGAAGAGGCAGCGGCAGGCTGGAGGGGCTCAGCGAGAAAATTTTTCTCGATCGTTATGCCTGGAAAAATGCTGATTCCAACAGCGCAAAGCCCGGAGACATCGTGCTGGTGCTGACAAAAGATGATCCGAAGTTTCCGACGAAGGAAGTCGGAGAGATCGTTGCCCGTGAGGGGGACCAGGTGGAGGTGCAGCTCCGAAACGGTGAGCGTATAACGGCTGCAGTTGAGAAGCTGACGCTGACCATTGAGCAGGCGCCGGAGGAAATGTGGGATCGTCTGGCGAAGGCGGTGGCCGGAGTCGAGGGCAGCGAGGAGAAGCGGGCGGAATGGACGGAACGTTTTCGCTATATTTTGGACGACTGGAAGCTCGTGCCGGGTGGCAGAATTGCAGCGGGGGCAGGTGCCAGCGAGGAATTAACGCTGTTTAACTGTTATGTGCTGCCTTCTCCGGCAGACAGCCGTGGCGGCATTATGAAGACGTTGACGGAAATGACGGAAATTATGGCGCGCGGGGGCGGCGTTGGCATTAATCTATCGTCGCTTCGCCCGCGCCGCGCCATTGTCGCAGGGGTAAATGGCGCATCAAGCGGGGCGGTATCATGGGGAGGGCTGTTCAGCTATACGACGGGGTTGATTGAGCAGGGCGGCAGCCGCCGCGGCGCCTTAATGCTGATGATCAACGACTGGCATCCCGATGTGCTGGATTTTATTACAGTCAAGCAGACGATGGGCCAGGTGACGAACGCGAATTTATCAGTATGCGTCAGCAACGCTTTTATGAAAGCCGTAAAGGAAGATTTAGAGTGGGAGCTTGTATTCCCCGATACGAAGGATGCACAGTACAACGAGCTTTGGACAGGGGATTTGGATGCTTGGCGGGCACTTGGCAAAAAGGTGATTTTGTACAAAACGGTCCGCGCCCGTGATATCTGGCACATGATAATTGAATCAGCGTGGAAGTCGGCAGAGCCCGGCGTGGTTTTTATGGAGTATTATAATCAGATGTCGAATAGCTGGTATTTCAATCGGATTACTAGTACTAATCCATGTGGTGAACAGGGCCTGCCGGGCTGGGGTGTCTGCAATCTTTCAGCGGTCAATCTGTCGCGTTTCTATAATGAGCAGCAGCATGATGTCGACTGGGAGGAGCTGGCGAAGGTGACGCGTTGGTCGGTGCGTTTTCTCGATAACGTCATTGACACCACACCGTATCATTTTCCTGAAAATGAAGCGAACCAGAAGCGCGAGCGCCGCGTCGGGCTCGGCACGATGGGGCTTGCGGAGCTACTGATTAAGCTGCAAATCCGTTATGGCAGCGCAGAGTCTCTCGATTTTCTCGATAAGCTATATGGGTTTATGGCCCGCGAGGCGTATCTCGCTTCGACGGAAATTGCGGCGGAGAAAGGCGCTTTTGCTGCCTTTGAGGCAGATAAATTTTTGCAAAGCGGCTTTATGCGAAGCTTGACGTCGCACTATCCTGAGGTTGGAGCTGCTGTAGAGCAGCATGGCATTCGGAATGTAACGGTGCTGACGCAGGCGCCAACGGGCAGCACGGGAACGATGGTCGGCACCTCGACGGGCATTGAGCCGTATTTTGCCTTTGAATATTTTCGCCAAAGCAGGCTTGGCTATGACAAGCAGCTCGTTCCGATTGCCCAGCAGTGGAAGGATTCGCATCCTGGCGAGGAGCTGCCGGATTATTTTGTAGCGGCGATGGACTTGTCTGCGAAGGATCATATTCGGGTACAGGCGGCAATTCAGCGCTGGGTGGACAGCTCGATTTCGAAGACGGCGAACTGCCCGAATGACTTTACAGTGGAAGAGACGAAGGAGCTTTATGAGCTGGCGTTCGATCTTGGCTGCAAGGGCGTGACCATTTATCGCGACGGCAGCAGGGATGTGCAGGTGCTGTCGACTACGGATGAGAAGGAGAAAAAACAAGAGAAGGAAGTGGAGCCTCAGCCGTTATCAGGAGCGGGTAGCGAGGATAAAGCTGCTCGATTGAATGTTCATGGTGCCAATGCTATTATTGAGGGAATGGCTTCTCAAGATGCTCCAAGAGCTGAGAGTGTACAGGATGCAGCAGGCTCAACAACGACTACAGCTACAACCGCTGTTAGTCCGAAAACGCTGGACAAAGCATACAAAAATCGCCCGCAGGTACTGCGCGGTGCCACCTACAAAGTAAATACGCCGTTCGGCATGGCGTACATTACGATCAATGATCTCTCCGGCTTGCCGGGCGAAATTTTTCTGAATGTCGGCAAAGCTGGCTCCGACGTGTTCGCCATGGCGGAAGCGCTGGGCCGCGTCTGCTCGCTTTTCCTTCGTTATGGCGATCATGGTCATAAGGTGGAGCTGTTAATCAAGCACTTGAAGGGGATCGGCGGCACAGGTGCGATTGGGTTTGGCGCAAACCGCGTGGAATCGATTGCTGATGCTGTGGCGAAGGCGTTGGAGCAGCATATAGCGGCTACTGACCTGCAGCAGTTGGATGTGGAACGGTCAGAGGAAAGCCGTGAAGCAGCTCAAGGAACTGAAGCCAGTAAGGGCTTAAAAGTAGTTTCATCCGCAACAGCTGCATCAATAGCGGCTGCTAACGTCATTCCAGACTCAGCAAAAAGACGCAGCAGCGCAAGCTCGCTCGATCTTTGCCCTTCTTGTGGGTCAGCGTCGTTGATTAATATAGAAGGCTGCAAGCAGTGCAGCAATTGCGGGTACAGCCGATGTAATTAAAGCTTTCTTATAGATAAAGTCTTGTTTTATTGTGATTTTGCATAAAAGGTGAGAAATATTCGTCATATATATTGAGATAAGCTAATGCATACACAATGCTATATATTTATGCGTCGATAGATGTGAGTGCATAAACATTCAAAGTGAAAACCAGACTGTAGCGGCAGCACTTAAGCAGCTTCAGGCTGGTTTCATAATCAGGATTAATGGGGTTAGGTTTGCCGATTGGTAGTTAAGGCAGAGGCTTAATTCAAGGTTACAGCATATATTTTTAATAGATAATCTCACATCAACGACACAAGTAGATGAATCGCCTCCGCTCGAACAGGGAGTAATTAATCCATGTACTAATAAGGAGAAAGCACCAATCAGTTTCACTCCCAACTGACTAGTGCTCTCTTTTGTTTCTAAGACAGCAGGTCCATGATTACTGAAGGTATTTCAATAAATCACGCCTTCCTAATTCATCATGTACCAGATCGTTCGTTGATTGGTACTTATTAATCACGTCTTGGAGTACCTGCTTCATTAATACATCTATACCTGTTTTCATTATCTCATTATGTCTTTCAATTTCTGATCGATTCTTTGAGAACACAAAGAACAATTCTTGACTTGATAAGATATCTAAATTCATTTTCTTCACCACCTCTCTTAGTATAAGTATTATAAACATACACATCATCGGTAAAAATTACAGTGGATAAAGTGTTTGACCTTGTCTTATCACTTGATGCTCTCTATTTCTAGATGGCAATTCGATCTTGCCTGGCATAATAGTCGTAGGCTCACAAGTGAAATACACATCAATATTTCGTTGTGGTGAATTATTTTTTATACATATAGTAGTACAATTATTTCGAAGGAAGACATTTTTTATTACGTCTATGGAATTTTGCATTCGATTGAATATTATGTACAATTTATCGGTAAGAGATTAACGAGTAGTATCTCCGGTTGCGTTTCAATTTTTTTAAGTCATTGAAGAAATTCATCAACAAAATATTTTAAATCGTTTTGACTCGGTAATCGGGCTCACGTTGCTGGATATGCTTCACTCCACCCAAATCGGTTGTGAGGTTGGGATATGAAATTAAGGGTCTGCGTACTGCGGGCTCTTTTTTCATGGGCAAAAACACGAAAAAGCATCCAAAGACAGCGACCTCAACTAATGACAATGCCCTGCAATTACAGCAGAAATGGCACATAACTGGCCAATTAGATCAAGTAGGGACTATCGACGGCAATTACGGTTGCCCCGTATGATGAGGCTGCAGATTCAATTACATATGCAAAGAAAGGAAGGCAGCAGCATGTTAAAAAGAAATACAGAGTCAGTGCGAGTCCCTGCGCTGAGGACATCCATGTCGTCTACATTGGTCGGCAGACTTATGCGGAATCGGTGGCTCTATATGATGGTTTTCCCCGGATTATTGTACTTTCTTATATTTAAGTACTGGCCGATGTACGGAATCTTCATCGCCTTTCAAGATTTTCAGCCTTTTCTCGGTTTTTGGAACAGTCCATTTGTAGGGTTGAAGCATTTCGAGCGTTTGTTCAGCGATTCCAGCTTTATGATTCTGTTTCGGAATACGCTCATTCTTGCGACTTACAACATTGTTTTTTTCTTTCCGCTGCCGATTATTATTGCGCTTATGCTCAACGAGCTGAGATTGGAATTTACAAAGCGTATCGTGCAGACGCTCATTTACATTCCGCATTTTATGTCTTGGGTTGTTGTCGTAGGTATCTCCTACATGTTCCTGACGACGGAAGGCGGCATTATGAACGAGCTGCTAGTCCGCTTTGGAGGCGAAAAGATTAATTTTCTCGTTAGCAATGAATGGTTCCGGACGATTATTACGGCTGAGGTCATGTGGAAGGAAACAGGCTGGGGCACGATCATTTTCCTTGCGGCATTGTCCGGCGTGGATCCTCAGCTCTACGAAGCGGCCCGGATGGACGGAGCGAACAGGCTTCGCCAGCTTTGGCATATTACGCTGCCGGCCATTCGCAGCACCATCATTATTTTGCTCATCTTGCGTCTCGGCCACTTTCTCGACACGGGCTTTGAGCAGATTTTCCTTATGCTTAACGCCATGAACCGTGAGGTTGGAGAGGTGTTCGATACGTACGTATACTCCGTCGGAATCAGCCAAGGACAATACAGCTTCAGCACGGCGGTAGGCGTATTTAAGTCGATTGTTGGTCTGATCCTTGTCGTTGTGGCCAACCGACTAGCCAAAAAATTCGGAGAAGAAGGCATCTATTAGAGAGAGGAGCGTGAAACCACCATGCGAATTAAACAAAGCTGGGGGAGCCGGATTTTCGATAGCGTGAACGTTGTACTACTGCTTGTGTTCGCTTTAATGACTGTCATTCCGTTCATTTATGTCATTGCAGGCTCATTTGCTACCCAGAAGGAATTGTTAATGCGAGGCTTTATTTTATTTCCGACTGAATTTTCTTTGGATGCATACAAGTACATTTTTTCTACTCAAACACTTGTCAGAAGCCTGCTGGTAACGGTTTATATTACGGTTGTAGGCACGCTGATTAACCTTTTTTTCACATGCTTGATGGCTTATCCTTTAGCGCGCAAGGATATGGATTTTCAAAAGCCGATCTTGATGTTGGTTGTTTTCACCATGCTGTTCAGCGGCGGCATGATTCCGACGTTCCTCGTGGTGAAGGAGCTCGGCATGATCGATTCCTATTGGGCCTTGCTTATTCCCGGAGCGATCAGCGCCTTTAACTTGATTATTATCCGCAATTTTTTTCAACAGCTGCCGGATGGGCTGGAGGAATCGGCTAAAATAGACGGCTGCAACGATCTTGGCATTTTTCTTAAAATCGTGCTGCCGCTATCCATGCCCGCTATCGCGACTTTTTCGTTATTTTATGCGGTTGGCCATTGGAATACGTTCTTTAACGCGGTTCTCTACATTAATGACCATACCAAGTGGCCGATCCAGGTGCTCTTGCGGCAAATCGTCATCCTGGCCTCGGGCGGTATTGGGGACTCCAGTACAATGGAAACGGACTATGTCGCTCCACCGGATCAAGCTGTGAAGATGGCGGTAATCGTGGTCTCAACTCTTCCGATTCTGCTTGTATACCCGTTCTTGCAAAAGCATTTTGCAAAAGGGGTATTGCTAGGCTCGGTTAAGGGATGAAGATATAATAGTATTTAGATAAAGGGAGGATGCAAGTATGAACAGAAAATATCAAAAAAGAAGATTAGCGAAAGCAGGGGCATTGCTGGTCGCAATCGCGCTGACCGTTGCGGCCTGCGGAGGAAACAATGATGGAAATCCGCAAAGCGGCGGCAATTCAGGAGATGCACAAGGACCGCTTCAGCTGACAATGATGCTCCCAACCTACAGTGCGGAGCAAATGCCGGCCAATAGTTCTGTTCTGAAAATGCTGGAGGAGCAAACAGGCGCGAAGCTAAGCGTCTCCTGGGTTCCATCCGCCTCTTATACGGATAAGCTCAGCGCTACTATCGCATCCGGCGAATTGCCAAAAACGTTCGTGGCATTGGAGCCGAAAGCCTCCTACATCGTTAACGCCGCCCGTTCTGGCATGTTCTGGGAAGTCGATCCGTACCTGAAGAATTATACAAACCTAAGCAAAATGTCGGAGCTCGTCTTAAGCAACGTTTCGATTGACGGGAAAGTGTACGGCTTGTATCGCGAACGTGATCTCGCTCGCTTCGGGCTGATGATCCGCCAAGATTGGCTTAGCAATCTGGGGATTGAAGCGCCTACAAACGTCGATGAGCTTTACAATGTTCTGAAAGCCTTTACAACCGGAGATCCAGACAAAAATGCCAAGCAGGATACGATTGGACTCGCTGTTGGCATGCAAGGAAACAACATCGCAGGGTTCAAAGACATTCTCGTTTATATGGGCGGACCTAACGAGTGGGAGCTTCAGGATGGCAAGCTCGTTCCAGCTCATATGACGCAAGCCTATTTGGATACAATGAAGTTTTACAAAAAGCTGTACGACGAAAAAATCATTAATCAGGACTTCGCAACCGTTCAGGACGGCCGTTCGGTCATGTATAAAGGCCATGCAGGGCTATGGATCGATAATATGCTAGACGGTAAAAACATTGAGGACAACATCAAGAAGGTCGTTCCCAATGCCAAAATCAACTTGCTTAACCGTATCGAAGGATCGTTGGGTGATCGTACGCGCGCTGGTTCTGGTTATCTCGGCATGTATATGATTCCGAAAACAAGCGTCAAAACGGAAGCAGAACTAGAGCAAATATTGGCATACTTTGATAAAGTGTCTGAGAAGGAAAATCAGAACCTGATGAAATACGGTATTGATGGCCAGCAATATACGCTAGAGAATGGCGTGTATACTCCGAGTTCAGATGCGAAGCTCAGAGCAGATATTACCGACGGCGGTCAATTTATGATTCTACAGGATGAGGTTGTCAATTACGGGACAGAGCTGGAACTGCTTAGTTCGAAATTGTTTCAGGACAATGCGACGTTCGCCGTGCCAAACCCTGCTGCGCCGTTTATTTCAAACACGGATATTGAGAAAGGCAAGGAGTTGTCCAAAATCATTGCTGATGCAACCGTGAAATTCATTATGGGCGCGATCAACGAGGACGATTGGAACGGTGCGGTCAAGCAATGGCTTCAAAGCGGCGGCAGCAAAGTGATTGAAGAAATGAACGCCGAATACGCCAAGCAGGCTGGGAAATGACTTAAGAGCAAAGCTCAGAGCCGAATGCAATGAAGCATTAATTAGATCAAGAACAATCAAAACGGAGACTGACTTGCTAGTCGTTTTGCATGAATAATGGATGCGGAAGGTTACAGGAACGTATGGGAAGTCAGGAGCTGCATGATGGCTAAATAAGGAGTTTTCTTGTACACTTTAAGGAATATCAGGAAACGACCAATTGGAGGCATTATGAGATTCCGGTCCCCGTCTTATTTATTGAAGCTGATGCTGTTGTCTATATTAATCGGTACGCTTCCAGTTATTACGCTAGGTACGTTCGCTTATTTTAACGCCTCCAGAACGGTGCAGGAAAAAGTGGACGAGAGCAACAAGCTGCTGTTAAAACAAATGCAGGTGCGTACGGAGCAAACACTCAGGACGATCGATAATTCTGCAACACAGCTGCTCCAGTCGCAAAATGTTACAAGCGCTTTCAATCGAAGTTTATCCAATCATGATTTCCAATTGGTGCAAGAGCTATATAAAGGCATCTCGCAGATTCAAACGTATGAGCTAGGCATCAAGGAAGTGTTTCTATTTAGCCTGAACAACGATTGGATCGTTTCGAGCAGCGGCGTAAACGAGTACAGTTTTCCTGAATTTAGGCCAGTACTAGAATCGTTTTCACGGAACGCGAAGGGCTCGTTCTGGAGCAGCGGATCAGTAGAATTCCCTGATTCGTTCCAGTCCGTTTATTTTGTGAAAAAGTATCCGTTCAACTCTCCCAACCCGACAGGTATTATTTGTGTGGTATTGTCCTCCGATGTGATGAAAAATATGGACGAGTTTTTGAACAGTAAGTTCGGCAGCGCATTTATCGTGGATCAGAATGCCACGATTATTGTTCACCGTGACCACGACAAACTGGGAAGCCGAATCGTGGATGAACCCTATCTGAAATCATTTATCGATACGAATGAAACTATCGGTCAATACGCGACTAATCGGTACGGAGAGGCAGTTACGGTCACTTTTCGTAAATCCCCCTATAACGGATGGAGCTATGTATCCGTCATTTCCAATGAGCAGGTAAACGAGCAAAATAAAATAATCGGCTGGATTACCATGCTCGTATGCTTGATTATTCTGCTCGTAACGCTCATCGTTGCTTGGTTTGGCTCCAAAAAAATGTACAGTCCGATTCAATCCCTATATTCTTCTTTAACAGTTGTTCCTGCAATGAATGAAAAGGTGAAGTCGAGCGGTGAGCTTCAGGTAATCGGCGAACGCGTTGACTATTTGATTCGTAATCAGTCTCTTATTATGAATGAGTTGAAGGGGCAGCAAACGCAGCTTAAAGAATTTTTTATGCAAAAGTTATTTGGCGGCACGATTCAGCCTAATGATTTTTTAGAGAAGCTGAGCTTGTATGGTTTGGAGCAGCCGTGGCCATCTATGTGCGTCGTTGCGATTCAAATCGATACGCTTAAGGATACGAGATACGCGGAAGGAAATCGGGACTTGCTGATGTTTGCTATTAACAACATCGTTGGCGAATTGATTCTTTCCGAGCAAAGGCTGGAGCCGATTGTCAAATCGGACTACCAAGTGACGCTGATCGGTTCCTTGCAGACGGGAGAGCGCTTTAAAGAGCAGATTTTCAACTTGTTAGACGAAATTCAGAAGGCCATATACCAGTACTTGGAGATTAAAATCAGTATCGGTATTAGCCGTCCGTTCGTGTCGTTTGCAGAGACGCAGCAAGCCCTTCACGAGGCAACGACCGCCCTTAAGGCCAGAGTAGGATTAGGGCAGGAATCGATCCTGTTTATTGAAGATGTGCAGCCGCAGAAGAGTCATTTGAACAGATATCCGATTGTGGGTGAGCAAGCCTTGTTAGATGCAATCCGGGTTGGAAATGAGGAGCAGGCAGAAGCCGCTTTGAAGCAATTAATTGGCGAGTTGTTTTGGCCTCAAGAGCAGCATCGTGATTATCAATTGTCATTGCTGCGGCTTCTGATTGCCCTTCTCAAGTTTGGACAGGAGTTATCTATTCCAATGGAGCGGATTCCGGAGGATGAAGCGGCGTTAATTCAGTCGCTGTTCAAGCTTCGAAACGTACAGGAGATGGAGCACTGGTTCTGGTCCATATTCGTGCTGCCATATATCCAGGAGTTAGGCACTCGCCGGGACTCTCAATTCAAGCATATTTCCGATGCAATAATTGATATTATAGTAAGAGAATTTGATTCGGCGCTTACGCTAGAGGAATGCGCTTCGCGCATCAACTATCACCCGCATTATGTGAGCCGTGTGTTCCGTCAGGAGACGGGCATTAATTTCGGGGAATATCTATCACAGCATCGGATTGCTATAGCGAAGAAATGGCTGAAGGAGTCCGACCTGAAGATTGTAGAAATCGCCGAACGGCTGCAGTATAATAATTCTGCCAATTTTATACGTTCCTTTCGCAAGCTTGTGGGCAAGACACCGGGGCAGTACAGAGAGGAAGGTTAAAATCGGTTATCAAATGAAGTAATGACTTCGTTTTTTCGCGTAAAGGTGAGGACTGTAATTAAACCAGTCCTCACCTTTTTTGTATCAGAAAGCATCCCCTTTAGCATCCAAAATAAAAAGAACGCTTGTTAACACATCAACAGTTGATGTGTAAACGGTTGATGTATAAACAATATAAAGATTAACGCTTTTAAGTTTTTCAGGCAAATAAAAAAAGCATGTATGGAGGATGGTTCTGTATGAATACCGAAGAAAAAAAACAAGAAATTTTAAAGGCTTATGAATTTAGATTTGCATGTAAAAACTTTGATACAGCCAAACAGATCCCCGATAATGATTTTATATTCATTTTGGAAACGGGCAGATTATCACCAAGTTCATTTGGTCTTGAACCATGGAAGTTTGTCGTAGTTCAAGATTCTGCGCTTCGTGAAAAATTAAGACCGGTTTCTAGCGGCGCTCAGGGACAGCTTTCGACTGCTAGCCATTTACTGTTTGTTTTGGCTAGAAAACAAAGCGGGCTTAGATTCGATTCTCCTTACGTAAACAAAATGATGCAGGATATTCAACATATGCCGGAAGACATTGCCCGATTTGTTTCCAGCATTTATAAAACGTTTACTGAAACAGAACTTCAAGATGATGACCAGCTCATTTTTGAATGGGCATGTAAACAAAGTTATATTGCTATCGGTAATATGATGACAGCTGCGGCTCAAATCGGGATTGACTCATGCCCAATTGAAGGCATCGACCGAGAGAAGGTGGCTGCTATTTTTGAAGAAGAGGGAATTATTCATAATAACGAATTTGGGGTAGCTTGCCTAGTTGCTTTCGGATATCGGCTAGAGGAGCCTAAACGTCCAAAAACAAGGCAAATCCTGAGTGACATCGTTGAGTGGAGATAAACAAACAAAGTATAATTTAATTAGACGAAGTAAAAGAAGCTGCTATTAGAGCGGCTTTTTTTTATGGAACAGGCATAAGCTATACATGTTTTTGTGGAGCATAGGCGAGCTGCCTAGCTGCTTGTAAAAAAAGAAATTAAGCGGTATAGTGTCTAATACATTGTCAAAAAAATTTGCCAAATATCTATTTAATGAAAGATGGGATGTTTCTTGAAAACAGATTGGGCTCAGGAAGCCGCAATTTTATTCCAAATGTATGGTGTAAACAAAACGATTAATACCTCATTTGATGCCTGCATTAGTATCAGTCAATCTCGTTTTGAAATACTCTCATTAATTTACCAAGAGTTCGAAATCAGTCAAGGTGATTTGCAAAGAAAAGTGACCATTGATAAGTCAGCCGTTACTAGACATATTAAACAGCTTGAAGAAAACGAGATTATATTAAGAAGAAGAAAAGAGGATGATAACCGTATAATTCTAGTCCGACTAACAGAACAGGGGCGACACTTAATTGAAAATGCACAAAGAGAGAAAGAGAGTTTTGCAAGGGCATTGCTCGCTGATATTGGTGAAGAAGAACTTGTTGCTTTTAGGGCAGTATTATCAAAATTAAATAAGAATGTCAAAGAGATTAAGGCGAGCGAATGCCGTCAATAGGTAAATCCAGCCGTTGTGCAGCTTATTTTTCCTATTTCAAGAAACCTGTATACTGTTCAGGCTTGCAAGATCTATATTCGAAGGGGTGCACCCAAATTGCGGTTCTACGCACTTTATTGAATTAGGTCTTTTTTTGCTGCAAATTTCATCAATGCAATTTCTGAACGATTTATTAAAGGCGTATTTGCTTCGTAGCATCGACGGCAACAAATTCTATTTAATGGCTACTGATCTTAGTATCTATCATCGCGGCGGTTGGCAAGGGTCTCAAGCAACGGTCACTGGAAGCCGCTCCCTCATGATTTGGGAGTCGTCCGATCTGGTAAATTGGTCTGAGCCTCGAATGGTTAAGGTCGCTCCAAAGGAAGCGGGCTGTGCCTGGGCGCCGGAAGCGATCTATGATGAAGAGGAAGATGATTACCTGGTTTTCTGGGCTTCCAGCATGGTGTCCAGTAACGGCAAGGAAAAAGGATTGCACATCTACGCCAGCAAAACACGGGATTTTCGAACCTTTACACCTTCTGAACTGTACATCACTCGAGGTGAAGAGCGTACGATTATCGACACCACTATTATTAAAGCAGGCGGTATGTATTATCGAGCTTCGGGCGATGGGCAAATCACGATCGAATCCAGCGAGCGACTTATGGGGGAATGGAAAGTTATTTCTACACTTGAGTCATTAGGTCTGGGACTAACTGGAAAGGATGTAGAGGGTCCAGAGTTTTTCAAGTTTAACGGCGAAGAGAAGTGGGGGCTTCTTGTTGATCAGTATGGAACGAATCGTGGCTACTTGCCACTCGTTACAACGAATATCGGCGATACAACCGGGAAGTGCTGGCGGAAGCCGGCGGCAGAAGAATATTCTTTTGGTCGTTTAAAGAAACGCCATGGAACGGTGATGCCGGTCACTCAGAGTGAGTACGATGCTATCCTGGCTAAGTGGGGATGACTAAGCATAAATTTCTTTCTTTTTTATGGTAGAATCTGCTGATTAAATAATCTTATTAGAATCCAGCTCGCATATGAGCTGGATTCTATATTTAATGGGGTTATTTTTTAAGTTGTATGTGATCACATTGATTTACGAAACTCGTTTGGAGACATGCCGGAGGCGTTGCGGAACAGCTTAATAAAGTAACTGGTATGCTCGTAGCCTAGCTGCTCCGCAATTTCTACCACGGTCATGTCGGACTGATTCAATAGCTCTTTCGCTTTCTCCATCTTCGTCCGCGTGACGAATTCGACGAAGGTTTCCCCGGTTTCCTGCTTGAAAATACGACTGAAGTGCGACGGATTCAGATTCAACCGATGGGCCATCTCATCCATTGCGATTTTCTCTCCAATATGGGTTTGAATGTAGCGCTGGGCTTCCGCGATCTCCCTCCGTACCGTATGGTCGCGCAGCATCTGAATATCGGTAGCTTTCTCTTCGAGAAAGTTCTGAAGCCATTCCAAAAGATGATTCAGCGTTTCGATAGAAGCGATTTGCTGCTGCTGCAGCTCACTGTTGAAGTTGATCACGAAGTTTTGCATCACCGTATATTTGAGCTCTAGCTCCAATGCCATTTTTAGTACCCAGCTTTTCACAGATTCGACTGGATAAACACGATCTTGAATGAATGCTCCCCATCGCTTCACCGTAGATTGGATGAGCGCCCTTTCTCCCCCAAGCATGCTGTCCTTCAGCTCCTGAAAGGCCTTGGCATAATGCAGGAACAAATCTTCTTTCGTCGTTTGGAGCGGCCGCAGCTCCGCAAAGACGAGCTCTCCTGCATAGAAACGGAACATCTTCACATTCATCAAATCTTGTAATTGCTTCTTCAATTGCAGGAAATCCCGAGCCACATCACCACGATAGAATGATATCCCAATACTGAGATGTCGGTACACTAATTGTTGAACACGCTTCAGCTCGGAGCGGATGTCCTCATGAAGATTACGTTTCAATGTGGCCGGGAAAGGAAACAGAAGGAAGTATTGGCGTTCGTTCGGTACAAGCAAGATAACACCTTCGTATTGAACCAATTCCTGCAAGGCGTTGTCGATGACAAATTGCATATTCATGGCTCCGCCAAACCGGCTTGCGAGCTCGAAGGAGCGCTCCGGCAGCACCGCAACAGGCAGGTATGGCATGCCATCACGGAGGTGGATGCCCATCCTTTCTGCTTCGTCGTTCCACTCCGCTTCGTTCCATATCGGCTGCTCCAGCAGCTTGCGAATAAATCGGGTATGAATGGCGGACAGATTTTGCTGCACGACGTTCTGCAGCTGGAGACGGTTGTTCTCGGCTTGTTTCTCTTCGGCTAACGTGCAAGCAAGCTGCTGCAGAACCGTAACGACATGCTCCATGCGAAGGCTTTCCTTCAGGATATAATCGTTGACGTTAAGCTTAACGGCTCTTTGGGCATATTGAAAATCCTCGTGACAGGATAAAATAATGGTCTTCAAACGAGGATTTGCCTCGCGCGCCTTCTCGATGAGATCAAGACCATCCATCACTGGCATACCGATATCCGTAATAAGAATGTCCGGCTGTTGGTTCTGGCAGGCTTCCCATGCTTCACCTCCATTGGAGCAGAGCGCGGAAAGCTCAAAGCCAAGCTTGGACCAAGGAATGATATTGCTTAAATAATCAAGCACGGGGTAATGGTCGTCTGCAATAACAACTTTAAACATGGTGTTCACCTACCTCTACAGATTCGGCTGGCTCAGCAGCAGGGAATATTAATACGACTGTCGTCTGTTCGCCGTACACGCTGTGAATGTTCATCTCAAAACGGTCACTATAAATCAACTTCAACCTGCTGTACACATTAAATAATCCAATTCCTGAGGCGGCTGTACGCTCCTCCGCCATCATCCTCTCAATTACGTCCCGCTTCTGAACATTGAATCGATCTTTCAAAGTCTGAAGCGTCTCTGGTGTCATGCCCAGACCATTATCTGCGATTGTGATACGCAGCATATGAGCATCCGTGGCTACCTTAATCGTGATGATACCGCCGCTCTGCGTAAATCCATGCTTATAAGCATTTTCGATGATTGGCTGCAAAATAAATCTAGGCACCGTTATGGTTAACGGGTCTGGCTGAATGTCTAGGTGGCACTCGGTCGGGAATCTCATTGTAAATTTCATTAAATCAATATACTGCATCGTCGTTTCAATCTCGGCATACAGCGTTACGAATTCATTTTGCCTCATCAAGCTTGCCCGCAGCAGCGAGGCTAAGGAGCCGACCGCATGAGCGGTGTCTTCATCATGCTTTAACAATAATTTCAAGCGTATGGAGCTTAGGACATTGAACAAAAAGTGCGGATGTACTTGCGCCTGGAGCATCGCCATTTCCGCTTGCCTCTTCAATTGTTGTTCGATCTCAACTTGCTGGAGCATTTGCTGAATCCGATCCAGCATCATGTCGAATGAGCGTCCGAGCCGCCCAATCTCGTCACGGCCGCGAATATTGGAGCGGTATTGCAAATCCCCGGATTCCACCTTCTTGGCCGCCTCGCCCAGCAATCGAACCGGTTTCGTGAATCTACCCAATAGATAGGTCAAAGCAAATAAGAAAAAGATGGCAAACAGCGATTGAAGCAATAAGGCGGACTGATAGAAGGTATTTAATTTACCGGTAAGCTGCTCGTAAGGAGCCAGACTTACCAGTCTCCAGTCCGCATAACGGAGTGGAAGCGAGAGATGAATTTGATTCTCTCCTCGCAGGTGAATAAAGCTTGGTGAAGAGCTTGTCTCCTCGTTCATGATCGTGTGGAATGGCTGACCAATTACGTCGGCGTTTCGATTGGATAGAATGATATTTTCGTCACTCAGCAGGTAAACATCTTCTTCCAAGCCAGCGAACAGATCTCGAATGGAGTCTTCCGTTCGACTGACAATCAAATAAGCGAAGGGGGCTTGATCAACAGCCTCCGTCAAAGCCCGAGCCGTCAAATAAACATATCCTTGATCTTGATCCAGCGGCGGCAAGTAGTTCCGCAATCCACCCAAAAACAACGTCTCGTATGCCATCAGTCGGGATGCCTTGGCGAACCAGTCCTGCTGAGTAAATTGCTGTGGCTCGAAATCGTAAAAGGAATAATCGGAATAAGCGCGGCCATCCCTTGTCAGCAGCGTAAGCCGTAAATCAGGCTTCTCTCCCGCAATCTGCTCTAGCCGGGTCGTTAGTTGTCTAGCAGCAATCGGATGATCCTGGGCTTCCTCCAGCAAGGTTTTAATCTCGGGATCGAATTGGACGAAATTTGAGATAGACACAAGCTCCTCCATAATTGCATTGGCTTGAGATTGTACAATGGCAAGGGATTGCGTTGCTTTCTCAAGGGTGTGCTCTCGAATAATTAACTTGGAGTAGTAGCTGCTAATATACAGCATAGCTACCGTAGGCAATACCAGACAGGCAATAGATGTCAGAATCAGCTTTTGCCGCAAGGATAAATGTTTTAGCTTTAATATAACACGCATGATGTTGTGCACCCCTCGTTGCCATTCTTCTTTATAAAGCCATACTACAGCATGCTGATGAACGATTCATTCAACATTTTTTGCAATGAGGGAAAAAATATCGCAAATCTTTTTTGCTATAGAAAAAATCGTTGCATGTTTGCATGGAACGCGGCACCTATAATGAGGAAGACATAGAGGACAGTGAGGTGGCAAATTTGGAGCAGACAACGAGAAATGGTTTGGATCAGGGGGCGAAAACAGGCAAGGCTCTCCGAATCCGCAAGCAAGGGTTTTACGACATGATTAATGGTTATCTATTTATTTTGCCAATGCTGTTGTTGACTATGACGCTGGTCGTTATCCCGATCATTTTGTCAGGGTTGATAAGTTTTACCGAGTGGAACTTCATTGCAGGGCTCGATGGGCTAAATTTTATCGGATTTGAGAATTATAATAATTTGCTGCATGATGAAGGGTTCCATCGAGCGCTTCGGAACAATGTCATCATGATCGCGGTTGTTCCCGTATCGATGCTTTTCGCGCTGGTGCTCGCGGCTTTGATTAACCAAGCAACCTACTTTAAAGATTTCTTCAAAGTCATCTACTTTATGCCTTTCATTTCAAGTTTCGTGGCAATCGCTTTATTATGGCGAGTCTTGTTCCATCCCAACAGCGGACCAATTAACGGATTTTTGCGGGGGATAGGCATTGAGAATCCGCCACTTTGGCTGGCGGACCCGCAATTCGCACTGATTGCAGTCATGATTATTATGGTTTGGACTTCGCTTGGTTTTAATATGGTCATTTATTTGGCAGGCTTGCAGGGGATTCCAAAGGATATTTATGAGGCGGCCGATGTAGATGGAGCTTCTCCTCTGAGGCAGTTTTTCACTATTACCTTGCCCATGCTTTCTCCGACAACCTTCTTTTTGCTTATTACAGGTGTGGTTGGCTCGTTTAAGGTTTTCGATCTCATTATGGTGTTGACCAGCGGCGGCCCTGCCGGCTCTACATCGGTCATCGTTTATTACCTTTACGAAGCGGCGTTTGTTAACCTGCAATCCGGCTATGCGTCTGCGATGGGGATCGTGCTGCTGCTGCTGATCTTATTCGTGACACTTATCCAATGGGTGGGTCAGAAGAAATGGGTAAATTACTAGGGGGAATACACATATGCAATCCGTCAGCGCGAGCCGTCTGATCGTCACGGCTCTAATGGGAATCGTCGGGATATTTTTTATCCTGCCATTCATTTGGATGTTATCGGCCTCGTTCAAGCCTGAATTGGAGGTTATGACATACCCCATACAATGGATTCCGAAAACATGGTACATGATAGAAAATTACACACAAGTCTGGTCAGGTGCTGTTCCATTCACTCTTTATTACTTGAATAGCATTAAAGTGACACTGATGGCTACCGCATTGTCGTTAATCATTTCGGCTATGGCCGCTTATGGATTTTCCAAGGTGATCTTCAAAGGCCGGGAAGCTATGTTTATCTTAGTGCTGGCTACTTACATGATTCCTTCTCAGGCCATCCTTGTTCCGCAATTTATGATGTTTCGCTGGCTTGGTCTATTCGATAGCCATTTCGGTCTTGTATTGCTTGCAGCATCGGGAGTATTAGGCACGTTCTTGCTGCGCCAGTTCTTCATGAGCGTCCATAATGAGATTATCGAATCTGCGCGAATCGACGGCGCGAATCATTGGATTATTTTCTTTCGGATCGGGCTGCCGTTAGTTAAGCCGGCGCTTGCGACTTATATGATTCTGCGTTTCATTTGGACATGGAACGATTATCAGAATCCACTTATTTTCCTGCGCTCTGAAGCCTTGTTCACGCTTCAGCTGGGGATTCGGAAGTTTGCCGATTTTAATGGAGAGTTTTATTCGCTTATGATGGCGGGAGCCGTTTCTGCGATCTTGCCACTGTTGATCATCTTCATTGTAGGCCAGAAACAAGTGATTGAAGGCGTGGCCTCGGGAAGTGTCAAAGGATAGAAAACTATTATTCAAGGGGGAATTTCGATGTTAAAGAAAAAATGGATTCAGGCGACTGTCGTTTCGGTTTTGGTTGCCCTTGCAACATCAGCATGCTCGGGGGCAGGCGGCAATAGTACGGCGGAGGAGACGGGAAGCAAGGGCTCTTCAGACGGGGCAGTCACCATTAAATTGCATACTTGGTATCCGAAGAAAGCTGATAATTGGGATATCGTAATCGAGGAGTTCGAGAAGAAACATCCTGGGATCAAGGTGGAGTTCAACTCCGCAGAAGACAACAACTCGAATGAATATTATAAAAAGCTGGATTTAGCCGCGGCTTCTGGCGACGATCTGGATGTTATTATGTTTAGTAACATGGCATTTCTCAGCCAGCGCGCCGAGCTCGGCTTGTTAGAGCCAGTTGATACGTATATAGAGAAGGAAGGTTTCTCTCTGGCGGACGAGTACTCCACGGACACACGAATCAAAGATGTAACCTATGGCTTGCCAGGCAAGCTTTCTACACCTATGGTTTTCATCAATGAGAGCCGACTCCAGCAAGCGGGACTGGAGCTTCCGAAGGAATGGACCTGGGACCAGTATATGGAGTATGCCAAGGCGATGACGACGACGGCAAACGGCAAAACGCAATACGGCACCTATTTCCACAGCTGGATTCAATTCGGTTATTTCATTCAGAATATGGGGCAATCGACTACCGGAGCTAATCTCACGACGGACGATGGCTTGAAAGCAAACATCGATACTCCTGCAATAAGGAAATCGTTGGAAGTTCGCCTGCAAGGGGAACGAGAAGGCTCGGCGACGCCTTACTCAGAAATTGTGAGCCAGAAGCTAAATTACCGTCCACAATACTTCAACCAGGATACGAGCATGATTACGATGGCATCTTTCTTGGTGCCGGAAGCAGGGGGAACGGAGCAAGTACCTGCAACGTTCAAAACCGTGTTCGCACCACTTCCGACGATGAACGCAGGGGATCCGCTCACAGGCAACGTCAGTGGCGACGTATTTGGCATATACAGCAAGTCCAAGCATAAAGAAGCTGCTTACACCTTTATCCGCTGGTTCACTACGGAAGGAATCGTCCTGCAGGGCAAGAACTTCCCAGCGTGGAAAAAAGCCGATCTGAACAAGGTTGTAGACAACATTATTGCGGGCACGAAAACGCCTGAAAAAATCGATAAGGAATCCTTGATGTACGTTCTCGAAAACACGAAGCAGGCCACCCCAGCTGTCGCTGTTCCTTACCATGCGGAGTTAGAAAAGGTGTTCCTGGAGGAATTCGACAAAATGATGTTATCCGGCGTCGACATTGATACGACGATTCGCAATACACAAGAAAAGGTTCAGAAAATTATTGATTCCAAGCAGTAAAAGGTTCTGTGCAGCGCGGATGGGTATTCGCGCTGCACATCTATTATCCATTATGAGGAGTGATAAGGATGCTATACCCTATTAATACGTCTTCTCGCAGCGTTATCGATTTGTCCGGCATTTGGAATTTCAAAACAGATCCCGGAATCGGTTTACTGGAAGGATGGCAGATGCAGTCGCTAAGCGACACGATTGCGATGGCTGTTCCGTCTTCCTATAACGATATCGGCGTGAACGCCGAAATACGAAATCATGTAGGATGGGTTTGGTACGAACGGGATATCATTATTCCAAAGACGCTGGCCTCGCAGCGAATCGTTCTTCGATTCAGCTCGGCCACCCATGAAGCGAAGGTGTATATCAATGGAACGCTGGCCGTAGAGCATACGGGCGGCTTTACACCGTTCGAAGTGGAACTGAACGGTCATCTGTTGCCGCATAAAAATAGGCTGACAGTTGCCGTCAATAATATTTTGGACGAATCGACGCTGCCCGTGGGACATTTCGTGGAGCGCGATATTGAAGGAGTGGGCAAAGTCGCTCGGAATAATCCCAATTTCGATTTCTTTAACTATGCGGGGCTGCATCGTCCTGTGAAAATTTACACGACACCTCAAAGCTATATACAAGATGTACAGATTATATCAAGCGTCAAGGATGACGGTTCCGCGGAAGTGAGCTGCAAGATTGACAGCACCGGAGAGTCCGACGTGCGTATCCATATCCTAGATGAAGCGGGAAGCATCGTTGCCCAAGGAGAAGGGGCGCAAGGGAGCTTCTTGCTGGCGGATGCTAAGCTTTGGGAGCCTATGAATGCTTATTTGTACACGTTAAAGGTGGAGCTAGTTCAAGGAGGAGAAATCATCGATGAGTATGATCAACCCTTTGGCATCCGGACTGTGGAAGTGGCGGGCGGCAAATTCCTAATCAATGGAAAACCGTTCTACTTCAAGGGCTTCGGCAAACACGAGGATTCGCCGATTCATGGACGTGGCATCAACGAGGCGGCGAATGTCATGGATTTTCGATTGATGAAGTGGATGGGCGCCAATTCGTTCCGTACATCCCATTATCCATATTCGGAAGAAATCATGAGACTGGCTGACAGGGAAGGATTCGTCGTTATCGACGAGGTGGCTGCCGTCGGTCTGCATTTGAATTTCATTCCAACGCTGACGGGTGGGAAGCGACGGGACACATGGAAAGAGCTGAGAACCTATGAAGCGCATCGGGAAGCCATTCGCGAGCTGATAGCGAGAGACAAGAACCATGCATGCGTTGTGATGTGGTCCATCGCCAATGAGCCTGCGACTTCCGAGGAAGGGGCGCGCGAGTATTTCGAGCCGCTGCTCCGATATGCGAAGGAATGCGACCCGCAAGGACGTCCCGTCACAGTGGTGACGCTTCAGGAAGGGAGCCCGGAGCATTGCAAGGTATCGGATCTGGTAGATGTTCTCTGCTTGAATCGGTATTACGGCTGGTACGTTGAAGGCGGGGAATGGGAGATTGCTAAATCGAGACTCCGCCAGGAGCTCCAAGGCTGGAGGAAGCGCTGCCCAGAGAAGCCAATCATCATGACGGAATATGGCGCGGATACGATCGCAGGCTTCCATGATGTTGATCCCGTCATGTTTACCGAGGAATTTCAGACCGAATTTTTACGGGCAAATCATGAGATTTTCGACGAGTGCAGCAATTTTGTCGGCGAGCATGTATGGAACTTTGCCGATTTCAGCACCAGTCAGGGCATCTTCCGCGTTCAAGGGAATAAAAAAGGGGTGTTTACGCGTGACCGCAAACCAAAATTAGCGGCGCACGAGCTGAAGAAACGGTGGGAAGCCATTCCAGACTATTATTATAAGAGCTAAATTGCTTATGTACGACGACGACGATGAGTAGTGTCATTAATGAACCCTACACCTGAAGCAATCAGGCCAGCCCGGTTTTGGCATCAGCAACCAAGACCGGGCTGGCCTGATTGCTTTTCTTGTTATGCATTTATGACAGGAAATTCCGTGTTCAAATTTGAGATTTTTGTGATAGACTTCACCTTAAAGTTGCTCCTCTCTCTGAGCGATGTTGTTTTAGCCAAACACCATTTCTCAAAGATAGGGGCGCTTTCTCTTTTTCACATAGCTGCTTGCATCATTCGTTTCATTCTATTCCGGTAGGAAGTCCGGTTCTAGTCCGATTTTCATAATGTTTAGGTCGTCATAACAAAAGCGTTATGAAGGATTTGGGGGTACAATTAGGATAGGCGACTGCTGCAGCTTTGAAAGAGACTGAATATTTCGCTACGAAAACTACGAGTTAATCAGCTTGAAGGGACAGATGCCTGATGCGTGCATATCTAAATTCGCTGCGGTTTAAAATGTTTGCCAGTATCCTCTTTATGATCGTTCCGCTTGTAATCGTCATTATTGTGAATAGCATTTATTCAGTGGGGGTTGTCCGTAATCAGGTCGCCCAATCGAACAAAAATCTGCTCAGTCTGTATATGAATGAAATCGACCGCAATTTGAATGAAGTGGATGAGTATTTGTTCGATTTTACGGAAAATGATACCGATCTGATCGGATTTCAATTGCCGAGACAAAATAACGAAACGACCTATATGATGAGCAAATTGCGACTGTTCAATACGATTATGACAGATAGTAGCGTACATCGTTCAATCGATCTCTTTTTTGTTTATTCGATAACAAACGGTGAGCTTATTATGACCCAGCAGTTCGGCTCATCGTTTGAAGAACGGGACGCAACCAAACAGGAAATTATGCAGATGCTGCAGGGGGAGCCGGGGGCCTACAGCGGTCCTGACTGGCATGTGTGGGAAGGACGTAACCATAATTATGCGCTGCTGCGTCTTATACGCAGCGGGGGGGTGTATGTCGGGGCGTGGGTTAACAGCAATAAGCTGATGGTGCCTTTAAATCTGATCGATCTCGGCGAAGCGGGAGCCGCACTGCTGACGACGGGCGAACTCAAGCCAATGAGCCAAAGCGAGATGATCGAGAGGGAAGGCATTGAACTGGCAAGCTCCTCAGAAGCGTATACGATAACGGGCAAGGAGAGATCATTTTTAATGATGGATGAATCGTCGGACAAAGGCGATTTTAAACTTATGGCGCTTGTGCCGGATGATGTTATTCAGCAAAAGCTTCCTTTTCTACAGAGGGTATCCTCATTCATAACGGCGGGTGCTGTCGTTTTTTTTGTCGTATTTTTATTTTTTATACGCTATGTGTTTCTTAAGCCGATGAAGCAGTTGGTCGTGGCGATGAGGAAGACGAGAGACGGTCATTGGGGTACAAGACTGCATCAGAGCAGTACGTCCACCGAATTTGAAATCGTTAATGAAACTTTCAATCGTATGATTGCGGAAATTCGCGAACTGAAGATCGATGTATATGAAGAAAAATTAAACCATCAGAAGTCGGAGCTTCAATTGCTTCAATTGCAAATTAATCCGCACTTTTTTTTGAACTCGTTAAACATTGTTTACAATTTGGCAACGGTCAAGGATTACAAGCTGATTCAGGAAATGTCGAAGTGTCTGGTCGTCTACTTCCGTTACATGTTTCGAACGAACCGATATGTCGTACCGTTAAAAGAAGAGCTGCTGCATACTGCCAATTATTTGCGTATCCAGCAGCTTCGGTTTCCTGACTCGCTGAGCAGCAGCATCGAAATGAAGGACGAAGTGAAGGAGGTTGAAATTCCGCCTCTTGTCATTCAGACAATCGTTGAAAATACCATTAAACATGCGGTTGATATCGATCAGCCAATTACAATTGAGGTTGTTGCAGCGCTGCTGGAGTCGGATAACGGGAACCGTATTGTAATCACGATAAAAGACAACGGCTCCGGTTTTCCCGAAGAAGTGCTGAGTAGTCTGCATGCCGATGAGGAAAAAATAAGCGAAGAGGGCGAGCATGTCGGCATTTGGAATATTAAGCGCAGGCTGAGGCTGCTCTATCAATCGGACGCAGCGATAACCTTCGAGAACAATCAGAGCGGCGGCGGGGCTATCGTAACGATGTCGCTGCCAATGCCCGCTGCTGGACATTCATGATCATACTACATCCAGAAGGTGGGGGCTTATATGTTTACCGTATTAATTGTAGATGATGAGGTTCATGCGATCCGAGGGCTGGAGGTAGGCGTCCGCTGGAAATCCTTGAAGGTTCAACATGTGCATACCGCGCTAAGCCTGAAGCAGGCTCAGCAAATTTATTTGAATGAGCCGATTCATTTAATGGTGTGCGATATCGAAATGCCTAAAGGGACAGGCATCGAATTGCTGGAATGGGTAAGGGAGCATGATCCAAAGGTAGAGACGATTTTTTTGACATCGCATTCCGATTTCTCTTATGCGCAGAAAGCGATCAAGCTGGGCAGCTTCGAGTATTTGCTTAAACCGGTTGATTATGAAGAACTGGAGCAAGTAATCCGTAAAGCGTTAGCTAAAATCGAAAAAACACAGGAGCTTCTAATGTATGAAAGCGATTACAAGCATTATGCTCAGCTTTGGGAATCACAAAAGCCGTTGATGAAAGAGCGTTTTTGGCAGGAGCTCATCAAGCAAAGCATAGGCTCTTCCCCGGAAAGAATCTCCGAATATGCTGCGAGCAGCAAGCTGCCTAATCTGGTGAGGTCTAAATATTTGCCGATCTTAATTCGCGTCCAAAAATGGTATAAACCGCTCAGTCAGCGGGATGAGCAGATTATGGAGTATGCGCTGCGAAATGCAGCGAATGAGCAAATTTTGAAAAATGAAGCCGGGTCCGCCGTCATATCCGTTCCTAATGGTGGGCTGCTTGTGCTGCTTGAAGCATCAACAGATAGGATGGATACAGCGATGCTGGACGATTGCATCAGCTATGTGCGCGGCTGCAGCCAATACTTTAGCTGTGATTTAAACTGTTACATCGGTCAGCCTGTGTATGCTACTGAAATGGTGACAAGCTATTACAATCTTATTCAAATGGACCGTGACAATGTGACGCATGCCAATCAAACCTTTTTGTTTCGCCATTACAAGAAGTCTAAAGTGGGAACCCTGCAGCCGCCTTCCATGAGTTCGTGGGAAGAGTGGATGAAAATGGGAGCCAAGGATAAGTTGACGGAGGCTGTCGCTTGTTATTTGGATGATTTGAGGGACAGGAAGTACGGCGTCGACGCTCAGGCCTTGCAGCTGTTTTATCAAAATTTTCTGCAGATGATGTTTTTTGTGCTGCAAGTGAAGGGATTACAGGCCAATGATGTGTTCGCGAAAAGTCTGCTTACAGACAAGCCGCAAGAGGTGCTCCGCTCCGTGTCGTCACTCAAGGAATGGATCCTTTATCTCATTGACGTGTCGATGAGCCAAATTCACGCCACTCAAAAAAGCCTTTCAGTGGTCGACCGCGTGAAGGCCTATATTCAAGAGCATATAGGCGAGCAAAATCTGACCCGGGAAGAGGTAGCGGGCTGCGTATATTTGAACCCTGATTATTTGAATCGGGTATTCAAGAAGGAAACGGGCATGTCCATTTCGGATTATGTACAATTACAACGCATTGCATATGCAAAAGCACTGTTAGCATTGCCAGATTACACCGTTAGTGATATTGCCCTGCAGTCAGGCTATTCCAATCTATCTTATTTTTCCACTCTGTTTAAAAAAATGACAGGTATGAATCCAGGCGATTACCGCAAGCAAGCCCAGTCGAAAGAGGTCGAGATTTCGAAACTGTAAAGTCCGGATAGTGGTTATTGCCTATGTTCCGTACACCCTACAATAGAGCTACAAGATAGAATACAACAACGAAATGAGGGAAGGCGATGGAAACACCGCAAATCGCACAGGCTGTTCGTGCAGGAGAGCGGAAAGAAAGCGGGCGGCTGAATTTTATTTTGAGAAAATTAAAGCGTTACCGCGCACTGTTCCTGATGATCATTCCGGGCATGATTTATTTGATTATCAATAACTATCTGCCCATGTTTGGAGTTGTCATAGCGTTTAAGGACATTAATTATGCCAAAGGAATTCTTGGGAGCGATTGGATCGGGTTTAAGAACTTTGAATATTTGTTTGAAACGAAGGACGCCTGGATTATTACGCGCAACACGATTTTGTACAATGGCGCATTTATCGTCATTAATACGGTGTTGGCTATCGCGGTAGCGATTTTATTAAATGAAGTAAAGAAGAAGCTTGCGTCGCGCTTCTATCAAAGTGCCATTTTGCTGCCGTATTTAATCTCAATGGTCGTTGTCGGCTATCTCGGATTGTCGCTGCTCAATGTAGAGAGCGGTTTCATCAATAAACAACTGCTGCCGCTGCTCGGTATGGATCCGATAGCTTGGTATACAGAGGCTAAATATTGGCCGTATATTCTCGCAATTGTTAATATTTGGAAAAATGTAGGGTATTTATGCATCATTTATTTAGCTTCTATTATTGGCATTGATCACGAATATTATGAAGCAGCGACGATTGACGGCGCAAACAAATGGCATCAAATCCGCAGCATTACCGTTCCGCTCATCATGCCTACCATTACCATTATGACACTGCTTGCGATCGGACGTATTTTTTACTCTGACTTCGGGCTGTTCTATCAGGTTCCGCTTAATTCAGGTCCTCTTCAGCCAACGACAGATGTTATAGACACATACGTATACCGAGGACTCATGACTTTGGGAGATATCGGAATGTCGTCGGCTGCGGGCTTGTACCAATCGCTTGTCGGTTTTGTGCTCGTATTGGCCGCTAATTACGCTGTGAGCCGCAAGAACAGAGATCAGGCGCTGTTTTAGAATAAGAAAAAGGTTCTTGTTAGGAGAGGTAACTTCATGAAGACGAACCATATGAATCAATATGCTGTACATGCCATCCTTATTTTGCTGACAGCTGCTTGTGTATTTCCGTTTCTGCTGTTAATCACATCATCACTGACACAGGAGCAGGCGATTGTGAGGGATGGATACAGCCTGCTGCCTAAGGCATGGAGCATCGAGGCTTACGAGTATTTGTGGAATAAATCCACGTCGCTGGTTAAGGCTTACGGCATAACGGTAACGATTACAATTATCGGGACAACCGTGGGGCTGCTCATTTCAGCGTTGCTGGCGTATCCGCTGTCGCGGGGAGATATGCCGCTGAGGGGGACGCTGTCCTTTATCGTATTTTTCACGCTGCTGTTCAACGGGGGGCTGGTGCCGACATATCTCGTGTTTACCGAGGTATTCGACATGAAAAATACACTGCTTGCGCTGATCATACCTGGCCTGCTTACAAACGGCTTCTTCATTCTGCTGATCCGCTCGTTTTTCAGCACCTCAATCCCGGTTCCCATTATCGAATCGGCCTATATTGACGGGGCAACGGAGTTTAAAATTTTTTACCAGATCGTGATACCGCTTTCTTTACCGATTTTGGCCACTATCGGTCTCATGCTGACGATTGGCTATTGGAACGACTGGTTCAACGGCTTGATCTATGTGACGGAGCCTGAATTATACAGTATCCAAAATTTATTGAACCGGATGCTGAGTAATATCCAATTTCTACAGCAAACCAACATTGGGGGCAACAACAGCACGGCTGCGGCGGGACTTCCTATGAATTCCGTGCGGATGGCGATGGCAGTTGCAGGAATATTGCCCATTTTGTGTGTGTATCCTTTTTTCCAAAAGTATTTCGTTAAAGGCCTTACCATTGGAGCTGTTAAAGGTTAGTTAGAGGCAGCCAAGCTCGGATCTCGCAGGTCCGATTGGTATAGATTTATGATCATCAGCACACAGGGGGAAATCGAAGATGAAGAAGAAAACAACGACACTGCTTTTATCGATTATGCTTGTACTAAGCCTGCTTCTTGCAGCCTGCGGCAGTTCGGAAAATGGAGGCAACGCTTCGCCTGGCGGATCTGGAAGTGAAGCTGGAGCCGGCGATAGCGAAGCCGTGGAACTGACGATGGCCTTTATTAATCTCGGCACGATGTCGGATGTTGCGGCGGTGCAGGAGGAGATAAACAAAATTACCAAGTCCAAAATTAATGCGACTGTGAAGCTGATGCCAATTGATATTGCAGCATGGAACCAGCAGGTCAATCTTCTTCTGGCAGGCAACGAGCCTCTGGACCTGCTTGTTACTTCCTCTTTTTTTAATTACAGCTCTCAGGTTGCCAAAGGACAGCTGCTGCCGCTTGACGAGCTTCTTGAGAAGTATGCGCCGGAAATTAAAAATACGATGCCTTCGGAAATTTACAATGGTACGAAAATCGGCGGAAGTATTTATGGCGTGTCGAGCATACGCGACGTGGGCGCAGATTATGGCATGGTCATGCGTAAGGATTTGATTGACAAGCACGGCATTGATCTTTCGGGAGTCAAGACTTTTGAGGATCTTGTTACAGTATTCCAGACGATTAAGGATAAGGAACCGGGCATTGTGCCTCTCGTTCAAAGCACGCAAACAGGCACGGTTGCTTATCAAATGTATACACCGCAGATCGATCCGCTTGGAGACAGCCTTGGCGTGATTTTGCTGGACAGTAATGATCTGAAAGTCGTAAATCTGCTGGAAACAGACATTTTCAAAAATAAGGTCACTCTTGCACGCAAGTGGTATGAAGCCGGCTATATTATGCAGGACGTAGCAACGACGCAGGAGCAGGGCTCAAGTCTCGTAAAAGCAGGCAAAGCGCTTGGTTATTTTAATAATATGAAGCCAGGCTTTGAGGCACAGGAATCCAAGACTACCGGTTATGAAATGACCAGTGTCCATCTGTCTGAGCCTGTGATCCAATCGAATGGAGCAAGCGGCTTTATGATGTCGGTTCCCCGCAACAGCGAAAACCCGGAACGCGCTATGCAGCTTCTTAACCTGCTTTATTCGGATGCCGAAGTGATGAACTTGCTGGCGAACGGCATTGAAGGCAAGCACTATGTGAAGAATGAGGACGGAACGATCAAGCTTCCAGAAGGCGTGAAGGAAACGACATATCAGTTCAACCAATGGGAAGTGGGCAACAATTTTTTAACATATGTGTGGGAAGGTACGGATAAGGATATTTGGGAGCAGACGAAAAAATTCAACGAGTCCGCGAAGGTATCTCCGGCACTCGGTTTCTCCTTCGATGCGACGCCGGTAAAAACGGAGGTGGCCGCGGCGACTAACGTGGTCAATCAATACAAGGTCGGGCTGGAATCCGGCTCGCTGGATCCTGCACTCATTGAGGAGTATAACGAGAAGCTGAAGGCGGCTGGGCTGGATAAGATTATTGCTGAGAAACAAAAGCAGCTTGATGAATGGGCGGCTGCTAACGGCAAATAAAAAGTTGAAAAACGGAGGTGGCGGAGTATGAAATTGCCGTTTGATGTACCGGAGTCCAAGAAAATCAGGCTAATCATTAATACCGACGCGAAAAATGAAGCTGATGATCAATTTGCCATTGTCCATGCCTTGCTGACTCCTCGTTTCAGGATAAAAGGTATTATAGCTGCCCAATTTGAAAAAACGGCTTCGATGATGAACCGGAAGGACACGATGCAGCAAAGCTATGACGAGATCGAGAAGGTGCTCTCGATTATGGGATTGCAAGAGGAGGTCCCTTACTATAAGGGGGCGGTCAGCGCATTGGAGAACGAAGAAACGCCCGTCCCTTCCGAGGGGGCTGCTGCGATTGTGCATGAAGCCATGAAGGAGGATTCCTCTCCGCTGTATGTCGTATTCCTTGGACCGCTTACAGATATGGCGTCAGCATTGCTTATGGAACCGCGCATCTCGGATAGGCTGACAGTTGTCTGGATTGGCGGCGGGCACTGGCCGCTCGGTGGCTGGGAGTATAACTTGTTTAACGATATTGCTGCCGCTAATGTGGTGTTCCAATCATCAGTGGAGCTGTGGCAGGTGCCGCACACCGTTTATACGACGATGAGGGTAAGTATTGCGGAGATGATGTACAAGGTTAAGCCGTACGGTGAAATCGGGCAATATTTGTTCCAGCAGCTGATCGACTTCAACAATTGGGCAGCAGAAGCGTTCAAGGACTCCCCGTGGCCCAAAGGTGAAATGTGGTCGCTCGGCGACTCACCTGCCATAAGCCTGCTTCTGGATGAGCACGAATACGGGTATGAAATGAAGCCTGCTCCGAGAATAACCGAGGATATGTACTATGTGCATGATCAGAAGGAAAGAATGATCCGTGTCTATCATTTTGTGGATGTCCGCTTTACTCTGGAAGATATGTTCGCTAAGCTCGCATTGACGTATGGCAGCTAGAAGCTAGATTAAGGGTCCGTAGCTTGTTTGTTTTTGAGCCCCCGCGCACCGATTGGATCGCTGCGCGGGGGTTCTTTGTCATGAAGCTGCGAGGGAAGCGGCTTTTCCGCGTTTTAATCTATCACAGAATCTGGTAAATTTATGGTATATTAGCTATGAACCTGCAAAAAAGCTGTTTTTGACCATAGAGAGAATCATAGTGGAGATCGAAGCTTTTATACCGGAAATCCAAGAGGATGGTGTGTATTGGTGGAAAAGAGTACGAGGGATCAGCAGCGATTGAACACGGTCATATCATTTGCAGACAATGTGCTTAAGGAGGGAAGGGGCCGCAGCGGCTGGGAGGCTAGCCCGTTGTTCGCTGACGGAATCGATGTTAGGACAAAGGAGCCCGTCACATGGCGATTTCCCGGAGGGCGCGAGGTGGTCATGTCCAATTTGGCGAGCCAGCAAAACCTGTTTCGTACCTTTGTGGGGCTTTCGAGGCTTACAGGCGATGAGCAGTATGAAAATGCCGCTAAATTAGCAATCAAATTTCACTTTGACCATCTTCAAAGTGAGTGTGGCCTGCTGCAATGGGGCGGGCATCGGCTGATTGATCTGAAAACGCTGCAGGTTGCCGGGGCAGAGGAAAAAAACGGTATGGTGCATGAACTGAAAAACCATTTTCCGTATTATGAACTCATGTACGAGGTTGACCCTGCAGCTACCGTCAAATACATTAGAGCGTTATGGAATGCACATGTTTTCAACTGGAGTACCCTTGAGATTAGCAGACACGGCAGCTTCGGCTTGAAAAGCAGCAGGCTGTGGGCACACGAATTCCGGGATGCGGAGCCGTTCTCAGAGGTTAGCGGGCTGTCCTTTCTGAACGCGGGAAATGATCTGATATATGCGGCAGGAATGCTGTACAAGCTGGCGGGCGAGAAAGGCGCTCTGTTATGGCTGAAAAGGCTTGCCCGCCAGTATAACAAGGCTAGAAATGCGGATACAGGCTTAGGTGCGTATCAGTTCAACCAAGCGAGAAAAGTGTATCATACGAATGACGACAGCAATACACATTCCCGTTTCGGGGACAGGGCTGGGCGGCAATTCGGTCCCGAGTTTGGAGACGCAGCGCTGGAAGGCAAAATGCTTTTGGAAGCGCAAGCCTCTACCGTCTATTATGAAAATACGATGATGCAGCTTCAGCTTGCAAGTGGGCTGGGGGAAGTAGTGAAGGAGCTGGCACAATGGTCAAGGCAAGGGCTCGGCGCTTTTTTGAAATACGGCTACGTTCCTGAAAGGAATGCGTTTAAGCCGATGCTCACCGACGGTACGGATTTATCGGGATATGCCCTTAAACGGGACGGCTATTATGGAGATAAAGGCGTCATCATCGGCCAGTTTCCCGCTACTAGCAAATTTTTGCTTTCCTGCGTGAGGACATTTATACAAACGGGTGACGAAAGCCTATGGGAAGCGGCAAGAAGCATCGCCAAAGGGAATGGACTTGGAGATATGGGCAGTGAACCTGAAGTGGATGCCGCTCTGGATTTTTCGACAGAGTGCGACGATCCAAGAGCTCTTTATGCGATGCTTGATGTTTATTCAACATTCGGACATTCGCAATACTTGGAGATGGCTAGAAAAATAGGAGACAATATCATAGAGAAACAATTTCATTTCGGCTATTTTGTCCCTGCCAGACACAGCAAGTATGCGAATTTTGATACAGCCGAACCGCTCGCCCTTCTAGCGCTGCAGGCTGCAATTGAGGGAAAGCAGCACGGTGTCCCAGCATTCATAGACGGTAAAGGATTTTTTCATGCCAATATGGAAGCTGAAGATGGCTCCGTAAAAACGTGGAAGTCCCCTCAGCTGTACAAGGAAACGGTCTGAGCCTATTCCTCGACCAATTCTATAATGCCCATATTATTTTTGAACAGGAATACGACTCTTTTATTGCCGATAGCCGGAGCTGCCAAAGCCTCGGCTATGACGAGATAGCCCAGCTTCTTCAGTTGCTCGGTCTTCTCCAAGAGGTTCGCCGTTTCATAACAGAAATGGTAGGGTGTGCTGCCAACCTTTTTCAAAATATTTTTAACCGGAGAATTGTCATTCAGCGGACAGACCAGCTCTACCAAATAGCTGCCATTTTTAATAAATTGAATTAAAATATTCCGTTGATCGTCATGGCATTTTTCGCCGTCCACCTCGTACCCTAGCGCGATAAACTCCTGTAAAGCTTTATCTAAATCCTCTACGACATACCCTATATGATGTACTTTCATATAACTCAACTCCTATTAAAGTTTAGCTGCTCTATTCCACACATTTAATCACATACAACGGCTTTAAGGTCATCGCCCACTTCACAAATATAATATAATCCTCTGCTGTCAAATAAACAAGATAATTGACATCCTCGACAAAAAAAGGGAATTCGTTGACAATGATTCGACGATAGACTACGATAAAATTGACTTTGTTGTAAAAATTTATAAACTCCCAGATGTAGCGGCTTAAAGCTAGAGAAGGCTGTAAAAATGCTATCCTAAATCTAAGCAAGGGGAGAAGTTTCGTGAATATGATCAGTCGTGATTTAAATCTCGTATTTTCGGCAACGTTTACCGCAGAACCAGTCAGAAGGTCACTCGTTTTTTGGTTGGACAAGCTCGGAATAAACGCTGCAATTCAATATGAGAATCAGGTTTTCAAGCAGCTGCTCGATCCTTATAGCGCTATGCGCCAAAACAACGGGATCAACGTCATTCTCATTCGTTTTGATGATTGGTTCAGGGTGGAGGACGGCTTGGAAACGGAGATCAGGAAGGATGCTTTAATACAATCCAAGCTTGACCGTAACATCGTTGATCTGCTGAATGCATTGAAAACATCAGTAGAGAGCACATCAGCCATTCATATTGTGTGTATTTGCCCTCCTTCGCCATTGATGGAATGGAGCTCCGAGACGGCTTGCGATTATAAGGAAATAGAGGACCGACTATATCAAGGGCTTCAAGGACTGAACGGCATTTTACCAGTGGCTTCTTCTGACATTTTGGATCTCTATCCCGTAGCGGATTATTATGATTTTCATTCGGATAAAATGGGACATATTCCATACAAACAAATTTTCTTTGATGCGTTAGGTACGGTCATTGCCAGAAAAATCTATTCGGCTGTGAGCCTGCCATATAAAGTGATCGTGCTGGATTGCGACCAGACGCTGTGGAAGGGCATTTGCGGTGAAGACGGCGTTGAAGGAATAGCGGTGGACCCGTATCGGAAGCAACTGCAGGCATTTATGCTGGATCAGCAGCGCTTAGGGATGCTTCTATGTCTTTGCAGCAAAAATAATGAAAGCGATGTCATAGAGGCGTTGAACCGGCCTGATATGCTGATCAAACCCGAACACATCGCGGCTTCGAGAATCAACTGGGAGCGCAAATCGGATAATTTGGAAGCATTGGCTAAAGAGCTGAATTTGGGTCTCGATAGCTTCATCTTTATCGACGATAACCCTGTCGAATGTATGGAGGTTAAAGCACGTTGTCCCCAAGTTCTGACATTATGCTTGCCTGAAAAGGACGAGGACATTCCGCTTTACTTAAGCAACATTTGGGCATTTGACCGTATAAACACGACTGCGGCAGACCAAAGCCGTACGGAACAGGTTAAACAAAATACGGAGCGGAATAAGTTCCAGCAGGAAATGCTGTCCTACGAAGCTTTTATAAGCGGGTTGGAGCTGAACGTAAGTATTGCTCCTTTGGTTGATGAGGAGCTGGCAAGAGCCGCTCAATTGACTCAAAGGGTGAATCAATTTAATTTTACTACGGTCAGGCATTCGGAAGCCGAGCTCAGAAAACGATGCAGCGAAGACAATGTAAGCTGCTTCACGGTAACGGCAAGTGATAGATTTGGAGACTATGGAATGGTCGGCTTGGCCGTTTGCCGCGAGCAGGGTTCAAAGCTTAGGGTGGACAGCTTCCTTCTTAGCTGCAGAGCTCTAGGCAAAGGTATAGAATATACGATGCTTGCTAGACTTGGCGAATGGGCGGCGGACAATGGTCTGGGTGAAGTGGAGGTCGTTTTTGTTCCAACCTCCAAAAACCAGCCAGCTGGTCAGTTTTTAAGCTTAATCGGAGAACAGGACGTCACGGCTTCGACTGATCACAAAGTATATGCGTTCACGGCGGCCTTTGCCAGAACCATAAACTTTGCCTCCTACCTGGAAAAAGCCGACCACTACCGCGAGGAGGTACATGCAGCTGCGGAACAAACGGCGAGCGGGGCGGATACGGCTATTTTAGATGTGCTGGATGATATTGGGCGGCACTTGAATACTTCTAGAAGCATCCACGCCAAAGTAGAGGCGGCCTCGCAGGGCAAGACTGGCGAACGGGCAGAATACGTAGCTCCAAGAAATGAATTTGAGCAAAGAATATTAACCATTTGGGAAGATGTTTTAGTCATTGAGCAAATCGGAGTAATGGATAATTTGTTTGAGGTTGGCGGAGAATCGATCAAAGCGATTCAGATTTTGTCCCGAATTCGGGAGGAATTTGAAGTGGATTTGCCGATGACGGTGCTGTTCGAAGGTTCGCTTACGATTGCCGGACTTGCCGAGGCGGTGGAAACGAGCTTGCTCAGCAGCTTTGATGAGGACGCAATTGCTGAACAATTAGCGGCCTTGGAAAACCTGACGGAAGAAGAAATCGAGCTGCTGCTTCGGGAAGAGAGCGAGTGAGGCAAATATGAAGCTTTTACTAGCTCAAAATGCATCCTATTATCCTGCACTGGGTGGAGCCAATAAGTCCAACCGAACGCTTATGGAAGCGTTAAGCCGCTTAGGGCACGATTGCCGCGTCGTTTCTACAGCATTGGTCAATAGCGCCTCAGAACAAGACCAGCGGGGTGTTGGTGAGCTTGAGGTTATATCCTCAAGCCCCGAAGTTTCCGTTTTCAACCTTAAAGGTGTAGCTATTCATGCTGTGAAAGTACGAGCAGCGATGGACAGCGCAAGGTTGAAGAATTATTTGATCAGGCAACTGAACGAATTTGCGCCCGACAGAATTTTAATTTCGACGGAGGACGTCGGGCATTTACTGCTGGAGGCTGCCGTGAACCATGCGGCTTCCAGAGTCGTGTACCTTGCCAGGACAACCCTCTATTTGCCCTTTGGGCCGGATTGTTTTTTGGAGGCGCCTGATAAAACAGAGCTGCTGCGGAAAGCGGCTGCCATTGTTGTCGTTGGCGATTATTTGAAGGACTATATGTGGCAGTGGGCCAAGCTCAAAGCAGAGGTGCTGCCCATTTCTTTGTTTGGCGATGGTCCTTTTCCCGACTTTGGAAATTTCGATAAAGGCTATATTGCCATGGTTAATCCATGTGCCTACAAGGGGATTTCCATTTTTCTAGAGCTGGCGCGCGCGTTTCCTAACCACGCATTTGCAGCCATACCGACATGGGGTACAACCTCCGATGATATGAAAGCGCTAATGGAGCTCAAAAATGTTCGTATTTTTGATCCAGTAGACGATATGAATAAGCTTTTCTGCCAAACCCGCGTTATGCTCGTACCGTCGCTGTGGGCTGAGGCCAAATCAAGAACGATCGTAGAAGCTATGCTGCGAGGCATCCCGGTGTTGGCAAGTGACGTCGGAGGAAATCCTGAAGCTAAGCTGGGAGTGGAGTATGTGCTTCCGGTAAATCCGATTAAGGGCTACAAGCAAGCCGTTGATGAGCGCAGCCTGCCCGTATCGGACATTCCGAAGCAGCATATAAAGCCTTGGCAAGAGGCATTGGAGCGTTTATTGCGTGAGAGGGAGCACTATGAGGATATATCACGGCGCTCCAGAGAGGCTGCGCTGGATTACATCGAAAATAGGGGAGGCAGCAGGCAGGTTGAAGCGTATTTGCTGAATTTGCAAGTCGGAGCGGAAAATACGCAGCAGCCAGAGCTTGTCCCTGCCTTTAAAGAGAATGCCGTTGCCCAAATGACCGACAAGCTTACTCCTGCGCAGAAGGCGCTGCTCGCCTTAAGGTTAAATAAAAAAAATCAAAGCCGGGGTAATGACCATGAGTAAAGGATTGGAGAACGAAGCGCTTGCTGATAAATGGAGTGGCCTTTCGGACAAACAGAAGGCATTGCTGGCTCTGAGGATGAAAAAACAAAGTATAGAGCAGCCGGCGCCAAGCTTGAAGATAACCCGGCTGGAGAGGAACGGCGAAGACCGTTTTATCGCCTCCTATGCGCAAAAGCGCTTCTGGTTTCTTGACCAGTGGCATACGAACAAGGCCGCCTATAATACCCATCTCGTTTCCAAGCTGAGGGGCAGGGTGGACGTGAACGCGCTCCAGCAAACCTTCGATGCGATTATGAACAGGCATGAGATTTTGCAAATGGTTTACCAAAATCGTGAGGATGAGGTTTATTGCTGCCGTCACCCCAAGCCGGTTATGACGATTGCTGAGAAATCCGTGAAGGCCTTCACCAGAACGAAGCTGGAGGGGGAAATCGAGGACTTTGTCCACGATGAGGTCCATAACCCTTTTGACTTGGCCAACGATTTGCCTATACGGGTGACTTTGCTGTCTGTCTCAAAAAAGGAGCATTACCTGATTATCGTCGTTCACCACATCGTGTCGGATATGTGGTCCCTCCGTGTCATGAACAAGGAAATTGAAGTGCTGTACAATGCCTATGCTGCTGGGCAGCAGCCGGAGCTTCCAGAGCTTCCCGTACAGTATATGGATTATGCCGTATGGCAAAGGAATCTATTAGAGGGAAAAGTAACAGAAAGACAGGTCCAATACTGGAAGGAGACACTCGCAGGAGCGCCTCCGTGTCTGCAATTGACGACGGATTTTCCCCGTCCAGATGTTCAAACCTATAATGGGAAAGTTCATAAATTTATTATTCCAGAGGGAATAGCGGACAAAATCCATACGCTTGCAAGTGCGGAAGCGATAACCCCCTTTGTTTTTTCATTAACGGCTTTTGCTATCCTGCTTAATCGCTATACGCAGGCTGATGATATCGTTATCGGCTCGCCGATTGCGGGGCGTACCCATAAAGAAGTGGAAGACCTAATGGGCTTGTTCATCAATACCCTCGCGATTAGAATTCAATTGTCTGGCAATCCCCGAATGAGGGAGCTGCTGCAAACCGTCAAAAAAACGGTTATGGGCGCAGTCGCAAACCAGGAGCTTCCGTTTGAAAAGCTGGTGGAGGAATTGCAGATTGAGCGTGATTTAAGCTATTCCCCGGTTTTTCAGGCGATGTTTAATTATCAAAGCATGGAGAAAACCGTTCTTCAGCTGAGTGAGTTGGAAGTCCGTCCTTTTTTGCGCAGCAACAATACGACCAAGTTTGATTTGAATCTTGCCGTCAAATATATTGAAGGCGAAATGACTTGCTTCTTGACCTACAACACCGATCTATTCCTTCCTGAAACGATACAGCGCATGGCCGGCCATTACATGGAGATCGTTTCCTCCATGGCTGACAGCTTAAGCTTAAAGGCTCATGAACTTGAGACGCTTACCCCACTAGAAAAACAAACGCTGCTCTCAGAATGGAGCTTTTCCGAATACAAAAATCATCCTGATGTTCCGTATGTTCACAAGCTCTTTGAGGAGCAGGTGCTGATAAGCCCAGATGCGATAGCGGTTGCTTGCCAGGGCAGATCCTACACCTACGAGGAGCTCAATCAAAGAGCCAACAAGCTTGCCCGCTATTTATCCGCGAAAGGAGTTGGCCCTGAAAAACGTGTAGCCTTGTTTGCGGAGCGTTCACTGGAAACCGTAGTAGGCATTCTGGGCATTTTGAAAGCAGGCGGAGCTTACGTTCCACTCGACCCGCTGTTTCCCGTTGACCGCATCAAGTACATACTGGACGATGCCTCAATTGATATTGTCGTTGCAGAGAAGCATTTAACAGTTTCTTTAGGCGATGCAGCAACTGCCGAATGGGTTTATCTGGATGCCGATTGGCCTGCAATCGCAGAGCAAAGCGGTGACAATATGGCAGTGCCGCTGCAGCCTGCCAATCTTATTTACATCATCTATACATCGGGCTCTACAGGCAAGCCAAAAGGGGTTGCGGTCGAGCATGGAAATTTTCTGAATTACTATTTTGGCGTGATGCAGCGGCTGGATGTCGAGCCGGGGCTTAAATACGCGATTGCTTCCACCTTTGCGGCTGACCTCGCCACCATTAACGTTTGGGCTGCTTTAAATACGGGCGGGCAGCTTCATATTTTGACCTATGACCAGTCCGTCGACTCGCAGCAATATGCCAAATATTTCAGGGAACACGGAATCGATGTCATCAAAATGGTGCCAAGCCATTTCAAGGCGCTGCGGGAACGGGCGAACCTCCACGATATCATTCCTAATAAACGGCTTATCCTTGCTGGCGAGCCCTCCTATTGGGACATGATTGATGACATCAAGGCAGCGAAGCCTGAGACGCAGATCCAGATCCATTACGGGCCGACTGAAACGACGGTGTCTATGCTGACCTATACCGTAACCGACAAAAGGCCTGTGCAGCATACATCGGTATTGCCGCTGGGCCGTCCGCTGCCGAATGTATCCATCTATGTGCTGGATGAACATTTGCAGCTCGCGCCTATAGGAGTTCCCGGGGAGTTATTCATTGGCGGACCTGGTGTTGCCAGAGCATATTTAGGCAGGCCAGAGTTAACCGCAGAAAAGTTTATTCCGAATCGATTTGACGCGCAGAAGGGCGGACGCCTTTACCGGACCGGAGATATTGTCCGTTATTTGGAAAACGGCCATATTGAGTTTTTGAGCAGGGCTGACGAGCAGGTGAAAATCAGGGGATTCCGAATTGAGCTGGGAGAAATTCAATCCTCGCTGCTCGAATACCCCGGCATCAAGGATGCTTTTGTGACCGTCCGTGAAGAGGCCAGCGGCGAAAAAAAGATCGTTGCCTATTATGTGCAGGACGGCTCACAGCCGGTTAACCTATCCGCACTGCGGAACGCTCTGAAGGAAAAGCTTCCAGGCTACATGATTCCTGCCGTATTTATGGAACTGGATAAAATGCCCTTGAACGCTAATGGCAAGGTGGAACGCAGCGCTCTGCCTGCTCCGAATGCCGTAGAAGCAGCTTCGGAAAGCGACTATGAAGCGCCGCGGGACGAATTGGAAGTGAGGATGGCTGCTGTATGGTCCGAGGTTTTGAACATCGAGAAAATAGGAATTAACGATGATTTCTTTAGTTTGGGAGGGGATTCCTTCAAGGCGGTCCAGGTCGTTCGGGGAATCGATCATGCGCTGAGCATTATCGACCTGTTCAAATATCCGACGATTGGGGAACTGTCTGCTATCGTTTCTCAAGGCAGTACGGACAGCGGGGATGTTCTCCACCGTCTTTCGAGAGAAAAGGACGCCTCCGAGGAGGTGGCCATCGTATGTGTTCCTTTTGCCGGGGGGAGCGCGATTTCCTATCAGCCGCTAGCGGATGCGCTGGCGGATCATTACGCCCTGTATGCGGTTCAAGTTCCTGGGCATGACTTCAGCAAAAAAGATGAAGCTCTTGAGCCCTTGGAAGAAGTTGCAAGGCGCTGTGTGCAGGAAATAAAGGACAAAGTATCCGCCCCATCCATCGTCGTCTACGGGCATTGTCTTGGAGGCGCTCTAGCAATTGAAATAGCTAGACTGCTGGAGCAAGAGAATATGAGCCTTGCTGGTGTCGTGATGGGAGGGAATTTTCCTGTATCGCAGCTGCCGGGCAAGCTGTTCAAGCTGTGGAACAAGCTATTGCCACGGGACCGCCGTATTTCAAACCGTGCCTATATGGATATGCTCCGTTCTTTGGGCGGCTTCAGCGAGACGCTCTCAGGGGAGGAACGGGATTTTATTATCCGCAGCCTCAGGCATGACCGTCGTGAAAGCGAGCGGTATTACTCGGATCGGTACGCCGCTGCTGAGCCTGCGAAATTAAAGGCGCCACTGCTTTGCATTGTCGGCGAGCGGGACAGGACGACCGAGTTTTACGAGGAGCAGTATAAGGACTGGGAGTTTTTCAGCAGCCATGTGGATATCGACCTGATTCCGAATGCGGGACATTATTTCTTTAAGCACCAGTCCCATGCCGTAGCGGATAGCATTGGAGCCGGCCTGAAAGCGTGGCAGCAGCAGAAGGAGAAACAGGAGAACGAGGGGTACGAGGACAACCAGAACCCAAATACCCGGGAAACGGCATCATCGCCGGAAGTGCTGCCGAATTTGCGAACGCTTTTCATTTTTGTATTTGGTCAGTTTATTTCGATGATGGGCTCCAGCTTGACGGGATTTGCAATGGGCTTATGGGTTTACAGCCATTCAGGCGCGATTATGGATTTTGCCGCAACGCTGGTGTTCCATCGCCTGCCGGGTATATTAATGCTTCCTTTCGCCGGCACTTTAGCGGACAAGCAGGATCGCAGGCTTATTCTCATTTGGAGCAATGTTTGCTCCGCGCTGGTCACGATTATGATTGCCTTGTTCTTTTACAGCAACTCGCTGCAGACCTGGCATATTTATGTCGCGGTGGCGGCTATATCGATCGCCAATGCCTTTCAGCGTCCGGCCTACTTGGCGGCAGTTGCCCAAATTGCGCCAAAGCGCTATCTCGGCCAAGCCAATGGAATTGTGCAGCTGGCTACCTCTTCAAGTGAAGTGCTGGCGCCGCTGCTCGGGGGCGTTCTCGTATTGACGTTTGAGCTGCCGGGCATTCTTTTCATCGACTTCCTATCCTTTCTGTTTGCTATATCGACATTGCTCTTTATTCGATTTCCGAATTCCTTATTCCGCAAAATTGAAGAGCCCTTTTGGGCCCAAATGGCCGGAGGCTGGAATTTTATAAGGAAGCGCAAAAGCTTCGTGGCGTTGATTTTGTTTTTTATGGTTTCCAATTTGATGCTGGGCATGGCCAACGTCCTCATAACTCCGCTCGTTTTAACCTTTGGATCAACTGTTGTACTCGGAATGGTGACCTCGGCCATCGGCATAGGGGGACTGGCAGGCGGAATCGCAATGGGTTTATGGGGCGGTACCCGCAGAAGGGCGGAGGGCATGATTGGTTTTAGCTTGCTAATCGGCCTTTCCTATATCGTGATGGGGCTAACGCCGATCGTTGGGCTGGTTATGGCAGGCGTATTCGCTTACGGTGTTTCGCTGTCGATGACAAATGCCCACTGGCAGACGCTGATCCAATCCAAGGTGCGGGCCGAGCTGCTGGCGAGGGTTTTTTCGATCAATCAGCTATTCGCTTTGCCTACCATTCCGCTGGGCTACTATATTGGCGGCCTGCTGTCGGACAACATTTTCAAGCCGCTGTTTGTCGATCATCCGGAGCTTGTGAAAAGCCTGGGCTGGCTCGTAGGCACGGGACCGACACGGGGAATCGGCCTGCTGTTTATTTTAATCGGCTTGTTTATGGCGGCATGGAGCTTCCTCGGACTAAGGTATAATCCGCTCCGGTATATGGACGATATTTTACCCGATGCCATTCCGGGGCCGCTGTTTATAAGGGATAAGGATCGCATACAGCAGGAGGAAGATCGGGAACTGGAGCGGATAAATAAACAACTGGCGAGTAAGAAAGTTTTTAGCAGGGGGAAGAGCTATGATATTTAATGTAATGACCGTATTGAACAGTGATTATTTTGACTTTGGAAAGCTGTTTGTTAATTCCTTTTATGACAATGTCGATTTAAGCCGGATTCATAAGCTGTACGTTTACGATACGGGACTATCCGAGGACGATAAAAAATATTTGTCTGTTTTTCCGCAGATGGAAATTGTATCAACCGAGCTGAACACGAAGCATGTGCTGCTTCACGATGAGGACTGGCGCAAAAATGTATACTCCAAAACCGCTTTTCTGCTGCAGGTCATTGAAAAGGATTCGCTGCCAACCGTCATGATCGATTCTGATTGCCTGTTCCTTGCCGATTTCACCTACTTAATACCGGAAGACGTTGATTTCGTCGCCTGCCGCCGCGAAGAGCAGGAAGCCTTTTGTGAATATATCGCCTCCTTCTTTGTGATCAATTCCATCGCCAAGGCTCCTGCCTTCATACGGGAATGGCGGGAGGAAATGTATTACGGGACGGAAAATCATAAGGAAAGCCCGGCATTGTCACGTTTGATCAATAAGGGCGGCTATCAGGTCTATGCAATCAAGGAAGATTTGGTATCCTACACCGGTACTGAATTGACGGCGGATGTAACCATTGCCCATATGAAGTCGACAAGAGGGCTGCGGACGGTCGAGCAGAGAGTTAGCCAGCCCCATTTGAAAGCGTATAAGGAAAAGTATTTGACGAAAATTCCTATAGCTGCTGTTGGGGAAGCGTTCGAAGCGATGTTTCGGGAGACGGCTGCGGAGGCGGCGCCCGAGCAAGGTGCCGGGAAGGAGCGCGCTTCTGCTTTGGACAATATTTCGCCAGAGAAAAGAGCGCTGCTGCTAAAACGGTTGAAGAAGGGCTGATTGCCTATATTTACGATATACGTTGCCTTCACAAAAAGAGGGAGTGTAGGAAATGGACCATTTGGAACAACGGTTAAAGCTCAAATATCCTCATCTTAAAAATCAGGTAAAAACGATTAAATCGCCGCTTCGCTTTTGTCCCTTCGGGGCTCATGTCGATCATCAAGCCGGGCTGGTAGCCGGGATGACGCTGGATATTTCGGTGGATATGGTTTATGTTCAGAATGAAGAGGAATATATAAGAGTGCAAAGCTTGGATTTCCCCGACGAGGAATATTTTCATCTGGATCAGGTTCCGGCGATGGTGCCGGGATTTTGGGGCAATTATTTAAGGGGGGCCGTCCTGGCTTTAAGAAAGCAAAATATTTTAAAGTACGGCATTTGCGCATTAGTTAGAGGCAAGCATCCGATTGGCGGCTTGAGCTCTTCAGCAGCGGTAACTACCGCCTATTTGCTGGCCCTTTGCGACGTGAACGGGATCAAAATTCCTTCGCTTGAGCTCATTAACTACAGTCACTGGGTGGAGAATCATTTTATTGGGCTGAACAATGGCATACTGGACCAGTCGATCAATATTTTAAGCCGCGAAGGCTATTTGACCGTGATGGATACCAAAACCAAAAGCTATGAGTTAATCGAAAGGCCGCAAGCGATGCCGGAATTTGAAGTCGTTATTGTTTATTCCGGTGTGAGCAAAGCCTTAATCGGGACCGACTATAACAACCGTGTAGATGAATGCAAAGTGGCCGCATGGCTTCTGCACGAGATGGCCGGCTTGCCGATGAAAAACCTGAAAGGGACCCAGCTCCGAGATATTGAGCATGAGGTTTACCGGGAGCATAAGTCAGGCTTGCAAGGCAGATTTCAAAAGAGGGCAGAGCATTTTTTCACCGAGAATGAACGTGTGAGGCAAGGCGCCGAGGCGTGGAAACAGGGGGACCTGCAAAAATTCGGCAGCCTGATGCTTGAATCGGGAGAAAGCTCCATTCATAATTATGATTGCGGCTGTCCCGAGCTGATCAGCATTTTCCGTATCCTCAAGCATACAGAAGGCGTATATGGAGCCAGATTCAGCGGAGCGGGCTATAGAGGCTGCTGTATTGGGCTCGTAGATCCCGCTTATAAGGAGCAGATCAAAGCCGCCATTGATGCACAATATCCAAAGCAGCATCCAGCGTATAAGGATTTGTATCAGGTTAGCTTCAGCAAAACCGATGATGGCGCGCGAATTATATAACTGGGGTTAGAAGCGAGGGAAATACGAATGAAGGCCATTATTTTAGCAGCGGGTTACGCAACTCGCCTTTATCCTTTGACCAAGGACTTTCCAAAGCCTCTTCTGGAGGTTGGAGGGAAAGCAATCATGGATCATATTATGGAGAAGATTGAAAGGGTTAGCTTGATTGACGAGATTTTTATTGTGACTAACCATCGTTTTTATGGGCATTTTGTTAATTGGGCGAGCCAATCAGACTATTTTAAGCCGATTAAAGTCATCGATGATCTAACGACTAGCAATGAGGATCGCTTAGGGGCTATTGCCGATTTGCAGTTTGTCCTGGAACAGGAAAAGCTGGACGATGATGTTCTAGTCATGGCCGGCGACAATTTGTTCGACTTTGAACTAACGGAAATGGTTCATTTCTATCAAATGGCAGGTACAGATACGATTGCAGCGCATGAGATAGATGACATCGATTTTCTGAGGCGCACAGGTGTCATACAAATCGATGGCAATGGAACAGTCATTGCTTTTGAGGAAAAGCCTGAACAGCCCAAATCCAATTTGGCATGTCCGCCGTTTTATATTTACGGGCAGTCAACACTGCCTTTAATCAAGCAGTATTTGGTAGAGGGCAACAACGCTGATGCACCGGGCAATTTTGTGCCTTGGCTGATTCGGCATAAAGAGGTTCATGCCTACAGGTTTGAAGGGCAGCGCTTTGATATCGGGACATTGGAGAGCTATCAAGAGGCTAGAGCGTTATTCGCGAGGCAGAATTAGTAGATAAAATAGCTAGGGTGTGTATGCAAGCCTAAGTCGCCCTGCTACTCCTTATTTGGAGGACTGAGGTTCCGCTATTCTGGCTGTTGAGCCGATTCCAGGCTATGAGCGGACAGGAAATCCGTTATAACCCTCATTATCCCGTCAAAACAGCTATTGGTGGCACATTAGCGGCTCCTGAGTCCGCGTCCTGCGCCTTAACCCGTGATTCCGTTGGAATAGCGGCTCCTGAGTCCGCCAAGTCTATCTTTGTGGAGGTAGAAACATTAAAATCCCCAGCTCCTCCAATCCGTGAAAAAGGAGGAGCTGGGGATTTATTAGGTTGCGAGCAATAGGTTCTTAATGCAGCGTCTGCAAAGCAGCCGGCGTAAACGGAATTAATTCATCTTGCCGTCCGTCGCGGACTTTATCTGACCAGGCAGGATCGACGAGCAGGGCACGGCCGACAGCTACGAGATCAAATTCGCCTGCATCCAGGCGTGAGGCCAAATCATCCACATTGGCGTTTTCTGCGCCTTTGCCTTCGGTGAAGAGGCTCATGAAGTCGCCGTCCAAACCTACGGAGCCAACAGTAATCGTTGGTTTGCCGGTAAGCTTTTTCGTCCAGCCTGCAAAGTTTAGGTCCGAGCCTGCAAATTCCGGCTCCCAGAAGCGGCGGGTTGAGCAGTGGAAAATATCTACGCCAGCTTCAACAAGCGGAGCAAGAAATTGTCCCAATTCCTCAGGAGTGCTCGCAAGCTTCGCTGTATACTCGGACGATTTCCACTGTGACAGACGGATAATAATCGGGAAATCAGGCCCTACAGCTTGGCGGCAAGCTTCAATGATCTCAACCGCAAAACGTGTTCTGGACAGCATATCGCCACCATAACGATCCGTCCGTTTATTCGTTTTCTCCCAGAAAAATTGGTCGATCAAATAGCCATGTGCGCCATGCAGCTCAATGCCGTCAAAGCCAATCCGTTTTGCATCAGCAGCTGCTTGCGCGTAAGCTGCAACAAGGCCTTTAATTTCGGCTTCGGTCAAAGGCTCATTAACAACCTCGCCCTCGGCGGTAACACCTGAAGGACCAATCGGCAGTGCTTCCGGGTTCGGATGGGAGCCGACCTTGCGCGTTGTGCCAACATGCCAAATTTGCGGAACGATTTTGCCGCCAGCTTGGTGAACGGCTTCAACGACTTTTGCCCAGCCATTTAATGCAGCTTCGCCATGAAAGTTAGGGATGTTTGGATTATCAGTGGCAGCCGGATGGTTAATCAGCGTACCCTCTGTCACAATTAAGCCAACACCGTTTTCGGCGCGGCGTCTATAGTAGGCAACTACATCTTCGCCCGGAACGCCATTTGGAGAAAAACCGCGGGTCATTGGTGCCATTACAATACGGTTAGGCAGTGTAAGTGGACCTGCTGAGAAAGGCTTGAACAACGATTGAATTGAGCTCATGAATAAAATACCTCCTAATTGAATAAAAAATCTATAATTCTATAAAAATAGATATAAAAGCATGAAATGAGCAGGAGTAAGCAAGGTTATAGCTCATCCTGAATCATTTCTTTGAAAAACTGAATGTTAGCTTCATTACGCCTGTAATAGGTGTGCTGCCCGATCCGTTTCGACTCCAGTAAGCCTGCTTTATGCATTTTCACTAAATAGCTGGATATAACGGATTGCGCAAGTCCTGTTTTTTCTGCAAAAGAACCGACACATACGCCTCCAGCAAACTGACACGCATCGGTTAGATGGCATTGAGGCCCAAAATGCTCCTCAGGCGTTTTCAGCCATTTTAAAATATGGTACCGTTTCTCGTTAGACACAGCTTTAAGTATTGACAAAGTATCCATGAGGCTTAGTATATCTATTTTTATAGAAATGTCAAATTGTTGTTTTATAAAATATAGGAACGGGTATCGTAACGCGATCCGTTCTCTATATTTCTCGGACTGAAACGCGCCGCGCCGCCGAAGGACGGCGACAGCCGTTTCACCTTGAAATATAGGAAAGGATGTCCTAACGCGATCCGTTCTCTATATTTCTCGGACTGAAACAAGCCGCGCCGCCGAAGGACGGCGACAGCCGTTTCACCTTGTGCCTATTTGTGAGCGAATGGTTGGATTTTGCGCTTATTCCGTTATCGGGAACCAGCCTGGCGCATGCGTAATCGCTCCCCATAAGCCATTCGGGATGACGAGGCGCTCCTGATCTTGCTTGGATAGCGTAGTCACAATATCCTGCTCGTTGCCTTGCTTGATTTTCTCCGTCCAATCCGGGTCCATAATGAGCTCGCGGCCAAGGGCGATAAACGGCACGCCGGAGTTTTTCGCCTCAAGCGCTTCTTCTGCGGTTGTGATGCTGCCGACACCGATGAACGGAATGTGCTCGCTGTATTTTTCGACGAACCATGCCATGCGGCTTTGCGAATCCTGCTCGCCTCTGCGCGGCTTCGACCAGAAATCTTGAAGCGACACATGCAAATAATCCAGCTTCATCTCGATTAGAGCGTTAACCAGATGGTACGAATGCTCCATCGTTAATCCTTCTTCTTCCGGCTCCTCCGGCGAGAAGCGATAGCCTACAAGAAACGGCTGCGGCGCCATAGCGGCTGCCTTCTTAACAGCTTCAACGACGTAGAGCGGGAACGCCATACGTTTATGAACAGAGCCGCCCCAGTCGTCGGTACGCACATTGGAAGCCGGGGAGTAAAATTGCTGCAGCAGGTAGCCGTTGGCACCGTGAATTTCAACGCCGTCAAAACCAGCCTCAATCGCGCGGCGTGTCGCTTCGCCAAAGTCGGCGATAATCGACTTGATTTCCTCCTCGTTCAGCTCGCGTGGCACAATTCCGCCCTCCTGCTGGGCAATGCTGCTGGCACTCACCAAATCATCATTTGGCACTAGGCCAGGGAAGCATGATCTTCCGCCATGGAAAATTTGCAAAATCGCTTTCGCACCTTGGCTTTTAATAGCATCGGCCAGACGCTTGAGGCTTGGAATCATTGCGTCCGTATCCGCGCCAAATTCGCCGGGGAAGCCTTTGCCGTTGCGGCTCACGTAGACGCACGCTGTAACGACGATGCCGGGCCCAGCACTGCGGCGGCTGTAGTAGGCAAGCTCTTCATCAGGCACTGTGCCGTCCGGATTGGACGAGCAGGTTGTCATGGGCGCCATGACAATTCGATTATGTACAGACATGCCGCTCGCGAAAGTGAATGGTTCAAATAAAGGCTGAAATTGTGGTTTCATCAGTAGTTCCCTCCAGTTACGAAATGCTATGTGCTTTATTTTATATCAGATAATTACGAAAGGAAAGTGGAGTGGAAAGGTTGCTTAAATGAAAGGGCTGGTATATAATCAACCAGATTTGCAAACAACTGAAAAATTGTGGGAATAAGGTGCAACAGCTGCGGCTGGAGCTTAAAAGGGAAGTTCGGTGCAAAACCGACGCGGTCCCGCCACTGTTACGGATTAGCTGAAGCTACAAGGCCACTGATCTCGCTTAGCGGGATTGGGAAGGCAGCTTCCAGTACAATTTCCGGTAGCCAGGAGACCTGCCTGTTCTGACAACACTGCTGTAACCTACGGAGGATAGGGAAGTGTTAGCGCGCATGCTTATTTGCTATGATGGAAAATAACAATAACAGGCAGCTCTATCTTTCCTATGACTGGAGGTAGAGCTGTCTTTTTTTGCGGATTTTTGCAGGAAGATGATTTTGCTAGAGGGAGAGGAAATAGAGAAGATGAAACGTACACAAATGGCAAAAAACAAAAAAACAATAGGTGTTTTATTTAGCCTATGCTTGCTGCTGGCGCTAATGGGGTGCAGTGGCGTTAACGGTTCCAATGAATCAGGCAGCAATAATGAGCTGTCGCAGCAGTCTGCTGCTCCGTCCGCCTCTACAGCAGCTGCTTCTGAAGAAATCGTGCTGGCTGCGCCGCGGGATTTAGCACCGGGACCGCAGGATGCTTATTACACGAGCACCATTCTGTATGTATGGGAGCCGTTGATTTCCGCTTCCGAGGATGGAAAGCCTGCTCCAAAGCTGGCGGAAGCGTGGGAAATGTCTGCTGATGCCAAGGAATGGACCTTCATGCTGCGCAAAGGCGTCACCTTCCATGATGGCGCGCCATTCAACGCGGACGCGGTACTTGCAAATTTTGCCCGTTACAAGCAAGTGAGCCCGAAAAGCTCGCCATTCTATACGCTCGACATCAACAATTCATACCCAAGCCTTCAGGAAGTCGTGAAGGTTGATGATAGCACGATTAAGCTTGTTTTCGACAATCCGCAGCCGACGCTGCTGTATTCGATGATCAACTTTTCAAGCCCGATGTACAGCCCGAATAATTTTGACGAAAATGGCGACTTTAACGGCCTGCCGCAAGGGACAGGCCCTTTCAAGCTTGTGCAGCATGAGAAGGATCAATTTTCACTGCTAGAGGCTTACGACGGTTATTATGGCGAAAAAGCAAAAGCCCAAAAAATCCGCGTCCGCGTCATACCGGACCCTGATACAAGGCTTGCTGCCTTGAAATCTGGAGAGATTTTGGGCGTCATGGATTTGGGCGCTATTCCTCCTGCCCTTGCCGAGGAGCTGCTGAAGGATGAACGCTTTGCTGTATCGACGGCAAAATCGACGATTTCCCATTACCTGCATCCGAACGGTGCCAAAGCGCCATTCAATGATGTGAAAATGCGTCAGGCGCTGAGCCTGATGATTGACCGCGAGCAGCTGGTGAAGGAGCTGTATTTGGGCTATCCGACCGCTACGGCGAACATTTTGAATGCGACATCGCCGTTTTATAAGGACATTCCTGTCGTCCATGATTCAGAAAAGGCAATCGCCCTGGCGCATGAGGTGCTTGGGGACAGCAGGCAGGCGGTTACGCTAATTGTGCCTACCTATGGACTCGATCGTTATCCGTATAAAGCGCAAGCCGAGCTGCTTCAGGCTGTGCTTCAAGAGCTGCAGCTGGACGTGACGATTCAAATATTGGATGGTGCGGCATACAAGGAAGCACAGGCACAAGGAAACTTCGATCTGGCACTGGCCATTCAGGGGCTGCCGAATGGCGATCCTTATTCGATTTTGAACAATTATATGGCGAGCGAAGGCTCAAGCAATATCAGTTATACGCTTGGTTACAGCAATGCCCATGTGGATGAGCTGTTGAAGCAGGTGAAGACGACGCTGGATATGGATGACCGCGCTGCGATTTATAACGAGCTGCAGGATATTGCAGCCGAGGAATTGCCGACGATTCCGCTGTTTAATGATGCGAGCTTAATTGCGTACAGCAAAGAAATTACCGGATACGGTGCACTTGTGTATGGTACAACGCTGCCGCAGCTGGAGCGGGTGCAATAAGATGGCCTATTTCATTCGGAGGTTGGCGGCGGCGGTTCCCGTTCTGATTGGCATTACGTTTATAGCCTTTGCCTTAAGCGTCGCTTCTCCGGGTGATCCGGCTGTCGAACTGCTGAGCATGAACGGCTTCAGCCAGCCGACCGAAGAGCAAATTGCTTTGAAAAGAGAAGAGATGGGGCTGAATGATCCGCTGCTCATTCAGTATGGCCATTGGTTATCAAAGGCGCTGCAAGGTGATCTTGGCACGTCTTATATGACGAAGGAATCGGTTAGCGGCGAGCTGCTGCGCCGCCTGCCAGCAACATTAAGCCTATCTTTGCTAGCTGTCCTGTTCGCCGTCCTGCTTGGAGTGCCATCCGGCATGCTCATGGCGATCCGGCGCAATCGGCTGTTCGATCATATCGGCAGGGCGCTTGCGCTGATTTTGGTTTCCATTCCTGGATTTTGGCTGGCGATCATGCTCATTGCCTTATGGTCGGAGAAGCTGCAGCTGCTCCCGACTAGCGGCTACGGCACCTGGAAGCATTTGCTTATGCCAGCGGCGGTGCTTGCTTCCGGTACAGGCGCCATATTGATGCGGCTGACGCGTGCGGCGCTGCTGGAGGAGCTGAATAAAGATTATATGCTGACAGCCCGAGCGAAGGGGCTGCGTGAGAGCTTTATTGTGCTTCGGCATGCGCTGCGCAATGCTTGTATTCCGTTGCTCACGGTTATCGGCAGTTATTTTGGAGCGATTGTTGGCGGCTCCGTCATCGTGGAAGTTATATTTGCGGTACCGGGCATCGGGCGCTTTGCGATGGACGGTATTTTTCGCAGAGATTATCCGGTCATTCAGGGCTATGTCGTATTTACCGGTCTCATCTACGTGCTGTTTAATTTGGCGACAGATTTATGTTACGGGCTCGCTCATCCGCAAATCAGGCTGGGAGGGAAGCTGCGATGAAGATGTCCTACGGGGTGGCCGCGGGCGTGCTTGCCTTCGTACTGCTTGCCAGCTTGCTGGCACCGCTGCTTGCTCCTTATGACCCGAATCAGATTAATATGGCGGAAAGGCTTGCGCCGTTGTCCTCCGCACATTGGCTAGGAACGGACACGCTGGGAAGGGATGTGCTGAGCCGCATTTTGTATGGCGGAAGGGTGTCGATCTTGCTCGCGGTCGCTGTTACGCTCGCTACAATGCTCGTTGGCCTGCTGCTGGGCACCATTAGCGGTTATGCTGGCGGTTGGACCGATGAAGCCATTCAAATTGTCGTTAGCATTTTTCAAGGGCTGCCGGGTCTTGCCCTTATGCTGGCCATTGCAGGTACGCTCGGTCCTGGGGTGAAAAGCCTGTTTGTCGCGCTGCTCTTCACCTCATGGGCGGATTTCTCTCGGGTTGTGCGCGGCGAGGTTATGAAAATTCGCGAAGAAAGCTACGTGGAAGGCATCCGTGCTTTAGGAGCGGGCCATGCGTATATCATCGTCAGGCATATGCTGCCAAATTTGTTAGGGCCGCTTATCGTGCTGTTCACCATTCGGATTGGGCGAGTTATTCTATCTATCGCCTCGCTTAGCTTTCTCGGTCTAGGCTTGCAGCCGCCAGCGGCAGATTGGGGAGTGATGGTGAATGATGCCCGGCCGTATTTTCGCAGCTATCCGCATCTGATGATCGCCCCCGGTCTTTGTATAGCAGTTGTATCGCTATGTATCAACTGGCTGGGTGACGGGCTTCGGGATAAGCTGGATACACGGACGGAGAAAGAGCATTCACTGCTGTAGGAGGAATGAAGTTGAGCGAAACGCTTATCGTAATCAAGCAGCTTAATGCATCCTTTCAGACAAGGGAAGGACTGGTGCAGGCGGTAGATGGGGCCTCGCTTGAGCTGAAGCGTGGCCGCATTTTTGGACTGATTGGCGAGACCGGGAGCGGCAAATCGGTGCTGGGCCTTTCGCTGGTGAGGCTGCTTCCCGCACAGGCTTCTATCAGTGGGAGCATCCTGTATAAAGGCATGGATTTGCTAAAGCTGAGCCCAAAAGAAATGAGGCAAATACGGGGGAGGGAAATCGCCCTCATCCCGCAAAATCCGGCAAGCTCGCTCAATCCGGTGATGACGCTGGGCAGTCAGCTGCGCGAGGCGATTCGCGCTTATGCAGGTAGAGCGGGGAACAAGCAGCTTAACGCGCAGGCTGCTGGTCTGCTGCATGCCATGAATATGCCGGATGCCGAGCAGCAGCTGCGGCGCTATCCCTTTCAGCTGAGCGGTGGAATGAAGCAGCGTGTGCTGGCGGCAATGGGACTTGCCGGAAGCCCGTCTTTGCTTATTGCCGATGAGCCGACGAAAGGGCTTGATGCTTTAATCCGCGTTCAGGTGACGGAAATGCTGGCCAATATGGCGAGGCGCACAGGTGCGGCGCTGCTGCTCATTACGCATGATCTGGATGCAGCGCGGGTGCTTTGCGATGAAGTGGGCGTCATGTATGCCGGTCAAATCATTGAGCAGGGACCAGCGAAGGAGCTGTTTGCACAGCCGATGCACCCTTATACGCGCGGATTAATCGCATCTATGCCCAGCAGAGGAATGATACCGATAGCTGGAACAGCGCCAGGTTTGACGGATAAGCCTGTTGGCTGCAAGTTTTATGAGCGCTGCAGTTTTGCGATGCCGCGCTGCAAAGCCGAGCAGCCTGACTTGTACAAGGCAGCTCACACCGTCATAACGAATAAGGCAGTTGACCAAGTAAGCGGCATGGCTGAGGGTCAGCAAGCGGCAGCCCCGCATACAACCGCCCTGCATACAGCCGTCCCGCAAGCAGTCTCCCAGCACAAAGCGAGGTGCTTCCTTTATGCTTGAAATCATTGAGCTGCACAAACGGTATCGCAGCAGCTGGCTAACAGGCAAAGGTCATCAGGCGGTGGAGCCAACAACCTTTCATATCGCTGAAGGCGAGTCGCTGGGGTTAGTTGGGGAGAGCGGCAGCGGAAAATCAACGCTTGCGCGGCTGCTGCTAAAGCTGATTTCGGCTGATGGCGGCCGTATTATATATAGAGGAACCGATATAAGCGGGTATTCCATGAAGCAGATGAGGCCGCTGCGCCGTGAGCTGCAAATCATGTTTCAGCATCCGCACTCCGCGCTTAATCCCCGGCGGACGCTGCTGGAAAGCCTGCTTGAGCCAGTAATGCTGCATCGACTTATGAATAAGGCAGCAGCCAGGGAGAAGGCACTTGAACTAATGGAGGTTGTCGGGCTGCGGGCAGAGGTGCTGACGCGGTATCCCCATCAGGTAAGCGGCGGGCAAATTCAGCGAATCGTCATTGCCCGGGCCTTGATGCTGGAGCCGAAGTTTCTCGTGCTGGACGAGCCGACGTCGATGCTTGACGTTTCAGTGCAGGCGCAGGTTACCCAGCTGCTCCAGCGCATTCGCAAGGAATATGGGCTGACTTATTTGTTTATTTCGCATGATTTGGCGCTGGTGCGGCATATGTGCGATCGAATTGCGGTTATGAAAGAGGGACGTATCGTTGAGCTTGATGAGAGCGAGTGTATAATGCAGCGCCCGCAGCATCCTTATACGCAGCAACTGGTGAATGCTTTTCAAGCTTTCTCGCAGTGACGACCATAGCCCTCATGCTAATCAATCGTTCAACTTATATAGATTTTGCAAAAGGAAAGGAACGTGTGTGGGATGAAGGAATGGTACAACGAAGCTGGCTTGACGCCCGCAGCCTACTGGACGCTCGCTTGGGAGCAGGCAGCCCAAAGCGATTCCCGCGTCGGCAATGATGCCGAGGAAGAAAGCTACTGGCAGCAGCATGCGCCTGTTTATGATGAACGCAATCCGCTTGCGCCGTATACGGCGGAGCTAATGGGCACCGTTATAGCAAGCTTGCGGAGCGAGGATGAACTCCTTGAAGTAGGCCCAGGAACGGGCGGATTTACGCAGCTGCTTGCTCCATATGTGGGCAAGCTTACTGTCGTGGAGCCTTCGGCGGCGATGTATGAAATACTGGCAAGAAGCTGGGAGCAGTCTGGTTTGGCGCAAGCTGTGCCGGAGGCGATACATGCGAAGTGGGAAGAGTCGTCGGGGCTGGCTTGTGATGTGCTGTTCAGCGCCAATGCCTTTTACCGGATACGCGATATGAAGGAGAGCCTTGCCCAGATGAATCTTACTGCGAGGAGGCGCGTCTATCTCGTGCAGTCGATCGGGCTGCCTTTTGCCCATCCGCTGCGGGCTATGTATGGCGGAAAGCAGCTGGAACGCAGCCGCGCACAGGTGATTTGCGATGTTTTGCAGGAAATGGAAATCGCCCATCAAATGGACACGTTCGCTGTGCAGCGCAAAAGCGGGGCGATTCATGATGTTGCCCTGATTTCCTGGGATACGTAACGCACCAGACATAGAGTACAAGTTGAAAAAGCAGCAGCATGTGAGCGAATATCGCTAGCATCTGCTGCTTTTTTTAAAATATAAGAGATTATAAGTTTCACCCTTATAATGGAATGGGCTTATATTTCACAGCGAAACGGTAGCTTTGCCGCCAGAGGACGGCGAYAGCCGTTTACGCTTGAAATATAGGAAAGGATATGATTTTCTCATCCTTTCTCTATATTTCTACGCGAAACGTAGCTTTGCCGCCAGAGGACGGCGAWAGCCGTTTACGCTTGTACGAAAGCATCTATTCCGTTTTACACCCGGGTACTTGTCGATTTCTTGCAACTCAGAGTATAGTAATAACTTATAATGCATGTGCAGGCTCCTCAAGTGCTGCGCAAGGAGGGAGCCTGCTATTGAAGCTGCAACGGCTGTACGACCAATACGTCAGAAATAATCTGTTTATGAAAATGATTTTGCTGTTTGTTTTGATTACGACGGGGACGATTGTCACCTTCGCTTATTTTATGTATGATTTTATGTCGCAATCGATCGTCCGCAATGAGCTGGAAAACCAGAAAAAAGCGATGGACAGCGTAAACAGCTATATGACCCGCAAATATGATTCTGTCCAGTCCATGATGGTGGATGTATACCGCAATGAGCCGCTGTCGCTGAATTTATCTTATTTTTTGCAAAATCCCTTCGATGACTATATGAAATTCAGGCTCGACCAAAATATCGATGAGACAAGTACGAGTTTGCCGAAAGGGCTCGACTATTTTGATAATAAGCTGGAGGACGACCCGGATATTGAAAATTTGCTGCTGTACAGCTCCAATCGGCAGTTTTTATATGTGTATAAGAAAAATCATGTCACGAGGCTGATTTCGTCCAACGCCTCGCGCTCCTATATTCCCGATGCGATGGCACAGGAAGACACCCGTGTGTCCGTTCCAAATATTTGGGTGCGGCGCGCCATTGAGCAAAGTGATCCCGAGCTGTATGCCTTTCGGCTCCCGATTAATGACAAGCAGACGCTGAAGGGGCTAGGCCAATTGCTCGTCTACTATAAATCGGATCAAATTAGGCAGGCGCTGAAAAATTATGAGGGCCAGCTTAAAGGCTACATTGTTGTGCTGAACCCGGCTGGGGAAGTGCTGTTTGATTCCTCGGATACCTACTACGGAAAAATATATCCCTATATGGATAAGCTGGACACGCTCTATGGAACGGCGATGCTGGAGCAGGAGTCTTATGTCACGACGCTGACGCAAAATCAGGCGGGCTTTATCGTCGTCGGTGTAGCGCCGAAGGCAGAGGTCGCTGCAGCGGCCCACGGGCTGAAGCAGATGATTATGCTGATCAGCGCGCTTTGCATTGCCGTCGTACTGCTGGTGCCGACGCTAGCCGTCGTCAATTTTGCCAAACGGACGAATAAAATTATTCGCTTCATGCGCAAGGTGGAAAGCGGCGAGCTGACCGCGCGCATCCAGGATGACCGGGGCGATGAGCTGGGGCAAATTTCGCGCAGCTTCAATGATATGCTCGATGAGCTGAGCCGCCATATCGACACGGTGTACAAGGCGGAAATCAAGCAAAAGCATACGGAGCTTGCGGCTTTGCAGGCGAGGGTCAATCCGCATTTTCTATATAATACGCTGGAGGTTATTCGCATGCGGGCCGTCTCGCAAGGGGCGAAGGATGTAGGAGAGATGATTTACAGCTTGTCGGTGCTGTTCAAGAGCTTTGTGCAGCCGAAGGGGAGCAACACCTTAAAGGATGAGCTGGAAACGGCGCGCCTTTATTTGGAGCTGTTTCGCATTCGCTATAAGGACAGGCTTTCCTTTGCCATCAGCTGCGAGGAGGGGCTCGGCGACAGACAGGTGATGCGGATGGCGCTCCAGCCGCTTATTGAAAATTATGTCGTACATGGCCTGCGGCCGCGCAGCATGGACAATGAAGTTCAATTGGATGTGCGGCGCAAGGAGGAGCGGATTTGGGTGACGATTGCCGATAACGGCAGCGGCATCAGCAGCAAGCGCCTGGAGGAAATCAGGCAAAGGCTGGCGCTGCCAGAGGAAGCCGGAGGCGGCTCTTTCGGGCTTAGAAGCGTGCATGAGCGGCTGCAATTGCTCTACGGAAGCGAATACGGGCTCGATATCGACAGCAAAGAAGGAGAGGGGACGACGGTCACGCTGTCCTTTCCCTATGACAAGGAGGCAGAGCATGTATAGAGTATTCATTGTGGATGATGAACCGTTCATTATTGATGGACTATATGACATTATTGACTGGTCGGCCTTTGGCCTGGAAATCGTCGGCAGCGCGGAAAATGGCCAGGAGGCACTGGCGGCTTTAATGGATCTGCCCGCAGACATCTTGCTGACAGATATTTCGATGCCGACGATGGATGGCCTCGCTCTCATTCGGGAAGCGCGTAAATTTCGCCCGGATCTTAAAGTTATTATATTAAGCGGTTATAACGAATTCGATTATATAAAAGAGGGTCTCAAGCTTGGCGTTGAAAACTATTTGCTCAAGCCAATTAATCTCGACGAGCTGCAGGAAACGCTCGCGGGCACGATTGACAAGCTGAATGCAAGCAAGGCGGATCGGTTGTTCAGCGAATACGATATTCGTATTTTGCGCGATAATATATTGTATCGCTGGTTGACGGGACGCATTGCGCCCAGTGAGCTGCAGGAGAGAATGGAGTTATTGCAGCTCAGTCTCGACCGGCCCTATGTGGTAACCGCTGTAGTACGGACGGAGGAGACAGGCTCGCCAGCCTATGAAGCGGCTGAGCGATTGGCTGTGCAAGACCCATCGATGCTGCCGTTTGTCGATATCGATGGCGATCTGGTCATCGTATTTATGCTCGATGAGCCAGAGGCGGGCAAGCGCGAGGCGATAGAGAAGCTGCGCGGCATGCAGCCGAAGCTGGCGCAAAGCGCCATGCGCCTCTCCATCGGCAGCGCTGAACCGATGGGGGAAGAAGCACCGCGCAGCTATGCGAATGCGAAGAAAGCGCAGGAATATTTTCTGCTATATGATGACCCTGAAATATTGGATTACGATTTGCTTGTGCAGGCAGGACCGCCAGGGACGGTGAATGAGGCCGCTGCACCGCTCGATTGGCCAACCTTTGCGAAGCTGATTAAGGCAAGGGATGTAGAGAAGCTGCATGAAGCCATTGAGGCCGAATTCGAACGCTGCCACGTTAGGGATGGCATTACCCCTGCTTTTATGCAAAGCATGGCAATTGAGCTGATGATCCGCTTCAAGATGGAGCTCAAGGAAATCAAGCAAGCTGATCAGCCGGAGCTTTATGAGGCGGGCTTTACGAAAATTATGCAGCTTCCTTCGATTGACGGACTGATGGCGGTTGTGAAGGAAGCGGCGACTTTGACGGTGGAATCGCTGCTGAAGGATGTGAAAAGCCCGGTCATTCAACTGGTGCTGAGCGAGGTGCATGAGCATTACGCCCAGCCGTTGTCGCTTAAGCTGCTGAGCCAGCAATATAATATTCATCCGGTTTACCTCGGACATCTGTTCCAGAAGGAGACGAATGAAACGTTCACCGAATATATTAATAAATACCGTATTGGCAAAGCCCAGCAGCTGCTGAAGGAGACGCAGCTCAAGGTGCAGGAAATTGCAGCAACCGTCGGTTATTGGGAGACAGGCTATTTCTACAAACAATTTAAGAAATACGTCGGAATTTCCCCGACGGAATACAAAGGACTACTCTAATCGCTAGATGGAGTAGTTTTTTTCTTTAATTTGTACATCATACCTTTAGTTTGTGGTCTATATGAAAATAGCCGCATCCGTTAATTTAAAACATAGAGTACAGAACATAGATTGGGGAGGAAACAAAATGAGTAACAAGAGAAAAAGATTTATGCCGCTGCTTGCCTTGCTGATGGTTGCATCGCTTGTGCTTGGCGCTTGCGGAAGTAAAAATGAAAGCAGCGGTGAAGAGGGAACAGCTGAAAAACCGGTTGAACTTATCTGGTACACCATTGGTACGCCGCAAAAAGATGTAGATAAAGTTATGGCCGAGGTGAGCAAATACACGGCTGAGAAAATTGGCGTTACAATTAAAATGAACATGGTGGACTGGGGCGATTACGCTCAGAAGCTGCAAGTCATGACAGCGTCCGGCGATCCGGTTGACATTATGTTCACAGCGTCATGGGCATTCGATTATGTGCAAAATGCGAGAAAAGGCGCATTCCTGCAAATCGACGATTTGCTCAAGGAAAAAGGCCAAGGCATCGTTAGCGCATTGGACCCAGCTTTCCTAGAAGGCTCAAAGGTAGATGGCCACAATTATGGCATCCCTGCCAATAAAGAATTGCCAGCACAGGAAGTATGGCGCTTCAATAAACAGCTGCTCGACAAGTACAAGCTGGACATGTCTGGCGTGTATACGCTGGAAAGCCTGGAGCCGCTGCTGAAAACGATTAAAGAAAATGAACCAGACGTATACGCGCTTGCGGTAGATAAGAACCAAATGCCGTATGTGAAATACGACTACATTATTGAGAAGCTGCCAATGGCGGTTGCCCTGGACACGACAGATTACAAAATCGTAAACGTGCTCGACACGCCAGAGATGAAGCAAATTCTCGGCACGATGCACAAATATTACAAAGCAGGCTACATCCCGACGGAAGCTGCAACGATGGATTCCATGACGGATGCGCAAACGACGGGCAAATGGTTTGCAGACCGTGCCACTTCGCAGCCGTTCGCGGACAATCTGTGGTCGGCGAGCTACGGCTACCCGGTAGTATCGACACCAGCGAGCGATGCGCTCATTTACAACTGGTCGGTTATGGGCTCGATGCAAGCTATTTCGGCTAACTCGGCTTACCCAGAAAAAGCGATGGAGTTTCTAAACCTGCTTAATACGGACCCTGTCCTGCGCAATATGATCGATTCCGGTATTGAAGGCGTGCATTACAAAAAAGTGAGCGACACCGTCATGGACAATCTGGACGAGTCGAAAAACTACGATATGCCAACCTTCTCGCTCGGCAATCTGATGATTACGTATTTGAATACGACAGATCCGACGAACAAATGGGAAGAGTTCAAGAAATTTAATGATGCGGGTACAGTAGCCCCGCTGCTTGGCTTCAACTTTGATACATCAAAGGTGACAACCGAAATTGCTTCCGTACAAAACGTAAAAGAAGAGTACTGGGCAGCTCTAATGACTGGTACGGTTGACCCTGAAGTATATTTGCCGCGTGCCAATGAGAAGTTTAAAGCGGCAGGCCTGGATAAAATTATTGAGGAAGCGCAGCGCCAGCTTGATGAGTGGAGAGCCGCGAACGGCAAGTAAAGCGGAAGGCGTGGGGCGAATGGATCGTATTCGCTTCATGCCTTCTCTCATTAATCCGACTGCGAAGAGGTGAAGAAAGTGGGAGCTATAGGACGTTTTTTCAAGGATATGAACAAAAATACCGCTATGCTGCTAATGGTGCTTCCAGCTACAGCCTGGTTTATTCTATTTTCCTACCTGCCGATGGCGGGCATGATTATTGCCTTCAAGGAATACCGCTACAGCCGTAACGGCTTTCTGTCCAGCATTATCGAGAGCAAATGGGTAGGCTTTCAAAACTTCAAGTTTTTGTTTAGTACGAATGACGCCTATATCATTACCCGCAATACGGTGCTGTACAATGTCGTGTTTATTGTACTGGGCCTTGTCATTGCGGTAGCGATGGCGATTATGCTTGCCGAAATTACGAACAAGCGGCTCGCTAAGCTTTATCAAACGGGCATGTTTTTGCCTTATTTCCTATCGTGGGTTATCGTGGGCTACTTCGTCTACAGCTTTCTGAGCTTGGACAGAGGGGTGTTCAACCAAATCGCCGAGATGCTGGGCATGGACCCGGTAAACTGGTATTCGAGCCCGGGTTATTGGCCGGTTATGATTGTCGTCGTCTTCCTATGGAAATCGGTCGGCTATAACAGCGTCATTTATTTGGCAGCCATTATGGGAATCGACAAGTCGCTTTATGAAGCGGCAATGATTGATGGGGCCAACAAATGGCAGCAAATTCGCAATGTGACGCTACCGATGCTGATGCCGCTTATGACCATTCTGACACTGCTGGCGATCGGGAAAATTTTCTATGCCGATTTTGGCCTCTTTTTCCAAGTGCCGCGCGATTCGGGTACGCTCTACAGCGTGACGAACGTTATCGACACTTATGTTTACCGCGGGCTTAAGTCGACGGGAGAAATTGGCATGACGACGGCTGCAGGCTTGTACCAGTCGATTATCGGCTTCATTCTTGTTATTACATCCAATGGCATTGTACGCAAGTTTAATAAAGACAACGCATTGTTTTAGGATGGACGTCAGCAACCTTGCTTAACCAATTTTCTAGGAACAGAAGTCCAAAACAAAAGGGGGAAACGGCTGTGTCTGTTGGAACGATTAAGAGCCGTGATTTTCATAAGCTCTCGCCAGCGTGGAATTTTATTTTTCATGCCGTGGCTGGCATTTTTGCCTTGTTATGCGTATTTCCTTTCCTGTTCGTGACGATTATTTCCTTCACGGATGAGGCGACGCTGGCAAGCAATGGCTATCAGATTATTCCGGAGAAATGGAGTGTGGAAGCTTACCGCTATTTATTCAAGGCAGGCGACCAACTTCTCCGCTCCTATGGCGTGACGATTACGATTACAATTGTAGGCACGATTATCGGTGTCGTATGCTCCGCTTTGTTCGCTTATGCAATATCGCGGCGCAACTTTAAGTATCGCAACTTTTTCGCCTTCTTTGCTTTCTTCACAATGCTGTTTAATGGCGGCCTTGTACCTACTTATATCGTCATGACGCAGCTGCTGGGGCTGAAGGATTCGTTGTGGGCACTCATTTTACCGCTTGCGGTTAATGCCTTTTATATTATGATTTTGCGGACATTTTTCTCGACGATGGTGCCGGATGCGATTATTGAATCAGGCAAAATCGACGGCGCTGGCGAGTTCGGCATTTTCTTCCGCCTTGTTCTGCCATTATCGCTGCCAGGTCTTGCGACCATTGGCCTGTTCTGTACACTAGGCTATTGGAATGACTGGTTTAATGCGCTCCTGTACATTGATTCGCCAAATTTGGTGCCGCTACAATCGATGCTGATGCGGATTGAGAACAGCATGCAGTTTATTATGAAAAACTCACAAAACGCATCGCTAAGCGTAGGCGTTCTGCAATCGATGCCACAGGATACATCGCGGATGGCGATGGTTGTGCTGGCAACCGGACCGATCGTATTCGCTTATCCGTTTTTCCAACGTTATTTCATTCAAGGTTTGACGGTAGGCGCTGTGAAGGAATAAATAATAGTCAAAGGAGCTACACCCACCATGGAACAATTCAGATTGCCAAAAATCCCGCTGCCAGAGCTTGCTCTGCCGCAAGCGGTTCAGCAGGTATTGGAAGAAGCAGAGCAGAAGCTGGCGCACCGCCCGAAGCTGCTTCAGCTGTTCAAAAACTGCTTTCCTAACACACTGGAAACGACGACGAAAAAAATGGATGATGGCACAACCTTCATCATTACGGGAGATATTCCCGCGATGTGGCTGCGCGACTCGGTCGAGCAGGTCATTCATTATGTGCCGCTGGCGAAAAATGATGTTGAGCTGCAGCGTATCATTAGCGGCTTGATCAAGCGCCATATGGCCAATATTCAAATTGATCCCTATGCGAATGCCTTTAATGAGTCGGCCAATGACTGGCACTGGAATACGACGGATGAGACGGACATGTCGCCTTGGGTATGGGAGCGCAAGTTCGAGCTGGATTCGATCTGCTTCTCGATGCGCCTAGCTTATGCGTACTGGAAAGAGACAGAGCAGACCGATATTTTTGACTCCGGCTTTAAGGCAGCGATGCGCCGCATTGTGGAGCTTTGGAAAACCGAGCAGCGCCACTTCGAGCTTTCCCCTTACCGTTTTGTAAGGGACAATGGCATTCCTACCGATTCGCTGCGCAATAGCGGAATGGGCATGCCGGTCAATTATACCGGAATGATCTGGTCGGGCTTCCGCCCAAGCGACGACGCTTGCGACTTCCACTACAACATTCCGGCGAACATGTTCGCGGTTGTGACGCTGCGGCAGATGAGAGAGATGGCCGAGTGGGTATTCCGCGATATGGCTTTTGTGAAGGAGCTCAAGCAGCTTGAAGATGATGTCGAGCATGGCATTCAGCTGTATGGCATTTACCGTCACCCGGAGTTTGGCCCTATTTATGCTTATGAAACGGACGGCTTCGGCAACTATTGCTTGATGGATGACGCTGGAACGCCGGGCTTGCTCTCGATTACTTATTTGGGCTACACGACCGCTGATGATCCAATTTACCAAAACACGCGCAAATTCGCGCTGAGCAAAGAAAATCCTTTTTATTATGAAGGAAAAATCGCCAAAGGCATCGGAAGCCCGCATACGCCGCCAGGCTATATTTGGCATATGGCGCTTTCGATGCAGGGCATTACTGCGGATAACGACGAGGAAAAGCTGGCCATGATCGCCATGCTGGAAGCAACTGATGCCGATACCGGCTTTATGCATGAAGGCTTCCATTCGGACGATCCAGCCATCTTCACCCGGAAATGGTTCGCTTGGTCGAACAGCTTGTTCTCGCAGCTCGTTTATCGGGCGATGAAGGATGGACTGCTATGAGCAAGCACCATGCCATCATTTTTTATGATCCGACCTTTCCGATAGCCTCGGAACCTTCTGCCCAATTAGATGGTCTGCTCGCAGGAGCAGGCCGCGTTGTCCGGGCAGACGAGCTTGCGGATGCGCTTGATACTGCGAAAGAAGGCTGCTTCATTAATATGCATGCCCCTTATTTTCCAAAACAAGCATGGAGCGCGATTATCGGCTATTTGCGGCGCGGCGGCAGCTTGATCAGCTTGGGCGGCGCGCCGTTTAAGCGCCCCGTTCGCCGCAGCGAGGCAGGCGAGTGGCAGGTAGAGTCGGAGCAGACAGCCTATCACCGCGAGCTTCATATTCATGAAATGCTGCCAGTGGCCGCTGCTCCGATAGCTGCGCTTGCAGCAGCGGAGGATCTTCCGCTGCTCGCAGGCAAGGAAGCGCTGTTTAGCGTGACGCCAACTTGGAATCTGGTGCCGCATGTAACGAAAAGCAGCGATTTGCCGCATCAAATGGGCTCTGCCGGGCCAATGGACGCGCATATTTATCCGCTGCTGAAAGGCATTTCCGCCACAGGGCGCGAGGTAGCAGCGCCTGTCGTGCTGTGGGAGAACACGAAGGGAGCTTTCGCAGGCGCACGCTGGCTGTTCATTAACCAGCCGCTGACGAATGCGTTCTGGCTGGAAGGCGGAGCAGTCGAGCTTGGACGCTGGGCCGCTTTTTGCGCCGCTGGCGTAACGGAGCTGTGGCTGAAGCCGAACTATGCTTCTTTCGAGCCGGGCGAACGAGCGATGCTGACGCTGCAGGTGCAGCAGCTTCGCCGCGAGCTTGAGTGTGGTGAGGTTTCGGCATATGAGGAGACAAAGCTCCAGTCAGCTGAAAATGAGGCTGCTCTAGGGCGGCGAACGGCTAGAGTTGGCCAGAATGACTTGTACCCAGCCGCGGAGTGGGATTTTGCTATAACGGTCGAGCATGAAAACTCGCAGCAGAAATGGGCATACCGCTTGCAGCAGAAGGCGGGCAAGCAGCAGCAGATTTTAAGGCTGCCCGTGCCGCTTGAGCTGCAAAGCGGCTACTATAGGGTTGTATGCCGAGCAGAATCGACTTTGGGCGAGGTGCGGATTTTGCGCCAAGGCTTCTGGGGCTTTGACCAGAAGCTGCTCGCTCAGGGAAGCCCGGTGACGAGCGGACGGGATTATTTTCAGAAGGATGGGCGTCCGCTGCCTGTAGTCGGCATGACGTATATGACGTCGGACGTGGCGCGGAAATTTCTGTTTCTACCGAATGCTTCGGTATGGGACCGCGACATGGCGCAAATGCGCAAAGCGGGCATCAACTGGATTCGCACGGGCATTTGGACCGCGTACCGCAATGTGATGCAGGTGGATGGCCATGCGTCAGAAGAGGCACTGCGTTCAATTGATGCTTTTCTGCTGACGGCAAAATGTCATGACTTGCAGGTAACCTTTACCTTCTTCTCCTTTACGCCGGAAACGTGGGAAGGGTTAAACCCTTATCTCGATCCGCGCAGCGTCGAGGCGCAGAAGCGCTTCGTGCGCGCTATCGTTTCCCGCCACAAGCAGACGATGAATGTCGACTGGGATTTGATCAATGAGCCATCGATGTTTGATCCGCCGCGCATTTTCTCGAATGGACCTCGTTCAGCGCGCGACCCTTTTGAACAGAAGGCTTATACCGCTTGGCTGAAAAAGCGTCATGGATCGCTTGCACGGCTCCAAGAGCAGTGGAATATGTCCCCGGAGCAGCTGCCTAGCTATGAAGCGGCTGTGCCGCCGGAGCCGGAAGAAATCAACTTCGATGTGCAGGACATGCACCAAGGGAAAAATGGCACGCGCTGGCTCGATTATGTGCTGTTCTCGATGGACATGCACAATCGCTGGGCGAAGCAATTGTATGAGGCGATCAAAGACGAATGTCCGAACCATATGGTAACGGTCGGCCAGGATGAGGCGCTTGGCGCACAGCGTCCTTCGCCATTTTTCTACGAGGAAGCCGCTGATTATACGACAGTTCACTCCTGGTGGCTCAACGACAATCTCGTGTGGGACAGCTTGTTTGCAAAAACAGCGAACAAACCGAATGTGGTGCAGGAAACCGGCATTATGTATGTGGAGACGCCAGATGGCAGAGCGAAGCGTTCGGAAGCTGAGCTTCACAGCCTGCTGGAGCGCAAATATGCGTATGCTTTTGCGACAGGCGGCGCTGGGGCCGTACAGTGGATTTGGAATACGAACTTCTATATGGACAATGCCAATGAATCGCATATCGGCGCGCTGCGGGCGGATGGAACGGAAAAGCCGGAAGCGGATGTATCGTATGATTTTGGCAGCTTTATGGAGCAAATTCGAGATTTATTCGTGGATCGCCAGCTGGAGGATACGGCGGTATTGTTCCCGTATTCCAACGACTTCTCCAATCGGAAGCTGGCGTTTGATGCGACAACGCGCGCGACGCGGGTCCTTGCTTATGAGCTGAATACGCCATTCCGCGGCGCTTCGGAATATCATCTGCAGGAGCTGGAGGCGAATCCGCCGAAGCTGCTCATTGTGCCGAGTGCGCATAACTTGGAGGATGCCGCATTTGGTCGCCTTATTGCACTTGTAGAGCGAGCGGGCGTTACGTTATTATGGATGGGACCAATAAGCTTGGACGCTTACTGGAAAGCGAGCGATCGCTGCTCTGGGCTGCTTGGCAGGGCGGAGCTGCGCAATGTGCAGCGCGAGGAACAGCTGCGTATTGGCGAAGCCACTTTTCCTGTTTCATATGGCAATCGCCGGATAGCCGAAGTATGGAAAGAGGTTCCGATTAGCAGTGCTGCTTCGAGTGAAGCGGCTGCCGGTGATGCTTCCGCTGTTCATCGAGCAGCAAATGATGGCGACCAACTGGTTGAGCTGGCCGTAGGCAAGGGACGCTTGTTATGGAGTCCGCTGCCGCTGGAGCTGAACGAGCGAACGGAGCCGATTAAGGAGCTGTATCGCTATGCGCTTGACTCGGCAGGCTGCGAGCAGGAGCTGAATTGGCTGCAAGGCGGCCAGCTGCCTGGCGTTTATGGGCGCAAGCTTACATTTAAGAGCGGCGCGCTATTCGTATTCGTATCCGAATCTGGATTCGATGCGAGGATTGAAGTGCAAGACCCGGCGACGGAGGGGCGGTACGCTTTTTCACTGGAAAAGGAACGCTCTGTGCTGTTCGCAACGGATGCAAGCGGTAAGCTGCTCGCCGTCTATCGCCCGCATCAAGTAGAGGTAGCGGTTTCGCTGCCCGATCAACATGAAGAAAGAAGAGGTGCGCAGTAATGGCTTCTAAAAGAAAGGCCCACATTATTTCCCACACACATTGGGATCGCGAATGGTATTTGCCGTATGAGAAGCATCATGTGCTCCTCGTTAAACTGATGGATACGCTGCTTCATACGCTGGATACGGACCCCGATTTCAAAAGCTTTTATTTGGACGGCCAGACGATCATTCTCGAAGATTATTTGCAGGTACGCCCGGAAAATCGGGAACGCCTTGAAAAATATATTAAAGAAGGACGTATTCCGATCGGCCCTTGGTACATTTTGCAGGATGCCTTCCTGACGAGCAGCGAAGCGAACTTGCGCAATTTGCAGCTCGGCCATCAGGATGCGAGCCGTTACGGCATCATTGCGAAGGTCGGCTATTTCCCGGATACCTTCGGCAACATCGGCCAGGCGCCGCAAATTTTGCGTCAAGCAGGCATTGATAATGCGGTATTTGGCAGAGGCGTGAAGCCAACGGGCTTTAACAATACAGTAGCGGATACGGGCTATGAGTCCTCATTCTCCGAGCTGCAATGGGAAGGTCCTGACGGCTCGCGCGTATTGGGCATTCTTTTTGCCAACTGGTATTGCAACGGCATGGAGGTTCCGGTAGACGAGCAAGAGGCGAAAATCTATTGGGACAAAAAGCTGGAGGAAGCCGAGAAGTATGCGGCTACTGGCGAGCTGCTGTTCATGAACGGCTGTGATCATCAGCCTATTCAACAGGATCTTTCCGCGGCGCTGGCGACCGCAAGAAAGCTGTACCCGGATACGGATTTTATCCACTCCAACTTTGAAGATTATTTGGCAGCGGTAAACAGCGGTCTAGATCGCGAGCTTTCGGTCGTGAAGGGCGAGCTGCGCAGCCAACGTACGGATGGCTGGTCTACGCTTGTGAACACGGCTTCGGCTCGTGTTTATTTGAAGCAAATGAATCAGCTTGGCCAAGCGATGCTCGAAAAGGTAGCGGAGCCGCTTGCGACGATTGCGCACAAGCTTGGACAGGAATACCCGCATCATCTGTTTACGTATGCGTGGAAAACGCTAATGCAAAACCATCCGCATGACAGCATTTGCGGCTGCAGTGTGGATGAGGTTCACCGCGAGATGGTCACTCGTTTTGACAAGAGCCGCCATGTTGCTGAAACGATTGTTGCGGATAGTACGCAGGCAATTGCCGAAGCGGTGGATACATCGGTATTCGCTTCTTATGGCGAAGCTGCGCTGCCGTTCGTTGTTTATAATACGACAGGCTGGGATCGCAGCGGTGTTGTTGAAATTGAGCTTGATGTTGAACGTCTGTATTTCCGTGAAGGCTTGCCGCTTCCAGAGGTTAACCGCCGGATGAATGCCGTAGATATTTCAGGCAGAGTTCTTGTAGACCATAACGGCGCAGCAGTTGCTTGCTTTGTGCAGGATTTGGGGCTGCAATTTGGCTATGATTTGCCGGATGACAAATTCCGCCAGCCTTATATGTGCCGCCGAGTTAAGCTGACGTTTGATGCGGTGAACGTGCCGGCGCTTGGACTGTCGTCTTACGCATGGGTGCGCAATGGCGCTGGAGCTGATGCAGCGCCAGCGAGCGAAGCGACTGCGGTTGCAGCGGCTCAGAGTGCGGATTCGGCCGTGCTGGAAAATGAATGGCTGCATGTCGCCATCGGTGAAGATGGTTCGTTCGATTTGACGGACAAGCAGAGCGGTCAAGTGTATCGCGGTCTTGGCGTCTATGAGAACACAGGCGATATCGGCAATGAATATATGTACAAGCAGCCGGATGGCGAGCAGGCGATTACGACGCAAGGCGTGAAAGCAGCGATTCGTCTGGTGGAGCAAAGTGCTTACCGTACAGCTTATGAAATTGTACATGAATGGGCGGTTCCGGCTTCTGCCGATGAAACGTTTGAAATTGAGAAGCAGGAAGCTGTTTATTACCCTGAGCGCAAAGCACAGCGTGTTGCGGACATGGTACCGTTGACGATTAAGACGGTTATTGCGCTTTCCAGCAGCTCCAGAAGCCTAGACTTACAAGCTTCGTTCAATAATCAGGCGAAGGATCATCGCGTGCGCGTATTGTTCCCGACGGATGTAGAGACAGCGGTTCATCATGTGGACTCGATTTTTGAAGTAGCTGTGCGTGACAATGAGCCTTCGGCAGAATGGGAAAATCCGAGCAATACGCAGCATCAGCAAGCTTTTGTTGATGTGAGCGGCGAGCAGGGCGGACTTGTTGTAGCGAACCTTGGCTTGAACGAATACGAAGTGCTGCGCGATGGCCGCAATACGATTGCAGTTACGCTGCTTCGTTCGGTATCCGAGCTTGGCGACTGGGGCGTATTCCCTACACCAGAAGCACAGTGCCTAGGCGAGCAAAGCTTCCGTTTGTCGATCATTCCGCATAACGGCGATGGCGCTTCATCAGGTGCTTATGCGCAGGCGTACCAGTTCCAAGTGCCTTGGACGGTAAGCCAGACAGCGGTTCATGCAGGCGTACTTGCACCAGTTGGCGGATTGCTTGCTTGGGAAGGCGAAGGCGTGGCATTCTCCTCGCTGAAAGTAAGCCAGCAGTCCGGCGATGCTGTGCTGCGCTGGTTTAATATGAAGCAGCAGGCGGCAGAGCTGAGCTTGTCGGATACGGGCTTTGGCGGCGGCAATGCTGATGCGTTCAAGCAGCTTTATAAGAGCGATGTGCTGGAGCGCGTAGGGGAAGCGATTGAAGTGAGCGCAGAGCAGGGGGCAGCCTTGGCGGTTGGTCCTTGTGAGATTGTGACGGTTGGGTTTAAGCTGTAACAAATCAGACATTAGGATTCAAAAAGATTAGAAGGAAGGCCCTTATTGCCTGTAGTGTTGAGGCATAAGGGCCTTTTTGTGCTGTTTTGAGAAAACTATTAGTTTGGATGAGTTTTTTCGAAGAAGAATGAGATAGGTTGAGAAGGAGTGGAAATAGCAGATTACGTACATAAGGAATATTTTTATGATACGACATAAAACGACAAACAATTGAAGAAATGTGACTTATAATCTAGGAATAAAGAGTAAATTTTGTCGTTAGTTGTAACATATGGGGTGTAGTTAGGCCGAATTCACTACTTTTAACTTTAACAGGTTGAGAAGGAGGAGGCAGTCGGGCTGATTACCTCCTAATAACTATAAATTATTTGGAGGTTTTGAGTTTTGAAAACATTGTTTAAGGGGTGTTTATTTGGATAACACAAAGTTTTTCAATTTTAAATTTGTAAATAGAAAATTAGAACAAGAAAAACTAAAATCTTTTTATAATCATGAATTATCCTCAAATGTAATGTGGCTTTCTGGACCTAGCGGAGTAGGAAAATCCTATTTGATTGAACATACTTTAAAAAAAGTATCGAATCAAAAAATAATTCGGCTTGATCTGTCTAGTGCAGACCAAAATATTAACTGTCTTAAACAATTATTAAGTTTACTCCAAGAGAGCACAAAGATGTCCTTTAAGGATTTTATCAAAAACAATTACACTTCCGCCCTTGATATTACAAAAAATGTTATTAGTATATTTTTTAAAACAAAAGGAATAGAAGTAGATATAGATGGTTTGTTGAATTTTGTTTTTGATAAAACTATTGCATTTGTTGAAAGCGAAAAACAAAAACATCAATCAGGATTTATAGTAATACAAAATTATATTAATCATATCCTCTCTGATGGAAACATGATTATATACATTGATAACTTTACGAATTGTGATAGTAAGTCATTAGAAATTATTTCAGAATTGCTTGGTTCATACATAGGTAATTCTAAAATTTGCTTCCTGCTCACCACAACAAACGAAAAATTCAATGAAAGAACTGATATTTCCAAAATACTTATTGAGAAAATTAAACTTGAACATTTAAAAATAAATCCGTTCACTAATCAAGAATATTTTAATGAGATACTGCTTCATATTTTTGATTTAAATCATACTGATGATGAAGATCTATCCGCTCTTTTTTCTGCATGTGAAGGTTCACCGGAAAAATTACGGTCAACACTACGCAACTTATATTATCATGACGGCATTACAGGGTCCGTAGAGAAAAATAATGCAAGAATTGTAGCTGAAAAATTCAAAGAAATTATATCAAAGAAAACTACATCTCTTGATGTAGATAAGCTATCAGAAGTAGAAAAGATGATCTTAAGAGGGATTCTTGGGTTTGGAAAAATAATTAATACTAACGTGTTAGAGGAAATTACACGCTTTCTGAACGAAAAACTGTTTAAAATGAGTGAAATAACACATATAGATTTTTTGATGTCTTTAGAAAAATTAAGCAACACTAAAATTATTAATATCTCAATTGAAAATAATGTGAAAAAAGTGCGAATAGAACATGATTTAATTTATCGAGCATTGATAATGCGATTAGAGAGTCCTATTTACCAACCTCTAGTAAATTTCCATTTATATAATTTCTTAGAAACGAATGTTGTATTTTTGACGGAAAATAATTTATCGAATGACGATATTAGCTATCTAATTGCATGGCATGCATTTAGGGGCGAAGTAAGCAATTGGGAGGAGATAAATCTTAATTATGGTTTAAGCAGGTTTCAAAATAACCAGTTTAACGATGCTATATTAATATTTGACAGACTAAAAGCCCATTTTAGAAACTTTACGAGTGAGAACTTACTTGAAATTGCTACTTGTTATTATGAAAATGGTAAATATGCTGATGCAAAAGATATATTTAATTTCATAGATGCAGAATCTCTAGAAATAAAACTTCGTTACAATTATTATTATTTTTATGGAAAGACTGAAAACATGCTGATGAATAAACAAGTAGCAATTAATTATTTTCAGCAAGCTTTAAATAATGCTGAAGGGGAACAAGAAAAGGAAATCATGTCACTAAACATGAAGCAACTAGCATTACTAGAGACGCCCGATGGTCGGGAAGGCGCCTTGAAAATATTTAATGACATAGCATTAAACTTAACAGAAGAGCGTATGCAGAGTAGAGCAACTGGTTATTTATTAAGAACATGTATAAACTTCTATAGCGGCAATAAAGCTATTGATTTTTTAGAGGCTGCTGAGAAGATTGCTGAACTTAATCAAGATAGCGTTGAGAAAGCATTTATACAAAACAATAAGGGTTTTGAATGGTTCAAACAAAACAAATCTAAGGAAGCTTGTGATGCTTTTAACAAGTCAATTGAGTTGCTTTCGCCAATCAAAATTCACGAAATATCATACCCGTTAAACAATCTTGCTATTTGCTCAATGGTAAAAGGAAAATATGCTGAAGCAATTAAGTATTTGAACAAAGCAAAATTCTGGAACAATTCAAGGTACGCCGAGTTGACTATAAAAACTCATTTAGCTGTTTGTTACAGCCAAGAGAAAGAATATGAAAAGGCTGGGACAGAGACCGATAAGCTCTATGAAATAATCAAATCAGGAAATGTTATAGATTCTACTATCATAAGAAAGATATGCATAAACTTGGCGATTATAAATAAACAGTTAGGCAAAATTGATCTGGCTAAGGAATGTATTGAAATGGGTTACGCATATGCGAAAAACACGTCTACAGCTTATAGAGCGAATCAACTCATTAAAGAATTGTCCCCCCACTTTGCTGGTATAAACACTACCAGTGAAACTGGGGGTACATATTGTGCAGAAGCTATTTTTGAACCTTGGTTTATTACATTTACACATGATTGAAGTTTTTAGAACCTGCTTAAAACTGATTCTATATAATATTGTAAGACATCTTTAAAGGAAATGTTTCTTTTACTGCAAATAAAACCAACTTCACTGCTTGTACTAATCCTTGGAACTGAATTAATTTCTAGGAAGTATATATCACCTGAATCTGTAACACGATAATCAATTCTACAAATATCTATAGCACCAATATGTGCAGCAATTTTTTCAGACGTTAATTGAATTTTTGTGACTTGTTCAGAAGAAAATACTTCCTCTCCAATTAAGCGTGTGGACAGCTTATTAGCTTTTTCATATATTCCAAATACTTCTCTATAATTAATAAGTCCCTGATGTGATTGAATGACAATAACTTCATTTAATTTGATATCATTTTTATTACCTATAACTAGATTAGTAACGTCATATCCGGCAATATATTCTTCTATAAGAACCTCTTCAAATTCTGCTAACAAATTTTCGATTTGCAAGTGCGCTTCTTCAATAGTATCGCAAACACTTTTTAAAGTGATGCCTAGAGAGGAACCTTCTGTATTAGGTTTTACTATAATTGGAAAATTCAAGCGCTTAAAAAGCTCAGCCTTCAATTGGGTATGTTTATTTATGAGAAAACCGGCTGGAATAAGGACATCAAGCTCATTTAATGCAAGCTTTGAGTAATGTTTATTGTTCATAAGGGCTGCTACAAAGGGAGGAGAACCACTATATTTTACTTTTAGGATCTCACACAACATGGGTACCTGAACTCGACTGTAGGATTGATTGAGTCCATCAGAAAGATTAATAAATATTTTATCTTCATAACGATTATTGTTTTGACTAGCTTTTAGTAGTTCAGGAACTCCACCGAAAATATTACAAGGGTACCCTATCTCATTAATGGCATCAAGTATTTCAAGTACACTGTCTTTTTTTGGATGATCATTAAAAACTTCTACACCATCAACGAATTTCGAAGGAAATGATTCTCTAAAATCACAAACTAGTTCGATTTGAAACACAACAAAACCTCCAAATAATTTATAGTTATTAGGAGGTTTTTTCTCAGATTTCAAGGCTATTTCGAGGGTTATATTTAGTTAGAACTTGTTTTTTACGTTCGATGGACACTTCGGTGTAGATTTCGGTGGTGCTGACGCTGGAATGGCCGAGTATTTCTTGGACGGAGCGCAAATCGGCGCCGTTATTGAGCAAGTGAGTAGCAAACGTATGACGCAAGTAATGCGGTGTTGCTTTTTCATTGATTTTCGCTATATCCCTGTACTTATAAAAAATATCCTCAATCGCATAGATGGATAAAGCATTGCCGTATTTGTTAATGAAAAAAGCTTTTGCTTTAGGTTCCAGCTGTGACCGAAGCGATAGCCAGCGCTCCAGCTTATGAATCACCTCATGGCTTGCTATGTAGAGCAGGCGTTCTTTTCGGCCTTTGCCGTAAATCAGCAGCGTTTGCTCTTGAAGATTAAGATCCTCAAGCTGAATGCCAACTAGCTCCCCAATGCGTATTCCTGTGGCAAATAGGAGCTCTATAATGGCGGAATTGCGGCTGCTCATAATTTTGCGATAATTAGTGCGTGGATTTAGCATTTCTTTCTCTGTCGTTTGTAGTAAGGTAGTCACATCTGCTATCGTTAAAGTTTTGGGAATCCGCTTTGAAAGCTTGAAGCTGGATCTGCCAATGGCACTAGGTAATTCAAAGACAACACCTTGTGTAGTCAAATATTTGATAAAAGCTTTTATGGTAAAATGCTTACGTTTAATGCTCGTTTCTTTCATTTGCTTAGCCTGCAACGATTGGAAATACGAATTGACATGCTGGGGCTCGATATCGCCTTGGGCGGAATCGCTAATCCATTTAATGAGGTCGCTTAGATCATAATAATAGGCCTTTATCGTTTTGTCGGTTAAATTGCGTTCCATCTTAATTTGCTGCAAATAAGATTGTGCATAGGCAGATAGATCGGTGACGTTCAAAGTTGCATTCCTCCGCTAGTTGTCGATTTTGCTATTGTAACACCCCGCATAGCCTTCTGTCGTTTAGCCATAGGAATGTATCGCTCAAATCGGAAATTTAGCAGAGCAAGTAAAATAAATTCCTCCTGAAAAAAAGGTATCTCCCCAGAAGCTTTCTCTAGGGAAATGCCTTTTTGTATATTCGTTTAATGCTTGTATAGCTTGACGATCCAAGGTGAACGAAAAAGAGAATATCTCTGGCTAGGGGGCAGCATGGGTAGGAGGCGCTATTGTTTTTGGCGGACGCTAGTGGACTCTCATTAATATCATTGCACATAAGAATCGTTATCAGTAGTATATAGGGAGAAGTCGAAAAATCATCGACGTAACAGCAACGGGTGGTGACGGAGTGAAATTAAACGAACATATGTTAATTTGGACGTCTGCTTCAGTTAAGCTGATGGATGTCAGACATATAAATATAACCAGTGACGGTGAGCTTAGGTCATATCTGCTGCCTGCCAACGGGTTTCTTTTTGCTATTCGCGGTTCAGCACAAATTACGCTTGATGATGTGGATTATGCCGTGAGCGGCATGTTTGTGCTGCATGGCGGCAAAGGAATGTGCCTGAACATACAGCCAAAGGAAGGGCGGTTCGAATATTATCTTATATTGTACAAAGCCTGGTTTCCGCCACAGGCAAACCCTGAAATTCGCAGTATCATGACCGCAGGAAATCCTTTGCAGATTCAATATGGTTATGCTCCTTTGTATCCATTGTCGTTGTATGAGAAGCTGGAGCGAACGGCCCAAGAGTGGCTGACGCCCGGTGATCTTGAGCTGCTGCATGCAAGGACATTGTTTTATCAATTCGTATATGAGCTTGTAAGCCAACTGCGCGAACAGGATGTTCGAATCATTCGGGCAGACCCGGCTGAGCAATTGCTAAAATATTTGCATGACCATTATACTGAGCCGTTGACGATGGAATTGCTGGCATCGATGCTGGATTGCAGTCCCAGCCATTTATCGCGAATGTTCAAGCAGCGCACGGCATGCAGCCCCATTGAATATATGATTCGCTTGCGGATTACCAGAGCCAAAAGCCTGCTTGAAAGTACAGAAGCAACGCTGCAAGAAATAGCCTTAAACATCGGCTATACGGATGTGTATTATTTTAGCCGCATCTTCAAAAAACAAACCGGACAATCTCCTGTTCACTATCGTCAAACCTATCTTGATTTGAATACTAAGCAGCATAATCCATCCCTCATGCTTAAATCATCCATTGTTCCTCATAAGCTTAAACGGTATATTAATAAGCGCAGTGATAACCATTATCAATATACAAACAAGGGAGCTTTTGAATTGATCAGAAACAGAAAACAATCAACCGCCTTAACTTTGCTGCTTAGTTTTACTCTACTTCTAAGCGCATGCTCAGGGTCAGTGAACAGTACCAACTCTGTTGCAAATTCTGGTTCAGCCTCGAGCGCAGCAGTTAGTGGTAACAATGGACAGGTGGACACAAATCAGAACTCGACAGCTTCAGCAACGGTAACGTACACAGGTGCAGATGGCGAGGTCGATATCCCCCGAAACCCGCAAAGAATAGTTGTTTTGACCCATGCCTACGTTGGATATTTCATGGCGCTTGGCATTAATCCGGTTGGAGCGCCAACAATGACGATGGGAAATCCTTATTATAAAGGACAGATCGACGATGTAGAGGATATTGGATCTCCGGCTGCTTTTGATGTTGAAAAGATTATCACCTTAAATCCAGATCTTATCATTGCTATTAAAGGTACAGATAAACTGGAAGACATGAGTAAAATCGCGCCAGTCGTAACGATAGAATACGGTAAGAAAAACTATAAAGAGCAATTGCTTGAATTCGGTAAATTAACGAATCGTATCGATAAAGCCCAACAATGGGTCGATGCTTGGGAACAAAAAATTGCCGAATATAAACCACAGGTTATAAAGGCAGTCGGTGACCAAACCGTATCTGTCCTCAGCCAGTATGATAAAAGTGTGTATGTCTATGGTGAAGGCTATGGCAGGGGAACAGAAATTTTATATGATGAATTCGGGCTGCAGGCCCCTCCAGCATTCGATCTGAAGCTTGGTTGGGCGGAAATATCGCTTGAGAAGCTGTCTGAGTTTGCTGGCGACTATATCTTTACATCACCGGATGCGACCGGAACCGCTGATACAAGCCCTATGTATGATAGCGATTTGTGGAAGGGGCTTCCTGCAATTAAAAATAATCGGGTGTTTTATCTCGACAAGGATTCTGCAGCCTTTAACGATCCTATCACACTGGAAGCCATGCTGCCGATTATTGTCGATAGCCTGACTGCTGCTGCTGGGGAAAACAACTGAACACAAGTGAACGGAGCAGCTCAAAAGTAATTAAGCGTTTCAGCTTAATCGATTGCCAATGGATGGCGGTAAAAATAATTAACAGATGATGACCCTTTCATTTCGAAAAAAAGAAGGTATCTTCCCCAAAGCTTGCGCTAGGGGGAGATACCTTCTTTCCCATTTTACAGCGGTCATTTTAAAATGGCTACCCAGCTGTTGTCCTGCCCCCAGAGCGGCTATCCGCCCGCTCTTTAATAAGGTCAGCTGTAAGCTGGCCCGACAACGTAACCATCGGCACACCGCTGCCGGGATGAGTGGAGCCGACGACGAAATACAAATTGTCCAGCAGCTCGCTTTTGCTCGGAATTTTGAAGCCGCCGTTCAGCTTGCGGTCGGTGACAACGCCGTAGATTGAACCACCGTTGGCGCCATAAAGCTGCTCCAAATCATTAGGCGTAAAGTTGTATTCGAACGTAATGTGCGAGCGCAGGTCATCCAGTCCCATTCGCTCCAGCTTATCCAGCACAAGCTCGCGGTACGTCTCTTTGTAAATCTCCCAATCCTCGCCTGGCTTAAGCGGGGGAACATGGGTGAGCACGAATAAATTTTGCTGTCCCTCAGGCGCCTGTGTCGAGTCGGAAATGCTGGACACCCCAATATAGACGGTCGGATCAGGCGAAGGGATGCCGGAGACGAACACATCCTGGAACTCCCGCTCTGGATTGCGCGAGAACAGGAAGTTGTGATGGCGCAGCTGGTCATAGGTTTTATCGATGCCAAGCAGCAGCACGAGGCCGGATACGGTTGGAGCATATTTTCTCATGCCGCCTGTCGCTGCGGCAGCTCCCGGATGGTGGCCGAGCAGCTTGCGATGGGTCGGAATCGCCTCCAAATTGGAGACGACGAGATCGGCGGCAAGCACCGTGCCATCTGCAAGTGTAACGCCCGTTGCTGCCTTGCCCAGCGTATTGATTGCTGCGACAGGCGCATTCGTCCGCACCTCCACGCTAAGCTCGCCCAGCAGCTTCAGCATGCCCAGCGCAATATTATACATGCCGCCCTTGACGTAATAAATGCCGAGTCCAAGCTGCACATGGATGAGCTGAGAAAGCACGGCTGGGGCTGCATAAGGCGATGAACCAATATACATAATGAAAAAATCAAACAGCTGGCGCAAGCGCTTGTCTTTGAAAAAGCGGCTCGTGCTCTGATGCATCGTGCGAAGCGGGTCCATCGCCAGCAGTTCCTTCATGCTATGCTGCCCCCGCAAGTCCTGCAGGCCGCTGAGGCTTTTTCCATAGACGCTCTTCATGCTGAGCTCATACATTTGCTGGCAGTATTGCAAATAGGCCAGAAAGCCCTTGGCATCCTCTCGCGCTACGCTGCTAAGCTGCTCCAGCATCATTGGCAGATCGCCAGTCACGTCAAGCTGCGATCCATCCTCGAAAAAAGTCCGCCACTGCGGCTCCACCCGTTCCAGCGTCATATAGTCCTCCAGACGTCTGCCCGCACTAGCAAACAGCTGCTCCAGCACCCAGGGCATCGTCAAAATCGACGGGCCCGTATCAAAGGAAAAACCTTTGCCCGAGCGGATATTCAGCTTGCCGCCTGCACGTTCCTGCTGTTCCAGGACGGTGACATGATTGCCGTCAACCGTTAGCCTGATGGCAGCGGATAGGCCGCCCAAGCCTCCGCCAATTACTACGATTTTTTTACTCATCGCTCGTTTCCGCCTCCCTGTTTACTAAAGCCAAATGGATATTTTTAAAAACTTGGTTATATAAACGAAAAAGATGTTTTATAATATACCTTAGGGTTAATTAATAGTTAGCTAGCTTCAAATCTAGCAGTTACATTCCTGTAGGTCCTGTATTTAAGGTGTTGCCCATTATTGGCGAATTAAAACCTGCTAGGATCATTTTGCCAATCGTATAAAGGCGGCCCTTGCTGGGGGGATTAAATGATGCAAGAAATGTTTGCTGCCCGCGCAGCAGCTCCGAGCTGGAGGGCGCTTCCTGTGCGGGATAGAATTCAGCATATCCGCTCGGTGCGGCAGCTGCTCGTTCGCGATTTGGACGAGTGGATTGCGCTGCTTGGCCAAGAGGCAGGCAAGACCCCGATGGATGCGCTGACGACGGATTTGCTGACGGTCATTCAAGCTATTTCTTATTATGAAAAAAATACGACCAAGCTGCTGCGTTCCCGCCGCGTTCGCACCCCGCTGTGGCTCGCAGGCTCCTCCTCGCACATTACATATGAGCCTTGCGGCGTGGCGGCTATCATTGCCCCGTGGAATTTCCCGCTTCAATTGACGCTCATTCCGGCACTCGCGGCAGCTGCTGTAGGGAATACGGTGCTGCTCAAGCCATCGGAGAAGCTGCCGCTGCTAAGCAAGCGCATTGCTGCGCTAATCGAGGAAGCTGCATTTCCGCCAGGTGTCCTTCAATTGGTTGAAGGCGGGAAGGCGGAAGCGGAGCGCTTAATTGATGCACGGCCTGACAAGCTATGGTTTACCGGAAGCGAAGCGGCTTGGCGCAGTGTGCTGGCGCGAGCAGGGGCGCAGCTCATTCCTTGCGTGCTGGAGCTTGGCGGCAAGGACCCGATGATCGTATGTTCCGATGCCCACATAGAGAGAGCCGCTCGCGCAGCGGTATGGGGTGCTTTTTTGCACAGCGGGCAGGTATGTATTAGCGTGGAACGGGTTTACGTTCATGAAAGCATTTATGCAGCCTTTCTGGCCGCGGTCGTCGCTTATACGCGGGAGCTAAGGCAAGCCGAAGGCGGTTCTTGGTCCGAGATTGGAGCATTAGCCACGGAAGAAGGCTGGCATAAAGTGAAACGGCTGCTGGACGATGCTGTAGCCAAAGGCGCCAGCATTGCGGCAGGAGGGCTGCCGCCCGGAGCGGAGCCGCCGCTGTTTCCGCCGACCGTACTCACCGGAGTGACGGAGGAGATGCAGCTTATGCAGGAGGAAATTTTCGGCCCGCTGCTGCCGATTATGGCCTTTCAGTCAGAGGAGGAAGTAATCCGGCTGGCAAATGCTTCGCCTTATGGGCTTAGCGCAAGCATTTTTACGGCTAATCGAAAAAAAGGGCTAGCGTTCGCAGCCCGGCTGGAGACGGGAAGCTGCTCGATTAATGACGTTGTAAGGCATATTGGCAACATGCATTTGCCCTTTGGCGGGGTGAAGGCGAGCGGCTTCGGCCGTACGCATGGCGAAGAAGGGCTGCTTGCCTTTTGCCGCTCAAAGTCGGTCATGGTCAATGCTGGGCGCAGAAGCTCGCAAATCAATTGGTTTCCTTACCGGGAGCAGGCATTTAGCGGCCTAAAGCAGGCAATTGGCTATATGTACGGGAGAAGGAGGGGGAAGCGATGAGTTTCTCGATCATTTGGGCTGTTTTCGGCTGGCTGTGCGGCCTGCTGCTGCAAAATCGGGTAAGCCGGCTGCCGGATTGGGACATTCATGAGGGAGATGAATGGAATGGGGCAGATGATGCGAACGGAGCAGGCATGAAAAATAGCGCTGTTCCGATCTCCATTTCTGTCATCATTCCGGCACGCAATGAAGCGGCTAATATCGGCAAGCTGCTGCACGCCTTGCAGCGGCAGAAGCTAAGTCATGTAGAAGTAATCGTTGTCGATGACGGCTCGGAGGATGCAACGGCAAGCCTTGCTGCCGCGAATGGCGCCCTTGTCATTCGGGCGGAGGAGATGCCAGACGGCTGGATCGGCAAAAGCTGGGCTTGCTGGACGGGAGCCAAAACAGCGCAAGGCGAGCTGCTTGTTTTTCTGGATGCGGATGTGGAACTGGAAAAGGATGCTTTACAACTGCTGGCCGCCAGCCAGAAGGAGGCTGGCGGACTCGTATCGGTGCAGCCTTACCACCGAATGGAGCGTGCTTATGAGCAGCTGTCTGCTTTCTTCAATCTGATTGTCATCGCTTCGGTTGGCGACGGCGACAGCCGGGCGGGAGCGTTTGGGCCTTGCCTCATATGCCGCCGGGATGACTATTTCCGCATCGGCGGGCATGAGGCAGTACGGGGCAAAGTATTGGAGCATTTCGAGCTGGGGCGAGCCTTTAGCTCTGATCAAATGCCGGTGTCCAATTTTATGGGCTGCGAAAAAATTTCCTTTAGAATGTACCCGGACGGCCTGAACAGCATGTTCCGCGGCTGGAGCAAAAGCTTCGCAGCAGGCGCTGCATCGAACGCGCCCTTCGTAGCCTGCGCTGTATCGCTGTGGCTGGCCGGAGCCGTATCGGCTGTGACCCTTATGCTTGCTTCAATTGGGGGGCAGGTCGAGGCGGATTATTGGCTGCTGGGAACAGGCGTCGCCTGCTATGCGGCATACAGCTTGCAGCTCGGGCTATGGCTGCGCAAAACCGGGAGTTTTAAGGGCTGGACAGCACTGCTGTACCCATTGCCGCTCAGTTTGTTTCTGTTATTTTTCGCTTATTCGCTGTTCTCGACCTTCATTAGGAGGAAGGTTTCTTGGAAAAGGCGAGTCGTTTCAATGGGCAGCCGGGAACGAGGCAAGCTATGAGCGCGCAGGCATTGCCGTCGCTGGCTGTGCTCGCTCTGAATATTGGCGGATGGCTGCTCGTCCATCTCGGCGTCTCCTATTTTCATACGAGCTTGCCAGAGCGCTGGTTTGCAAGACCAGAAGCAGGAGCAGGAGCAGGCGGGACAGTGCGCAAAGCGGAGCGCAGCAAGGAGAAGCGGCACTTCGGCAGAGGAGCAGAGCCGAAGCAGCCTGATAAAAGCGGCGAGGAGCGTTTCTACGAGCAGGTGCTGTTCATCCGCTCCTGGAAGGACAGCGTGCCGGATGGCAGCTTTTTGTTCCGCAGGGGATTCCAGAAGAAAAGGCTTGCTAAGCGCGGCCAAGCCTATTACCAGGAGTACATGGGGGAAACGCTCAGAGGCGAATGGACGCACTGGCTGTCCATCGTGCCCGCGCCGTTATTTTTCATCTGGAACGAGCCTTTGTATGGCTATTTAATGGTAGGCTACGCGCTGGCGGCCAATTTGCCGTTTATAGCGATTTTGCGATATAACCGGCTGCGGCTCAGGCGAATTTGCGGATCGAGCCGTCTATGACGGGCATTTATAGAAAGCTGATTCTAGCATGGGAAGGAAGAGACTATAAATGAAGACCAGGCATGTTGCTGTTGTAGGCGCCGGACCGGGAGGACTTGCTGCCGCTATGCTGCTGCGCCGCTATTTTCGCCATCCCAACACACTGGCCTTGTTTGGACGTTATGCGACCTATGTCGGATCAGCTCCTGATCGGGCGCCAGCAATCTTCGCGATGCTGCCGCATGTCGAGACAGAGCTTGGCGTTTTTGGTGTTCGAGGCGGCACCTACAGCATCGTTGAAGGTCTGCGCCAGCTTGCGGAGGAAATGGGGGCGGAAATACGCACCTCGGTGCGTGTGCAGCGCATTGCTGCAAAAGGCGGCGGCGTAAGCGGAGTAGAGACGGAATGCGGTTTTGTGCCAGCCGATCTGGTGCTCGCGAACGGAGATGTGCTGTCCGTATGCCGCGATTTGCTCGGCGAGCAGCTGCGGCCTGCCATGACGAATCGCCATATTTCAACTTACGAGCCTTCTCTGTCCGGCTTTGTCACTCTTGCAGGCATACGCAGACGTTACGATAAGCTGCTGCATCATACTGTATTTTATCCGGAAAGGTATGGGGAGGAATTTTCGGCGATTTTCGCGCGCCGCGAGGCTCCTGCCGATCCTGCGATTTATGTATGCTGTTCCGCCTATATGGAACAGGAACTGGCGCCGGAAGGAGGCAGCAACCTGTTTATTTTGGCGAATGCCCCGTATACGTCGGACGCTTGGAGCTGGGAGCGGGAGGCGGAGCGCTATCAGGGCCGTCTGTTGAAGCAGCTGGCTGCCTATGGCTTGGAGGGACTGGATCGGGAAGCAGAGCAGCTTGCTTTGTATACACCGGAGGATTTGGAGCGGGATACGTCGGCATTTCGCGGCGCCATCTATGGCATTTCCTCGAATTCAGCAAAGCAGACGTTTTTGCGGCCGTCCAATCGTGCGGATTTGCGCGGACTATGGTTTGCGGGCGGAACGACCCATCCCGGCGGGGGAACGCCGATGGTTGCCATGTCAGGGCTGCTCACCGCAGAGGCGATGATTCGGCAGCATCATTAATGAATCTATTGGGGCAAAAGAAAAGCCGCGCTTAGCGGGGGCAGCAAAACTTCCAGCTAAGCGCGGTTTATTTTTAATGAAAAAAATAAAAAACCCTTCTAAGTTAGAGGGCCTGCTTGAAACAACTTATAAAATATCGGGACGACACGATTTGAACATGCGACCCCCTGGTCCCAAACCAGGTGCTCTACCAAGCTGAGCTACGTCCCGGGAAAAAAATGGTGCCGTCGAGAGGACTTGAACCCCCAACCTACTGATTACAAGTCAGTTGCTCTACCAATTGAGCTACAACGGCGCGGTTATGTATCGGACACAAGATGTATTATGCCACAGAACTTTAGGAGGATGCAATACCTTTTTTAAATTTTTTTGAAAAAAATTCGGGCAGCGTTCAAATGCCCGAATTGGCCTATTTTTTAACTTTAAAATGAACGACTGCGCTGTACAGCATTTTCCCGCGATCGGGATGAAACACCGCATGATGACTAATCGCATGAACTTGTAATAGCAGTGCTTTATTCGCTTCAATTTGCTGGTCAATGTGCTTTTCGAGCGTACGTAAGTCAAAAGCCTCAAAAAATTCGATTTTATCCTCAATTAAATCTAGTCGAAAATCCATCTTGTCCCCCCTAAAATCTCATTAATAGCTAGCATTCGCTAATATTATAACGTTGTTAGGCACTAGTTTCAAAGTATCATGTCAGATAATCTCGCTTTTTATAATTTACAAAAAGGTTTTCCTAAATTATACTTTAAAAGTGTCGAAATAAATAGAAAATTACATACTGAAAAAGGCAAACTTATTGAAAGATAGGGGCGCAAAGTTATGGGCCTAAGGTATTGAACTATGGCAGCCAAACCACCGGTACAGGACTATAGGCTGATTCAGCTGTTCAATTCGTCGCGGTGATTGGATAGCTTTTGTTTTTTCAGTGTAATAGGAGAGATGGAGAGAAAATGATGATTAACCGATTGAGAGAGGCAAAATGGTTAAAATGGACATCAAGGATTTCTGATTTCTTGAAGAAACAAAAGGTTACAACGAAGCTGTTGTTTATCACTTCATTAATCACCTTGTTCAACGTCGTCGCTGGCGGGTGGATTTTTATGCAAAATGCTTCGGTTAGAAGTGCAGTGAAAGCTTCAAATGAGCTTCAGGAGGCCAAAAAAGAATATCAAGGGATATCGGATTCGATGCTGCGCACGCTGCTTTCGATGATTGATGCCGTAGAAAACGGCAGCACCGGCGACGATGGAATCAACTTGGCACTTAAGTCGATGCCCGAGCGGGTAGAAAAATTGAAGGTTACACTAGCGTACCTGGATGAAAAATATCCTCACGGGGATAACGGCACCGCCTATTCGAACCAAGGCAATGTGTTTGGCCTTGCACTGGAGCAGCTTAATAAAGAAAACGGCAATCACAGCCTGCTAACCATTGAAGACCGCTCCGCCAAGGTCAAACAGCTTGTCAGTACATATACGATTGTTCTCAGCTTTGCGAATGAAACGGTAGAAAATTGGCTCGAAGTGGATACGGTCGCTACACAGGAGACATTAAATAAAAGTATTGCAGCTGCCAATACGATTATTATCATCAATATTGTTTTGCTGGCAGTACTGCCGTTCCTCATGTCGTATTCGTTAAGCCGGAATGTAAAAAAAGGCATCGTTGGTTTAATGAAGCGTATTACCGCTTATCAAAATAACGATTTCACCTATGATGAGAAGCTGGATCGCCAAGATGAATTTGGTCAAATTGACCGCTCGCTGGCGCAAATGGGAAGTGAGCTTCGTGACACCCTTCGTTCGACTATGGATGTAAGCACGGTTGTTCTGCAAGCCTCGCGCAATATGGGCGATATGATTGTTCGCAATCAGAACGCTTCCGAGCAGGTGAAGGAAGAGATTGGCAACGGCAAAACGATTTTGATGACCCAGTATGATGATGCAACTTCGATCTCGGCCGTAACGGAGCAAATATCGGCAAGCTCGCAGCAAATTGCGGCTTCAACCGAATATATTAATCGCGACATGAAAGAAATGAGAGAGTCATCGCGTATAGGCTCCACCGATATGAAGGGCGTTGTGCAGATGGTGAATCAGACGGTGCAGCAATTTGCCCGAGTTACCGAGTCCTTCGACCAAATCAATGAGCGCTACAATAATGTAACGAAGTTTTTGGGCGGCATTCAGGATTTGAACACACAGACGAATTTATTGTCGCTGAATGCTTCGATTGAATCGGCGCGTGCAGGCGAGCATGGCAGAGGCTTTGCTGTAGTAGCGGAGGAAATTCGCAAGCTGTCGAGCCAGACCGATATCATTTCCAAAGATATTACGAAGGAGCTTAAGCTTATTCAGAACGATTTTGCCGACAGCAGCCAAAGCTTGAGCAGCTTCTCGGAAGTGATAGAAACGACGAAGCAGGCATCGGTGACGGCTAGCGAAATGTTTAATGGTCTGGAAAATCAAAGCAGTGTATTGTCCGAGCAAATGGGCGAAATTTCGGTCGGCATTGATGAAATTACAAAAGGCATTACCGATATTGTTGGCTCAGTAGACAAGCTGCTGCAAACCTCCTCCGAGGTAAATGGCAAAATGGAGCAGATGAGCGGTATGTCCGAAGATCAATTCGAGGTATCGATTCAGCTTCAAGAGCTGGCTGAGAAACTGCAGGGCTCTTCCACTAATTTGCGCGAAAAAGCGGCTGTATTCAAGGTGTAAGCTAGCCTTTAGAGCGGTTTGGAAAATGGAATAGCATCAATGAAATAGCTGCTTTCAGCGCCCGTGGGCGATTGGAGGCAGCCTTTTTTTTATCCAACTCTTTACAACAACAGAATATTAGTGTACTATTTAGATATAACACTAACACATTAACACGGAGGTGACTTATGCCGATTGAATTTGACAACAACCAGCCGATCTACATCCAGATCATGAACTACATTAAACAGCAAATTATTAGCGGGAAGCTTAATCCCGGCGATAAAATCGATTCGGTGCGCGAGCTTGCAGTGGAGCTGCAAATCAATCCGAATACGATCCAGCGTACTTTTCAGGAGCTGGAGCGTGAAGGCATCGTCGAAACAAGACGGGGACTTGGAAGATATGTAACGAGCGAGGAGGCGGCGATTGTGAGCATTAAGAAAGAAATGGCGGCTGATTTGCTCGGACGTTTCATTCAGGGGATGCGTGATTTGGGCTTTAAGAAGGATGACATTGTAGCGATTGTTACGGAAGCGGTTAGCAAGGAAGATCAGAAATAGGCGGGGGGAGAATAAACGAATGAAGAAGATAGTTGAACTGCAAGCCGTAACGAAAACTTACGGATCGAGAAAAGCGCTGCATAATATTAATTTAAACCTGGAAGCTGGCAAAATTATTGGTCTGCTTGGCAGCAATGGCAGCGGCAAGAGTACACTCATGAAGCTGGCGGCAGGACTCATTCAGCCAACCTCAGGAAGCGTTCGAATTTGCGGGGAGCCGATTGGCATCGGGACGAAGGCGGTTACGTCCTTTATGCCGGATCAGCCGGTAACCGAGTCGTGGATGCGGGTGAAGGATGCCCTTCGTTTTTTCAGTGACTTTTATAAGGACTTCGATCAGGAGAAAGCGGGAAGCATGCTCGATTTTTTGAAGCTGGATCGCAATGATCGCATTAGCTCCTTATCCAAAGGGATGAATGAGCGGCTGCAGCTCACGCTGGCGATGTCGCGTCAGGCTAAGCTTTATTTGCTCGATGAGCCGATAGGCGGTGTTGATCCCGTCGCGCGGGGCAAAATTTTGGACGCCATCGTTAAATTTTATAATGAAGACAGCTGTGTGCTTATCTCGACGCATTTAATTACCGACATTGAACGGGTTTTCGATGAAGTCATTTTTATTCAAAACGGTGAAGTTTCACTGCGTCAGGATGTGGAGAGCATACGCTCCAAGCATGGTAAAAGTGTAGATGAACTATTCAGGGAGGTATTTTCAGAATGATAAACTTATTGAAATATGACTGGAAACGCAATGCGAATTTAATTATGGGCTCGGCTGCTGCGCTTATTATTTTGCAGGGAGCACTTTCCTTTTTTAGTGCAACTCGTAATTGGCAGCCTGCATTGTCGCTTACATTAATGTTCATGGGCTATTTATTCGTTGCCTTCATGTTGATCATATTTTCCTCAAAGACGTACTCCCATAACCTTAAATCGTACGGTCGCCGCTTATTGCCGCTGGCCACGTGGAAAACAATCGCTTCGCCGCTTCTGCTGCAATTCGTATTATCGGCTGCGCTGAGTGGGATCGTGCTGCTTCATGTCTGGCTGTTTAAATGGCTGTCCCCAAGCGCCTTGCTGGATGTATTGGGTCCGCCTAATTTCGAGACGGGAGTCCTGTTTTTTATTTTAATATTTTGGACGCTCCTATTTTTGATGCTGACAGTCTATTTTTCGATTACAGTAGGGCATCTCTTTAATAAAAAGCTTTTTCCATGGGTAGCAATAGCAGTCTTCGTCCTGCTGCAATTTGTCATTAGCTATGTGGAGGAATTGTTGTTTAACGATAATTTATTCGGCACGATGGTCTCAGAGCCTACCGCTGAAGGCTTGTCTATCTTAGTGTCTCCAACAGGCGATATTTCGATTGGAAACTGGGGCGTTATGTCGCTTGAAATCGTGATCGGTGCTATCCTTGTGAGCATCATGCTGTACTTGCTGAACAAAAAGCTGGATGCTTAGAGGAAGGCGCGGCGAAGCCTGCAAGCCAAAGGTTGACAAACCTGCCATTAGCGCGTGACAATGTTCGTATACAACTTTGAAGATAGAAGGGACAACGAACTCATGACGCTAATGGAAAAATTCAAGCTGGCTGCCGCAGGCTATGACGCCTCCTCCGTCCAGTCCATCGTAATTGAACCGCTGCTTATTGAACGTGGAGCCACTCAGCAGGTCGCACCTTATTTGGTAAAGAAGGGCTATCGCAAAGTTTTAATCGTGTCCGACAACATCACATATGAAATAGCTGGAAAACAATTGGAAGCGGCAATTGCTGCGAAAGATATTGCGGTTAAGGCAACGCTGATTAAGCCTAACCAACAGGGAGATGTCATTGCGGACGAAGTATCCATTGTGCAGCTGCTGCTTGATATTCAGCATTACGCTGCGGAAGTGGTCATTGCGGCTGGTTCCGGCACGCTTCATGATATTACGCGTTATGCTGCTTTTACGGCGGGCATACCGTTTGTATCCGTGCCGACCGCTCCGTCCGTAGACGGCTTCAATTCCAAGGGAGCACCGATTATTATTCGGGGTGAAAAGATTACGATCGCCGCGATTGGCCCGGACGCGATTTTTGCCGATCTCGATGTGCTGACACAGGCTCCTGTCGCTATGGTAGCCGCTGGCTTTGGCGATATGCTTGGCAAATATACGTCCCTGTTCGATTGGTCCTACGGCTCGCTTGCGGGCGAGGAAGCTTATTCGGATATCGTAGCGACGATTACGCGTGATGCTTTAATGCAGTGTGTGGAAAATGTAGAGCTGATTGCCTCACGCAGCGAAGAGGGCATTCGCGCGCTGATCAGCGCTTTGATCGAATCGGGCCTTGCGATGCTGCTGTTCGGGCAATCCCATTCGGCCTCGGGCGCAGAGCATCATTTGTCCCACTACTGGGAGATGGAATATATTCGCCTTGGCAACCGCCAGCTGCTGCATGGAGCGAAGGTTGGCGTCGCATGTGCGGAAATTTCGGGGCTGTATCATCGCTTGGCGGATGAGCAGGCGCCAGCGATTAGCGGGACGGAGCATGCGGAACGCATCAGCCAGCTGATCGCGGAAATTCCGAATGAGGAGACCATTCGCGGCTGGCTGAAGCAAGTGGGTGGGCCATCCACAACGGCTGAGCTAGGTGTGAGCGACGAACTGCTTGCCCGCAGCTTGAGTGAGGCGCATTTGGTGCGGCCTAATCGTTATACGCTGCTGAGAGCGTATAACGAAGGGGCGGGGAAGTAATATTCTTGTAGATAGAGAATAGAGTTGGGTCGTGGTGCGAATGTGAAGCTCCCATAAGAAGCCTAGGGGAGATTCGCACCTCGAAATTTGTCGAATCATACATAAAATGAGTAAATTCTTTAAAAATCAAGAATTGTCTGCGAACGTTATAGTATTATTTTCGTTTGATTTAGATAAATGAATGCCATTGTGGCACCCATTTATCTATTTTTCGCTGTCGCACTCTGTGTGAGTGCGTGGATTGAAACAGTTGTATGGAGCAAGGGTATCCCAATGCAGAGGCGTCGCACTCTATATGAGTGCGTGGATTGAAACCAATCTTTGATAAAGTCCTTCATTTGATATTGCTGTCGAACTCTATGTGAGTGTGTAGATTGAAACGTCATCATGTATCCTCCGCTAACTGTACATATAGTCGTACTCTGTATGAGTGTGTGTGGACTGAAACAAGGGGAAGGCAGAAGTTGATGCAGCAGACCGAGATCGCATTTTAAAAGAGCACTATCTTGAAGAGTAGGGCATCTACGAACTAATTACAGTTCTATATTTAAGAACGCAAGAAGCCTTGGAATATAAGGCTTTTTTCTGTTTTTATAACACGACTAGATAACATATTTTACTTCTCAAATAGGTGACACTTTCTTTTTAAAATAGAAGCTAGCTGGAGGGTTTACTTTCGGGCGATAAGCCACACTGGTTTTGAATGATGGCACTTTGTTGGGTCGGTGGAGCTAATACACGGTTTGTTATACTAGGGAGAGTATGCAAACGATAATGGAGTGTCAGAAACTTGGCGGACACAGAATCAGCTATTTAACCGGATGACGGTCAATCGAGAATTAGGCGGACACAGGAGCCGCTAATGCTTTGCCAATTGCCATTTTGACGCGATTATGAGGGCAATAGCGGATCTCCTGTCCGCTTACGGGCTGAAATCGTATAAAAGGCTACAATAGCGGAACCTCAGTCCTTAGGAAATGGAAACAGTTACCATTTTCGCCGTCTGAGACATAATCGTCTCCTTCTGTCCCAGCCTAACAAAATTAGAATAGGTATGCCTCGATTAACAGCTTAATGCCATGAGGAACAGAGCGATTGGGGCCTGATCACAAATCCTTAGTCCATATTCCTGTTATAGTAGTGATTAACGAACATCAATTGAACAAAAAACAGACCGCCAAAAGTAATAGGGGGTCAGGTCTTTCTTAAACGATTCGCAGGGTCTCCCCTAAGCGGAATATAATAACTTCAACCCTCGCTGAACACCTTCATATCTTGCATATTCTGCATATCGTACATATCCAAGATTTCCAGATCCGGACATAGCCGGACGTATTCGACACTCACTTCATAAACATCAACAACAAATGAATCGCCGCGATAATCCCCATTGGATAAATAAAGGCTCGCGAGAACGTATTTTTGAAGCCATTGCGGGGATGCTTTTCAAAAAAGAGATGTAAAATGGCATGGATGATAAAAAATATATCCAGCACCCAAAACGTAACCGTCTGATAATCGCTGAAAAGCAGAGCGAGTATAATCGTGTACATCGGAAGATGAATAAAGGTGAACACCTTATAGGCTTTCGAATCCTCCATATCCTTAAGAAAGATAAACAATCTCCATTCAGAATGGCGTATCGCATCCATTTCGTGCAACAGAAATAAAGATAAATTGAACAAAAATAGCACAAGCAAAAAATCCGGCATAGGCAGCTCCCTATCTTTTTATAACAGCAAGGTACTTTATGTATTACAGCTTTATATTAGAAAAAAATAAATAAGCCGCCTTCCATATACGTATAAATGAGGACAACGTTGCAAAATAACCATTTTGAGGTATGTACAATCATTAGCTGAACTCCTAATCTCATGAATAGGCGGGCAGTCCTATGCCATTCGCCGCACATATTCTCTCAGAGGGTTGACGCTTTCCGCGCTCCGCTATATGGTTAGAGCAGAGCATAAAAGAGAGTATATAGAGAGAAGAGGGCTGCGGCGTGCTATTTGTCCTAATTGCCTTATGGGGAATTGCTTCTATTTTGATGCTGTCCGACCCACGCTCGGTTGTGAGCAGGCGGCTCAGCGGGGTACCTTTTACGGGCGGAGCCGGGGCGATGTCGGTCGTGCTGGATGAGCGGATTATTCCTTATGTGAGCCAACATTATATGAACGAAACGGCAGATCAGCTGCTGTATATGCTGCAAGCATTTTGCTCGCTGCTGTCCTACTACGGTTTGCCATACACCTTCCTATTGTTTGCGCTGGCTTATCGCCCTATCGACCGATTGCAGCCTTATGAGCGAGTGTTGCCGCTGCTGCTGTTTATTCCGATTGCGGCCTGCCTGCTGTTTACACCGGGCTACACGGAAACGTATCCGATTACATTTACAGTTGTTGTCTGGTGGGCTGTGCCTTATATAGCCGTCGGAGCGGTGAATGTATTACTGAAAAATCCGGGTTATTTGGCTCAAGCGAGACGCCACTGGATCGTATGCACGTCGGTGCTGACTCCGGTACTGTTTAGCGCAACGATGAATTATGTGCTGCCAAGCCTTGGTTTCCTGCGGATGTGGGTGTACAATACCTGGTTTGTGGGCATTGGGGCGCTGGTATTTGTTATAGGTCTGTTTACCTACGGATTTCTGGGGGTACGTGTTTTTATCGACCGTCGCCGTCTGGATTCGACGCTGCGAGCAGTTACATCAGGTACGGCTATACTCAATCATGCGATCAAAAATGACGTCGGCAAAATGCGGCTCTTCGGCGAGAAGATGCGCGCATACGCGGCATCCACGAACCAGGAGGAGCTGCTTGCCGATGCAGAGACCGTGCTGCGGACGACGCGGCACATCCAGGAAATGATTGGCCGTGTCCATCACGGCACCGAGGATTTGGCGCTAAAGCCTACGCGGGAAGACCTTGGCGAGCTGCTGCTCATGACGCTTGAGCCGTATAAGCTGCTTGCCGAAGGCGTTCATTTCACCAGCAACCTGCCTGAGGGCTGGAGCTGTATGATTGACCGCGCGCAGGTTACCGAGGCTCTCGGCAACTTGATTTCGAACGCCATTGAAGCAATGGACGGCAAAGGCACGCTGAGCCTTATAATGAAAGAGACGAAACGGGATATAATGATCGAGGTGCGCGATACGGGGCCGGGTATGGATCGTACGCAGACAGCCAAGGCGTTCGAGCCCTTTTATACGACCAAACGCGGGGGCAGTACAAACTTCGGGCTTGGCCTGCCGTATGCGTATCATGTGATGCGCAAGCATGGCGGCTCTTTGCATATTCAGAGCAAGCTGGGAGCAGGCACGCTCGTATCGATGATATTCAAGAAAAAGGCGATTCAGGCGCAGTATACTGCGGGAGCAAGCCCGAATTACGAGCACAAAGCGGCAGAGAGATAAAGAGAAATAAAAAGAAATAGATACAGAAATAGAAAGAGACAGAGAAATAGACAGAGATATAAATAGAGATAAGGCTGAGAGAAGGGGAACATGCCGATGGATAACATACAAGTGTGGATCGTGGAGGACGACAAGGATTGGCTGCGCGGGCTGAAGGCTTTTTTGGCAGCCCAGCCGAACATTGAAGTCGTATTCACCTCGGATAATCCGCAGGAAGTGCGGGAAGCGCTTGCTGGAGGGCGCCAGGCGCCAGATGTCGTACTCATGGATATTATGCTCGGTGACGAGCCGGCGGGCATTGAGCTGGCGGAGGCAACGGCGATGTCGACGGGAGCGAGGGTCATTATGCTGACGTCGATGGAGGAGAAGGAGCTGATTTTGCAAGCTTTTCAGGTGGGAGCGATCGATTACCAGATCAAATCCGACTTTGAAGCGCTGCCTGCGGCGATTGCGGCGGCGGCGAAGCGCCAGTCCCCGATCAGCGCGGCGGCGGCGGAGCAGATGCGCGAGGAATTCCGCAGGCTGAAGCAGCTGGAGCGAGATTTTGAAGTGAAGAAGGTGCGCGATCTGATTACGCCTGCGGAGCTGCAATTGCTGGAGCTGGTCGATCAGGGCTATTCGCAGTCACAGATGGCGGATAAGCTGTTCGTCTCCATTCGAACGGTTAAAAACCATATTAACCATATACTCAAGAAGCTGCAGCTGGGCGGCTCGAAAGAGGCTGCGCAGCAGGTGAAAGCACTTGGTCTATTAGAAAAAGAAAATAAGGATGGAAATGGTACCACGTAAAGTTGGTACTATTTTTTTTGCCCTATTTTTCTAAAATAGAACTAAGACCAAGTCATAAAAATGCAGCTAAACGGAGGTACAACCAATGAATGTATGGATTCGCAAACAATGGACTTTGCTGCTCGGCGTGTTATTCGTCCTATCAGCGTTCATCACTTTGTTCAAATATACGGTGGAGCAGGGCTGGGTAACGAATGCGATGAAAATCGGGCTGGGACTGCTGAGCGGTGCAGGTTTTGCCGCAGCAGGGTTTTCGCTGATTAAGCGGGAAAAATGGCCGCTCGTCGGTGAGCTATTAATCGGACTAGGCGCCTGCCTGCTGTATACGACGGCCGCTTTTGCCGGTGTCTATTATGAAATGTGGGACTCCATGACGGTGCTGCTGGGCATGACGGCTGTTACTGCGGCGCTTACGGTTTATGCTTACCGCTTTGAATCACGTCTGCTCATAAACATTGCTCTGACGGGCGGCCTGCTGTCGCCGCTGCTGATGCGTCCGGAAACGGATCAAGTATTTACTTTATTTTTGTATATGCTCGTGCTCAATTCCGCTTTTTTCTGGCTCAGCACGGTGAAGAGCTGGAATGAGCTCAGACTGACATCGTTTATCGGAAGCTGGATCATGTATATCGTCTACTTTTTTACCTTCGATCCCGTGGTGGAAGGGGTATGGAATTTGCCGCTGCGCTACGCGCTTGCTGCATTCCTGTTTTATCAGATCGGCTTTCTGCTTGCTTCGCGGACCAATAAACAAAGCTTTGACGGGATGAACATGTATGCGGGGCTGTCCAATGGCGTTATTTTTGGCTTCTGGTCGCTGCTGCTCATTCATGGTGAAGTGCATTATGCTTATCCGCTGGCGTTTATCGGCTTTGTGCTGCTGCTTGCCAGCTGGTTTATCCACTATCATGTGAAGCGCATGGAGCCGACTTCGGCTACGTATGGTTCTGCTGGTGTGCTGCTGATGCTGCTTGCGCTTAATCAGGTCGGCAGCGGTCTAGCGGTCAAACCGATCTTCAATGTATTTCTATGGTCGGCGGTGGCCGCGCTGCTTGTCTGGGTGGGCAAAAGGTTCCGCTGGCAAGCTTTGAATCTGGCATCGCTCATTATATGGTTTACAACGGTATGCTATTGGTACGTCATCACATGGTTTACACCGCGCGGCGAATGGTTCGGCGTCTTCATTCCGTTTCTGAACTCTGGCGCGATGGCATGGCTTGCGCTTGCGGCATTGGGCTTCTATTATTCGACGAGGCAGAAATTTGCGTCACTTGGCGATTCGGGCAATCGCGTGATGGGGAATATGTATGCGTTGTGCTCGCATCTAATCATCGGCGGATTGTTGACCGTCCAAATGATTCGGTTGTTTCAGGAGCATCTTTACGATCTTCCAAGCTTCTATGTGCAGCTCAGTCTGTCGGCTTCATGGGGCGTATATGCGCTGCTGCTCGTATTGTGGGGCGTTAATCGCGGGCAATCGGTGTTCCGCTGGTTCGGATTTTCGGTTCTAGGACTGACGGCGATTAAAGCGATTTTCTTCGACCTGAACGGGCAGGAAAGCTTGTACAAGGTGCTGGTGCTGCTATTGCTCGGAGGAATCTCCTTCCTCATCGCTTGGATCAATGGCAAATGGAATAAAGTGAGAGAGCTTGGCGAGCAGTCTTGGGAGCAGCATGGTGCAGAAACGGATATGAAGAAAGATAAGGTGTAAATTTCGGCTAATGAAAGAGGAACAATTGGGGAATGAATAAAGCGGTGCGAAAGGCTTGTTTTGATAAAAAGCCAGCGGAAAAGCTTGACAAAATGAGGGGTAATATATTATTGTTACTTACGTAAAGTAATTAATATTACTTTGGTGTGCATCTAATCAAGCATTGAACTAAACCATTTAACTGGAGGTATTTGATTATGTCACAAAGCTTTTTGGAATCTGTGCAAGCCAGACGTACTTACTACGGAATTAGCAAAGAATCCGTTGTTTCTGATGAGAAAATCGTAGAATTGGTTAACGAAGCCGTTAAGCATTCACCTTCATCCTTTAACTCTCAAAGTGCTAGAGCAGTTGTCCTGCTTGGCGAAAATCATGATAAATTGTGGAGCATTGTGCTGGAAGCACTTCGCGCAATCGTTCCTGCTGATCAATTCGCTTCGACAGAAGGCAGAATTGCTTCTTTTAATAATGGCTACGGCACGATTTTGTTCTTCGAGGATCACAATGTGGTTGCAGGCTTGCAGCAGCAATTCCCTTCGTATGCCGACAACTTCCCGCTTTGGTCGCACCAATCCTCGGGCATGCTGCAATTTGTAGTATGGAATCTGCTGGAAGAGGTAGGCTTCGGCGCTTCCCTGCAGCATTACAACCCGCTTATCGACGAAAAAGTAAAAGCGACATTTGGCCTGCCAGAATCATGGGGTCTGATTGCGCAAATGCCTTTCGGCAAGCCGACAGCAGAGCCAGGCGAAAAAACATTCCAGCCGCTTGAAGATCGCGTTAAAGTATTCAAATAAGCTTTAATATAGTACGGATAAGCTTTAAATCGTTTAAATAGAACCGAACAACCTCCGAAGCTTGCTTCGGAGGTTGTTTTTGCATGTTGCTTTTTACTCCTCGAACCGAATAAACTTGTGTATTTTACGATTTGCTGGCGAATAGGGGTAAAAACATGTACAATAAAAACCGATACATCATTATAGAGCTTTTTTAGACCAGCAGAGCCAAGCGATTTGGTTCAAGGAGGAAATTATGAGTATCGATCCGCGCATTATGAAGCAAATGATCAAGACGCAGCTTGCTCCTAATCTTGACTTTAAGACAGTAGCGAACCCGCTAGGCACGAATAAGGACAAAAGTGTGACTTCGTTGTTCGACATGCTGCTGTCCCAATATATGCATGAAGCTTCGAACGGCTCAAGTGAAGGCACGGATGTATCTGCTCAAGCGTCCGAAGCGCTGGCGCAGCTTGCCAGCTTGAATAACGCTTATCAGGCTGAGGGCGAGACGTTTGCAGCTGGCTCCACCGACTATGATGCGATGATTGCCCAGGCTGCAGCCCAATATGGCGTAGATCCCGCCTTGATTCGCGGCGTCATTCGCACAGAGTCCGGTTTCCAGCCAGATGTCGTATCTGGCGCAGGAGCCAAAGGGCTCATGCAGCTGATGGACGGCACGGCACGCGGCCTTGGCGTGACAGATTCGTTAAATCCGCAGCAAAATATCGATGGCGGCACCCGTTATTTATCCTTTCTGCTTCGCAAGTACAATGGCAATGAGCAAGTAGCTCTAGCCGCGTACAATGCCGGTCCGGGCCGTATCGACCGCCTCGGTATTACGACAGACAGCGAGCTGATGGCGAATTTGGACAAGCTTCCTGAGGAAACGCAGCGCTATATTGTGAAAGTACAGGCAGCGCGTTATTAAGGAGCTGCGAGGAAATAAGAACCGCTTTTGTCAATAAATTAGCGGTACTTTATTTCGTCGCAGTCTCTAGGCTGTAAAAGCACTTCTTTTAGATCACGAATGGCAGCTAGCTTGCCGTCGCTGATCTTTTTATTTTTTCTAGTAGGAAAGGAACGTTTGGCTCATGTTATATTTCGATCATTGCGCATCTTCGCCGCCTTACGAGGAGGTTATTGATACGCTGGCTGAGGTGATGAAGGCGCATTATGCGAATCCATCATCGATTCACCATGCCGGTGCAGATGCAGATAAGCTCATTTCCCGCTCGCGTTCGCTGCTTGGCGAGCTGTTCGCCGTGAAGGCTGAGGAATGGCTGTTCACTTCTGGCGGCACGGAGAGCAACAATCTCGCGATTAAAGGAGCGGCAAAGCAGTACCAGAGCCGGGGAAAGCATCTAATTACGACCCAAATGGAGCATGCCTCCGTCTACGATACGTTTAAGCAGCTCGAGCAGGAAGGCTACGAGGTTACTTATTTGCCCGTTGACGATAAGGGGCAGGTAGTGCTGGAAGCGCTGCGATTGGCTTTGCGGGACGACACGATTCTCGTCAGCATTATGCATGTGAATAATGAAGTTGGCAGCGTGCAGCCGCTCGCAGATATTGGCAAGCTGCTGCAAGGGTATCCGCGCACGCTATTGCATGTGGACGCGGTGCAAAGCATCGGCAAGCTGCCGATTGATGTGCGAGGCTGGGGTATTGATCTGCTCAGCGGCTCTGCACATAAGCTGCGCGGTCCCAAAGGGATCGGCTATTTGTACGTCCGCGAGGGCGTAACCCTAACGCCGCTGCTTTCAGGCGGCTCGCAGGAGCAGGGCATGCGCGCCGGGACGCAAAATGTGCCCGGCATCGTGGCATCGGCCAAGGCGCTGCGCATGGCGATGCAGTCGGCGCAGGAGCGGCGCGAGCGGATGTACCGTCTGCGCCAGCAATTGACGGAGTTCGTTGAGGCTGCGCCGGAGCTGGTATTGAATGGCGGGGCGCCGGAGAGCATGGCGCCGCATATTGTCCATTTTTCCTATCCGGGCATGAAGCCGGAGGTTGTCGTTCATATGCTGGAGCAGCATGGCATTATCGCTTCTACGAAGTCGGCTTGCTCCTCGCGCGACAATAAGCCGAGCCGGGTGCTGCTTGCAATGGGACTGGGGCAGGAACGGGCAGCCAGCGGCGTGAGAATTAGTCTGGGCGACGAGCATACAGAGCAGCATATTTTGCAGCTGTGCGAAATGCTGCGCCTTACAATAAGCAAGCTTAAGCCGCTTGAAAGGAGCGCAAGGTAAAGTGATGTATGATAAAATAATCATTCGCTACGGCGATCTGGCAATGAAGGGACGCAACCGCGGAATGTTTGAGAAGCGGATGCTCCAGCAGCTTCAGTTGCGATTGAAGGATTTTGCCGCGCTGACGTATTCAAAAATGTTCGGGCGGCTTTATATTAATTTAAACGGGGAAAATTACTCGCTTATCGCTGAGAAGGTCAAGGACGTTTTCGGTATTTCGACCTTTAGTCCAGTCGTAAGCGTTCAACCGGAGCTGGAGGAAATTCGGGCAGCAGCGCTTGCGCTGATGAAGGCTATCCCACAGGAGCCCGCTACCTTTAAAGTGAGTGCAAAGCGCGCATGGAAGAAGTTCCCGCATACGTCGCAGGAGATGAATCATTTGGTTGGGGCCCACGTACTGCGTGCGATGGACAACTTAAAGGTTGATGTGCGGAGGCCCGAGGTGGAGCTGAAGGTCGATATTCAGGAGGAAGCGGCTTATATTTTCAACGAGGTCGTTGATGGCCCAGGCGGCTTCCCGTTCGGTACGAACGGCAAGGCGATGCTGCTATTATCTGGCGGCATTGACAGTCCAGTAGCGGGATGGATGGCGATGCGCAAAGGGCTGGAGCTGGAAGCGGTCCATTTCCACAGCTACCCGTTTACGAGCGAGAAGGCGAAGGAGAAAGTGATCGAGCTTGCGAGAAGGTTATCCTATTACAGCGGCGCTCCGCTGAGGCTGCATCTGGTGCCTTTTACGGAAGTTCAGACGACGCTTGCCCAGTCGGGACAGGACCCGCTTATTATTACGCTAATGCGCCGGGCGATGCTTCGCATTACGGAGAGCCTTGCCGAGAAGAACGGAGCTCATGGAATCGTGACGGGCGAAAGCTTGGGCCAGGTAGCGAGCCAAACGCTCGTCAGCATGGATGTCATTGGGCGTGCGACTGTGCTGCCGCTGCTGAAGCCGCTTGTTATGATGGATAAACAGGAAATTATTAATGAGGCGGAGCGTTTGGGCACGTTTGCGACGTCGATTTTGCCATATGAGGATTGCTGTACGCTATTTTTGCCGAAATCTCCAAGCATTAAGCCGAATTTGCGGTTTGTAGAAAAGGTGGAAGGCTACCTGAATCAGCAAAAAAATCTGGAGCAGCTGCTGGATGAGGCTGTGCAGCAAACAGAAGTGCTGCTGCTGACGCCGGAAGATCCTGAGCCGGAAGCAAGTGCCGGTGAAGACCGCTGGTTCTAAAAATCAACGATTAACGGCTTGCTGTAAGCCGCTTTAAGACATAGGCCGACTTGCCATGTGAAATGGTGGGCGGCCTTTTTTTTTGTAAGAGAGAAGAAAGGGCAGTACCCCGCATTAGGCTTTCCGGCATATTCGCTCCAGCTTGGACATACAGGTGGTAGTATAGGGGGCGAGTACTATGGACAGCTTTTTCATATTTATACAAATCATTCTGATTAATCTTCTGCTAAGCGGCGATAATGCTATTGTAATCGCAATGGCGAGCAAGCATCTGCCGGAGCATCAGCGCAAGCGGGCGATCTGGTGGGGGACAACGGCTGCTGTTGTCCTGCGCTGCGTGCTGACGCTGGCGGCGATTTCCTTGCTTCAGACGCCGTTCTTGCAGGCCATTGGCGCCGTGCTGCTGTTTTATATTGCAGTCAAATTGCTGGCCGATGCGGGGGAGTCCGGCGGAGGAGGCGTGGCCTCTCATAAGGTGAAGCGGGCAACATCGCTGCCTGCTGCGATATGGACGATTGTGACGGCTGATTTTGTAATGAGCCTGGATAATGTGCTGGCGATCGCGGCTGTGGCGAAAGGGCAGACGCTGCTGCTGCTGCTCGGCATTGCACTGAGCATTCCAATGATTATTTGGGGCAGCCAATTGCTGACGAAGCTGCTGCAGAAATTTCCTTCACTTATATATATTGGAGCGGGCTTGCTCGGCTTTGCGGCGGGCGGCATGCTTGTCCATGACCCGGGCATGCATCGCCTGCTGTTCAGCAGTTCAGCAACGGCAATTGAAGCGATTCCGCTGCTCAGCATCCCGTTCGTCATTATTATCGGCATCCTGATGCGCCGATCGGCGCTGGCCTAAGCTTTCATCCCTGTCGATATGCAGCAAGGAAGCGTGCTAGAATCAGGCATCGTGCGGCTATAAGAAGCGGTTTGCTAATTTTTTTTTCATGTTGCCCTTGTTGCACTGGTATTTTTACTTCACTTCCTTTAAACTAGTAAAGATAAAAACTGTCGTCTTTCGTCAGGATATGCGTAAGGCGTTGTAAGGAGCGGAAGCGCGGATGCCTAACAACAAATATTCCGCTGGAATTATTGTGCTGCTGGCTGGTATCGTAATATTGCTTGGCAAACTGGGTGTGTTCAGCTTTTTGGGATCCAATTTTTGGCCGCTTCTCGTTCTTATTCCGGGAATTCTGCTGCATGTGCTGTATTTCGGCAGGTTGTTTCCGGCAGTTGTGCTTATTCCAGGAGGCATGCTGATCGTTTATTCGATTTTGTTCATGCTTTGTATCATGTTCGGATGGGATACGCTCAAATATGTTTGGCCGCTGTTTATAACGGGTGTAGCGGTTGGGCTGTACGAGTACCACTTGTTCGGCGCATCCCGCGAACGCGTTTTTTTTAACGCCTCCGCCATTCTCGCTGTTACATCGGCTGTACTGCTGATTTTGGCGCTCGTTTGGAGCTGGGGGATATATGCGATTGCTATTATCCTGATTGCGGCCGGAGCATGGATGATGATGGGGAAACGATCCCGCTGGTAGACGGCAAGCAATCGGTTAGGATTATACAAAATTAGACAAATGGAGTGGATTATTAGTTATGCAAGCAAGAGAGAACATTCGGAACATCGCGATTATCGCGCACGTTGACCACGGCAAAACAACGTTGGTTGACAAACTGCTTCAGCAATCAGGAACTTTCCGTGAGAACGAAGCGGTTCAGGAGCGTGCGATGGATTCCAACGATCTAGAGCGTGAGCGCGGCATTACCATTTTGGCGAAAAATACTGCGATTACGTACAAAGATTATTTGATCAACATCGTTGATACACCAGGACATGCTGACTTTGGCGGCGAAGTTGAACGTATTATGAAAATGGTTGACGGCGTATTGCTCGTCGTTGATGCTTTCGAAGGGTGCATGCCGCAAACGAAATTCGTATTGCGCAAAGCATTGGAATCGAACCTGAAGCCTATCGTAGTATTGAACAAAATTGACCGTCCTAATGCTCGTCCATCAGAAGTTGTGGATGAGGTGCTTGACCTGTTCATCGAGCTAGGTGCAAGTGATGAGCAACTGGAGTTTAATGTCGTTTATGCTTCCGCATTGATGGGCACTTCGAGTCTTGACCCTGACAAACAAGATGAGAACATGGAAGCGATGTATGAAACGATCATCAACCATATTCCTTCGCCAACAGAGAATGTAGAGGAGCCGCTGCAATATTTGGTGACGCTGCTTGACTATAATGAATACTTGGGTCGTATTGCGGTTGGCCGTGTAAACCGTGGTATCGTTCGTCAAGGTCAGACCGTTGCCGTTATGACGCGTGATGGCGGCAAGAAGCAGGCTAGAATCGAGAAGCTGTTCGGCTTCCAAGGTCTGAAACGGATTGAAATCGAAGAAGCAGGCGCTGGTGATATCGTAGCCATTGCAGGTATTAAAGATATTAACATCGGTGAAACGATTGCTGATCCAGCGAATCCGGAAGCTTTGCCGGTTCTGAAAATTGACGAGCCGACGCTGCAAATGACGTTTCTTGTCAACAACAGTCCTTTTGCTGGTCGCGAAGGCAAATGGGTTACTTCCCGTAAACTGCGTGAGCGTCTGTTCAAAGAGCTTGAGACGGATGTTGCTTTGCGCGTAGATGAAACAGATAGCCCGGATGCTTTTATCGTATCGGGACGCGGCGAGCTTCACTTGACGATTCTGATTGAGAACATGCGTCGTGAAGGCTTTGAGCTGCAAGTATCGAAACCGGAAGTAATCGTTAAGGAAATTGACGGCGTGAAGCAAGAGCCTTACGAGGGTCTGATCATTGACGTGCCGGAAGAAAGCATGGGCGCTGTTATGGAGAGCCTTGGCTCCCGTAAAGCTGAAATGGTCAACATGGTGAACAACGGCACAGGCCAAGTTCGCTTGGAGTTCATTATCCCAGCTCGCGGCTTGATCGGCTACCGTACCTCTTTCCTTACGCTTACACGCGGCTACGGCATTATGAACCATGCATTTGACAGCTACGGTCCGCTTGCTGGTTCTGGCGTTGGTGGACGTCACCAAGGCGTTCTTGTCGCTACTGAGAACGGCGTAACGACTTTCTACGGCATGATGGGCGTAGAGGATCGTGGTATTCAGTTCCTGGAGCCAGGTACAGAAATTTACGAAGGCATGATCGTTGGCGAGCACACGCGTGACAATGATATCGTCGTTAACATTTGTAAAGAAAAGCAATTGACGAATATTCGTTCCGCTGGTAAAGACGATACCGTTAAACTCAAAACGCCTCGTCTGTTCTCCCTGGAGAGCGCGCTTGAGTATTTGAACGATGACGAATATTGCGAAATTACGCCGAAGTCGATTCGTCTTCGCAAAAAAATCTTGAACAAAAGCGAGCGCGAGCGTGCAGAAAAACAACGCAAAACATCACAAGCTGGCGTTTAAGGCGCTAGCCGCCTGATTGGAGGTTTAACGGCATGCAGCAATGGTTTAGTGATCATTGGGTCGTTTCTTATTTGCTTATATTAGGATTCACGATCTATATTTTCAATACCGTGTTTCGGGCGAATAATGCGAAGCTGCCAATTCTAAAGGAAGTACTGGTTTACATTTTGATCGTATTCGGTTCTTTCGTACTTTGGATTTTACAGGTGGATTCGCTGCCGATTATTCAATGTATGGGAATTGCTGTATTAATGATGCTTATGCTTCGCGGTCGCCAGCTGTATGACAAGCTGCAAAGTAAACGGGCAGGCAAGCACGCTGTAAAGGAATCAGACTCCGGAAGTAACGGCATATGAGACGTTAGCGTGTTCTTAAGATCGGATCTGCCTTCTGCAGCAGCGATATCCGCGAGAATTCGTGGGTATCGCTGCTTCTTTGCGTAAATGAGGACAGAAACGAAATCCAAAGGATTTGAAGGTGGTTGCTATGAGCGAAGGCTCTAAAGGATTACCCCCTAGAACGGCTGCAAGCAGGCCGGGCGGGGCCAAGAAAACAGCTCCGAAGCCAAAGAAGAAAAAGAAAAAAGGCAGCGTTTGGATTAAAATTATGTTTGCTGTGCTTTCCGTTCTTATTTTAATTATGTTATATGTCGGTTATCTTGCTTACGTGGCTACCAATGCGGTTGATACGATTGGAACGGCGAACAATATTGTCGTGCCGGAAGAAGAGTCTGTTAAGAAAAAGCCTACAGGCATGGTGCTGCTCGGTATTGACTCACGTGAAAAAGGCGGCGGTTTAAATACCGACGTGATGCTGGTAGCTATTTTTAATCCAAATTCAAAATCAGCGTCCGTCATCTCGATTCCACGGGATTCAGTGCTGCAAGTAGATGGTTATCGCGAGCGGAAGGCGAATGCGAATTACAGCACTTTTTTCAACAATGCCCGTTCTGAGAAAAATATGGACAAAGAAGCGGCAGAGAAGGAAGCAAAAAAGGAAATTCGCGAAATGCTGTCCAAATATTTTGGCGTTGATTTGAAGTATACCGGTATTATTAACTTTAAAGGCTTCACCGATGTTGTTGATGCGCTTGATGGCGTTGAGGTGAATGTGGAGATGGACATGCGTTACCGGGATACAGCCGATGGCACTAACATTAATTTAAGCAAGGGCCAGCAGGTGCTTGATGGGAAAAATGCCCTCGATTATGTGCGCTATCGCAAATCGAATCAGGGAACAGCCGAATCGAGCGACTTCGACCGCAATCGTCGGGAAATGGAAGTCATTGGAGCGATTTTTGATAAAATGAAATCGTTTGAGGGCGTTACGAAATACGATAAGGTCATCGGCGCAGTCGGCAGTAATTTGACGCTCGATATGCCTCCGTCTGAAATTAAAAATATGCTCAGTACATATTTGGGTATGGGCAGCTCCGATATTACGTTCCAAGCGTTAAACGGAACGTGGAAGAGCCCATATGTATATGTCGATTCCACATCGCTTGAGGAGGCGCGCGCGGTACTTCAGGCAAAAATGGCTGAATAACCATAGACGCTGGATTCAATAATGGCTATAATAGAAGCTAAGGATACCGAATGCTATTCCTGTTAGAAGGAGGTCATGCTGATGACCGTATTCTTAGCCGCCAATTTCGAGCAACTCATCGAAGCTGATTGCATGCCTCGTTTTGAACGTGGTTTTGCTGGTGTGGCTATGACGGCAGAAGCTTGTCCAATCGTCATTTCGGTTATCTGTACTTCTCGTGAACAAGTATGTACGCCTATAAGAAAGCCTGACGATCATAGGGTCGTCAGGCTTTCTGTGCGTTTGCGCTAGCGGTTAATGCTTGTCCACATGCGTTGCGTGCTTTTGGATTTGCTTCTCATGGAGCTGATGCTCCTGCTCCTGCATGCGAGACTGGGTGTGCGATTGCGTCTGTGGCTGCTCCGGCTGATGAGGCGTCACATTGCGTGGGATTTGCGGCACGATGCGGCTGATAATATCGGCCATTTCTTCAGCGAAGCCCTTAATCGGCTTTCCGCGCCGAATATCGGCTCCCATTTCCTTCAGCCGCTGTGAGACGTCCATATCGGCTGTTACGACAGCATCCATACCATAAGGATCTTTATGGAAAGCTTCGGCAACGGAATATTTAATCGTACCAATTCGAGCACGATCCAGCTTACTGTCGACATCGATGCCGACAACGGCTGTTTTACCAAGCACGACGCAATGCGCGTTGCTTACGCCGCGAACGCCTTTTGCAAGCTTTTCAAGATGATCAGCGACTTCCTTATTCGTTTTCAATGGTTTAACGGAATCTTCCGCAAGCTGCTGCGCCCTTACAGCGCCATTCGCATGATTTTCCTGTGGAGAGGGTGATGCCATTTCGTTTCGCTTGACGGTGCTGCAACCAGCCGCAATAACAGCGATTGCGATCAAAACCAATAACCGTTTATACACGTGAGCCACCTCGTCTTTCTTGTTGCAGATCGTTATTCAGAACCTAGTGTACCCGCAGTATAGTATGGCTATGTATAGGCCTTTCAATTGAATGTCCACGCCGGGAGGGTTTTTCATGAAAAAAATATTCGTGCTCGATACAAATGTGCTGCTTCATGATCCGCAAGCGATCTTCGCCTTTGGCGATAATGAAGTAATCATTCCCGCGGTGGTATTGGAAGAGATTGACTCCAAGAAAAGATTGGCAGACGAGCTTGGCCGCAACGCCCGCTCTATCTCACGTACGCTCGATAAAATGCGTGAGCAAGGACGGCTTCACGAAGGTATTCCGCTGCCTGGCGGCGGCGTTCTCAAGGTAGAATTAAATCACCGCAGCTTCGTGCGGGTTCAGGAAATGTTTGGCGAGATGTCTAATGACAACCGAATATTGGCGGTTGCTCTGAACTATCACTTAGAGCAATTGGATCGTCAGGAAATAAGCTCTGTCGTGCTGGTGAGCAAGGACGTGCTTGTCCGCATTAAAGCGGATGTGCTCGGCCTGATGGCAGAAGATTACATGTCTGACCGCATTGTAGCCCCTTCTGACGTATACGCCGGATATGTGACGTTGTTCGTTCATCCTTCGATTATCGACGAGTTTTATTCGTACCGGTTTTTGACGGTGAAAAATTTGCAGCTTGGCAGCAGGCTGAATCCGAATGAATTTGTCATTTTGCGAGATGAAATGGGCACCTCCAAGTCCGCGCTGCTCAAAGTGTCGCAGGATGGGATTAAGCTGGAGCCGCTGTTCCTCAGCAATGATCCGGTGTGGGGCATTACGGCCCGCAACGCGCAGCAGCGCATGGCGCTGGAGTTGCTGCTTAACGATGAAATTCCGCTTGTCACCTTAACGGGTAAAGCTGGCACAGGCAAAACACTGCTTGCTCTGGCTTCGGGCCTGCTCAAGGTAGAAGATGAGCATAAATACAAAAAACTGTTAATTGCCCGTCCGGTCGTTCCAATGGGCAAAGATATCGGGTATTTGCCAGGGGAGAAGGAGGAGAAGCTGCGGCCTTGGATGCAGCCGATCTACGACAATCTGGAATATTTATTCGATACGAAAAAATCCGGGGATATTGAGAAAATATTGATGGGTCTTGGCAGCATTCAAGTAGAAGCGCTGACCTACATTCGTGGGCGCTCCATTCCGGGCCAATTCATTATCATTGATGAGGCTCAGAACTTGACCAAGCATGAGGTGAAGACAATTGTATCGCGTGTAGGCGAAGGCAGTAAAATCGTCCTTATGGGCGACCCAGAGCAAATTGACCATCCGTATTTGGATGCGACCAGCAATGGCTTAACGCATATTGTAGAGCATTTCAAAAACGAAGGCATTAGCGGCCATATGACGCTGGAGAAGGGCGAACGCTCCAAGCTGGCTCAGCTGGCAGCGGATTTGCTTTAAGCGCTGGCTCTTGTTCTTAGCTATCAGCTTTCTAAGCTGAGGTATGCTTTAATTTCTTTCATTGAGCCGCTGCAAATAAGGCGAAAATGAAATCATTGGTTTATATAAGTGGACTGCGACGAAATGAGCGCAGTCCTTTTCTCTGCGCTTTCCCATTTGGTGAAAATGGCAAAGCGGAATGAAAGGTTTGAGCTGTAGAAGCGGAGCGTTCGCATTTGCCGATGGATTTCTATGCTTTAGCGTAAATTCCATGGAATCCATCGGCAATAGCGATCGAAAGCCAAACCTTTCATGCAGCGCAGCTCCTTTTTCACCAATACTCCGCTCTCTACTAATTTGGACAATACTTGCATTAATTGCTATGATATAAAATGTGCCCAGATGAAAGTAGAGGGGAAGGGTTGCTGTGTCGATCAGGAAATATGCTACAATGACAGCGGTTTTGGCTTTATTCATTATTATTTTTCTTCTATTAAACTTTAGCGACAGGACCCTTAACCGGGCTGAAAATTTAAATAGAGATACGAATGCCGAGCCAGCGGGCGGAGAAGAGCAGGCAGATCAATCGCAGATACTAAATGTAACCGTTTCCATGGATGAGAATGAATTTTCTAAGCTTAAGGAAGCGACAAATAGCTATCAAATGAAGCATGCGAATACAATGGTCAAGCTGACGAATATAGTGGATGAAGGCGACGGCTATGCCCAGTGGAAAAAAGCGCTGGAGCTTGGAGCAGCACCGGATGTTATGCTCATGGACAGCGAATGGGTGCGCGAGTTTGCGGTGCGCGGCTTGCTCAATCCCGTCGATGTGCCCAGCACCTCTGATACAATGGCTGAGCGTCCTGCAAGGCTGCTTGACCCGCTGAGGTGGAACAGCTATTTGTGGGGCATCCCTGTTGATGCAGACCCTTACGTGACGGTATGGAACAAGGCTTTGCTCGCTGAAGCGGGCTTGTCGAAGCCACCAGCGGATTGGGATGCTTTTGGCAATCTGCTTCATAAGCTGGAAAGTGGCGGCCAAGAGTGGCAGGCGATTTATGCAGAGCCTCATAATGTCGCATCCTTGCTTGTGTGGCTGGATGAATGGACAGCAGAGGGAGAAGAAGCTGGAGCGGCATATTTGCATTTTGACAGCAAGGCTGTGCAGGAACAGCTAAAACGTCTGGAGTCGATATCGGGGCGAATTACAGCAACAGCTCTGGCAGACTATAGCTTGTCTACAGGCACACAAATGGTGGAGCAGCATATTGCCGCTGCCAGCATTCCATGGTCCGTTTACAGCAAGCTATCTGCGAAGGAGCAAAGCAAGCTGCTGCTGGATAAAGGTGCGATTCATGACGTATGGCTTGGAAGCAGGAGCTATGTCGTGGCCGGAACGAGTAAAGTGAAGGAAGAAGCTTTTACGTGGATTAAAGAAATGGTGGAAATTGCCGGGCAGCAGCAAAGCTATGCGACAACGGGGAAGCTGCCAGCCAAAAATTCCTTGTATACAGGGTCCGATAATATTCAGGAGAGCGGTACAGCGGGGGCCGGCAGTCCGCCGCAGTGGTGGCTTAAGGTGCTGAACGGCGAGCCTTCCGCTCAGCCGACTGATCCCGATTGGCACGAGCGCTGGATGCATGCGCAGCAGCTATGGCGGCAATATGCAGAAGGCGAAATCACAATGAAAGCATTCGTACAAGCTATAGGGACATCCCTATAGCTTGACTTGTAACGTGACGATAAGCTCATCGTCTTTAATTTCCACTTCAGTTGCTTGCAGGAAGGAAATAATCAAGGAGGGATAGAAGCCAAGGTCAAACTGCTTCTCCAGCTCCTGCTTAGTCGTGTCAGGCAACGATAGACCATTGAATAGAAGCTCGTCTACATGAAAAATAATGCCATTGCGCGGCTCTTGTTCAACCGTATAATGGCCGGTCACGCTTAACTCCAGCGCATCCCGCTTGCCATAGGCGGTCAAGGAGCCATCTTCAAAGGAGAAGGAAAATTGCTTAAAGCGCTCATCTTGTTCCCGCAGAAAGGCATTCAGGGCATCCTCGGGAATGCGAATCGTATACGTTAGGCCACTCGTTTCCAAATATTGCTTATTGTTTTGCAGCCACTCCGGCAGCTTCTGCATCGCTTTCGCTAAGGCGCTAAAGTGCTGCTTAACTTCATAAAGGCCAACCGACTCCCAGTACTTGGTCAATTCCTCCATCATAAGCCGCAGCTTGTCGGCATCCGAACGCCCGGCAAGTCCGCCTTCTATTTGCTCCTGCAGCGTTAGCACTCGGGCACGCTGTTCTTTCAGCCGCTGCTCGATTGAGGCGAGCTCTTGCTGCTTCTTGCCAAGCTGCTCGATTCCTTTCGCGAGCTGGGCATATTCCTCCTTGTACAGCTTCATCACATCGCGGTCATGTGCGAAAATCAAATCGGCATATTCCATAACCATCAAAAAATCCGACAATGATCGTGACGATAACAGCGCAGTCAGCCATATATCCCGATCCCCCATATAATAAGCACGCAGTACTTTACCGGCTTGCTCGCGCTTGTGAGCGATTTGTTGCTCCTGTTCTTCCAGCGCTTGCTTGGCGCTTGCTGTCTCTTTGGTCAAGTCGACCTGCTGCACTTGAACGCGCTTGATTTCATTATCAATTTCGACGACGGACAGGCTTTTTTCCAGCAGCAGCCGAGTTTCCTCGCTATTAGAGGTCGCGGGCTCGGCAAATGCAGGCATTACGCACCACAGGGACAGCATGCTGGCCATCAGCGCAAGCAGCGCGAACCGTGTAGGAAAGCTTTGAAATGCCACTCTCGGCCTCCTCTCTTCTTGGTCATTATATGCGGCGAATTATTCTATTATATCTTACATTTGGAAAAGCATGAACAGGACTATAGGGCAATTATCGCGGCATTTTACGCGTATGCGGGCCATTTTGCACATTAAAAAACGGCGGACCCATGAGGATCACGCCGTTTTTTCCGATATTCAAGCGGACACAAGGTGAAACGGCTGTCGCTGTCCTTTGACAGCGCGGCGCGTTTCATTCCGAGAAATATAAGCCTAATAATAAGTATGAAACTTATAATGCTTATATTTTTAAAAAGGATTGCCCATTTGGAACACGGTCCAATATGTAAAGCCTCCAAATGCGATAATCATGTAGCCCCAGAACATAACGATGTACGTTTTTTCTGTAAAGTTCAAATAGCCTAAAAATACGAAAGCTACTGCTTGGGCGAAAAACAATAATGCAAATTCTGTCATATGTCCAGCAAACGCCATAAGGCCAATGACAAGGGTCCAGAAACCCAAAACCCGATACATACGTGCCATATCTGTATATCCCCCTTTCGCTTTAGACACGATTTTCTACAGATTATTATAACGTTTGTACAAATAGGTGTAAACCTGCTATTTCAAAATATAAGCTAAGGACAACATTTTTTGCGAAGAAAGCCTGCTTTCTGCATAAGTTTGCACCAGAAACAGGCCGAATATGTATGAGCGCTTGAAAAAATGGTTATACAATTTAGTATCCAATAGATTCTATGAACTCTACCAAGGGCATAGATATAAGGTAAGCGTCTTTACGTTAGGAGGTTTTGGTTGCATGACAGCAGTCAGACAAGATGCGTGGAGTCCAGACGATGATTTAATTCTCGCCGAAGTGACCCTGCGCCATATTAGAGAAGGCAGTACCCAGCTTGGAGCTTTCGAAGAGGTGGGGGAGCGGATTGGCCGCACGTCCGCAGCATGTGGATTCCGCTGGAACAGCTGCGTCCGCAAGCGTTATGAAGAGGCAATCCAAATTGCCAAGCAACAGCGGCAGAAACGCAATTATTTGAAAAAACAAGCGATAGCGGCAACCCCGCAAGTATCTTCGCTGTCTGCTTATGAGGCGACAGACGAGAGAGGTTTCAAGGCGGAAGCGCAATCAACGGAGGAATTGCTTTCCATTGATTCGGTCATTCGCTTCCTGCGTCAAATCAAGACAACGTACCACGATGTAGGACGTCAGCTCAAGTCGTTCGAGAAAGAGCTGAGAGAGAAGGAAGAGGAGCTTGGCCGTTTGCGTAGCGAAAATGAAAGATTGTCTCGTGAGGTGAACAACGCTCAAAGCGATTACCACACCGTTAATGATGATTACAAAACGTTGATTCAAATTATGGACCGCGCCAGACGGCTTGCCGTGCTGACGAATGATGAGGAAGCGAAGCCGCGCTTCAAGATGGATGCCAATGGCAACCTGGAACGAATTGAATAGAATCGATAACAGCCCGCCGGATGATTCGGCGGGCTGTTGGCGTCTTTATAGGATAGGCGTATAATGGAAGAAAGCGTATGAAAGCAGGAGGTAGAGGGAATGCATATCGCCATAGTAGGCGGAGGAGCGCTGGGACTGCTTCATGCAGCGAAGCTGGCCTCTACGCAAGCCAAGGTTACCGTATGGACGCGCACAGAGCAGCAGTCCGTTCTACTGGCGGAAGAAGGCATTCGCTTGCTGGAGCTTGACGCAGCGGGCGCAGCTGGGGAAGCATCACGGCAGCCTGCAAAGATAGCAAGGGTGCATAGCAGAAGCTTAAGTGCGGCAGCAAAAGAAGCAGAGACTGGCTGCGCGGGGCAGCAGCAAGCGCCAGATTGGATTCTCGTCACCGTCAAGCAGGCGGATTTGACGAGGGAGCTGCTTCGCGCCATAAGGAAGCTCGCGGCCCCAGCTACTGCTATTCTTTTTTTGCAAAATGGCATCGGACATCTGGAGCTGGCGGCGCAGGAGCTTCCGGGGTTTCCTTTATTTATTGGAGTTACGACCGAAGGAGCGCTGCGCCAAGATGAAAGAACGGTCCGGCATACCGGTCGCGGGCAGCTATCGCTCGGCCCAGTGTCTTTAACTAGACAAGCAGCGGGCAAAAAGGATGAAAATCAACAATTAATGTTGCAAAATACCTTGCAATTGGCAGGATTTACGGTGTTGCTGTCGAAGACAATGAACAATCGAGTTTATGAGAAGCTCCTCATTAATGCAATCATTAATCCGCTTACAGCTATATTTGATGTGACGAACGGTGAGCTGCCACAGCATTCGGCAAGGCTGCGGCTCATGCGCGCTTTATATGAGGAAACAAATAAGATATTACGAGTGGCAGGCGGTGCGGAGCTTGAAGAGGGCGCTTGGGAGAGAGTGCTTGCTGTCTGCGCGGCTACTTCAGCCAATGTTTCATCGATGCTTAGCGATGTACGGGCGGGCCGTCCAACTGAAGTGCAATGGATTAATGGCGGCGTTTCCAGCCTTGCGAGACGTGTTGGCATGGAATCGCCGCTGAACGATGCCATGAGCGAAATGGTACGGCATTTGCAGGATGATCGGCGATAGGGAGGCGATACAGATGGGAATAATATGGGAGAGCATCAAGCATTTTTATGCCTATATGGCGGTTATTCCGGTAATACCTTTTCTCCTGATTTATTTAGGCTACGGCGCAATTATACAAGACCGCAAAAAAGCTTTTCGTCTGGCAATGGATGTGACGACTGCGCTGCTGATCGGATGCGTGGCTGTACTGCTTGATTCCTTGTTTAATAATTCTTTTGGTTTATATGGCATTTTATTGTTTATGCTGATTGGCGGCGGCTTGCTGGGCAACGCCCAGTTCCGCAAACGCGGCAGCGTCAATGTGAAAAGAATATTCCGCGCCGTATGGCGGCTTGGATTTTTCACGATGAGCATGCTTTATCTGCTGCTTATGTTTATTGCCATCGGGCAATCTATATTTTCGATATAATGGCGGATTGTAACAGACTGCAAACTGCTGCAAAGCAGGCCTTTTTGCAAAGGGTCTGTTTTTCTTTTTGACGCGCGCCCTACATCTTGTGTACAATCAATTTGTCTGTTACAGGCAGAATCATAAGCATTTAAGCTTAAATATATGGTTTCAATTAGGAGGTAGGGGTGGCTTATGTCTACCGAAACTTATTCATTACCAAGCACCCAGCCGCTCACGGATGCCTATGTGAACCTGACGGACTCAAGGGTTGAGTCCTTGTTTGGCTATCATCCGGGTCGCAAGGGCGATTGGGAGCTGCGTGCCAAGCGGCTTGCAGAATCGGCGGGCGCAAGGGCGGAAGCGGCGTCAGTCGCTGCTGTGCTGCGTGATTACAATAGCAAATGGAACGCTGCGCCCGAGGCGCTGGCTGCCATTGATGCGATTGCGGAAGGTGCGCCGGTTATCGTTGGCGGCCAGCAGGCTGGACTATGGTCTGGACCTCTTCTCGTTATACATAAAGCCGTATCGATTATCGGCGCAGCCCGCCATGCCGAGCAGCTGCTTGGGAGAAAGGTCGCTGCCGTATTTTGGATTGCTGGAGAGGATCATGACTGGGACGAAGCGAACCATGCCTATGTGCTGACCGCTGACCAAGGGCTGCGCAAGCTGGCGGCTGCCCGTCCGGAAGGGGCAAGAACATCAGTTAGCCGGACGGCTATTGATGCTAATACGTGGGCTGAGCTGCTGGCTGAGCTAGAACAGGCGCTGCCTCATTCTGATTTTAAGCCGGAAATTCTTCAGCAGCTGGGGCAAATTACGGAGCAGGCGCAATCGTTATCGGAAATGTTTGCCGGTGTAATCAGCTGCTTGCTGAGCAAGCAAGGCCTAGTTATTATGGACGCCGATGATCCGCAGCTGCGCAAGCTAGAGGCGCCGATGTTCGAGAAGCTGATTACGCACAACGATGAGCTGGAGCAGGCGTATACAGATGTGGCCAACCAGGTGAAGGAGATTGGCTATCCGCTGCAGGTTGATGTAACACCTGGCAGTGCCAATCTGTTTGTTTTCCAAACAGATAAAGGGCAGGAGCGGACGCTGCTTTATAAGCAGGCAGGAAGCTTCCAAAGCCGCAAGGGCGATTATTCGCTAACGAAGGAACAATTGCTGGACATGGCGCGGCAGCAGCCGGAGCAGCTCAGCAACAATGTGCTAACACGCCCGCTGATGCAGGATTATTTGTTCCCGGTGCTTGGAACGGTGCTGGGCGGTGCGGAAATTGCTTATTGGGCGATTACTGGAGAAGCTTTCCGCAAGCTGGATATGGAAATGCCACTTGTATTGCCGCGTATATCCTATACGCTTGTTGAAGGTACAGTGGCCAAGCATATGAGCAAATATGAACTGACGCTGGAGGATGTGGCGGTGCGCTTCGAGGAGCGCAAGCAGCAGTGGCTGGCGGAGCAGGACCAGCTGTCCATTGACGAGAAGTTTGCCGCAGCGAAGCAGGCGTTTGAGGATTTGTATGCGCCGCTGCTTGACCTGGCTGCTTCGGTACAACCGGGCCTTGCCAAGCTTGGCGATACGAATCGTCAGAAAATTATCGAGCAAATTACGTTTCTTGAGACGCGCACAAAGGATGCCCATGAGAAGCAATACGAAGCGGCTATTCGCCAGTTGGACCGCATTGCGCTGTCCTTGTGGCCAAGCGGCAAACCGCAGGAGCGGGTGCTGAATATGATCGCTTATTGGAACCGTTATGGAACCTCGTGGCTCGACAAGCTGCTGGAAGCTCCTTTTTCCCCGCTGGGCGGTCATCAAATCATTTATTTATAAACTTAAATTTGGAGGATGAATATACCTATGAGCACAATTGACAAAAGCATTATTCGCGACATTAAGCTTGCTCCGGAAGGACATTTGAAAATTGATTGGGTTAGCGCCCATATGCCTGTGCTTTCCAGCATTCGCGAGCAATTTGAGAAGGAACAGCCTTTTAAAGGCTTGAAAGTATCGATTGCGCTGCATTTGGAAGCGAAAACGGCTTATTTGGCTAAAGTGGTAAAGGCTGGCGGAGCGGAAGTTACAATTGCGGGCAGCAACCCGCTGTCCACGCAGGATGACATTTGTGCGGCGCTCGTAGAAGACGGCATTACCGTGTTTGCAAAGCATAATCCTAGCCCTGAAGAGTACAATGAGCTCATTATTAAAGCGATCGAATCGAAGCCGGACCTTATTATTGACGACGGCGGCGAGCTGATTACGCTGCTGCATAAAGACCGCCCGGATTTGCGTGAAAATCTTCGTGGCGGCGCGGAAGAAACGACGACGGGCATCATTCGTCTGAAAGCGATGGAGAAGGATGGCACGCTGCAGCTTCCGATGGTTGCGGTTAATGATGCCTACTGCAAATATTTGTTCGACAACCGTTATGGTACAGGCCAATCTGTATTTGATTCGCTGAACAAAACGACGAACCTCGTTATTGCCGGCAAAACCGTCGTAGTCGTAGGCTACGGCTGGTGCGGCAAAGGCGTAGCGATGCGCGCCAAAGGCCTTGGCGCCAAAGTAGTCGTCACTGAAGTGGACGCGATTCGTGCCGTGGAAGCGCATATGGACGGCTTCACCGTGCTGCCGATGATGGAAGCGGTCAAGCTGGGCGATGTATTCATTACGGTAACAGGCAACCGCGACAACATTCGCGGCGAGCATTATAAGGTGATGAAAGGCGGCGCGATTTTGGCGAACGCTGGACACTTCGATGTGGAGTTCAACATTCCTGAGCTTAAGGCGCTTTCTACCAATGTGCGCACCGTTCGCAACAATATTGAGGAATACCAGTTGGAAGATGGCAGAAGCATCTATGTCATTGCCAAAGGACGCCTTGTCAACTTGGCAGCAGGCGATGGCCACCCGGCAGAAATTATGGATACGACGTTTGCGCTTCAAGCACTGTCGCTCCGCTATGTAAATGAGCAGTATAAAGCACTGGGCAAAAAAGTGGTTAATTTGCCGTATGAGCTGGATGAAAGCGTAGCGCGCATCAAGCTGGAATCGCTGGGCATCAGCATCGATACGCTGACTGCAGAGCAAATTGCTTATCAGGACAGCTGGAACGTTTAATCCTACCCCCTTTGTTGTATAGCAATAGATAAACAGAGAAACAGCCGCTTCTACCGCTTAAATGCGGTGGGAGCGGCTGTTTTTGTTTCCAAAAAGAGCAACCTTTTGTCAAAATTTACGTCTAGGACGGTAACTAGGGCAAAGGGGGCCATTTTTATGACAAAAATAGAGAAAACAAAAATGAAAGAAACAGCCAAAGAAATAGCCAAAGAAATAGCCAAAGAAAGAAGCTTAAATAAAAAGCTCATTTTGCTGCCGACGTCATTCTTGTTGGCTATTATGCTGCTGCTTTCGGCCTGCTCGTCTGCAAACAGCGATTATGCATCCGAGGGGGATATGAGTGCAGCACAGACTTCTAGCGATAAGCTTGAGGAGCAGAGCAGCAGTTCAAGCAAGAGTGATGGTGCAGCTGGTTCTAAAGAAGAGAGCGGTGCTTTAGACAATAAAGCGTTGACGAGCGCACCCGCAGACAGCCCCATCGACAGCATGGCGATAGGAGGAGAAGCGTTTAACCAAAAGCTGATCTATACGGCGACAATGACGATGGAGGTTGCCGACTATGAGGCGGCGGCCCAGCAGCTGCGTAATGTCCTCCATCAGGCGGGCGGGTACATTCTTGCTTTTCAGGATGGGCAGTATGGCAATGAGAAGGGTGCGAGCTATACGATCAAGGTGCCGGCTCAAGGATTTATGCCATTTGTGGAGCGGCTGGAGGGGATCGAGAACAAGCATCTGGAGCGCGAGCTGAAAGGAACCGATGTGACGGAGGAATACGTTGATCTGGAAGCGAGGCTGAAGGCGAAGCAGGTGGTGGAGCAAAGGCTGCTTGCTTTCATGGATAAGGCGGAAAAAGCGGATGATTTGGTCAAATTTTCGCAGCAGCTTGCAAAGGTTCAGGAGGAAATTGAACAGATCAAAGGACGCACGCGCTATTTGGACAAAAATGTAGCTTTCTCAACGATTGAGCTGAGGCTGTATCAGCCGATTGATGTGTCAGTGAAGACGGACAAGGAAGAGAAATCGCTAGGCGGCAAAATGCTGTCGTCCTTCAAAGCAAGCTACGAAGGAACATGGAACGTTCTTCAAGGGCTGCTCGTCTTCCTCGCAGGAGCGCTTCCCGCACTCGTTATTCCTGTAATCATCGGGCTTATCATATGGTGGTTTGTACGTCGCTCCCGCGCCAAAACACCGCCTGCAAAGCCAGAGCCTGAGCAGCAATAGCGCACATTTAGCTCGCTTTCCGTGCTAGAAGCGAAAGGTAAGATGAAAATTTATTCATAAGGCCAAACATTTTAATAAAATCCTGCTCCTATGAGCAGGATTTTATTATTGTATGGCGAATTACACTATGTTATGTGGGGGAAAGTGGAGCAAAGTGGGGAATAAGGGAGAGAGGGTGGAGGCGATCTTATGTTCATGGGCGAATATCAACACAGCGTTGATGACAAAGGTCGGCTTATCGTACCAGCCAAATTCCGTGATTCACTAGGCGCTTCCTTTATTGCCACCCGCGGTCTCGACAACTGCTTGTTTGTTTATCCCATGAGCGAATGGACAGTGCTTGAGCAGAAGCTCAAATCGCTTCCGCTCATGAAGGCAGATGCAAGGGCGTTCACCCGGTTCTTTTTTTCCGGGGCAACCGAATGCGAGCTGGATAAACAGGGAAGGGTAAACTTGCCGGGACATCTTAGAGAATATGCGAAAATTGACAAGGATTGTATGGTTCTGGGGGTTTCAAGCAGGGTAGAAATATGGAGCAAGGCAGTTTGGGACGGCTATTATGCAGAGTCCGAGCAAACCTTCAATGAAATTGCCGAGAAGCTGGTCGACTTTGACTTCAACTTTTAAACGGGCGATTTCGAAAACTTGCTAATGATGGAACAATACGACCAAGACTAGACAACAAGAACGGGAGGGCAATTGCGTGTTTCAGCATGTAACAGTACTTATGGAGGAAGCGGTTGACGGCCTGGCCATTAAGCCGGACGGCATTTACGTCGATTGCACGCTCGGCGGGGCGGGACACAGTGAACGCATTGCGTCGAGTTTGGGCGAGGGAGGACGGTTAATCGCTTTTGATCAGGATGATATTGCGCTGAACCACGCAAAGATCAGGCTTGCACCGTATTTGGATAAAGTAACACTTGTAAAAAGCAATTTCCGTTATTTGGAACAAATGCTGCTCACTTGCGATGTGCCAGTTGTGGACGGCGTACCTCAGGTAGATGGCATCCTGTTTGACCTTGGTGTATCGAGCCCTCAGCTTGATGAGGCAGAGCGTGGCTTTAGCTATAATCATGACGCGCCGCTTGATATGCGGATGGATCAAGGCGGGGCAATGACCGCTCATGAAATTGTCAACACATGGGATGAACGTGAAATTTCGCGCATTCTGTCCCATTATGGCGAGGAGAAGTTTGCCAGATCCATCGCCAGGACGATTATCAAGACAAGGGAAAGCAAGACGATTGAAACGACGGGAGAGCTTGTCGAGCTAATTAAGCTGTCCATTCCTGCAGCGGCAAGGCGCACAGGCGGACATCCTGCAAAGCGTACGTTCCAGGCGCTGCGGATTGCCGTTAATGATGAGCTGCGCGCGGAGGAAGAAGCTTTGGAGCAGGCAATTCGCTGCCTGAATCCGGGCGGCCGGGCGGCCGTCATTACGTTTCATTCCCTGGAGGATCGAATCTGCAAGCAACTATTTGCGAGCCTTTTAGAAAAGTGCACTTGTCCGCCGGATTTCCCTAAATGTGTGTGCGGCGGTACAGGAAAGCTTCGGTTAGTGAACCGCAAGCCCATTGTTCCGAGTGAGCAGGAGCTGGAGACTAATCCACGCGCTCGTTCGGCCAAGCTGCGAATCGCAGAAAAATTGTGAGACCTGAGGAGGTTCTGGAGTGGCCTATACGAATGGAAATTTGGCTCTGCAGCCTAAGAAAAAACCGGAGCAGAAGCCAGCAATTAAGCAAAACAAACGGGTGGTCGTAAAAAGAAAAACGATAACGATGCAGGAAAAGCTATTGTATTTGTTTACAGTAATCGCATGCGTGCTTGTTGCAGGCGTTATTATTTTCAGGTATGCCGAAATTTATAAAATGAGCGTAGAAATAAAACACGTCACTAGTGAATATGAAGCGGTGAACGTGGAGCTGAAAGAGCTGAAGAAGCAGGTTGAAATGCTGAGCGACCCGGAGTTTATTCGGAAAATGGCGGAAAGCCAGGGGATGGTCAACAATTATCAGCCAGGCATAACCGTAAATACAGGTAAAGAGGAATCGGCTACTGCAATGGGTGAGTAGGGAGGACATATGGTAAAACGAATCAGGATGCGCACATTGTTTTTTGGAGGGGTAATTACCCTCCTTTTTCTTATTCTAATTGGTAGAATTTTCTGGGTGCAGGTAGTTGATAGAGACACTTGGTATAACATGGCAAAACAACGTTGGGCGGATACCGAAACTTTAGTCGCGAACAGGGGGACCATTACGGATCGCAATGGCAATGTGCTGGCGATGGATGCACTTGCTTATAATGTGGCAGTCAGTCCGAAGCAGATTGATAGTTTGGGCATTGCAGATGAGGTCGTAGAAGGGCTGAATGCGATTTTGAACAAGCCGCAGGATGAGCTGCGCAAAATTGTTACCGCACAGAACGATAAAGGCGAATATTACGGGCAGCGCGAAATTCGCGACGGCGGCTGGAATATCGACAAATCGGTGGCTGATAAAATCAAGGAGCTGCGGGATGAGCTAAAGAAAGAAAACAAAGTAAATGACGTTGGCATTTATTTATATGATGATCAAAAACGCTATTATCCTCGCAATACTATGGCATCCCAACTGATAGGCTACGTGGACAAGGATGGTAAGGCGCTCGCAGGCATTGAATCCTTTTTCAATGATAAGCTCGAGGGCACGAATGGTGAAATCAAGTATGAGAAGGATGGCAAGCGTGTTCAACTCGCGGAAGGCGACGTTGTCTACGAGCCAGTCGTTGATGGGCAGGATATTACGCTGACTCTCGATAACGAGATTCAGCATTATGTAGAGGAAGCTATCAAGGAAGTGGCGAATAAATATCAGCCCAAAAGCATAACGGCTATTGCGGCTGACCCCAATACGATGGAAATTCTCGCCATGGCGAATTATCCGACCTTTAATCCGAATACGTATTGGGATACGAACTTTGAAAATGCATACAACCACGCCATCAAGTCCTTGTACGAGCCGGGCTCAACGTTCAAAATTGTAACGTTGGCGGCAGCGGTCGAAGAAGGGCTGTTCGAACCGAATGCGACCTTTCAATCCGGCAGCATTAATGTGCCAGGTAGTCCCGTGCGGGATTCCAACCGGATAGGCTGGGGGAAAATCTCTTATTTGGATGGCCTGAAGCATTCCAGTAACGTCGCATTCGTTAAATTAGGCTGGCAAATGCTCGGCGGCGAGAAGCTGGTAGATTACATTAATCGCTTCGGCTTTGGGCAGCCGACAGGCATTCAACTGGGCAATGAATCAAAGGGTGTTCTCAATATTAATTTGAGCATTCCCAGTGATATTGCGCGGGCATCGTTTGGACAAGGTCCCGTATCCGTAACGCCGATTCAACAAATCGCTGCAGTCGCTGCAGTAGCAAACGGCGGCAATTTGATGCAGCCGCAAATTATTAAGCAAATTTACAATCCGAACACGAATACGACCGAGAAGTTTGAGCCGAAGGTTGTGCGCAAGGTAATTTCCGAGGATACGTCGAAAAAGGTCGGCGAATATTTGGAGCAGGTTGTATCCGACCAAGTAAACGGAACTGGGAAAAACGCCTACATTGAGGGGTACCGTGTAGCAGGCAAGACCGGTACGGCACAAAAAATTATTAATGGGAAATATTCCAAAAATAAATATGTCGTTTCGTTTATCGGCTACGCGCCAGTTGAAAATCCGAAGGTCGTCGTCTATATTGTCGTCGATGAGCCTAATGATCCGCTCGCGGGCGGGGGTAAGGTTGCAGCACCAGCCTTCAAGGAAATCGTCTACAAAACATTGCGCCATATGGGGGTCATGCCCGATAACGCGACAGTAGAATCGACGACCGATAAAAAGACGCCAACCGTTCAACTGCCGGATGTCACCGAAATGAACTTGTCTCAAGCGCAAGAGGAGCTTAAAGCGCGCAATGTGATGTTTGAGGTCGTGGGCACCGGGACGACAGTAGTCAAGCAGGTTCCGGCAGCAGGGGAAAATATCGCTCAAACCCAGCGTGTTTATCTCGTTACCGAACAGCAGGACAAGCTGACGATTCCCGACATGACAGGATTGTCGCTGCGTGATGCGCTGGAGGTTGCTTCACTGATGAATGTGCAGCTGCTGGCAGAAGGGGAAGGCTTTATCATTTCCCAGAAGGAAGAGAAGCAGGGGGACAAGCGGATTTTGCGCGTACAGCTTTCGCCGCCAACTGGCGCAGAGGGTGCTGTCACGGCAGAGGAAGCATTGGCAAATGCACAGAACGAGGCTGGAGCGGAAGCAGAGGCTGGCACGGAAGAAGAGGCCGCCTCAGGCAGCTCTATGCAGGATGATGTAGAGGATACAGGAGAAATTCAGGAGCAATAGCATGACTAGCAAGGTTTTGTATGGACTGGCACGGACTAGCAAGGGTAGTATAAAGGACACGCCAGAGGCTTGTTCTATCTCCTCCGCCCCATGAATAGGCTGGGAATGAGCGTCAGTGTACGCTCTGCCTTAAGCAAAGGGCGGAGGAGGAGCAAGCGATGAAAGTATCAAATGTGACGGTGCGCCGTCGATTGTTTATGGTGCTTATTTTTGGGGTAATTGCATTTGCCGCTTTAGGTGCGCGCCTAGGGTATGTTCAGCTTTGGAAGGGCAGCGAGCTGGCGGCCAAGGCGGAAAATTCATGGCGCAGGGATATTCCCTATATGGCGAAGCGGGGAGAAATTTGGGACCGCAATGGCGTCAAGCTGGCTTACAACGTAACCTCGCCTACCATTTGGGCGATTCCTGCGCAAATTAAAGACAAGCGGGCGACGGCTGATGCGCTCGCGCCGCTGCTGGATATGACGGCAGATGAGCTGTATGGCAAAATCAATACGAAAAAATCAATGCTCGTCCAGCTTCGTCCCGGCGGCCGCAAAATGACGCCGGAGAAGGCGCAGCAGGTGCGGGAGCTCTCGCTTGCTGGCATTGTAGCTGCCGAAGACAATAAACGCTTTTATCCCTTTGGCAGCTTGGCGGCGCATGTGCTAGGCTTTACAGGCATAGACAACCAAGGGCTTACGGGTGTGGAAGCGAGGTATAATGACGAGCTTAGCGGCATTCAAGGGAATGTCTCTTTTCTGTCGGATGCGCGCGGCAGGCAGATGCCGAATTCCTCGGATACGTATGTGGAGCCGAAGGAAGGGCTGACGATGCAGCTGACGATCGACAAGCAGATTCAAGCCATCATGGAGCGAGAGCTGGACCAAGCGATGGCGCAGCACCAGCCCGACCAGATTATGGCGATTGCGATGAATCCAAAAAATGGTGAAATATTAGGGATGGCGAGCCGCCCGACCTATGAGCCGGATAAGTACAAGGAAGTCGCGTCCGAGGTGTATAATCGGAATTTGCCGATTTGGATGACCTATGAGCCGGGTTCGACGTTTAAAATTATTACGCTCGCCGCAGCTATTGAAGAAAAGAAGGTCAACCTGAACAATGAGCGTTTCTATGATCCGGGTGCAATTGAAGTTGGAGGCGCAAGGCTTCGCTGCTGGAAGAAGGGCGGCCATGGCAGCCAAACTTTTCTGGAAGTTGTTGAGAACTCCTGCAACCCGGGTTTTGTGACGCTTGGGCAGCGGCTGGGCAAAGATAAGCTCTTCGAATATATTAAAAATTTTGGCTTTGGCACAAAAACAGGCATTGATATCGGCGGCGAGGAAAACGGCATTATGTTTAAGCTGAGCCGTGTCGGGCCGGTGGAGCTGGCGACGACCGCTTTCGGCCAGGGGGTTTCGGTTACGCCCATTCAGCAAATTACCGCTGTCTCAGCTGCTATTAATGGCGGTACGCTGTACAAGCCGCATGTGGTGAAGGGCTGGATAAATCCGGACACCGGGGAGACGGTGGAAACCGTAGAGCCGGAGGCGGTGCGAACGGTTATTTCTGAGGAGACGTCGAAGGCGGTCCGGGAGGCGCTGGAAAGTGTCGTAGCGAAAGGAACTGGGCGAAATGCGTTTATTGATGGCTACCGCGTAGGCGGCAAGACCGGTACGGCGCAAAAGGTCGTGGGTGGCAAATATTCGCCAAACGAGCATATCGTTTCCTTTATCGGCTTTGCCCCAGCGGATGATCCGGAAATCGTCATTTACGTAGCGGTCGACAACCCGCAAGGGATACAGTTCGGGGGCCTCGTTGCGGCGCCGATCGTGCGCAATATGATGGAGGACGCCTTGACGGTGCTGCAGGTGCCGCAAAGGGAGAAGCAGATTGGCAAAGTGTATAAATACGGCGAGACGCCAATTGTTGCTGTCCCTAATCTGATCGGCAAGTCGGTGTCCGATATTTATGAGGATTTGAACATGAACTTCAACCTCAGCTCGGCAGGGACGGGGCAGACGGTTATTCGCCAGGCGCCTGCTGCCGGTACGCGGGTGGATCGCGGTTCTACGATACGTATCTATTTAGGCGACGAGGATGATATATCTCATACGCATTGACTATACTGGTAGACATAATAAATAATAATGAAGGACATCATGCTCGGTTTGGCAGCAAGGCTTCATGTTTGCCGAGTAATGGAAGGAGAAGATAAGCATATGAAATTAAGCGAATTGGCAAGCCGATTAATCACTTCCAAGCTAATTGGCAGCGGTGATATAGAGATTACAGCTATTGAGACGGATTCCCGCGCAGCACAGGCGGGCAGCTTGTTTATTTGTTTGCCTGGCCATACGGTGGATGGGCATGATTTTGCTCCGCAAGCGGCGGAGCGCGGGGCGTCTGCCTTTGTAGTCGAGCGCGAGCTGCCGCATATTGCGGCGCCGCAGCTCGTAGTAGGCAGCAGCCGCCATGCGATGGCGGTGCTTGCGGACTATTTTTACAAGCAGCCGAGCAGCTCCTTGCATTTGATTGGGGTTACCGGCACGAATGGAAAGACGACGACGACATATTTAATTGAGCAAATTTTGAATGATCAGCATAAGCCGGCAGGCGTTATCGGTACAGTGGAGCGGCGTTATGCGGGAATAACCGAGCCGATGTCGGGCACGACGCCAGAAGCGCTGCAGCTTCAGCGTTATTTGGCGGAAATGCGTGATGCTGGCACGCAATATTGCGCGCTGGAAGTTTCCTCCCATGCGCTGGAGCAGGGCCGGGTGAAGGGCTGCCGCTTCCGCACGGCGATTTTCACGAACCTGACGCAGGATCATCTGGATTATCATGGCACGATGGAGCGTTATGCTGAAGCGAAGGGGCTGTTCTTCTCTCGGCTTGGCAATGTATATGCAAGTGATGAGGCGGAGCGCTCCTATGCGGTGCTCAATGCGGATGATCCAGCTTCGGAGATGTTTGCAAAAATGACAGCTGCGGATACGATTTTGTATGGAATTGATCATGCCGCGGATGTCCGCGCCTCTAATATTCAAATTACGGCGCAAGGCACGTCTTTCCATGTCGACACCTTCGCGGGCAGCGCAAATATTACGCTCAAGATGGTCGGCAAGTTTAATGTGTATAATGCGCTTGCGGCCATGAGTGCGGCTTTAATTGAAGGAATAGCGCTTGAGCAAATCAAGGCAAGCCTGGAAAAAATGGCCGGTGTGCCGGGGCGCGTGGAATCGGTTAGCGTTGGGCAAAACTTTGCCGTTATCGTTGACTATGCCCATACGCCGGATGGGCTTGACAACGTGCTGAGCGCGGTTAAGGAGCTTGCGCCGCCTCGCATCATTTGCGTATTTGGCTGCGGCGGCGACCGCGACCGGACGAAGCGTCCGATTATGGGAGCCATTGCTGCCAAATACAGCGATTATACAATTATTACCTCGGATAATCCTCGTACGGAGGACCCTGAGCTCATTTTGCGGGATGTAGAGGCGGGGCTTTTGAAGGATGGTGTGGACAAGAGCCGCTATGAGCTGCTCGTTGATCGTCATGCCGCTATTGAAAAAGCGGTTGAAATGGCAAGCCCTGGCGATGTAGTATTGATTGCGGGGAAAGGTCATGAAACCTATCAAATTATCGGAGGCGTTACGCATCCGTTTGATGACCGACTAGTTGCGAAAGAAGCGATAAGGGGATTATTATATTGATTAGACGTACGCTGGAACAAATAGGCGGCATGTGCAAGGCGGAGTGGAATCCGGCTGCATCCGCTGTTGCCATCACTGGTGCAGGAACCGATTCTCGTAAAATTACAGCGGGGCAGCTGTTCGTGCCGCTGGTGGGAGATAAATTCGACGGGCATGACTACGTGGCCCAAGCGCTTAAGGATGGAGCTGCGGCTGCATTGTGGCAGCGCGGCCATGCTGTTCCGCCGGAGCTTGCAGACGCTCCTCTGCTTCAGGTCGATGATACGCTTGCAGCGCTTCAAGCGCTTGCGAGTGCTTATCGCACCGAGCTTTCAGGGCTGCGCGTTGTGGGCATTACGGGCAGCAACGGTAAAACGACAACGAAGGATATGGTTGCCTCAGTACTCGGCACCTCGCTTCGCGTGCACAAAACGGCAGGCAACCTGAACAATCATATCGGGCTGCCGCTGATGGTGCTGGAGCTGGATGAGCAGACGGAGGTAGCGGTACTGGAGATGGGTATGAGCGGCTTTGGCGAAATTGAGCTGCTGACGCAAATTGCTAAGCCGGATGTTGCCATCATTACGAATATTGGCGATGCGCATATGCTGCAATTAGGCTCGCGCGAAGGCATCGCGAAAGCAAAGCTGGAAATCGTGTCCGGCTTGCAGCCCGGCGGGCTGCTGCTGTATAACGGAGATGAGCCGCTGCTCGCCTCCGGTCTTGGCCATACGGCTCTTCCTGCTGGTGCTAGATTGGAAGCTTTTGGCCTGATGGACGGAAATCGGTGGACGGCTGCGAATATGGATATAGACGCGGTATCAGCAGCCTTCGAACTGAAAGACGGAAGCGCTGGCGCACAAGCTAATGCAGCAGTGCCCGAAGCGGAAATCTATTCCATTCCCGTGCCGGGCAAGCATAATGTCAGCAATTCGCTGGCAGCTATTGCAATTGGCTATCATTTTGGCATCACTGGGGAGCGGATTCGCCAGGGATTGTCCAGCCTGCAGCTGACAGGCATGCGGATTCAGCCGGTAAAAGCTTTTAATGGCGCCATGATTTTGAATGATGCGTACAACGCGAATCCGACTGCGGTAAGGGCGGCCATCGATTTGCTGGAGAGCGTAAGCGGCTTCCGCAAAAAATGGATCGTGCTTGGCGACATGCTTGAGCTAGGACCCGATGAGGAGCAGCTTCACTATGATACAGGCGCTTTCATTACGCCGGCGAAAGCGGGTGCCGTGCTAACTTGCGGACAGCTGTCGCGTCACACGTCGCTTGGCGTGAAGAGCAGCTTCGGCGCTGCGGCTGATGCTGCGGACATTATTCATTTTGAAGAGAAGGAAAAGCTGGCGGAGTGGCTCAAACAGCAGCTGCAGCCTGCGGATATTGTGCTGGTCAAAGGCTCGCGCGGTATGCGTATGGAACAGATTGTCCAAGCTTTAGAGGTGGGGTGAGAGCATGGACATGATGATTATTTTATTCACACTAGGCGTTTCTTTTTTGCTCGCGGCTCTGCTTGGGCCGATTTGTATTCCCTTGCTGAAACGGATGAAGTTTGGCCAGCAAATACGGACGGACGGACCGCAAAGCCATTTGAAAAAAAGCGGCACGCCAACGATGGGCGGCATCATTATTATGCTGGCGCTGCTCATAGCCTTTTTGAATTTTGCCGATAAGACGGCGGATTTCTGGGTGCTGCTTACCGCCTCGCTAGGCTTCGGCCTCGTAGGGTTTCTCGACGATTACATCAAAATCGTCTTCAAGCGCTCGCTCGGACTGACCGCGCGCCAGAAGCTGTTCGGACAGCTGCTGTTCTCGGTTATCGTCTGCGCTTTGCTGTACCAGATGCACCATAGCACAGAAATCATCGTTCCCGGCACGTCCTGGAGCTTCGATATGGGATGGTTTTATTACCCTTTTGTCGTCATTATTTTGTTCGCTGCCAGCAATTCGGTTAATTTCACCGATGGGCTGGACGGACTGCTCGCTGGTACAAGCGCGATTGCCTTTGGCGCCTTTACCATTGTAGCGCTGCAAGTATCGGCTTATGGCTCTGCTATTTTCTCGGCCGCGATGATTGGAGCCGTACTCGGCTTCCTGATCTACAACGCCTATCCAGCCAAAGTATTTATGGGGGATACCGGCTCGCTTGGCATCGGCGGGGGTATTGCGGCCGTAGCGATTTTGACGAAAATGGAGCTGCTGCTCATTTTGATTGGCGGTATTTTCGTACTCGAAATGCTGTCGGTCATTTTGCAGGTCGGTTCCTTCAAGCTGCGCGGCAAGCGGATTTTCAAAATGAGTCCGATTCATCATCATTTTGAATTGTCCGGCTGGTCCGAGTGGCGCGTCGTATCCACGTTTTGGGCGGTTGGCCTCGTGTTTGCGCTGCTGTCGCTGCTGCTGATACGCGTATTTTAAAATTGCTGCACACAAGCAAAAACGACTTCGTCGTCCTTCTAGGACGAGCGAAGAGCTTTGCCTTAGAATTCTAAGCGGATATAAGGATGAAACTTATAAATTCTTAGAATTCAAGGTGAAACGGCTTTCGCCGTCCTTTGGCGGCAAAGCAACCGTTTCGCGTAGAAATATAGAGAAAGGATGGAAAAATCATATCCTTTCCTATATTTTTCAAAATTATCAGGATAGCAGCTGGCGCTTCAAGCAACGCCCCGATCCAATGCGGATCGTGGCATTGCGAGGCTCATGCTGCTGGCCTTTACAAGGAGCTGTCATTTATGGATCATCCGGCATCATACCGGGGCCGCCGCGTTGTGGTGCTTGGCCTGGCAAGAAGCGGGGTTAGCGTCGCAAAGGTGTTTCATTCCTATGGGGCGGAGGTAATAGTAAACGATAAAAAAGAGCAAGACCAATGTCCCGAAGCGGATGAGCTAATCGCTTTGGGCATTTCTGTGCTTTGCGGTTCACATCCAGACGACCTCATTTCGGCTGATACAGCGCTGCTCGTGAAAAATCCGGGCATCCCTTATTCTACTCCGCCCATTGTGCAAGCCGAAGCAGCAGGCGTTGAAATTGTGACCGAGGTGGAAGTGGCCTATTGGCTTTCGCCGGCACCGATTATCGGCATTACAGGCTCGAATGGCAAAACGACAACGACAACCTGGATCGGCGAGCTGCTGGAGGCGGCAGGTAAAAATCCCATCGTGGCTGGCAATATTGGCCGCCCGTTATGCGAAGCAGCGGTAGAAGCGACAGAAGACAACTGGCTTGTTGCCGAGCTGAGCAGCTTTCAGCTTAAAGGGACAAACGGTTTCCGTCCCCGCGTCGCCCTGCTGCTCAATCTAGTAGAGACGCATCTGGATTATCATGGCGGCATGGAAGATTACATACTTTCGAAGGCAAAGCTGTTTGCCAATCAGACGGCGGACGATACGGCTGTGCTGAATTGGGATGATCCGGTTTGCCGGCAGCTCGCTGATCAGGTGAATGCGACCATCTTGCCCTTCTCGCTTTATGAGAAGCTAAGCTATGGGATAGCGATTGAGCCTCCATATGTTAAGAGCGCTGCAAACGCTTCTCCCGCTAAAAATGAAGCTGCTGACGTACGCCATATCGTATGGCGCACGCAGGATGGGACGGAAACGAAGCTGCTTGAAGTGGGCGAGCTGGGCCTCCCAGGGCGCCACAATGCGGCAAACGCGCTTGCGGCCATTGCAGCATGCCTAGCGGCCGGAGCATTGCCGGAGCAGCTTACCGAGACGCTGCGGAGCTTTAAAGGTGTAGAGCACAGGCTGGAGTATGCAGGCGAAGTGAAAGGGGTCAAATACTACAACGATTCCAAGGCAACAAATCCGACGGCGACTACGATGTCCGTGGGATCGTTGACTGCGCCAATCGTACTTATTGCAGGGGGCCTTGATCGCGGCTCGGATTACATGGAGCTGCTGCCGCTGTTCCGCGATCGGCTCAAAGGGCTTGTGGCGCTAGGCGAGACGCGCGGCAAGCTTGGGCATGTTGCGGAGCTGGCAGGTTTAGCAGGCGTTCGTTTGGTCGAACCTGAAGACAGCGCCGAAGCGACTTTGCGCGAAGCCGTGCGGCAGGCAGCCGCGCTGGCAGCGCCGGGCGACATCGTATTGCTGTCGCCTGCCTGCGCCAGCTGGGATATGTTTACATCCTATGAGCAGCGCGGGCGCATTTTTAAAGATTCGGCGCATACCTTGTAAGTAGGGGGCTTGTCCCTACTTTTACATGCAAAGAGGTGTACGCTATGGCCAAAGCCAGGTCTGCCCCGGACGTATGGATGATCGTCTCTATTGCGCTCATTCTGGCTATCGGAATCATTATGGTATACAGCGCGAGCGCAGTGCTCGCTTTTCATGAATTCGGAGACCGCTATTATTACGTCAAGCGCCAGCTGCTGTTTGCCGGTCTCGGCGTCTGTGCGCTCATCTTCACGATGAATATGAATTATCTCGTATGGCGCAAATGGGCAAAAATCGCCTTGATCATCTGCTTTGTTCTGCTTATCATCGTACTGATCCCAGGCGTGGGCGTCGTGCGCGGCGGTGCGCGAAGCTGGATCGGCATTAGCTCGTTCGGCATTCAGCCTTCCGAATTCATGAAGCTGGCCATGATTTTATTTTTGGCAAAATGGCTTTCCGAGAAGCAGCAGACGATTACTCTGTTCGTCAAGGGGCTGCTGCCTCCGCTCGGGATGGCGCTGCTCGCCTTCGGCCTTATTATGCTGCAGCCTGATCTGGGCTCCGGTGCGGTCATGGTCGCGGCATCGCTGCTGTTGATCTTTACCGCGGGCGCCCAGCTCAAGCATTTGAGCTTGCTCGCGCTAGCAGGCATGGCAGGGCTTGTCGGCCTTATACTGGCCGCTCCCTACCGGCTGCAGCGCATCTCGGGCTTCCTTGATCCGTGGGCTGATCCGCTTGGCTCAGGCTATCAAATTATTCAATCGCTATATGCGATTGGACCAGGAGGGCTAGTCGGGCTTGGTCTAGGCATGAGCAGGCAGAAGTTCAGCTATTTGCCGGAGCCGCAAACGGACTTTATTTTCTCCATCGTTGCAGAGGAGCTTGGCTTCATCGGAGGGTCGGCACTTATTGTGCTGTTTATGATTGTGGTTTGGCGCGGCATTCGAACGGCGATTTACGCGCCTGATACGTTCGGCAGCTTGCTCGCAGTTGGCATCACGAGCATTATCGGCGTTCAGGTGCTTATCAACATCGGTGTCGTTATCGGCATGATGCCTGTAACGGGCATTACGCTGCCGCTTGTCAGCTATGGCGGTTCATCGCTTACGCTTCTGCTCACATCGCTGGGCATTTTACTTAATATTTCACGTTATTCAAGGTGAAGGAACAACTAGGCTAGCGAAGCTTGCTTCGCACAATAAGCGGGCTTTGCAGTTGGCGCTATAGGCATTTGTAACACTACCCGGGCATGAGGCATAGGATACTCTTATAAATCGTGACCATCGCCGAGTGAGCCTGTTCTTCACCTTGAAGCAGAAGGAGGTTAGACAGCATGGAACATGTAGCTGAGCTGTTGGAGAATGCAAAAATTGGTAAAGTATTCATTAATGAACGGCTGGAAAATCATACTACTTGGAAAATAGGCGGTCCTGCCGATATTCTTATTATACCGGATGGACAGGAGCAAATAATGTCAGCTGTCCGGCTGCTTCATGAAAACGGCATACCTTGGACCCATTTGGGACGCGGCTCCAATATGCTGGTGAGCGACAAAGGCATTCGCGGCGTTGTCATTAAGCCTCGAGGTGGACTGGATTATGTGCGCTTCGACGGGAACACCGTTCATGCCGGAGCGGCTTATTCCTTCATTAAACTGTCTGTGATGTCCAGCAAGGAAGGACTGACGGGCTTGGAATTTGCCGGGGGCATTCCGGGAACGGTAGGCGGGGCCGTCTATATGAATGCCGGTGCGCATGGATCGGATGTGTCGCGTATTTTCAAATCAGCTGAAATTGTGCTGGAAAATGGTGAATTGGTAACCTATGGACCCGAGGATATGCAATTTTCTTACCGACACTCCGTGCTCCATGAGCGCAAAGGGCTCGTGCTTTCAGCGACCTTCGAGCTTACGCCTGGAGATCGTCAGGAAATTGCTGCAACGCTGGCCTCTTACAAGGAAAGGCGGCTGCGCACGCAACCGCTGCAGCTGGCATGTGCGGGCAGCGTCTTCCGCAATCCGCCAGGCGATTATGCTGCCAGATTGATCGAGGAGGCGGGGCTTAAAGGCTTCCGTGTAGGTGCGGCTGAAGTATCCGTGCTGCATGCCAATTTTATCGTCAACACCGGGCAAGCGACAGCTGAAGATGTGCTTACCCTCATGGCTCATATTCAAGGCGTCATTGTAGATCGATTTGGGATCAGCTTGGTGCCGGAAGTGCTGGTGGTGGGTGAGCGGTAATTCGGAGGTGAGACATTGGACAAATTGGTGATTGAAGGCGGGAAACCACTCTCAGGAACCATTGTTATCCAAGGAGCGAAAAATGCCGCTTTGCCAATATTGGCAGCCAGCTTGTTGACCGAAGGCGAAACGACGCTGGAACATGTGCCGAAGCTGCTGGATATCGACGTCATGCTCAGCATACTGCGGGAACTCGGATGCCATGCGGAGCATGAGGGCGATACGGTACAGCTGAATACGGAAAGCATGCACCTAGCCCATGTGCCGGAAAAGTTAATGGGGCAGATGCGCTCGTCCATCTTTCTAATGGGGCCGCTTCTTGCGAGATTTGGTGAAGTGCAGGTGTATCAGCCTGGCGGCTGCGCTATTGGGCAGCGCAAAATTGATTTGCATCTGGAGGGACTTCGGGTGCTCGGGGCCGAAATTGAAGAAGTGGGCAATCGCATTATTTGCCGGGCAGACCGTCTCAAAGGAGCAGATATCCATCTAAGCTTCCCTAGTGTCGGAGCGACGGAAAATATTATGATGGCTGCTGTGCTTGCTGAAGGGCGAACGATGATTACGAATGCTGCTCGCGAGCCGGAAATTCAAGATTTGCAGCGGTTTCTCAATGCGATGGGCGCCGAGATGATCGGGGCGGGTACGGATACGATTACGATCAATGGCGTGAAGTCGCTTTCTCCTTGTACGTACAAGGTCATTCCTGATCGAATTGTAACCGGCACCTTAATGGTTGCCGCGGCTGCGACGCGCGGTCAAATTACTCTTCTGAATACATGCCCCTCCCACTTGTCTTCCTTAATACACGTGCTTCGCAGGTCAGGTATTCAAATCACTATCCACGATGATATAATAAAAGTCAGCTGTGCATCCCGCCCCAAAGCCATTGAACGAATTGTTACTTCTCCATACCCTGCTTTTCCAACCGACCTGCAATCTCAAGTGATGGTGCTGCTGGCGCTTGCAGACGGAACGAGCATTATGAAGGAGACGATTTTCGAAGGCAGGCTGAGGCATGTTGACGAACTATCGCGAATGGGTGCGGATATACGGGTTGATATGAATGCGGCTTTTATCCGGGGCGTTCCGCGTCTTTATGGAGCGACGGTGGAAGCAACGGATTTGCGGGCAGGAGCAGCGCTTGTAATCGCTGGCCTCGCTGCGCAAGGAAAGACGGTAGTGGAGCAAATTCATCATATTGATCGGGGCTATGATCGCATTGAAACGATGTTAAGCAAACTGGGAGCAAGGATTTCTCGCAATTCTCCTGTTCCTCATGTTCCTAATAACTAGTGTATGCGAACAAGCGCCTGAATAGAAACTCCCGGCTCCTGCTATTTGGGAACCGGATGTTTTTGGGGAAAGAAGGGACAAGTTATGAGCGCGCCGATGCCAGTGCTAAAAAAACCGGTTGGCAAACGAAAAGGCAATCGCAAGCTGCTTAGCGTGCTTGTGCTGCTGTTTGTCATTGTGCTGTCCGTGCTATTTTTTAATTCTTCTATTAGCAAAATTTCGGAGATTCGTATTGAGGGCACAGCCTATACGACGACTGCAGAAATTGGACAGGCTGCTGCCATATCGGTGGGTGACGCTTTTTTCGGCACAACGTCAGCAACGATTGAGCAAGCGGTTAAAGCGATTCCGACTATTAACAACGTTACCGTGGACAAAGCTTTCCCTGGGAAGGTAACGATTACGGTAGAGGAATATCCGGTAGTCGCCTTTGAGCTGTTAAGCGATGGCAATTTGACAGCATTGCTTGCGAACGGATCAGAGCTTCCAGCTGCTAATGAGGAGCTATTGGTCAATAAGCCTGTATTGTCTGGCTGGAAGCAGGGGGATGATTATCGCGTAGAGCTAGCGGAGCAGCTTGGCAAAATTCCGGCGAAGCAGCTGTCTGATTTATCCGAAATTATGCCATATCCATCGAAGGCGTATCCTGACCGCATCAAAATTTACACGCGCACGAAATTCGAGGTAGTAACGGCTATTTCATTGCTGAGCGAGAAAATCGAAACGATGAATGCGGTCATTGAAACGCAGGAGCCTGGAAAAATAACCCTGCTGCTTGCCGATACGTATGATTCCTTTATTAAGACAGATCCAGAAAATGAAGAGGGCAGTTGAAAAACAGACTACTCAATTTAAGAAAACAGTGATAAAATTTTATAGGTGGACTTTTAAAAAAGAAAGCAAAACGACGTGCATGGCGCTTAAACACCATATGAGTATTTTTTAAAATATAGGAAAGGATATGATCTTCCCATCCTTTCTCTATATTTCCCGGAATGAAACGCGCCGCGCCGCCAAAGGATGGCGAAAGCCGTTTCACCTTGAAATATAGGAAAGTATGTGATTTCGTCATCCTTTCTCTATATTTCTCGGAATGAAAACGCGCCGCGCCGCCAAAGGATGGCGACAGCCGTTTCACCTTGATGAAATTAAAATTCATATAGAGTTAGAAAAATAGTGCCCTTAAAAAGAGGGATACTATTAACTGCGTTGAATATGTAAAAAGGCGTTTTGTGATTAAACTGATACAAGCTGTATAATTTATAAGTTGAAACGGAGGTGCCGCGGGTTGAGCAGCAACGACATCATCGTCAGTTTAGACATCGGTACATCCAAAGTTCGTGCTATTATTGGCGAAGTGAATAACGGAGCCATTAATATTATTGGAGTTGGATCTGCCGACTCAGAGGGTATTCGCAAAGGAGCTATTGTAGATATCGACCAGACCGTTCAGTCGATTCGTAATGCAATTGAGCATGCGGAACGAATGGTAGGTATTCAAATATCAGACGTCTATGTAGGGATTCAAGGCAACCATATTGCTTTGCAAACCAATCATGGCGTCGTTGCCGTATCCAATGAGGACCGTGAAATTGGCGAGGAAGATATTGAAAGAGTTGTGCAAGCTGCGAAAGTAGTAGCTTTGCCGCCTGAACGCGAGATTATTAATTTAGTGCCGAAGCAATATTTGGTAGACGGACTGGAAGGCATATCCGATCCTCGGGGGATGATCGGCGTGCGTCTGGAAGTGGAAGCCACCATTGTAACAGGTGCTAAGACAGCGATACATAATTTGATGCGCTGTGTGGAGAAAGCAGGACTCCGCATTTCCGGCGTCATCTTGATGTCATTGGCATCCGGCGTCATATCGCTGACGAAAGACGAGAAAACGATGGGTACTGTACTAGCGGATATCGGAGCAGGCTCCTGCACGATTACGATTTTCGAGCAGGGCGGACTTGCGGCGACTTCTACGCTTCCTATCGGCGGAGAGTACGTAACGAACGATATCGCTTACGGCTTGCGTACCCAAAGTGATCAAGCGGAGAAAATCAAGCTGAAATACGGCTGTTCCTACATTGGCGATGCTGCGGAAGATGTGAAGTTCAAAGTTCTCCGTATGGGAAGCAATGTTGAGAAGGAATTTTCTCAAGTCGATTTGGCGAGCATTATCGAGCCTCGGATGCAGGAGATTTTCAGCCTGATCAAGCAAGAGGTTCGTCGTCTTGGTTATCATGACAAGGTCAGCAGCTATGTGCTGACTGGAGGAGCAGTGACAATGCCGGGCACATTGGCGCTTGCTCAAGCAGAGCTTGAATCCACCGTGCGCGTGGCACTTCCGGATTATATCGGCGTGCGCGACCCCGCTTACAGCAGCGGTGTGGGAATGATTCAATACGTATCGAAATATATGGGAGTGCGCGGAACAACCAGCACAGTGAAAAAAGCCGCAAGCAGCCGCAAAACGGGTTCCACCGCTTCATCCAAACCCGGTATGTTCGAACGGATAAAAAATATGTTTAACGAATTTATTTGATCGGGGGAAATTGATGATGTTGGAATTCGACATGGAATTGGAGCAGCTCGCTCAAATAAAAGTAATCGGCGTCGGCGGCGGCGGCAGCAATGCGGTTAACCGAATGATTGAAAATGGGGTAAAAGGTGTTGACTTTATTACAGTCAATACAGATGCTCAGGCGCTGCATTTGGCGAAATCCGAGCACAAGCTGCAAATCGGCGATAAGCTGACACGCGGACTTGGCGCGGGCGCTAACCCGGAAGTGGGGAAGAAAGCGGCTGAGGAATCCCGTGATCTCGCACTCAACCAGTTGAAAGGCTCGGACATGGTATTCGTTACCGCTGGTATGGGCGGCGGCACAGGAACAGGCGCTGCGCCTGTTATTGCCGAAATTGCAAGAGAATGCGGAGCGCTGACAGTAGGCGTTGTAACCCGTCCATTCACCTTCGAAGGCCGCAAGCGTGCCGCACAAGCGGAAATGGGCATAGAAGCGCTTAAAGAGAAAGTAGATACGCTGATCGTTATCCCAAATGACCGTCTACTCGAGATTGTCGACAAGAAGACGCCTATGCTGGAAGCGTTCCGTGAAGCGGATAACGTGCTTCGTCAAGCGGTGCAAGGTATTTCCGATTTGATCCAAGTACCTGGTCTTATCAACCTTGACTTCGCAGACGTTAAGACGATTATGACAGAGCGCGGCTCTGCACTGATGGGAATCGGCGAAGCCAGCGGTGAGAACCGTGCAGCAGAAGCAGCGAAAAAAGCGATTATGAGCCCGCTGCTGGAAACGTCCATTGATGGCGCGCGCGGCGTTATTATGAACATTACAGGCGGCAGCAACTTGAGCTTGTATGAAGTTAATGAAGCAGCTGAAATTGTTATTTCCGCCTCCGATCCGGAAGTGAATATGATATTTGGTGCCATCATTGACGATAATTTGAAGGATGAAATCAAAGTTACCGTCATTGCGACTGGATTTGAGCACAAGGGTGCTCCGGCTGCTAGACGCTCGCCGCAGCAGCAAGGAGAATCAGAGACTCGCCAGCCGGCAAGTCCGACCTCCACGCCTGCTTCGACATCGTCTGTCAAGCCTTTTGGCGCAAGCACCTCGAGCGATCAGCTTGAGATTCCAGCCTTTTTGCGCAACCGTCCACGCAGCGATCGCTAGCAGGCGGTTTATCGCCTACAAGAAAGTCCGCTTTTCCCCATATTTTTTTGGGGGAGAGCGGGCTTTTTTTGCGTTTCCTAAAATATAGGAAAGGATATGATTTTCCAGCCTTTCCTATATTTCTCGGACTGAAACGCGCCGTGCCGCCAGAGGACGGCGACAGCCGTTTCACCTTATGCCCTAGCAGGAGCTAGGCAAAAACACTTTTGCCGCTGTCAAACGACCGCTTGTCCTGCCGTTTTTTATTTGCTCGCTCGACAAAAAAAGATGGCTCACCCCGTCATGATTAGACAGACTTTGAAATAGGATTTTAATATACTAGTCTCAATCGTTCTCACCGGCGCTATGAAGCAAGCTTGGCGGACGGAATTCGCGGGAAGGTGACGATTGTGGCTGTATATGTCGATGTCATGTTTGTGCGGGAGCTGCTGGTCGACGGTGGGCTGCTGCTGACGACAGCATGGGCGAGGAACATTCGTGCCAAGCCATGGCGGGTGCTCGCCGCTGCAAGTGTAGGAGCCAGCTACGTCGTGCTTATGCTGTTTCCGATGCTATCCGTCCTGTTTACCTTAGTAGTCAAGCTGGGCATCTCGATGCTGATGCTGTGGATTGCTTTTGGTTATGGGTCGATTCAGCATTTTCTTCGCACGACGGCAGCCTTTTATGCCGTTAATTTTGTGGCGGCAGGAGCGATCATCGGCATTTATTATTTGCTGATGCAGGGCTCGGGAGAAGTATGGAGAACGATTGCCTTTGTCGATGGAAGCATGCATGTTGAACTGAAAATGAGCCTTATTTATTTATTTGCAGCGTTTTGTATCGGGCTGTATATATACCGCACCGTGTTGACGCAGCGTCGTGAAAGGGAGTTGGTGCAAACTCATCTTGCCGATGTAATTATTCATATTGAAAATCAGGAATTTCGCTGCATCGGATTGATTGATACGGGCAATCAGCTCTATGATCCGCTGTCACGAACTCCGGTAATGGTCGTTGAAGCCGCTCTTTGGCAAAATGAATTGCCACCTTCATGGCTGCAAAGCATTCGCGAGGCCGAGGTGGATCGTCTGGTAGCAGGCATGGGCGAAGAAGTGTTTATTTGGCAGCATCGATTGCGCCTCATTCCTTACCGCGGCGTCAACCGCGGCTCGCAATTTATGCTGGCGCTAAAGCCGGATTTTGTCCGAATTGAGCGGGATGGCTGCAGCTATGTAGCGAAAAAAGTGTTGATTGGGCTCGATGGCGGCAAGCTGACAGCAGACAGCTCGTATCAGGCGATCATTCATCCGGCACTTGTGCAGACCCCGCAAGCGGATGTGAAACAGGAGACTGAAAAAACTACGATTATCGGGGAGGGATAGGCCGGATGCTCGTCAAGTGGAAATTGGTTCTGCAGTTATATTATTATCGGACTTTATTTTTATTCGGACTAAAAAGCGAAGAGATTTATTATATTGGTGGAAGCGAGGCGCTGCCGCCTCCCTTGACTCGGGAAGAAGAAGAATATTTGCTGGGCAAGCTGCCTTCTGGCGATACGGCTATCCGGGCGATGCTCATTGAGCGCAACCTGCGGCTTGTCGTATACATTGCCCGCAAATTCGAAAATACAGGCATTCACATTGAGGATTTGGTGTCGATTGGCGCCATTGGCTTAATTAAAGCGGTCAACACCTTTGATCCTGAGAAAAAAATCAAGCTGGCCACCTATGCATCGCGCTGTATCGAAAATGAAATTCTCATGTATTTGCGCCGCAACAATAAAACGCGCACCGAGGTCTCTTTTGACGAGCCGCTGAATATTGATTGGGATGGCAATGAGCTGCTGCTGTCGGATGTGCTCGGAACGGAAAACGATACGATTTACCGCAACATTGAGGAGCAGGTCGATCGCAAGCTGCTGCATAAGGCGCTCGACAAGCTGACGGAGCGTGAACGCATCATTATGGAGCTGCGATTCGGGCTGGCGGACGGGGAAGAGAAAACACAGAAGGACGTTGCCGATCTGCTCGGTATCTCTCAATCTTATATTTCGCGTTTGGAAAAACGCATAATTAAGCGGCTGCGCAAGGAGTTCAACAAAATGGTATAAAAGGGCAATCCATAGACTTGCAAAGCGGAGGGTGAAGCAGGAATATTTCGGGCGTCCGAGGAGATAATGAACATTAATGTTTCTCCTTGGGAGGTAATCACGTTGGCACGAAATAAAGTCGAGATCTGTGGAGTGGATACCGCAAAACTGCCTGTCCTGACAAATGTTGAAATGCGGGAGCTGTTCACCGCTTTGCAAACCCGCAATGAGTGGGCAGCCAGAGAGAAATTGGTTAATGGCAACTTGAGGCTTGTGCTCAGTGTCATTCAACGGTTTAACAATAGGGGAGAGTTTGTAGACGACTTATTCCAGGTCGGCTGCATTGGACTTATGAAGGCGATAGATAATTTTGATCTTGGCCAGAACGTCAAATTTTCCACCTATGCTGTCCCGATGATTATCGGGGAAATCCGCCGTTATTTGCGCGACAATAACCCGATTAGAGTATCTCGTAGCTTGCGCGATATCGCTTATAAAGCGCTGCAAGCCAGAGACAGCTTAACGAATCAAAATTCGCGCGAGCCGACGATTTTTGAAATTTCCGAAATGCTGAATGTTCCAAAGGAAGATGTTGTGTTCGCGCTTGATGCGATTCAGGACCCGGTATCGTTGTTTGAGCCGATTTACCATGATGGCGGCGATCCGATTTATGTCATGGATCAAATTAGCGATGACAAAAACAAAGATGTGTCGTGGATCGAGGAAATCGCGCTCCGCGAAGCGATGCATAAACTGAATAATCGGGAAAAAATGATTTTGTCGATGCGGTTTTTCGAAGGCAAGACGCAAATGGAGGTCGCCGATGAAATCGGCATCTCGCAGGCTCAAGTATCACGCCTAGAAAAGTCGGCGATCCAGCAAATGCAGAAGTATGTCAAGACGTAGACGCTCGAGACAAAGATGACGAGCTGCGTGGAAGGTTTGGCTTTCACGCAGCTCGCCTTATGGGAAGCAGGCCGGACATTGATGTCCGGTCTTTTTAATGTCTTTATGCCCGCCGGATGCTGCTAAAAGTAGTTATTTTGCGAAAGAGGACATTTTGGGCGCGTCTTACATATACTGATATAAAAGAGTGCACAGCTAGGCGGAGCAGGGCAGTACAGCATGCCCGGTCATAAAAATGGTTATTCATCCCGCTGGAAAAGTGGTGAGCAAACGATGAAGATATCTGATTTTCAGACGAAGGATGTCATTAATATTGTGGACGGCAAGAAGCTTGGGCATATTACCGATTTGGAGCTGGATTTGAGGCAGGGACGCATCGATTCCATCGTGATTCCGCAGTATAGCCGCTTTATGGGGCTGTTTGGCGGGCCAGGCGGCGAGGTCGTCATTCCTTGGCGCAACATTGTGAAAATTGGGGCGGATGTAGTGCTCGTACGCATGGATGAAACGAAGCAGCGCCTGGAGGAAGAGGATTTGCACGCAAGAGGATAACAGGGTAAACTGCATAAAGAGGTGATGACCCGAATGGAAGCTTTTAAGTGGAATCATTCAGCGAAGAATCCTTCGCTTTTTTTGTTGTCTAATTGGATGGATGAAAATAATCAGCTGACAGCCGGGTTTACCGGCCGCGATGGCGGTGTAAGCGCCGCGCCTTGGGCGACGCTGAATATGGGGCTCCATGTCGGCGATGCAGATCGCGACGTTATTCACAACCGCCAGCAGGTTGCTGATGCGGTCGGCTTTCCCTTCGAGGCGTGGACCTGCGCGGAGCAGGTGCATGGCGCTGATGTATATAAAGTAACCGAGCAGGACGCTGGGCGGGGCAGGGAGTCCCGCAGCGATGCGATTGCGGATACCGATGCCCTGATGACGGATGTGCCGGGCATTTTGCTCGCTTCCTTTTATGCCGATTGCGTGCCGCTTTATTTTTATGATCCGGAGCATCAGGCGGTAGCGCTTGCCCATGCGGGCTGGAAAGGGACCGTTGCGCATATTGCCAAAGTGACGCTTGAGGCGATGGCCGCGCAATATGGCACTAGAGCGGACAATGTGCGTGCCGCTATCGGCCCGTCGATTGGCGGCTGCTGTTATGAGGTCGACCAAACGGTCATTAGCAAGGTGCTTCCTTTGCTCGAATCCTTCGAGCTGAGCGGCGAAGAAGCGCGTAATTCGCTGATAAAGCTGCTGCCAAATGGCAAGGCGATGGTCGACTTGAAAGAAATTAACCGTCAGATTATGATAAAAGCAGGAATTATGCCGATCCATATCGAATTAACACAGTGGTGTACTGGCTGTCGTCAGGATCTGTTTTTCTCCCACCGGATGGAGGGCGGCAAAACAGGACGAATGGCCAGCTGGATTGGGATTGCAAAGAGGTGACGAAATTGGAGAGCTCATTAACAGAGCGGATAGCAAATGTACAGCGCCGGATCGATGCAGCATGCGAGAGAAGCGGTCGTAAGCCGGAGGATGTGAACGTTATTGCGGTGACTAAATATGTATCGCTCGCTACAGCTGTTCAGGCGTTTGACGAGGGACTTCGCCATTTAGGCGAAAACCGCTTTCAGGACGCGCTGCCCAAGTGGGAAGCGATTAGCGGCGAAACAGCCGAAGGAGGCGATGGACAAGCCATCTGGCATTTCATCGGTTCGCTGCAGACGAATAAGGTTAAAGATGTCATAGGGAAGTTTACATACATTCACTCGCTGGACCGCTTGTCGCTTGCACAGGCAATCGAGAAGCGAGCAGCGCAGCTTGGCGTGCAGGTGCCCTGTATGATTCAGGTTAATGTATCGGGCGAAGACTCCAAGCATGGCCTTGAACCGGAGCAGCTCCCGGAGCTTCTGGAAGCGATTAAAGGCTTTCAGTATGTACAGCCGGTAGGCTTAATGACGATGGCGCCTTATGAGGCTGAAGCTGAGCAGACCCGGCCTGTGTTCCGCGCTTTGCGGGAGCTGAGGGATAAGATGAATAGGGCAGTGGCTTTGAACGCTCCGCTGACGGAACTTTCCATGGGCATGTCGAATGACTTTGAGGTCGCGATTGAAGAAGGCGCAACGTGGATTAGATTAGGAACGATACTAGTTGGAAAAGAGGGATGACGAATGGGCGTTATGAATAAGTTTATGAATTTTCTTGGTTTGCAGGAGGAAGAAGAGATCATTGAACGGGAAAGAAGCGCGCAGCCGGAGGAGCCAGACCATGAAATTGAAACCTCTCCGTTCGAAGCACGTAAAAATACAAAGGGCAACAACATCGTAAGCATACATTCGCAGAAAAATGTACGAGTTATCTTAAGCGAGCCGCGCTCCTATGATGAGGCGCAGGATATTGCCGATCATCTGCGTTCGCGCCGTGCCGTCATTGTGAACCTGCAGCGTGTGCGTACCGACTTGGCGCTTCGCATTGTTGATTTCCTCAGCGGTACAGTGTACGCTTTGGGTGGCAATATTTCGAAGCTCGGCCCGAACATTTTCCTATGTACGCCGGATTCGGTTGAAATTCAAGGGTCGATTACGGAAATGATGGCAGAGGACAATGAATACTCCAAAATGAGGTGACCACCGATTGTTTAGTAGTGTATCAGGGCTCATTATGAACCTTCAAAGTATTTACAGCTTTATGATTATTGGTTATGTGTTAATGTCGTGGTTGCCCAATGCGCGCGAAAGCTTTATTGGCGTATTTTTAGGCAAGCTGGTTGAGCCGTACTTAGGCATTTTCCGCCGTTTCATTCCACCGATTGGCGGCATGATTGATATTTCCCCAATCGTAGCGATTTTTGCGCTTCGTTTTGTGGCAATGGGGCTCATTGCGGTAGTAGGCTTTATACTGCCGGGCTAGATTTCAAAAGTTAGGAAGGGAATTTCAATGAAATTACCTATATATGACCATTTCCACCCGGACGAGAAGCCATTCGTTGACCGGGCGTGGGAATGGGTGGAGCGGTCCGCACAGCAGCATGAGCTGAAGCGGACCGATTTTTTGGACCCGAGACAGGCTCAGATCGTTCAAAGCCTCGTCAATCGCCATCCGGATGTGGAGCTGCGGCTTGATGGCGGCTACCCTGAGGCAGAGCGCTGCCGGGCGATTATTGGGCCGGATTACCGCGATTTGGATCAGGAGCTTGCCGCAATTGCTGTGCTGGAGGTACAGGTCAGCGGTCCGGGCGGGACAAGCCAGCAGCTCGATCATGGCGATTACCTTGGCGCCCTGCTGGGCCTGGGCATCAAGCGTGACCGGGTAGGGGACATTCATGTCCATGAAACTTTCGCTCACATTATGATGACGGAAGATATTGCGGATTATTTGAACGTTCACTTAAGGCAGGTGCACCGTGCAAGCGTATTGACCGAAATCATTCCACTGTCTTCCTTGTCGCCAGTCGTGCCAGAGCTGCAGGAAATGAGCTTTACAGTGGCTTCGATGCGGGTAGACGGTATTGCAAGCGATGTGCACCGGATCAGCCGTACAAAAATTGTAGATCCCATTCGCGCCGGCAGATGCCGGGTGAACTGGAAAACGGTGGAGGACCCGTCCGAGCAGCTGCGCGAAGGCGATGTCGTATCTATAAAAGGGTTGGGCCGATTTAAAGTTATGGAGGCGGATGGCGTGACGAAGAAAGGCAGAATTCGGCTGAAGGTGGGCAAATTTATTTAGCCCAATTGCAGGATTTTGCTGGCGGTTGTCGAATCCTTTCCACAGCAAATGTTTTCCGGTATGGAAATAAGTCGAGGAGGTGCGCCGATGCCGTTAACGCCATTGGACATACATAATAAGGAATTTGGTCGCCGGTTGCGCGGCTATGACGAGGATGAGGTCAATGAATTTCTTGACCAGGTCATTAAAGATTATGAAACGATAATCCGCGAAAATAAGGAGCTGCAGAACCAGATCCTTAATATGCAGGAGAAGCTGAACCACTTCTCGAACATCGAAGAGACGCTGAGCAAGACGATTATCGTCGCACAAGAGGCGGCTGACGAGGTTCGAAACAATGCGAAGAAGGAAGCGCAGCTGATCATCAAGGAAGCGGAGAAAAATGCGGATCGCATTATTAATGACTCGCTGAGCAAGTCGCGCAAAGTATCGGTTGAGGTTGAGGAGCTGAAGAAGCAGGCATCGATCTTCCGTGCACGGTTCCGTACGCTTGTGGAAGCGCAGCTGGAACTGCTGAGCCAGGACGATTGGAGAACGCTTGATCCAGGCCAGCATCCTGAGCTGGAGCAGCTTTCCCGAGGTTAATCCGCACAACACGAATTGACAACGGGGCGACGATACGCTATAAATAGGATTAATGATTGTTCAGATGTGAAACTTCGTTGACGAGAACGAGTATGTATCGTGGCTTGATCCCCAGAGAGTCGTTGCTTTGCTGCAAGACGACGTTCAAGCAGTTACAGAATATCATCTCCGAGAAGCGGCGCCGAAACTTTTCCTAACCAGCTATTGTAGCTGTACGGCAGAAGGAGTAAGGGCCGACGGTCCGTCCTCCGTTACAAGGACCGTGGATGCTAAGGCATTCACGCCAAAGGTGCCGTCTTTTAGGCTGCTTATGCAGCGACATTGACGGAACAAGGGTGGTAACGCGAGCAAGCCTCGTCCCTTCTACAGGGGCGGGGCTTTATTTTTTTGAAAATATAAGCCTGCATAAGTTTCATTCTTATAAAGGGCTTCTAATTGTCGGGAGGAATTTGAAGATGCAACGTGTAGATGTGAAGGAAAAAGCAAGAACGCGCGAGCTTCGCGTATTAAAGCAGTGGGCGGATAACGATACGTTCAAAAAGTCGATTGAAAACCGTGAAGGCAAACCGAATTTCGTGTTTTATGAAGGTCCTCCGACCGCTAACGGCGCGCCGCATATCGGCCACGTGCTGGGCCGCGTCATTAAAGATTTTATTTGCCGCTACAAAACGATGTCCGGCTACCGCGTCGTTCGCAAAGCGGGCTGGGATACGCATGGCCTTCCTGTAGAGCTTGGTGTTGAGAAGCAGCTCGGCATTTCCGGCAAGCAGGAGATCGAAAATTACGGCGTAGAAGCTTTTATCAAAAAATGCAAGGACAGCGTCTTTGAATATGAGAAGCAGTGGCGCGAGCTGACCGAGGGCATCGCTTATTGGACAGATCTTGACAACCCGTACATTACGCTTAAAAACGAATATATCGAAAGTGTATGGCATATTCTCTCGACGATTCATAGCAAGGGCTTGCTGTATCGCGGTCACCGCGTAAGCCCATATTGCCCGTGCTGCCAAACGACGCTGAGCTCCCATGAGGTTGCTCAAGGGTATGAGGACGTTAAAGATTTGAGCGCAACGGTCAAGTTTAAGCTTGCGGACACTGGCGAATCCGTGCTGGCGTGGACGACTACGCCTTGGACGCTGCCGGCAAACGTAGCGCTTGCTGTTCATCCGGAGCTCGAATACGTTCGTGTAGCAAGCAATGGCGAAGTGTTTATCGTCGCTAAAAACCTGGTAGAGAGCGTATTTAAAGAGGAGCACGAAGTGCTGTCCTCGCTTAAGGGCTCCGAACTGGTTGGCCAAAGCTACGAGCCGCCATTCCGTTACGTTGCCGTTTCCAATGCGCATAAAGTCATCGCTGGCGATTTCGTAAGCGATACGAGCGGTACAGGTATTGTACACATTGCGCCGGCGCATGGTGAGGATGACTATAGAGTGGCACGCCAAAACGGCATCAGCATGCTGAACGTCGTGAACAATGCCGGCCGTTATGTCGATGAAGTGACCGACCTCGCTGGACGCTTCGTCAAAGATTGCGATGTCGACATTGTGAAAATGCTTAGCGAGCGCGGCCTGCTGTTCTCGAAGGAGCGTTACGAGCATAGCTATCCGTTCTGCTGGCGTTGTAAATCGCCGCTCTTGTATTATGCGACAGAAAGCTGGTTCATTGAGACGACGGCCGTTAAAGATCAGCTGATCGCTAACAACAATGGAGTAGACTGGTACCCAGGCCATATCCGCGAGGGACGCTTCGGCAAATTCCTTGAGGATTTGGTGGACTGGAACATCAGCCGCAACCGCTATTGGGGAACGCCGCTGAACGTATGGATTTGCGAAGCGACGGGCAAGCAATATTCGCCTGGCAGCATTGCCGATCTGCGCGAGCGTGCGGTTGGCGACGTGCCGGAGGACATTGAGCTGCATAAGCCTTACGTCGATGAAATCAAGCTGAAATCGCCGTTTGCCGAAGGCGCAATTATGACGCGTACGCCAGAAGTGATCGATGTATGGTTCGACAGCGGCTCCATGCCGTTTGCGCAGCATCATGTTCCTTTTGAAAATAACGATCGTTTTGCCGAACAGTATCCGGCAGATATGATTTGCGAAGGCATCGATCAGACGCGCGGCTGGTTCTACAGCCTGCTTGCGGTATCGACGTTATACAACGGCAAGGCGCCGTATAAAGCGGTTATTTCGACCGGCCATATTTTGGATGAAAATGGTCAGAAAATGTCCAAATCCAAAGGCAATGTTATTGATCCTTGGGAAATCATCAACGAGTACGGCACGGATGCTTTCCGTTGGGCGCTGCTTGCGGATAGCGCACCTTGGAACAGCAAACGTTTCTCGCGTTCGATCGTGGGCGAAGCAAAATCGAAGGTCATTGACACGATTGTCAATACGCATGCCTTCTATGCGCTGTATGCAACCATCGATGGCTTCGATCACAAAACACACGAAGAGCGTCATTCCGCGAATAAGCTGGATCGCTGGATCGTATCGCGTCTGAACAGCCTGATCAAGACGACTGTGAAAGGCCTTGACGGAAATGACTTCCTGAATCCGGCGAAGGCGATTGAAATTTTCGTTGACGAGCTAAGCAACTGGTACATCCGTCGTTCCCGTGACCGTTTCTGGGGCAGCGGCCTGACCGAGGACAAAATCAATGCCTATCAAACGCTGCGTCATGTGCTGCTGACACTGGCACGCGTCATTGCGCCATATGCCCCGCTTCTTGCGGAAGACCTCTATGGCAACCTTGGCGGCGGAGAAAGCGTCCATCTCGCAAACTATCCTACAGCAGACGAGTCCGCTATTGACCTAACGCTAGAGCAGGATATGGAGAGCGCGAAGCAAATCGTCGAGCTTGCCCGCAACGTTCGCAACGAGACGGGCATCAAGACGCGTCAGCCGCTGTCTGAGCTGATCGTGTCCCTTGACCGTGAGTTTGACGTGGCAGGCTATGAGGAAATCGTGAAGGATGAAATCAATGTCAAATCAATCGTCGTGCAAAACAGCGACAGTGGATTTGTGGATTTCACGCTTAAGCTGAACCTCAAAGTGGCTGGTAAAAAATACGGCAAAAACGTTGGTCCGATTCAGGCTCACCTGAAATCGCTAACGGCCGACGAAACGCGTGCCGTTATAGCGCATGGCGCGCTCGCTATGGCTGTGGATGCGGAAGAGCTGTTCATTCCTGTCGAGGAGCTGCTCGTTGAGAAGCAAGCGAAATCCGGTTTTGCGTCCGCTTCTGGCGGCGGCATTACCGTAGCCTTGAATACGGATATTACGCCTGAGCTGGAGCAAGAGGGCTGGGTGCGCGAAGTGATTCGTGCGGTTCAAGATACGCGCAAAAAGCTGGATCTGCCAATCGAGAAGCGCATTGACCTTGTGCTGAGCGTCGATGAAGGATTGCGCACAGCGCTTGAAGCGTTCAGCCATGTGCTGGAGGAAAATGTACTGCTGAGCAGCGTTTCCTATGAAGAGCAGGAAGGCAGCGAGCGGGTCCAATTGGGCGAGAAGGAAATTGGCATTTTGATCAAAGGCTAAAGCCAGGGCGCGAAGAAAATTGTGCCAAGCTTGTTTTATTCAGCATAAGAAAAAGGCGTTTAAGGATATAGTATAAGGAGCAAATAAAAAACGAGCATAGCTTATGCTCGTTTTTTCCTTATTTTATGCCTGGGAGGGATGCTGATGAAAGAGCTGGAGCGTAAGCCGATTCGTTCCGTGAAGGAAGAGCAGTCGCTCGAACATACGCTAAGCAAGCTGGATAGCAGGCTGAGCAAGATAGCGGCGGAAATGGAACGTACGCAAATAGCCGAATATGTGGATTTGCTTAATCGGCCAATCAGCCTCATATGGCGCAATGTGCTTGCTGGCTTGGCGAGAGGCGTCGGTATCGCGATTGGCTTTACTTTTTTTGCAGCGACGATTTTGTATGTATTGCAAATTTTAGGGGCGCTCAATTTGCCGATTATCGGCGACTATATTGCGGATATCGTGCGCATCGTTCAGATTCAGCTGGAAGGGAAAAACTATTAGGCAGTAGGTTACATACATTGACAAAGACAAACGCTCCGTTATTTATTCATAATGCTGGCCTTATAAGAGCAGGGGCCTTTTTATGAACAAATAACGGAAGCTGCTGTCTATGAGCGAAACGTATTTAACGGTCCTGCTCCAAATGGTGGTCGCCTTCATTGCTTTCCATATAACGCTTATATTGTGAATTATGAATAATGGACACATGGCGCCCGGTAATATCGGTGGCAACGAAGCTTTCAAGCTGCTCTACAAAACCTTCATTTTCCTCGGAGGCCGAGCCAATATGCTCATAATCGGTTGCTTCGCGGTTGTCAGACATGGCCGGGGAGTCGGAGTTGCCCCATTGCTCGACAATTTGCCACGCATCTTCGCCGTCGAAGCCGGCCCAGCCCGTGTAGGCTTTTTCACTGGAATAGCCGTAAGGCATTTGAATCGTCTCTTCCTCAATTGGACGCTGCGCGTCCAGATCTTGCCGCGGAGCATGGTCCAGGCAATATAAGCAATCTGGAATGGCTTCCAGCCGTTCATAAGGAATAGGCTCCTTGCACACAATGCAGGAACCGTAGGTCCCGTTTTGAAAAGCTTCCAGCGCCGCATCAATTCTGTACAAATGCAGCTCCTCCTGCTCCAGCAGGGCAATGTCTTTGCTGCGCTCGAACATATCAGTTCCGGAATCCGCTGGGTGATTGTCGATTGTTGAAAGATCGCTGTTATTCGATTTCCATCCCGTAGCAAGGCCATAGTGGCCGTTATGCTCAAGTCGTTGTTCAATGTCTTGCTTGTCCGATATTAACCGAGCATGCAGCTCGCTTAGCTGTTCCATTGTAGGCAGCCTCATGTCAGGCACCGTCCTTTGCGCATTTAGTCCTCCGCACTGCAGAGGCTGGCTCATTCCATATTGACTATGCTACAATAGCTTGGGACATATGACGGAATGTTATGCAGACGGAAAGGCCTTGCATGCACAACGAAAGGAGAAAGTAGATGCGTTATTACTACTACTGGATCGCTTTATTCGTATTTGTTGTAGATTTTATAACGAAGAAAATAATTGCGACACAGCTGAACCTGGGTGATTTGATTAGTGTAATTGGCAATTTCTTTTACATTACATCGCACCGCAACAAAGGGGCTGCCTTTGGTATTTTGCAGGAGCAGCGTTTATTTTTTATCGTCATTACGATTGTTATTTTAGCCGCGATTATCTGGTACATACAAACGACTCGGAAGCTCGGCAAAGTATGGTTGTTAACAGGTCTTGGACTTGTGCTTGGCGGAGCGTTCGGCAATTTTCTGGACCGGGCGATGTACGGCGAAGTTGTCGATTTCCTGCTGTTTAATTTCGGCAGCTATTCGTTCCCGATTTTTAACGTCGCTGATTCGGCGATTTGCGTAGGTGTCGCATTGATATTAATTGATGCCTTGCTGACCTCGAAGCAGGAGAAGCAGGATCAAATGAGAAGTGAAGAGGATAAGGAGTCTAACCCGAATGAGCAGCAAACCGTTTGATGAGCAAGAAATAGAGCAAGAGTTTGAACTGGAAGAGCAGGAGCAAGTTGGTTTTGTCATTGACGAGGATCAAGCTGGCGAACGTCTGGACAAAGTCGTAACCGAAGCGATGGATGATCCGTCTATATCGCGCACGCAAGTGCAGGAATGGCTTAAGGTCCAAGCTGTAACGGTAAACGGCCAAACAGGCAAAAGAAATTATAAAGTTGCCGCGGGCGACGTTATCGTCGTTACGATTCCCGAGCCGGAAGAGGCTGTCATTGATCCTGAAAATATACCGCTTGATATCGTCTATGAGGATAGCGATGTCATCGTCATTAACAAACCGCGCGGACTAGTCGTTCACCCCGCACCGGGCCATTCATCGGGCACCGTTGTCAACGCGCTCATGTATCATTGTAAAGACCTGTCGGGCATTAACGGCGTACTTCGTCCCGGCATCGTCCATCGCATTGACAAGGACACCTCAGGACTGCTGATGATCGCGAAAAATGATTTGGCTCACGCTTCGCTCGCTGCGCAGCTGAAGGACCATTCGATAACGCGCAAATATATCGGTTTGGTGCATGGCAATTTGCCGCATGACCATGGCACGATTGATGCGCCAATCGGCAGAGATACGAATGACCGTAAAATGTTTACAGTCACGGAGCGCAACAGTAAGCATGCGGTAACGCATTTCATGGTTATCGAGCGTATTGGGGAAGACTATTCGCTAGTGGAGCTGCAGCTCGAGACAGGGCGCACGCATCAAATTCGCGTCCACTTAAAGTATATTGGCTATCCGCTGGCAGGCGATCCGATGTATGGTCGCAACAAGACAGTAGCGCTTAAAGGACAAGCGCTGCATGCGGCAGTGCTTGGCTTCAAGCATCCGCGCACAGGCGAGCTCATGCATTTCGAAGCGCCGATTCCCGGCGATATGAACCATGTATTGAGCGTACTGCGCGGCCGATAAGCCGGGCTGGAGCGTCCTTGCACTTGGCGGAGCAGTATCGCGAAAATACAAACTTTTGGGCAAATCCTTTATTAAGTCTCGGGGAAAAGTAAGCTATTCTAGTAGTTAAAGGATTGGTGATAAATAATGACGAACATTAATCATAATTACCAGGAGCTGCAAGGCAGCTATTTATTTTCCGAGATCGCAAAGCGTCGCACCCAGTTTATTAAAGAAAACCCGAATGCCGAAATTATTAGCTTAGGGATTGGCGACGTTACGCGGGGGTTGCCGGAAGCGGTTGTTAAAGCGATGCACGAAGCTGTGGACGAGCTGGCTGTACCAGGCTCATTCCGCGGATACGGCCCGGAGCAAGGATATGACTTCTTGATTAACGCCATTATCGAGAATGATTACAAAGCACGCGGCGTCGATATTCAAACGAACGAAGTGTTTTTGAGCGATGGCTCAAAATGCGACGTCGGCAACATTCAGGAGATTTTTAGCCAAAACAGCATCGTAGCGGTTCAAGATCCGGTGTACCCGGTTTATGTGGACACGAATGTTATGGCTGGACGCTCTGGCAAATACAATACAGATTCGAAGCGTTATGAAAATATCGTTTACCTGGAGTGCACAGCGGAAAACAACTTTACGCCAAGCCTGCCAGACCGCAAGGTGGATCTGATTTACCTGTGCTACCCGAACAATCCGACGGGCATGACGCTTTCCCGTGAGGAATTGCAAAAATGGGTTGACTACGCAAAAAGCAACAATTGCATCATTTTGTATGATTCGGCTTATGAAGCTTTCATTCAAGAATCGGATGTGCCGCATAGCATTTATGAAATTGAAGGCGCGAAGGAAGTTGCAATCGAATTCCGCAGCTTCTCCAAAACAGCAGGCTTCACAGGCGTTCGTTGTGCTTACACCGTCGTTCCTCGCGAGCTGAAAGGTTTCGATGACAACGGCAAGGAAGTATTGATCAATGATCTGTGGAACCGTCGTCACACGACGAAATTCAACGGTGTGTCTTACGTCACTCAGCGCGGCGCAGCAGCAATCTACTCGCCAGAAGGCAAAGAGCAGATTAAAGCACTGGTGGACTACTACATGACGAATGCGAAAATCATTCGTGACGGTCTTGCTTCGATTGGTCTTGAAGTATTTGGCGGCGTTAACGCGCCGTACATTTGGCTGAAAACACCAAACGGCCTCGATTCATGGGCCTTCTTCGACAAGTTGCTTTCGGAAGCGAACATTGTGGGTACGCCGGGCGTCGGCTTCGGACAAAGCGGCCAAGGCTACTTCCGCCTGACTGCATTTGGCAGCCGTGAAAATACGGAAAAAGCGGTTGAACGTATTCGCAAAATGTCGCTGTAAGCCAAACGGATAAATGGCTTGCATAACATATGCCATAAGACAAAAAAGCTTCGCAACCTCAGGTTGCGGAGCTTTTTTTCTTGAATTTTTTCTTCATATAATAGATGGAAACGAGCAGTGCCGGAAGTATAAAGCCATGGGTGAAATCCCAGTCGATCCAGTAGGGAACAATCGTTTTGACATAATACAAAAGATTGGGTGCAATCATCATGGCCAGACCAAACATGAGGAAGGAGGTTGGAACGATGAGCGGTTTGAAGGTAGAGAGCCTCAGCAGCTGCGCCGTTCCGATCGAGAAGGCGTAAAAATAAAGCACGGTTTTGAAGAAGGTTGAAATGACCCAGGCAGTAGCTATTAAAGCTTCAATACGCTGAAGAAAAGCCCCGATATTGATTTTTTGCGTCAGCACATAAGTCGAATAAATATTATGCTCGGTAAAATAAGCGCCGAGAACCGTCAAGGAAATAAACACGAGCAGGAAAAGCAGCAGTGAAGCGCATAAGGCCGAGATAAGCACATCCTTGTTTCGATGAGCTGGTTTGGAGGCATAGGGGAAAATCATGAGAAAGGAGCATAATTCCCCGAACGGATAAACGCTGAACATCATCGTAGCATGAGCGAATGACGGCCCTTCCGAGCCAAAATAGGGCTTTAACCGTTCTAAATCCATTTGCGGGATCAGACAGACAATTAAAGCTAAACAAATAAAAATAAACAGTGGCAGCAAGATTTCGGCGCTTCGGGCAATCGACTCAATGCCATTCCATACGCCCCACATGAGGATCAGCACGAACAAGAGATGGATGTAGCGAATAGGTGTACTCAGGAACAGCTGAGTTGTCAAAAAGTCTCCAACCTCACGGATGAAGGTTGAGCCAGCCAGCAGGAAAAAGAGCAAATAGGCGCAGCTGAGCAGCGCCCCCAGCCATTTTCCGAGAATACGGTCATTGATTTGAACTAGATTGAGCTTTGGGTAAAAGCTGCTCAAATGGAGAATCAGCCAAAGAATAAGCAACCCGATAGGTATGCCGAACAGGGCGGCGATCCACCCATCCTGCTGCGCGTAGCCCGCAATAATAGCAGGTATGATCAAGATCATATCGCCAACAGCGGCTAAAAAAACAAGCACGGCCAGCTGTCTTGCGCTAATTCTTCCTTTTTCCAGCATGGCATAGTGGCTCCCTTCATAGTTTAAGGTCGGAACATTCGATCGAAAAATTGATTGACGGGCTCATAAATCGTAATTAACGCATTAAGCGGGCTTGGCACAGGCTGCACATTTGCTGCGTAAATGCTGAAGGTGGTTCCGGCACTGAGCAGCAGAAAATAAGCAAAAGCCTCTCGTTTCAGCTTTTTTTTGATTAAAGCGGGCATTTGAATCATCCCGAAGGAAATAGCGACACATAATACAATGAGCGTTGGCAGTGACATTGGTTTACTCCTTTATATCCTGTAAAATAGAATCGTCGAGCATGCCGACCCCTCGCAGTTGAACATGAACTTCGTATTCTATCTTCAGTCTTGGGAACTCCTCATCCCAATGATCGCGTAATTGCGCCCACTGCTTGGGATTATTTCGGCTAATATTCAGACCAAATCCAAAAATGTCGGATTTAAAACGCTTTTGAACAGTTTTTACAGATTCTTTCATAAACATTTCGATTTTTTCGCTGCCCTCCTTCTCAATGATTTTGAGGTCATCCTGACTAGAGATTGGCACGGTACAAGCATCTCCCATGATGCTGGACATATTGTTGACTTTAATGTGGATAACCGGCTTTCCGTCTACAATTTTGGAGGTAACATCGGTCTGGCTGCGCAGTACCTTGATGTTTAGCTTGTCTTTATGGTCCGGGCAAGGTAAGTTTCCCGTCGTACTTTTTATATTGTTTGTAATATAGTTATAGCCTTTGCTTTCCTGCTCGTTCATCCAGCCAAGCAGCCTGTCCTTCTTGAGCACTGCCATGCCAGTATACGTCAAATTCGCTGCGGGCTTAATTGTCGTCAAATTATCCTTATTTCCACCGTGCTGCTTATCACCTATAATTTGGACGCCAGTCAGTACAGGCTCCACTCCGTCGCTAATCATTTTCTCCAATAAATCGTCAGAGGCGGTAGTAATAGTAGGTGCCCATGTTTTTGCGGAATTTTGCAGGGAAAGGAACAGGTTATTGGCTGGAATGGTTTCCAGCGGGGTTAAAATATTCAAAATTTCCGAAGCTTTCGAATGGCGTGCAATCATCACATAATAGTCTGGCCGGATTTCCGGATGCCGCAAAAAAGTTTCCAACTCATCGGCAATGCCCATTCTAGCGACCGCTTCGCTGAAAATAAGTACGCGAATATGGGACATATAGCTAATCCGTGGGTTAATCAAGCTCATTTTATTAATCGCTTCGAGGACGGTGGGCGCGCTCGCTTGGTACAGCGTTACGGGCGTTGTCGTGCTTTTTCCGGAATTGGATGCTACTTCCGATGGGACGACGATCTGGCAGGATACTTCCAGCATATTGTTCTTTCCCTTATCGATCGCCATAGCAAGAACGATGCCAAGTTCGTTCATTTCCTGACGGTCCCAGCAGCCGGTTATCAACAGCAAAATTAAAGCGGCAGCCAACAAGGAAATACCTGTTCTTTTCATGCGGCGTCCCCTTCCTTATAAGCGTTTCGTACGTTTCTTTTGCCTTTTTTTCTGTCCATTGCCATTGGAGTATGGTCGATTCATCATATGCGTCCATGGCATACGAAACAGTGAATCTTTTATATCTGAAGCTACGAATGGGCCGAATGGGCTCATGTATGCTGCACCAAACGAACGCAAATTCGTCAAATGAAGCAAAATGGCCAGCATTCCGAGCAAAATGCCGAAAAATCCGAACGTTGCCGCTAGAATCATGAGCAAAAAACGCAAAATCCGTACGGCGATCGACATGCCGTTTTCGGGAATGACGTAGCTCGATATGGCGGTAATCGAGACGATAATGACCATCGCTGCCGATACGACGCCAGCGTCTACAGCTGCCTGTCCGATAACGAGCGTGCCAACGATGGATACTGCCTGGCCTACCGTCTTAGGTATGCGTACGCCCGCTTCGCGCAGAATTTCATAGGTAAGCTCCATAAGGACGGCTTCGATGAACGCAGGGAACGGTACGCCCTCGCGCTGTGCTGCGAGATTAATGAGCAGGCTGGTCGGCAGCATTTCCTGATGAAAAGTCGTAATGGCGATATAGAAGGAGGGCGCAAGCATGGCGATAAAAAACGATAAATAGCGAATGAGCCGTAACAGGGAGCTGATATCTGCGCGCTGGTAATAGTCCTCGGGCGATTGGAAGAAATGGACGAACAGTGAAGGGACAAGCATGACGAACGGAGTGCCATCGACGATAATGGCAACCCGACCTTCCAGCAGTCCGGCAGCGACCGTATCAGGGCGCTCGCTGTTGTAGATCGTGGGAAAAGGTGTCAGTGTAACGTCCTGAATCAGTTCCTCAATATAGCCGCTTTCCAAAATGCTGTCGATATCAATATCATCCAGCCGGCGCCGCACCTCTTCGATTACACCTTTATCAACCAGATGTTTCATGTACATAAGAGCAACGGATGTTTTTGTTAGTTTTCCGATTTGCCGCGTTTCCAACCAGAGCTGAGAATCTTTAATTCTTCTGCGGATTAAAGTGGTGTTCGTACGCAGATTTTCTGTAAAAGCTTCCATAGGCCCGCGAACGACTGATTGCGATTGTGGTTCGGTTATACTGCGGTCTTCCCAACCAGCCGCGCTAATGCTAATGGCTTGCATGCTGTTATCCAGGAGCAATACAATGGCGCCGGACAGCAGGCGATGGAACAGAAGCTCCATCTCATCGATATAATCGGTGTTTCCGGCGATTAATACATCCTCTTTCACATGAGTTAAGCGATCATTCGGATCGTCAAACTTTGGCGTGTGCTCATTCGCATAGCCCATAAGTGAGCCCAATACCGACTGATGAAGCATTTGAATATCAATCATGCCTTCAATATAAACGAGAGCGCCAGGCCACAGATGCAGGCAGGAGAACCGTTTGACGACGAGATCCGAGCTGCCGCCGATTTCAGTTTGAATATGCTGGATGCACGCATCGAGTGAAGCGGGCAGGCTGACTTTTTCATGTGGCCGTGATACGTGCGACTGCATCTTGTTCCCTCCTGCTTGCAAAATGTCCGTAGTTGCTGGTTAGTATGCCAACAGATTGCCATAAATATGATAAACATCCAGCACAAGGTGGGCAGATCGTGTTTAAGGCTGCTGCCACTTGACATCTTATGTCGAACGTGGGATAATTCCTTTGGTATAAAGTTGTACCTTTAACTCAGTCCTGTGAGGCTGGCAAGGTAGCGTGAATAGTTGATTAATTAAGCTGGGGACAAGAAACTCCTCATCTTCCGCAACTCATAAGGTTGGCGGGGATGGATGGAATCCTTAGCGGTTAATCATGGGCTCCTTGCGAATACGCAAGGAGTCTTTTTTCAAATATAAGCATTTATAAGTTACACACTTATAACGGGCTTATATTTCATCGCGAAACGGTAGCTTTGCCGCCAGAAGACGGCTTAAGCCTAAGCCGTTTACGCTTGTGAAGCGCCTTGATGAGAGTTGGCAGTTCAACCTGCGCTAGGATGGGAGGTAACGTAACGGTGGAAGAAGAGCACTTGGTCATTATGGATGATGCAGCCATACGCCGGGCACTGACCCGCATCGCCCACGAGATCGTGGAGAAGAACAAAGGAATTGACAACTGTACGCTGGTCGGCATTCGGACAAGAGGCGTTTATTTAGCCCGAAGAATCGCAGAGCGCATACAGGAAATTGAAGGCAAGCCTGTTTTAGTGAAGGAACTGGATATTACCCGCTATCGCGATGACGGCAAGGCGCCAGGCAGCCGCACCGAGATGGAAGCAGGCATAATCGGCGAAATTGATGTCGAACTGTCGGTCGTACAGGACCGCAACATTATTTTGTTCGACGATGTGCTGTATACCGGCCGGACGATTCGCGCCGCGATGGATGCGGTAATGGATTGCGGCAGGCCGCAAAGCATTCAGCTTGCTGTGCTGGTTGACCGTGGTCATCGGGAATTGCCGATAAGGCCGGATTTTGTAGGCAAAAATGTGCCATCCTCCAAACAAGAGCAAATCTCCGTTACGTTAACCGAGATTGATTCCTTAGACCAGGTGAAAATTATTCATCAGAGGGGGCAAGCATAAATGACACTTTTACAGCTCAAACAGCGCAGTTTGCTTGGTTTGAAGGAGCTTGACGCAGAGGAAATTATCGCCATACTGGATCGTGCCGCTCATTGGGAGCAGCAGGAGACGAAAGTGCAGAATGTGCTGCAGGGCAAGTTCGCAGCGAATATGTTTTTCGAGAACAGCACGCGCACACGCTTCTCCTTCGAGGTAGCGGAGAAGCGGCTTGGAGCGGAGGTGCTGAACTTCTCAGCAGCCGTATCGAGTGTGCAGAAGGGCGAGTCGGTATATGATACCGTTCGCACCTTGGAGTCGATGGGCATAGACGTCGGCATTATCCGGCTCAAGCCGATTGGCTTGCTAGCCGAACTGGCTACGAAAATTAAAGTGCCGCTGATTAACGCGGGCGATGGCAACAACGAGCATCCGACGCAGGCGCTGCTTGATTTATATACGATGCGCAAGCAATTTGGCGCAATTAAAGGATTGACCGTCTCGATTATCGGAGACATCTTGCACAGCCGCGTAGCGCGTTCGAACTTATACGCTCTGCAAAAGCTGGGGGCTACGGTGAAGTTTTGCGCTCCTGCGAACTTGCAGGCCGCTGAGCTTGATGCCCGTTATGTAACGATGGAGGAAGCGCTGAAATCCGATGTCGTGATGATGCTGCGGGTACAGCTGGAGCGTCACGAAAGCGGCATGCTTAGCTCGGCTGAAAGCTACCGCGAGCAGTTTGGATTGACGGTGGAGCGCAGCGAGGCAATGGCGGATCACGCGATTATTATGCACCCGGCGCCGATCAACCGCAATGTTGAAATTGACGATGAGCTTGTCGAGCATGCCAAGTCCCGGATTTTTAAGCAGATGGAGCACGGGGTTCCGGTCAGAATGGCCGTCATAGAACGGGCTTTGAACTAACTTTTAGATGAAATCGGGAGGGTGAACGGATAATGTCATTATGGATTATTAACGGCAGCGTATGGGATACAGCTGCAAGCGGCCTAGTGAAGCAGCATATTCGAATTGAGGATGGCAAAATCGCCGAGCTTGCAAGCGGCGAAACAGTGCCGGACACAGGATCAGCAGAAGTAATTGACGCAAAGGGCAAGCTCGTATCAGCCGGCTTCATCGATATGCACGTGCATTTGCGCGATCCTGGCTTCGAATATAAAGAAGATATCGCAACAGGGACGCGTTCAGCAGCGAAAGGCGGTTTTACAACAATCGCCTGCATGCCGAACACTCGTCCAGTGACAGATACACCTGAAACGATCAACTATATTTTGGACAAAAATGCGAAGGAAGGCGTCGTTCGCGTCCTCCCTTACGCCGCAATTTCTAAAAATCAGCTCGGTCGCGAGCTGACGGATTTCGCAGCGCTGAAAGCGGCTGGCACAATCGGCTTTACCGACGATGGTGTCGGCGTACAAAGCGCGCAAATGATGAAGGATGCGATGGCGCTGGCAAAGTCGCTAGACATGCCGGTCATTGCACACTGTGAGGACAATACGCTGGTTGAGGGACTGTTCGTCTCGGAAGGCAAGTTCTCCCGCGAGAACGGACTGAAAGGCATTCCGAATGAATCGGAAGCGATTCATGTCGGCCGCGACATTTTGCTCGCTGAAGCGACAGGCGTTCATTATCATGTCTGCCACGTCAGCACGGAGCAATCGGTAAGGCTGATCCGCCTTGGCAAGCAAATCGGCGTCAACGTAACCGCTGAGGTTTGCCCGCATCATCTGGTACTGTCGGACGAGGATATTCCAGGCTTTGACGCCAATTGGAAAATGAACCCTCCGCTGCGCACGCCGCGCGATGTGGCTGCGGTCATCGAAGCGCTGGAAGACGGCACGATCGACATGATCGTAACGGATCATGCGCCGCATAGCGCGGAAGAGAAAGCGCGCGGCATGCAGCTTGCGCCGTTCGGAATCGTCGGCTTTGAGACAGCTTTCCCGCTGCTGTACACGCAGTTTGTTAAAACCGGCAAATGGACGCTCGGCTTCCTGCTGGACCGTATGACAGCTGACCCGGCACGGGTGTTCAAGCTGGAGACAGGCCGCCTGGCAGCAGGTGCGCCAGCTGATCTGACGATTGTGGATCTCGACAGCGAACGTGCAGTTGATCCGGCAACCTTTGCCTCGCGCAGCAACAACACGCCTTTCGGCGGCTGGAAGCTGCAAGGCTGGCCGGTAGCGACGATTGTAAATGGTGCGGTTGTGTGGTCGGAGCAAGCATAAGAACGTTAACTTGGATATGCTAATTGACATATAGGAATACGTAGACCTGAGGAGTGAGACGGATGCAAGCGAGATTATTATTGGAAGATGGAACATTGTTTACAGGACTATCCTTCGGCGCAGAAGTGCAAACGATGGGTGAGGTTGTTTTTAATACAGGTATTACTGGCTATCAGGAAGTATTGTCGGATCCATCCTATTGTGGACAAATCGTGACGATGACTTATCCACTTATCGGCAACTATGGCATTTCTCGCGATGACTTTGAGTCGATTCGCCCGTATATCCACGGTTTTGTCGTGCGCCGCAATGAGCCGGTGCCGAGCAACTGGCGCGCCCAATATTCGCTTGAGCAGCTGCTTAAGGAATATGGCATTCCGGGCATCAGCGAAATCGACACGCGCATGCTGACGCGGATTTTGCGTCACCACGGCACGATGAGAGGCCTGCTTACAACTGGCAACGAGCGCATTGAGGAGCTGCAAGAGCGCCTTGGCTTGTCCGCACTAATGACGGATCAAGTAGCTCGTACATCGACGAAGCATGTATTTTCCAGCCCAGGCAATGGCGAGCGCATTGTGCTCGTAGACTTTGGTGCAAAAAGCGGCATTTTGCGCGAGCTGACTAAACGCGGCTGCGACGTCGTCGTTGTGCCTCATGACACGACGGCTGAAGAAATTCGCCGCCTGGCACCGGATGGCATTCAGCTGTCCAATGGCCCTGGGGACCCGAAAGACGTTCCACATGCGGTTAAAATGATTTCCGAGCTGCTCGGCGAGTTCCCGATCTTCGGTATTTGCCTTGGACACCAGCTGTTTGCACTTGCTTGCGGCGCTGATACAACGAAGCTTAAATTCGGCCACCGCGGCGGAAACCATCCGGTGAAGGAACTGGCAACGAACCGCTGCTACATTACTTCCCAGAACCATGGCTACACTGTAATGGAAGATTCGATTGCGAACTCCGGTCTGATTGTAACGCATATTAACAACAATGACCGCACAATTGAAGGGCTGAAGCATAATACGCATCCTGCATTTTCGGTGCAATACCACCCGGAAGCTGCTCCAGGACCGTATGATTCCAGCTATCTGTTTGACGAATTCCTGAGTATGATTCGCACACATAAATTAAATAACCCGCAAAAGCGTCGCCAAGTCGTACTCGCGGAAACGTTGAAAGTGAAAGGGGAGCTTCAGTATGCCCAAAAATAATAAACTCAAAAAAATTCTCGTCATCGGCTCCGGCCCGATTGTAATCGGCCAAGCCGCTGAATTCGACTATGCCGGCACGCAAGCTTGCCAGGCGCTTATGGAAGAAGGCTATGAGGTTGTATTGATTAACAGCAACCCGGCTACCATTATGACAGACACAAACATGGCTGATAAAGTTTACATTGAGCCAATTACGCTTGAGTTTGTATCGCAAATCATTCGTCAGGAGCGTCCAGATGGTTTGCTGCCGACGCTTGGCGGCCAAACAGGCCTCAATATGGCGGTAGAGCTGGCGCGCGCTGGCGTATTGGAAGCAGAAAATGTGCAGCTTCTTGGCACACAGCTGACAGCTATCGAGAAAGCCGAAGACCGCGATTTGTTCCGCGAGCTGATGCGCGAGCTGGAGCAGCCGGTACCAGAAAGCGACATCGTAACGACAGTTGAAGCAGCAGTTGCTTTTGCCAATGAAATCGGCTACCCGATTATCGTTCGTCCTGCCTACACGCTTGGCGGTACAGGCGGCGGTATTTGCGCAAACGAAGAAGAATTGCTAGAAACGGTTGCCTCCGGTATCCGTTACAGCCCAATCGGCCAATGCTTGATCGAAAAATCGATTGCTGGCTTGAAGGAAGTTGAGTACGAAGTTATGCGTGATGCGAATGACAACTGTATCGTTGTCTGCAACATGGAAAACTTTGACCCGGTTGGCGTACATACTGGCGACAGTATCGTAGTAGCGCCTAGCCAAACGCTGTCGGACCGCGAGTATCAAATGCTTCGTTCCGCTTCGCTTAAAATCATTCGCGCTTTGAACATCGAAGGCGGCTGTAACGTACAGTTCGCGCTTGATCCACAAAGCTTCCAATATTATGTAATCGAAGTTAACCCGCGCGTCAGCCGCTCTTCGGCGCTGGCTTCCAAAGCGACAGGCTACCCGATTGCTAAAATGGCTGCTAAAATCGCAATTGGCTACACGCTTGATGAAATTGTGAACCCAGTAACCGGCCAAACGTATGCTTGCTTTGAGCCTACGCTGGATTACATCGTATCGAAAATTCCGCGCTGGCCGTTTGACAAGTTCGTGAATGCGAACCGCAAGCTCGGCACGCAAATGAAAGCGACAGGCGAAGTTATGGCGATTGGCCGTACTTTCGAGGAGTCGATTCATAAAGCGGTTCGTTCGCTAGAAATCGGCACGCATCGCATCCACTTGAAGGAAGCAGTAGACCTCAGCGATGATGTGCTGCGCGCACGCCTTCAAAAACCGGATGATGAGCGCATGTTCCTGGTAGGCGAAGCGTTCCGTCGTGGTTATGCTTTGCAGGAAATTCAAGATCTGACGAACATTGACTGGTGGTTCCTGGACAAAATCGAAGGCATCGTAGCATTCGAGGATAAAATCCGCCAGGAAGCGACGCTTTCCCGTGAAACGCTGTACCAGGCGAAGCGCAAAGGCTTCTCCGACCGTTCGATCGCTGAGCTTCGCAAAGAAGGCAATCCGAATGGCAGCCACACGAATGAGCATGATATTCGTACTTATCGTAAAGAGCTTGATATCGTACCTGTATACAAAATGGTTGATACTTGCGCCGCTGAGTTTGAAGCGAGCACGCCTTACTACTATTCAACTTACGAGGTAGAGAACGAAGTAGCGCCTTCGACGAAAGAGAAAGTGCTTGTACTCGGCTCTGGCCCAATTCGGATCGGACAAGGCATTGAGTTTGACTATTCGACGGTTCATGCGGTGTGGGCAATTCAGAAGGCTGGCTATGAAGCGGTTATTATCAACAACAACCCAGAGACGGTATCGACCGATTTCAGCACATCGGACCGCCTGTACTTTGAGCCTTTATTCCTTGAAGATGTCATGAACGTTATTGAGCAAGAGAAGCCAATCGGCGTAATCGTGCAGTTCGGTGGCCAAACGGCAATTAACCTCGCAGCTCCGCTTTCCAAAGCTGGCGTGAAAATTCTCGGCTCCAGCCTGGAAAGCATCGACATGGCAGAGGATCGCAAAAAGTTCGAAGCTTTGCTTCGCGGCTTGAACGTGGCTCAGCCAGAAGGCAGCACTGTAACCTCGGTTGGCGAAGCAGTAGCAACGGCACAAAAGCTCGGTTACCCTGTACTCGTTCGTCCATCGTACGTTTTGGGCGGCCGCGCAATGGAAATCGTATATTCGGATGAAGATTTGCTGAGCTACATGGAAGTAGCGGTAAAAATCAATCCAGAGCATCCTGTCCTCATCGACCGTTATATGCTTGGCATGGAAGCGGAAGTGGACGCGATCTGTGATGGCGACACCGTATTGATCCCGGGCATCATGGAGCATATTGAGCGCGCAGGCGTTCACTCCGGCGACTCGATTGCTGTGTATCCGCCGCAATCGTTGTCTGACAGCGTGAAGGAGCAAATCGTCGACATTACGATCAAAGTATCCAAGGCGCTGAACGTAATCGGCTTGGTTAACATCCAGTTCGTAATTCATAACGAGATCGTGTATGTCATTGAAGTAAATCCGCGTTCGTCGCGTACGGTTCCATTCCTGAGCAAAGTAACAAACTTGCAAATGGCGAACCTTGCGACACAAGCGATTCTTGGCACGAAGCTGGCTGACCTGGGCCATAAAGACGGACTGTGGCCTGAAGACGAGTATGTATCGGTTAAAGTTCCGGTCTTCTCGTTCGCGAAGCTGCGCCGTGTTGACCCTACCTTGACACCGGAGATGAAATCGACGGGTGAGGTTATGGGACGCGATGTGCAATATGCGAAAGCCTTGTACAAAGGATTGCTAGGCGCAGGCATGAAAATCCCGACAACGGGCTCGATCATTGCGACCGTTGCGGATAAAGATAAAGAAGAAGCGCTCGAATTGCTTCGTGGCTTCTACAGCATTGGCTACAAAATCATTGCAACTGGCGGTACGGCAGCTATGCTTGAAGAAGCGGGCATGACGGTAACGACAGTGAACAAGCTTAGCGAAGGATCGCCGAACATTCTTGATCTGATCCGTGAAGGCAAAGCACAGTTCGTCTTCAATACGCTGACAAAAGGCAAAACGCCTGAGCGCGACGGCTTCCGTATTCGTCGTGAAGCGGTTGAGAACGGCGTTGTATGTATGACGTCGCTTGATACGGTTCGCGCCTTGCTGCGGATGATGGAGACCATCAACTTCTCCTCGCGTTCGATGCCAACACTGCTGCACAAATAAGTTTTAGCAAGCACGGCCAGCGCCGATTGCCTGCGGCCCGCAAATGGCTTTGCTTTTGCGGGTGCGCGTGGCCCGGCGGATGGCCTTTTTAATGCGCATATTTCGCAAAAACACGGCAAAGGGGACGGTTAACGATGGGTTTGACACGGGAACGGGAACAGGCAGCCGGAAAAATTATGGTTGCGCTCGATTATGCGGACGCGGCTTCTGCCGAGCGCTTATTGAATGAGCTGGAAGGTATCCCCTGTTATATGAAGGTGGGCATGCAGCTGTTTTATGCTGCGGGTCCTGCGTTCATAACGGGACTTAAGGAGCGGGGCTACCTTGTATTCCTTGATGTGAAGATGCATGATATTCCGAACACGGTCAAAGGCGGCTCAGGCAGTGTGACCCGGCTCGGCGTCGACATGTTCAATGTCCATGCTGCTGGCGGAAGCGCAATGCTTGCGGCAGCGGTCGAAGGCATGGAAGCAGCGCTTGCTGTTGGACAAAATAAGCCAAGCATCATTGCAGTGACCCAGCTGACCAGCACCAACCAAGCGATGCTCAACGAGCAAATTGGCATTGCTGGAACGGTGGAGCAGGCTGTTCTTAGGTATGCAGAGCTTGCCCGCGCTGCGGGTCTGAATGGCGTAGTGGCATCCCCTGCTGAAGTGCAGGCCATCAAGCAGGCATGCGGCGCTTCCTTCCAGACGGTAACGCCGGGCATTCGCCCGAAAGGTGCCGATGTGGGCGACCAATCGCGCATTATGACACCAGCAGAAGCGTTAAAGCAAGGTACAGATTATATGGTTATTGGTCGGCCGATCACGGCTGCCGCAAATTCAAGAGCAGTATTAGAAGCGATTATTGAGGAGCTGATTTAAGATGAGCCAAGTTAAACTTTCAGAATTGCCTAAAACGATTGCTGCCAGCCTGCTCGAAATCGGAGCAGTAGCCCTTAGCCCAAATGAGCCATTTACGTGGACTTCAGGTCTTAAGTCGCCGATTTATTGCGACAATCGTCTAACGATGTCTTACCCGGCTATTCGCGAGCTTGTTGCTGATGGCTTTGCTGCTGTCATTCGCGAGCGTTATCCAGATGTGGAAGTCATTGCGGGCACCTCGACTGCGGGTATTCCCCATGCGGCTTGGGTCGCGCATAAGCTTGGACTGCCGATGGCTTATATTCGCGATAAAGCGAAGGGCCATGGCAAGCAGAACCAAATTGAAGGCCGCATTGAGCCAGGGCAAAAGGTTGTCGTCATTGAAGATTTGATTTCAACTGGAGGCAGCTCGCTGAAAGCGGGACTTGCTGTTCGCGAGGCAGGGGCCGAGGTACTGGCGGTACTGGCGATTTTCACCTACCAATTCGAGCAGGCAGCTTCGGCATTCGCCGAGGCGAACATGCCGCTTGAAACGCTGTCGAACTATTCCGAGCTTATCGAAGCAGCTGTAGAGCTTGGCAAGGTGCAGAGCGATGATATGCTGAAATTGAAAGCATGGCGCGAAAATCCGCAAGCGTTTGGCAATTAGCATAAGCAGCGCTCCAGTCTTTCCGATCCGGAAGGCTGGAGTTTTTTTATGTTTATTTTGAGATTCAGTAAAAATTTTGAATTCGTCGGATTTTGTTGTAACTTTTTGCTGTAATCGTTCGTCTAACACGTTAAGATGAGAATTATGAAGGTTTTTTAATTGAGCAGCCTGATTGTCATCCTAGGGCGCTCTGCTTAAAAGGAGGTATAGAAATCAGCTATGATATTTAGCAAGAAAAAAAAGGATGAGCAACCGGTGCAAGAGCCTGATCTAGTGAAGGAAGAAAAGCAGGATCCGAAGCTAGAGAAAGAAGTACATAATGAAAAACTGCTTTCCGTTGTGAATGTTGAACGGGTATTTCAGGCTGGCGGCGCGCCGCTGCGCGTGCTCAAAGGCATTAATATGGAGCTTCGGCAAAATCAGCTCGTTATGCTTCGCGGCCGTTCCGGCTCGGGGAAGACGACGCTGCTGAACTGCCTGGGCGGACTGGATACACCAACTGAAGGCGAAATTTGGTTTAACGGCAGGCCCTTTCATAAGCTGAGCGACGATAAGCGCACACTTGTCAGGCGCAAGGAAATGGGTTTTATTTTTCAGGCGTTCGCTTTGATGCCGCTGCTGTCTGCGAAGGAAAATGTCGAGCTGTCGCTAAGGATGGCTGGCGTTCCGCGTGGGACGTGGAAGGAACGGGTGGATCACTGCCTGGAGCTGGTTGGCCTGGAGAAAAGGATGAACCATCGTCCCTTCGAGCTGTCCGGCGGCGAGCAGCAGCGTGTAGCTATTGCGAAGGCGATTGCGCACAAGCCGATATTGCTGCTGGCGGATGAGCCGACCGCAGAGCTGGATTCAAACATGGCAGCTCAAATTATGAGTGTTTTTAAAACGATTATTCGCACGGAACAAGTTACGATTTGTATGACGACACATGATCCTACTATTATGGAGGTTGCCGACCATGTCTATGAAATGGTTGACGGGAAATTTATTTAAACGTCCCGCAATAATAAGTCTTGCTGCAATCATGTTAATAACTAGCGGCTGCTCCTTGCTGCCTGCTGAAGAAGAAGAGGAAGTACTGCCTTCCATTGCACCGCCCCAAATTTCCAAGAAGCCAGAGTATGAGGTAACAACAGATACGCTGGAGACGAAGGTTAACGTAATCGGCAAATTGATTTCATCCCGCGAGGAGCCTGTCTTTTTCACTCTGGATGGTAAAAATCTGAAAGAGCTGAACATTAAGGTAGGCGATAAAGTGTCCGCAGGCCAAGTCATTGGCCAGCTTGATGTCGATAGCCTCACGAAGACGCTGCGCATGGATAAGCTGGCTTTCCGCAAGGAAGAGACAGCGATGAAGGAAGCGCTGAGAACGCGCGATGAGATGGACCCGGTAGAATTTGAAGAAAGATCGATTTTGTTTGAAGAGAAGAAGCAGGCACTGATCGATCAGGAGGCTGACATTGCGAAGGCTACGCTGACAGCGCCGATTAGCGGAACGGTTGTTTCGCTGAATGTCGAGAAGGGTGCTGCGATTAAAGCGTACAGCACAATTGCGGTCATAGCCGATACGACGACGCTTATTCCGGCAGCGAAGCTGACCAAGGATGAAATAGCCAAAATCGTCGTCGGCATGCCGATTGTAGCGGAAATCAGCAATAGCGGCAAATTCAAAGGCACGGTGAAGATGATGCCGATGACCAATACGGATTCCTCTAATGGCAGCAATAACGGAGGCAACGGCGGCACAGGAAATAATACGGATAAAGAGCGGCCGGAAGATTTTATGCAGGTGGAAATTAAAAATTTGCCTAAAAACTTGACTCGCGGTACCCCGCTTTCGATCAGCATTATTACGAAGCGCAAGGAAAATGTCATCGTAATCCCGCCATCTACACTGCGTTCTATTGGATCGCGTACCTACGTGCAAGTCATTGATGCAGACGGCAAACGTGAAGTGGACGTTGAGGTTGGACAGCAAACGGCGACACAAATCGAGATTTTGAAAGGCTTGGAGCCGGGACAGAAAGTTGTAGGTCGATAGCCGATGGGAATACCTCTACTGCGATTTTTGTTCCGCAAAATGTGGAACACCCGTTGGCTGACGTTTAGCGCCTTGGCGGGTCTGACGATTGCGGTTGCTTTTGCAACCAGCATCCCGATGTATGCGGATGGGGCACTCAAGCGCGTAGTCGCGGCTTCGCTCAAAGAGAAGAGCACCGGCTTGCCGGCAGGCTCGCTGCTGATGCGGTATCAGTCGCCAGGCGGCCAGACAACCGATCTTTCAGCTTTGACTGAAGTTGACCGATATATTAAAGAGGATGTACCGAATGAAATCGGGTTTGCTTATCAGAACTTTGTTCGCAGCTTGTCGCTCCGCGGCGCCGATGTCGTGCCAGAAGACCCGACTAAGGTAGATGCGAGCCGTACCCGTCAGATGACACTGATGTCCATGACGGAGCTGGAAGGCAAAACCGAAATTATGCAAGGACGCTGGTTTACCGACAAGGTCGATAAGGACGGCATGATGGAAGCGGTCATGCTTGAAGAAGCGATGTACCGCAATGATGTTCATATTGGGGATGTATTCGAATACCCGATCTACAGCGGGCTGAATTTGACGCTGCGCATCAAAATCGTCGGAGCTGTCAAGCCGCTGAATGACACCGATCCTTATTGGTATCAAGGGCTTGAAGGACTGATGAATACGCTCCAGATTCACGAGAACGTATTTTTGAAGACGCTGCTGGAGCAGCAAAAAATTCCGCTTAACAATGCTAGCTGGTATTATGCTTTCGATTTGTCGCAAGTGCAGACGAGTCAGCTTTCGCCGCTGGGAAGAACGCTGGATCGCTTGAATATTGAGCTGTATCAGCGCTTGACCGACACGAAGGTGGAAATTTCATTTGCTGATACGCTCATTGAGTTCAAGCGGCAGAGCTTGCAGCTTCAGACGCTGCTGTTCACGCTGGCAGCTCCGATGCTGGCGATGGTATTTTATTTTATCGCGATGAATGCCCGGCAGTCTCTCGATAAGCAGCGCAGCGACATCGCGGTACTTCGCAGCCGCGGCGCAGGCACAAGGCAAATTATATGGATTTATTTGCTCGAGGGCTTGCTGCTTGGGGCAATTGCTCTAGTAATAGGCCCGTTCCTCGGCTGGTTTATGGCGAAAAGCATCGGCTCGGCCAATGGCTTCCTGTCCTTCGTCAACCGGACGTCGATTCCGGTCGGCTTCTCGACTGAGGCGATAATTGCAGGCGTAGCAGCCGTCGTGCTGGCACTGCTCTCGACGATTATTCCGGCGATTATTTATGCCAGATCATCGATTGTAAGCTACAAGAGGGATTTGGCGCGTTCGGACCGCAGTCCGTTTTGGCAGCGCTGGTTCATTGATGTTTTGCTGCTTGGCGCAGCCGGATATGGCTGGTATATGTTCAATCAGCGCCAAATGCTGACCTTCCAGACGGGACTTACGACGGATCAGCTTAATGTGCAGCCATTTCTATTTTTCGTACCGGCTTTATCGATTTTTGCAATGGGATTGTTTTTCCTGCGGTTGTTCCCGTGGCTGCTGAAGGTGTTTAACTGGCTGGGCCGGAAGTTTTTGCCCGTTCCGCTTTATTTAACTCTTACGCAGCTGTCGCGTTCTTCCAAAGGTTATTACCCTTTGATGATTTTGCTAGTCTTGACACTCGGGCTCGGTGTATATAATGCATCTGCTGCCCGTACGATTGATTTGAACTCGACGGAACGCACGCTGTATAAATTTGGCACGGATGTCGTCATTAAAACGAATTGGGACGGAACGCCAGAAGTCAAATATACCGGAGGCAGCAATGGAAACGGCGGCGGCAATGGCGGCAGCGGTGGAAATGGCTCCGGCGGCAACGGAGGCGGTTCGTCAGGCGGCTCTGGTGGTGGAACGGGCGGAGGCTCCGGCGGCGGTGGAGGCGGAGCGCAACAGCCTGTGCCTACGCGCATTTTGTACAGTGAACCGCCTTTTGAGCTGTTCCGCAAAATGGAAGGCGTTGAAGCGGCAGCACGCGTGCTGCAAACGAAAGGGAACATCGTCGTTTCAGGACGCTCCATTGGTCAGGGTACGGTAATGGGGATCGACAATGTCGATTTCTCAAAAGTAGCTTGGTTCCGCAATGACCTGTTTCCAACACATCCGTTTACGTATTTGAACTATTTGGGCATGTATGAGCATGCGGCGCTTATTCCAACCGGAGTAGCGGAGAAGTACCAGCTCAAGCCGGGAGATACGATGTCGGTTGGCTTTACCGAAGGCAAGCTGGATTTTGTAGTCGTTGGCATTCTGCCGTATTGGCCGACGCAATATCCAGATCAATCGCCGTTCGTCATTACGAATCTGGATTACATTTATGACCAACTTCCGATTATGCCTTATGAGGTTTGGCTCAAAATGAAAGATGGTGCGAAGGTTGCGCCGATCTTGGAAGAGCTGCAAAAACAGGGCATTGAAGTCGCTACCGTCAAGGATGTGCGCAATGAACTGATTATCCAGTCCAAGCTTCCGACCCGAGGCGGCGTATTCGGGATTCTCAGTCTCGGCTTCCTAGTATCGGTCATCGTCACTTTAACCGGATACGTGCTGTATTGGTTCTTTAATCTTTCAGGGCGGGTCGTGCAATTCGGGGTTTTGCGGGCGATGGGACTTTCACGCAGGCAGCTTACGGGCATGCTCATGCTGGAGCAGCTGTTTACAGCGGGACTTTCCATCGGGCTTGGCGTCATGATTGGCAAGCTGACGAGTCTATTGTTCCTGCCATTTCTGCAGACCGCCGAAAATGCGACAGAAACGGTACCGCCGTTCCGCGTCGTCTTCGAAGCGAAGGATACGAACCAGCTGTTTATCGTCGTCGCTTTCATGATGATTACTGGAGCGCTGCTGCTCTTCCTGCATATTCGCAGGCTGCGGGTGCATCAGGCAGTTAAAATGGGAGAGGAGCGCTAACAGCTATGATCGATTGCGAAGGCTTAGTCAAAATTTACAAAACGGATGATCTCGAGGTTGTCGCGCTGCAAGGTCTTAACCTTAAAGTAAACCCCGGCGAGCTGATGGCGATTATCGGGAACAGCGGAAGCGGGAAGTCGACGCTGCTCAATATTTTGGGCGGCCTCGACCACCCGTCTGCTGGCCAAGTTAGAGTCGGGCCGTGGGATTTGCTGAAAATCACCCCGGACGATCTCGTGAAATACAAGCGGGAAACGGTCGGTTTTATATGGCAAAATAATGCCCGCAACCTGCTGCCGTATTTAACGGCGCTGGAAAATGTTGAAATGCCGATGATGCTTTCGGGCAAGGTCGACCGCGCCTATGCCAAGCAGCTGCTGGAATGGGTAGGGCTCAAGGAGCGCATGAACAACAAGCTCCATCAATTATCCGGCGGGGAGCAGCAGCGGGTCGCGATTGCCATTTCCTTATGCAATCGTCCGCAGCTGCTGCTGGCGGATGAGCCGACGGGATCGGTGGATACGGCAACGTCGGATCTGATTATGAATATTTTTCGCAAGCTGAACCGTGAAATTGGCATTACGATTGTCATTGTTACTCATGATCTTTCCCTCGCCGGAAAAGTGGACCGTGTCGTTGCGATTCGCGACGGCTTGACGAGTACCGAGTTCATTAAGCGCAATCCCAATATGAATACGGTTGGGGGTGAGGAAGAGCAAACAGGCAAAGGGCTTCAGGCTGTGCATGAAGCTTATGTCGTCGTAGACCGGGTGGGAAGACTCCAAGTGCCGAAGGAATATTTAACTGCATTAGGCATAACAGATAAAGCGACAATGGAGTTTGATGGTGAGCGAATCGTCATTTCGCCGCCTAAATCATTAGGGGGGTAAAATAGGATGGAGAAACGGTTGTCTAATAGAAAAATGATTAAAAAGTGGGTTGTTGTCCCTGCGACACTTATGGTGGCAACGTCGATTTTGGCGGCTTGCAGCGGCGGTGCGCAAAGTACAGCAGAGAAGCATGTTCTGCGTATAGGTGTATTGTATGGGGGAGCAGATAATGAGCCGTATTTCCGTTCGCAATATACCGATACGTATGAAATGATGAACCCGGAGATCGATTTTGAAATCGTAAGCGCAATTGACTACTCGGATATGCGCTACCAGACTCCGGATGAGAACGGCAATATCGATCAACCAGATCCGTATGCGAAAATGAAAGATATGCTGACTGGCGATAATCCTGTCGATGTCGTGGTGCTGGATTACAACATGCTGCGCCGTCTCGTGCAGGATAATCTGCTGAAGCAGCTCGACCCATTGATCAGCCAAAGCAAATTCGATTTGACTGATTATGTGCCGACTGTCATTGATGGCATTAAATCCGCTGGCGACAACAACATCTACGCCCTGACGCCAACGTTCAGCTCATCGGCTCTTTATTACAATAAAAAGCTGTTTGAAGAAGCTGGCGTAGAGCCTCCTACAGACAATATGACCTGGAAGGACATTATGGACAAAGCTCGTCTTGTGAGCAAGGGAGAGGGCGTTGACCGTAAATATGGCATGACCTTCAGCCGTTGGAACGGCGGCGATTTCAACTCTGATATTCAAACCTACAGCTCGGCGCTTCAACTGAAAATGTGGGACGATAAAGGCGAGAAAATGCTGGTCAACACGCCGCAATGGGAAAATGTATGGAATACGGTCTCTAGCTTGTACAGAGACGATGTTGTGCCGGATCAAGAGGATATTAATAAAATCAATGAAGAGCTAAACAAGGAATCCGCAGATGGCAACTACGTTTACAACCCTACACAAGGCGATTTGTTTGCGGGTGGCAAAGTAGCCATGACGATCTCAGATTATAATTATGTGAATGAGCTGAGCAATACGATGAACAATGCTTCCAAAATTAAAGACTTTGAGGCATTTGATTGGGATGTTGTGACCTATCCGACGCATGAGGAGGCACCAGGCATCGGCGGTGCCATTTACTTCAGCCAGCTGATGGGGATTAACAACAACGCTCAAAACTCCGAGGATGCTTGGAAATTCATTCAATTTACCAACAGCAAGGAATGGGCGGAAATGAAATCCCGCAGCACGTATGAGCTTGTAGCGCGCAAGGAGTACCTGAAGCCTAAAAACGGCATGAATTACAACATTAATGCCTTTACTGCCCTTAAACCTATTCCGCCGCAAAGCGTCGATACAGAGAAGCTGTACCGCGAAAAGCCGGGCATTTGGGAAGCGCAAAATGCTTCTTACGATCTGTTCCAGAAAGTTATTAAGGGCGATATAACAGCTAAGGAAGCATTAGCCGAGTGGGAAACGAAAGGTAATGCTGTACTGGAGAAGCTGAAAAAAGAGCCGGCCAAGACAGATTCATCGAAGGCAGCTGAGGGCGGCACAGATGGTGCCAGCACCATGCCTGTAGAGGTAGAAACAACAGAAGTACCAGCAGGATAAAAAAGAACGTCCCGTATAAAGCCTGAAATGGCTTTGTACGGGACGTTTGTTTTTGAAGGTATAAAAAGTCGATGGATTACTGTATTTAGCCTTTTTTGGGTATTCTAATGAGTGAGGAGGGATACCAATGAGGTGGATCTATTGGGTTCGATTATACGAGACAAAATTTCAGGCAGGCTGCCTTGTGCGAAGAATGGAAAATGACTGGTGGATCTATGGCTACGAGTGTCCGCAGGAGGTCGAGGTTTTTCGCTCCAAGCGGGGGCGTTATGGGGTGAGATTTTTGATTTAATTCAAAAGATTAAAAAAATGAAGAAAAATGCTTGACTTCACTATCTCATATATTGTATATTAATTCATGTCGCCATTTCAAATTGATGCGCTGTACGAATGGAATATATAGCCGCTTTCTATTAAATCGTCTTGCTAGACGTTTTATGAGGGCCCTTAGCTCAGTTGGTTAGAGCGGTCGGCTCATAACCGATTGGTCGGGGGTTCGAGTCCCTCAGGGCCCACCATTGTACACCTCAATCTATTATGCCGGGGTGGCGGAATTGGCAGACGCACAGGACTTAAAATCCTGCGGTAGGTGACTACCGTACCGGTTCGATCCCGGTCCTCGGCATACCGCTTTAAATCACGGTGGCTTTACGGTGTCTGTACGCATCCTGCACGAATACTGCGATGCTACATTCACGTAGACCTGTGCGCCTGCTCTTCGTAATATTCGTTTCATTAACGAATTTTGCGAAGTGGAGGCGTTTTTTATATGTCCGAAAATAGTAAGAAAGGCCGTGGTCGTCGCGTTAATCTAGCGTCGGCTGGCGGCGGTAAATCTCCGGTTCAATATCCTGCGGAATCCCTCGATTTAGACGCAGCTATTACGTCATTTATCCGCTACTGCCGCATCAGAAACCTTACGCAAGATACGCTCAATTTTTACCGCGATACTTTACTAGAATTAACGCGGCAGCTCCAAAAGCAAAACGTTGAGAGGCCGATAGATATCGTAAAGGATACGATCATGGTCGCGTTGGAAACGAAGCGAAGTACGCCTATTAAGCGCGGTAAGGCGGAGACGCCCGCCGATGCAACGATGGATAAGCTTACTCGAAGTTGGCGCGCCTTCTTTAATTGGATGCATTCCGAAAGCTTCGTCGAAATTAATCCCTTCGTAGGATTAGGCAAGGCGAAATCTGAACGCAGCATCATAGAAACGTTCTCAAACGCGCAAATGAAGTCGTTACTGAACGCGCCTAATCGTTCTACGTTTACAGGTCTTCGCGACTATACGATCATGTTGACGCTGCTAGATACGGGTATACGCATTTCGGAGCTTGAAGGTATCAGCCTTCATCACGTTAATTGGAGTGATCGTACGGTCAAGGTTTACGGAAAGGGGCGTAAAGAACGGCTCGTTCCGATATCACGCGCGCTAGAAAAAGCGCTTCGTAATTACACCGAGGTTCGCGGCGTATTGGACTGCGACTCGTTATTCGTAAATATCGATAACAACACGTTTAAAGTTCGCGGCATTCAACAAGCGATTAAGCTGTACGGCCAGGATGCGCGTATTAAAGGCGTACGGGTTTCGCCGCATACGTTTCGGCACACTTTTGCGAAAATGTACATTATGAACGGCGGGGATGCGTTTAGTTTACAGAAAATACTCGGGCATACATCGCTAGATATCGTGCGAATGTACGTTAATCTTTTTGGTACGGACATCTCCGAGAAGCACGATCGGCATTCGCCGCTAGAGAATCTATAAGATACGGATTGTTACCGCAATTTCCTTCGGGCGATTGCGGCTTCTTTGCGTTGATTTTCATTGTAAAATCCGACACTTCTTGCGATAATGTGAGTATTACATATAAAGGAAAACGTAGGAGGTCATGTTTTGAGTAGGAATTACATTTCATTATCCGTATTATTATTGATTATTACCTTTGCACTTTTCGGCTGTGCAAAAAATGAAATCGTAGAAGAATCGTTGCCGAGTCCCGAAAATCAGTCGGTCATGTTTTCGTCAACTAGTCCGTCATTGGAACCAAGCGTAGAACCTACGCCATCACCTTCGCCTAGCCCTTCGCCAGAAATCGGACCGGCGGTATTAGGAGCTAACGCGGTAAGCTTCGATAAGGAGTTCGGCGAACGCGACAACGATGATAATGATAGTACGATGTGGACTTATGATGATGGCCGGATATTCTGCCTAGGCTACGATTTTACTTGCGTAAATCTTTCGATTGCATTCGATAGAATACCGTTAGAAGAAGCGTTGGCGGAAACGTTAACTATGTCGCCAGAGGATGCGGTAGAAGTGTCTCGGAGTGATAAGACGGATGACGGAACTACGTACACATACGTGGTCTATAAGAGCGAGATGCTTGCCGCGCAGTTCGATGCGGATAGTTTCGGCGATTCCGAGCCTGGTACGTTTCTAGTGATACTTAAAGCGGATAAAGACGGAGTGTTTTCGTCCGTTCAGGCATTAGGCAACCGTCCATAGATATAACACGCCAAACAGCGGTCATTCCTTACGGGGAGTGGCCGCCTTTTAGTTTGCGTATAGCGCGCAAGAAAGAAGCGAATAGGCTGGCGAATGTGTTGCGCGTGGCTAGCGGACAGAAGACGCAGTAAGGACGAAATGAAATGAGGCGCTTACGTATGACCAAACGGGAAGAATCCGTAGGGTTTACGTAAGCGCCTTTTTCGTTTATCTGAGTCGCGTAAGCGGCGAGAACTTCGCGTGTTGCTTGCGTATATGCTCTTCGTCGGCTCGCGAATAACTTCGGGTTGTCTCTATGTCCGCATGTGCGACTATACGCTGAAGCGTCATTATGTCTCCGCCGTTAAGTAGATACATCGTACAAAAGTAAATGCGGAATTGGTGCGGACGCGATAGCTTAGGATCAACGCCTGCCTTGGCGGTATGCTCACGTAGTCTTTTGCGAAAATGATCGATCTTAAGGGGAAGGCCGTTCTTTGCTATAAAAAGATAATCGGACTCATAGTGTTCGCGATTTAACTCGATAAGCTTGTCAATTTCGGCTAGTGTTTCCGTAGATATAGGGACGCGGCGGCTCTTACGATTCTTATTCATAGATGCCGGTAAGTATATGGAGCACCTCTCATGGTCGATCAAATCGGTATTTAATCGCAAAGCCTCATTTATACGGAAGCCGCCATCCACTAGAAGCATCATTACAGTACGATCGCGAAAGCCTGCATGAGTTGTAATGTCCGGAGCCGCGAGAAGTTTCCGAACATCCTCGTCCGTATAGGTCTGCCGTTCGTCTATATCGACGCGCGGTTTTTTGATCGTTTTCACCGGATTAACTGTAATCATGCCCTCATTCGACCAAAATAAAAACATCGTTTTCATCGTTTGTATCCGCGTAATAACGGTGTGCGTAGAAATTTTACTTCCTTTTACGATTCTATGCGGTATGTCGCTAAACTTAGTCTTATTGTGCATATAGTTGATGTACTGGCGCAGTAAAACGGAAGTTATTTCGTTAATGTATTGTATGTCGGCATGTTCGCTGTGTAGCCATTCGCGAAAGTACGCCCAGTGGCTCCGGTAATTCCTTAACGTCTGACCGCGTAACGCCTCCGCTTGTTTTGCGTTATAAAAAACGATGAACGCATCCTCTAAGCTATAAGCTGTAAGTTCCGAGATATCCCTGCTAGTAGTCATCTAAAATACCTCGCCTATTTTAATATTCTCCACCGGTGAAAATGCCTTATGCGCGTCACGCACTTCGCTACTGAACAGATTAACGTACGTCAATACTTGGTCCATCGTACTGTGACCGAGAATAGATTGCAGCGCAAACAAATTCGCTTTGTTTTGAACGCTGAGTCGTGCGAACGTATGCCGCATTGTGTGAGGCGAGCAGCGGACGTTTGTAATCCCGGCCGTTTTGCCGTGTGTTTGTATTTGTTCGTGGACCGCGCGCCGATCGATAGGCATCTGATTCCCGCGTTTAACGAAAAGGGTACGATGAGGAACGGCGCCGCGACGATGAATGTACGTGATTAACTGCTGGCGCATTTTATCCTGGAAGTAGACGAAGCGCTCGCGCGCACCTTTACCGTTAATTTTTATGGACATGGCGCTCCAATCGATATCATCGAGTGTAATTTCACATAGTTCACGTACGCGTATGCCCGTTTCTAGGAGAAGTAAAATCATAGTGTAATCACGTACGCCGCTGAACGTATTTAGCTTTGGCTGGCCGAGAAGGGCGAAGAGTTGTTGGTTCGTAAAAGTGTTAACGACGGTTCGCTTAACCTTAACCAGCGATATTTTTTTGAATGGGCTTTCCGGCAAAAGCTCTTCCTTTACGAGATAGTTAAACAAAGCACGGGCGGCACGTAGTAGGCAGTTAATTGTTGTCGGCTTTAACTCTTCTTCTTCCATGAGGTAAAAGATAACGTTCTCCTTCAGAACACGGTACGTTATCGCGGCTGGATCGGTCGATAATTGTTGTATCTCTAAAGTATTGCGCAGCTTCAGAAACTCACGATAATAGAACTCCAACGTATGCTTGCTTAAATTGGCGTACTTTCTATCACGTAGGAACAATCGAACAGCGTCTTCAAACGATAACTCTCCCATTTAACCGCCTCCTCATATACTGTCCTCTCTGTATATATCGGCAAATCATCGCAATACTTTAACGCGTTACTGTGTTAACGAGGAATGCGCGTATTTATAACGAAGCTTCAACGCGACCCTGGCGCAAATTGACGCAGTTTAAAAACAGCAAAAAACCGCCCATTTTAGTGAGCGGCTGCGGTATTAATATATTTTACAATCATTATGAACATATTTAGGTAGCATTCTCTGCTAAACAAATTAGCCTCTCTAAGTAGTTCAAGTAGGCTCGCATAAAAATAGATCTAATCTCAGTATATGTAGCGCGGATCATGATGGAGTTACCTTTGGAAATGTTCTGGATAGTAAAACTGTCCGAGGACTCAAGTGGAAAGTAGAAATAGATGTCTCCTTCATGGGTAAAGCTATTTCTCAAAGAGTAGAATACCGAAGCAATATCCTCCATATTGAAATTCTTTATTTCAAGGGTGGGTTTAATGTTCTCTATGAGAAACTTTTGGTCGTCTGCTAGTATGTTTTCTTTAAAGAACCTTTTAATAATCCTGTGCTTTTTATCCCCGCTACTTTCACTAGGAATATAACAGACGGACTCTATACAAGTTATCCAAAAGAAAACGTGAACATTATGACTGCCTGTTGAGAGAAGTTTATCGGAATATGACATCAACCTAGAGATATTATTTACTACTCTTCTAGGTGCTAATTCTGTTAGATTTTCATCCGTGTCAATCGTGTAATCGACAGTGAATATATAACATCTATCCATTAAATCTCTCGCTTTGTCAGCGTCTTTGTAGAAGTCTGTATAAAAATCTAAAATCGCTTTATTGTACTCCATTTATCAATTCCTCCCCAAATAAATAAATAAACCGCTCCCGTATTCTATGGGTTAGCGGTTTTGTTGTAGTACTCCAGCACGTCTTGAAGTGTGTGTTCGGTACCTGTCATTTGTGTTAGTGTTTCAATAATTTTACTTAAAGTATCTAGGTCGATTCTTTTCGTTTTTCCTTCGCACATCTCATAAATGAAATTTGGGCGAACTTTAGCCTCGCGGGCTAGAGCATTTTTTGTAATGTTATGTATATTGAGTGTTTCTTCTAACTTAATTTTTATCGCCAATATGACCACCTCATGCTATTGATTATACCGTATTGTTAATCGTTTGAAAAATACTTGTTGACGTTTATCATTAGGCGTTATATACTTTCGTTAATCAATAGACGATAAACAATTAACGTTAAAATTAGGAGGTTTCATCCGTATGTCTAAACAACTGAACGCTACGCACCGTCTACGCTTCGTACTTCACACTGGCGGACTTATCTTCGTTTCTATTCTCGATCGCCCATCTCCGGTATCATTCCTGTCTCAGCCTGCCTATTTTCGCCGTATCACCGGCATATCACCGCTCAAAACGATCGGCACTGTCCGCGTAACCGAGGCTCAACTCCGACTGCTCGGCTTTATTCCGCAGAAAGGAGGCGTCGCAATATGATTCTTGCTTATCCGAATATCAACGAAATCCCGACGCCAGTTCGACGCAGAAAAACGCGCCTTGTAATCCGTATTATTGCCGAACTTGCCGCAGAATTTACTTTCGCTCTAATTCGGAGGTGCTTTCCATAATGACAAACCGCTATAGTATTCGCGCTATCTATCACGGTCCTGCGTATTGGCTGCGGGGAAAGCGACGCCTTATAGACGATACCGGCCTATTCGTTATGCACGAAGGCGATCGCCGTTACCTGAAGGTATTCCGATGAGAACGCGTCCGGATTACTGCAACGAATGCCGCGCCGCCGTCCATTTCCGTTATGTAAAACACGATGCTGATTCCGTTTACGCTCGCTGCGTTGAATGTGGCGCGTTGTACGATCTAATTAATAACGGTCGCATCATCCGTGAGTTCCGTCCGTCATTTACACGAAGACTGGCGTATTATCTGCACAAAGTCAACGCATACGGGACGCAAAGAAACGCAGCCTTACGCGGTTACTCGACGCTTCAGCCGCCAGCTTCCCGCTATAAACGCTTACTGGCGTATAAAGCTGCGATGAAAGAGAGGGCCGGTCTATGAAGCCCATCACCGTAATTAACGGACCTTACAGCGAGGGCGGTTCCGTCAAAATAGAGCGCGCCTACCTCGTTTCACCTTCGATTGCAATGTACGTTTCTGACGGTAACCTCTGGCTCGATCGCGTTATCCCCGTTCCAGGCCGTTTGTTTGAAACTTACGTCAGCGACGCGGGCATTATTTTGACGGAGGAAGCAAGCGGTGATGCTGAATCGCTTATTGCGACTGTGTACGCCGCACTACGCAGCATGGACGCGTTCGAGTTCGTAACCAGCGTTCTATTAGAAATCGGTATCGATCTCGACCGGATACCGTTACCGCCTGACGAGGCTCCGACGACAGGAGCCGAAACCTAGCGCCAATTAAGCGGCGCGATGGTCGCGGATCGTCGTTTCTGATGATTCCGTAAATTTAACCGCCCGTCCAGGTCGTTTTATCGTCCAAGTAGCGCTAACTGCTCGGATAAGGATACGCGGCAACGTATCCGCTGCTTTAAAGTCCGTACCGGCTCTAACCGGATCGTCATGCGGGCTTCGTTTTACCGTCGCCGTAGTATGTACGGAGTAGCGTCCAACTATTTCGGCTACTCGGCGGCCGATCGATTGTTCACGAAGCTTTAACGGCGGCAAACGTTGCGGCTTCGGTTCGTATGATAAGGCGCTCATTAATGGAGGCAACCGTTGAATGGGCGTCTTTTCTATATAATACGAGGGAACGTATGTTTGGTTTCGGGGAATTTGAATTTTTTTTTGTGAAAAGTGTGCGAAATCGAATCGGCAAACGACTATGTAAGTGTACGTCGTAATTAATTCGCATAAAAGTGTGCGAGACCAGTTCGGCGATCGTTACTAAGGTATAGGCTGCGGATTCTTCCGCTTCATATTAAAACCAACCAATAAGGAGACGATTGACAATGCTAAAAATGAAGACAATAAAGGCTGGCTATGCAGTATACATTCCTCGGAATAACGACGCAGGGCGCGCAATCGTAGAACGGTTCCTGAGTAAAGGAATCGAACTGGACGTCCGGCCGCTATCGCAAATGGGCCTACGAGTTACGTCGCGCGATCCTCGACTATTTGTTGAAGCGCTAAAAATCGTCGAAGAGTGGCAGCGCAAAGAATTAGCGGAACACGTTGCTTGGAAGTTTGCGGATAGTGCTTCTGTTTACGAAGGGAATGTAATCAGTCTCTTTGGGCGGGTTAGATGAGGATAAAAGGGATACTATCATTTTATATGAGGGTATTCGAGGGAAAGCGGGGGAGCGTGATTAGACAATGCAACGCGTTATAGACAGGCTATTCGATTTATACCTAATTCAAAACCATCATTATCTCATCCAAATGACTGATGGCAGCTACATAACGCGAAACGATACCCGCAGGCCGCTGCGCCTCCATCACTTACTAGGTCACCTCAACGGAAAACGTCCGATAGGCACGTTCGCGGGCGCTTACCTCACGAAGTTTATCTGTTTTGACGTGGATTACCGCGATCCAGCCGTCGCAAAGTGGGTGACGTACAAGTTAGCTCATACGTTGAGTGAGGCTGGTCTTCATAACTATGCAATATCGTACAGCGGCGGAAAGGGTTACCATGTTGAATTGTTTTTCGACAAGGCGATTAGCCTCGAATCTTCGCGCCAAGTATTTAGCCTTATTATATCGAGAGCGGAGTTGGTTGGAGTCGAGGGCGGTGAGGTCGAGTTCCGTCCGTCATCTATGCAAGGAGTGAAGTTGCCGCTCAGTATTCATCAGAAAACAGCGGCATTCTGCGGTTTCTGTGAGATTGGTGACGGCTTGCGTGTGATGGAGCGCGACGAATCTATAGCGTATTTTCTTACGCTGAAGAAAACGGCTCATGCGGACGTGTTGGCTCTGATTGCGGAAGATCGGGCGTACGAAAACCGTGAAGCCGCCGATATGGAGGACGCAGTTGGCCGACATAAACCACTCGCTACATACGACCAGTCCGAGAGCTACACGTTGGCTCACGCAGCCAATCGCTTTAACGAAGGAATGAAGGGACCGGGCCAGCGCCATAACTCGTTTCTACTGCTAGCGCGCCTAATGAACCATAACGGAGTTGAGCGGCCAGACGCGTTAAGTGCAATAACGGAATGGTTCGCATGGCAGGACGCGCGGCTCTATACGTCAGATTGGACGTATTGTATGCGAGACTTACGGGAATGCGTAGACTACGTATACGATAATGATAAGACGTTGCTAACGGAGCAAAATCGCGATTTGACCGTCTCATTTAACGAAATTGACACGATAATTAGGAGCTGTTCAGGGAAGGCGCAAAAGGCGCTGACTTACGCGATGTTAATTCATTCAAAGCGATGGGCGAATGAGTCCGGAGTTTTTTATATGACATCAGCGCAAATGGGAGAGGCTGCGGGCATAGATGCAAGGACGGCGCGGCGGAAGATAAACGAACTCGAAAAGATCGGAGTTATCGCCATTATAAGTCGGAATCAAGCGCAGAAAGGAACGTTCAAGAAGAAGCCGAACCTTTACCGGATGAATTTAGGCGGCGAAAGTTTGGACAAGCGTAGTTTCGAAGCTGGTAGCGGTGATTTTAACGCGTGTATTAGGCATTTCTATACCGAGCAGGAGATAAGAAGATTACTGCCGAGGAGACAGGGAGTAGCACTACTTACAGAGTATAGAGCATCCTTAGTTAATAAATAAACCTATTATAGGACAAAACGTACACACTAATCGCATTATCTTTATTCGTCAAATATAGCATTACATGAGACAAAGGTCAACTTAAACAGGGGGTACTTATGAACAATGTAGAGCCAGGCGCAGGAGCAGTCGAATTTGCAACGGAACTTGTAACCGGTATGCCCCGCGAGAAAGCAGCGTTAGTACTAAAGAAGCTACTCGCCAGCCTGCCGGACGATAAACGCGTTAAAAGCTGCGGCTATTGCCAATATCCGTTTCGTGACGATAGCCTTCGCAACAGAAAGCAGACGTGCTGCCAGCAATGTAAAACCGGAGTTAAAACGATGCAACGCAGACAGCAACGGGCAGACAAGCTACTACTCGCGGGCATTGTACCGAAGAAAAAGAAAGCCAAACTCGCTGATAACTACGCCTCGGGGTTAGAATATCCCTTTTGGTCAAGTGAGTATGCGATGCTTCAGCTATCGTGGAAATATGAATGTCCACTCGATATAGAGAAAATTGACTTCATACATGGTCAGCGGCTAATTTACGGCGAAGGCAATCGTAAAAAAAGAACTCAGGAAGAGGACGACGCTTAAAGTGGCGACAAAAAGGTATAGGTGTAGGGAAATAACAAGCCCTACAAAATTTACTTTGTTTTTATAAGTGACATTCTAATACAGAAGGGAGCAAGTGTATATGGATTCGACGGCGGTAAGGGCAATTCGAATAAAGCTAGGGTACACTCAGTCTCAATTTGCCGCGAAGATTGGCGTTAGCCGCTCGCATGTGGCAAGCGTTGAAGCTAATCTACGTGCGGTCAGTCTAAAGTTACAATTCAAAATAGCGCAGTTTGCAGGCGTTAGCGACGAAATGTGCGAAGCAATTGATCGGGCGCGCTACTCCGATCGGCTTTCGTAATTTAAAGGTCGTACAGCCGGACTCTAAACGGTTGGGAAAACGCGGGCTCCAATACGATAAGGAGGCAGACCGCAGCGCTCCGCAGCGAGGAAGATCGGAATGGTTACCGTATCTGCTAACGAAGAAGGATATACGCTTATTAACTACGCGGAAGGCAAGCGGCCGCTGAAGATTGTAACCTACCACATTAATGACGAGGTTTACGACGGCTATTTCTCGGAGATCGTCCGGTTCGTACAGGCGGAAGCAAATGCACCTTCACACGTTATCCAAATGGAAGAGTCGAAGTTCTTCGCGCTTGCCGAGCGCCTGGCGACGGTATTCTGCAAAGCTTATGCTCCGACGCGCAACGCTGGTATTACGAAGCCGGAGATTCGCGCGGCTATTTTGTTCGTACTATACGCCGGAATTGAAGCAGGCCACTACTCGGATAAATTTACGATGACAAACACGACGCTTGTCCGGCTAGGCGGTGATTATAATGCAAGTCGCTAACCGGTTGTGGCGTATGGACAGCGATAGCCTGGCCGCTTATGTAGAGGACCGCGAAGTAATCACGAAGATAAGACGCAGCTATCCGGACTTTACCGAAATGGCCCGTTATTATCGCGAGGGTAGTTTAATCGCGATTCAGTACCGAGTCCCATCGAAAAGGAAGCGTTCGGCGCGAAATCTACTCGGCGTTAACGTAGATCGCTAAACGCCGTTTTAACCGTATATTAGACGTCGCAAGCACGGGAGGTGTAAATACCTTCGGGGCTTCTTTAGCGCGTCTAAAATGCGGCAGAATCAGCGAAAAGCGTACCAAATACGCAGCTATTTCGAAGGGGGTTCAATGTGAAGCAGCAACGCGAAGATACGATTTATTGCGGCTACTTAAACGCGGCGAAAAGCTGCTCATTGCTAACCGAAATGGCAAAGGCGGATACGTGCTGCAAGCTATGGCGCGGCGAGGATTCGATTGCGTGTCGATATCTCAGCACAATAGCCAAGCGGAGGAGGTAAGCGCATGTTATTCGTTTCCAGTATTGAGAAGTTACCGCCAAACGGATTTCAACGGTTAGTCACCGTGGTAAGCACGGAAACGGGATGCATCGCGGGAACGTTAATTTACGGGGATTCCGTGAGTGATGCGCATATCCGGCGTTTAGCTCCGTCATTGATTAAAAAACGAAGGGGAGCAAGGAGAAAATGAATAGAACACATACAAATACGAAACCAGTAGCGCCATTAAAGAGTTTTGCCCAACGCCAGTTTGAGCCAGTTATGTGGCCGGAGAATAACGAACTTACCGGAGCTGCGATCAAGTTTATCGGACCGTCGCTCGGCAAGTCACCGCGAAAGCCAGCGATTGAACGAAGAGAGCCGGATTATCAACCGGTCAGCTCGTCCAAGCATACCGATAAGGTACGTTATTACAACGCGGAAAAAGGATTCGGCAAGATCGGAGAAGCCGGACTCTTCTTTCATGTCAGCGCGGTTGTAGACGGGAACGCGTCATTCATTCGCGAAGGCGTAACGGTAGCGTACGAGGAAAGCGTAGATCGACGCGGCCGACCGTGCGCCGTAGACGTACAACTCGTAGAGGTATCACGCTGATGCGGCCGCTCGTCGAGATTATCGTAGCGGATATCTGCGGACTCCGCTTCATGTCCGCTATCCTGTATAACGAGCATGGGCGCCAGGTGGATCGTATTGTGAAGCCGGTCGAAAATGAACGCAACATTAAATACGCAGTCATTGAATTTATAGGTGCGCACAGCATTGAGTCGATTGATTTACGGACGGATAGCGAAGTAGTGTTTAAAGCATTCTTACCCGTTTTAGGGATTAACGTTGCTTTTACGCATAAAGAAGAGTTGGCCTCTCTGTATCGCGTGTTTCGGCCAGGCACCGAGGAGTATGAGGTCATTCGTGAATTATGGATAACACCGGAAACGCCATCTCCTCTTCTAATTAAGAAGCCAACGCGTTGGGAACGATTCAAAACAAAAATAAAAGGAGTGTTTAACAATGATTAAGTGGAAACTACTGGATGCATTTCTTGAACAAGATGCTAGGCATAATGAGGTTGTAGCCGGTTACCAACAAAGGGTGAGTGAGGCAGCAGGCATTTTAACCTCCAATTTAGCAGAAATGGACAAACTAATGCGTCGTGAGTTTGAGACGGGCGAAGATATGGGCTCTAAGAAAGCCGAATTAAGAACCAAAATCGCTGCATCTAACGCAGCCAAATCGGATGCTGAGTCTGAATTGCGGGCGGCATACGACTTTTTTCGTCAAGCAAAAGAGAGCAATCGGATTAGTGTTCGAGACCTGACGCTTGACTGGAACGGTCCTTACCGAACCGAAGTACAGCAAAAAGAGCTTCAGCCTATCATTGATCGAATGGCAGCCGCTCGTTTGGAATATTACAGCGCTGTACTCGACGTCTATAAACTAAAAGATTCCTACGCACACGCACAGGAAGAGATTAAAGAAAAGGTTCGTTTGGATGATAAAAGCCGTCCGGGTGACCATATTTACGTTCATGAGATTATTGACATGAGTAGCCTTCCGCTAATTCGGGATGAAGAACTTATGGACATTTCGACTAATCGAAAGTTGCCGGAAGGAAATAAACAAAACGGAAAGGGTGTGTAGTATATGATAATAATGACCGCGAGTAAATTGGAGCGCCTGCGCCTCGAAGCGAAATCGTCCGGAAGCTCTCCGCACAAGATGGCGAAGTATTCAACGGCCAAGCACGATTTTGAGGCGCTGACTAAGGCGCTTTTTGACGAAGATAATCCGTACGCCAGCCGTCCTTCAGACGAATACCTCCGCAAGTTGGAGGAACGCGCCAAGGAGACGGGGGCTGAAGAAGACGCTGCCCGTTACGAGTTAATGAAAGATCAACGCGAGCTATTTGACGGTAATCCGAAGCAGTACCGCGCAACTGTCCAAGAACTGCGCCAGCTTATCGAAAGCGGAGCGGAAATTACAGCACAACACGTTAAGGAGGCCGGTGTTTTAGCTGCGGCTCATTCATCGATCGACAATTGCGTTCTATTCTCGGCAATGAAACGGAAGCGTCAGGAACAACTAGCGGGCGCAGCTCCGGTTGAAGACGATAAGCCGATGCCAGTTACGGAAACTGACGTCCAAGAAGCGCGAGCAAAAGCAACGGTCAGCGGCCGTATTGAGGACCGCGTTAAATATGCCGATTTGAAACGGCAAATATCCGAACAGGGGGAAGCGTAATGAAAATCGAAAGAAAGTCGTTTAGCGGGATGGGAGTCGGGTACGCTCCGATTGCGGGATGGCCGTATGTAAGATTAACGGGAAAAGTAGAGGCAATAGGTTATGCTCGTGGGGGCAATGAGCATTACGTACATTTTTTACCTAGAGGAGCGGAGTTCATTTATTTTAGTCCGGACAATAACAATCCGGTATCTATAATGACTGGAAGTCCTTACGATGCTTGGCGTTTTGATGTATCGAACGTCGCTCCATCCTCGCTGGATCAATCGGCAGCGCAGTTCTCCATCCTAGATAATGGACAAGTTGCGGTTACTGGCGACGAAGACGTCATTTATCGCGGCCAGGACGTTGACCTTAATACTGTTTCAATCGCGGGCATTCGCGTCAACATGGACGAGCTTGCGAAACTGTATCATGCGGCAGCGTTGTCTAAGTCCGCAACGGATGCAGCGCGTTACCTTAAATTTAAAGCAGCGGTGGAGGCGATTATACGATGAAGAAGACGGAGGAACAATTATACGCGGAGGTATCACGTATTACTTCCGTTCTGAATCCTTACGACGGAACGTATTTCCGCCTGTGTGGAGAGGCGTTGTTTAACGGAGAGATGTCACTCGAACAATTCGCCGATAAAATGCGTGTTGCTGACGCTGTATTTGCGGATGTCATTAAGCAGCTCCGCGGCCTGCGTTTTCCGAAGATGAAACAGCGGTCGGCACTTTCGAAGCTTCTGAGTGGATTACAGGCGTATAGGAACGGATTAGCAGCCGCAGCAAGTACGAATTGGGAACTGGCTGACGTACACTTTGATCGGGCACTGGCTTCATCTAGGGAATACACCGGCTTTGCATTCCGCGATCGCATGAAGGGGGCGATATAGAATGAGTTTTGACCTTACGGCTAGTCTTCGATTAATAGATAACGTCTCTAAGCCAATGCGTAGCATCACGTCTTCACTAGCGGGTGTGGCGGGTAGGTTTGGCGCATTGTCAGCGGCGGCTATCGGCGTATCCGGAGCGTTCGCGGGTATGTCGGTCTTGACGGACTCATTTAAAAAGTCGATGGACTTCGAGTCGCAAATGCTTTCAGTAAAGGCTGTAATGGGCGGCACTAACGAGGAAATGGCGGATATGCAGTCACTAGCGTTGAAGATGGGCGCAAGTACGAAATATAGCGCCATGGAAGCCGGACAGGCGATAGAAGAGTTGCTGAAGGCCGGTATGGAATCGGCGACGGTCGAAGCAGGCGGCCTAGAAGCAGCGTTAAATCTCGCAACTGCGGGCGGACTCGGATTGCAAGAAGCCGCCGAGACGATGGCAACGTCACTTAACGCGTTCAAGAAAGACGGTTTGAGTGCCGCCCAAGCATCGGATATACTCGCGGGAACAGCTAACGCAGGCGCAACGTCAGTCCATGAAATCAGTTACGCGCTCGCCTCGGCTGGTGGAGTAGCGGATATGTTCGGACTTTCCCTCCTTGATCTGAATACCGCGATCGGGATTATGTCCAATGACGGACTTAAAGGCGGATCGGACGCGGGTACGAGCTTCAAGTCGATGCTTATGTACTTGCAGCCGCAGACGAAGAAAGCCACGCAGCTATTTAAAAAGCTAGGTATTGGCGTAGGCGAAGCCAACAAGTTCTTTGAAGACGGAAAAATCAAAGATATCGGCGGAATTGCCGACGTACTACAAAAAGCGTTTAAAGGGTTTTCCGAGCAAGAGAGAACCGACTTAATGCTAGAGATGTTCGGTACAGATGGCGTCAAGGCTGCGTCCTCTATGTTTAAAGCGGGGTCCAAGGGGATTAAGGAGTTTCAACGAGAACTATCGAAAACGACCGCACTAGACGTCGCCAAAACGAAAATGGAAGGTGCGGGCGGCGCGGTAGAGCAGTTTAATGGCGCGCTTGAGACGTTGCAGATATCTGCCCTAGCACCGACGATGCCGATCATACGTGATTTCGCTTTATCAGCCTCGGACATGATCGAAAAATACTCACCTACGATAACAGCAGCCGTACAGAAAGCGGTCGATAACGGTAAGAAATACGTTGCGGACAATTTTACGAACAATCCGGAGTTTCAAAAGTTAACGAAATTTGAAAGTAAAGTAGAGTTCGTATTCGATACCGTTAAAACTTCGTTCGATAAGTGGTGGGCAGAGTCGGGAGAGGCGGTATTTAAGGGATATTCGGAGAAGATTACGAGTACGTTACTTGCTTCGTTGGAGAACTCTTCCAGCCAAATTGCTAGTATCGGTTTGAAGATCGGCGGAGGCTTGGCCGAGGGAATCGCGGATGGTATGCGTAAATCGAAATCGACAAGTTGGATTTTCAAAGGGATAGACATAGGTACTCCTGAGATAGCTCAAGAACTATTGTACAAATATGCAGACTTGGACGTTGGGACGAAGGGTACTCCGAAACAACAGCGAGAAGAAGACAAGAAGATCTTTGAGAACTGGTTTTATGAGTCAAAGGGTATTACGCCAAAGAATACCGGCAACGCGGAGTCATTCGCTAACCGCTTCTCCACGCAAGCACCGATGCAACAGAACATCACGAACAACACGCCAGTCGCGATTACGCTAAATATGGGCGGCGTCACTGTCAAGGAAGAAGCGGATGTAAACAAAATTACGGATGAGTTGCAAAGGAGGCTATTCGCAGCGTTTAACGCCACCGGTAAATCAGGAAGCAGCAGCCGTGGAGCTGCGCCAGGAGGGCCGATACAAAACTAATACGCAATACAACGGAGCATCGGCGGTATATGTACGCTGGCGCTCCGTTTATTTCTATTTACGGAGTTGAATACGTGCAAAAACGAAGAAGAAAACGGAAGAAGCGGCCGCTAACGGAAATACAACTATGCGCTATCGAACTGCTCGCGATAACTCGGGGAGCTAATTACGAAGATATTGCGAAGGAACTCGGCATTAGTGTCCGCACGCTTTACCGTTGGAGGCAAAGAAAGGATTTTGAAGCAGCGCTCAAAGTAGCGGTAAAGCGTTATATAACTAGTTTGCGCATTAAACCGACGTTTGCCGGGATGTTGAAAGATCGGGCTTATATTGTAACAGTATGTATGGATTACTTCGCATATACGAAATAGAGTCGCACCAAACGATTTATTTGTAAAGAAACGCTGTAACCCGCATGAAATCGGGCTTTTACGCGTTTGTTCAATGGTTTTTATGCGTTGTTAAGGTGTCCGAAATCTTTACTTTTAGCGGAATTTTTCTGCAAACGTATCGCGGCGCGTGCCCTTCCGAAACTTTTCGATGGGTAGTCATGTAAAGCTGCCGCTAATAATTGCGTATGAAGCTGAAATCCCTTGTATATCAACGGATATCGGCGTTTTTCGGGCGTTATTTTTCGCGGATTTTATGTTACGCAGGGTTACATTTGCGCAACCTCACGGGGTTCCGTAGGCTTCCGCACTTGCAAGCGCCTCTCTCCGGATGAGGCTCCGAAATCTCACGGGGTCACGGTGGCTCTGGCGTCTGCATAACGATGCATAAAACGTGTATAAACGGTGCATAAAACGTTTCTGAGCGATTCGGCAGACGGACGAAAACGCGAGAATCCAGTAACGGCGCGGGTTTGCGGCGGTTAGACTTGTGTCCATAATATGAGTTTTATTCATATGTACATCGCGTTAATGCGGTGAAGTTACGCAGACCCCCAAGGCGGTGGTCAAAAGGTGCTAAATCAGGTGTATCTAGTTTCCGCGCAGTTTTTATATCTTAGGAGGTATGGGAAGATAAGAGTGAATGACAAGCGTAACTCGTTCGTGGTATACTTCGTCTCGTTAACGTTAACTCGTAGGCACACGACAAAAACGCGCTCGCATATCCGAGTGCTTTCCGATTGTCTGTCCGTATCCTGTGCGTTGTGATGAATATTACGAAGAGCAAAACGCTGGGAAACAGCGGTATGTATACGAAAATTGCGAATTGGCAGACGCACAGGACTTAAAATCCTGCGGTAGGTGACTACCGTACCGGTTCGATCCCGGTCCTCGGCATCCTTGATTTATAAGGGTTTTTTCCGGAAAACCTTGGTTTTTAAAACAACTTGGGAGAGAACTTTTTAACGAGTTCTCTCCTGCAGTTCTCTCCTTTTTCCGAAGGAGAGAACGAAGAGAAGATCGCATGACTCTCATGAAACATTGAGGGCAGTGCGATCTTTTTTATTAAAAGACCAAAATACCACTCATTGTTGATGCTGAAGATACTTTGGAACTGTATTCCAAGTGAGAATAAATGTTGGCCGTTGTAGAATAGTTGCTGTGTCCCAGCCATTCCTGAATTTCTTTCATACTGACTCCATTAGCGAGTAGAAGGCTTGCACAACTATGACGCAGGTCGTGATAACGAATATGACGAAGACCATTTTTTTTAAGCGTTCTAGTGAAGTTCTGTGTGATATAGCCGGGTTTAATTCGTTGTCCCAACTTATCCAGATAGATATACTCCTCGTAATCAGTGCAGTAGGATTTACCACATATGGCTTTATTGAGAGCTTGAAGCTCACGAATACGCAGCAGTAATTCCTCAAAGGCTGGTACAAGAGTTAAGGTGCGGCGACTTGGTTTGTTTTTATCCCGGTCCTTTTCAATGATGTGTTCCTGACCTTCAAAATAAACCGGAGTTACAGTATGCCTAATACTAATCGTTTTGTTTTCAAAATTTATAGCTGTCCATTTCAACCCAACTACTTCACTTCGCCGCAATCCATAAAAAGCGGCAAGAATGACTGCTAGCTCTATCAGTTCGCCTTTAACTTTTTCAAACAGAATATTAGTCTCCTGCTTGTTGTAAAAACTGCCTACAAAATCATTTTTCTTTGGTCTTTCAATCTTATCTGCCGGATTAGTGTTAATTAAATCATTTTTGAGAGCATGCTTTAGAGCTTTGCGAATATTAGCGTGATAATGGAGAACCGTGTTGGTTGTTACTCCATTTTCTTCAAGCTCATATTGATAGTAATCTTGTATGTGACTTGGTAATAATTCTTTGAGAAATAACCCCTTTTCTTCGAAGTAAGGAACGATATGATAGCATTTAAAAGAAGAGTAAATTCCCTCCCACTATAAATTAATAAATTCTCTTGTTTACTCACTCATTCTTAGATTTTCAACCATTGACTTATTAAGAGTTGGAGAAGTCATGTAAGAATGACAATATTTTCTGGAGGAGCCGGTGGCGGGAATAGAGATTGGGGCATTTGTCCCCAGCTCATGGATTTTTCCGATGATCGCACCTTGGATATCCACACCTTCTTTTGACGGCTTACCCTCCCATGTCACTCGGGGTCTGTGCCCTTACATTCCTTCGTTCTGCCTCTCAAAAGGTGGACGCCGTTTCTTGCTCCTTTGCGGGGGCGTTGCCCTTATGGAATTCGATCCTACGGCTGCTCCGTGCTTCTTTTGTCTTTAGTCTTTCCCGTTTGGTGAGAAACGTGAATTCGGTTTTTCTTAAGCCACCATCTGTAACTGGGCTTGACGCACCTGCCCTAGCACGTCGTTTGCGTCATATGGCATTTGCTTGGTGCCGAGCGTATGCAGGACACGTATGAGTTTCCCGCACAACGCCACAAGGGATTTTTTTTTCTTCAGTGGGTTCTGTGTTCGCATGGTGAAGTACTGGTGCAAGGCCTTAAACTCCGCATTCTTTGCTACCATGGGCATGACCGCTCGAAACAGCAGGGCCCTTAATCTTGCACGTCCACGTTTGGTAATACTGGATCTTCCTTTTTTCTTTCCTGAGCTATTTTCTTTGAGATTTAGCCCAGCCAGCCGAATAATCTGCTGGCCATGCTCGTAACCGCTCAGATCTCCAACTTCCGCCAAGAATCCTGCCAAGGTGACCACTGCCACACCCGGCACGGTGAGCATTTCCTTCGTTCCTGGGATTTGTCCAAGTAGACGTTCGACCTCGACTAGAATCTCTTCGAGCTGTCTAGCGAACAGGTCGTACTGCTCCAGAAGCGCTTTAATCTCTATTTTTGCTGCGGGCAGCCCTTCGGTAAGCCCGATGGAGCTTCTCGCGGTTTCAACCAGCAGCTTGGCTCGTTTCGTCCCTACGGCTCGTTTCACGTCTTTCTTCCATCGCTTCACAATGGCTTCTGTACCAAGTGCTACGATCTCACTCGGCGTCGGAAACTCGCCTAGCGTAAGGAAGCGAGGCTTTACCCTCCCAGTCTTTAAATACCTCTGTATATTCGGGGAAAAAGCGATCTTGCCAGTTCTGTATTCGTTTCTGTACCTGTCCGAGATTCACCATGATCTTCTCGAGAAGATTCATGAGAATCCGCAGATCGGCATAGACACGCGTCGGCAATTTCGGCTGGCTGTACTTCCCGTTTCGTACCAAGTCAGCAATGACTTTTGCATCTTTGTAGTCGTTTTTCGTCGGTGAGTTGTCTTCCAGTTCTTTGCTCTTGTGTACATGATGCGGATTGACAATGACCAAAGGAATACCTTGCTGTCCCAAATACTCGGCTAGGTTAAACCAGTAGTGTCCGGTAGGCTCAATGCCGAAGAGGACGTCACTCTTGACATGCTCCCGCTGAAGCTCCTTCATCCACTGAACCAGTTGCTCCAGTCCGGTGCGGGTATTGGAAAACACGCAGTCCCTTCCCAGTTCAATCCCCCGAAAGTCGATGGCGCGGTCCACGTGAGTTTCTTTCGCAATATCTGCGCCAACCACCAACGTTTTTTCGGAAATGCGTGTAATCCGTTGATTCTGTTTCTTCGATTGTTTATACTTCATAGTGAGCGTCCTCCTTTTTATTCGGGCAGTGAATGACCATCATTCCATGACCCAGCATACAGGAGGCGCTTTTTTTGTTCAAACCTCAAATTAATTCAATACAGGAATGGCTCCTTTTATCGAAACTTCAATGGCAAAGAAGAGGTGTTAAAACAATATCTTCTCCGTTTGATTAAGGAATGGGGAACGGAATATGAAAATAGCGAGAGCCCTAACATTGTTGCAAGTTTGTTCGGACATTACAAAAAGCATAAAGATTCTTATTTAATGCTTTACCGCTCTGGGTTATCCTATTTGGTATTAGATAACATTAAGGCAGTATGCGGCCCGAAGCCTGATCAGGAGGATTTACCTGCTTATTTCAGTGACTGGTTTGCCGGAGCTTTGTTTGGTTGGATTGATGAATGGATTACACGGGGAATGAAGCAGGAACCGGAAGAAATGGCAAGGCTGCTGGAGGAAGTGGATCGTCGTTCTAAAGCAATGTCTTAATTTGATATGGGAATGAGAGGAAGGGGGAACTGCGGCCCCTTCCCGCCTGATTCTATTCTGCGCTACTGCCTTTTGTATACTTATCAATAAATTTCACTAATCTCCCGAAACCTTCCTGTGCGTTCTTGTCTGTTCTTATATTTGCTAAATAACCATGGGCGATTTTACCATGTGCCTTATCAAGGTAGAAATAGTCATTATCTATCTGATATGACGTAAGCTTATCGGATAAGGCCTTCATATCTTTAGGAAACCCATCTCCATTGGCGGCAGTTATAAAAGATGGTGGATAATCGCCAGTAACATGTAATATCGTGTTATATTGATCTGCAACTTTGCTGCTTTTGAATTCATTTGTACCTATACCTAGGTAATGACCGACTATTACTCTTGTAGCAAAATTAAGTTCGTCAGTCTTTATAGGCCCATCATCTATAACTAAGGCTTTTACTTCTTTAGTAGTGAGTAAGGGATGGATGTTGAAACTGTCCGCATAATCTTTGTTTGTAATGATTGCGCCATACTGACTGGTAAGTATGGCTCCTGCAGAACTACCCATAACAACAACATTTTCCATATCCAAGTTATACTTTTCGCTGTTATCTACCAAAAAGTTAATCGCTTGATTCATTTGGATAACAGGAACCGGGAATTTATAATCCGGCACTAAAGCATAATTGACGTTAACCAGGTTGTATCCATTTTCCACGAGCCTATTGAATAGCATATTGGCGTCATCATTTACTGCCATAGGATCTCCCATTGCCTTGTCTCCTCCGAAATATCCTCCACCATGAAAGTAAACGATCGTCGGTCTTTTAATTGTGGTATCCGTATTAGGATATGATATATCCAAATAACTATTAGGATATTCATCAGCATACTTGATGTCATTCACATAGAGTATGCCATTACTCTTAACAATTTTCCCTTGCGGATTAAAAGGTTCAAAGGAATTGATCGGATTTCCTTTGTATAATGCATCTTGAATAAAGCCAATAATAATTCCTGGATGCGAACGTACATATAAAAACATGCCGCTAAATATTAAAGCTAATGATAATAGAGCGATGCCTATAATCTTTAGAACTTTGTTCCTTTTTTTAGGTTTTTTATTCCTCATTTCAGAGATCGTTCCCTTGTTCTCGAGTTGTACGTTATCATTCGACTTGTCCATTTTGACTCCTCCTGGTGTTCATTAATCGTTTTTTTATCGCAGGGAATGCTAATCCTTTAAGACACTCTCATAATTTTCATTAATCTGACCCAACAGTTCTTTGTTTGGCACATTCATAATGCCTCTATCTATATTGCTGTATTTAGAGTCCATCTTATGATCTGGAATATCATTGTTATATTCATCGCTTCTTTCATCAGATTGGAATAATGCTGTCATTGCATCATTTTGGAGATACCGCGAAGTGAATAAGTGACTCCAAATTCCCGTTTACAACATTGAACTATTTATCCAATAAATCTAGTCCATAACTATTAATATTTCCATTTACTGCATTAACAATCCAGTCAGCTATACTTTTATCTTCTGAATATTTCTTACCATAAAAATTAGGAGAAGGTAAGATGGTATGCGGAGTTAAATTTTTTCCATCTTTATTTTTCTCTATCTCATTCCAAATATAAATTCCGACATTAGGAATGTTCTCTTGTAAATCAGCTACCATTTTTGCAAGGTCTTTTTCATAGATATCGCCATTTTCATTTGTTGTGGATAAAATTCCATTTCTAAAATAAGATTGGTATGTGCTTAATGCTTCATCTCTTAAAGAACTACCAAATAGAATTTTTATTTTATTACCATATTTTTTTGATAGGCTGGTTAAACTGTCTAAGGTAATATTATCACTTACTAATCTATCTGAAATCTCTTTTGGCGTTTGCCACATATTTTCAGCGACATCATGCCAAGTGTCCGTTAAAAGTAATGAACTATCTACAGCTACTGTTACATTATTTACTTGAGGAAAATACTGTGTAATAATATCATCTGCAAGTAATGAGGTACCAAATCCTCCTGCACTAAAACCTGCGATAAGTAGTGTATCTGGATTAGGTATATATTTCATCGCTTCTTTCATAAAAGAAGTGTAGTTAATATATCCATTATGATAAAGAATTTGTTTATTACCATTTAAGTCTGTATATTCATATTCGCCACTTCCTGCATGAAGATCTCCTGTTGAATAAGGTATTGCTAATATTGTCCAATCTTTGAAAGGATTTTCTTTATTATTACTTGCTATTCCAAATTTAACACCAAAGTCAACGTCAGCATAATCTGCATAAAAACCGCCGTCATCATTTAAAGGTCTTGCAGCTGTGTATTCATCTACTGCTAATCCACCACCAAAGAAATACACTATTACTTTGTTTTCTTTTCCTACTTTTATTAAACTATGCCAATCCTTTCCGTTTGCAGACTTAGTTCCTTCTGGAGTTATACGATACCATTCTCCTACTTTTGGTTCACCACTTAATTCTGGTGCTTTCCATTTTAGAAAATTTTGTAATCCTACATAACCGACAACACCAATAATTGCTATAATTACTAAAACTAATGCTGATATTTTCCATCTCTTTTTCATTTTTTTCTTTTTGATTTTATTACTCATTTTAATCTTCCTTTTCTGTAAGTTTATTTTTGAAATTGATTTGCTTCTTATATAGCTATAGCCGTATCTTTATCTTTTTCAATAAATAGCTTTCCTCCTTAAACTTTTCATCGGTCGCTATATGTGGCAACAGCTCTAGTGTAGCTGTACAATATAAACTGAAACTCAACTGCATATGTTTATTTTCAATTTACTTTTCAACGGTAAAATGAGACATCTTATTGATGATAGAAGGAGATTCTTTATATGTTAAATATATTAGTGGTTGAAGATGACGAAAGTACCAGGAAATTGATGTGTGTGGTCTTACAAACGAGAGGCTTTAAAACATGCTGGGCAGAAGACGGGATAACAGCGCTTGAGATTATAGAAAAACAGCACATTGATTTAGTTGTACTTGATTTAATGATGCCCAATATGGACGGCTATGAATTGACACGGCAGCTTCGGGTATTGTCGGAGCATTTGCCGATTCTGATGGTTACAGCCAAACAGGAGCCGAAAGATAAAAGACAGGGATTTCTTGCTGGTACGGATGACTATATGACAAAACCGATAAAAGACAGGGATTTCTTGCTGGTACGGATGACTATATGACAAAACCANTTCGCTCCAGCAAGCCCTTCTTCGGCAGGCTGAAATACAAATTTGATATTGGGCTCAGGCGCTGCGGAGCATTTGCCGATTCTGATGGTTACAGCCAAACAGGAGCCGAAAGATAAAAGACAGGGATTTCTTGCTGGTACGGATGACTATATGACAAAACCCGTAGACGAAGAGGAGCTGATACTCCGGATTAGAGCTCTTCTGCGCAGAGCGAGGATTGCCAATGAACACAAGCTGACCATCGGGAAAGTTGTACTGGATTATGATGCGCTGACGGCAACACGCGAAGAAGAAATTAACCTTCTTCCCACCAAGGAATTTTATTTGTTGTTTAAGTTACTATCTTATCCGAACCTGATCTTTACCCGTTTGCAGCTTATGGATGAAATCTGGGGGATGGATTCCGAAACGGATGATCACACACTTACTGTTCATATCAACCGTTTACGCAACCGTTTTCGAGAGTGGCCAGAGTTTGAGATTATTGTGATTAGAGGACTTGGCTATAAGGCGGTGCTGCATACCAAATGAAAGAATTTTTTCATAAGAGAATAAGTCTGGCGATAACTTTGGTATTGTTTGTTTTCGGTGTGCTGGTGGCGACATTTCTCCTGCTGTTCGGCTGTACTATTCTGCTACAGTATATCGGTGTTATTTCACTTACGCCTTCCCCGAGTCAAGGATTCGGTGAACGTCTGCTCTCGATTTTGTTTCTCTTTGGCTTATGTGTTTTAATGGTGAACGTCTGCTCTCGATTTTGTTTCTCTTTGGCTTATGTGTTTTAAT